>JAJPHL010000007.1 GCA_021325275.1 Terriglobia bacterium | reverse complement strand
GGCAAAAGGCAAAAGGCAAAAGGCAAAAGGCAAAAGGCAAAAGGCAAAAGGCAAAAGGCAAAAGGCAAAAGGCAAAAGGCAAAAGGCAAAAGGCAAAAGGCAAAAGGACCCTCTCAGGCGGACGAGCGGCACCAAAGGACAATAGAGCCGCACGCTACGAGCGCAACGCCACGTCCGAAACTTTTGCCTTTTGCCTTTTGACTTTTGCCTTTTGCCTTCAGCATTTTCTTCCCTACCCAAAAGATACCCTTGACATCCCCCGCAAACTGTCCTACTGTCATATGACAGAGGAGGACAGGCCATGGTTCTACAAATCAACTTCAAGTCTGGATTGCCTGTCTACCTTCAGATCGTGGAGCAGGTGAAGGCGGCGGCGGCTTCGGGCGCGTTACAGCCGGGCGAGGCGCTGCCGTCGATTCGGCCCGTCGCCGAAGATCTGCGCGTGAATCGCAACACGGTCGCTAAAGCGTACGCGGAGTTGGAAAGCTTGGGAGTCATCGAGACGCTGCCGGGCAAGGGCTGTTTTCTTAAGGAAAATCATTCGCCATTAAAGAAAGAAGTGCGCCGCAAGATGCTGGTGGAAGAGATCGATCAAGCGATTGTGATGGCGCATCATTTGCAAGTCCCCGATCCTGAATTTCTCGTCATGATTCGGGAGCGGTTGCAAGCGTTCGGCGACAAACGCAAGGCGAATGAAGATCGACAGGAATAAGGAGGCATTAACCATGAACACCGCTACTCCGGTTGTACAAATCGAAAACCTCAGCTACTCCTATGGAACCGCCGAAGCGCTCGACAACTTCACGCTCAGCGTTCCGCCCGGCAAGTGCTACGGATTGTTCGGACGCAACGGCGCGGGCAAAACCACCACGATGAAGTGCCTGCTGAATCTGCTGCAGCCGCAGAAGGGACAAGTGCGCGTGTTCGGTCTCGATCCGGCGAAGGCGGAAGTCGCGGTGAAGCGGCGCCTGGCGTACGTGCCGGATCAAGTGGCGTTCTATCCCTGGATGACGGTGCGCGAAACGCTCGACTATCTGGCGTCGTTCCGCGATCAGTGGAACGCCGACACGGAGCGCGAATTGCTGGGGCGTTTTCATCTCGACGTGTCGAAGAAAGCCGGCGCGCTCTCGAAGGGTCAGCGCACGCAGTTGGGATTGATCGCCGCGATTTGTCCGGAGCCCGATTTGTTGGTGCTCGACGAGCCGACCTCGGGACTCGATCCCATCGTGCGCCGCGAATTTATCGAAACGGTGATCGGCGCGTATCAGGAGGGAAATCCCGGGCGCACGATTTTGGTGTCCACGCATTTGATCGCGGAATTCGAGGGATTGATCGACGCGTTCACGATCGTCGACCGCGGTCGCGCGATCGTGGCGCTCGATGCCGATCAGGCGCGCGAGCGCTACAAGAAAATCCGCGCGCGTTTCGCCGCGCCGCCGCCCGATTTCGACTTGAGCGACGCGCTGCGCGTGCGCCGCGAGGGTCGCGAGATCGAAGTGGTGGTCGACGGTGCCAGCGCCAGCATGATGCAGCGCTTCCGCGAGCGCAATCCTGAGGATCTCTCGGCCGAAGCGTTGACGCTCGAAGAAATTTTCGTCGCGACGCTTCAATAGCAGAGGCTCCTATGAGTCCCACATTCACGAGATTTCGCAAGGAAGCGCACCATCTCTCGCAAGTCGGGCTGATGCTGCTGATCTTCGCCGCGCTGCCGTTGCCTTGGATGAAACATCCCGGCTTCAGCGATGAAGAATGGCGGTTGACGGAATTGGCGCTGGGGAAAACGTTTTATATTTTCCTGGCGCTGGCGGCCTCTCTTCCGTGGCTGTTGGAAATCGAGTGCAAGACGCTGCCGTTGCTCCTGACCCAACCGCTGAGCCGCGCCCGCATCTGGACCGAAAAAACCGCCGCCGTCTTTGCGCTGGTGATTGTGCTGTGTCCGATCTGGATCGTCAGGTTCGGTCTCCCGCACGATCGGCCGGTCCCCAGCACGTTGATCCTGATGGGCGTGCTGGCGATGATTTGCTCGACCGCGTTCTGGGTCAATTGGGTCGGTGTGGCCGGCATCGTGTTCAACGTCTTCGTTCATGGAGCGGGCGGGATTGCGGTTTGGCGATTCCTGAATCCGCGGCTTGGCGCCCACCCGTCAGACTCCGTTGTGCGCACGGCGATTTCCGCCATCGTGACCGTGACGTTGTGCTACAGCGGCGTGATGCTGTGGCTGGGCAAGCGGCGATACGAGCGCATGCAAATTCTCCCGATGGCCGGAGCCAATACACCGTTGGCGGGCGATTTTTGGTTGCCTGGGGCACTGGCCGGTGCGTTGCGCAGCCGTCCCACCGGCGCGCTTGCCAACATGATTCGCAAGGAAATCCGCGTGCAGCGCGTGGCGTGGATTCTCGCGCTGCCGGTGGCGATCGGTTGGGCTTGCTTTGTGGTGCGAAGTGGCCGGCCTGCTGGTCCCGGTCTCGTGGGAGGACTTGGCATCCTCTTCGCCGTATTGGTCAGTTCTGTGACGGCCATTTTTGCTGGAAGCGCGGCCGTCGGAGAGGAAATGTCGCTGGGCACATACACTTCGATGATGACTTTACCGGTCTCCTCGCGGCGTTTGTGGTCCGTGAAACTCGGGACGGCGCTCTTCGCGGCGCTCTGTTGCACGGTCTTGATCCCGTGGGTCCTGTCCGCGACGGCCGCGCGCCTATTCCACGCGACTTTCGAGTTCTGGCCCCTGTTTGGCCCCATCATCTGCTTCGTCTCGGTGGCGACGGTGATTTCTTTTACGGGCTCCAGCGCTTGGCCGGGAACGCCGGCTGCTGTTGCTGCTGGTTTCTTCGGGACGTGGGGCGCGGCCGCAGCTTTGGTCGGCGGTGAGAAGATCGGCGAACTTGTGATCCAGCGGTGGTGGCACGGATCCACCACTTGGCGCGATTCCATCGTCGCACGCGGGCACCTCGACCCGCGTGAACCGAGCGAGTTGTTCGTGTGCGCGGTGTTGTCGGTCGCGATGTTTATGGTGGCGATTCCGATCAGCGAACGGTTGTTTCGCCCGCACAGCAGACAGCGCAAGATCGCGTCGCTTGGGGTGCTGGCCTTCGCGGCGTTTGCATTTAGCTTCGGGGCCGCTGTGGCGGGCGCGGGCGCGCTGCCGGCGCCGGCTCGCGACTTGTACATCGCGGGAGGCTGGCAGCCGCTTGAGGATGCGCACAAAGCGCTCGTGAAACTGGGACCTCGCGTACTCGCCGTAGACGCCGCGCATCCGCTGCGCGTGAGGCCGGAGGAATTGCCGGAAATCTCGCCGCTCACGCAGCAGTGGCTGGAAGGCTCCACGATTTCAGTGGCGCGCGCCCAGAAAACGCATCTCCTTACGGCGACGGTGCGGCTGGTCAGTGGATCGGATTGTTTCATCGGGATGGATGACCGCGGTGTTTTGGCGTCTCGTCCGTCCTGCCACGCGGCGAGTGACACGGGAGGCGAACAATGAGTGCCACAACAATCAGGCTGTACAAAGAAGTGCGAATGATGGCCGAACCGTGGGCCCTGTTGTTGTTCTTTGCATTGCTGCAATTGCTGCGTCCGCTGACGGCTTCGTCGCTTCCGGGAGCGGAGGCCTTCGGCGTTGTTCTTTCCATGATCGGAAGAATAGGATTCCCGCTGGCCGTCGCGATGGTGGCGGGCGTCTCGCTCGGGAATGAACTTCAGTACGGGACGCTTTCGCTGCTTCTCGGCCAACCGGAGAGTCGCACGCGAATTTGGCTGGAAAAAATGGCCGTGCTCGTCGCGGCGATGCTATCGGCAGGCGCGCTCTATCTGTACTGCGGATGGCGCGCGGACTTCATCGAACCCATTCTCGTGGTGCTGCTGGCCATGGCGATGATCGCGGTGGTTTGCTCCTCGGTGTTTTGGTCCTTGCACGCGCGATCCACCATCGGCAGCGGCGCGCTGAATCTAGCCGCGCAGTTTACGATGGCGTTTGTTTTTCTCTCCTTCGTCACCGATTTCGAAGGCCTTAGTCCCTCCGATGCCGCCGTACGAAATACTTTGATCGCCGCTGCCGTCGTCGAAGCAATCTACTCGGTGGTGACGCTGTGGCTCGGCAAGCGCCGCTTCGAAAGGTTCCAGGTATCGGGAACGGCCGGGGAGAACGTGCTGACTTCCGACGATCGATGGATGCCCAGCGCACTCTCGCGGGCGTTGCGCTCGCGTCCCACCGGCGCGCTCGGGAATCTGATCCGCAAGGAATTCCGCCTGCAAGCCGGCGCGTGGATCATGTCGGCGCCGCTGGCGGCGAGTTGGATCTTCGGCTTGTTGCTCAACACCGAGCGCGGTGCAAGCTTGTCCGCGAAATACCAATACATCGAACTGGCCAGCGGTATCTTAGTCGGTGGATTCACGATGCTGATCGCCGTGCTCGCCGGATGCATTCCGATGGGCGAGGAAGCAAACCTAAAGACGCACACGATGATGATGACGCAGCCGGTTTCGGCGCGGCGCCAGTGGCTTGTAAAATTCAGCGTCGCGATATTCACGTCGTTGATGTGCGCGGTGGTGATCCCATATGTGGCGGCGGAAACGGCCGCGGCCGTCTTCGGACTTCGCCCGCCTCTACGAGGAGAAACGTGGATCCTGGTGGGCGCGTTGCCGTTGGCGTGCACCGTGGCGTTCGCGTGCGCCAGCGCTTTGCGCCACACCGTGGGCGCGGCCCTGGCGATGTTTCCGGCGATGTTCGTGTCGGGATTCGCGTTCCTGGTCGGCGAAAACGGCGGCGTGTTTGTACGCGACAGAATTCTGCACGTTCGCACTTTACTGGTCGATTCGGTGATCGCCACATACCACCTGAATCCTTCGTCCGCCGGCGAGCTGCCGAGCGTCTTGTTTTGGTTCGCTTCGCTCGGCGGCGTCGCGATCCTGCTCGGCTGGCGGATGTTCCGCGGCCATACAGGATCGCCGTTGCGCTCCATCGGATCGTTCATGCTCTGGATGGCCGCCGCGGCGTTGATGGTCAGCATGACGACGGCCGTGGCCGGCGCGGACATCTTGGGAATGTCGACACGTTGGCGCGATAGCGCGTGGCAGCCGCTACGGGAAGCAAACCAATCCGTCAGCGCTCTGGGAGTACGTCTGAAGGCCGCGGACGCACAGCATCCGTTGCAACTAGCTCCCGAAGAACTGAAGCTGACGTCGCCGCTGACGAAACGTTGGCTGCAGGGCTCAACGGTCACGATTGTCAACAATAACGGACTGCTGGAAGCGCTGGTCCAGTTTCCGAGTGGACTCACTTGCCGGACCGGCGCCGGAGTAGCGGGGCGAGCGTGGTTCTACAATCCCGTGTGCTGGCAAGGAACGCGCTAGGAGGCGAATATGAGCGGAACGGCAATCCGGATCAAGAAAGAAGCGCGCGCGTTGTTCTGGCCGTGGCTCGTCGTGACGGCTTTTGGTGCGCTGCCGCCGTTTTTGCCGCCAGGGTTGTGGCTGGGGCCGATATCGCTCGAGATTTTTCGGGAACTCCTGCCCGTGCTCATGTTTTTTTTCGGGATTCCGCTGCTGGCGGCGTTCGCACTCGCCTATGAGTATCAGCACCGGACGTTTTCGCTCTGGCTGGCCGCGCCGTACAGCCGTTTGCGCCTGTGGTGGGAAAAGACCGCCGTCATGTTTGCGGCGGTCACATCCGCGGCGATTTTAGCGTGTCTGGGCTTGTTCAGTGTTTGGCCCGGTCTGACCTTCTTTCATGCCGTGTTCGCGTTTTCCTGGGTGTTGCTAACTGCATCCTCGGCGTTCTTTTGGACGCTGACCACGCGCACGGCGATTGGCGGCGTCTTTCTCAGCGCTTCCATTCCCGGGCTCGTCTTTTGGGTCGTTACGCTGGCCACGATGCGGAGCGAGGGTGTCTCGCGCGCGATGTCGTCCATCGGAACCGCACCGGGACTCACTTTCTGGATGCGCTTCACTCCCGCGGTCAGTCCGTACTCGGTGGCGACCTTCGCGATTCTCTATTCCGCGACGATGTTGTGGCTGGGTGCGCGGAAATTTGCGCAACTCCAGATCACCAGTTCCTCGGGCGGTGACGCCGCGATGGCCGGCGCACCTTTTGTTTCCACGATCGCGCACGTATTTCGCAGCCGTCCGTCCGGTGCATTGGGAAATCTGATCCGCAAGGAGATCGTGTTGATGCATCTGTTCTGGATGGCCGCCGCCGGCACGAACGCATTGATCTTCGCTCTCGCTTTGTTCCGCTCGTTGCGGGGCGCCGATAGCGTGCTGGCCGGTTTGGCGGCGGGGAACGAGCACGACGCCGGAGCGATGTTTACCCAGTTCGGTCTTCTTCCGTTGCTGGCGGTTCTCGGCGGTTGCATGCCCGTTGGCGAGGAGGAAGCAGCGGGAATGGAATCCTGGCAGGCGACGTTGCCGGTGCCGGTGCGCGTGCAATGGCTCTTGAAGCTAATTGTTGCGATGGCCGCCAGCTTGATCTCCGCGTTCCTGCTTCCTGTCGCGCTGCTGATTGCCGCCGGATCCATTCACGGCGGGACTGCAATATCTGTGCAACTGAGCTATCTGGGTTTCTTGCCCATGGCGGCGTGGACGCTTTGCGTGTCGCTGATCACGCTGACGAGTTTTTGGTGCGCCTGCGTAGCAAAGAGCACGCTCCGAGCCGTTCTGTTGGTCGCTCCCGTAGTCAGTTTGATTTTCGCGGCCGGCGGGACCGGATTGTGGCTCGGCTCGGAACTGACTCGAACGACGGGAACGGTGGCGGAATGGACGACGGCTTGGCGTCACTTAGATCCGCTGACCCTCAGCGTTGTCAGGCTGGACATCGGATCGTCGGCCTTGGCCAGCATTGGCGCGTGGGTTCAAGGCGTGGCCGTCATCTTTGCGCCGGCGTTGCTTTACGCCGTGATTCGAAGTTATGGACTCTTTCGCGCCGCGCGGCGCGATAGTCTGCCGGCGATTCTTCGATGCGTGGCGCCGCTCGTGTTCGTGTCCTTTCTCGGAGGCGCGTTGTATTACGCCGCGGTTGGCGTTTCCGATTGGTCGCCCTCGGATGAAGTTCGCAACGCCGTGGAATTACAAAGGACGAAAGATCGACCGGAGGAATCATTCCGAACGACCGGAGATACGCTGGCGACGCGCGCGCCACTCTCGCGTTTGACGCGGCGCTGGCTGTCCGGATCCACAATTGCTGTCGCGCCGGCAGCGCCCGGTTCGCGAGTGAATCAAGCAACCATTCGGCTGGTTAACGGCGCGGAATACCAGTGGACCCTCCTTCCCAGCACGCCGCCGTCGCCGGCCACTGCGGGACATTGAGGACTTTCGGAACGTGCGAACGAGAGCGATTCGGAGGCGAATATGAGTGCCACAACCGTACGGATCAAGAAAGAAGCGCGCGCGTTATTCTGGCCGTGGTGCGGGATGATGGCCGCGGGATTGTTGGCCGTGGCCCCGGCAATCCCACATGGGCTCGCCGAGGGAGCACGCGTGTTGGTGCTCTTCGTCGGCATTCCCTTGCTGGCGGCGCTGACCTTCGGCAACGAGTTCACGCACCATACCTTCGCGCTTTTGCTAGTCCAGCCGGTGGATCGCTCGAGAATTTGGCGCGAAAAGCTGTTGGTCAGCGCCGGCGCGGCGATCTCCATTGGGCTGGTCATGGGGTTTGCGCTGCGGTCTGACATCGGGCTTTCCGACGAATGGCTGGGCGCGATTATCATCCTCTCGCTGACCGCCTCCATGCCGTTCTGGACGCTGTTGTCAGGATCGACGCTGGGTGGGATCGCCCTCGGCGCGCTAACAATGTTTGGAGCGAACCTTGCTTTCGCCGCTTATGTCCGCTTCAGCGGTATTTCCCCGGCGTCTCTGCCGGTTTGGACGGGCGTCGCGCTCGCTTACGCGATCGCGATGTTGTGGCTCAGCCATCGACGACTGACTCATCTGCAAACCTCCGGAGGCCTCGCCGGGCACGACGTGCTGTTGTCGCTGCCCAACATCTTGCCGGAGAATCTCGCGGGACGGTTTCGCGCCACCGATCCCGTTTTCAACCTGATCCGCAAGGAATTTCGCATGCTGCGCGCGCTTTGGGTGATGGCGGTGCTTGTGGCGGCCTACCTCGCCTGCGTCGCGGCGCTCGGTCTGTTGCCGGATCCCGCACTTACACACGAGTCTCCGCTCAAGGTCGGCTTGATCGTTCCCGTAGTCGCGATTTGCGGACTGATTGCCATCCTCGCCGGCTGCGTCTCGCTGGGCGAGGAGCGAACCTCCGGCACACACGCGTGGCATCTGACGTTGCCGGTCACGGCCGGACGTCTCTGGCTGATCAAACTGCTGGTCGCGCTCTTCACGAGTCTTGTTTGCGCCGTGGTTTTGCCAGATTCGATCTTGCTCGCCGGCGGGTTCTTCGCGGGCGCGCCTCTCAAGTTTGTGGACCCAATCGCCACGCTCATGTGGATGTTCGCGGTGTCACTCATGACCTTGACGTCCTTCTGGTGCGCCTGCGTGGTCAACGGCACGCTCCGCGCGGCCCTCTGGACCTTTCCCGTGATCATCGGAAGCGCCATGGCGCTGCAAGCCGGCGAGGCATTGGGAAGGCGGCTCGTGGAAACCACCGGATCGCTCCGAGCCTACATTATCGCGACGCTGGAGACGTATCCAGGGGCGTTCACGCCTCATTTCGACGTTTCGCCTTACATCCTCCTGGCGGTTGTACTGCTGGCCCTGCGCCGGGGCTATCGGCTGTTTCGCCGTCCCGGCCAAGACAGCGCCGTGTCGCTACTCCGGAATCTTGCACCCTTTGTCTCGATGTGGTTTGCGTTCAGTTTTCTCTGGACCGCCAGTTTCGCCG
The DNA here is from genome assembly GCA_021325275.1 of Terriglobia bacterium. Lineage (GTDB taxonomy): Bacteria > Acidobacteriota > Terriglobia > JAJPHL01 > JAJPHL01 > JAJPHL01. The sequence goes on along the minus strand of JAJPHL010000007.1, from coordinate 19,819 downwards.
GCTGGAACGGATGGGAGGCCTTCTCTGAAATCCAAGCCTCGACCGAAAAGCTTGTGCAGCGCAACCAAGCACATTTCACCGGCGAGGACCTCGCGAAGGCGTCGCCTCTGTCGCGGTCCTCGGCGCGCTGGGTTCGCAATGCCACAGTCTCGGTGACTCCCCGGCCGACCCGTCCCGGTTACATCGCGACGATCCATTGGCCCAGCGGCCTGGAATGCCGTTTGGTGATCGACCACATCGCCGGCCGTCCGGTTTTTGTGGGCGGCTACCCAGGGTGCAGGCAGCCCTAAGGGAGTCCGTGTGACAACCGAGCGCCGAAGCAGCCTGCGTGACAAATGAGCCTCGAAGCAGTCTGTGCGACAACCGAGCGCCGAGCCTGCGACAAACAGGCGACAGCGTGTGGCCCAGCGGCGCAGACCGCGCGCTTTTTCGTGGGCCAGCCCTGGGGTCACCGATCACAAGAATTGAAAAGCCCACAAAGTGGGCGGCAGGCTCAGCGCGCAGGCTCAGCGTAAGTCCTGTCGCCCACGTCGTGGGCTTTCCTTTCCTCCGACGCAATCCCAGAGCTTCGCCGAAGCCAAAAGCGCTTCGGCACGCGCTCTGGGCTACACGCTGGCGCCTGCCGTCGCAGGCTCGGCGCTCAGTTGTCACACAGACTCCTGCGGGTTCCTGAAAAGCACGGCGGCCTTGTAGTTTCTGCATTGAAAAAACCTTGGTCCTTTGGTGAACGCCAGAGGACGGGCTGTGGCAAAATGCCCTGATGCTGCCGCGCATCGACTTCCGTTCGGGCCGGCCCGTCTATCTGCAGATTCTCGATCACATGAAGGCGTCGGCCGCGGCGGGCACGCTGCGTCCTGGGGAGGAGTTGCCGCCCATCGGCGCGTTGGCCCAGCAACTGCGCGTGAATCGCAACGCCATCGCCAAGGCATACACCGAACTCGATCGCGTGGGCCTGATCGAATTTCGCGACGGCGGATACTTCGTGCGTTCCAGCCGCGGTCCCGCGAATCGCAACGTGCGGCGCAAGCGGCTGGCCGCGGAAATCGGCCAGGCGCCGGCGGCCATCCGATCGACCGTCGCCAATTCGCTGATCGCGGTGGCGCAACGGCTTCTCCTCGGGAAAAACTTCCACGCCTCGCGGGTTCTCGAAGAAATCAAGAGCGACGCCACGGCGCAACCGGATCGCGCGGCGTTTCTCGAAAGCGTGTCCGCTCGCGCGGAAGGCGTGTTAGGAGTCCGGCCCGTGTTTGTGGAGGATCGCGCCGAAGTTCTGTCCTTGGTGCATCACGCGCCGGCGCTGCGGTCGGCGCGCGCGCCGGTGATGTTTGGATCCGATTTGCTGTTGCCCGTGTTCGCCGACGAAGAAGTGATCGGCGTGCTGCGTCTCGCGCCGAAATCCGATGGCCAGGAGTACGAAGCGGGCGACCGTCACTTTCTCGCGGCGTTCGGCGACGAGGTCAGTCGCGCCTTCGATCATTTTCAGCAGCGCCACGAACGTCAGGAATCCGAGTACGCGCGCGACATTCAACAAAGTTTGTTGCCGCGCGAGATTCCGCAACTCCCCGGATTCACGATCGCCGGCGCGTGGCAGCCGGCCCGATCCGTCGGCGGCGATTACTACGACGTTTTCCGCCTCAGCGAAACGCAATTGGCGTTGGTGATCGGCGACGTGTCGGGCAAAGGAATGCCCGCCGCGTTGTTGATGGCGAATCTGCAAGCGACCGTGAAAGCGTACGCGTCGATGCAGCCCGAGCCGAAAGAATTGTGCGCGCTCGTGAATCGCGCGATTTGCCAGAGCATCCCTTCGGGTAAATTCATTACGTTTTTCTACGCCGTGCTCGATGCCGCGTCGCGCCGAATCACGTATGTCAGCGCCGGACACAATCCGCCGCTCCTGGTGCGTCGCGACGGCACGACGGCACGTCTTGACGTAGGCGGCCCGGTGCTGGGAATCTTTCCGGCGGCGCCATTCCAGTCGGCGGCGGTCGAGTGGTCGGACGGCGATCGCTTGTTGATGTTCACCGACGGCATCACCGAAGCGGCCGACGGCGCCGAAGAGGAATTTGGCGAAGATCGCTTGATCGCCATGCTGGCCGAACATCAAAATGCGTCCGCCGCCGAGTTGCGCGACACGATCATGCAAGCGGTCGCGTCATTCTGCGGCGAAGATTTCGCCGACGATGCCACGCTTGTGGCGGTGGCTGGAGAGTAATAGCGAGTAGCCAAAACGTGGTCTCCAAGCGATTAAGCCGACTCCGTTTAGGTACGCGGTAGGTTCGTTTTGTAATTTTGATAATTCACCCGTTTGCGCTTCCCGGTTAGCCCGAGCGCGCATTCGAACCATTGTGACACATCGCTCCAACGGATTCCGGAGCAGCGAGACCTACGTGTCTGATTCGATGGACAATAAAAACCGCAGTGTGCTAAAAGAATCGGCGTGTTATTTTGTGACGGCTGAGCACCGGGCCTGCGCAGGAGGCGGTATTTCCGTCGTTCACATCGCTATCGGTTGGAGTTGACGCAAGCGAGCCTGCGTAGCAGGCGGTACAACGTTAGCCCCAGGCGTCAGCCTGGGGAAACCCAGCAGCAACAATGAGCCCGCGAAGCGGGCGGCACAAAACGCTTCCCCATTGTGGTGCTGCTGCTGGTTGCGGACCTTCGCACGATCTCAACCTGCGATTTTGGTACGCGCTGGCGCCTGGCAAGGTGTTTGTGCCGCCAGCTTCGCGGCTCGCTTTTTTGGTCCGTCTTCCCCAGGCTCACGCCTGGGGCTAACATTGTATCGCCTGCGATGCAGGCTTTTAGCGGCGGAGCCGGCGCCATATTGTGACGATATTTCGCCAGCTACGCGGGCTGCTTTCGCGTTGCGTTGTCACACAGACTCTGAAGGGCGTCCTAAAGATCACTTGCCGATAGCACCACTAGGTCCGGCTTTGGAAACAGGAGCGCCGAAGCAGTACACGGCGCTCTTGGTCCGCACGTAGATTCGTCCTTCATGCAGCGCGGGCGTCGCGTGAATCTCTTCGTTGAGATCGTTCACGTGGAGCACTTGCCAGTCGCCGCCCGCTTTCAACACCGTGATTTCCCCCTCGACGTTGGCCAGATACACTTTGCCGTCGGCCGCCACCGGCGACGCGAAATATTCCGCAATCGCCTCGGGCGAACGACCTTCCTTGAGCAGTTTTCCCGTGGACGCATCGAGCGACGTGATGATGCCGCCGTCTTTGACCATGTAATACACGCCCTGATAGAGCAACGGCGCGGGAATATACGGCAGGTTTTTCTGGAAACGCCAACGAACCGCCGCCGTTTTCAATGGGCCCGCGGTCGCGCCCGGTTGGATCGCCATCGCGCCGTAAATCCCCATGCCCATGCTGCGCGCGTAATTCCATTCTTTCGCGTCGATGAAACCGTCGTTGTTGGTGTCGAGCCAGCCAAAATGCTCGCCCATGTCTTTGTCGGCGAGAAATTCTTCGTGAGAAATGCGGCCGTCTTTGTTCTTATCGAATTGCTGCAGCGCCGATTCGAAAGTCGGCAGCATCGGTTCGTTCGAACTGAGCGTCGTTACGAGCAGAGTTTCGCCGTTGGCTGCGGGCGTTCCCATCGAGCCTTCCGATCCCACGGGCATCCACCAAAGGCGTTTTCCCGTGGCGAGATCGTAGCCGTCAAGCTCGGTCGATCCGATCACCACAAGTTGCGGCTGCTGCTTCGCCGCTTGGTAGACCATCGGCGTCGCCCAGCCGATGGCCATGCCGGGGCGATCGGTTTTCCATGCTTGCTTGCCGGTGGCGCGATCGAGCGCGATAACGAATGATCCTTCTTGTTGATCGCAGATTTGAATCACCAGATTTCCTGCGATAATCGGCGACGCTGCCATGCCGTAGAAATTTTTGAACGGCCCCATCGGATGCGTCCAGCGCTCCTGACCGTCGGCCGAGTACGCGACCAATCCAAAGTCCGCGAAAAATGCGACCACGCCGTTGTCGTCGGCCGCAGGCGTGGGCGACGCGGGATCGTTGACGCGAAAAATCTTGGTGACTTGCTTCGCCTGAACGTTTTTGCGCCACAACTCGCGACCCGTTTTAGCGTCGAGAGCGAGGGTGATCAATCGCGGGCCGTCGCTAGTCGTGAGATAGACGCGATTGACGGCGATCACCGGCGACGATTGCGCGTACGGCACGGTGGCTTTCCACACAACATTTTTGGCGGGTGAGAATTCCGACGGATACGCGGCTTCCGATCCACTGCGCGCGGCCACACCCGATCCGTTCACGCCGCGAAACTGCGGCCACTGCGCGGCGGCGGGCAAGCAAGACAATGCGACGAGACACAGGATACGTGCGCGATTCATTTGAGCCTCCAACTTGCCGGAATGAATGTATCGTAACACAACGGAAAATTTAACAAGGATGCACAGGATATTCAGGATGAAGGTGGCGTTCTTCTTCATCCTGAATATCCTGTGCATCCTGTTAGATTTCTTCTCGCAATCCGAGTTGTAACCGCAGTTTCTTGACGGCGCCCTCTCGGCCCGCGGGGACAGGCACGCGAACGCTGATTCGAAATCCTTGGGGTACTCTCTGGTCGACGGAGAGTTCGATCGCTGGCGGATCACCCTTCTGCTCGAATCGCGCTAAACGCGGGCCGCCTGATGCACAACCCGCGAAGCGCGCATAGGCGCCTCGTTCATATATCCCGCGGTTGCCAATGTAAAATTCGCCCACGCGCTTCAGCCGCAGGTTACGCCGCCAGAGCGCGATCAGGATTTTGCCGAATGCCACGGGAATTGAAAGCGCCAGTCCGAGGAGAATACAGCCGCCGAACATTTCCAGCGAAGTTCCTTCGCGGAGCGCGAGCAAGATAGCGACAACCAGTCCGAGGCCAGAGCCGATCAGTAGTGGTGCGCTCGACGTCCTTCTCTGTTTGCTCCAATCGTAGTCGGCGAACTTGCGCCATTCGTCTTCCGTGTACGTCCAATGCGCGCGCTGCCTTCCGCCCACCAGTTCGCCGATTTCCTTCAGATGTCTCCGACGCGTCGCATGAAATGCGAACAGCAAAATGGCGCAGGCCATAAGCGCTACGAAGCAGAGCTTCACCAACGCGGCAGAGGATGAAATCCAGTGAGGAAACGCGAAACTGACGGAGAGCATTGCCGCGGAGAGCGCGGCGACGATCCAACAAGCGCGAATCTGTCCTTGCATCGGCAATGGGACTTCGTGTTCGCGTAGCGATTCCACCGGCTCAGGATGTCACCGCCCGCGCGCCGAGTCAATTCCGCAACGCCTGCATCGGATCCACCTTCGCCGCGCGACGCGCCGGGATCGCGCTGGCCGCGAGCGCGACGGCCAGCAACCCCAGCGACACCGTCACCAGCACGCGGGGATCGTCGGCGCAATGTCGAACAGCAAGCCGCCGAGCGACTTCGCGAGGAATAAGGCGCCGATCACGCCGGCGACAACGCCGCCGAACGCCCACGTCATCGTGCGCGCCAGCACCGTTTCCAGCACGTCGGTGGTGCGCGCGCCCAATGCCATGCGGAATCCGATCTCTGGCGACCGTGTGGCAAGTGGGGTATCGCGCGCCCCACCAATAAATGTCCGATAATGGAACGGAGGCGTCCGTTCGCGATGATCACCGCCATATTCTTTCTCTTCGCTGTAACGCAAACTCCCCCGGTGTTCGACGTGGCGTCGGTGAAGCCTTCCACGCAAACGTTTGTCGAGATCTTTCCGAAGCGATCCGGTGGACGAATCACCTGGACCACCGATCTCCGCTTTGTGATCAACTATGCGTACGGCTTGCCGCTGAACCGCATCCAGGGCGCGATTCCCTCGAGCGACCACACCTATCATTTTGAAGTCGCGACAAACGCCGACGCAACGGACGCGCAAGTTCGCGAGATGTTTCAAACCTTGCTCGCGGATCGCTTCAAGATGAAGTCGCATCGCGAGACGAAGCAAGTGGATTCGTACGTCCTCTCGGTCAGCAAGCCGGGCAAGCTCAAGCCCGCGACGCCGGGAGAAAACCCACCGCTGCCGAAGTGGCTCGGCGCGACACCGCCGGCCGACGTGGAAGGCAAGGCGATGGCGACGATGCCCGAATCGGGCATCGCCACGATCACGGGACGTCGCGTGCCCATCGCCAAATTGTGCGAGGTTCTGGCGCGAGTACTGGGCGCGCCCGTGCTTGACAATACGGGACTCGCGGGAAATTTCTACTTCGACCTGCGTTTCGCGCATGGCGATCAGACGGACGCGGACGCACCGTCGGTGTTTTCGGTGATCCGCGATGAACTGGGGTTGAAACTCGACGGGGGCAAGCATCCGGTCGAAATGCTGATCATTGATTCGATCGAAAAAACGCCCGTGGAAAACTGAGCGACAATCTACCTATGCATATCGACGCGCTACGAACCTATTGCCTCGCGCTGCCCGGTACCACCGAGCACGTCCAGTGGGGCGAACACTTGGTCCTGAAAGTTGTGGGAAAGGTTTACGTGATCGCGGCGCTGGAATCGACGGCGCGTCACCTGATGTCGTTCAAAGTGATTCCCGAAAACTTTGGCGATCTCGTGGAGCGCGGCGATTTCGTGCAAGCGCCGTACTGCGCGAAGGGCCAATGGGTGGCGCTGGAGCGCCAGAACAATGTGTCGCCGCGCGAATTGCAGGCGTTGATCCGCACGTCGTATGATCTCGTGGTCGCGAAACTGCCGAAGAAAACGCAAGCAGCGTTAGCTGGTGGGGAGAAGGGCGCGCGAGTCAAGCCTCGCGCGTCGAAAGCGGCGACAAGTCCAGAATCGAGCACTTAGTGCGTTTGATTCAGCCGGTCGCCGCACTCCAAAGGGAGATCGCTAGCGTACGACGGCATCAACCACCGCCACTTCGTCTACGGTTTGCGGTCCGATAATTGCACCACTCGCGTAGCGGCTTTCTCGCCGGTTTCCACCGCGCCTTCCATGAATCCTTGCCAATCTTCGGAAAGATGTTCGCCCGCGAAAACGACCCGCTGGTGGCGTTGCGCCAAGAGCGGCCGCACGGTGAACCACTGGCCGGGGCGATAAAACGCGTATGCGCCGCGGATGAATTTTTCGCCTTGCCAAGGCTGCCGCTGGAAGCCTCGCACCAGCTTGCTCTTTTTCTTGGCTTGAGTTTTGGTGAAACCCACCGCCAAGGCCACGTCTTCGCTGAGCCACTCTTTCACTTTCGCCGTGTCCCGTTCGTACGCCAGATCGTCGGCCTTATCGCCGATGGCGTAGCTGCATAAAACTCCTGGATCGCGCGGGCTGAGTTCCTGTCCGAACGTGCTCTCGAAGGTGAAATCGGAAATCCGATTCGTGTACATCGAGAAGCCTTCGTCGCCGTCGGCACGTCCGCGGCGCCAAAATCGGGAGTCGTACAAGATCGCCGTCTTCAGAATGCGCGCGTACTGGAGTTGCCTTGCGGCGTCCCTTTGATCGGAAGGCAAATCGGGCTTCCACTTGATCGTGGCGACCGCATGCGCGGGCGCGGCGCAGATGCAGTAATCGGCGTGGTGCGGCTTCTTGCGGCGGCCGATGAAAACGGTCACGCCCTTCTTGCTCTGGTGAATCTCCGACACCGGCGAGCGGCGCGCGATTCTTCCGCCGTTCTCCCGGATTTTCCTCGCCAGCTTTTTTGGCAACTTTTCGTTGCCGCCCTTAATCTTGTAATCCGTTTCGTCCGTTTCGCTATCTACCTCCGCGAAATACTCGGCGGCGGCCACGTAGGCGGAGATGAAGCGGATCGACTCTCCGAAATCCGTGCTGTCCATCCAGTCGCGCTTCAGCAGGTCGTTTTCTTTGAATCCCAATTCGTCGAGTTTCTGCCACCAACTCAGTTTGTCGAGCGCTTCCATGCGCGGCGAATCGGATTCCTTGTCCCACTCGCGAAACTGCTCGCCAAAGCGCTCAAATTTTTTCTCGGAAAACTTGAACGCCCACTCGCCGGCCGGCCGCAAAAGCCCGCGGCCGTACCAAAATCCCTCGGAGAAGGAGTGCGGCTCGGTGTCCAGTTCGAGTTCATTGCAAAGGCGCAGCATCCGGAGATGATCCTCGCCAATCCATTCGCCGCCGAGCTCGCAAACGAGTTTTTTCTTCTTGTGGTGAAACGTGTGCGAGAGGACTCGGCCTCCGGTCCGGCCGGATGCTTCGTAGATTGTGACTTTCCAACCTTTTTCAGAGAGACGGTATCCGGCGGCGAGTCCAGCGAGTCCCGCGCCGATGACGATGCAATGGGGTTTGCGACTCATGGCTGGTCCCGCATGATAGCGCAGGCGCGAGTCAAGCGGTGGAATACTTGCGGCACAGCGTTTTGATTTCCTCGACCAATCCGGCGTCGCCGCGCAACTCCTCTACTAATGCACTGCGATTGTCACAACGTTGCTGCTGACGCCGTTCTGATTCAAAACCACCGGTACCGCCGATCCCGGCGTGAGTCCCGCGGGCACCGCGACGTTCACCTGGTACAGGCCGACGAATCCCGGCGTAAGTCCCGCGTATTGCACGGCGACCGGCGCACTGATTCCGAACGTCACGGTAACGGGATTGGTGGTTTGCGCCGCCGTGCTTGCGCCGCCCGTGGCCGGCGTGGGACTGGTTGCACCCAATCCAGTGCAGTAAATCGTGATCACATCGCCAACCGTGGCAGGATGCGCGGCGTCCACTACCTGCAATGCGGGATTGTTGAGGATTGCGCCTTGATTCGGCGCGCCGCTCTCCGCGGCAATGAAAATTCCGGGCGTGTTCGCCGCTACTGTTAACGTCACCGGTACGGAATCCGCGGTTTCGGTTGTTCCGTTGAAGGCCCGCGCCAGCAGCGACACCGTGGAATTCGCAGTCAACGTCGTGGGAACCTGCGCGTTCACTTGGCCCGTGCCCGCGAAGAACAGCGGCAGGTCGACGTCGCCGATGCTCAGCTTGATGCCGGCCAGTGTGGTCGGCAGCGGGAAACCGCTGTTGGGAGTGGGCGCGGTGGCCAGCGTCGATCCGAAAATGGAAATGATTTCGCCCGGCGACACCAGCCCGTTCTGGCCGAAGCTTGCGCCGTTGACCACGCCCGCCGTGCTCACTTGCGGAGGCGGGGTGGCGTTAGCCGCCACGGTGCCGGGGACCGCCGCGGAAACGATCGGGAGAGGCGAACTAATCGCCGTAATCGTAACGGTCGCGGGATTGGCATTCCCGGGATTCCACGTCGCGGAATAAATGCCGCCGCCTACGCTGGAGAGCGCCAGCGCGGCGTCGCCGGTGGAGAAACTGGCTAGCACCGTGGCGCCGTTCACCGGATTGGCGCAATCGTCGACCAGTTGTGCTTCGATGTTTTGCGGCCATCCCACCGTCGAACTAAAATTGCCGGCGAGCTGGCGCATCGCCAGGACGGCTCGCGTCGGAGTACAGGCGGCAACAGCGGCGGCGTGCCGCGACTGCGGGTCCGCGCCGCCGAGTTGCGGAATGATCAGGGTTACGGTGATGTCCACCGAGGGAAGGCCGTTACCCAAGATCGCAGTCACCAGGCTGCGGTAAGTGCCCGGTTTGGTGGGCAACGATCCGCCGGCGGTGATCGTGATCGTCGCCGCGGGATTCAACGAGCCGGACGAAGCGCTGGCCGACAAGAAGGTTCCCGGCAACGGCGTGATTGGCAACGATAACGAGAGCGGCACAGGTGTCGTTGCGTCTGTTGAAACCGCCACGGTTTGCGACAATTGCGACGGCGTGAGAATCACGCCGACGGGATAGGCCGTCGCGGTAGGCGGCGTCGTCGTTTGGAGAACAACCAGCACCACTGTGATCACGTCGGTGCCGATCACAACCTTGGGATCCGATTGCGCGAAGTACACCACTCTAGCTCTTCCGTAGTGAACGCCGGGTCGAGTCTGGTCAAAGCTAGTGGGCAGGATCCCTATTTCGAAATCACCCTCGGCGTTGCTCAGCGCGCCCGTGAGGGGCGGCACACTCACGAAAGCGTCGGCCTGATCGAACGAAAAAAGCCCCGGAGTGGGACCTCTGTTTACCACATGGCCGGGTTGTGGTGTCGGTAGAGGTCCCCCAGCAATCATTTCGAATTGCCATGAGTTGTTGCTGAGTCGCATGAGCGGCAAGGCATTCGTGGTGACGGTATAGAGCACAGGAATCACTTGTGATTGCGTACCGGCTGTCACCGTAATACTGCCGCTGTAAACGTTGGCGGGCAGATTTTCTGCAAAGGTCACAATGAAAATCGACGGTGTGTGCAGGGTCGCCGAGCCTGAAGCTGGAAAAACAGTGAACCATTGTCCCACTCCGGCGATTGTGTCGCCGCTGGTCTTAGCGCTCCAGTTGAGCGTCCCGCCGGCGGCGTTGCCGATAAGAAACTCCGCCTGCGTCCCCGCCTTGACAGTGGTGCCCTGTGCGGCAACGGACGTTTGGCCCACCGTCAATTGCGGCGTGGCCGCTACCGGCGTGACGTTCAGTGTGACCTGAACGGTCAAGGTAGTGGGCGACGCGTTGGAGTCCGTGAACGTGATTGTGCCCTGGTACGGCGATCCCGCCGCGGTTAAAGCCACCGCATCCGAGTTCGGATAGATCGAGGCCGTTCCAGAAGCAGCCGGCGGAAATCCGCCGCTGCCGGGCGAAACACTCAGCCAGTTAAGCGTGGAGTTGGTCACGCTGGCGGACGTCGACCAGTTGCTCGCGGCCGGAACCGCACCCAGCATCACAATCTTCGCTGACGCCACCTGGCCTTCCACCTGCGTGAAGGAGAGCGTCTGAGGCGTCACAGAAATCGTGTGACCGGCGACATTGACCGTCACCTGAACAAATCCAGGCGTCCCGCTGCCGGCCGGCGTTACAGCCACCGATCCGGTGTAGGTTTGGCCTCCCGCCAGGATCGAGGAATTGATGGTGACGCTAAACGTGCCGCTGGACGTTGCCGATACCGGCACGATCGATAGCCAATTGCCGCCGCCGGTAGTGGAAACCGATCCCGACCATCCGGACGCCGCAGTAACGTTGACGATTTGCGCCGGAGGCGCCGACGCTGCGCCATAAGTAGCGTTGAAGGTCAGGTTACTCGGCGCAAGTGTGAACGTTGGCGCAAACACCAGGAACGACACCGCCACGGTGACCGGTTGACCGGTGCCGGTCGGCGTAATGGTGATCGTGCCGGCGTACGCTGTGGTGGAGGCCGTCAGCTTCGACGCATCGGCGGTGACGGAGAATGGTCCATTGCCAGTACCCGATGTTGGCGAGATCGAGAGCCAATTCACGCTGCTGCCGGTGACCGCAACCGAGCCGGACCATCCGGAGGAGGCGGTCACCTGCACCGTCTTTGCTTGAGTGGGAAGCGGCGCGACGCCGGTAGTGCCCGAGAAGGCCAGCGTGGCAGGTGTGACCGTGACGGCCAGCGTCGAAATGGTCAGAAGCACCGGCATGTAAGTATCGGTGTTGTTGCCCCCCGTAAAGCCGCCGCCCGTGAGCATGATGGTACCGTTGTAGGTTCCCACCGCGAGACCCGTGATGGCGGCAGAGACCGTCAACGGTCCGGAATTGCCGAACGTGGGAGAAACGCTCAGCCAACTGCCGCCGCTCGAGGTGCTCACAGAGGCGGTGAAACTGCCTTTGATCGTGCCGCTGCCGGCGATGGAAAGTTGCAGAGTTTGCGCCGGCGGGTTGCTGCCGCCGAGGTTCGCGGCGAAAGTGACTGTAGACGGCGCGAGATTGAGAAAGATCGCCTGCGCATAAGTCCTGGGGTCACTGGCGAAGGCGATCATTACGGTTCCCGAGTAGGAACCTGCCAGCAATAAAGCTGTGTTCACCGAGACAACGGTGGAACCCGTGCCCGTGCCGCTGGTAGCGGAGATGCTTAGCCACGGAGCGCCGTCGCTGGTCGTTGCCGTCGCCGTCCAACTCGTGGTGGCCGACAAGGGCGCCACCGTGAACGTTTGCGCGGCCGGATTCGTACTTCCGAGCGTCGCCAGGAATGAGAGAGTGGCGGGTGTCACGCTATTATCTGCGACCGCAAAAGTCGCGAAGACAAGAACGGAAAAGACCGCCGGAACCAAAGCCCCGAAATATTTCAAACGAGTCATATCGAGCAACGCCTCCGCTGCAGTCGTGTTGAGATTCCCGGCAAACCGTCTCAATGGACAGAAAGCCGCACTGTCGGCGACAGTGGAAATAGTAAGAGTCTGGGCGTTGAGCGACAGCGCACAGGATGAAACACCAGTAATCGACCAAGCTTCACGAAAGCCTCCCCGTGAGTGGACCTCGGACCCGGGAACGCTTCACGGTTCGTGACGCTGTTCCACAATCAGCTAGTAAGGCGTAAAGGGAGATGGGGAAGCCTCAAAGAATGTCGCGACCACCTTATAGGAGTTCGGGATTTGGTCAAAGGGGAGAGTTCAAGAGGCCCATTACGGGATGCACCTGAAACGGACTTTGATATCGGCCCAGAGATCGGCCCAGGGCTTCGCGGCGCAAAGACGCTTCGGCGCACTTACGCGCGACCGTCGCATGACGCGCGTGGCGGCTTTCTCACGCGCGCTTCAAGCGGTGGAATACTTGCGGCACAGCGTTTTGATTTCCTCGACCAAACTGGGAACGCCGGTGGCGGCGGCGTCGCCTTTCACGTGCGGCTCCCACTCGGCGGACATGTATCCCTTGTAGCCGGCATGCGCGAAGATTCGCCACACGCGGTCGAGATCGATGGCCGGTCCGCCGGCCGGATACCAATGTTTGATGTGCGTGTGCGTGGCGTAGGGCGCGCACATTTCCACTTGCGTCAAACGCTCGTCTTCGGTGTCGCCGAGAAAATTTCCGATATCGAGATTGATGCCGGCGTACGGCGAGTCGACTTGCCGCAGAATTTCCAGGCAATCGGCGGCGCGTTGCGTGATTCCGGCGTGTACATCGAGGCCGAGCACGATGCCGTGCTTGGCGGAATAGTCGCAAGCACGCTTCATGATCTCGACGGTCCAGGCGATGCCTTGTTGCAACGTGGCGCCGTCCGGCAGTTTTCCCGCGAAGACGCGTATGTGCGGCGCACCGAGAACCGCGGTGGCGTCGACCCAGCTCTTGATGTCTTCCAAAATGCCCGCGCGTTTCGCGGCGTCCGGTTCCACCGTCGACGCGCGAATCGCCGTGCCGGAAAACGGCAGCCCGTTGCGAAACGCCAATTCACGCAGCGACAGCAGATACGCCGGCTCCTTCGATTTCATCCAGTAGACCGTCATGTCGACGCCATGAAGTCCCAGCTCGACGGCGCGCCGAATGAAATCCTCCATGGTCATGCGGCCGTTCGAGAGATATTGCGCGTAGGAGTAGGCGCAGCATCCCGGAAAGAGTCGAGCTTGTCCTGAGGATTTCGGAATTTCCGCGGAGGAGCCAGCAGCCGCGAGCGTGGCGGCGGCAGCCGATCCGAGAAATGCGCGGCGCGAAAGTGGTGTGTTCATCGGTCGTTCGCCTTGGCGAAATATAGCACAGGTCTCTCAGCGGACTGCAAAGCCAGCGAAGCCGATGGCGTATCGTACGGTGTGTTGAAAGCCGGCGAAGCCGGCGGCAGATTGTAGCCCACAGCGCAAGCTGTGGGAAAACGTAGGGCAAAAAGAAAGCTCGCGAAGCGAGCGACATAAAACTGCGGGCGGGATAAACGCCAAACATTTATGTCGCTCTCTTCGCGAGCTTTATCGCACGATTGCGTTTACCCACAGCTTGCGCTGTGGGCTACAGATATTCCGCCAGCTTCGCTGGCTCCGTTAGTCCGCAGACGCGCGGTCCGCGCTCGACCTGGGCTTGCCGCTTGTGTGACAATCATCGGGAATGGTGCTTTCATGAAGGTTCACATCGCCACTGATCGCGCGGAAATGGGTCGCTGGGCCGCGCAACACGCGGCGGACGTATTGCGCGCAGGAATCGCTGCACACGGATCGACGCGATTGGTCGCGTGCACCGGATCGTCGCAATTCGAAGTGCTGGAATCGTTCACATCGAGCAATCTCGCGTGGGAAAAGATTGAAATGTTTCACCTTGACGAGTACGCCGGATTGCCGGAGTCGCATCCGGCGAGCTTCCGCAAATTTCTTCGCGAACGATTGGTGGAGAAAACTGGAATCACTCGTTACCATTTCTTGAACGGCGAAGTTGATCCCGAGAGCGAATGCCGGCGCGTCGGCCAATTGCTCGCCGCGGCGCCGGTGGATCTGGCGTTCGTCGGCATTGGAGAAAACGGACACCTGGCGTTCAACGATCCTCCGGCGGATTTCAACACGGACGAGCCGTACATCGTCGTAGAACTCGACGACGCCTGCCGCCGCCAACAAGTGGGCGAAGGTTGGTTCGCGACCGTCGACGACGTGCCGCGTCGCGCGCTGAGCATGTCGGTGCGGCAGATTCTGAAGGCCAGCGAAATTATTTGTTCGTGTCCCGACGCGCGCAAAGCGGCGGCGGTGAAAGCTTGCCTCGAAGGGCCGGTGACGAATCTCGCGCCCGCGTCGATCTTGCGCACGCATCCCAATGTCACGATGTATCTCGATCGCGAGTCGGCGGCGTTGCTGAGCGCCGGCTCACGCTGATCGCCATTCGTGCGTGCGAATCTCTGGCGAACCGATGCTGCATCGCCCGCGAGATCGGGTAGCCGATGCGCGCGAGCATGTGCCTGGGACGCGAAATCGCCTCGAGGAGATACGATACTTCTTCGGTTACGGGATCATAGTCCAGGACGAAGCGTTCCTGGCCTTCCTCGACGTGAAAAACCGTTGTCGTGTACAGAAAACCGAAGCGCGTGGGGCCGTCGATAACCTCGTCGATGCGGCTCACATTCGCCGACCACAAGCACGCCGTGTGCGCTTCAACCGCGACAAGTTCTCCCAGTGCGACGTGGGCAGTCGGGTTCATCACGCGCACCCAACCCAAATCGAACTGATCCCACCGTTGAAAGGCGTTACGCGCGCTCGCGAAAACTTGTGGTCCTCGACCGAGTAGGCTCCTAGAAAGATCGTGCGCAAATCCCCTTGGCAGAGTTCCACGCAAACCGTCTGCGACTGTCAGCAACCCAGGACTGGTGGGCGGGGCGTTAGAAGCGGCGGCCAGAAGTTTTTCCTTCTGGTCTTCGCTGAGCTGGAATGGCCGCAGCACGCATCGAGTATACATGCCGCGGCAAAGAGACCACACGCCGCGCGACGACGCTGGCTCAAATGTACTCGCCGCATCGCGAGTCGGCGGGAATGCTTACGACGAAAAGCGATTAGACGAGTTCGACCCGCAGTTGCCGGCCGACGGCGCTGGCGGCTTTGTGCAAGGTCGCGAGAGTGACGGCGTCGATTTCGGGATCGAGAAGTCTTTGCAAGGTAGAGCGGCTGGTTTGCATCCGACGCGCCATTTCCGCTTTCGAAACCTTGCGGTCTTTCATCGCGGCCTCGAGTTGTCGCGCCAAGACCCGCTTGATGGCCTTGGCCGATACTTCCTCGTAGATCCCTGCCTCGCGAAGCCAGGGATCGAATGACGAACCGATGTGCCTCTTTTTCATCTGCCTAAGTCACGCGAGAGCGCGGCTAGTTTTTCGCGCAGGAGGGGCGGATTGTTTTGACGGAACGCTAGTTCGAACGCGGCGTCTTCTCTGATGCTTCGATCAATCTCCGATCGATGGATATGGTCGGCCATATTGTGATTCCAGTAGTTTGGCGTCCCCAGCGGGATTCGAACCCGCGTTATCGCCGTGAAAGGGCGGTGTCCTAGGCCGGGCTAGACGATGGGGACAAGGAGTAGCAATCCGGACGAGTTTTCTCATCATATCACAGCGAACTCAACTACGAGGCCCGAGGCCCGAGTTCCGAGGCCCGAGTGAAAAGCCAACAACTATTAGTTCCGAGTTCCGAGTACCGAGTTCCGAGTGAAAAATAGTTCCGGGTTCCGAGAGTACCGAGTTCCGAGTGAACTCCGTGATTCTGACTCGGGCCTCGGAACTCGGGCCTCGGAACTTGTTTTTGTTGTACAATGAATTTGAACGTTGGATGGTGAGCTGGGCGGGCAAAGCGAGGTCGAGACGAGTTCCGCCTCCGAACGTTCGGAAAAGCTTGCAAACCCTTTCAGAAGTAGTGCTTTGCAACTTAATCTGTTCTTAGTATAATGCCGCTTCAATGCCACACGCAGTACCGGCACGTTCACCGGTTCGTCGCGGCAGCATTGGCAGCCTGAAGCGGATTGAGGAAGGTCCCTTAGCACCATGAAGAAAATCCTTCTGCTCAAACCACGCGGATTTTGTGCGGGCGTGGTGCGCGCTATCGACATTGTCAACATCGCCCTCGACACTTTTGGCCGTCCCATCTATGTGCGCAAGGAAATCGTGCACAATCGCCACGTGGTGAACGAGCTCAGCGAACGCGGCGCGATTTTCGTGGAGGAACTTTCCGAAGTTCCGTCCGGCGCCATGGTGATTTTCAGCGCGCACGGAGTTTCTCCCGCCGTCCGCGCCGACGCCGAAGCGCGACACCTGCGCGTCATCGACGCAACTTGCCCGCTGGTGACGAAAGTCCACCTCGAGGCCGTGAAGTTTGCGCGCGAGGGCTACACCATCGTCCTGATCGGCCATAAGGATCACGACGAAGTCACCGGTACGCTCGGCGAAGCGCCGAATCGCACCGTGCTGGTGAGTTCGGAAGAAGAAGTGGATCGCCTGCACGTGGAAGATCCCAACCGCGTGGCGTATCTCACGCAGACTACGCTGAGTCTCGACGAGACGAGTGGAATTATCGAGCGTCTCCGCCAGCGTTTCCCGAATATTCAAGGTCCGCATTCGCAGGATATTTGCTACGCCACGGAAAATCGCCAGGTGGCTGTGAAAAATATCGTGCCGCGCAGCGACCTGTTGCTCGTGGTGGGGTCGGCGAACAGTTCCAACTCCAATCGCCTGGTTGAAGTGGCGCGCGAGCATGGATTGAAAGCGTTTTTGATTGAAGACGCCGGAACGATCAAGCCGGAATGGGTTGACGGCGCATCCACAGTGTCCGTCACCGCCGGAGCTTCCGCGCCGGAACATTTGGTTCAGCAAGTGATCGAACATTTGGAACGCGCCGGATTCGGCGCGGCCGATGAAGTCGAAGTGATTGAAGAGGACGTGAGATTCGCGCTTCCCGCCGAACTGATGGGTGGGCCGGTGAGTACGGTGGGTTCGGCTGGGAAGCTGGTCACTCTATGAACCCAAGCGAACGCGTGCAGGCCGGAGCCGCGGTCGCCGCGGCTCCGCTTGCAGCCCCCCTGGCCGCACCAACCGTTCTGAAAATTCCCGCCGCGGTCTCGGCGGCGGTTCCTCCGGCCATCGCGAACGCTCGCCAGTATCTTCTCGATCGCGTGGAAAAAGACGGTTTTTGGGTGGGCGAACTGGAAGCCGATTCCACGCTGGAGTCCGACTACATTCTGCTGGAGTTTTATCTGGGCCGCGTGCGTCCGGAAAAAATCCGCAAGCTCGCCAATCAAATTCTTTCCAAGCAATTGCCCGACGGCGGTTGGAACATCTACGCGGGCGGACCCTCGAACGTCAGCGCCACGGTGAAAGCGTATTTCGGATTGAAGCTGGCCGGGTTTTCCGCCGGCGATCCCGCGATGCTCAAGGCGCGCGAAGCCGCGCTTCGCTTGGGCGGCGTGCAAGCCGCCAACACGTTCACGAAAATCTATCTCTCGATGTTCGGCCAGTATTGCTGGGATTCCTGCCCGACGATCCCGCCGGAATTAGTGCTCTTGCAGGACCTGAATTATTTTTCGATTTACCAAATGTCTTCGTGGTCGCGCGCGATTCTCGTGCCGCTTTCGGTGATTTCGGCGTATCGTCCGATGCGCGAAGTTCCCGGCTTGACCATCGCGGAGATTTTCAAGGGCGGCCGTTACGAAAATCTCGGCCTGCGGCACGATCCGCGCCCCATTTCCTGGCGCAATTTTTTCGTGCTCATGGACAAAGTGGTGAAGTTCGTGGAAGGCATGCGCTTCAAACCGCTTCGCCAGCAGGCATTGAAGCGCGCCGAAGCGTGGATGCGCGAGCGCTTCGACGAATGTGACGGACTCGGCGCGATTTATCCCGGCATGATGAACGCGATCATGGCGCTCGATTGCCTGGGCTATCAACCCGGCGACGAAGTGATGGACAAAGCGATCGCCGATTTCCGCGCGCTCGAAATCGAGGATGAAGACACGTTGCGCATGCAGCCGTGCTTCTCGCCGGTGTGGGACACCGCGATCTCGCTCTATGCGGCGATCGGCGCGGGACTCCCGGCCGACGATCCGCGCGCCGTGCGGGCCGTCGATTGGTTGCTGGAACGCCAGGCGACGGGCCGCGGCGATTGGCAAGTGAGCCGGCCGAAACTCGAACCGGGCGGTTGGTATTTCGAATACAACAACGGCTACTATCCCGACATCGACGACACCGCGATGGTGCTTCTCGCGCTGGCCGCTGGAAAATCCACCGATCCCAAGCGCCTGGAAAAATCGATCCAGCGCGGATTGAATTGGGTCCTCGGCATGCAGGGCGCCGACGGCGGATTCGCGGCGTTCGACGTGGACAACGATCACCTGGTTTTCTGCCAAGTGCCGTTTGCCGATCACAACGCGATGCTCGATCCGGCGTGTGCCGATATCACCGGACGCGTGCTTGAAGCGCTCGCGCCGCTCGGCTATCGCAAAGGATCGCCGCAAGCGGATCGCGCGATCGCCTTCCTGCAAGACACGCAGGACGAAGACGGCTGCTGGTTCGGACGCTGGGGCGTGAACTACATCTACGGGACTTGTTTTGCGCTGCGCGGATTGCGTGCCGCGGGAGAAGATTGGCGCGAAGCGTACATCCTGCGCGCCGGAGAGTGGCTGCGTTCCTGCCAAAACGCCGACGGCGGATGGGGTGAAAGCTGCGAATCCTACGACGATCCCACTAAGAAGGGCGTCGGCGAGAGCACCGCGTCACAAACCGCGTGGGCGCTGATGGGATTGTTCGCCACCGAGGATTGGGAATCGGATTCCGTTCGCCGCGGCATCGAATACTTGTTGCGCACGCAGACCGCCGGTGCTTCCGGTGGAACCTGGAACGAGACGGCGTGCACCGGCACCGGATTCCCGCGTGTCTTCTATCTGCGGTATCACATGTACGGCCACTACTTCCCGCTCCTCGCGCTGGCGGAATACGCTCGCCACTCCGCGCCGGCGAAGCCGGCGGGTCACAAGAACGGCACGCACTAACTTAACGTTCGTGGTGTTCGTCATGATCGGGATGTTCGTGGCGCCAGCGCCAGTAATCCCGCTGCTCGTTTTTCTTCAGGTGCTTGTACTCCACATAGTCGCGTCTATGCTCGTTCAGGTAAACGCGATAGGCGCGGTCCTCACGATCGTCCCAGTTGTGATAATCCTTGTGGTCCCGGTCGTAAATCCGGATCGAAACGCCGACTTGCGCGTTCAGCCCGGAGGTGATCAACATGGCGGAAGGCGCCGCCAGCGCCGCGGCAATCGCGAATGAACTGAGAAATGGGTTTTTTCTCTGCATCACTCCACTGTAACGGTCGCGACGCGGCGAAGTCTGTTCACAACGGACCAGGGAGGCGAGTCCTTCGGTCCACCGCGCTGATGGGCTGTCTGTGAGTAGTCGATAGGGCATGGGATTGCGCGCGGGGCCATGGCCTTGTATCAGGGCACGGCTTCAGCCGTGCCGACCGTCGTTTCAATGCTACTGGGCTTTAGCCCCTGTGTCTGGCGCGCGCAGCGGCTAAAGCCGATTCCTCTTCCGCGAGCATGCGGCACGGCTAAAGCCGTGCCCTGGAGTTTGGACATTTCGGACTGGACTAAAGCCCTGTTGAAGAGCGC
>JAJPHL010000053.1 GCA_021325275.1 Terriglobia bacterium | reverse complement strand
CTCTACTAAATCGAGACTATTTAATCGAGTTTTCATGCTTCCCAATTGACAAATTCCTCGACGGAGCTCTAAGCTGCGATTTGTTGTTGCGCGCAATTCCTGAATTTCGGAGGGATTCAAGATTATGCGAAAATCGCTTGTCTGCGTCGCTTTGATGGCTGCAGCCGCTTTGCTGATGACCGCTCAAAGCAAGAAGCCTGCGTCCATGGCGCCGGCGGCTGCTTCGGGGATCGCCATCAGCTCGGTGGTTCCCTCCGATATTCCGGGAGGCGCGCCCCGCGCCACGTTGGCCGCCGCCGCGAAATTTGCGTGGCAGGAGTTCATCGCTCTGAATTGGCCTGCCGTGGGAAATCCGCGCGACACTCCGAATAACAACATGAAATTCGGACAGCCGGGATTTACCGGGCCGTTGGTTTGGCAGACGTTTCGCCACAAAGTGGAGATTTTCCCCGGACAGGGAACGCCTCCTGGTTATAGTCAGGGGGCACCGAACTATGGATACGACGTCGCGCCGCAATATATTTACGGCACGGCGTTTCCCAACGGTCAGGTGCCGCCCTGCCCCGGACAAACTCCCGTTTCGCAACCGGCGTGGGTGAACCTCGACGAGAACAGTCAAATCGGCCTCGATCAAATGTATGCGGGGGCGTCGGCTTCCTCTCCGGTACCCGGGCAGGAAATTCTTTTCTTGGCCAAGGCGAATCGCGCGGATTACCAGTATGTGGCGTCCAATGGGTGGTACAACGGCACGGCGCCGCTCGCCGCCACCGCACGGTACGTCACGACGAACAAGCAAGACCCCACGCCGGGCAACTCGAAACTCGTCAGCTTTCGCAATGGAACGATTGAAATCAAGACCGCCTGGCGGCGGTTGACCACCAAAGAGGCCGGCAACGGCCATTTTCAAACGGGTACCGTTCGCTTCTACGAAACAAACGGCTCCAATGCGTGCTATCGCGAAGAAGTTTGGGGAATGCTGGCGTTGCATGTCGAGCAGAAGACTCCTACCGCGCCGTACTTCATCTTTGCCACATTCGGTCAGGCCGATAACATGCTGGACCCGCAAGGAAATCCCATTGAGGACGTCAACGGCAAATTGCTCGAGAATCAAACCGCGACACCGATGAATCCGGCGATCACTTCCCAGAACGCGGTGTCCGCGAATCCCCCGACCACCAGCAGCGTGCAGCAACTCTCGCCGCAGACTGTCACGTGTACGCCGGGATCCTCGCTCTATTACAAGAACACACCCAATCCGGTGCCGCCACCGCCGGCGCCGCCCA
Organism: Terriglobia bacterium; assembly: GCA_021325275.1. GTDB lineage: Bacteria > Acidobacteriota > Terriglobia > JAJPHL01 > JAJPHL01 > JAJPHL01. The sequence goes on along the minus strand of JAJPHL010000053.1, from coordinate 47,375 downwards.
CCGGGTTGCCACAAGGACAAGTGTGTATCCAACGGCGGACTCACAACATTCCCGACACGATCATCGCGGCCAACGCGTCCGCCCATGCGGCGATCGCGGCATACAACCAGCAAAATGGGATCAAGAGTTCGCCGTGGTCTTATTACAAGCTGGTCAACGTGCAATACAAGCCGATCAACAAACCTACGCCGGGCAAAGACTATACCGGATTGGACGCGGCTACGTATTACCAGGCCAACATCGTGGTGGAGACCGACTATAACCTGCAAGTGTTCAGCGGACACTTTCAACAGGAGCCGCCTAAACAAGGCCAGCCGGCCAACGGATGCACGAATGTGGTCCCCGATTTGTTGATCACCGATTTCAATTGCAACGGCACTCCGTTCTACAACGTGTACTTCAACAAGACGCAAAATAACATGGGCGGCTGCATGGGTTGTCACGGCAACGCCCAAGTGGGCGGCTCGGACTTCAGCTTCATCTTGAGCGGAGGTCCGGTCACGGCGCCGGAACCAGCGGGTCCCGCGGGAGTCGCGGCGGCGCAGAAGCGCTTTGCCGCGATTTTCCATCGACAAGGCTGGTAGTCAACACCGCTATGAATCAACAAGGCGGGTAGCGGTATCATCGGGAGTGTTACGCACTCCATGCCGAAGAAAAAAGATTTGTCCATCGTCTGCGCCGTGGACGCCGACATTGTCGGACAACTGCGCAGCCGGCAATTGCAATGGTGGCGCGCGCGCTGGGACGGCTCGGTCGTCGCGGCGCTGCGCAAGTTCTGCGCTCGCGTGTCATACGTGGGAATTGAGCCCGGCGATCTGGACGGCGTCGCGGCCATCGCCCGCGAGAACCCCAATCTGGTTTACAATCTCGCGCTGTCGGCGACCCCCACGGAAGCCGCCTTCGTGGCGGCGCTCGAATTCGCGGGACTCCGTTTCACCGGCTCGGGATCGCTCGCCATCGCGTTGGCCAATGACAAAATTCGCTCGCGGCAAATTCTCGCCGCCGCCGGCGTCCGTGTCCCGCGGTTTGCCGTTCTCGCGCCGGGCGCCGACGCCACGCAGATGGATTTGACGCCGCCGGTTTTCGTCAAACCGGCGTTTCAAGGCAGCGCCTATGGAATTGCGCTCGATAGCAAAGTGATGAGCCGCGGCGAAGCCCTGGCGCGCGCGCGAAAAATCTGGAAACGCTTCGACGAACCGGCGGTATGCGACGAATTCGTGCAGGGCCGCGAGCTGCGCGCCGGTTTCATCGAAGGTCGCGACGGCCGTTTCGGCATCGCGGGAATTTGCGAATGGGAGTATCCCGAGGACGAGCAGGGATTCAAGACCGAAGGGAAACGCCGGAACGTGCATCTGCGGCCGGCGCGAAAACTGCCGCGCGCCATCACTGCCGAGATCACGAGGATGGCGCGAATCGCTTTGCCCGCGCTCGGGCTGCGTGGATACGCGTCGATGGACATGCGCCTCGACCGGTTCGATCGCCTGACGGTGCTGGAGGCGAACTCCAACCCGGGCGTCTCGGCCGACAGTCCCACGTGGAATCGGCCGAGCTTCGACCGCAACGTTCAGAGGATTGTGGAAGCGGCGTTGCGCAAGTAGCTTTTCAAGAATTCAACTCGCTCCGAAAACGCATCGCCGGCGTATCGTCTCTCTTCGGTGACCATTTGCCGAAGCGTTTCTCGTTGCGGTTCGCTCAAGACGCGTAAGATCCCTGCAAATTCGTTGGCGTCACACTCCATGATTCGCGCCACACACTTGGTCGTGTACTGAATCTCGCCGGCGGCCAACATCTTCATGAACTCTTCGGGAGACGGCACACGCGATTGGTTGAGTTCGTATTCCAACTGCGGAAAACCCTTGCCCAAGGCCGAATCGACGGTGAAGAGATATACCCAATCGACCGTTGCGGCGCCGAGTTTTTGAAAGTATCGTTCCATGTCGCGCTGCTGGGCTCCGGTTACGTTGATGTCGTTGATGAAAACTACGCGGCGTCCGGTGAACTTTGAGTCCTCCGACATTTGGTATTCGAAGAACCGCAGCGAGTCGATCCGGTCGTCGAAACTCAATTGGCTGTAGTCGCGGAATTTCGCGGCTTCGGGCGAACCAGGCGCGGAAGGTGTCCCGCGTTGGTGCCGAATATTCACGACGGTTTGCAGGATTTTCAGGAGGTCCGCGATCGACCAGCACAATAGATTGGCGGCGCAAGGAATCGCCTGATGGGTCGGTGCGGTCATGGCCCAATCGTCGGCGTCGCCGTCGTGGAATTTGTCCGAGAGGATTTCGCGAACGACCGGGGCCAGCATGCTCGCATAGTGCATCACGGCGTTGCGCGCTCCGAGCTTGAACAAAGAATAATGTTCGTAAATAGGCTCACTGAAGCCGGCGGGCCGTTCCCGGATTTGGTGCAGAGCTTGCGTGTGCGTTCTCAATGGGTTTCGAGCAAGCGTACCATGATGGCATCACCCGAGTCGGCTACCTCGACGACCTCTTGGTAATTCATCGAAAGAATTACGGAAATTGGTTGACATGCGTTGCAGGATTTTGTATGTTGACGAACAATTCCGCAAAAAACAAGTGAATAGCGTATCTACCGCCAACTTTCGAGGAGGTCTCGATGCCGCAGCAGATTAAGATCGTTCCCAATACGCCGCCAACCCAGACGCAGCCGGGAAAATTTACTCCGCAGACCGCGAATTCTTACGCCGGCGACAGCATCACCTGGTTCAACGGCGACAGCCAGCCGCATTGGCCCGCGCCGAGCGTCGCCAACAAGACGGCGTGGGTTAGGCAAGAGATCCAGCCAGGCACGCCCGGCAACGGCGCGCTCGCGCCGATGAAGAACACCACCACCGCCAGCGCCGCCACCAGCGTCAGCCCAGCCGTCTTGACGGTTCTGGCGCCGGGACCAAACACCGGCGACAAGGTCACGCTTTCCTATTCCGGTTCCAATACCGACTGGCAAACCGCTGTGCAAAAGGTGCTGCCGAATTCGGTTGCCACTGCGATCAGCCCGACTCAGTGCACGGTCGCGGGGCTGAACGGCCAGGGATTGTCGCCGTTCACGGGCACCATTACCGTCACGATCCAGGGCAGCTACACGATCAACTACATTTGCGCGCTGCATCAGGATGAGCAGGGCAGCATCATTGTCGGGCCAAATCCGACCCCACAACCATAATTCCAGCCACGGCCAGAGGAGGCCATGAATATGAGTAACGAAAAAGAACCGATTCGTTCGGAAGATTCGGATTTGCGGTCAGAGGAAACGGCAGGCGCCACCCGACGCGAGTTCATTGGTAAGACCGTCGCCGCCGGCGCGGCATTGGCCCTGGGCGCGGCGCTCCCGCTCGACGAAGTCAGCGCTCAAGGAACCCTCGTTTGCGGATCTGTCAAGAGCGGCGAGAATCTCGTGAAAATCGCGGAAATCTCCAAGCTGTTGGGTGCAACGTCGGTGAAGGGCACCATCAAAATCTTGAACGAGAAAAAGACCTATTTGATTTCCGGCACCACGTGTGAAAGCGGCCAGATGCGCTTCATGACGAAATCAAATCCCGACGGAACCCAGGCCTGGCCACCGCCATCGATGAAGGGGTTCCCCGCGCCGGCCCCCACGATTCGCGCGCGCGTGGGCGATCGCGTCGAAATTACGTTGATGAACCAAGTCAATGTGGACGCGTTCAATGCTTCCTTGGATGCGCAGAACGCCGCCAAGCCGCTCGACCAGCCGAACGCCTGCGACCAATCTTCGCAGACCGGCCGCACCGGCGTCACCACCAACATTTATCCGGGCGATCCGGCGTTTGACAACATGCCGAACTGCTTTCACGGGTCCAGCACCGCGAACCTGCACTATCACGGCACGCATGTCAGTCCCAACGTGATCGAGGACAATGTTTTCGTGCAGCTTCGCCCCTCGCCGTTCGTCAACGGCAAGCCCACGGTGAACGAGAAATTCTTGGTGGATCATGATTTCCCGAAGATTTTCGCGGACTGCCAAATGGGACATTCTCCGCATGTGTGGGAGGATCTGCCGAAGAAGTGGACCGATCAGCAGTACAAGATGCTGACCGACTACGACAAGACTTTGCCGCCGCAGGGCGAACCGCTTTGGCCGAAGGATCAAACGGCGATCGACGCAAAACAATGGCCGCAGTATTACATTGGCGCCTATCCCTCTTGTTTCAAATTGCCGGTCTGGAACGGGAAGCCCGACAGCATGGGGCAAGCTCCGGGCACGCATTGGTATCACGCCCACAAGCACGGCTCCACTGCGCTGAATCTCTCGAACGGCATGGCGGGCGCGTTCATCATCACCGGCGAGTATGACGACGCCATCCGGAAACTCTACAACACCACCGAGCAGGTGATGGTATTGCAGCAGTACGACTCCGTTCTGAACCTGGAGCGCGCGGTGGGAACCGGAGTCGGCGAACAAATCTACGTGAACGGCCAATTCCAACCCGTGGTTCAGATGAAAGCGGGAGAAACACAGTTCTGGCGGATCGTGAACGCCTGCCATCAAAAAACCGCGGCGCCGCTGACCGTCAGCACAACGTCGGGCACTTCGCCGGCCGGCTTGCGCTGGGTGCAAACGGCGCAAGACGGCGTGCAACTTCATCCGACGAACTATCAACTCGGCGTCAAGATCGCGCAACCGGGAGGTCCCGGAACCGCTTGGACAAATCCGCAAATGACCACGCCCATGACCGCGCCGCCGTGGTTTGGCAATTTGGCTCCCGGCAATCGCGTCGACTTGTTGGTTCAAGCCGATCCCAAGGCGACCGTCGGCGCCGTCTACACGGTGAAGGCGGGAAACCAAGTGATCCTAACGGTGAAGGTGATTGCGGGCGCGGTCCCGGCGCTTACTTTCCCGGCGCCGGAAGCGTCGTTCCCGAAAATGCCGCCCTTCCTGGATGTCAACCTGAAGGCCACGAAGACTCGCACGTTTTCGTTCAGCACGTCGCCGAAGACGGGCCGGGATGGCCCGTCGGGGATCGCGCCGCCTGACCAAACGATCAACAATAAAAAATTCTCCGATCATCTGATCAACGAGTGCATGACGTTGGGTACGACCGAAGAATGGACGCTCAACAACACTAACGTTGGCGGCGGAGGACCCGCGCACCCGTTCCATATCCACATCAACCCGTTCCAGATTGTCGCCATCAAAACGTCGGCGACGACCCCGGAAATCCCGTTGCCTGAGCCGTGGATCTGGTGGGACAACATCGCCCTGCCGCCGGGCGGCTATATCAAGATGCGGAGCCGCTTCGTGGATTACACCGGCGTCTATGTTTTCCATTGCCACATCCTCGGCCACGAGGATCGCGGCATGATGTTCATGGTGGAGACACAGGCATCTTGTCCGAAAGACGAAAACATTCCAACGATTCTCTCGCACCACTAGTTCGACATCGGGGAGATCACATGTTCGACGCACGAAACAGGATCGCGGCCACGGCCGCGATCCTGCTGTTTGGGCTCTTACTGCAAGCGTCGCCGACCGGCGCAGTGCGCGGCGTGGTAACGGATGCGTCTCACAGCGTGATTCCCAACGCGGCGGTCACTGCGATCCGCCAAGGAACGCAGGAGCGGCGCTCCGCCATCGCCGACAGCACCGGCGCGTACGAATTCCTACAACTCGCGCCCGGCCGCTGGACGCTGACCTTTGAGGCGCCGAAGTTCAAGCGCGTATCGGTCCCCGACGTCGTGGTGGAAGTCGACCAAGTGGCGCGCGTGAATACGGAATTGCCCGTCGGCGACCGCACGGAGACCATCGAGGTTCACGCAAACACCCCGCTGATCGAACCCGATCGCGCCACCGAAAGCAGCGTCATCGACCAGCGCACCATCGCGCATTTGCCCCTCAACGGCCGCCAGTATCTCGATTTGGCGCTGCTTACTCCGGGCGTCGCCGCGACGGCTCCCGGCACGCAGGGGAACGGTTTCGTCTCCAGCGGCATTCGTTCGCAATCGAACATGTACGCGCTCGACGGCATTAGCAACGTCGATACGCAAACCGGCGGACCCCTCAATCTTTTGCGGATCACCGATGCAATCCAAGAATTCGCCGTGGACACAAGCGCCACGCTGCCGGAATTCGGACGCGCGTCCGGCGCGCAAGTGAATATTGTCACCAAAGGCGGAACGGACCAATTCCACGGCAGCGCGTTCGAGTATCTCCGCAACACGGTTTTGAATGCCGCAGACTTTTTCACGAATAAACTGGGCGGCACAAAGGCTGCCATCGTTCGGAATCAATATGGCGGGACGCTGGGCGGTCCCATCGTGCGAGCGCGAACGTTTTTTTTCTCGTCCTATGAAGGCTTCCGCCAGGAGTCGCCGACGGTCACGCCGACGCTCGTGCCGACGGCCGCGCAACGCGCCACGGTCACCGATCCGATTTCGCAAAAGCTGTTGGCTTTCTGGCCGCAGCCGAACACGAACAGCACAACGTCGAACTACATCGCCAACGTGCGCAATCAAAACTTCGATTCCACGGGACTCGTTCGCATCGACCATCGCCTCGACGATAAAGACCAGCTTTCCGGCCGCTGGACCGGATACTGGGGCGAGAGTTTCGCCGGCGGCGCGACGCCGATCATAGGAGGAAACAGTGGGCCGTTCCGCCAGCGATCCGTCATGCTGGACGAATCGCACACCTTCACGCCGTCGTTGATCAGCGATCTGCGCTTCGGATACTCGGTGAGCTCGGAAAATCGCGTGACACAGGACAACGGCTTCGACGCCTCGACGCTATTCACCGATTCCGCCGGCAATCCGCTGCCCGGCGTGGTGCACGCGTCCGCGAATCCGCAAAATTCCGGCTTGCCGCAAATCGTCGTGGGCGGCGGATTCGCGATGCTCGGCACGCAGATGAATTTTCCGCAAGGCCGCCAGACCGATACGTACGAGCTAAACTACAACATGTCGTGGCGCTCGGCGAGCGGACGTCACACGCTGCGGTGGGGCTGGCAAGTGCGCCGCGAAGACATGAGCCGCTATCTGAACCGCTCCGAGCGCGGCACCATCATGTTCGCGAGCTTCGCCAATTTCGCCAAGGGTCTGCTGACCAGTTCGACTTTCCGCACCGGAAGCACGCAGACCGAATGGACGCGGGATCCGTGGTCGAGCTACTTTCAGGACGAGTTTCGCGTCACGGAAAATTTCAAGATCACGTACGGATTGCGCTACGAGCTGCCGTCGGCGCTGGCGGTGAGCGATCATAACGCGATCAATTTCGTTCCTGGCTACGGACCTGTGGTCGTAGGCACGAGTCTGCTTTTGAACATCAATCCAGCGCTGACCGGCGCATCGTCGATCTTCTACACGAGTGCCCCGTTCACGCTGCCGTCGAGCGGCGTCTATCCTGAACGTGACAATTTCGCGCCCATGTTTGGATTCGCCTATGCGCCCGGTTCGAAGACCGTGATTCGCGGCGGTTATCGGATTGCCTACGACGAACTGTTCAACAACGTGCCCGCTTCCATGGCGCTCGGTCCGCCGCAAAACTTGCAGACGTCGCAGACGGCCAACGTCACGCAGCCGGGACCGTTTGCATGGTCGCTGGCGTTCAACCAGAATGTGCCTCTGGTATCCAACTACAACAAGCAGGCGCCGGGCACGCCCACGGTGGGAATCACAACGTTCCAAGGCATCGATCCGCACTTCCGCAATGCTTACGCGCACCTATACGATCTGGCGATCGAGCGCGCCATCACGCGATCGCTGGCCGTGGAAGTGGCGTACGAAGGCAGCGCCGGACATCGCTTGGGAATGTTCATCGACGTCAACCAGCCCACGGTTTCGGTAAAAAACCCGGCTCTGCGAGGAACGCAAGCTCCGAACCAGCAATTTTTCCCGTACAACTCTTTCGGGCAGTCGCAGGTCGCGAAATCGATTGGCAATTCGGACTACAACTCCGGACTTCTTACGGTGCGGTATCGCCATCGCCGTGTTTTTGCGCGGGGATCGTACGTTGTCTCGAAATCAATGGATTACAATTCCTCGTATTTCGGATCCGGGATGCTGCCCGGCGAGCCCGGCGCGCCGATCGACAGCACCAGGATTTATTTGGAGCATGGTCCGTCGGCCTTCGACGTGCGCCAACATTTCGTCGCGTACTACGGCGCCGATTTACCGTGGGGATGGAACTTGTCGGGCATCACGACGATCCAAACGGGCACGCCGTTCACCGTCGTTACTGGCGGACCGGACACCAGCGGACTCAATCAGGTGAACGCCGGCGCTAGTCCAAATCCTGGCAATCGGCCGATGCTAACGAATCCCGCGCCGTTGCCGCAGAGCAACGGCAATCCCGACGCGGCATTCAATCCCGCGTGGTTCACAACAAATCTTGCGGGCCAAGACGGAACGTCGGGCCGCAATCAATACTACGGGCCGGGGCTGGCGAACTTCGACGTCTCGATGGCGAAGAGTCTTCGCCTTCCCGCGCGCCTCGGCGAGGAGACGCGCCTCATCGTCCGCGCCGATTTCTTCAATTTGTTCAACCACACGAATTTCGCTTTGCCGGACGCGACGCTCAGCGATGCCAGCTTTGGAAAAATCACGCAAACGCTTGGATCCGCCGTGGCCACGCAGGCCGGAACGACGTCGGGACCGATGGGCGGGCCACGGTTGATTCAATTTTCGTTGCGCGTGCAATTCTGAGCGTTACTCCGGCTTGCCGACTTTCGTCGAGTCGCCCGTCTTGTGGTCTTCAATCTGAAAACGCAAGAAGGCGTAGACCGCGTCGAGGGCTTCCTTATTCGGCGTGACGATTCTCACGCGGCCGCCTTTCGGCAACTCCTCGTAGGTGTACTTCACTTGATCTTTCAGCCGCTCGAGCGCCGGCACTCCCGGAGGCGTCTTGCTGTGCACCAGCATCGGCGCTTGAAAATCGCCGGCGGAGAACATTTTCGCGATGTGGGGAAGATGCGCGTGTATCTGGTCGCGGCTTTCGGCGTCGTGCGGATCGTTGGCCTCCACCTGGATCGCGCCGCCATCGGGGTAAAGATAGAAATGATGCGTGGTCTTCTCATGCGAGAAGCCCATCACGTGGTCGCCGTTCTTGTTTACTTGGTCATGATGCGCGTCGGACTGCGCGGACGCGCCGAGGCAAATGCCGAGAATCGCCAACGCTGTGGTTGTCTTCATTATGGTTGTCTTCATTTTTTTCTCCTGAGTTGGGAGAAGGGGCCTTCGCCAAGCTATCGAGCAGATAGGCGCGCGCGCCGCCGGGAGTTCCGGCAAGCTGGCGATCCCACCGCCCGAGCATTTCCGTCATGTGATCGCGCAACGCGACGAGTTCCCGAATGCGTCCATCGAGCGCCGCGAGTTTTTCCGCGGTCATCGCGCGAACTTCGCGGCAAGGTGCGCCGCCGCGTTCGCGGACGTGGAACACGCGCGCCAACTCCTTCAACGAAAAACCCATGGTGAGCGCGCGGCGAATGACTTTCACGCGGTCAATCGCCTCCGGTGCGTACTCGCGATACCCGGAAGCCGCGCGCTGCGGTTTCGCCAATACGCCGATGCGCTCATAGTGACGCAACGTGTCGGCGCTGACGCCGGCGATCTTTGCGAGGTCGCCGGACCGCAACCGGGGTTTGCCTGCTAGTGCCACCTTCATCATCGTAGCGCTTCCAGTCTCCGGCCTGGAGCGATTCCAGGGTCAAGTGAAAAGTTGTCTAGCCAGAGGAACACCCTCATCGGTAATTGAAGGAATTCGATGCTGCTGAAGAGGAGGCAACCGTACGAAGCAATAACCTAGACCAAACGCCGACAATCTAGTAATGCAACATTTTTGGCCTCCAACGAGGATGAGCGCGACCCCAGGGCTAAATCCGCTAATATGCCTTTTCACGACGTTGTAGTGAATAAACGAACGGAAACGCGACATTTTCGACTTGACAGCATCGGTAAATTATTCGTAATGTCGCCGCGCGGAGTTTTTTGCCTTTGAGCCGCCAGGAGGTCATGCCAGATGTCCGACCACGTCACGATCACGCGAGCACCCGGAGCTTCGAACGCCTCTTTTACGCCGATAAACTGCACCCTGAGTGAAATGGTTTTCTGGAAGAATGAGGACGGTCAACCCCATTTCCCCGTGTTCTCAACCGGCAATCCGGTTCCAGCTTTGACCTATCAGGTGGGACCGCACAGTAATTCCGGCTCGCTGCAGCCCGGTTTGGCCACCTATGGATCGAATGGCCCGGCCCCAATTCCGCAAGGCCAGGGAATTCCGGTTACCTATGCGTGTAGTCTGCATGCAGGCGAAAGCGGCACGATCACGGTTTACGGCGACTTTTACCCTCTGCCAAACCAACTGCCCCCAGCCACGCGCGGCACCGCCTACCAACAGAGTCTGATCAATGGAGGTGTTCCGAACTACACGTACACCGTTTCCAACTCCAACCTTCCGCTCAGCCTCAAGGTTGGAATCAGCAGTCCGGCGCAGGGACCCGTCCTGAGCGGAACTCCAGGGCCGAACGATGCCGGCAGCTATGCGTTCGATTTCGTTTGCGACGATTCGGATGGAAACAATATCACGCAGACCTATCTACTCACGATTTCCTAAGACGATTTTGGCCGGGCCAGACATTCCCGGTTGAGAAGAATCGAGGCCACATGATGCACAGCGCATTTCGGATCGTTTCAGCGGTTGGATTTTCCCTGTTGCTTTCGGTCGCGGCTTGGGCGCAAGGAGCGTTTCAGAATCCGCCCGAGTTGGTCCACAAAGCCGGTCACCTAAAGGCGGTCATTCAACTCAGTGACGGCACTCGAAGCGTGCCCAATGGAAGCAAGACCACGCCGTTGCGCATGTTCCAAGGTTGGCCCTTGGGTGTCGTTGGAGCGAAGCCGGTGCCCGATGCGGCTACGGTCGCTCCCGGGCCGACGCTGAGGATGCGCGTTGGTGGACGCATGGACATCATGTACTTGAACAAAGTGGACGAATCGCATTTCCAATACACGACCGATGGAGAAGAAGCACCGGGGTCGAGCAGTTGCGACCAATCGGGACAATATCCGCCGACGGGTGGCGGAACGCCGCAGACATCGGAACTATTTCCGGATTGCTTTCACGGCTCCAGCACCTCGAATCTCCACTTTCACGGCACGCATACCAATCCGGACGGCCTGGGCGATAACGTTTTGATGCAGGTGATTCCCAACAAGAATGTAAAGCAGTCCACTTTTCAAGCGGACTTCGACGCGATCTTCAATCGTCCCAAGCCTCCTCAACACTGGAAGGACATGCCGCTCCACTATCAAGTGGCTCAACTCGGCTACACCTACACGCAAATCGCGGCGACCTGCGGCGCGAGTACGGTTGTCTTGCCGCCCAAGGGATTGGTCGGAGAATACGACAAACAGCAGGCCGACCGAGCCACGAATTCAGGAAGACCGGCGCCGGAGTCGCTCTGGAGTGCGGACAAAACGCAGATCTGTTCGGGACAATGGCCGCAATTCGTGGTTGGTGCGTTTCCCAACTCAGTTGAGCTGCCCGCCTACGGTGGCGGCTTGCACGCCGGACAGTCGCCCGGCACGCATTGGTATCACGCCCACAAGCACGGATCGACTTCCTTGCATATTTTCAACGGACTCGCGGGCGCTCTGATCATCGAAGGCGATTACGATGACAAATTACGCGCGTTTTTCAAGAAGCAACTCGGCCCTACTGGAAAGCTCACCGAGCAAGTGATGGTCTTTCAGCAGATTGTTGTCAGCCAGAATCTGGAGAAGAGCGGCATCGGCACAGGCACGGGCGACAATCCGAATGGCGGCAACAATCAAAAGCTGATTAACGGCAAGCTCAACCCCACGATCACCATGCGGCCCGGTGAGATTCAACTTTGGCGGCTCGTCAACGCCATGGGCGGCGGCCAAAAGGGCACATTGGATTACACGCTGTTCCAGTCGATGATCGCCGCGGGCTTCGAGATCAAGCAGGTGGCATACGACGGCGTCCAGTTCAGTTGGGAAAACTATGCGTTGCAACCCTTCTTCCCGCACTCGATCACCGCCGCGAGTTGGGAACATCAAACGGTGCAGCCGTTCTTTCCGGGCACGTCCGGCGACATTACCGTCACACCGGTTCCGTCGGGGATTCCGGCGGCGAACGCGCCGCCCGGATTGACGCTGGCCGCCGGAAACCGGGCCGACATCTTGGTCAAGGCGCCGGCCGCCGCGGGAACCACGCGACTCCAGATCTCCGGCGACATCGGACCCGTTAACCTGACACCAACGCCGCCAACCCCACCAACGCCGCTCGGAATGCCGTTCATTGTCCTGACCATCAACGTCGCCGGGGCGGCGCAAAACATGCATTTCTTCGCCGCAGGTGACAAGAGCGCGTACCCGGTGATGCCGGACTACCTCAAGAATCCGATTCCCGATCCAGGGACGAATAAGCGGACGTTGACCTTTTCTTCCACCAGAGGGCCCGGTGGTCCGCCCACGCCGCCGCAGTTCACCATCGACGCGCATCGATTCTCGCTCACGCCGGACGGAAAGCCGGTCAGCCCGGATTCCAAGGTCGACCAGTGCCAGCGGGTCAATTCACGCTGGGACTGGACGCTTGTGAACAACAGTGCCGCAACCAATCAAGTGCATCCGTTTCACATCCACATCAATCCATTCCAAATCCGCGAGATCAACTATTCCCCGGACGGCGCCAACTTGAAAGTGTGGAAACCGCAAGGGCCGCCGATTTGGTCCGATACCGTAAATATCCCCGCTTCGCTAACCACTTCGTCCTGCGACCCGACCAACCCGTCAAAGCTCAGCAATTGCGGCTACGTAGTGATTCGCCAGGTGTTTGACGACTTCACAGGAACCTATGTGTTGCACTGCCACATTCTTGCCCACGAGGATCGAGGCATGATGCAGTTGGTGCGGACGATCCCCGAAGGCGTCGATGAAGACAAGGCATGCCGGTTGAACGGCGTCCAACATCATTGATGTTAGTTTTGCCGAGAGCCGCCGCGCAATGGAAACGCGCGGCGGCTTAGCTCAGACGTCTGAAACGTCGCACGTAGTTGACTCCGTCTCCTACGATCATTTCTTGACCGACCAGTTCGAATGGCCTCGGCTGTGCCGTGCCGGTGTACTGACGGAGCACATCGGTGAAGACCTGTTGGTTGATGGTGCCCTTGACGGACCCGCCGGCATAAGGCGTGTAATCCACCGTATAGGTTCCGAAATACGCATAGTAAACGTTGGGCGTCAGACTCTGGCGGAGGAGATTGCAAGGGGCTTCCCATGGTGCGGTGGGCGTGAGCCAATTGGCATTGCCGTCGGGAATCGGCAGCGGCGGGTTGAGGGAAATCTGCAGACCAAAATGACCGCTTGAGTCGTACACCCAATATCCGGAAGGAGGATTGCCCCAGGGATATGTTTTTTTCGTCGGATCGTTTGGATCATCGCCAATGTCCCACGCTTCGATCATCTGCCACGATCCGACGACCGAACAATTCGCGGGCGGCGCGCTGTCGAAACTGGAGGCGGGAAGCCGCAAATCGAAATTTCGAATGGGCATGACTTGCAGCGTGCCCTCGGTTAATGTCCAGTCGATGAGATGGCCGCCCTGTTTCCGGTCGCCGGTGGCCATATGAACATGGCAGCCGATCGGATCCGTGGCGCCGACATAAGCCGGGCTTATGATACCCACGCCCGTGACGGCCACGTTGCTGAAGTTGTAAGGCGTTTCGACGACACAATCCAACGGTGGAAAAGGTTTGGTTTGGCGCGGCGCGGAGCGCGCGGTCACCGTCGACGCAAAACCCTCGACGCGAAACACCACGTAGAGGTTGTTCAGCGATGTCATCCCAGCCAACAGGGCCTGCAAGCCCGCATAGTCAAGCCCTGGCGTCAACGGCCGGGGTTTGTCCGCCGCCTTGAAGGGAGTTACCATGGCCCACGGTACACGCGCGTCGTCGGGCTGCGGGTAAAGGGCGCCATCGATGCCGACGCGATAGAAAACGCCATCGACCGCGACCATCTCGCCGTCCAGCGAGTCCATCGTGCCGAGACCAAAATCACCGGCCCGCTTCAGTTCGGCGATCGTCGTAACGCCATCGTAGAAGCCCTGTTGTACGGCCGCGAATGGATTGTATTGGGTCAGAGTCGCGCTCATATCGAGAAATCCCCCTTCGCTTCCTTAATATGCGCGACGAGTTTATGCTGCTCGCGGCGAAAATACAAGTATCCCGGAGGCCAACGTCGCCATAATTAACGAATAATCAACTTGAAGAGCTCGTCAAAACGGCATACCATCGTACGCGTTTTCCAGATTCCTGTTCACGAGGAGTTTTCCCATGAGCTACCTCGATCTGCCGCGTTTGCATTTCGGCGGAATTTTTTATGCCGGGCCGAGCACCATCAACAACCAGACACCTAACTACGTTCCCAACGCGCCTGTGGAAAACCCGGATGGAACCTACAGCCGAAGTGTGGCTGGCTGGTACGCCCTGGGCTTAGCCCAGTGGTATTTCCAGAACTGCACAATCCTGGGCGCCGCCGATGCGGCAGGTCGATGGATCGGTTCCGGCGACCCCTTAATTGGCGCGGCCCTGGATACGCCGTCGCCGCAGACTCCGGTGTCCAATGGAAGCGGCGGCACGTACGATCTTGCCAAATTGGTGGACCTCGATCCCGACCAGCAAAGCCGCTCTGAAGTTTATGGTCTGCGGTTGCAGGTTACGCTCCCGGACAGTTCATTATTCGGTGGTCTGATGTCGGTGCCGCAGCTTCGGGAACTAGGATTCTCTCGAGCCAAAACAAACGTGGGAGGCAGCTTCAATGCAGTCGGCGTGCTGATGGGCGCCATCGCGCGGCCGAACTGGCCTTCAGCGATATCGTCGCCGCTACTGGCCAGTTTCAAGAACGCTTGTGGCAATGGGATTGCCGTGTCGTTAACTGTGGACTTGCACTGGAATAATCCAACCGTGAATCAGAATGGCATGATGTTTCTGTTTGGACGCGTGCACGGTTCGATGGGACCCCTGCTGGCGAGCGAAACCGGCCAGACACTGCTCGGCCGCCGTATGAGCGCGCAGACCGGCGCGCCCACGCCCGCTACTTCCGCGATCACGAATCTGCGCGAGAGCTTGGCCGCCGCGGCTCAGGCTGCGCCGGCTGCGTCCGCGGCGGCCATGCCGCCTTGGAATGCCGCGTACGCGCGGCAATCCGCTGCCGGAACGCAGGAAACTCTGTCCGTCGATTTAGGCATGGCGATTCCGCTCGCTGTACAAGATCCGAATGTTCCACCGCAAGTCAATGGCAAGCCGTTCGTAGAAAGCGGAATCAAGGTCGGCGTGGTCGACTCCACCGGGAAGTTTTCACCCTTGCAGAATGGAACGGTTTCGTTTGCCAATTACTACAAGCTGATCACCTCCATGGAGAAAAACTGTTACGTCTGGACGAATTGCGGTGTATTTCAAATTCCGCTTGGCGCAGGGGAGTCGGCGGCCTTGCAGTCCGGCGCGTTGGCCGTGGAAGTTAACGGTTCTCTGGTAATGGAGGAAGCTTCCTCCGGCACTTGGATACAGGTTGCGCAGGCCAGTGCGCGCGCGCAACTTCCGGGCGTCAAGGTCAGCATCCCAATGCTAGTCACCAAGCGCGGAATTCCGCTCCGGGGATATAGTCCCACCGGTCTGCAGACCGTTTTCTTCCAATGGACGCTCGATCATGGAAATTGGACGATGGCAAATGCCCCGACGCCGAGCAATGATCTCGCGATTAGCTTTCAGCCGGCCACGACTGGCAGCGACGGAACGACTAGCGCTGTCCTAACCTCGACAATACCAAGCATGACATTGTCGCAACTGCGCGCCGATCTCGACAGCCAAGTGTATTTCATCATGCCGCCTGCCGACGCCACGGTTTGCTACACCGATGGCAATAGCAATCCAGTGATTTCCGTGCTGTTGTGGCAGTCCTTCACACCTCCGGCGAAACCCACATGGGCCGCGGACATCGCGCCGATCATGCAGTCGTACGCGAAGCTTTATCCGGGGATGCGGGCCAAGGTGGATATGGGCGATCCAGCCGTGGCCAAGGCCAACGCCGGCGCGATCGCCGGACGCATGGCGCTTCCCATTAGCGATCCATCCTTCATGCCGGTGACGCGCGATCTCTCGCCGGCCAAGACGAAAATGGTTGTGGACTTCATGGCCAACTGGGCAGCCAGTTAGAAAGAGATCCGATGAGCTATTTGGATTTTCCGCGGCTGCACTTTTCCGGATTGCTGTATAACTATCCGAACACCATCAACAACGCCACGGTCAATTTCGATCCCGAAACGAAGTTGACCGATAGCAACGGCGCGTATATCTACGACGTGGCGAGTTGGGCTCCTTTAGGCTCAGGGCAAATTTACTTTCAAGATTGCGTGATTCGCGGCGCGGTCGACAACCAAGGCCGATGGATCGACACCGGCGATGCGCTCATTGGCGCGGAGTTCAACACGCCTTCGCCGTTCACGCCGATCCCGAACGGAAAAGACGGCACCTTCGATATTCCAAAGATGGTGAATCTCGATCCCGATTGGGACGATCGCACCGAGTTCTACGGCATGCAGTTGCAAGTGGCGCTGCCGGGCGGCGCGACATTCGGCGGCGAAATGTCGGTGCCGCAGGTGCGGGAGATGAGTTACGACCGCTTCGCGCTGAACCAGACGCAGAAAGGAGAGATCCATCCGTACCAGCAAGCCGGCATCCTGCTCGGCGTCATCGAGAATGTGCAGTGGCCAGTTGCGGACTCGGGATCTCCGCTGCTTCAGCAGTTCATGCAAGCGTGCGGAACGTCGGTCGCCGTGGAAATGACCATGGACTTGTGCTGGAGCCGGAACGGAACAGAGGCCTCCATCGCCGGACGGCGATATCTTTATGGCCGCGTCTACGGCACGCTGGGTCCGGTGAGAGCGGGCGAGGGTCCACAAACGATTTTCGGCCGGCGCTTACAACAACTTCGAGGGCTGGGATGGAGTGCCGCGTACGCCGCGACATCAAAGGTTGGTTCGCAGGCGTTTCTGAACATCGACCTGGGAATGGCGACTCCGGTGGCCGTGCAATCCTGGCGGACCGATGGCGATCCCGCGATCAGCGGAGTAACGATCGTGGATAGTGTCACGGTTGGAGTTGTCGATGGTACGGGCAGCTTTCGTCCTTTCAGCAACGGCAAGGTGTCGTTCGCTCCGTATCAATACCAATACGAGTCCGACGCCAAGAATTGCATCTTGCTGACGAACTCCGGCGTGTTTACGATTCCGCTTGCCACTGGCGATGCGGCTTTAGCGGCGACGGGCGCTTTGGCCTTGCAGGCGAACGGCGAAGTGGTGGTGCGGGAAGCGTCGTTCGGCATTTGGATTCAGTTCGAGTCCGTGGTTGCTCGCGCGGAGATCGACAAATTGAATGTCAACGTCGATGTTCTGGTGACGCAGCGCGGAAACCCATCGCCGGGATACCAGATTCCGGGACTCAACGCCTGGACCTGGCAGTATTCAGGACCAAACGATTCGACCAAAGCGGTTCTTGCGCCGGGCATTGTGACGGCGTCATACACCGGCGCGACTAACACGCGCGGGCGAACGCGTCTCGAGATCCGCGCCTTGAAAAATCGTCTGGAGTTGCAACGAGCGCGAATCCCATTGGACAGCCAAATGTTCTTTTTTCTGCCGGCGGCGAACGATCCTTCGATCAGCTATGGAGATTACGTCGTCGATCGTCCCCACATTCCGCCCAATGAGATTCCTCCGCCGGACCCGCCGTTGGCTGGCGCGCCACTCGATGCTCCTGTGTCGGTGTTGGTGTGGCAAGCATTTACGCCGCCGGACAAACCGGATTGGCACAAGGACATTTTGCCGATTTTGGGCGGTTATTCGCGCCTCTATCCCGGCATGAGGGAGAAGCTCGATATCGGCGATCGAGCTACCGCGAAAGGAAGTTCATTGGGAATCGCGGCGCGAATGAACCTGCCGGTCGACGACCCGGCGTACATGCCTGTGACGCGCGATTTGTCGCCGGCCAAAGTGAAAATGGTTGCCGACTTCATGACGCAATGGGCCCAGCAACCTTCAGGGAATTCTTGAGAGGTAAAAAATGCGACTGATGAATATTTCAATCCGCGGGAATGGATGGCTCGGCCTGATCGCAGCGCTGTTCTTTTCGTTGGCGATCTCTTGCGGTCCGGACTCAGCAACCGCCCCGACCCCTCAGGCGCAGACACCGCCTGCGGACGTTCCGTACTCTTTGGAACTGGCAGGTTTCTCGATTGACGGCTTGCCGGGTTTGCATTCTTCCGTCTATGCGGGTGACGAACACCAACTCATCATCCTCGCGGGAAGAACCAACGGCATGCACGGCTTCCCGACGGTTCGAACGACGGGATCGGCGCCGTCGTTTCCTGCCGACGCGCGGAATCACAAAGTGTACTTGGTTGATTTGGCCAACAAGAAACTGCTGGGCAGCGTGAGCGTCGATGGGCTGCCGCAAAAAATCGCCAATCAGCTCACTTCCTCCAATGCTGAGTTTGCATTGTCCAACGGCTGGTTGTACATCGTGGGCGGCTACGGACTCGTCAACAAACAGAACGCGAGCAATCCGGGCCTGACGCCGATCTACACAATCCCCACGGCGATGGCGATCGATTTCGGCGCGCTGGTTTCCGCGGTGAAAAGCGGCAAGCCGTTGGATGCGTCATTCGCCGCTGCGAATATCGCCACGTTTGACGATCCCAACTTGCAAATCACCGGCGGGGCCTTGAAGGTGTTCAACAACAAGATGCTGCTGATCTTGGGTCACACCATGAACGGCTTGTACACGGCGGGCGGCGGCACCATGACCCAGACGTATTCGAGCAGCGTCCGGGTGTGGGAGATGTCGGCCACGCGTGCCGGCACTTCGGTGAAATTGACGGCGACGATGAACGCGATGGTGCCGAATCATCCTTACGGCGTTGATCCTTCGCTCGATCCGTACCATCGACGGGATCTTCCCGTGGAAGGCGCGATCGATGCCGCGGGGAACGAGCGCATCGTGGCGTATGGCGGCGTGTTTGTGGCCGGCAGGTTTGATGGCTTCGTCAATCCCGTGTACATTGACGCAGCGGCAGCGCCGGCGTTTGTGAATCTCAGCGTCGATAAGACGGCCACGCAGTTGCTGAGTCAATACGAATGCGCCGTGATTCCCGCTTACAGTGCCAAGGCCAAAGCGATGTACTCGACGTTCTTCGGAGGCATCAGCCAGTATTACTGGAAGGACGGCGCGTTGCATCACGATCCGGCGAATTTGAACATTAATCCGCCCATTGATGGATTGCCGTTCATCAACAGTGTCTCTACGTTGAAGAACAATTATTCGAGCGGCACGCCGGCTACGAATCAATACTTGCATCTCCAGCAGAGTTTTCCGCCGAGCCCGGCGCAAGCGCCGCAGTGTGCCGGCAAACCGGCGCAATATCTCGGCGCGGAAACCAGATTCATTCGCGCCGGCGCGGTTCCGCATTACAGCAACGAAGTCCTAAAGCTGGACAATATCTCGGGCCCCGGAGTGATCGGCTATCTCGTCGGAGGGATGACCGCTGACACGATGTATGCTCCTGCGAACTCCTGTGCCTCAAACATGATTTATACGGTGAGTCTGGATCCGTCGAAACCAACTGCCACGAAACTGTTGGTTGCGCCGGCGCCATAACAAACGATTTGCGGAGGCTGCGATGCGCTCTCGAAATCTCGCTTGGATGTTACTGGTAATCGCCTTCAGCGGCGCTTCTCTGGCGTGGCTGGTTTCCGCTCAAACGATCCCGGCGCCGCCCCCGCCGGTATTGAGCGGCAACCTGCCGGCGACCGTGGTGATCCCGAAAGGCGTAACCACGCCCGACCAGGCGCGCCCGTTCTTCGACTACTTCTCGTGGGAATCGTTCATCGCTTTGAACTGGCCGAATGTGTCCGGACAGAATGGCGTGCCCAATCAGCCGGGAACTCCCAGCGTCTTTCAGAAAACGGCTAATGGCAGCGTCTTGGTTTGGACCACCTACAAGGAATCCTTCGACCTATTTGGTCAAGGAACAAATCGGCCGCCCGCTTGGAACAGCAACACACTACCCGTCAACCCCTGCCAAGGAAGCAGAGTGGGGTCGCCGTTGCTGGTGATGGCGGCCAAAGGCGGTGAGTTGATCACGAGTCCGCCCAACGAAGCATTTTCCGTTCCGTTGATCGACCAGAACAACAACTACGTGTATTTCGACATCCTGTTCAACCAGGATCAGTACAATTTCATACGGGGCGCGGACACCAATCCTCCATCCTGGTTGTATTTGGTGAAGAACCTCGCCGCCAAAGAGCCGCTGACCATGCCCACGCGCTCCACCAATTACCCAGCCAGCGGATCGGTGCAAGGTTCGATCATGCTCAAGACGGCATGGCGCCGCATGACTTCCAAAGACGCGGGTTGCACCACCTCGCCGCTCGGCGCCAGTTGCCGTTACTACGTGACCCAAGCGCAGGTTTACGACTCGAGCAGCAAGACGTGCTCGACCGTTCCGATGGGATTGATCGGAATGCACGTGGTCCAAAAGCTCAAGGACTTTCCGGAATGGATTTGGTCCACCTTCGAACAAGTGGATAACGTGCAACTGGGAACGGGCGCTCCCGCGGGCACGCCGATCTCGCTCAACAACGGAACCAACCAGCCCGCGACGATCGGTGGATGGGCCGGCCGGCCGGCTGCGCCGGTTCCGCCGCTGTTGCCTGCCAATCAGAGAAAACCCGTGCAGGTGACGCGCTACAATCCCATTCCAGCATCGACGGCGACCTTGAATGGAACGTTCCAAAAGGCAGTCGGCGGCACGGTCTGGCGATATTACCAATTGATCTTTACGCAATGGCCCTCGAATCCAACAGCGTTCAAGACTTTCGAGAACCAAGGCATCTATCCGAAGGACTGTGGAGCCGCGTTCCCGGCCAATGGCGTCACCAACGTGTCGGCCGAGACATATTTTCAGTCGCGGAACGATGCCCAAGGCGCGGGCGGCAATAGTTGCATGAGTTGCCACTATCGCGCCGATCAAGCCGACTTTAGCTGGAGCTTGTTGCGAGGCGCGCACTAATCCGCACTGATCGAAGAAGAGGAGCTTGCTATGGCCACGACGAATCCCACCGGATGGTGGATGTATCACGGCGACCCGCAGCACAGCGGAGTCGTCAGCGGCAGTGCCATCAATTCCAAAAATGTCGGCACGCTGAAAGTCTTGCACGATCTTCACCTGGGCGGACCGGTGTTATCGGTGCCTGCCGTCACCGGCGGTTACGTTTATGTCGGACTCGCGAACAGCGCGGCGTCGCCGGGAAACAACGGTGGATTGCTTTGCAAGATCAACCTGGAGACCGGAAAGACCGAAGCGAGTTTCCGCTGGGACATCAATCCCGACGAGCGCGACTCACACGGATTCACCGGCATGGGCTGTACTCCCGCGGTTGTCGGCGGCAAAGTAATCTTCAGCGCGTTCAATGGCGTGATCTATTGCCTCGATGAGAAGACAATGACTCTGCGGTGGGCGACGAATCTGCGCTATCCCGATCCTGCTCAGAACCAGTGGGTGGACAATTTCAGCAACGGCACGCCGAACACGGCGATAGCGGAAGGGTGGAGCTCGCCGCTAGTCGTGAACGGCAAGGTCTATGTAGGCTTTGGCGAGGGCGAAAATCCCACGTTGTTTGGCTGGGTGTATTGTCTGGACGAAAATAACGGCAAGGTTGTTTGGATCTACTGCACCGTCCCCGTACAGACCGGCGTTCCGAATCCTCCCAACTTGATTCCTCCTGCCGCGGCATTTCCAGCCGGATCGCCTCCCGATGTGCCACCGCCGTTTTCAGTGGCCCAGCAGAATCCTCCGCTCGTAGGCACGCCGCTGGCAGGCGCGACGTGGTCGGGCGGCTGTTCCGTTTGGTCGGGAATCGCCTACGATGCCGATCTGAAGCGCATTTACGCCACCACCGGCAATCCGCAACCGGATTCCAATCTGCCCAGCGCCTTGCTCTCGAACGGATTGCTCTGTTTGGACGCCGACACCGGCCAGTACATCGGCTTTTTTCAGGCGACACCGCAAAGCAGTTATCGTCCCTCCGACATCGATGTGGACGTCGGAGGCTCGCCCACGGTTTTCACGCGCTCCGACGGAGTGAAGGTGGTGAGTTTCGGATGCAAGAACGGCGGATTCTTCCTGGTAGATGCCAAGACGATGAAGTTGATCGCTTGGAGGACGCTGTTGCCCTACGTGGTCGCGTCCCACGGAGTCGCGACCCTGCAGTTGCAGATTCCGTCGATCGATCCCCACAGCTCCAGCAGCGAAATCACACCGCACGTGTCGAACGCAACGTCGAACGCCACGCCCGCCGAAAACTGGATGGGCACTTACTCCACCGCTGCCGTCGATCCCGCGGGTAAACGCATCTTCATCGGTGTTGGAGGCAAGAACTACGACACGGTGTCGGCGGGCATCGACTCTGACACCACGCCCTTCATGCGCGCTCTGGATTGGAACACGCTCAACGACGTTTGGCCCACAAAGGCCAGCCCCATCAGCGCCGATTTGGCCGCGATGCTCGACGGCGAGATTCCCGCTGGAGCCACGGCCACGCTTACCAAATACACCACGTGCCAGCCGCCGATGTACACCAATCCCGGAGAAGCAGCGCTCAGTTCTCCGGCGGTGGTAAACGACGTGGTCTTTTGCGCTACGAGCAACGTGTCCTTATACGCCTTCAACACGGCGGATGGCACGCCTCTGTGGCAGGACGATCTTGGTTCCCAGACCGGCGGCTTCACCGGAGGATATGGATACTGTCTTGGTCCGGCGATCTACCAGAACTACGTTGTGGCTGGAGCGCTGATTGCGGGTCTCGATGGCGGCGTGCTGAGAATCTACAAACTGGGATCCTGACACGGACGATGGACTCACTGATTGCCATTCTCTTGTTTGGTGTCATGGTCGGCATGGATAACTTCCAGGCCGCCTGCGCCCTCGGCCTGATGCCGCTAACACGCGCGCGCAAGCTGGCGTTGGGTGTTTCGTTTGGATTGTGCGAATCGCTCAGTTCATTGGGCGGT
Organism: Terriglobia bacterium; assembly: GCA_021325275.1. Taxonomy (GTDB): domain Bacteria; phylum Acidobacteriota; class Terriglobia; order JAJPHL01; family JAJPHL01; genus JAJPHL01. The sequence continues at coordinate 24,271 of JAJPHL010000053.1, read as the reverse complement.
TTGTTCGTGGGTCAATTTCTCGGAACGCATTTCTTCCCCGGCAAAACCGCCGGCGCGGTGGCTCTGCTGATCAGCGGCGCGACCATCCTTTATTTGGCGTGCACTGGTCGCGATCTCGAGGGCCCCGCCAACGATGGGTGGATGATCTTTGGTCTGCCGCTCTCGCTCAGTCTCGATAATTTAATCGGCGGCGCGGGACTAGGAGCCAGCGGCCTTCCTCCAGTCATGAGCGCCGCGATGATCGGAGCGGTTTGCTCCGCGCTCAGTTTCGCGGGACTCTTTCTGGGAAGTCGCGGACGCTTGCTCGTGCCGCGTCGCGCCAATGCGATCGCCGGCGGGTGGCTGGTCTTGATTGCCGCGATGTCTCTGAGGTAGATCTGTGCGCATCCTTGCCAACCATCTCGACTTTCCCACGAGCTTGGCTTTCGACGCCCAAGGCGTCCCGCATGTCGCCGAATCGGGGCTGCCGCTCGACGGCGCTCCCGCGGGAGGACGTGTGTGGCGTCTCCCGGATCAGGGACCACGAGAGTGTTTGGCGGATGGCTTGCGTGCTCCCGTGACAGGATTGGTTTATCACGAAGGATTTTTCTATCTTTCCGAGGGCGGCAATCCGGGACGAATCTCGCGGCTCTCGCCGACAGGCGAACGCACAACGCTCCTCGATGGATTGCCGGGTTTCGGCAACTACCATACGAATACCGTGGCGATTGGACCTGATCGCAAAATGTATTTCGGCCAAGGCGCGCACACCAACAGCGGAGTCATTGGCACGGATTCCCTGAATCTGGCGTGGCTGGGACGTTTGCCGCACGATCCCGACATTCCCGGCTACAATGTTCGGCTGACCGGATGGAACGCCGAGACATTTGATCCATCCTGCGGCAACGGAGCGAGTCGAATCTCCACCGGGGCGTTCGTGCCGTACGGACATTCGACCGCAGCGGGACAAACTGTGGCGGGACGCACGCCTTGCACGGCTGCAGTGATGCGCGCCAACCTAGATGGTTCGGATCTGGAGTTAGTCGCCTGGGGAATCCGCAATGCCTTTGGTCTTGGATTCCTTCCTGACGGCCGTTTGCTGGCCACCGAACAAGGCGCCGACGAGCGCGGCAGCCGGCCGGTCTCGAAGATGCCGGAACATTTGTTCGAAGTGAAAAAAGGTTGCTGGTATGGTTGGCCGGATTTCATTGGCGGCGAACCAATCACCGACTCCAAGTTTTGCCGGGCCGGCGCGGAGCCGATCCGTTTTCTACTGGCCAATCATGACGAGTTGCCGCGTCCCGAACTTCCGTTGACGGCTTTTCCGAGAAACTCCTCGGCCGCTAAGTTCGTCGTGACGCCGGCAACCTCCGCGCTAGGGCCTGGACAATTGATCGTCGCGCTCTTCGGCGACGAAAAGCCGCTCACAGCCGCCGATGGTCCGCGATCGGGGCGCGCGCTGGCGCGGGTGGACACGCGCGATTGGTCGGTGCATTTGTTTGCCGAGCATTGTTTCGCGCGCCCCATCGATGTGCGGTTCTCGCCGGCGAACGGCGAGTTGCATGTGTTGGATTTCGGAGAGTTCGAGATGGGACGGAACGGGAAAGCCATGGCACGCCGCGGAAGCGGAAAAGTGGCCGTTTTGGAAATGCCCAGACTGTGACAAAGGGAGACGATTATGGCTGTCAGTTTTCAGAACGACATCATGCCGCTGTTCAAACAGTTCCAAGCGCAAATGGCGTGGCGCCTGGACCTCACCTCTTACGACGATGTGAAGGCCAACTACCAAGCGATCCTGGCGCAACTGACCACCAAGAGCATGCCTCCGCCGCCGTTCCCACCGTTGACGGACACGCAAATCGGTCAGTTCGTGCAGTGGATGAACGAAGGCTTTCCCCCTTAACCGGCGTTGAATTGTAGCGGCTAGCGAATGCGGTAGGTGAGTCCCACGCGCGCCTGTGCTCCGGGATTGGGAAACCCGATGAACTCGTGGAAATGGGAATTCCAGAGGTTTTCAACGCGCGCGAATGCCGTCAACGTTTGGTTGAACGAATAGCTGCCGCTAAAGTTGGTATCGGAGTATCCGCCGACCGCGGGCACGTTCGGCAACGGCACCGAAAAATCGTAGCGCCGTCCCACCCACTGCGACTCCATATGAAGCATGATCCGCGGCGTGGGTTTCCAGTTGAGGCCGGCTCCCGAAATCCAATGCGGCTCGTCGCGCAACGGTTCCGTGGCGCTCTGCAAAGTCCAACTCATGTACGAGGCGTGCGTGGTGAAATCGAAGTGCGACGTCACGGGCATCGCCGTGGAAAACTCCACGCCTTGCGTCGTGACGTTGTTGAGATTCACCAGCTTGAACAACTTCGAGCTGAAGTCCACCAGATCGCGGTACGAGTTGTGGAAATAGGTGATGCTAGGGCGCAGGTGTCCGTGCGCCACGTCGCCTTCCAGGCCGACATCGGAACTGCGGCTGTACTCCGGCTTCAACGCTGGATTCCCCACCAAGCGATCCGCTAGGGAATAGAACGAAGGCAGTTTGTATCCTTTACCCCAACTTGCTTTCAACCGCGGACCATGTTCGCCCAAGCGCAGGTTCATTCCGGCGTTTGGCGAAAAAACTGTCCGAAAGCCATTGGTCTTGTCGGCGCGCAATCCGGCCGTCGCTGAAAGCATGCTCGAAAACCAAGTGAGTTCCGCGCTGCCGTCTCCGGAATTCCGCGTCAAATTGAAAACATCGGGGATATTTCCGTTGATCAAACCGGTGCTGCGGCCAACTTCTTGATGCCAGCCGCCGTGAATGTCCGCGGTGAGATGCGGCAGCAGCCGCACGCTGTTGGCATAGCTCATCCGCGTCCGTCGAAAGTTGGTGATGCCGGCTTGGGACGGCTCCGACAGCAGCGTGGGCGGGATCGCGTTCAACACCGGCGGAGCATTCGAGTTTTGCACCCGATCGAATAGATCGAAATCGATGCTGTAAGACCAACGGGAATTGACCTCCTGGCGCCAACTCAAGCCCGTGACCAATTCATTGGTGTGCACCGACTGTGGCACGCGGAGAAGGGAGAAATCCGGCCCGCCGCCATTGATCGGAAACCCGGCGGCCATGGTGTTCTGGTCGCGGATCACGAAGCGCAGCATCTTTCCCGTGCCGAGTGTCCAATGTGAGTTCAGGGCGATTGTGCCGGCGCGAAATGGATCGTCGAGAACCTGCTGTCCCACATCCAGCCAGGACCCTCCCAGGGCGTAATCGAAGTTCCCGGATTTGCCGGCGGCCGCAAACATTCCCTCCAGCGTCCCCAAATTGCCGAACGATCCTCCCACTTCGAGCGATGGTTTGTCGCCCGCGCGGCGCGGAATGATGTTGATGACTCCCGCGACGGCATCCGATCCATAAAGTGCTGACAGCGGTCCGCGAACGATTTCAATCTGCTCGATCATGTCTGTGCTCATGGCCGAGAAGTCGTAGGAGCCGCCGAGCGTGTTGCTGATGTCGTTGATGGGGATGCCGTCGTACATCACCAGCGTGAAATTGGGCTTGCCGCCACGAATCGTTACCGTAGTCAGTCCGCCGTGCCCGCCCGATTGGGTGAGAAAGAGGAAAGGAACCTGACGCAGTACATCTCCTACGTTGTCAGCGTGACTCTCCTCAAGATGCCGGCGTGTTACGACCGTAACGGAAGCGGATGCCGCGGAAAGGGGCATGGCCTGGCCCGTCACAGTAATCACCGTCGGCTCAATGGTCGCCGGTGAAGTCGCGGGCGGGCTTTGTGAGAAACAAGGCGTGGCGAGGAGGACCAGACACAGATGAACGGCGCGCCATCTCACCTTACATTGACGACCGTAGCCGCGGCGTCCTCCAAGCGCTGCAATTCCTCGCCCTGAATCTCGCGCTCTTCTGCGAATGCGATTCCCACAACGGCAACGATGACTCCACCGGCGCGAACCGGTATGGCCACTGCTGCTTGGGCGTTCACAGCTTTTGCTCCCGGCTTGACCGCGCCTGAATTATCCTCTTTTAAGTTGCATGTTTGAATCGGTACGCCGCGTTCTAGCGCGAGTCCCGCCATGCCTTTTCCATTCGGAACCCAGGCGACGATTTCCTGCACTTTTTGAGGAATATTCACCGCTGCGGCGAGACGCAATCCGCCATCCGCATGGAGATGCACCGTGCCGGCCACGGCTCCGGCTTGACCAAGAAACCGAGATAACCAGGATTGCAACTCTTCGCCTTGAGTCATGGTGTTGGACGGGTCGGTAGAATCAACGCTAACGTTTTGCAATAAATGCAGAGTAACTATCGTAATCAAAGAGAGCGGAGATTACAAATGACTCCTGCAACACGGCGCCGAAGTAACCACGCCACGCCCCGGACTGCCCGCGTCTAGCCGCTGAACTGGTGCAGGTTCTTGCGGATTCCACCGCCCGAAAGGCTGGCGTCCTTCGCCGCGACTGCGCCGTTTTCTCCAGTGCGCAGCCAGAAGTTGACGTCGCCGTCGATAAATTTCGGATGGTGCAACCAGCGGCCTTCGGCGATGTGGTGTCCCAAGGCGCAACTGAGGGCGTTGTATTCACCGGCATGATTCACCGGTTTCAGAGACTCAGTGACGATGAAGCCGGCCGGCGTCTTCTTGATGTGCTTGCGATCGACACCAGCTCCGCGGATCAGCCCAACGCGTATGACTATCGGACGTTTCCCACGAGTTTCAACAATCTGCGCTCGGACGCCACCAACAACGCGGACATCTCCATAGCCAAGAACTTCCACTTCGGCGAGCGCTTCAAGCTGCAATATCGCTTTGAAGCATACAACGCGTTGAATCGTCCGCAGTTCGCAGCGCCGAATCTGAGTCCGACGTCCAAGGCATTCGCCACAATCAACTCGCAGGCGAATGGGTCGCGGGTCATCCAGATGGGAATGCGGTTGACGTTCTGAAATTGACCGTCTTCCCGTTTGTCGGATTCCGTTCTCGCTCATTACGGTGCGTCGCCGGAAAAAAGACTACTCGAAAAGCGGAGGTTGTTTTTCCACCGGTCGCGATGTATATTCTGTGAGAATTCCGGCCGATTGGGATTCTCGCAGGAGTTGTTATGAATTTTTGGGACGGAGTACAGGGCTTCGGCCTCGCGCTAGCCTGCGTGGTGCTCTTCATGACTTGGCGCAGGCGCGTGGTTGCAAGATACTCGTACGCGACTCTCTACCTCGCGTCCATCCTTCTTCTGGATCCGCTGCGCGCCGTGTTCCGCCTCAAATTCGGCCTTCTCTCAAATGAGTACTACCTCGCGTTTTGGTTTGGAGACTACTTCGCACGATTGCTGGCGTGCCTGGTGGCTCTGCAGTTTATCGAGTTGGCGTTGGAGGGATCAAGGCTACGGATTGCAAGATTGACTTTCCTTCTATCGCGTCTCTTCGTGGTCGTTGTCTCAGGAATCGCTTTCATTTCATACTACGTTCCCCGATTGGCCGACCGGGCGGGACGCTTTGAATTTCAACTCTTCATTTATCTGCCTGCTACTCTGCTTGTTCTTCTGGCTTGGATTGCTTACGGCCGGCGCGGCCGATCGGAGCTACAGCCGCGCTTGCTCATTGCTGCCATCGGTTTGAGCAGCGCTGTCACTTTGGTCAGTTTGGCCCTCAGCCACTTTGCTGTTGTCATGAATGGCCACACACCGCTTACTCTGTTTTTCGCACTGCACGGTGGCCCCATCGGATTTCTGGTTATGGCAGCGCTTTGGTTGTATGCCGTCACTTGCCTTGGCCCTGCCGACGCGGTTGAGGCTCGCGAAGGTGAATTCGTCCGTGCAAGCGGCAGCCTATCGGTCCTTGCCGCCGTCTTCAATCGAGCAAAGGAAGAAACCTAGCGAAGGTGTTTTCTCCACCGGCCTCGATGTAAATTCGTGGGAATTCGAACCGATTGGGATTTCTGGGAGAGTACGATGAGTTTCGTCGAAGAAGTAGTGTTGATCGCCGTCCTCGCGCTGGTTTGCTGGACGCTCTTCATGATGTGGCGTAAGCGGATATTGGCAAGATACCCCTACGCGACTCTCTACCTCGCGTCCTTCGTTCTCCTAAATCCGCTTCGTTGGATGTTCTGCGTCAAATTCGGTTTCTGGTCTACAGAGAACTTTCTGGCCTACTGGTTAGGGGATTACGTCCCGCGATTGCTGGTAAGCCTTGCCGCTGTGCAGTTCATCGAGTTAGCGCTCGAAGAATCAAGGCTTCAGATTGGGAGGTCGACTTTCCTTCTGGCGCGACTCATTGTCGTCGTTGTTTCAGGATTCGTCTTGATTTCATACTACATTCCCCGGTTGACCAACCCCCAAGGGCGCTCTGCATATAAACTCTTCCTATACTTTCCGTCGACGCTGCTTATTTTTCTGGCTTGGATTGCTTATCGCCGGTGTGATCGATCCGAACTACAGCCGCGCTTGCTCATCGCGGCCATCGGTTTGAATAGTGCCATAAATATGGCCAGTCTGGCCATGCATGCGTTCTCTCTCACCGTAGGTGGCCGGACACAGTTTCTTCTGAATTTCACCCTGCCCGCGGAACCGATCGCGTTTCTGGTGATGGAGTTGCTTTGGTTGTACGCAGCCATTTCCCTCGACCCTCCAAACGCGATTGAGGCTCGCGAACGTGAATTGGTCCGTGCAAGCGGCAGCCTATCGGTCCTTGCCGCTGTCTTCAGTCGAGCAAAGGAAGAAACCTAGCGAGAGTTGTTTTTCTACCGGTCTCGATGTATATTCGTGGGAATTCGCGCCGATTGGAATTTTTAGGAGGAGCGCTATGAGTTTTTGGGAGGGACTAGGTTTCGTCACCACGGGGCTAATCTGCCTGACGCTCTTCATGGCTTGGCGCAGGCGGGGGCTCTCAAAATACCCGTACGCGTTTCTCTACCTCGCGTCCTTTCTTATTCTGGATCCGCTTCGGCTCGTGTTCTACTTCAAATCGGGTGCCTCCTCTCCTGAATACTTCCTGGTATACTGGGTTGCGGATTATCCCTCGCGATTGCTGGTGTCCCTGGCCGCTATGCAGTTTATCGAGTTGGCGTTGGAAGGATCAAGCCTACAGATTCCGAGATCGGCTTTCGTTTTATCGCGTTTCATCGTCGTCGTTGCGTCAGGAATAGTCTTCGTTTCATACTGCATTCCCCGGTTGTTCAGCCGCCAGGGTCGCTTTGAGTATCACCTCTTCCTTTACGCGCCGTCCGCGCTGCTGATTATTCTGGCTTGGATCGCTTGTGCCCGGCTCGGCCGATCTGAGCATGCGCTACAGCCACGCATGCTCCTTGCGGCCCTTGGTTTGAACAGCGCCATTTTCAGTTCCAGTATAGCCATGAACCAGTTTGCCCTCGACGTGCATGGCCGGACACCGCTGATTTCGAATTTCGCACAACACGGGCCTCAAGCGGGGTTTCTGATTATGGAAATGCTTTGGTTGTACGCCGTCACGTGTTTTGAAATTCCTCGGGCGGCTGAAATCCGCGGAAGGGAATTGATCCGTGCAAGCGGCAGCCCACTAACCCTCGCCGCCGTCTTCAATCGAGCAAAGGAAGAAATCTAAATGCTGATCGAGGCGATCGTTTTCCTGTTCGGTGTCGCGCTCGTGGTGTACTGGGCGCTCGAGGTCGTCGGTATGATCGTCCGCAAGGACTGGCATCCCGAAGCGGCGCACCGTCTCGCACTCCGCAGCCGGTTGGAGTTTCCAGGAGTTCGAATGGAACTCGACCGGCTCCAGCCGGCGCGCGATCTACGGGCGATGTCGGTGTCCATCGGGTATGACTTCCTGGCCGTCTCGTGTTTCGTTCGGCAGACCGCGGGAGACGAATTGGTGGCGTACTCTTTCCGCGAACTTGTTCTGGCCGGCTATTTTTACGGGATGCAATTTCTCTGCGCAAGAGATTTGCCGGGACTGTCGAGATTGGCCCTGAAAGAAATGATTTGGGTGACTGAATACTTTGCCGGCCTGGCGGGACGCCGTTTGATTGGCGACGCCGAGGTGATCCGGGCCTGTGAGGGGTCGTGACTCATCACGCCTGGAGGGTCCAAATCATTTCCAGCCATTTGATCGGGGCGCGAGGCTTGCGAGAAATTCTCACGGAAGCGGGAATGACAGCGGAGCTCCCGGAAGATTGGAGGCATTGCGCGGAGTCCGGCCAACATCCGGCTCCCGATGTGTTTCTTATCGACACCACGGCGATTCCGAAGCCCCCCGAAAAGATTGTCCGTTCTTTGGCGCTCGCGTATCCGCAGGCGAAGTTTCTCTTGCTCGTCCGCGACAACCTGGTGGATCAAGAACTCGATCTCGCTGTGCTGATGGCGTCGGGCGTTCTCGGCGCCGTTCGTATGGATCAAGTGGATCGGGCGCTGGTCAGCGCGGTCGAAATGGTCGCTCAAGGATCGCTCTGTCTTCCCTCGGAACTTGTTCCCGTGCTGGCCAACCTGCAACGGGCCTTGCAGCCGCGTCACGATTCGCCGCAGATCGACTGGACTCCGCGTCAGCGAACGATTCTCGCGCTGATCGCGCGCGGCCTATCGAACCGCGAGATTGCCTCAGTGCTCAAACTCACCGAGGGCACGGTGAAGACTTACATCTCGGAAATGTTGTCGAAGGCAGGCGCGGAGAGTCGCCGCGAACTAACAAGCTTGCCCGGTAACGTCGACGATCTAGATTTTTTCGCGCTCCACCATCCTCGCAGTTCCCTCAAAGCAAGCAAGTAAGCGCGTACCCCTATCTCAAAGTCAGTGGTTTCCCTAACCTTTCGGGAATTGTCACGCGGCGACCTGCGATGCAAGAATGTGCTCCGCTCGGAGCAGGCCTGGAACGCGTCGCGATTATCGCGCGTCAACAGATCGATCTCTGAACGGAACAGACACGAAGTTGTGCGCCAGATTGTCCCGAATAGGACTGATAGTGCCAACAAAATACGCACTTGGTAAGAAAGCGAGTTAGCTCCGGCGTACTACGCGTCGGATTTCGTTTTCTTTCGGAACATTCTTGAGACTACGCTGCGTAGGCTATTTGCTTACGGTGTCTAAAAAGTGAGGCGGAGGAAAAGTTAATGCTCCGAAAAGATGGATTCTTTTCTAACTCATATTCTCCAAAAACTGCTGTTCTGGCGCGTCGAGTCCTGGCGTATGTGCTGGCCTACGCGATCTCGGTGGCAACGCTGCCGCTAGGTCCGGTGGTAGCGGGCCGGATGATTCCTCCTCGTCCGATCGCATCAGGTCCGACAACATCAGGTCCGATCTCGGCAAGTCCCGCAACCGTGAGCCCGATAGCCGCGCCTCGGTCGGTCGGGGCCGTCGCGTCGCTCGGCGCGGCGCCGAAAGCCTTGCGTCAAAATCGACCGCAAGTAGTTCGCAGTGCGCCGCCCGCGGTGAATGGCATCGCCGCGTCGGTGGGTTATGCGGATAGCACCAGCGCGTCTCCGAATTTCCCTACTCCCTGGCAAGGATCGCCGAATACCGTCTTCATCGGCAGCGGCGGCAGCGGCAATTCGTATAATGCCGGCGCGATCCGCTTAGACAACACCACCTCGTCCGCGATCAACGTGGATAGCGTTACCGTGAATTTGCAGCGCCCCGGCCCGAGTTTCAGTCTGTGGGGAAGCTTCACCATTCCTGCCGGTAGTTCCGTGATTCTGACGCAAACAGCCGCTTCGAATTTTGTCACCAGCGGATCGCCGATCGTCAGTTGCGGCGGATCGATTCCCGCTGGCAACACGCAAATTCCGCAAATCACCGTCAGTGTCGGCGGCAATCCCAGCGTGTTTCTGGACACCTCGCATGTGCTCGACACGGGAGGATTCGACTTAGGTTGCCGCGGAAATCGCTCGCTGGCATGGCGGCCTGTGGGAACCACCGGGATCGAGAGTCCCTCGGCGAGCGTCACGCTGACGCCCGACGGCACGATCACCGAAACAGGCGTTTCGGTTCAACTCACGGCGCAAATCGCGGACGCGGCGGCGCTGCCGCTCGCCAATGCCGGAGTTTCTTTTAGCGTGACGTCCGGCCCGAACACCGGAAAGACCGCGCAAGCGACCAGCGACAGCAATGGCAACGCGCCGTTCAGCTACACGAGCGCGCAAGTGGGCAGCGACGCCGTGAAGGCGTCGCTTGCGAATCTCACCGGTGCTTCCGTCACCTCGACGGTGACCGCGAATTGGTCCGGCGCCGGCGCCTGCACTCCCAGTCAGACGCCGGCCGATAGTCTCGTCTACGTGGGCCAGACTTCCGTCTCCGTCGACGACCAGATTCGCGCCGCCGCTCTGTTGACCGACGTAAACGGCAACGGGCTTTCCGGACAAGCGATATCGTTCACTCTGTTGGGACGAACGCTGTCGGCGACCACCGACGCGAACGGCCAAGCGCAAACCACCTTCGCGGCCATCGGCGCGGGATCGGCTTCGGTGACCGCGAGTTTTGCGGGAACGGCAGCGTATCCCGCAGTGAGCGCGTCGGCCACGATCATGATTTCCAAGGAAAACACGATTCTCCGCTACACCGGCTCCACGATGTTGGGAACCAGTGTCGCGTCCACCGTCACCGCGCTCCTGCAAGACGCTCATGGCATGCCGTTGGCGAACGAAAGCGTGACCTTCGCCGTCGGATCCGTACAAGCATCGGCGAACACCAATACGTCCGGTGTCGCGACGGCGTCGCTGACGCTGGCGTCCTCGGCGGCCCAAGCGGGTGCGCAGATGCAAGTGTCGTTCGCGGGCGATGCGAACTACAACGCGTCATCCGCGGCGTCGCCGATCGATGTGTATCTCTCATCGCAATTTGTCGTGTGGGGCGGCAACTCCGGTGGACTCCATCTCGGTCAGGACGTGAATTTCTGGGGATCGCAGTGGGCGAGTCAAGTAACGGGCGGCGCGTACAACGCGAATCCGTCGTTCAAGGGATTTGCGGAGAACGAAATTGGGCCGCCGACAGTGTGTGAACCGACGGCGTCGGGCAGCACGCTGGACGACAGTTGTTGGAGCAGCAAGGGCGGCAACAGTTTCCCGCCGGATTCCTTGCCCGCGTATATCGGCGTGATCATTTCGAACGCGATCAACAAAAGCGGCAGCGAAACATACGGGAACATCGCGGCGCTCGCCGTGCTGAAGGTCGATTCGTCGCCCGCATATAGTTCCGATCCCGGACATCCCGGCTTCGGCACAATCGTCGCGATCATCGCCGATGGCGCGCACATTTTCCCCACGCCGGTTCAACTCACCGCGACGCAAAGCCAACCGGCGACCGTCCTGCCGGGACAAAGCTACGTCGTCAGCGTGACGCTCAACAACGCGGGACAAACCGCGGCCACGAGCATCGCGATCAATGAATCGTTTGACGGAACCACGCCCGCCACGGGGACCCAAAACGTTGCGTCGCTGGGAAGCGGCTCGCCTTTCACGGCGACTTTCAACGAAACGGCGCCCACGTATCTGGCGCGGCAGTCCAACGAATCGAGTGCCCAGTACGAGGCGCGCCTCGGCAGCGTCGACGGCCGTCTGTTCACGTCCACCGGATCGATCACTTACACCGACGCTTCGAATCAGCCGTATTTGCCGATCAGCCTGACGTCGTTCAGTCACCTTCAACTGCCCCGGCTGACCGTTTCGCTCTCCGCATCGACTTGCGTGAGTCCCGGCGGGACGTGGGCACTCACCGCCACAGTGACGAACGTTGGAAGCGCGACGGCCTCGGGAATTTCCGCGATTGTCACACTGCCCGACGGTTCAACCCGGACGCTGGCGGTGAATTCGCTGAATGCGGGAATGAGTTTTGTCGGTACGATCAACGCTCCGGTGCCGGGTATCGCGCCCATCGGCGCGAACGAGAGCACCTCCGCTTACCTGGCGCGGTTGGCGAATGCCGATGGTACCTCGCTCACCGCGTCGATCACCGCGAACTGGCAAGACGCTCAGGGAAACTCTTACGGCGCGGTGAATCAGCAGTTCAGCGGATTGAAAGAAAACGTGCCGATCGTGTCGGGAACACTGACCGTTCCGAGCACGATGACTCCGGGCGACACGGCGACCGTATCCTTCGCGACCACCAACACCGGTAAAGGAAACGCGATCGAAACCGACGTCACGATCGTCAATCCCGATAATTCGAAGAAAGTCATCACGCCGTTTTCGCTCACCACAAGACAATCGAACGCCGTGACGTCCACGTGGATCGCGCCGTTCACCGGGGCGAAGCAGTCTAACGAATCCGATTCCGCGTATCAGGCTCGCCTGAGCGGTCTTGATGGCGCTTCTCTGGCGTTCAACGCGGTGCTTGGCTGGAAGGATTCCGCGGGAACGCTCTACGGTCCTACGAACAACCCGGGAACGAGCACGCGCACGATGCCGGTTCTCTCGATTAGTCTCGTGGGACCGCCGTCCGCCATCTCTGGAAACACGATCGCCTACACGGCGACGGTGCAGAATATCGGTCACGGCGCGGCGGCGTCTCCCACGCTCTCCGTCGTGCTCCCTGATGGAAGCACGGCCACTCCGGCGCTGAGTCCGGCGGGAACCATCGCGCCGGGCGGAAGCGCGTCCGCGACGATCAGTTTCACGATTCCGTCGTCGACCGCGACAGGCCAACTTCTCGCGACCGCGTCGCTCTCGTGGAAGGACATCCACAACAACGTCTATGGACCGCTTTCCTCCACCGCGGCCGTGCAGACGACGCGGCAAGTTCCTTCCATCACCGTAACTCTGACGGGGCCATCGACGGCCAAGCCAGGCAGCACGCTTCCGTTGACCGCGACTCTCACCAACGCGGGCAACGGCGCGGCGTCGGGTATTTCCGCGGTTGTGACTTTGCCGGATGGAACCACCAATCCGCTGAGCGTGACCACGCTGGCGGCCGGCGCGAACTTCAGCGCCACGATCAACCACACGGTGCCGGCGATCACGCCGATCGGAAGCACGGAATCAACCGCGTCATACCTCGCGCGTTTGAGCGCGGCGAACACGGCCACGCTGGCCGCGTCGATCAATGCCACTTGGCTCGACGCCGCCAATACTTCTTATGGCCCGGTCAATCAATCGTTCAGCGCGCAGGAACGCGTGGCGATCCTCAACGTGACGCCTACGGTGCAAAGCACGCTGCGGCCCGGCGACACCGCGACCGTCAACGTGAGCATGCAGAACACAGGCGGCGCGGACGCGACCGGGACCACCACCGTGGTGACGAATCCGGATAACACTACCGCCAGCGCCAATTCCGTCGCCGTGCCCGCGGGACAAACCGTTTCCGCCTCCACGACCTGGGTATCGCCGAACACCGTCGCGAAGCAAAGCGGCGAGACGGACGCGGCGTATATCACGCGTCTCTCCGCGCTCGACAAAGCCGTGCTCAGTTTTTCGACCTCCGTTGCATGGACCGATGGAACCGGCAACTACGGACCCGAGACCGCGACAATCACGAGCACGCGCAGCTTGCCGATCCTCTCGGTCAACTTGACGGGACCGTCCACCGTGAGTCCGGGAACCACGCTCGCGCTCAACGCCACGATCACCAACAACGGTAGCGGCGCGGCTTCCGGCATTTCCGCGATTGTGACGTTGCCGGACGGAACCACTTCCACTTTAACCGTGCCGGCACTCGCGGCGGGACAGAACTATTCCACGACGGTCAACTTCACGGTCCCGGCGCTGACGGCGAAGGGTGCTTCGGAAACCACGGCGCAATACCTGGCGCGACTCGCGGCGGCGATCAAGACCTTGAACTCATCGCTCCCCGTCACGTGGCAAGATGCGCACGGCAATTCTTACGGCCCGCTGACGTCGTCGTCCTCCACGCAGCAAGTTGTGCCGGTTGTCGCCGCAACACCGACGGTCCAGAGCACGTTACTGCCGGGATCGACCGCCAACATCAGCGCGACGATGCAAAATACCGGCAATACCACGGCGACGGCCGGAAGTTTCCAGGTGACGAACCCGGACAACTCCTCCGCCAGCGCGACTTTTACGGTGGCCGCTCAACAGTCGACGCAAGCTTCGACGACATGGGCGGTTCCTTCCACCGTCGCGAAGCAACCGAGCGAAACAGATGCCGCGTATCAACTCCGTTTGGCAGGTCTCGACTATCAGACTCTGAGTTTCAACACCGCGACCTCGTGGAAAGACACCGCGACGAACGCCTATGGACCGACCAGCGCCGCGGTTACCAGCACGCGCGTCCTGCCGATCCTGGCGATCAGTCTCACCGGACCGGCGACGGCGAATTCCGGCGACGCGATCTCCTATACCGCGACGATCCAAAACGTGGGTCATGCCGCGGCGGCCACTCCGACACTTTCGGTGCTGCTGCCTGACGGCACCACGAGCACACCCACGCTGCCTGCGTCCATCGCGGCCGGCGGAATCGCTCCGATCTCGATCCCTTTCACGATTCCTCCCGCGACCGCCACTGGCCAGATCACGGCCACCGCGACGCTCGCGTGGAAAGACGCAAACGCCAACAACTACGGACCGCAATCGTCCTCGGCGGCCGTGATGACTACGCGCTTGATCCCCGCGCTGACGGTCAGCCTCACAGGTCCCACAACGGCGCTGCCCGGAAGCACACTCGCGCTGACCGCCACTTTGACGAACACGGGCAACGGCGCGGCCTCCGGCGTTTTGGCGGTCGTAACTTTGCCTGACGGAACGATGTCCACGCTTCCGCTCACGACGCTCGCAGCCGGAGCGAACTTCTCAACCGTGGTCAACTGGACCGTTCCGGCCCTCGCACCCATCGGTGCTGCCGAAACCGTGGCGCAGTACGTCACGCGTATCAGCATGGCCAACAACGCCGCGCTGGCCGCGTCCCTCAAGGCAACGTGGCTCGACGCCGCGAACACTTCCTACGGACCAGCCAACGCTACGTTCAGTGCGCAAGAACGCGTCGCGATCCTCAGCGGAGCGCCGACCGTGCAAAGCGTCCTGCTGCCCGGCGACACGGCGACCGTGAACCTCGGCGTGCAAAACTCGGGCAGCGCGGATGCGACCGCTGCGAACGTGAAGGTAACGAATCCCGACACGTTCAGCAATGTTGGTCCCTTCGTGGTGGCCGCGGGACAAACGACTGCCGTCTCGGCCACTTGGGTGACGCCCAACAACGTCGCGAAGCAGAGCGGCGAGAGCGACGCGGCGTACCAAACGCGTCTCACATCGCTCGATCGCGCCACCCTGACGTTCACGTCTTCACTCACTTGGACCGACGGCGTCGGCAGTTATGGACCGGAGAACTCGACGGTCACAGCCACGCGCAGTTTGCCGGTTCTCTCGGTTTCACTGACGGGTCCATCGAGCGTGAATCCCGGCGGCGTTCTGGCGCTGACGGCGACGATCGTCAACAACGGCAGCGGTGCGGCCTCCAACATAACCGCGAGCATCACGCTGCCTGACGGAACGACAACAACACTCACCGTGCCCGCGTTGGCGTCGACACAAAGCTATTCCACCACGGTGAATTGGAACGTCCCGGCGATCGCCGCGAAGGGCGCTTCGGAAACCACGACTCAATACTTGGTGCGCCTAGCCGCGGCGAACAAGACCTGGACGGCGTCGTTGCAAGCAACATGGCAGGACGCGCGCGGCAATAACTACGGTCCGCTGACGCCGTCGCTCTCCGCGCAACAATCCGTGCCGGCCGTGGCGGGCACGCCGACGGTACAGAGCACACTGCTGCCTGGATCCACTGCCAACATTTCGGCGACACTGCAAAACAATGGCGGCGCGACCGCTACCGGCAGTCTCCAGGTAACGAATCCCGATAATTCGCAGAGCAGCGCGTCGTTTACGCTGACGGCCTCGCAGAGTTTGCCGTTCTCCACAACGTGGCCGGTGCCTTCGACGGTCGCAAAACTCTCGGGCGAAAGCGATCCGGCGTATCTCACGCGCCTAACGGGCCTCGACAATCAAGCGCTCAGCTTCGCAACCGCGATTTCCTGGAAGGACGCCGCCAACAATGCGTATGGACCCGACAGCGCCACGATCACCAGCACACGCGTGTTGCCGGTGCTCGGGGTGACACTCGCCGCGCCCGCCAACGCCGTCGCCGGAACGGCGATCACCTACACAATCACGGTAACGAACTCGGGTCACGCGGCGGGGACGCCGGCCCTGACTGTCGTTATGCCTGATGGAACCAGCCAAACGCCGGCGCTCTCTCCGATCCCGGCCGGCGGATTGGGCACGGCCACCGTGGTCTTCAATATTCCCTCGACCGTGTCCGGCGCCGAAACCGCAAGCGCATCGGTCATGTGGTCCGACACGAACAACAATTCCTACGGACCGCTCTCCGCCACCGCGTCCACTACGGTTGCGCCGGCGCTCACACTCACCGTTTCTGCGGGCCAGGGGCAAAGTGTGCTCACGCCGCAGGACCTCACGCTGCAAGGCGTCGTGACCGTTACGCCATCGACGGCCGTCTCCACGGTTGTCTGGAGTCAAGTGAGCGGACCCGGCATGGTCACGTTCGCGAATCCGCAATCGACCGGCACAGTGGCGCACATCCCGTCGCCCGGAACGTACGATTTGCGTCTAACCGCGACCGCGGTCTACGGCGGCTTGAAACAGACGCAAAGTTCCGACATCACAATCACCGCGACGGCCGGCACCAGCACGCCGCCTACGGTGAGCGCCGGTCCGGACCAAACGATCACCTTGCCAACTTCGCAGGTGACGCTAAACGGCGCGGTCTCCGACTCCAACGGATCTTTCACCGTTGCGTGGACGCAATTGTCCGGCCCGGCCGCGGTGACGTTCACCCCGGCAAATACGGCGGTGACGGTCGCGAAGTTTAGCGTTGCGGGGACCTACTTGTTGCAACTCACGGTCAGGGATTCGCAGTTCACCGACTCGTCGACGGCGCGGGTTGTCGTCAATCCAGCGCCCACGGTAAATCAAGCACCCGTGGTGAATGCAGGCGCCAATCAGACGATTGCGCTGCCCAGCAACGTCAATACTCTGCCGCTTTCGCCGACTTTGATTCAGTTGTCCAACGGCACCAACGCTGCCACTGGCTTGGACTATCACCCACCCACCGGCAAAGTCCTGATGTCGGTGAATTATCCAACCGGCAAGCCCTTCAACTTTGCTTTGCTGGCCTCTGACGGCTCGATCTCGCAGTTCTCCACGATCAGCAATCTCACCGACGAGGTTTACCTCACGGTGGCGCGCGACGACGGCGGCGGCAAGAGCCTCGGAGGATTTCCAGCGGGAACGTTCTTCACGGGCAACGGCAAACCAGGACAAGTGACCCGCGTCACGCCCGATGGTTCCAATATCCAAAGCCCCTGGGTTACATTGCCCAACGAGACCGGGCTTCTGCGCGGACAACTCTACATCGATAAAACCGGAGTATGGGGCGGCGATCTGATCGTGATGACCGACGGCAATCCCACGACGAATGTCTGGCGGATCAGCGCGGATAATTCAACGTTCCCCTTGCCTGGAACGGCAACCAAACTGGCCAGCGTCAATATGGGCGGTACGGCCGAAGGTCTCGTGACGGTTCCCAACGACACGTTCCGATATGGACCATGGGCGGGCAAGATCCTGGTCGGCGGCGAGAACGCTTCCGGCTTCGTCTACACGATCGATAAAAACGGAACGGTTGTTCAGTACAAGATTGGAATCAATGCCGAGCACATGAATGTGATCGGCACGGGCGAGAACTATTTTGCGGCGGGCACCAACACGGGTGGTACGCAAACTCTGTTTGCAATCCCGGCCGCGGAACTCGTCAGCTTCACGGGCGACATCATCATGCAGGAAGAGTTCGGCAACGGCAACGTCTGGGACGTGCGCTGGAACCCACAGACCCAAGTCTTCGATACGCTTCTCCTCGGTGCTTCCAACCAGAATCTGGAAGGTATGGCCATGGCGCCGTCGGGGATCGGTTCGGTCGCGGCTACCAACGCCACCGTTACGCTGAACGGAACCGTAACTGACGATGGTCTCCCGACAGGAGGCGCGCTCACCTCGCTCTGGACTCAAGTGAGCGGACCGGGAACCGCGTCCTTCGCCAATCCGAACTCGCCTGTCACCACCGTGACGCTGAGTACTCCGGGCGTTTACGTCCTGCAACTGACCGCCAGCGACACGCAACTGACCAGCAGTTCCACCACGACCGTTACGATACAAGCCAACGCTGCGCCGGTGGTGAGTCCGGGAACGGAACAGCAAGTCACGGAGCCTAACTCCGCGACCCTCCCCGGAATCGTCACCGACGACGGCTTGCCGGTCGGCGGGCACCTTAGTTCTTTCTGGACCGTGCTGTCTGGACCAAGCCGCGTAACATTCGGCGCGCCCTCTTACGACTCTGGTTTGGATTTCTCTCCGAAGAGCAATCCCAATGGTGCTTGGAGTTATGGTTGGGAGCCGACGCGCGGCGGCACGTTCACGCTATATCCGTCACAGGCGAACGCGCCCAATCCTTATTCGACCTACCAAAAGAACGGAAACTCGGCCCCGCAGCTTTGGGCTAACGCCGGCGACTTGACGTCGAACAATCCCAACGACACACAACAGACTCTACCGCCGCACACTCTCGGGTTGCTTCCGAGTTCCATTGGTGAGAATAGCGTTTTGCGCTGGACGGCTCCCAACGCTGGAACATTCCTGGTGCAAGGAAAGTTTTTCCCCGACGCCATCGGACCCACAACGGACGTGGCGGTCATCCTCTATAGCGGTACTTCGGCAACCACTCTTGCGACCGGCACCGTCACCGCCGGCGTAAGAGTTCCATTCAGCTTCGTCCGAACGTTGAATGCCGGAGATTATTTCGAGTTCTCGGTCGGGTATGGATCGAACAATAACAACAACCAGGACTCTACGGCATTGCAGGTGAACATCACGCAGTCGGGCAATCCCATGACCACGGCCGCGTTCGCCACCACCGGCGATTACTTGTTGCGCTTGGTTGGTTACGACGGAGAGTTGTTCAGCTTCGGCGAGGTTCACGCCCACAGCGTCGGCGTCTGCACGGCGCCAGGTATGGCCGGCTGGTGGCCGGCGGACGGCACGACCACCGACACGATTCACGGCGATAACGGAATCGCGGAAGGCGCACTCACCTACACCACCGGCAAGCAGGGACAAGCCTTCAGCCTCAACGGGACGAACGCGGACGTCAAGGTGCCCGCATCGAGCAATCTGAATGTTTCCAGTTTCACGATTGACGCGTGGATCAATCCCACTACTGTGAGCAATTCCGCGCCGGTCGCGGAATACAACAATAACGGCACACTCGGACCGCACTTCTGGATCAGCGCCGCCAACAACCCGTTTAACCTGTTGTTCAACTATCCGGGCGCGCTGTACGCGAATATCGTGGACACCGCCGGCCATAACCACGTCTTTGCTACGAACAATGGAGGCGGTTGCTGCAGCCCCTTGGCCGTCCCGATTGTCCAGGGCGTGTGGCAGCACGTTGCGTTGACCTTCGATCAACCATCCGGAAACGCCGTGATGTACATCAATGGAGTCGTGGTGGATCAAGCCAACTTTGGATCGATCACACCCAACACCGCCAACCTGCCCTTGTACTTCGGTAATCGCCCGGGCGGCGCACGCTTTAACGGCGGTATCGATGAAGTCCACGTGTTCAACCGGGCTCTGACTCCGACCGAAATCGCGGCCATCGCTGGCCAAACCGGCCTTTGCTCGACCAACTTGGAGCAGGTGACCGTCAGCGCCGGACAAAACCAGACGATTACTCTACCCGCCAACTCGGTCAATTTGACTGGAACCGCTACCGATCCTTCCGGCGGAACTCCACAAGTCAGTTGGAGCCAGCTCAGCGGACCAACGATTGCCACGATCTCCAGTCCCACATCCACCGCCACTGCGGTCGCGCTTGGCGTGGCTCCAGGAACGTACATCTTCCGGTTGCAGGCATCGAACGCGACATCCACCGCGGTCAGCGACATGACCGTAACGGTCAAGCCGGTTGGTGTGTTGCCGCAGACCATCGAGCCGCCGGTGGTGAATGCCGGACCCGGGCAGTCGATCCAATTGCCCACCAACAGCGTGACCTTGAGCGGCACGGTTAGCGATCCAGGCGCCGGCACGCTCACATTGCTGTGGAATCAAGTGAGCGGTCCCATGGGCGGGACCACCGTGTTCAGTACGCCGTCACAAGCGACGACGCAAGCTACTTTCTCGGTAGCGGGTGTGTACGTTTTGCAACTCACCGCCGCCAACTCACAAAACTCAGGCAACGCCACAACCACGGTGGTGGTAAACCCGCAGCCATTGCAACCACCGGTGGTCCTGCCGATCAACGGCCAAAACATCAAGCTGCCAACGAATACCGTGATGGTCACAGCGAGCGCCACCGATCCGGTGGGCCAGACGCTGAGTTACGCTTGGAGCCAAGTGAGCGGTCCTGCGGCAGCCGTGTTCAGCAATCCTACGGCGCTTACTACGCAAATCACGTTCTCGAACACCGTCACCGGCGCGTACACCTTCATGTTCGCCGCCAGCAACACACAGTTCACAACGACGGCGACTTTCCAAGTGACTGTCGTGCCTTCAAACACACCGACACAATCGCCGGTGGTAAATGCGGGCGCGAATCAAAGCGTGCAGTGGCCGGCGCAAGCTGTTTTGGCAGGATCGGCCGTCGATCCGGCCGGTGCGCCGCTGACCATTTCCTGGACCGAACTCAGCGGGCCGGGTGCGGTGACCTTTACCGCGCCGTCACAAGCTGTCAGCAAAGTCAGTTTCCCCAACCCCGGCACGTTCACGCTGCAACTGAGTGCGACGAACGGCCAGTTCTCCGCCAATTCCAGCACCACGGTAACGGTAACCGCGCCGCCTCCACCGGTGGTTAGCGCGGGACCGAATCAGACTCTGCAAATTCCAACGGTTGCCGCCAACTTGAATGGCTCAGCCTCCGATCCAGTGGGATTGCCGTTGACCATTCAATGGAGCCAACTCTCCGGCCCGGCCGGCGTGGTGTTTGGTAGTCCGACGAAAGCCCAAAGCACCGCCACCTTCCCTGGCGGCGGTACCTACAGCCTGCAACTCAGCGCCAACGATGGCGCGACCACGGTGACTTCAACGGTCACGATCACGGTGGTTGATACACCGGTAGTCAGCGCAGGATCGACGCAGAGCATCCAGTTACCGACCGCTACCACAACGCTGCACGGTACGGCCAGCGATCCCGGCAACGCCGCGCTGACTTTTGCGTGGACCCAAACGAGCGGTCCCGCAACCGCCAGCATCGCTACGCCCACACAATTGTCAACGTCGGTGAGCGGCCTGAGCACGGCCGGCACGTACGTCTTTACGTTGACCGCCAGCAACGCGCAGACCAGTTCCAGCGCCAGCGTACAGGTGATCGTGGTACCATCCGCGGCCACCAACCAAGCGCCGGTGGTCAACGCCGATGGCGGACAAACCATCTCCCTGCCGAACACTACGATCACGCTGAACGGCAGCGTCACCGACGACGGCTTGCCGATCGGCGGCACGCTCACGATTTCCTGGACTCAAGTGAGCGGTCCGGGCGCGGCGACGTTCGCCAATCCGCATTCGGCGGTCACCCAAGTGACCCTCAGCTCCGTCGGCACCTACACGTTGCAACTCAGCGCGAACGACGGCGCCCTTACCACCAGCAAAACCACCACCATCACATTGAATGCGGCCGCGACACAGCCGCCCAGCGTCACCGTGCCGCCGCCCCAAACGATTCAGTTGCCGAATACAACCGCCGTGCTGAACGGCAGCGCCGTGAGTGTGCCCTCGGGACGTAATCTGACGATCGCCTGGAGCAAAGTCAGCGGTCCGGGGACGGTAACGTTCGCCAATCCGTCGCAAGCCGCCACGACCGCGACCTTCAGCGCCGCCGGCACGTACTCGGTGCAACTGCTGGCTCAGGACGGATCGCTGCAAACCACAGGAACCACTTCGGTGCTGGTGCTGCCGCTGCCCGGCCCGCCGCCAACCGTCACGTTGTCCTTGGTCGACGGCAGTGAAATTACTCAACCGACGCCGATCACCGCCACCATTTCCGACGGGGCGTGGTCTCTGCGATACGCCTTGCTCGACACCACGCGCCCAACCCAGAATTACGTCACCATGGCCACGGGTGTCGGCGCGGTGTCGAATGCCACACTGGCGACTTTCGATCCCACGCTGCTGCTGAACGGCACGTATCAGATTCAGTTGACCTCCACCGATTCGGTGGGTCAGGTCACCACCGCGACCTCCTCGGTCACGGTGAGCCGCAACATGAAGATCGGCGTGTTCAGTCTGGCGTTCAACGACATGACCGTGCCGCTCACCGGACTACCGATCACGATCACGCGCAGTTACGACTCGCGCGACAAGAACGTCGGCGACTTCGGCGTAGGCTGGCGCTTGGCCGTCACCAACATCCGCTTGCAGAAGAATCACTCGCTGAGCGCCAACTGGTTCGAGGATCTCGAATACAGCGCGCTTTCGCCGCAGTTCTGCATCAGTTCGACGAACACGAAGATTGTCACCGTGGTGTTCCCCAACAACACGGTGTACAAATTCCAGGCCCAAGCGAGTCCGCAGTGCCAGCAGTTCCTCTCGATCACCAATCCCACCGTGACCTTCCAGCAAATCCAGGCCACCGCGGGCACGCAGGGCGCCACGCTCGCGCCCCTCGACGGCGGCAGCACGTTGATCGACGGCAGTCCGCCGGCGGCGATCAACTTGATTGGCCTCGACGGCAATCTCTACGATCCCACCACGTTTGTGCTGACGCTCGCCAACGGCTTGAGCTACACGATCGATCAAGTGCTGGGCGTGCGGAGCATCAGGGACACCAACGGGAATACGTTGACGTTCTCGGCCAACGGAATTGCTTCGTCCACCGGCGCGGGCGTGACTTTCGTGCGCGATTCCCAAGGACGAATTACGCAAATCACCGATCCGAACGGCAAGTCGAATACCTACGCTTATACCGGCGCGGATCTCACGTCGTACACCGATCGCACCAGCAACACCACAACGTTCGCGTACGCGCCCGGCGACTATCTCACCGGCGTCACGCTGCCCAACGGACAATCCGGGCTCACCGCGGGCTACGATCCCACGACGAATCGCCTGACCAGCACCACCGACGCGCTCGGCAAGAGCATTGGTATGACGTACAACCTGGCGGCGAACACGCAAACCGTCACCGATCGCAACGGAAATGCCACGACCTACGTGTACGATCAAGACGGCAACATCCTGCAAACCACCGACGCGCTTGGTCACGTCACGAGTTCCACCTACGACGCCAGCGACAACAAGACGAGCGACACCGACGCGCTCAATCGCACCACCAACTACACCTATGACGCGGCCGGCAATCTGCGCTTCCAAACCGATCCGCTCGGCAACGTCACCGGATACACCTACAACGCGCTCAACAAGCCGTTAACCATCACCGATCCGCGCGGCAACGTGACGACCAACACCTACGACACGCACGGAAATCTGTTGACGACCAAGGATGCGGCGGGCAACGTCACCACCAATACGTACGACAACTTCGGCCGCGTCACTTCGACGACCGACGCGAACAGTAAGACCACGTCATTCGCCTACGACAACAACGGCAATTTGCTGATGCAAACCGACGCGTTGACCAACGTCACGACCAACACCTACGACGGCAACGGAAATCGCCTGACGCAGAGTGTGATGCGCACCTTCAACGGAGCGCCGCAGACGTTGCTGACGCAATATGCGTACGACGGTCAGAATCGACTGACCAAGACCACATTCCCCGACAACACATTTACGCAAACGCACTACAACACGCTGGGCCAAGTGGATGTGCGCACCGACGAACTCGGCCATCAAACGCAATACGTCTACGACAGCGACGGTCGCTTGACGACCACGACTTACGCGGACAACACGACCGATGTGACGCAGTACGATGCCAACGGCAATCGCATGCAGACCACCAATCGCGGGATCGTCACGGCATTTGGCTACGACGCGATCAATCGCCTGACCTCGACCACCGCCGCGCCGACCACGCCGAATGCCGCCACCACAACGACGAACTACGATGCCGCCGGCCAGGTGACCTCGACGGTCGACGCGCTGGGCAACACCACAACGTACTTCTACGACAACGCCGGTCGCCGGACGAAGGTCCAAAATGCCTTAAGTCAGACGACCGTCTTCGGCTACGACGCGGCGGGCAATCAGCTCACGGTGAAGGATGCCAACAACAACGTCACCACCAGCACCTACGACGCCGACAATCGTCTGGTGAAAACAACGTATCCCGATGGCAAGTTCGACAGCACCGCGTACGATGCCGTGGGTCGCGT
>JAJPHL010000004.1 GCA_021325275.1 Terriglobia bacterium | reverse complement strand
GCGCCGGAAATTACGTTGGTGAACACGGCTTGCAACGGCGCCGCAATCGGGGTCGTCCCGATGTTGGTGATCGTCATGGTGGCCGTATACACATTGCTGCCGCGAGCGGCGGCAAAGCCGGTGGTCGTCCACTTGATCTGGCTGGTAACATCGATCGGCCCGCCGCTTGCGGCGTTGATGTTCAACGTGGCCGTTGCTGATCCCGTGTAGTTCGGATCGCTGATCGTCGCGACAACCGTGTACGGACCCACTGCGGTCGGCGCGGTCGAACTGCCGTTGTACGTGAGCGTCACCGTGAGTCCGGCGGGATTCGTCGTGGCGGTCGCCGAAATCGGACTGCCGGTGTAGGTCGCCGTGAGATTGCCCAAGGTCACTGTGGCG
The DNA here is from genome assembly GCA_021325275.1 of Terriglobia bacterium. Classification (GTDB taxonomy): domain Bacteria; phylum Acidobacteriota; class Terriglobia; order JAJPHL01; family JAJPHL01; genus JAJPHL01. Next base: position 51,759 of record JAJPHL010000004.1, on the reverse strand, counting down.
CTGGCTTTGTTCACCGTCACGGTACCGCCCGTGTAACTGAAACTGTAGTTGGTCGCCGACGCGCCCGAGCAGCTTGTGGTTTGCGCGCTGCTCGCATTGCTCGTTGGTGTGTACGAAGTGGTGCAGGTCGCTGGCGTGGTCAGCACCGATGCGCTCTCGTTATTCACAAATCCGCTATAGCTAGGCGAAATCATGGGTACGGACGCGCCGTACGTTACGGTGGCGCTCGACGCCGTCACGGTTACGGGAACTTGGCTGATGTTGGCCGTCGTTGTTGCTTGCGGCGTTGGCAGTACGTAGTTCGCCGCCGCCGAGCCTGTCAGACTCAATCCGCTGATCGTCACGTTCTTGCCCGTGCCGAAGTTCGCATCAGAAAATGCGCCGGACGCCGCCGCGGTATTCAACGTGACGTTGCCGTTATCCCAGGAGAAAACGCCGCCGAGCGCCGCTGCGCTCGTGTTCAATGCAGTCGCGGTGGTTCCGTCGTAGGGCTTGTTGGCGGCGGTGATCCCACTCACGGTCAGCGTAAACGGCGTGACGGTTTGCGACGCCGGCACGGAGTTTGCGGTGAAGTCGGAATCGCCCGAGTATGCCGCGATAATGGCGTACGTGCCCGCGGGTAATTGCAAGATGTTCGTTACGCTGGCCGCGCCATTCACCAGCGTGACCGCGTTGGCCGCCGGGCAGGCCGAGGCGGAGATGCTGCCGTCGGCGCAAATGTAGTTCGTCACCGCCGGATTGCTGTTGGGAACAACGAACGACAGCGCTACCGTTCCGGTTGGCGTACCGGCGCCACTCTCTCCGGGCGGCACTGAAACCGCTACATCCAATTCAACCGCGCTTCCATATACGGTTGACTTGGCGGGTTGCTTCGTCACACTGACGCTGGTTCCCGTCTGGGTCACCGTGTTGGTGATGGTCGTTGTGCCACCTGCATAATCGGGATCTCCGGTGTAAGTCGCGATTACACTGTCCGTTCCCACGGGCAAAATGCTCGTGGTCACGCTGGCTGTACCGTTGGCGAGCGCAATCGAGCAGCTTGTGGGTTGGATCGTTCCGCCGGTGCAAACATAGTAGGTCGTGTTGTTCACGACAAAGGAGAAAGTCACGCTGCCGGTAGGCGTGGCGCCGCCGGCCACAGGATTTACTGTGATGCTCAGCGTCACCGGCTGTCCGTAAAGGGAGTTACCCGAACTGCCGGAGGGCAATCCGGGCGCGGCCATCTGCGCCGCAACCGTCCCTGTCACCGTCGGCGCAGCGGAATAGTTCGTGTTGCCTGCCTGGTTCAACGTGATCATGCAAGTTCCGCTTCCGGTCGTGATGGTAATCGACGCGGAGTTGCTCCCGCTGCCGCTGCATGCGCCCGAACTGCTAATCGTCACAGGATTCCCCGAACCGCCGCCGTTGGCCACCACTGAAATCGAGCTTTCGTAGGAAGCGCTGCTTGGGAACGGCGTCACGGTGATACTCTGGCTCGCTTGCGCGATGGTGTCGATCACCGTGCCGCTCGCGTTGTTGTAATTGCCGGCGCTATCGGTGAAAGTCCAGGTATCGTTGTTGTACGTGCCCGCATTCGTATGCGTCGTGCCGGCGAGATTTAGACCGCTCAGACTCACGCTGCCAATACCGATCACCGATCCTGATGCCGTATGTGGGTTGGCGTCGTAGATCAAAGCGTACGGCGTCACGGAAATCGTGGCGTTGGCCTTGTTGATTGTCACGACGCCGCCGACGTATGTGAACGTGTAGTTGCCGTCCGCGGCGCCGGAGCAATTTGTAGTCTGCGCGCTGCCGGCATTGCTGGTCGATGTGTACGTGGTCACACACGTCGGCGGCGTACTAAGCACGGATGGACCTTCGTTAGGTAAAAATCCGGCGTAGCTCGGCAAGATCACCGGCGCCGGATCGCCGTACGTGACGGTCGCGCTCGACGCCGTTATGACTACCGGATTTTGCGCCGGATTGATGATGGCTGTTGTAGTGGCTTGCGGCGCCGGCAACTGATAGTCTCCAGCCGCCGATCCCGTTAGGCTCAGCCCGCTGATCGTCACCTGCTTCGGCGTTGCACCGGCGTTCGGATCAGAGAACGCGCCGGACGCGCTCGCAACGTTCAGCGTCACGTTGCCGGCATCCCAGGCGAACAGCCCGCTCAGGCCGGCTCCGTTCGTGTTCAATGTCGCGGTTGTGGTTCCGTCGTAATACTTGCTGCCGACGGTGATGCCGTTAACCGTAAGGGTGAACGGAGTTATGGTCTGCGAAGATGAACTGGCAGCCGGTGTAAAGTTGGAATCGCCCGAATAAGACGCGTTAATGGCGTAGGTGCCCGCAGGCAATTGCAAGATGTTCGTCACGCTTGCCGCGCCATTCACTAACGTGACCGTATTCCCGGCCGCACACGGCGACGCGGAGATCGTGCCATCGGCGCAAATATTGTTCGTCACCACCGGACTGCTGTTGGGAACCGCGAACGATAGTGTTACGCCGCCGGTTGGCGTGCCTTGACCAGAGCCGCCGACCGTCACATCCAATTCAACGGCGCTTCCATACACCGTCGAGGTGGCGGGTTTTTTCTGCAAGCTCAAGCTAGTTCCCGCCAGCGTCACCGTATCGGTGATCATAGTCGTACCCGCCGAGTAGTCGGAATCGCCGCTGTAGGTGGCGATGACGCCGTCGCTGCCCAACGGCAAGTTGCTTGTGGTCACACTGGCTGTCCCGTTGTTCAGCGGGATCGAGCAGCTTGTGGTTTGGATCGAGCCGCCGGCGCAAACGTAATTCGTCGTGCTGTTCGCGACAAACGAGAAGGTCACGCTACCGGTGGGAGTGGCGCCGCCGCTCACCGGGTTGATCGTGACGCTCAACGTCACCGGCTCTCCGGAAAAGGAACTGCCCGAGTTGTTGGCCGGCAAGCCGGGCGCGGCCGTTTGCGCCCCGATGATCTTGGTTACTTGCGGCGCAGCCGAGTAATTTGTGTTGCCCGCCTGATTCAAAGTGATCGTGCAGTTTCCACTGCCGGCGCTGATCGTAATCGACGCCGAGCTGTTTCCGCTACCGCTGCAGGAGCCCGATCCGGCAATCGTCACCGGATTTCCCGAGGCGCCGCCCGTAGCTGTCACTGTGATCGCACTTTCGTATAGCGCGGTGGCCGGGAAGGACGCAGGCGCGGTCACCGTGATCGTCTGGCTCGCTTGCGCGATCGCGTCGTGCACCGATCCACCCGCGTTGTTGTAGTTGCCAGTATTATCGGTGAAGGTCCATGAATCGCTGTTGTACGTACCTGCATTCGTATGCGTAGTACCGGTAAGGGTCAGGCCGCTCAGGGTCACGCCGCCCACCCCCTTGGCTGTGCCTGTAGCCGTGTGCGGATTGCCATCATAGGCGACGCTGTAGGGGATCACCGAAAAGGTCGCGTTGGCCTTGTTGACGGTCAGTGGGCCGGTCGGATGGAACGTGTAGTTCGCGGCCGACAATCCAGTCACTCCCGTAAACGTGTACGAGCCTGCGTTCAGAGCCGAGGAATACGTCGCTGTTTGGTTCGATGAATTGGTGACCGTGAAAGTCGGAGATCCCGACACTACGCTGGCGTTGTCGCCATTCTTGAATCCGCTGAAAAAAAAGATCGGTGTGGGAGCCGTACCGCCATAGGTGAAGCCAACGGGATTGATCGCGACCGTCAGCAGCGCCGGGTTGACGGTAAGCGCACCCGCCGCTTGGAACGTGTAGTTCGTCGCCGACAAACCTGAAAGTCCAGAAATCGGGTACGTGCCCGCGGCGAGAGTCGCGGAGTCCGTCACTGTTTGATTCGATGAGTTCACGAACGTGAACGCGGGCGTTCCCGACACTACGCTGCTTGTATCGCCGTTCTGAAATCCGCTGTAGGAAAAGCTCTGCGAGAAACCTGCGGTGCCGTACGTCGAACTACAGGTGCCGGTAACCGTCAGCACCGCCTTGTTGACGGTCAGCTTAGCCGTGACCGCACTGAAGGTGTAGTTCGTGGCCGACAATCCCGTGATCACCGGCGTGATCGTGTATGTGCCGGCGGGTAGCGCTGAGGACAACGTCACCGTTTGATTCGACGAGTTGGTGATCGTGAACGTGGGGGTTCCCGATACCACGCTGCTGTTGTCGCCGCCCACAAATCCGCTGTATGAAGAGCTCAGCGTGGGAACGGCGCCGCCATAGGTGAAACTGGCGGCGGCGGCGGAGACTGTCACTTGCCCACGATTCACGTTTTGCGTGAAGACCGGTGAGGTACTGGCCGCAAACTGACTAGTGGCGCTGAAGACGCCGGTATACGAATGCGACCCAGGGGTGAGCGACGGTATCGCCAGGAGTCCGTAACCGGAACTGATCGCGGCGGTCCCGATCGTGTTCGTGCCCTCCATGACCGTGACAGTGCCGGTGGCCCCCACATTGCCATATGTTTGCGCATTCACAAGACCGGTGGTGAACACGTTGATTTGTAATTCGACCGTCTGGCCGTAGTTCGAAGGATTGCTGGAGCCGGCATACAGAGAGGTGCTTGTCGCAGCTAGGGCCGTCACAACGGTTACGCCGTCGGCGGAGCTTCCGTTCGTAGTGACTACGTCCGCAGCTCCGGAGCCCTGGAACCCGCCGACGGCGACGGTTGTAGGATTCGCCGAGCCAGGCAACGAGGTTACCACCGGCGAGTTGAATTGGCCGGTCCCAATATATTGATTATTCGCGTTGGGAATTCCCGTGAGCACGCTGATCGAGCCGCTTGAGCCGTCGGCCACCACTAAGTCGGGGATGCCATCGCCGTTGAAGTCGCCCACCGCAATACCTCCTGCTGTGAGTGCAGGAGGACCGGAGACGAGAGTATAGGTGTTCTGTGCCAAAACAGACCACGCATTTCCCGATACTTGCCCGAGAAGGACCCAGACGGTTCCGTCCGATGAGACGGCTGCTATATCGGGAACGCCATTGCTATCGAAATCGGCGATCGTGACGGCCACCGGCGAGTTCGGGAACTTCTGGGTGTAGGAGGGCGTGTTGCTCCCGCTTCCGTTTCCGAAATTCCCCTTGCCATCCCCAAGCAGGATCTCAAGATTACTGCTTCCGATCGTGGAATCGTTGATGACCACCAGATCCGGGTGTCCATCGCCGTTGAAGTCGGCTGCAGCCAAGCCAAAAAGAGTGCTGCCCAGGTTGGTGATGGTGTTGGCCGGTGTAAGCGTGTAGGTTCCGTTCACAACGGCGCCCTTATAAACAAGAAGGCTGCCGTTGTTTTCCTCGAGTAGCGCGATGTCGGGAATGCCGTCGCCGTTGTAATCCAGCACGACGGCGCCGGTCGGAGTAGACAACCCCGTCACTGGCGTCGAGACCGTGAAAGTCCCATTGCCGAGGCCGGTATGCGGGTCTTTGTTGCCAATCAGGATCAACAGATTACCGCCGGCGCGCTGGATGACGGCCAAGTCGGGAATCCCGTCACCATTGAAATCGCCGCTCATCAAGAGGAATGTTCCGCTGCCACCGAGGGACGTGTTAGTCGGGCTGCCAAAGCCGCCCACTCCATCGCCCAGGAAAACGCTGACGCTATTGCTGGTGTTGTTACCGACGGCGATGTCCGGATTTCCGTCGCCGTTGAAGTCGGCCACGATGACGGATGTCGGCTTCGTTTGCGCTGTCAGTGTAACGGAGTTCGCGCCGAAGCTGGTTTCCGGCGCCGCATATACGACCTGAGAGACAACACTGGACACACTGGGAGAAACGTTGCTGTCGCCTTGGTAATACGCCATCAGGTTGGCCCCGCCGCTCGGCAGCAGGGCGGTGGAGAACGTCGCAGTGCCGCCGCTCAGTGCGGCTGTTCCCAGCACGGTCGTCTCAGCGGAGGTAGGTGTGGGGCCGGTGTAGAAAGTCACGTTGCCGGTAGCTGTTGATGGCGTGACGGTCGCTGTTAGCGTCAAAGCCTGCCCGAACGTCGGGCTCGACCCGTCAGCCTGACTTGCCCAGGAGGTTGACAGGGACACAGAGCTCGTGGGCAACGCAGTGACCTGACTGCTCAGCATTCCCGACGTATAGTTCGCATTGCCCGCATCGGCGGCCGTCACCGTGCACGTACCCGTAATGCTGGTCATCGTGACCGTTGTACCGCTGATGGTGCAAACGCCACCCGAGACCGAATAGGTCAACGTGTCGCCGCTATTTGTGGTTGCTGCCACCGTGAACGTGCTGTGGTAGGTGGCGCTCGCCGGCGGCGCCGTGGTCCACGCAACGGTTGGATTGATCTTTGACGCGCTGGTGTTGCCGGTCAGCGATCCCGCTGCGTAGTTGGCATTGCCCGCATCGGCGGCCGTCACCATGCACGTGCCCGTGACGCTGGTCATCGTGACCGTTGTACCGCTGATGGTGCAAACGCCACCCGAGACCGAATAGGTCAACGTGTCGCCGCTGTTTGTGGTTGCTGCCACCGTAAACGTGCTGTGGTAGGCGGCGCTCGCCGGCGGCGCCGTGGTCCACGCAACGGTTGGATTGATCTTTGACGCGCTGGTGTTGCCGGTCAGCGATCCCGCTCCGTAGTTGGCATTGCCCGCATCGGCGGCCGTCACCGTGCACGTGCCCGTGCCGCTGGTCATCTTGACGGTCGTTCCGGTGATTGTGCAGGCGCCCGACGCTGTGTACGTCAGCGTATCGCCGGACGTCGTGCTCGCCGCCACTAAAAACGTACTGTTATAAACCGCGCTGGAAGGCGGCGCGGTGGTCCATGAGATCGTTGGGGCCGGTTGAACTGTAACATTGAGGGATGCCGTCAAAGGCGTCGATCCAAAGTTGCCGATTACGGTCAACGTTCCCGTGCTGGTTCCCACTGGGGCCGTGACAGTGATCGGGCACGCAAAGAAGACCGGAGCGATGGGCCCACACGAAGCGCTGACCGTGAAGTTTCCGCTCACGGAAATGGAAGAAGCGTTCAGGTACGCAGAACCGGCGGAACCGGTGTTCGTAAGCGTAAAGGTTTTTGCCGCAGGGTAGGTCACCGTCCCCGACCAGCTTGATGGCGTGAGTGTTGCGGTCGTGTTCGTCACGTTATTCAGAACCGGCGCCCTACCGTCAACTTGGGTATTCACTAAGTCTCCGTTGCCGGTCAAAATCGTCGTATTCTGCAGGGACAGCAAAGCGTAGGAAGATTCGAGGCTCGAGAAATTCCCTGCGTTGAGGGACAAGTTATAAAAGACACTTCCGCCGGATGGGGCCGAATTGCCACTGTAGGTCATCGTGTTGAGCGTGACTGTGCCGTCCAGGTTGAAGATGGCGCCGCCATAGCCGCCGCCTACGCTTCCGCCAGAGCCGTCAGTCGCTCTTCCGGCAGAACCGCCTTGCACCGTGTTGGAAACGAAATTGGATGAGTTGATTGTCAGGGTGCCTTTTTGATTGAAGATAGCGCCGCCGAGACCGGCGCCGCCGCCACCTTGGGCGAACTGGGCGTTGTTTCCCGTTAGAGTGCCCCCGCGGCCGGCGCCCCAGCCGCCCGCGCCGCCGAGGTTACCGCCGCCGGTACTGGCTCCGCCACCAGCGCCAAAGCCCCCGCTGCCGCCTTGCGATCCTCCGCCGCCGCCCCCGCCAAACCCTCCATTTCCGCCGTTGAAGCCTACTTGGGACCCAAGGCTCCCACCGCCGCCGCCACCAACACCTCCACCAGCCCCAGGGCCCGGGTTGCCCGCGCCGCCTCCGCCAAATGCTCCGCCTCCGGCAGGACTAGAGTTTCCACAGACTCCGCTGCCACCGCCCCAGCCGGCCGACGTCAGGTTGGTCACAAAGTTGCACGTGGCGTCCGAGCCCCCATTGGCTCCAGGCATAAAGCCGCCCCCGCCACCTGAGCCATTACCGTTGATGCTGGTACCTCCATTTCCTCCGTAAGAACTCGTGCCACCTGTTCCGCTCCCGCCTTCGGTGCCCGTGAAGGCGCCTCCGGTAGTGACGTCGACGGTTGCTGAACTCAAACTTCCCGAGGTCTTAAAACCGCCGCCGGCGCTTGGGTAAAAGTCATCGATCGTCGTGAGACTACTCGCCCCGAGGCCCCCTCCGCCGGAGCCCGCATTGATGTTAACGTTAGGACCTGTGCTACCGCCGTTGGCGCGATTCTGGCTGAGGGTAACGCTATTCAAAGTCAAAGATCCCTGGTTGTAGATCGCGCCGCCCAGGCCAGCCCCGCCGCCACCGGAAAATCTGGCCGCGCCCGAACCGCCACCCTGCGCGATGCCTCCCGACAACGTGAGATTGTTCAGCGTTAAGCTGCCGGGCGACAGACTGCTCGCTCCGCCCGAAACGAAAAAGTAGCGGAAGTTATTGCTGCCCGCCGTCTGAGAGCTCGTGATCGTCGCGCCGTTCCCTTGGATCGTGATCACGGAGGCAATCGCCGGAAAACCGTTGGGACCGTACCACCAGTCCACCGGCGCGGTGACCGTGTACGTGCAGTTCGATGTGAGCGAAATCGTCCCACCGCCGGTGGCATTCAGTGTGGTGATCGCGTTTTGCAAATCGCTCGCGTTGCAACTGGTAACGGAGATTGTTCCACCGTTGCCGCCTAGAAACACATTGAAGTTCGAGAGCGTGGCGATGGCCAAGTCCGTGCGGCCGTCGCTGTTGAAATCTCCGGCGGCCACAAACAACGGACTCGTGATGCTGCTCGCGACATTGGTCGGCGACGAGAATTGGCCGTTGGCGGTTCCGGTGAACACATTTACGCCGCCCGGACTGCTGACGATCAGATCTGGGATTCCGTCGCCGTTGGCGTCAGCAACGGTCATCGAGGTAACGACAGACGAAAAGTTAAGGTTAGACGAGTACAACGAAGACAACACGCCGCCGTGATTCAAGGTCACCGTGATAGCACCGCCATTATTGCCCGAATTAACATAGCCGACGGCGACATCGGGAAGTCCATCTCCGTTGAAGTCCGACACAACGACCGAAGTCGCGCTTAAGGTATTGAAGCTGTCTAACGTTCTGACGCTCTGAAACGTGCCGTCGCCGATGCCGTACGCATACCCAACGGTGGACCCACTGGCGAGCACCAGATCCATAACGCCGATGCCCCTGAGATCAGCGGCTGCCAGTCTGGACGCCCCGGACAGAAGATTCTGTCCAACTTGGACCTGGAATGTCCCATCGCCGTTGCCGGTCAGCAAAACGACTTGGGCCTTTCCGCTTTTACAGGCCACGGCCAAGTCGATAACGCCATCGCTGTTGAAGTCCGCGGCGACGATACCCTGCGGCGACGTCTGTCCGGTTAACGAATAATTCACGGCCGGTTTGAACGTGCCGTCTCCATTGTTAATGCAGACGCTCACGCTGTCGCTGCCAGCGTTGGAGGTGGCGAAGTCGAGATAGCCGTCGCGATCGAAGTCGCCGATAGCCGCAAATAGTGCGTTCGAACCCGTACTGCAAGAAGACATCAAACTGAACCCGCCAAGGGCGTTCCCTTGATAAATGTTGGAGACGGTTCCGCCAGTGACAAGCAAGTCGGCGACGCCATCGTTGTTGAAGTCCGCGACATAGATGGAAGTGGCCGTTCCTTGAGAATAGGTGTTCCCCGCCGTGAATCCCGAGACGTTCCCCGTGTAAGCCGTAACAACGGTTAACACCGCTGACGAAGAGGCGGACGTGGATGGCGAGTTGCCTCGATAGTAAGCGGTTACGTAGTGCCTCCCCGCAGCCAGCACTCCCGTGCTGAACGAAGCGGTCCCGTTGGGAAGAATCGTGCCGTATCCAAGCACACTGCCGAGGCCCGTCGGAGTGATGCTGTCGTAGAACGTAACTTTGCCGGTGGTGGTGGACGGCGAAACGGTGGCTTCAAAAACGAAGTTCATGATTGAACCTTGAAGCATGACATCGTTGGAAACCGTCAGCGAGACCGAAATGCCTGTCTGCCCCGCCGCGGACCGCACGGACTGGGTATGTGGGGTGCCGCTCGCGCCGGAAGTTGGAGTCTTCGGTAATATAGGTTGCGTGACGACGGGCGTTGCCGGCTGCGATACTGTCGGTGCCGGCGACACGCTGGTTTCACGCGGATTGATCACGCGCTGGCGCTTGGTCGCGCCCTTCATCACATAGACGGTTCCGGCTGCGTCGGTGGCCGCGAGATTCGCGTCACCGTCGCCGCTGAATTCTCCGGCGGTCAACAGCATCGGGCTGTTTTCCGCGGGATAGAAAACACCGGGCGCAAACGCGCCGTCGCCGAGACCCGCATAGACGGCCAGAAAACCGGTGGCGGAAGCTTGAACCATCAAGCTCGCATGTCCGTCGCCTTCAAAATCGCCCACGGCAATGGCCGCCGCCTCCGCAAATTCTCCCGCCGGTTTGAAATTACCGCGCTGATCGTTCAGAAAAACGCGCGCCGTTTGATTCCCGCTCGTCAGCACCGCGAGATCGGCGAAGCCGTCCTCATCGAAATCCGCCGTGACCAACTGCGAGGGCGCGCCGCCCGCGGAGAATTGCATCTTTCGTTCAAACGTCCCGTCGCCCGCGCCGAGAAAAATCGTGATCGTTCCGCTGCCCGAGTCGGCCGTAGCGAGATCGATGAAGCCACGCCCGGTGAAATCCGCCGCGACAATCGCCGAGGGCGCCGTGCCCGTCTCGACGGTTGCCGCGGCTTCGAAAGTTCCGTCGCCTTTGCCCAGAAGAATCGAAATCGAATTGCCGTCGCGATTCGCAACCGCCAAATCCGCGATGCCGTCGCCGTTGAAGTCGCCGATCGTTACCGAAGATGGATTTTTTCCAACCGAAAAATATTGCGGCGCACCAAAATCGCCGTTGCCCGCGCCCAAAAGAATCGCCACTTCGCCCGACGCATCGGTGATCGCGAGATCGTTATGACCATCGCCGTTGAAATCCCCGATGGCGATCGCCGTGGGATGCGCCACTCCCGCAAAAATATTCGGTGGCGCGAATCCCGCTCCCGTGCTGCGCAGAAAGCTGATGGTTTTCTCGCCGGCCACCACTAGATCGGCGAGTCCGTCGCCATCGATGTCGCCCGCCGCCGCCGCTACCGCGGGAATCCCCGCGGCAAAGCGCGGCAGCGACGGAAGTCCGCCAGACACTGCGCCTCCTGCCAAATTAGTTGGGAGTTGGGGATGCGCCGCGCCGGCGGAAGCCGGTGAATTCACGCGCGGAGATTCCGCGCGCGCCATCGGAATCGCACGCGCCTCGCGCGGAATCGGCGCGATGCCAAGGGCGTTCGCATCGGGTACCGCGATCCGAGCGGTCAACAATAGAGTCAGACAGATTTGGCCAGTCGTACGCTTAAGCCCAGGTGTGCGCATAAAAGATCCCCCTTCTCCCGCGTTCTTATAAGGCACTTTTCGCGCCAGAGATTCGCGCTCGGATGTTGCTGAGAAAACTAGGAGGACGGCACGGAGTCACTAACCAAAAGGTGAATTGGACTAACTTTTTGATTCTCAGTACTGGGCGCAGGGAGTAGCTCTAAAGGATGGGTTGCCGTCCTAGGAGGAATGGTATAATCGCGCCGGCTTCACTTTTAGCGCGATCGTAGGGGTGACCGCGTGGCTTCAAATCCTAATTTGGGTCCCGAATCTCCGCAAGAAACTACCACTCGTAACGCCGCGCCCACGGTGTCTCCCGGCGCGATCTCGCTGGCCGTGCCGGAACGCCCCGGCACGATGATCGGCCGCTACAAATTACTTCGGACCCTCGGCCGCGGCGGCATGGGGATGGTCTATCGCGCCGAGCAACAATATCCGGTCAAGCGTCAAGTCGCGCTGAAAATCATCAAGCCGGGCATGGATTCCGAGCAAGCCATCATGCGCTTCGAAGCGGAGCGCCAAGCGTTGGCGCTGATGGACCATCCCAACATTGCGCGCGTCTTCGACGCCGGAACCACCGACGCCGGACGACTCTACTTCGTCATGGAGTTGGTCGAGGGCGTGCCGATCGCGACCTATTGCGAAGAGCACAAGTTGGATTTGCGCGCGCGCCTGCAACTGTTCGCCGATGTTTGCCAAGCGATCCAACACGCGCATCAGAAAGGCATCGTTCATCGCGATATCAAACCATCGAACGTGCTGGTGGCCGTGTACGACGGGCAGCCCGTGCCGAAAGTGATCGATTTCGGAGTGGCCAAGGCGGTGTCGGATTCGAGCCGGCTCTCCGACAGCAGCATGATGACGATGGCCGGCGCGATCGTGGGCACGTACGAATACATGAGTCCCGAGCAGGCGCGCGGCGGGGCGGCGGTGGACACGCGCAGTGATATTTACTCGCTCGGCGTGCTTTTGTATGAGTTGCTGACGGGAACCACGCCTTTGGAGCGCGAGGCCGTGCGCGATCTTCCCGACGCGGAAATCGTTCGCCGCATCTCGGAGGACGATCCACCGCGTCCCAGTGCGCGCGCGCGGGAACTACGCGGCGATCTCGATTGGATCGCCATGAAGGCGCTGGAAAAAGAGCCGGCGCGCCGCTACGCCACGGCGAATGGACTCGCGGCGGACGTACAGCGTTACCTAAACGGCGAACCGGTCTCGGCGCGCCCGCCTTCAACGACGTATCTGGTGGGAAAATTCGCGCGGCGTTATCGCGCGCCGCTCACGGCCGCCGCGGTTTTCGTCGTACTGCTTGTGGCGGCGACGATTGTCAGCACCATGCTGGCGATTCGCGCGCGACGCGCGGAAGCACAAGCGCGCAGGGATCGCGACCGGGCGGTAGGCGCGGAACGCGCGGCGCTCGACGCGGGAGAAGTCGCGCGGCAGGAACGCGACCGCGCCACCGGCGCGGAAGAGCAAGCCGGCGCGGAGCGCGACGCCGCCGTCGTCGAGAAACGCCGCGCCGACATGCAAGCGGCCATCGCCGCCGCGGTCAATCGCTTCTTGCAGGAGGACGTTCTCGCGCAGGCCGGCGCGCGCCGGCAACTCCGCAGCGAGAAAAAAACGGATCCCGATATCACGGTGCGCACGGCGCTCGATCGCGCCGCGGCGCGCATCAACGAGCAGTTCGCTTCCCAGCCGGAAGTGGAAGCGTCGCTGCGCACGACAATCGGCGGCGCGTATTTCGATTTGGGCCTCGACGCTCCCGCGCAACAACAGTTGGAACGCGCCGTCGCGCTCGACCGCCGTCGTTTCGGCTCGCAAAATCCTGCCACGCTCGATGCGCTGCAATTGTTGGGAAGAATCTATTTTCTGCAGCAGAAATTTCAACCGGCCGCCGCCGCGGAGAGCGAAGTTTTGGAATCCCGCCGCCGCACGCAGGGACCCGATGATTCCCGCGCGATTCTCGCGGAATCGGAGCTTGCTTTGATCACCGTGCATCTGCGAAAACCCGAGGAAGCGGAAAAGCTCGCCCAAGAAGCCGTGGACCGCAGCCGCCGGAAATATGGCGCCGCGAACGCGATCACCTTGGACGCTCTCCGCAGCTTGGGCGGTGTCTACTTGGCGCAGGACTACTTGTTGGATGTACGCCAGAGCGTCCCTAAGAAAGAACGAGCGCTCGCCGTTTTTGGAGAAGTGTTGCAAGCGCGCCGCGATACGCTCGGCTCGGACCATCCCGACACGCTGGACGCGATGAGCGATGTCTCGACGGCGCTGCACCGCTTGAACAAGTTCGTCGACGCCGAAAAGCAGGAACGGGAAATTCTGGAAATTCGCCGCCGCGTGTTGGGCCGAGACCATCCCGATACGCTCAGTTCGATGGCCAATCTGGCCGACGATCTGTACCGCCAGCCGAAGATCGCCGAAGCGGAACAAATCAATCTGGAGCTTCTCGACGCTCGCCGCCGTGTCTTCGGTCCCGAACATCCGGCGACGCTGGAAACCATGGACAATCTGGCCAACACGTTTCGCGAACACAAGCCGGACGCCGCCGAGCAATTGGACGCGCAGGCATTGGAGATTCGCAAGCGCCGCTACGGTCCCGAACACTCCTCGACGCTGCTTTCGATGCGCAGCTTGGCCGCCGATTATCGCCGCGAGGGCAAATTGGCGGAGGCCGAGCCGCTGAGTATCGCGGTGCTCGAGATTCACTCACGCACCTTGGGTTCCGACGATCCCGCCACGCGCGGCGTGCGCGTGGAACTGAGCCGGTTGTATCGCGGCGAGTTGCGTTTCGCCGATGCCGCGCGTTTGGACTTGGTGTCCATGGAATCAAGTGCGCGGATGAACGGCGCGGACCACGGAGTCACACAGCGTCATCGCGCGGATTTGGCGCTGGACTACAATCGCCTCGGCGATTACGCACGCGCCGAGCCGCTGGCGCACGCGGCCTTCGACAGCTTGCACCGCAGCGCCGGCGACAAGAGTCTCTACACCTTGTATGCCGCCGATGTGCTGGCCGAAGCGTGGAACGGTCTCGGCCGCCATCAGGAAGCCGAACAACTGAGTCGCGCGTCCCTGGCGCTTTATGAAAAAGGCATCCCGGAAGGATGGCAACCGTTCTACGAGCGCGCGTTGTTAGGAAATAGTCTCGCGGGCCAGAAGAAATATTCCGAAGCGGAACCGCTGCTGCTCTCCGGCTACGCTGGGATGGCCGAAAGAAAAACTGCCATGGACGCGCCGCAACGCGTCCACATTTTGCGCGTGGCCGAGTGGGTCTCGGACTTTTACTTGGCCTCCGGACGCCGCGAGCAAGCCGCGAATTGGCGCGCCAAAGCGGACGCGCCTACGAAGACCGAGGGGCCGAAGTAAGCCGTGCCTTCCCTGACCGCCAACTCTGGACCGCTGCGAGGGCGCTCCTACACCATTCCCGAAGGTGAATTCACGATCGGACGCTCCTCGAAAAACCATCTTTGGTTGGACGATCTCGAGGTTTCGCGCCATCACTGCACGATCGCCACGCAGGGCAAGGTCTCTGAAATCCGCGATCAGGGCAGCCGCAACAAGACCCTGGTGAACGGCGAGAGCATCCCCGTGGCGGTGCTCCGTCATAAGGACGAGATTACGATCGGCTCCACGGTCTTTACGTTCTCGACGGCAGAACGCCCGGCGACCCGCGTCGATTCCGGCACGCACATCACCGAACTTCGCCCCGGAGACTCAAAGTATCTATCCGGCGCGGGCCCGCTGCTCTCGCAGCGCGCGCAAAGCGATTTGCAAACGCTGTTGCGACTCTCGAATCTACTGCACTCGGTGCGCGACGTCGCGCGAGTAGGATTTGCGAACGTCAATGCGGCGATGCAGACGCGCTTGGAAAGCCTCTTGCTTGACTTGTTCCCCGCCGACCAAGCCGGCGTGATGGCGAGCGACGCGGACAACGACGTGGTGCGGCAATGCTGCCGCCGGCGCGTCGCTTTGCAGATGCGCCTTCCCGGCGATGAAACCAAGATGGTGATGGCCGCACCCATCACGGTGCGAGGCGACGTGCCCGCGGCCATTTATCTCGAGACTTCCGGCACGTTTGACGAACAGCATCTGCAATTCATCGCCGCGGTGACGGAAATTGCCGCCGTCGCGTGGGAGAACGCATCGTTGATCAATTGGTTGGAAGAAGAAAATCAAAGGCTGCAGGAGAAATCCGGACTCGATCACGGTCTATTGGGCAATAGCCATCATTGGGTCGAATTGCGGCAGCAGATTTCACGCGTAGCCGACTCCGATGCGAACGTGTTGATTGCGGGACCGACCGGCAGCGGCAAGGAATTGGTTGCCCACGGCATTCATCGCAGCAGCCGCCGGGTCAACGGTCCGTTCGTGGCGATTAACTGCGCGAGCTTGCCGGAGGCGCTGCTGGAAAGCGAGTTGTTCGGCTATGAAAAGGGCGCTTTCACCGGAGCGGTTGCGCGCAAAGTCGGCCGTCTAGAGATGGGCAACGGCGGCACCGTATTCCTCGACGAAATCGGCGAACTGGCGCTGCCGTTGCAAGCGAAACTTCTGCGCGTTCTGGAGTCGCGCTGCATGGAACGGCTGGGCGCCATCGATACGTTGTCGTTGGATGTGCGCATTCTCGCCGCCACGAATCGCGATCTTCAAGATGAGGTCCGGCGAGGAACGTTCCGAGAAGACTTATTTTTTCGCCTGAAAGTCGTGACGCTGCGAACGCCGGCGTTGCGCGATTGTCCCGGCGATATTTTGCTGCTGTCCGAGCATTTTGCGAGGAAATGCGCGCAGGAGATTGGGCGCAAGCTCGTTGGCCTATCGCCCGGCGCACGCGCCTACTTACAGGCGCATTCCTGGCCTGGCAACGTTCGGGAGTTGAAGCACGCCATCGAGTCCGCGGTGATCTTGGGTTCCGCGGAGACGCTTCTCGCGGAAGACCTGCCGGAACAAATCCGCGCCGTGCCGCCGCCGGACTTCCAGGAAGGCCTCTACGCCCACGCTTTGGAAACGGCTAAACGCGACGTCATCCTGCGAGCGTTTGAGCAATCCGCTCAGGATCACGAGGAAGCGGCCAATCTTCTCGGACTGCACCCCAACTACCTCCACAAACTAATGCGGAGCCTGGATCTGAAGAGCACGAAGAAGCGCAGCTAAGCGGTCGGGACCATCGAATCAACTGAGGAATTGCGTAATTCGCCCTCCCGTTTGTGAGAGACGTGTTACGGAAGGAACGCAGGTCCGTGTACGATAGATGTACGATGAAACGCGGATCGCGAGATTTCTGAGGTTCGAGCGGGATCGAGTTTTGAACAAGCTGCGTAGAATCAACAGCCGCGGCAAGTTCGAATCCCGACGTCTCTGCCAGAAACTAGCGTTTCTTTCCAAACACATACAAACGTGCAAGGCTCCGTGTACGATAGATGTACGGTATCCGCTCTTCCTGAAACGGCTACTGCTATCGTCGGCGCGAAAGCCTAAGGCTGCTTAGGAGTGTCCCTAGCGCCGCTATGACCTCGAGAAGCAGGGATGGTGGTTCCGGCGTAGCGATCGAAGTCGAGTTGTCCGCAAGAAGATTGGGCCCAAAGGCGCTGTCCGGCACCGTGTCGACTTCTTGAGGATAGGCGAGACCGTTGCCTCTGTGAAGGATTGCTGTGTCCCAGGTTATGCCAGGTATGGTCGAGATGCCAGTCTCTTGGCGGAACACATCCATGTCATCGAGAGGTTCCGTAGCGCCTATCACATACACGCCGTCCTGCAGTGTAACGGAAGGAATGTCAATGAAAAGCCACTGTCCCTCGCCAGACGAGGACGCCGTGGGCGTGGAAGCGCTTGTAACAACGGCAGAAGCCAACAACGTTCCACTTGGTACGCTCCACAGTCCGATTTCATGGCTTTCGAACAGGGTATGATCCGCCTCATCCCACTAGCCCAGCCCATTTACTGAAATCGAGCTGGTTACCGTGAACTCCCAGCCAAATGTGCCAGCGACGAGCGCAGGAAACCCGGTGGTGCCCCCGCTGATGTCCAAGATCGGTTCGGCGGCTAACTGCTGCGTGCCGCTGGCAAGCAACAGAAACACGGCGAAACCTATCGCCCTAACCCGGAGCGAGTGCCGCTTGGAAAGCATTTCGGTCGGTACCCTAGTCCCGTCGAGCCGAAGGAATACATTGCTCTTGCTGTGGCATCGTGATTGTCTCATTCTTGTCGTACCAGTCCTTTCGCAGCGGGCTATTTCATCCTGCGGAGACTGTAGCGAGGCGGCCGAGATTGGCGCAAGCGAAAGTGAGCGAAATGCCACGAAAAGAGACGAAATACGTCGCGGTATAATTGGCAAACCAATGGCACAAATGGATGGAGAGCGGTTGGACTCCTGGAAAGAGATCGCGGACTACCTTGGGAAGAACGTCCGAACCGTGCAACTCTGGGAGAAAAACGAAGGCCTACCTATTCGTCGGCTTCAGCACGCTCGCCAAGGTGCTCCATACGCGCTCAAGAGCGAGCTAGATGAGTGGCGTAGAACCCGCGAATCCACTGCCAAGCGCCCTCAAGCCTTATCCGCCAAACCGAGTCGACGACGGCTAGCTCTCGGCCTCGTGCTCTGTCTGTTGCTTATCGGCCTCGGTGTGTACACCCTGAATCGCTGGCAGTTCTCTCGTCGTAGGGCGATGCCTGTATGGGAGAGGCTGGCAATTGAAACGCCCGAGGAAGGTAGAAAGACCGTTTGGGGGTTTTCTGGTGCTGACCGAGAAAGGCCCGTGCAGTGGAAAGACATTGCATGGAACGGTCGCAAAGGATGGCTCTGCGGGGCCACTATTATCGGTGGCGGAGGTGGCAATGTCGGAACTGGTGTCTTGCTTCATACAACGGATGGCGGTACTTCGTGGTCAAGGATCGATCAAAAGATCCCCGGGGGCAAAGGAGCCTTTCCTTGGGGGCCGAGAGGGACATATCAATATCAGTGGGAGGGCGTCGGGCCCATCTATGATTTGCGCGTCAATCCTAGCGTAGCGCATGACGGTAAACTGCAAATTGAACTGTGGTTGGCCGCCACGACCGGCGTGTACTACTCCCACGACGGAGCCGAAACATGGGAGCGCAGCACACCTAGGCCAGATGACGCAAAGCACGATCTGTACGCCCAATTCAGCAGTCTCTTCAGAATCTGGGATATTGGTGAGACCTACGCCGTTGGATGGCAGGGCATATCCCATCTCTCGAACAACATTTGGACGCTGCAGGTTCCAACCTACAGCTACTTTGTGACCGCCGTGTATGCCAAGCCCATCGACTCAGTCTGGCAGGTCTGGGCTGTGGACTCCCGCGGCTCGATTTATCACCTAGACACGGCACCCAAGCCATCAGCCCAACAAAGCGAATGGGACGAACACAAGATTAGCGCATACGGCCTTCAGGACGTCGTCATGATCGATTCCGACACAGTGATGGCGGTCGGTCAGAAAGGAACGCTGCTGAAGGGATCGAGGCGCGGTGTCATATGGTCGTGGGAAATGCTCAAATCTCGACCAACGGGCGCTGACCTCTACTCCATGGCATATGCTGACGGCACGCTATGGATCGTAGGCGCTGATGGGGTTGTGCTGAAGACCAATGATCTCGGGCAGAGCTGGGCGATCCGTCAACTAAAGGATGAGTTTGGAAGTGCTCCGAGGTTGAGTAGAGTTCGAACTTTCGAGAACTCTGTTTGGATTGTCGGCTCGGGGGTGGTGTATCGGCGTCAATAGTGAAAGCTGTGGTGGTCGTGAAGAGAACATTCATTTGGAGCGAGGCAGTCGCTCATGGCGAACCATTCGTCGGGCAATATCGGGCAATGGGATAGGGCATTTGTGGTATTCTGAGCATCAAGGGCAACGTAGTTTCTGTAACTTGCAGCCGCTGTCAGGCGCTTGCGGGTTCGAATCCCTCCCTCTCCGCGAGAATAGAGCCAGCAGATTACCCGGCCATGCAAATCGAAATCCATACGCCCGAGCTTGAACAGCGGGTCCGCGGCAAAATCCAAAGCGGCCAGTACCACGACACGGACGAACTGTTTATTAAGGCGCTTGATGCTCTCGACGAGAAGCCCGCGCCTGGTCCTTCTAAGCGCGAAGACAGCGGCGCTGCAATTCTGGCTGTGTTGCAGGACTCGCCGTATCCCGAAATTGATCTCGCGCCAGCACGCGACCGTGTACCGGTACAAGTACGCGATAACGTACTCTAAGAGAACGTGAATCAAATACTTCTTCGCCAGTTATCGATCGCCGACCACCGGCATCGCGACGTATGAGGCGTGCTTTCCAGAGCGGAACACGCGCTGCGTGGCAGGTTGGAAGTCCGCCGCTCCGGCGAGAAAAATGTTGGGGACAAATCGCTGTGGGTTCCGGTCGATCACCGGGAACCAGGTGCTTTGGACTTGCACCATGATTCGATGACCCTTCAAGAACACGTGATCGTTCCCGGGAAACGCGATTGCATAGTGATCTACCGCGCCCGGCACAAGGGCCTGTGGCTTGTCCATGCCGTTGTGATAACGCGCGCGCAGCACGTCGCCGGCGATCATCAATTCGAATCCGCACATCTTGGGATCGCTGGGAGCATTGGCGTCGTTTTTCTCGGGGAATACGTCGATGACCTTGACGATCCAATCGGCATCGCTGCCCGATGTGGATGCGAATAGGTGAGCAGACACCGGGCCCGAAATCGTTAGATCGTTGGACAGCGGGGGAGTGCTGAACGTCAGCACGTCCGGCCGGTGATCCACAAAGCGTTGGTCTTCCACGAGCCAGGTTGTCCAGCCGCTCGCGACTTCGATGGGCCGCGGCCGGTACGGTACGGGATTCGCGGGATCGGAGATGTAGCTGTCGAATGCTTCCTTGCCGCTCGGTGTTGACGCGGGTGCGTCGAACGACAGGGTGCCGCCTTCGTGAAAATACAAATCGCGCTGAGTCACGTGTTGTTTCGGCGGCCAGCTTTCATGACGCACCCATTCGTTGGTGCCGGTGCGGAATGTCAGCGCTTCCGGCAAATCCAGCTTGCCTTTTCCCTTCAGATGAAACGCCAGGAACGGCGTCAGAATGTTCTTGCGGTAATATTCCGAAGTCGCGCTGCCGAAATCGAGCCGCCCCAGCTTGCGTCCTTCCCCGCGCGACCATCCACCGTGATTCCATGGTCCGACCACCAGAAAATTTTGGTTCGCGGTGTCGTGACGCTCCAGCAACTCGTAAATCTTCATGGGGCCATAAAAGTCTTCCTGGTCCCACCAGCCGGCAACGTTGAGAGTCGGAACGGTGACGCGATTCAGCCACGGTGCAAATCCTTGACGCTTCCAGAACGCGTCGTAGTCGGGATGATTCACGAAGTCGTTCCACGTGGGGAGCTTTTCGTGAATCAGATTCTTGTTGACGTTCGAGAGCGGGCCGAGATGTAGATACCAATCGTAGGCGTCGAGGCGATCGATCACTTGCCCCGGGTCCGTCTGCTCCTTCGACGATTCCATCCGATAGGCGTATTCGAACCCATAGCTCAAACGAAAAGCGCCGTTGTGATGGAAATCGTCCCCGATCCACATGTCCGCGGGCGATGCTTGCTCGACGGCGGCCTTCAGGGCTGGGTGTGGATCGAGCGTGCCCATCACCGTGAGCCACGCGCCATAGCTGGTGCCCGCCATTCCTACGCGGCCGTTATTGTTGGGGACGTTCTTCAACAACCACTCGATGGTGTCGTAGGTGTCGGTGCTTTCGTCGAGCGCCTTGGGATCCTTCGGCTCGCGCGGTTGGCGCAGCATTACGAACTGGCCCTCGGAACGGAAGCGTCCGCGAATATCCTGCGACACGAAGATGAAACCTTCCGTGGAGAGTTCGGGAAGGCTCGCGGCAAATCGCGCGCCATCCAACTGACCCGTTCCGTAAGGCGTGCGAAGCAGAAGGAACGGAAGCGATTCGCGGGCGTTGTCGGGCGTGAAGATTTGCGTGTACAGGCGCACGCCGTCGCGCATGGGAATCATTTCATCCTTGCGCTTGTATTGCGCGTTGAGCGACGCAGCAATGCCAATGAAAACCAGGGTGACGGCGAACATTCGCGAACGAGTCATTGGAAATCCTCTACTTTTTCGACGTCCGATCGATCGGCGCGGGGCGCGGCACGCGATTCACGGGATGCTCCTTCAGCAGACGCATTGCCTCGGCGACGGCGCGCTCCAGTTGCGGATCGTGACCCTTCATCACATCGCTGGGAGTGTATTCCACTTCGATGTCGGGCGCGATGCCCTCGTTTTCGACGGCCCACTTGCCGTTGAGATCGTAAAACGCCAGCGCCGGCGCGGTGATGCCACCGCCGTCGATCGTCGCCGGGCCGCCCAATGTTCCCACTAATCCGCCCCACGTGCGCGTTCCCACCAAAGGACCGATTTTGCGCAGATGGAAGTAATACGGAAGCGCGTCACCGCCCGATCCCGCCGATTCGTTGATCAACATCACTTTCGGCCCATAGATGCCAGCTTCCGGTGACGTCGATTCCGCGCCGTCGCGTAGGGCAAAGTAACCCATCACTTTGCGGTCCAGCTCGTTGACGATGTAATCGGCCACCATGCCGCCGTGATTGTAGCGCTCGTCGATAATCGCGCCGTCCTTGTCTTGTTGCGCGTAGTAATAGCGCGTGAACGACGTGTATCCTGGCCCCGCGGTATTCGGCAGCCAAACGTACGCGAGTTTTCCGCCCGAGAGTTGATCGACCATGCGGCGATTGTTTTCCATCCACGCGCGCGTGCGCAGGCCGTCCTCGCTGGCGACGGGAACTACCGTAACCACACGCGATCCTTCGAGCGATGGCGTGCTGTTGACGCGGATCATGGTCTGTCGTCCGGCCGTTCCTGCGAAAAGGCTGTAGACATTCGCCGGCGATTCCAGCGCGCGGCCGTTCACATCGAGAAGATAATCGCCTTCTGAAACGTGAACACCGGGCGCACTGAGCGGCGCGCGAAGGTCGGGATTCCAGTTCTCGCCGGTGAAGATATGCGCGATCCGGTAGTGGCCGTTTTCGATTTTGTAGTCGGCGCCGAGCAATCCCACGGACTCGGGATTCTCCTCGCCGGGAACGTCTCCCGCGCCGCTGAGATAGGAATGTCCCACGGTCAATTCACCGCCGACCATCGCGACGAGATAGCTTAGGTCCTCGCGATGTCCCACGTGCGCCAGCAGCGGGAGATATTTTCGGTAGACCGCCTGCCAATCCGCGCCGTGCATCTTGGCGTCGTAGAAGTATTCACGTTGCAATCTCCACGACTCGCGAAAGATGTCGGCCCACTCGGCGCGCGGATCAACCGTCATTTGCAGTTGATCCGTGTTCAGGAGGCCGTCGCCGACTTTGGCGGGACGATCGACCGCCACCACGCCCCAGCGCGCGCCGCCGGCGCCTCCGCGTCCGCCTCCGCCACCGGCTTCGTACAGCAACTTCTTCTTGTCGCCGGAGAGCGTGTAACTGCGAATTCCCTCCAGAAACGGCGCCGCGCTGCGATCTTTCAACTGATACTTCTGCAGGCGCAGTCCTCCGGCGGGAGTCGCGCCCACCGGCTGAGTGTAGTAGATCGTTCCCGCCGCGCCGGCCGCCAGATTGCTGTAGTCGGCCGGAGGCACATTGAGCGAGATGATGCGCTGGCCGATTTTGTCGAAGTCCACTTGCACCGTGACATTCTTCGGCGTCTCCGGACGCTGGCGCTGCGCCGGCTCTTCCGGTTGCTTGGGCTCGTCGCCCGTTTCCGGCAGCAACGGCGACGGCTCGTTGGCGGTGAGCACGCACAAATAGATCGCGCGGCGCACGGGGCGATCGAGCGAGCTCATTTCCAACCATCCCGTCTTCGGACCATAGTCGGTGCTGGAGAGAAAATAGACATACTTCCCGCCGGCGTCCCACGCCGGGGAGACCGAGTCTGCCAGACCGTCGGTGACTTGGTGCGATTTTCCTTCCGCGAGCGAATAAATGTAGATCGCGCGAAGATGGCTGGGTGAATTCTTCGAATAGACGATCCACTTGGAGTCGGGCGCCCATTCGGCTTCGAATTGCCGCGAGGGATCCGGGTAAGCGTCGGTATCCAGCTTGGACGCCTTGCCGCTCGATACTTCGATCATCCAAAGATTCCGGTGATTGTCTTGCAGCAAAATCTGTTTCCCATCCGGCGACCATTCCGGCGCGGAGAAAAATGCCGAGGAGGGCAGGGAAATGGCGCGCGGTTTGCCGATTCCAATGGCGTCGCCGATCATCAGTTGGTATTCGCCGCTGGAGTCGGAGAGCCAGGCGATTTGCCCGCCGTCGGGAGCCCAAGCCGGATTGCGGTCGTGCGCGCCGGGACTCTGCGTGAGATTCCGAGCGTCGCCTTTCTCGGCGCCGATCGTGAAAATATCGCCGCGTGCTTCAAATGCCGCGCGCACGCCGGTGGCGGAGAGCGAGGAATTGCGAACCATCGCCGCAACCTTCTTCAACTGCGGCTGGGCCCAGGGAAGATCGCCGGCCGCTTGGATCGTGAGCTTGTGCGCTTTGCCTGCCTTGACATCAAAAAGCCAAATGTAGCCGGCCTGTTCGTACACCACCGCATCGGGCCCCGCGGACGCGGTCATGATGTCGAAATCGTCGTGACGCGTGAGTTGTGTCACTTGCTTCGTGCTGAGGTTGTAGGAAAACAGATTGACCGTGAAGTTGCGGTCGGAAAGGAAATAGATGGAATTGCCCACCCACATCGGACTGGTGTCGTTGCTGTTCGTCCAAGGCAGTTTCTCGTTGGAATCGCCGGAGAGATTGGCGATGCGAATCGGATGCGTGCGCCCGCCGCGATAATGCCGCCAGAAACTCGCTTCATACCAGTTGGGAACGAAGGCCGTGGAGAATTCCTCGTAAGCAAGCCGCTTACCGTCGGGCGAATACGCGCCGCTGAACGCGCGCGGCAACGCCAGCGCTTCGGGCAATCCGCCTTCCAAAGCGACACTCCACAGGCGGAAGAACGATTCCTGCGGAACGCTGTCGCGCGACGACGCGAACAGAACGCGATGGCCGTCGGGCGTCCAGCCGCGAACGCGGTCCATTCCCGGATGGTAGGTGAGCCGTTTTGGCGAGCCGCCCTCGGCGCTCATCACGTAAACATCGGTGTTGCCGGCCGCGGTGAGCGTGTAGGCGATCTGCGATCCGTCGGGCGAGAAATGCGGTTCGGTCTCCGCACCCGGCGTCGAGGTGAGGCGGCGCGCCTGTCCGCCGCTGCGCGGCACGATCCATAAATCGCCGGCGTACTCGAACGCCACCGAATCGCGGCTGACGGTGGGATGGCGCATGAGCCGCGTTTCATGATCCGCGGGTCCTTCTTGTTTCGCGTCGTCCGGTTTATCGATGAGGGAAAAGCCGACCAAAGGGATCGACAGCAGCAATGCCAGAATTGTTCGCTTCGTTTTCATAAGGGCTCCTTGTGCGCGCCTCACTGAGTCCGGCCGGGTCCGTAAAGCACCTTGCCCGGCCGCGCGCCAGTATGTTTTCCATGATCGACCACCAGTTGCCCGTTGACCAGCACGTCTTCGATTCCGTCCGGTGAAAGTGTCGGGGCTTCATAAGTCGAGCGGTCTTGAATCTTGTCGTAATCGAACACCACCACATCCGCCCACATGCCTTCCCGGATCGCGCCGCGATCGGCTAAGCGCATCCGCGTGGCCGGCCACGAAGTCATCTTGCGGATGGCTTCTTCGAGTGTCAGGACATGGCGCGTGCGGACGTATTCGGCGATCAAGCGCGGAAAATTTCCGTAGGCGCGGGGATGCGGCAATCCGGTTGAGTCTCCGCCGCCGTCCTGCGCCGCGGCGCCGGCGTCGCTGCCGATGCTGGTCCAGGGAAACTTCAGCGCCGTTTCGATATCCGGCTCCGTCATCATGTAATAGAGCGCCATCACGCGCCCTTGTCCCTGGGCGACCAGATCAAACGCCGCGTCCGCCGGATCCTTTTTCATTTCCTTGGCGATCTGCGTCAGATTCTTTCCGACGTAGCGCTCATTTTCAGGATTACGTGCGTTGCCCAACACGATGCCGTCCCAGCCGCCGGCGGCTTCGATGATGTTCCACCATCCCGGCGATCCGGTTTTCATTTCCTGTTTCAAGCGCGCGCGAATCTGCGGATCCGCCAAGCGCTCGAGCAGCGCTTTCTGTCCGCCTTCGAAAGCCCACGACGGAATCACGGCTTCCAATCCCGTGCCTCCGGCTATATAGAGGTACAAATCGGC
Source organism: Terriglobia bacterium (assembly GCA_021325275.1). Taxonomy (GTDB): domain Bacteria; phylum Acidobacteriota; class Terriglobia; order JAJPHL01; family JAJPHL01; genus JAJPHL01. The sequence continues at coordinate 26,244 of JAJPHL010000004.1, read as the reverse complement.
CGCCACGTCCACGCCGCGTTGCCGTGCTTGATCCACGTGTTTGCCGATTTCGCGCATCATGGTTCCCCAACCCGGCTTGTACGCGACCTTCAGATGAAAAACCTCCACCGGCATTCCCGCGCCTTCGCCGATGGCGATGGCCTCGTCGACGGATTGCACCACTTCCTTCCCTTCGCCGCGAATGTGACTGGCGTAGATGCCGCCGTATTTCGCGGCGGCCTTTCCGACTTCGGTGAGTTCTTTCGTCGTGGCATAGCTGGAAGGCGGATAAATCAGCGCCGTGGTCATGCCCATCGCGCCGGCTTTCATGGCCGTTTCCATGATCCCCTTCATGCGCTCCAGTTCTTCCGCGTTCGGCTCGCGGGCTTCGTATTGCAGCACCGCGACGCGTGCTTGCGTCTCGCTGAAGTAAGTGCCGAAATTCATGCTGATTCCCTGGCGCTCGAGAGTGGCGAAATACTCCGGAATTTTCTCCGCCACCACGGGCGTTCCGCCTTCGCCGCCGATGGCGGACGTGACGCCTTCCCGGAGTTTGTTCTCGGCCAAACCGTTTTTCAACAGCACCGCGCCGGATTGATCCATCACGTCGATCCAACCGGGCGAGACATATTTTCCGCGCGCGTCGATTTCCACTTTGCCGGAACCGGAGACGCGGCCGATTTTCACGAATCGTCCGTCGCGAATCGCGACGTCGGCCAGAATCCAGGGATTGCCGCAGCCGTCGAGCACACGGCCGCCGCGAATCACCACGTCATAGGCAGGAGTTTGGCCGACCAGCGTGACGGCAAACAGCGCGATACAAGAAAGACGCAACGGGCGCATGATTTTCCTAGGAGAAACCCATAACCTGATTTTGTAAGACCATTTCCAGCGTGCGCGATCCGGCGCCGGTAGGGGCGACGGTGATTTTCGGCGCGCCGTTTTCAACTTTCACCGCGGCTTCTCCCACCACCGAGAACGACTTCAGCAAATAAGGCACGCCCTCGCACGCCAACGGCGAATTGGCGTCGCAGACGTGGAAATGAAGATGCGGCTCGGTGGAATTTCCGGAATTCCCCAGCAGCGCCAGGGCCTGTCCGGTGCGCACGCGGTCGCCCATCTTCACGCGAATCTTCCCCGGTTGCAGGTGCGCGTAAAACGCATACGATCCGCCGCCGATATCAAGAATCACGTGATTCCCGCCGACCGTCTCCAGCGTGATCGGAACGGCGCGGCCTCCGGGTACGTTCTCCGGAATGCCGTCCTTGACGGCAACGACCGTGCCGTCGGCGACGGCCATCACCTCGTTGCCGTAAGCGCGGTAATTCTTGTTATCGAGACGATCGCCGGTATACGTGCTGCCTTCATCGCGCAACTGCACCCAGTCGATGGCGAATCGCTGTGCGATGTGCGCGCGCCCGCCGACGGGAATCAAAGCGCGCCGGTGCCCGGAAGCGTTGCCAGGACCGTTGAGCGCTGCCCAGTTGTCCCCGCGTAGCGGCGACGCGATGGTCACCGCGCCCTTGCGCACGGGAATCGATGCGCACGCCAGATGAAACTCCTCGGGATCGTCGCCAACTTTCATGTCCAGCCGGTGATCGAGCATCGCCGGCGTTGCGGTTCCCGATTCCAGCGTGATCCAAACGTAAATCACCGCGTGCGATCCGCCATCGACGAGCAACGGATCCTTGGCCTGCACACCGGGACGCGCCACGAGCTTCGAGAAGTCGGCGCCCGCGTAGCCGGCGATCGATTGTCCATTCGCCATCACTTCCAAACGGGTCAACAGGCACGCGGCGCGACTGAAACTGGTGAGATTCAATTCGTAAGCCAAATGCGTCTTGCCGCCGGATTGAAATGCCGTGGGAGGCTTGGGAACCTCGACATCCACCGGAGCGTCGATCGGCCGTTGCGGAGCCTGATTCCCTTGAGCTGAGCCTGCTCTCGCCGCCAGCGGCGCGATCATCAAGGAAAGTGCGGTTCTTCGATCGATCGTCATGAAGTTACTCGCGGCCTTTCAGAGTTTTGTCGAAAAAAGCGTCGGCCGCCTTCATGGCGACGATCCAATGCTGCCGGACCAGAAGGTCGTGCACATCGTCGGGAAAAATCAACTCTTCGAACTCGGTTCCTTGTTCGCGCAGCGACTTGGCGAGTTCGACGGTCTGATTGAACGGCACGTTTCTGTCGTCGTCACCATGAATCAGCAGGACCGGCGACTTCCACTTTTTTACGCTGGCCATGGGCGACGAGTCAAAAGCGATCCGCAAGCGCTCGCGCACTTTGTCGGGGTCCAGAGTCGAGAGGCCGCCGCGCGCGGCGATCAACAAGCTCCAATCGTGTACGCCCGCGTAGTCGACACCGGCGGCAAACAGATCGCTGGAGCGCGCCAGCGCCATCGCGGTCAAATATCCGCCGTAGGATCCGCCCCACACGCCGATCCGCTTGGGATCGACGTCGGCGCGCGCGGCCAAGTATTTTGCTCCCGCCAGAACGTCGGCGTATTCGCTGGCGCCGTTCGAGCCGAAATTCGGCGGTTCGCGGAAGTTGAGTCCATAGCCGAGCCCGCCACGGTAATTCACGCTGAGCACCACGTATCCTTTGTTGGCCCAGTATTGATTCATTCCGTAAAAATCGGAATAGGCGTCCATGTAGTGCCAACCCAAAAGCATTTGCCGCGTGGGACCGCCGTGGAAAAACAAAAGCGCCGCGTGCTTTCCTGCGGTTTTCGGCAGGAAAAGCTGTCCGTGGATGGTCATCCCGTCGGCGGCTTTGAAGATCGCTTGCTGAGGAACCACTTGTTCGCTGGAAGGAAAGTCGGCGGGGATCGAATCCGGCGCCAGATCGCGCGGGCTTGCGTTGGCGGCTTTCATGGCCGCGCGTCCAATTTCCTTGGCGCTGGAACGGAAATAAATAATTGTGCCGTTGCCGGCGTCTTGCGGTTCCCACTCGATTCCATCGCCGAGTTTTCCGAGCGTGGGCGCAGGTTTACCGCCCGCGACTGCGACACGCCAAATGTGCCGGCGGTCAATGTCACTTTGATTTGAAGAAAAGAGAATTTCGCGCCGGTCTTCGGTGAGCGAAGCGTCTTCGATCTCGAATTCGCCGGGCGTCAACTCCGTGGCCGCGCCGCCTTTGGCGGCGACAGAATAGAGATGTTGCCAACCGGTCTTTTCCCAGGCAAATATCAAGCGGTCGCCATCGGCCCAAAACAAATGACGCGCTGACGCCACGCTTCCCGCGCCGCGATCCGCATGCCACACTTCGCGCCCCACGCCGGTCGAGGCGTCCGCCATGCGGATCGACCACGGCGACGGGGCGTCGCGCCCGCCCGTCAGGCTTCCGGTGAGTGTCGGACTCGGGATTCGCAAAAAGGCGATGCGCCGGCCGTCCGGACTCCACACCGGAACCACATCGCGCTCGGTGGAAGCATCAAGATAAGTTACGGATTGATCGCCCCGTTTGTAGACGCCGATGAAGGAGTGATCGCCGCGGGAGTTGACAAACGCAAGCTGCGATCCGTCAGGCGACCAGAGCAGGTTCGAGGAGACACCGCGCGTTTGAACGACGGCATTTGCTTTGGCGCCCTCGAGATTCGTCATCCAGATTTGTCCGCGGCGGATGAACGCGACATTTCCATCTTTCGAAGCTGCCGGTGAGTGGCCATCGGCGAGTTTTCGCAGCACTCCGCCGTCAAAGGAAACGATCCAAATCGATTGATCGGGCAGTTGCGCCAAGCTCTGCGGATTCGGATTGGCCTGGCCGATCTGTTCCAGATTCCCGCCGCGTACATAAAGGATGGAGCGGCCATCGGCCGTCCACTGAATCATGCCCACGTCCTGGCCGTCGTCTTCTTTGTACGCGGTCAAACGCCGGCCCTTGTAGTCTGGCGCGGTGGCCGCCCACAGATTGCGCGCGCCGCGTTCATTCAGCAGCCACACGACTTTGCCGCCGCCCGGCGCCACACGCAACTCCGACGGAAACGGCGCCCAGAGGTATTGCTCGATGGTGGCGCCCCTTGCGACAAGAGAACCCGCGAGGGAACACAGCACCATGAACAATGCTCGCTTGCACATAGATGGACCTCAGTATTTCATGCTGGGATGAAGCATGTGCCAGTGATAAAGAAACCAGGAGAAACCAGTACAGGCGACGGCCACCGCGATCGCATGCACGCGGCTAAACCACCAGCGATTCTTGTCGAAAAGCGCGAGCGCGGCGTCGGCGAACACGGGGAGCGTTCCGATCACACCCAGCCATCCCAAAGCCTGAAGGAGCATCAGAACGCCATTCAAGCTGTCGTTCAATTTGCCGGGATCGAGACTCGCCGCCAAACTCAGCCATCCCAGTGCGAAAACCACATCAATCGTGCAGACGATGCGGACTATCACACGAAGGACGCTCTTCTGTAACCCGAGCGGGTGTGCGTAGTGCCAGCGGACAAGCGCGCCAACCGGCCACAGCAACACGGTCAGCGCGAACACGCACAGCGATCCGAAAATCAAGGTGTTGTTGAAGGGTCCGCTTTCGTACCAGGGCGCGTGGTCGAACACCATGAACGGGAAATCGACGCCCATGCGCCACGCTCCCGAAGCATTTTTCTTGAACGCCACGCGATCTTGTCCGTGAACTTCGCGAAACACCATCGGTCCTACTTCGCGAAAGTGTTTCGGCTCGCCGTTCAACTGGCGCGCGCCCATGCTGATGGTGCCGTCGCCATTCACCGACACTTTAGTGACGCCCGCTGCCGAGAGAAACGCGAAAATCGTGGTTTGCGCGCGCCGGCTCACTAAGTAACTGCCGGAAACTTCTTGGACGTCTTGCGCGCTTGTCGACGGCGTCGTTTCGGCCGCGGCCTGGTAGGGGAAATAGCGATCGAGAAACTCGTTCCACACCGCCGTGCGCGGGCTGATTTGGCCCTTGCCGGCGCTGTTATAGGAAACGAAAAAGCCGATGTTTTGATCGAGCACCAAATGCAGATCGCTGTGGAAGCAAACGGTGTCGCCACCATGACCGATGATCCGCTGGCCGTTGCGTGTCTCTTCGTAGAAACCCAGCGCCATCGAGTTAAGCGGCGGAACGGCGGAAAACTGCGCCGAATGCATCAGGCGCGCCGTTTCCGGTTGGAGAATCTGGACGTTTTCGTAGCGTCCGTCTTGCAAATGCGCGATCATGAAGCGCGCCATATCCGCCGCGGTGGTCGAGACGCTGCCGGCCGGCCACGCTTGCACGATCTCAAACGGTTTGGCAGGTTTCGACGCGACTTGGTATCCCTTCGACATCAACGGCTCCAGCGCCGCGGAAAGCGGTTGGCGGAACGTGGTGTGCGTCATGCCCAGCGGCTGAAGGATATGCCGATCGACGTAATCCTCGAACGGTTCGCCCGACACTCGCTGCACGATGTAACCGGCCAGCGCCGTCGCATAGTTTGAATATGCCGGCGTCGTTCCGGGAGGGAAAACGCGCTCCGGCAGAGAAACTTTCAGATAGTCGCCCAGCGGTTTGAGACTCTTCGCGTCCTTGCCGAAGAGGTTTTTGATCGTCTCTTCGAACCCCGGCGTATGCGTCATGATGTTGCGCAGGGTGATCGGTTGCGGGAACGTTGCGGGAATCTTGAAGTCGAGATACTCGTTCACATCGCGATCGAGATCGAGTTTTTTCTGTTCCACAAGCTGCATCACCGACGTCCAGGTGAACAGCTTGGAGATCGAGCCGGGACGAAAAAGCGTCGCATCGGCGGTCACCGGCGTGCGCTTATCGACATCGGAGAATCCGTATCCCTTGGCGAACAGGACCTGGCCGTCCTTGACCACAACGATCACCGCGCCGCCGATGTCTTCGCGTTGCAGTTGCAGCGGCATCACGCCGTTGAGGAACGCGTCGACGTCCGCAGCGGTCATTGCGGGCGATTGGGCGCCCGCCAACGACAAGAACGACAAGCCGAAAAAAATGCCGCTACAGACGAAAGCGAGTCGACGTCCCATATGTTTAGAACCGGAATTTCAGCGCGAACTGCACGACCCTGGGATTTACGCTGGTCGCCAGAATGTGTCCGAACGCGGACGAAGTCTGCGACGCACTGGGATTGGCGAAGTTCACCCAATTAAAGACGTTGAAGAACTCCGTGCGGAATTGCAAGCTGGAATGTTCTCCCGGCCAAGCCATCGGAAAGTTCTTGACGAGCGAGAAGTCGATGTTCTTTTGTCCCGGCCCGCGCTCGGTTCCCACGCCGATGTTTCCAAACGTCGTCCCTTTGTTGTCGCTCCCGATCACCGGATACGCGCCGACGCAGCTCTTGTTGAAATAGCTGTTGAGATTGTTTTCGATATCGCCGGACGTCAGCAGTTGCGGGTACGTGCATCCCGCGGCGATCTGCCCGCGGTCGCTGGTGATCCCGAAAACATTGTTGGCGTTGGTTCCCGTGATCGTCAAGCGGTCGCCGGTTTGGAACGTCGTCACGGCGCCCACTTGCCATCCGCCGAGCGTTTCGCCCAACAAGGTTTTGCCCGTCGGGCCGGGCAGCGTATAGACACCGCTGACAACGAAACGTTGATCGCGAATGAAGCTGTCCGGACCATAGCGCTGTTGCGGACTATTCTGATCTCCCGTCGTCGATCCGCCGTTGGCGCCGGCCGCCGAACTGAGATCGGTGGAAAGCAATCGCGAGAACGTATAGGCCGCCTGCAATTGCAGACCGTGACGGAACTGCTTGTTGAGGTTGGCATACAGCGCGTTGTACCAACCCGCGCCGGCGTTCTCGATATCGGTGAGTCCGCTCGACGTGAATCCTTGATAAGGCACGCGCGTCTGGATGTTGGCGACGGTATCGGTGGTGACGCCGCGAATCGGATTGGTGGGGCTGGCCAGGATCGCTTGGTTGATCGACCGCGTTTGCAGAAGATGCGTGTCGCGTCCGCCCACATAAGAAATATCGAGCACCAAATCGCTCATCAGTTTCGTCTGCACGCCCAAGCTGTAATGCTGGAACGTCGGCGGACGATAGTTCTGATCGATGATCGTCAGCGCTTCCAGAGTGGTCGGCGAATAGGGTTGATACACCGGCAGCGTGACGGCCGGCGGGAAGGGATTCGCGAACGTCAGATTGGCCGCCAAGCCGCCCGACAAAATGTTCGTGACCGCAAAAGGCGGCGCCGTCAGCAATTGGATGAACGGCTGTCCCGTGGTGCGCTGATGCGACATGCCATAGCCGCCGCGCAGAACGAAACGATCGGTGTGCGGCAATTGCCATGCGAATCCCAGCTTCGGGTTCCACGTGTTGAGTCCATAGTCGCGGAGGCCGCTGTCGTTGCCGACCTTCGTGACGCCCGCCGGCACCGTTCCCCGGTAGTTGGCGGGCACGGTGAATCCCGCCAAGGTTCCGGTGGAAGGCGGGTTGGGATTCGCCATTGTGTAATCGAAGTCGCTGTTTCGCCCGAGCGCGTCAGCTAGATTGCCGAGGCGCTCGAAGCGAAGGCCGATGTTCACGGTCAAACGGCTGCTCACCTTGATATCGTCCTGTACCCACGCGTTGGCGTCCCATACCCGGAAGGCCCGATCGAATTGTCCCGGCAGATCGACTGTCTCGAAGACGTTTCCTGGTCCGCCAATCAGCATGTCCGGAAAGCTCAGGAACAAGACGCCCGCCAGATAGTGGAATCCCAAGTTGTTATTTTGGGTGTATTCCGCGCCGCCTCCCACGCGGATCGTATGATTCCCGTGGGTCCATGAAAGCGTGTCCTGGAGATCGTAGTTGTTCTGATAGTTCAGCAAGGATTGTCCATTGCCGCCCAAGGTCAACGCGCCGTTGATGAAGATTTCGGGAATGTTGTTGTCGTAGGACGGCGCGTTTACGCCGAAGTCGGAATAACTGATCGGCTCCACTTGTTCGAATCCCACCTGTTGCCGGTGATAGCCGATCTGAAGTTCGTTGATCAGCGACGACGTGAAAACGTAGGTGTGAGTGAGCGAGGCGATCACGAATTTGTTGGGATTCACCACCGGCCAGCCGGGCGCGGTGGGCCCGCCGAGATTCGTGCTGATGAACGTATTGGTCAGGTTGCTGTTCGCGACAAACAGCTTGGCCGCCAGCCGGCTCTTGGTGGACATTACATAGTCGACGTTGGCGAGATACTGATCCTCGGTGAAGGGGCACGGCGCGCTGTACACCGACGATCCCTGCGTCGCGAAAGGCTGCGTGGGATCGATTTTCTGCGGAGACGGAATCACATACTGCCCGTTCGGGAACTTCAGATTGAGAAGCTGCAACGCTTGCGGACTGATATTCGATCCGTTGGCGGCGACTTTGGCGCCGCCCAGTAATCCGCTCTGCCCGGCGAACAGCGCGCCGAGCGCCGCGGCCGAGCGATTGTCGGTGAGCGGCGGCATCACGAAACTCGTGGCGCAGGATCCCGCGGTGACGCCGTTGCGCTGGCGCGTGCCCTGGTACGATCCGAAGAAAAACAGCTTATCCTTGATGATCTTTCCGCCGATCGTCCCGCCGAACTGATTTTGTTTCAGCACCGGGCGCCGCGATCCCTGGCGGTTGAAGAAGAAATCGTTGGCGTTGAGATCGTCGTTGCGCAGAAATTCGAACAGCGAGCCGTGAAGCTGGTTGGTGCCGCTCTTGGTGACCACGTTGATTTGCGCGCCGCCGTCGCGTCCATAGCTGGCGTCGTATTGATTGGTGAGAACTCGGAACTCCTGGATCGTATCGGGATTCGGAATCGCCACACCGCCGCTGAATTGCCCGCTATTCTGGATGTCGTTGGTGCCCAATCCATCCATCTGAAAATTGTTGTCCTTCACCGAGCCTCCGCCGACGGAGAACGTGCTCATGCCGCCGCTGCCGCGGCCGATGTCGGTGGCGTTGTTGATGTCCTGTGCCACGCCGGGATTCAGTCCGACGATTTGCGTAAAATTGCGCGCGGCCAGTGGCAGCTCCTGGATGGTTTGCTCGCCGGTGGTGCGTCCCAGCGACGCGGCCTGCGTGTCCAAGGCTTGCGCATTCGCGCCGACCGTCACTTCTTCCTGCACCGCGCTGAGTTCCAGTTGGATGTCCAATCGCGCCGTCTGGCCGACCGTGACGTTCAGGCCGGTGTTCAGCACGTTTCGGAATCCGCCTTTGCGAAATTCCACGCGATACGACCCGGGCGGCAGCAGCGGAACCGAATAGGCGCCGTTGGCTTGGGTGGGGACCGACCGCGTTTCTCCGGTGGTCTCGCTGGTCACGGTCACTTGGACGCCGGGAATCACGGCGTGCTTGGGATCGCTCACCACGCCGGCGATCGCGCCGGTCGAGGCGGTCTGCGCGTGCGCCGTCATGGCGACGGCCGCCGCGGCGATCACGATGTTCAGGACGATCCTGCTCGAAAAGAAATGACTTCTCATGGCCCAACCCTCCCGCCGCATTTGATCGAACTTTTCCGTGCTTGAATCGGCCCCTCGCCTTTGCTGATGGTATACACCACACGTTGCATCACTGTCAAGTAGACAACAGATGTTGCAGAGGCGCGATTCTGGGAGTATGATTCTCCACCAGGAGTCTGCCGGTGAGCCACACCACGACCGCGATTGAACGCCGCTTTGCGGCGGCGGGCGGAAAATTGGGTCCGCGCCGCCAAGCGTTGGTGCGCTCCATCATGGAGCACTGCGAGGAAACCAGTTTCCTCTCTTCGCGCGAAGTGGCCAAACGTTACGACGTCGATGCCGCCACGGTGGTGCGCACGGTTCAAGCGCTGGGATACGCGGGCTTCCCCGAATTTGCCGACGACCTGCGTTTGCATCTAATGACCCGCTTGACGCCGTATACGGCGCTGAAAGCCGCCACGCGCGAGCGCCGAAGCATCACCGATCACCTCGATGCCAGTCTGAATCAGGCGCTCAGCGGAGTGAATCTGCTGTGTTCCCGGCTCGACCGCAAGCAAGTGGTCGATGCCGCGAGACTCATTACCGAGGCGCGCCGGATCCTAGTGGTGGGCGCCGACTTCGCCATGTCCCTGGCCTACTATTTCGCGTATGGCCTCACCACGCTGGGCTTCGATGCCGAGGCGCCGATTTCCAGCGAGGGCAACTTGCAGCATAAGGTCGATGTGCTTTCGCGGAAGGACATGTTGATCGCCATCAGCTTCGGGCAATGCTTGCGCGTGACCGTGGATTGCCTGCGCCGCGCCGCCGAGCGCGGCGTCAAGACGTTGGGAATCACCGACGGCAGCGCCACGCCGATTGCGCGGAACACGGATCGATACCTCATCGCCAGCGTGGTCAGTCCCTCGTTCCTCAATTCCTACGTGGTTCCCATGGCGCTGATCAGCGCGATCCATGTGGCGTGCGCGCACTTGAATCCCAAACGCGCGCTGACTCGCCTGAAGCCCACCGATCGCGAATATCTCTCCGGCGCGCGCTGGTATCGGGAGCGCAAAGAGTCATGACCATGCCCGTCCAATCGGCGATCCAGATCCGTCCGTGCGAGTCGTACGGCGATGTCCACCACTGCGTCGATTTGCAGCGCCGGATTTGGGGCTTTGCGGATGAGGATCTCGTACCGGGCCACATCTTTGCGGTCGCGCATATGAGCGGCGGCCTGATTTATTTGGCCTTCGACGGCGAGGCGCCGATCGGTTTCGCGCTGGCCTTCCTGGCCGAACACCAGGGCGAGCGTTATCTTCATTCGCACATGGTGGGAGTGCTGCCGGAATACCAGAATCAGGGCTTCGGACGGCTGATCAAACTGCGGCAACGGGAAGACGCGCTGCGCTCCGGCGTCAAGCGGATCGAATGGACTTTCGATCCACTGGAGTCCTGCAACGCCTATTTCAACATTGCGCGGCTAGGCGCCATCGTGCGCCGGTATATTCGTGATTGCTACGGCGACTCCACCAGCGTGCTGCATCGCGGATTGCCCACCGATCGGTTAGTCGCCGAATGGCACCTCGATTCGCCGCGCGTGCACGCGGCGATCGCAGGCCACCCGCTGACTTGCGGGAATGATGCCGTGGCCGTCGCCGTTCCGGCGAAGCGAAATTCCGACGGGCAAGCCGACTTGCGCGCCCGCATTACGGGACTCTTCACGATCGGACACGCCATCACGGGTTTCAGCCGCCAGTCCGGAAGTTCCGCTTACTTATTGGAGCCTTATGAAGATTGATCGCATTGAACTGCGCGAAATCCACATGCGCCTGAAGGCTCCGTTTGAAACCAGCTTCGGCGTCGTGCAGGATCGCCGAATTTTGCTGGTGCAAGTTTGCTCGGACGGCGTTTGCGGATGGGGCGAAGGCACGGCCATGGAAGGTCCCTACTACAACTCCGAGACCATCGACACGGCCTGGCTCATGCTGGAGAAATATCTGATCCCGCTGGTTCAGGGTAGGGAATTGGAGAGCGCCCGGGACATTCCGGAGATTCTGTCGGCGGTGCGCGGCAACGAAATGGCCAAGGCGGCGTTGGAAAACGCGGTGTGGCACCTGGAATCGCTGATGCGCGGCATGCCGCTCAGCCGGCTCCTGGGCGGAGCGCGCCAGGAAATTCCTTGCGGCGTTTCGTTGGGAGTTCAATCTGGAATCGATGCTCTCCTCGCGCTGGTGGAGCGCGAAGTCGCAGCCGGATATCAGAGGATCAAGTTGAAAATTAAACCCGGCAAGGATATCGAGGTCGTACGGGAAGTTCGCAAGCGTTTTCCGAATATTCGGCTCAGCGTGGACGCCAATTCGGCATACACGCTGGCCGACACGTGGCACTTGAAGCGGATGGATGAGTTTAACTTGCTGATGATGGAACAGCCCCTCGAGTGGGACGATGTGCATAATCATTCGTTGCTGCAAGCATGCATCGACACTCGGATCTGCCTGGACGAATCGATCCACCACCTGCGTCACGCCGCGGCGGCGCTGGAAACGGGCGCGTGCCGCGCGATCAACATAAAGCTGGGGCGTGTGGGCGGTCACACCGAGGCGATGCGCATTCAGCAGCATTGCCTGGAGCGCAAGACGCCGGCATGGTGCGGCGGCATGATCGAATCCGGAATCGGACGCGCGCACAACATCGCCATGTCGACGCAAGCGGGATTCATTTGGCCCGGTGACGTTTCCGCCAGCCGGCGCTATTGGGACGAGGATATTATCGAGCCGGAAGTTTTGGTCAGCCCGGAAGGAACCATCGCCGTGCCGCTGACGCCGGGACTGGGCTACGAAATTCGCGAACGGCGGATCGAGCAGCTCACGGTCCGCCAGCAGAGCTACCAGTCGCGCACCGTCCTGGCAACCCGCTAACGCCCAAGAGAATCACTACGGAGGAATCACCATGGACGCCAAGATTCATAGAGAATTGCAATTCTTGAAAGCCTACGCGCTCGTTTCCAGCCTGCTCTTTGGGGTGCTGATCTTCCTGGCCGCGCAAGGGGCGTCGAAGGCGAAGACGAAATTCGACGAAATCGAAGTGCAGCGGATCAACATCGTGGAACCGGACGGAAAATTGCGCTTGACCGTCTCCAACAATGCCCTGTCTCCGGGACCGATTCTCGGCGGACTCTACATGAAGACGCGGGAAGGCCATCGCGGCGCCGGATTGATCTTCTTCAACGACAAGGGCGACGAGTGCGGCGGCATGACCTGGAGAGGCGACGACAAGGACGGCAAGGCCAGCGCCAGTTCCGGCTTGCTGTTCGATCAATTCAATCAGGATCAGACGGTGGGGATCACCTACTCTCAGAACAACGATCAACGCACGTCGGGGCTGCATGTGTGGGAGCGCTCGCTCACGCCCATCGCCGGCTTCGCGCGCCAGGTCAACGATATCGAGTCGATGAAGGACGGGCCGGAGAAGACTGAAGCGATGAAAAAACTTCGCGACGAAGCGCGGGAGAGCGGCATGGGCGGCGCGGAGCGCGTTTTTGTGGGACGGTCGCCCAAGGGCGAAGCGATGGTCAGCCTGAGCGACAGCAAAGGAAAGCCGCGCATCGTGTTGTCGGTGGACAATGCCAATGTGTCGCGCATCGATTTTCTCGACGAGAACGGTAAGGCGACCTTGAGTTTGCCGGAACGGCCCGCTGAAAAGAATAAATGACAGCGATGAAATCACCGTGGACTCCCACCAGTACCGTTCTCATCGGCGTCTGGCTAGCTTGCGCCTTCCCTGTTTGCTTCAGCGCCGCTCCGGCGGCCGCGCAGACGCATTCGCCAGCGCGCTTCGAGATTTCCTACTCCGGCGCGGCGATTCCCGGGCCGGTCACCGGCCGGGTGTTCGTGGTGATCGCCAAAAAAGACTCGCCGGAGCCGCGCCTGCTGATTTCCCCGCAAGGTCCGGCGCTTTTTGCGCGCGACGTTGAGGCGTGGCGATCCGGCGAGCCGATTCGCGTGGATTCCGAAAACTCCCTCGGCTATCCCACCCAGTTGGCCGAGCTCGCGCCCGGCGACTACTTTGTGCAGGCGATCCTCAACGTCTACACGCAGGTGCATCGCGCCAACGGCCCCGCGATTTGGTTGCATTTTCCCGATCCCGGCGCGCTCGATACTTTCAACATCGCTCCAGGGAATCTCTACAGCGACGTGCAGTCAGTAAAGATCGGGGGAAGCGAACCGATCGGCGTCTCCATCACGCGGACCATTCCGCCGCATCGTCCCGAAACCGACACCGAGTGGGTGAAGCATGTTCAGATTCAAAGCGAAAAGCTGACCCGCTTCTGGGGGCGGCCGGTGTACATTCACGCCACTGTCTTGCTGCCGCGTGGATACGCGGAGCATCCCGATAGCCGCTATCCCACCGTCTTTACGATGGGCCACTCCGTTCCGTTCCGCTTCAGCACAACGCCGTCATCGGATCGCGAGCGGCAAGCCGCGAAAGCCACGGGACTCGAAACAGGCTACGACTTCTACCAGTCCTGGATCTCCGATTCTTTCCCGCGCTTCATCGCCGTGAGCTTTCAGCAGCCGACGCCCTTTTTTCCCGATTCGTACTCGGTGAACTCCGTGAATCAAGGGCCGTATGGCGACGCCATGATCGAGGAAGTGATTCCGGCGCTGGAGAAAAAATTCCGGATGATCCCGAAAGCATATGCGCGGCAACTGGAAGGCGCCTCGACGGGTGGATGGCAAACGCTGGCGCTCGAACTCTATCATCCGGATTTCTTCGGCGGCGCCTGGGTGCTGCAACCCGATCCCATCGATTTTCGCAACGATCAACTCGCCAATATTTATGAAGACGAAAACGCTTTTGCCGTTTCGATCGGCCCGTTCACGACCGCCGAGCGTCCCTTCAAACGCGCCGTCAACGGACAAGATGTTTGGACGATGCGCGACATGAGCCGCTTCGAAGAAGTGCTCGGCTCAAAGGGGCGTTCCGGTTATCAACTCGAGGGTTGGGAAGCGATTTATGGGCCGATTGGGGAAGACGGCTATCCGATCGCGCTGTGGGACAAGCTCACCGGAAAAATCAATCACGATGTGGCGCGTTATATGCGCGATCATGGCTACGACCTGCGCGCGTATGCGGAAAAGAACTGGAAATCGCTCGGTCCCAAGTTGATGGGGAAACTTCATTTCTTCTGCGGCGACATGGACGATTTTTATCTCAACCTCGCGGTGTACTCGTTCCAGGATTTCCTGAAAGCGACCCAAGATCCGCATTACGAAGCCGACTTCACCTACGGACGGCCCATGAAAGGTCATTCCTGGCACGCTTACACGTGGGCCGAGTACGTCAGGAAAATGGCCGAGCAGGTTCTTCGCGAAGCTCCGGCCGGTGAAGACACACATCAATGGCGCTACTGAGGCGTAAGGACTGGAGAAAATAAAATGCCATCATCGCTGACTCTTACTCGACGGGCGTTCGAAATCCTCTTGGCTGCGGCTTTGCTGGCGACGCCTGCCGTGGCGCAAAGCTCAACTCCGGCTGCGCCGCTCGACGGCTTTGACTCATACGTCGCTTCCGCCATGAAGGATTGGCGCATTCCTGGGTTGGCGGTGGCGGTCGTCAAAGACGGTCGTCTGGTCATGGCCAAGGGTTTCGGAGTGCGCGAACAAGGACGCAGCGAGCCGGTCGACGAGCACACCTTGTTCGCGATCGGTTCCACGACCAAGGCCATGACCGCCGCGCTGATCGGCATGCTGGTTGACGAGAAAAAGCTGAATTGGGACGATCCGGTCATCAAGTATTTGCCGTGGTTTCAACTCAAGGACCCTTATGTCACACGCGAGCTCACGGTGCGCGATCTGTTAACGCACCGCAGCGGCCTGGGGAACGCAGATTTCCTCTGGGTGGGCCAGAACAACTCGGCGCACGAGATCATTCGCCGGCTTCGTCTGATCGAGCCCGCCTACTCGTTTCGATCCAGCTTCATTTACCAGAACATCATGTATGCGACCGCGGGCGCGGTGATCGAAGCCGCCAGTGGAAAAACTTGGGAGCAGATGATCCAGACTCGCATCTTCGATCCGCTGGAAATGCACGACACCATCCCGGTGCTTCGGATGCGGGCGCAACGCAGCAACATCGCTTCGCCGCACCAAGTGGTGAATGGTCGAGTGTTGGTTGTTGAGAGCACCAGTGTGGATTCGGTGGCGCCGGCCGGCTCGGTGTGGTCGAGCGTCGCCGACATGTCCAAGTGGATGCAGTTTTTGATCGATGGCGGCGTTGTCGGCGGTCCGAACGGGACGCGTTTGCTGAGCGAAGCGACGGCCGCCGAACTTTTCAAGCCGCAGGTGATCGCGCCGAGAGACCAGTATCCCACCACAGCGTTGGTGAAGCCGCACTGGATGACTTATGGCTTGGGCTGGTTTCAGCAGGATTATCAAGGCCGCGCGGTGGATTTCCACACCGGAAGCATCGATGGGATGATCGCGATTCACGGGCTGATCCGCGACGAACGCCTGGGTGTGTATGCGCTAGGGAATCTCGCGAACGGCGAACTTCGTCACGCGATCATGTATACGGTGTTCGATCGCTACGCCGGCCGCCACGATCACGATTGGAGCAAGGAATTTCTGAAACTCTACGGCGATCTGGAGAAAACTGCCGAGGAAGCGCAGAAACGCCAGGAGTCGCGGCGCGTCACGGGCACATCGCCGTCGCTGGCATTGGAAAAATACGCGGGCACGTACAGCGATCCTCTGCATGGAAGCGTGGAAATCGCGTTCTCCGAGGGAAAACTGCAGATTCGTTATGGCGTGGCTCGCGCGGGCACGCTGGAGCACTGGAACTATGACACGTTCCGCGCGAACTGGAACGCCGAGTGGAATCGGCCGTCGCTGGTCACGTTCAACCTTGATGCGCAAGGCCGGCCGGCAATGCTGCAGTTTCTAGGGTCGAGGTACGTCCGCCAGCCTTGAGGCTGCAATAGAGAGCTCTGAATCACGGTACAGGCGCCCATCGAATCAACTGAAAGATTTTCAGTGTAAATTCCTCGTCATCCCTGTGGCGGCGCGAGCGGCGTGAGTTGCGGGACGCTGCTAATTTCGAGCGGCGTCGTGGCGCCGTAAATGTGGATGGCGCCCGGACCGCCGGCAAAATAATGATCCAATGTCACGGCCGCCGGCGGTTTCACCGGGACCACACTGACGTCGGCGGCGTCGTTCGCGGTCAGCTCGACCGTCGTGGCGTTTCCGTCGTGCGGATCGCCGGTATGCGCCGGTGTTGCGACGCGGGCAAACTGCGTGTGGGCCTGATAGGTCGTTTGTTGGGAATCTACGTAGTTGTAGTCCACGAAGAGGCAATTCAAGTTGACGTTAGCCGTGTCTGTTGTCGCGACGGTCGGTGTCCCCGCGTTATTCGGATCGCCAATGGCGAATTGTCCGTCGCAGTTGAAAACGAAACCATCCGCGCCCGCGGCAATCGCGGGAGGAATAATGAATCCGCCCATCGCCGGAATGATGTGCACATGGATCGCGCTGGCCAAGCGCAGTGTTGGGTCCGCGTTTTTCGGCGGATGAAATGGATTGTTGACGATGTTCCGGCGCAAGCGGTAGTTATTGTGATCCAGGCAAACCTCCACGCCCATGTTGAACCATCCTGTTGGGCTGATGAATTGGCGGAAAATCGCGTAGTTGTCGTCGGCCGCCCGCTTCAGATCGCCGTTCGATAGGTCGATGTTCGGATAGGCAACCATCGGCTCGGTGATCACCGCGGGCCCCATGAACTCGGCGGTTCGCGATGGGTCATAGAGCACGAAGTCCTCATAGGAAGCGAAAGTCTTCTGCGTATTCAGCGTTTGAACAATCTGTTCGTCGTCAAAGAGCCCGAGACCGATGTTGCTGTGGACGACGGAACGGCAGTGAACGGTCAGGCTCGGATTCGCGCGGCAATTCTGAATGAATCCCACCAACATGACTTGGATCGCCTGTTGCATCGGACCGAAGGCGGCGTCCCATTGTTCAGTCAATCCTCGGACCACATTGTTGCGAACGTTGGTGAGTGGTTCGTCGGCAACTTTCTCCCATTCCACGACGCGGGCCGAGGGCATGGTGCCGCAGACGAACGTCCAATCCGGATAATCCGCCACGGGGAACGCGGCGGCCAATTGCGTTTGCAGCGTGATGAGCGGGTCCCCTTCAGTTTTGAAGATGGGATCCCAAATATACGCGCCGCGCCGCCCGCCAAAGAAGAACTCCGGCGCGACGAAAACGTTGATCACTTCTCCGGGAGGATCGGGCGGCAAACTGGCCTTCGCCGTATCGACGGCGTTTTTCATCACCTGTACGCGCGCGGTGATGTCGGTGGTGTTATCGAGGTCGCCCATATACGTCCCCGCTGTGGCGGGCGGAGGCGCGGGCTTCGAGTTGCCTGGGTTCGTGGGAATGGCGTAGCCGATAAAGCGAATCTTGCTGTAGGTAGAGGTGGGCGGTTGCATAGGCGCAAAGAGGATACCATGTATAATCGCACTGATTCTCAGAGACTCTCATAACGGAATGGCAGGCGAACCGGCAGCACAATGATCGGGAAGGTCATTGAGCATTATCGCGTATTGAAGAAGCTAGGATCCGGCGGGATGGGTGTGGTTTACCAGGCCGAGGACACCGAGCTCAGCCGCCCGGTGGCACTCAAGTTTCTTTCCGACGACTGTGCGCGCAGCTCGGGCGCGCGATCGCGCTTTCGCCGCGAGGCGGTTTTGGCCGCGGCCTTGAATCATCCCAACGTCTGCACGATCTACGAAGTGGGCGAGCATGAAGGGCAACCCTTCATCGTCATGGAGTTTCTCGAGGGCGAAACGCTGCAACAGCGCGTCGGCGGCCAGCCGCTTACGGTGGAGCTGATTCTTGATTGGGGCATTCAGATTGCCAACGGTCTTGCCGCGGCGCACGCGCAGGGAATGGGCCATCGCGACATCAAGCCGGGCAACATTTTCATCACCACTCAGGGCCAAGCGAAAATTTTGGACTTCGGCTTGGCCATGACCGTCGAGGACGATGCGCTGACCGGCGGCGCGACTCTGTCGGCGCTCACGCAGCCGGGTGCGGTGATGGGCACGGTGACGTATATGTCGCCGGAGCAGGTGCGCGGCGAAAAACTGGATGCGCGCACCGATGTGTTTTCCTTCGGCTCGGTGCTCTACGCGATGTCAACGGGGCGGCCCGCCTTTCCCGGAGCCACGCCGGGCGTGATTCAAGAAGCCATCTTGAATCGCCAGCCGGTCCCGGCGTCGCAGGTCAATCCGCTGCTGCCCGCGCGAATCGACGACATCATTGCCAAAGCGCTGGAGAAAGATCGCGAGCTGCGTTATCAGAGCGCGGCGGAGTTTGGCACCGATCTTCGGCGATTGGCGCGGGATCTCGGGCATTTGCCGGCCGCTTCCCTCAGTGGATCGCAAATGATGATGTTGCCGCTCGCTTCCAAGCCGAAGCGGCCGCGTTGGATTTCCGCCGCGATTACCGCCGCGATCTTTCTGGCCGCGCTCGGTGCAGCTGCGCTGGTTTGGATTTTCAAGGACCGTTTGTTTCCGCCGTCTTCCAATCCCGCGCCATTGCGTTTGACCACGGACTCGGGACTGAGCATTCAGCCGGCCGTCTCGCTCGACGGGAAAATGCTGGCCTACGCTTCCGATCGCGCCGGAGAATCGAACCTGGACATTTGGGTTCGCCAGGTGGGCGGCGGCGATCCGATTCGTTTGACGCGCGATCCCGCCGACGATACCGAGCCCGCGTTTTCACCCGATTCCACTCAAGTCGCATTTCACTCCGACCGCGAGGGCGGCGGACTATACACGGTTCCGGCGCTGGGTGGGCAGGAGCATCGCTTGGCCGACGGCGGCCGGCGTCCGCGCTTTTCCCCGGACGGAAAACAAATCGCCTATTGGACCGGCGAACCTCTCCGCGAAATTCCCGCGGTGCCGCGCTCGGCGGCCATCTACGTTCTCGACACCGCGGGCGGCACGCCGCGCCGCTTGCGCTCCGATTTTGTGATTGCCACGCGTCCCTTGTGGACGCCCGATGGATCGCACATTCTCTTCTGGGGATCGAAAGAAGCAGGGTCGGTGGAAGGCCGTTCGGTGCCGCATCGGGGCTGGTGGGTCACGGCGGCCGATGGCAGCGGCCCGGCGCAAGAAGTCACGGCCGCAACGGCGGAATTCAATCCTGAGATCTTCCACACTTCGGAGGCCAGCGGATGGCGTCAGGATAGCGTGGTCTTTTCCTGGCGCCAAGAAGACAATTCCGTAAATGTTTTCGAAGCGCCTTTTTCCTTTCGCAATTGGCAAGTGACGGGCGCGCCACGGCGGCTGACCTTCGGCACCACGCAGGAAGAAACGCCTTCGGTGGCCGCCGATGGCAGCTTGGCTTTTTCGAGCATCGCGCGGAATTTGGACATTTACGCTGTACCGATCGACAACGGGCACGCAAAAGTGGCGGGACCGTTGCAGCGGCTCACCACCGATCTGGCCGACGACGGGTACGGATCGCTCTCCAACGATGGAAAAATGCTGGCGTTTTACTCGCGCCGTTCGGGGCAGTTGGAAGTTTGGATCAAGAACCTGACCAGCGGGAAAGAACAATTTCTGGCCAGCGGAGAAAGTCCCATGATCAGTCCCGACGGTTCGCAGGTTGCGTATCTTCAGCGCAATCCCGATCGCGGAATGATCATTTCCGTGCAAGGCGGGACGGCTCGCCCATTCAGTTCAAGAGCGTTTGTCACCAATGCCTGGTCTCCGGATCAATCGAGGCTTCTGGTCGTGGACACCGACAAGCCAAAAGAAGGCATTGAGACAGTGGACCTTGCGTCCGGACACGTCTCTAAGTACATGTCGGATTCCTCGAGCAGCCTCTATCCGCGATCGTTTTCTCCCGATGGCAAATGGATCAGTTTTACGAAGGAGTGGCCCGCCGGACAGCAGTTGATGGTCGCGCCGTTCCATCCCTCCACGCCTGCGACGGCGAGTGAATGGGTCGCGGTGACCAGTTCCGGCACCTACGACTTTCAGCCGCATTGGTCCTCGGACGGAAAAGTTCTGTACTTCGTCTCGGATCGCGATGGATTCGGATGTATCTGGGCTCAACTCATGGATCCCGCCACTCAAAGACCTGCCGGAAAACCGTTCGCGCTTCTGCATCTGCACGATCCCGCGCGACGGATGCGTCAAAACGCGCGTCACCTTTACGTCGCCGGCGACAAGGCCGTGGTTACGCTAGAGGAGCGGGTCGGCAGCATCTGGATGTTGAGATTTAAATAGTAGGCGCGATCCCGGGCGTGGTAACATGCGCTTCGCAAGCGACTCAACTCCAAAGGGAGCCCCCCATGCAGAGCACGGAGCGCAATACCTTCACCACCCCGCCCACCGAAGCCCTTCTAGCCGGTTCGATTCTCAACGAGTATCGCGATTTGTTAGCCGCCGATCAGAGCTTGATTGCGGCACATCCTGCCGCAACCGATTGCCAAACCTGCGGTGATCCGACGTGTAGGGATTCCGATGGCGCGAATGCCCTTACCGATTGTCAAACGTGCGGCGATCCCACGTGTAGGGATTCCGATGGCGCGAATGCCCTTACCGATTGTCAAACGTGCGGCGATCCAACATGTAAGGATTCCGATGGCCCGAATGCCCTGACCGATTGCCAAACGTGCGGCGATCCCACGTGCAAGGATTCCGATGGCGCTAGAAACGTTCCCGACTGCCAGACCTGCGGCGATCCCACGTGTCGCGATTCCGATGGGCCGCACAAGCCCCATCATCCGCCGCATCATAAACACGAAAAGAAAGCCGCTGGCTGGATCGATCTGCCGCGGATGTAGTTTCCCAGGATCATGGTTCTCAGCGCCGCTGACTTGCCGCACTACTTGATGGAGCGCGGCTTGGTGAGTGCGTCTTCGTTTGTAGACGGCGACTTCAAGGTCCACGAGCTTTCCCGGCGGAATCGAGTCT
The DNA here is from genome assembly GCA_021325275.1 of Terriglobia bacterium. GTDB lineage: Bacteria > Acidobacteriota > Terriglobia > JAJPHL01 > JAJPHL01 > JAJPHL01. The sequence goes on along the minus strand of JAJPHL010000004.1, from coordinate 4,934 downwards.
TCCGGGTCAGCCGTGGACCTTTTCCCGGTTACGTCGTCAAACAAGTGATGAAATGGACGCCCGAGATATTGGAGTCCATGGAGCGCGAAGCGGGCGTTTATTCGGCGATTCGCAGCGATCCCCGGCTGAGTTTTCTCCGCGAGATGGTTCCGCAGTGTTACGTCTACGACGCGGACAATTTGGTTTTCGTGTTGGAATTGCTGGACTCCGCGCGGCGAGAAGACCACGCTGCTTCCGTCGGGCAGTCCTTGCGCCGTTTGCGCCAGGAATCGAGCGCCCTGCGCACCACGATCTCCGGTTTTCGAATGCATGATCCCTGGATCCTCTCGTTGCATCGAAAATCCGAACGCAATTTCGATCGCGTGAGCGCGGCCAATGCCGAACTGATGCGCGTGGTGAAGCGCGAAACCGCCGTGGGCGAGGCGCTCGATGAACTCCGCGCGTCGTGGCAATCGGACACCCTGGTGCATGGCGACATGAAATGGGACAACTGCCTGGTCGCGGAAAATGGCACGCCCAAATTTATCGATTGGGAAATGTGTGGCTGGGGCGATCCGCTGTGGGACGCCGCCGGTATTTTGCAGGAATATTTGTCCGTCTGGGTGCAAGGCCATCGCCCGGCGCCATCCAGGCGAACTCCGCCTCTCGATTCTCCGGCGGCGGAAGTCGCACCGCGGATGCGGGACTTTTGGGAGAGCTACAAAGAGCCCGCCGAATCGTTGCCGCGCGCCGTCAAACTTGCGGCGGCCCGCCTGGTGCAAACGGCGTGGGAGAGTCAGCAGCGTTCCGAGTCCATGACCGCCAAGTCGGTCCGCTTGCTGCAAGCGTCGGTGAATATGCTGGCCTCGCCGGAAGCGGCGGTCGAAATGTTTTTCGGAGCCGAGGCATGAACGAAATTCTGGAAGCCTTCCGCGTTCTCTCGCGCAGCGCATTCTCCTGCGCCGGACACGTTGTGGAAACTCGCGGCGACTCGCTGCAAAAGGAATTGACCGAGTCTCTCTATCGTTTGTGCTACTCGCACCGCTTCATCGGGACCTACTATCGGCCCGCGCAGCAACCGTTGGATCGAGCGTTAGTGCAGGAACTCCAGGCGGCCAATTCGTCGCGCACGATTCACGACCAAGGATGGAAGATCGAGCAGACCCATCCTTCGGGAAAGATCCTGGCGTCGCGCAACGGAATCACGCGCTGGTTTTTGCCGGGACATTACCTGGCCGACAAGGGTCCGGGATTTCACGCCAAAGAAGAGTGTCTGGCGGTGATTCAAATGCAGCGGGAATCCACCACCGAACAGGCCGGCTTTTACATGGCGTTCGGGGAAACGGTCAGTCACGACGAAGAGAATCGCGACATCCTCCGCCTGTATTGGAACATTTCCGCGAACGGCGCGCCGCGCTTGATGTCCGGGCTGACGCGCGAGTTGAATCGTTTTCAAATCCCTTTCATGTTCAAGTGCGGCAATCGCACCGAAATGTACGGCCGCAGCGATGCGGCCGTGCTCTACGTGAATCGCCGCTACTATGCGTTTCTCACGCGACTCCTCGGCCGCCTCTATCCGGAGATCGCCGACACGCTGTCGCCCGATATTCCCTTGTTCACGCAACGACTGGCCGATGGCTTGGCGCTGGCGGAAGACACGCCCGATGGAAAGAGTTTCGGGATGAACCGCTGCGACATCGTCGCCGCCGCGCTGATCGCGTGTCACGAGCGCGGCCTGGAAAGTGCGGACGAGCGGCTGGCCGAATTGCACGCGCAGTTTCGGAGTCGCGGGCTTGATCCGGAGCGTCCCTATCTCGGTCCCGGCTCCCGGCGCGTTTATGATTTCCCGTTTCTTGCCTAATGCCGACCTTTCTTGAACTCGCCGACCGCATCGGAGCCCGTCTTTGCGGCGACGCCATTTGGGACGGCGACCGCTGCAATTGGCTCGGCGTGTATGCGGACGCGGAAGTGGGTTTTCGCGCGCTCAATCCGTCGTTTTACAGTGGAACGAGCGGAGTGGCGTGGTTTCTGGCGCGTCTTTCACGCGCCACCGGAGAAAAACTTTTCACCAACAGCGCGACAGGAGCCTTGCGGCAAGCGCTCTCGCAGGTCGATTCGCGCGCCACGCGCTTTCCGGCGCACGCACCGCTCGGCTTGTACCTGGGCGCGTGCGGTGTAGCGGTGGCGCTCGCCGATTTCGGCGAGCCGTTTCTGGAGCCGGCCCTCGAACTGGCGCGACGGTTATTCGCGCTTCCGCCCGAGACCGAATGCGACTTGATCGCCGGCACGGCAGGCGTGCTGATTGCAGCGCTTCGCCTTCACCGGCTGGCCGGCGCTCCCGATTTGTTGGAGGCGGCGGTTCGTCAAGGGGAAATTCTCCTCGCTGCGGCGCGCCCACGGGAATTCGGATGGTCCTGGAAAACCGCGGAAATTGCGGCGAGGCCCGGGCGTCCCGATCTTACGGGTTTGGGCCACGGCGCGGCCGGAATCGCCTGGGCATTGCTGGAACTTTGGCGCGCCACCGGCGATCATCGCTATCGCGCCGCCGCCGAAAAAGGATTTCGTTACGAGCAAAGTTGCTTCAGTGCGGAGCGGGGCAACTGGGCGGATTTCCGCGCTTGGTCGGCGGCCAAACCGCACATCGACTACAGCGACTCCTGGTGCAACGGCGCCGCCGGCATCGCCTTCTCGCGCCTCCGCGCCGCCGAGCTCACCGCCGCGCAGCCAAACAGCGCCGCGCAATACACGATGCAAGCGGCGACGGCCCTCGACACGGTTGTAAGCGCATTGCCCAACTGGTGGCGATGCTGCCTGTGTCACGGATTGTTCGGCTCTATCGACGTATTGCTGTACTCGGGCGATCCTTCGCGAATCGCCGCGGCGCAAAGAGCCGCGGAAGAAGCGATCGAGCGATACCCGTCGCGGCGTCTCCCATGGCCTTGCAGTTTAGCGAATGCGCCGGAGGCTCCGGATTTAATGGGCGGCGTCGCGGGAATCGGGCACACGCTGTTACGTTTATCCGATCCCGGTGCGTTCTCCACGCCGCTGTTGATGGCTTGCGGCGAGTGAGCGACATGCATCACGTCCTAGTCTGGAAATGCGGGAAATAGTCGGCTCCCAGATCTGAGCAACCTATTTCTTAAATTCACGCGATCATCAGAATGGCGAGGGGAAAGTTGGGTGAAATGCGCCTCGAAAAACGGCTAGGCAGATCAATTTGCATGAATCGGAGCAAGCCGCGCTGACCGCGTTTTCCCAATCTGCATGAATCCCTCAGAAAAATGGAGCAACGCGCGCTGATCCCGTTTCCCCCCGTTTTTCCCTTACTTGGTTTCACGGGAGGATTTTCTTGGCTGTCGAGCTCGACCTTAATTACCCTGCGAACTATTAGTTCGCCAGGAAAGAAACCCATGTGACCAAAACCGTTTCCCATGTAGGTAAAATCGTCTGGCCCGAGCCCATTGCGAACCCGGACCCGTTGGTACTTCTTTGGAAGCCGCAAATAGCCTACGAGCGTCATTTTCACAGAGCGATTCTGCTCGCCTGCCAATTCCTTTGCTTTCCTGTAGGCGTTCCGCACGCTGTCTAGATCGGTCTCAAAAGGAACAATCCCCTTAACCGCTTGGTCTTCTGTCGTCACGACATCGAGAGCAACCGGCCAAACGAATCCGTCAGTGACCAATTTATGGTCGCATTTTGCGTCAGTCAACCCGCCAGCCAACTCCTTGCCTGTTGTCAGGGTTCCTGTGACTTCAAGAAGCTTGTCCCTGTACGATTCGAGATCCTGAAAAACCGCGCAGAGGTCTAAGCGTGCGCTCGGCAAGGCCTCGGCCGACTGGCCGTGGCCGAGGCCCGGAAGGGCAAGGTGTGCAGCTAAGGCTGCGAGGGAAATAAGATTAGATTTGAAATCGCTGTCGCGCATGGTATGAGAGTCTGGCTATTTTTCGTTTCTGCGTCGTCATTCACTGAATTGTCTTTATTGACGTCGTTGATGGGCAAAGGGGATGTCCCCGCGCTCCCCCGCGCTCCGCATTTCAGTTCTGCCGCGGCAGAAGGCCCATCTCCTCGAGCGCATCGTGGGCGAGGCGACGTTCCCTTGTCGGTCGCGCAAGTTCCTTCCGAAGAGCTGGCGCCGCCTGGGGATCCTTCATCAGAGCCAAAGCCACGACGATCGCGAATCGCTGTTCGTAGGCAGGGCCTCCCGAACGATAGGGCATCCGATCCAGCGCTGCCACCAATGGCGGCGTCGCGGGCGAGCCGATCTCAACGAGCGCATGGATCGCTGGTAAATTCTTCTCAATGATCTCGATCCGTCGGTTCCAAATGGAAGCGCTGGCACCGCCGACGACGGTAATATGATCGATGAGAAACGGAACGGCCTCCGTCGTTCGAAGTCGCCCAAAGATCTCCGCCAATGAGACATCGAAATTCGTTGAGCCCAGGCCGATCCCAGGGGGCGGGTTTCGGGTCCACTCGAGGAGCAATGGAAGGTAACGGTCAGGTGAGCGTGTAACCATGTTGATCGCTCTTTCGCGCCTGAGTTGGTCGATGTCGCACAGGGATTTTGCCAAGTTCGGAGAGTTCGCCGACTGTTGGCTGTTGGCACTCGACACCAGTATCAGGGCGATGATAGACGGAGGGGCCAGCGCTCGGATTCCCATTTACCACACTTCCGTCTGGGTCGCGGTCGAGACTGTTGTCCCAGTAGCCCAGACACCGATATGCACGTTCCATAGCACACCGCATATAGGTTGCCCATTCCAGTCGAGGAATGAGTTGAAGAACTGATCGGAAAACACCGAGGTGACTTTGTGCAGCTTGCCATCCGCGCCGGGAAAGGGCTTCCCAGGGGAAAAGGGGTCAGCCTCGGAGCCTGTCGGAGAGAAAGAACAGATTCATCGGGTAGCGGCGCCACTGGCGATTTCGGTATAGCCACGAAGATCTTCGGTAAAAGG
>JAJPHL010000033.1 GCA_021325275.1 Terriglobia bacterium | reverse complement strand
GCACGCTCGACAAAATGAAGGCGGATTATCCGCTGAAGTTCAACGACGACTATTTCGTCGATCCGCCGCCGAACGTCTTGACACCGAAGCGTCCGTAGCTCGCTATGCCCGAACGTCGTAAAGATAGCGGGCGTGTCCGCACTTTTCGATCATTCCTAGCACGGCGGTGGTTTCGCCGAGGTGCAGCAGGTCGGCGTTCCCTTCCGCTTCAAACTCAGAAAGCATAGCCTCGGCCGTTTCCCTGGACCGCTGCCAGAAGCGGCGATCGCTTTCGGTGAGATCATGCGCCGTATGGTGCAGATCGTTGGCCGCGAGCGCGACTCCCAGCTTCGTTTCAGCCGGGCCAGCCTTGGTCTCGGCGACGTGCGTGAAAAATAGTCCCATGCATCCACCGGGGCGCAACAAGTTCTTCATGGCGCCGATCGTGGCCGCCAGGTCCTTCGGGAAATACAGCGATTCCACCGCAATCACGGCGTCGAACGACGCGGCCGGAAACTCGAGCGCGTCCATGTCGGCGACCTGAAAATCCAAGCGGCCGTTCGCCGGCGCGCCGATCGTTCGCGCGTGGCCGATGGCTTGCTCCGATTTGTCGAAGCCCGTAAAATGCGCAGCGCTTTGGCGGCACAGCCAAGCGGTGGTTTCGCCTGTGCCGCATCCCGCGTCGAGCACCCGACTCCCCGGCGTCAAGGCCAGAGTGTCGAGCAACAAGGTCAACTGCGCGATGTCGGCGGTTCCGTATTGATTCAAACTCTCGCCGTAGACTTCTTTGCAATAGCGCGCAAACGCGGGACTGCCCGCGCTGCGCAGGTAGCATGGTTGCTTGGCTGGGGTAGGTTCCATAATGTGAACGTGATTCTACATTCGCATTTTATCGATGTCAAGGGCAGAATCGCTTACAATCGACCCATGCCGCGCAAGCCCAAGCCGCCTCCGCCCACTCAGGCCCGTAGCCGCGAGACGCTCCAGCGCATGCTCGATGCCGCCGAAGCGGTGCTGGAGAAGCATGGAATCGAAGGCGCCACACTGCAACGCATCGCCCGAAACGCGCGCCTCGCGCCCGCCACCGTCTACCGTCGCTTCCCCGACAAGGACGCGTTGATGGCCGCCGTCTTCGAGCGTTTCGCCGGCGTCAGCAAGGAAGAATTGGCCCGCCCGATCGACACCGAAGCGATCCGCAAGCTCGGCATCCACGCGTTCACCGCCCTGTGGATCGGCAATATGATCCAGGGCTTTCGCGCGCGCACTGGTTTGATCCGCGCCTCGGTGTTGTATTCGCAGGCGCACTTGAATTCCGCTTTCGTGCGCCGCAAGATGGCGCTGGAAATCCAAGGTGTGAAGCGAGTGCAGGACCTGTTTCTGCTGTGGCGCGACGAAATCGGTCATCCCGACGCGGAACAAGCCGTCGCGTTTGCCATGGTGATGGTTGCGCTCGCGTTGCGCGAACTGATTTTGTTTAACCATGCGCCGATGTTCGGCCAGGTCACGCCTCTCGACGACGAAGCGCTTCGCCGTGAATTGCCGCGCATGTTTCTGGGCTATCTCGGTGTGGACCGCAAAATTCCATGAGACAATCGGTCCCCATGGCTTTGGCCTCCGGTGCGCGTCTTGGACCCTATGAAATCCTGACCGCCATCGGTGCGGGCGGAATGGGCGAGGTTTATCGCGCGCGGGACACGCGGCTCACCCGCGACGTCGCGATCAAAGTATTGCCCGCGGAGTTCGCGCATCATCCCGAGCGATTGCGCCGCTTCGAGCAGGAGGCGCGCGCCGTCTCTGCGCTGAATCATCCCAATATCCTCACGATTTTCGATATCGGCGAGCAGGACGGCGTGCCATACGTCGTTTACGAATTGCTGGAGGGACAAACCCTGCGCGACACCGGCGCGATCTCGCAACGGAAGGCGATCGACTACGCCCAGCAGATTTCCCGCGGACTCGCCGCCGCGCACGACAAAGGAATCACGCATCGCGATTTGAAACCCGAGAATCTCTTTGTCACCGGCGACGGCCGCGTGAAGATTCTCGATTTCGGATTGGCCAAAGTCGCCGTGCAGCCCGATGCCGCGACTATCAGCGCCGGCACGCAACCGGGCGCCGTGCTCGGCACGGTCGGCTACATGTCGCCCGAGCAAGTTCGCGGCGAAGAAGCGGATCATCGCTCCGACATCTTCAGCTTCGGCGCGATTCTCTACGAAATGCTCAGCGGACGCCGGGCGTTTCGCGCCGACTCTGCGGCGTCCACGATGCACGCGATTCTCACGAGCGAGCCGGCGGAGCTCGAACAAGTGGCGTTTGGGCGAATTGTCCAGCATTGTTTAGAAAAATCGCCGGAGATGCGCTTTCAATCGGCGCGCGACCTCGCTTTCGCGCTCGACGCGGCGTCGGCTACAAGCAGCACGAGTGGGCTGCGGGCCGCGGCGGCGGCAGGACGTTCCAAGCCTCGGAGCGCGCTTACGCTTGCGGCGTTCTGGGCCCTGCTCATCACAACCTCAGCCCTTGGAGGATACCTGTGGCACGCGCGCCAGAACTCCGCGCCGATGTGGTCAGGCACAATCCTGCCGGGTCCTTCCCTCGCCGGGTTTCCGCGCGTGTCGCCCGATGGCCGCACCGTCGCGTACACGGTGCATGTCGGCTCGGAGTCACAGGTGGCGGCGATCAATCCGCAAACGGGCAATTGGAACGTTCTGACGAAGGACATTTCGCAGGGCGGCGCCGCGACGATCAGTTGGAGTGCCGACGGAAGTACGATTTTCTTCGCGCGCATGCTCGATTCGCCCCGCGGCATCTTCAGCATTCCGAGTCTGGGAGGAGAAGAGCGTTTGGTTTTGGAAGGCGCGTCGCGGCCCGAAGCGTTGCCCGACGGCAGCTTGCTGGCGACAAAAGTCAACGCCAACCGGCAACATCAGATTTTCCGCTTCTGGCCGCAAAGCGGGCACAGCGAAACGCTGCCGGCCGCGGTGGAAGACGACGATGTGTTTTACATCCGCGCGTTCTCAGACGGCCGCGACGCCGTGTTCTTCGGACATCCGCTCAACGGCGCTGGCGCGCCGCTTGAATTAACCAGCCATCTCTACCTGATGGATGTTGCTTCGGGCCGCTTGCGACAATTGGATACGGAGCTGCCACTGAAACCGCCGTTCATCGCGCTCGATTCGGTTCACAATCTCGTGTTCGTGGTGAGGAAACCGGGCGATCTCGCCCAACTGGTGGCGATTCCCCGCTCCGGGTTTGGGTCAGTTCAGCCTTCTCTGCCCTTGACGCTCGCGGCGCTCTCAGGCGACGTCGGCGCGGACGGCAGTCTCTACGTCGACCAATACGAGCCCGGCTCCGACGTGCTTCGATTCCCCACGTCGGGCGGCGCGCCGGAGCAAATGCCCGGCAGCGGACTCAGTCACGTGGTGGTTCGTCCCATGCATCCGCTGATGCTCGCCGACGGACGCGCGCTCGTGACGATCCCATTCGCCGGACATCCGCGCTTGTTGGCCGCGGCTCCCGGAAAAGATCCGCAGCCGTTGATTCAAACCACCGAGGAAACCTCGATGCCCGCCGTGGTGTTGCCGGGCACGCCCTCGCAGCTCGCGTTCTTGATCGGCAGCGGCGCGCAACAGGTGATCGCGATTGCTTCGCTCACGGACGGTCGCGTGGTGCGGCGACTATCGGAGACGGCGACCGCCGGAAAGTTTTCTTCGCGGCCGGGTATCGAATGCCTCACGGCGTCCGCGGATGGCCGCACGCTTTACTATTCGGCCGGCGGATCCATTTGGAGCGTTCCCGCCGGCGGCGGACAACCGGTTCGCTTGACCGCCGGAGATTCGGTCACGGTGCATCCGGACGGGTCGAAACTTTTGGTAAAGCTCAACGAAGCCGAGCCGCGCTTGGTGTGGGTGGGAATCAACGGCGGCGAGCCGCAATCGATTCCGCTGCATTTTCCGCAGGGCGGCGCGCTGAGTCACCACCCACTGCTGCCGGGCTCGATCGGAAAAGACGGGCGCATCCTGGCCGCCGTCAGCACGGCGGGTCTTTTCTTTTATCACGTCGCGATCATCGATCCCGCGAAGGGAAACGCGCAGATCGTGCTCGTGCAATTCCCAGGCGATGTGATTTATCCGTCATGGACGAGCGACGGCAAGATTCTGGCAGTGGGTCGCGCGATCCGCTCGTCGGTGTGGCAATTCCGCCAGGAAAACCGCTAGCGACTCACTTCACCCAGGAGCATTCCGGGTCGCACACCAACGCGCGATCGCTGGGATGCGCGCGCAAAAACGCGGAGGCGCCCTGGCGCCCGAGAACAAAAAAGCATTTCGTGATTGCGTCGGACTCCGTTCCGGTGATGGCCATCGACGAAACGGCCTCGACACCATTTTCCGGGGGCTTTTTGGTTCGAGGGTCGATGATGTGGCGGCCCTTCTCGTACGTTGCGGACGTGCTCAACGAATTGTCTTTCAGATATACCGTCGCCGCCGCGATGTCCTTCGATTTCGGCGAGCGAATCGTGATCTTCCATCCTTGATCTTCGCCCGGCGGCGTGCCGATCGCGTTGATCGTGCTCATCCCGGCGCTCACCAGCGCGCGCTTGATGCCGGCCGCTTTCAAAATGTCGATGGCGTGATCGACGGCCAGTCCTTTGCCGATGCCGCCGGGATCGAGTTTGACTTCTGGAGTCGTGAACTCGACGGTGGAGTTGCGCGTATCGAGCGAGAGCCGGCCGCGTCCCAGGGTGATATCGAAGGCGCCGAACGTTTGGCGGCGAAACTCGTCGGAGACGCGAAGAAAGTCGAAGAACTCGGGCGTGACTTTCACGGGACCTTTGGCGGCCGTCGCATTCACGCGCGAAAGTTCGCTCTGCGGTTTGTAGTTGCTGAGCAAATCGTCCAGGCGATCGATCTCGGCGAACGCTTGCTCGCACGCTTCGGCGAGAACCGCGCGATTCGGTCCGTAGACCACGATTTGATATTCGCTTCCCATGGAAACATGGGAAGCCTCATAGCGGATTTCCTGCGCGGCAAGACCAAACGAAAGCAACCGCAGATAAACGCAGATGAACGCAGATAACACAATTCCGAATCTGCGTTTATCTGCGTTCATCTGCGGTTGCTTTTGTTCTAGCCCTTTTGGTCCCGATATTTCGGCCAGAACACCCGGCGATTCTCGTCCATCGCTTGATTCGCGTAAACCACCGCTTCGGCGTCTGAGGCGCCCACGTTGATGTCCGACAACGGATGCTTGCCTTCGCGAATGCACATGAAAAAATGCTCGAACTGCGTGCCCACCGGATTCTTCGGTTCGGTGACCTCGTACCATCCGCGCTGCGCTAACCAGCGGCGTCCGAAGGCGCGCTCGCGATCCATGAACGGCATGTCTTCGCCGATTTCATCCGGGAAAATCGGCATGCCCTTTTGCGTCGCGCTGGCGCTGACCGTCGCGCCGGCCCACCATTGTTCTTTCGCTTTCCCGGCGGCCGCCGTGGCCTTGGCTTTCGGTTCCACCCAAAACGTTCCGGTGCCGCTGGGACCCGCCAAGGTCAACTCCATCGTGCCGCCGTCGCCGCACAAGTGTTCGCCGAATTCGTAATGCTGATTGTTCAGCATCGACGTGAAAACGGCTTTTTGTCCCTCGGGATATTCGAAAATCACGCTGACGTTGTCGTAAACTTCGCGGCCGTCCTTCCAATAATCGATGCCGCCCGTGCCGATCACCGAGCGCGGATCGGCCTGGAACGCCCATCCCGCGATGTCCATTTGATGCGATCCCAACTCGGCCATCAGGCCGCCGGAATATTCCTTGTACATGCGCCAGTTGATCAAGCGCTCCAGTTTCGCGTCGGCCACGGGACGCCGCCAATCGCTGTTACGATTCCAATGCGCATAGCAGTGCGTGACGCGTCCCAATGCGCCGCGCCGGATCATCTGCATGCCCATGTGGTAGATCTCGCTGTAGCGGCGCTGCAATCCTACTTGGAAAACCTGCTTGGGATGTGCAGCGACGGCTTCGCGCAACGCGGCGATTTCCTGCTCCTTGAACACCATGGTCTTCTCGCAGAAGACGTGCTTGCCGGCGCTCAACGCGTCGAGCGTCATGAAGGCGTGGCGATCGAGCGGCGTCACGATCATCACCGCTTCCACATCTTTCCGCTCGAGGACTTTTCGATAGTCGTCGTAATGCGTGGGGCTCCCGCCGATGGTTTTCGCGGCGCGTTCGAGGTTGGGCGGATAAATATCGCAAAGAGCCACGCATTGACCGCCGGTGTTGGTGCTGAGCGGACGCAACAAATCGAGCGCGCGCGTGCCGGTGCCGATCATGGCCCATTTCACGGGCTCGGAGGCGGCGTGAACGGTGGGAAAAAGTTCCGGAATGTCGAAGTTGGAGAGTCCGAAAGCAGCGGCCACGGCGGCGGCGCGTTTGTTGAACTCCCGGCGGCTAATCGCGTTAGACATGAAAACGTTTCCTGCCTTGAGAATAACGCTATAGAACCGTACCAGGATAGCAGAAAAGATTGTAGAAAACGAGGGAGGGATGAGCGGTTAGGCGGCAGTGAAACCCTTGCGGCTCCACCGCTACTTTGTGCGGAAAGGCTGTGCCTTTCCGGATCTGCATTTGCATTTGGCGAGGCTGTGCCTCGCGCGCAAGGCCCAGCCTTGCGAAAGTATTTAAAGGCGTTTCGGAAAGGCCAAGCCTTTCCGCACAAAGCAGCGGCGAAGCCGCAAAGCGACGCTTAGTTCGCTACTCTTCCCGAAGCGCAACCATCGGCGCGATCCGCGTGGCGCGCACCGCGGGACCCGAACATGCGAGCATCGCGACCACCGCGAGGACGCCGGCCGCCGCGGCGAACACCAGGGGATCGAGTGGGCTTACGTGAAACAACATGCCCTGCGCCACACGACCCAGCGCCGCACCCGCGAGCAATCCGCCCGCGAGGCCCAGGAGGATCAGCCGCGCGCCCGCCGCCAGCACCAACCGCAGCGCCGATTGTGGTGTGGCGCCCAGCGCCATTCGCAATCCAATCTCGCGCGTGCGTTGCGCGACGAATTGCGCCGCGACGCCGTAGATTCCCACCGCCGCGAGCAACACCGCGGCCAGCGCGAACGCACCGAGTAGCATCACCACGAAGCGGCGTTGCGCGTTGGAGCGTCGCACCAGCTCGCGCATCGAGAAGACGTTGTACGCGGGCATTTCCGGATTCACCGATCGCACGGCCGCGGACATTGTCTCAAGCATCAAGGCCGGATCGCCCGCCACGCGCATCACGAGTACCGGCGAGCCCAAGGGATTCTGCGCGTAGGGACGATACACTTCCGGACGCGGCGGCGCATCGATCGCGACGTGATGAACGTCGCCGACCACGCCGACAATCGTGATCCACGGCTGCTGCTCGGGATTCATGCCCAACTTGATGTGCTGCCCCACGGGATCTTGCCCCGAAAAATAGGCGTGCGACATGGTTTGATTGATCACGCAGACCGTGCCGGCCGTCGCGTTATCGTGGTCGTCGAAAGTGCGCCCGGCGATCAGCGGAATGCCCATGGTCTCGAAATAATTCGGTGTGGCCACGCGATATTCGGCTTCGCTGCCCGGTTGCGCTCCCGGGCCCTCGGTGCGGCCTTCGATCCACACCCAGCTTCCGAGATTCATTCCGCCAAGAGGCAGGCGGCTCACAGAGGCCATCGATTGCACGCCGGGAACCGCGCGCATGCGCGCTTCGATCTGGCGGTAGACCGCGGTGCGCTGCGCGGGCGTGCCGGCCGACGATGGCAATTGCGTGGAAATTGTCGCCACGCGATCGGCGTCAAAGCCGGGCGCCACGTCAAGGAGTCGCGCGAAGCTGCGCAAGAGCAATCCCGCGCCCACGAGCAACGCCAGTGCGAATCCCACCTGCGTCGCGACCAGCGCCGATCGCAAACGATGATGCCCTCCCGCGACCGATGCGGCGTTCTCCCGAAGCTTCGCGCCGATTTCGGCATGCCCAATCATGCGCCACGCCGGCGGCAGGCTCGTGAAAATGGCGCTGGCCAGCGCGTACGCGGCGGTAACCGCGAGCGCGCGCACGTCGAGCGTCATCGCGCGGCTTCCGATCAGGCTGGCGGGTGCGGCGGCGATCAAGAGTTTCAAACCCGCGGCAGCTAACGCGACGCCCGCGACACCGCCGCACGCCGCGAGCAACGATCCCTCCACCAAAAGCTGCAACAGCAACCGCACGCGCGACGCGCCAAGCGCGACACGCATGAAAATCTCACGACGGCGCGCCGCGGCGCGAACCAGGAGCAAGTTCGCCACCGACGTGCACGCCATCGCCAACACTAATCCCACCGCGCCGAGCAACAACGCGGCCATGGGACGCACTTGGCCGCCCGCTTGTTCTTCCAACGACCGCGCGCCGATCTCGTATCCCTGATTCGTGGAAGCAAACTGCGACGCCAGCACGGCGCCAACGCGACGAACTTCGTCGTTGGCCTGTAGCGGCGAGACGCCCGGCGCACGGCGGCCAATCACTTTCAGGAAACGCAACCCGCGCGGCGAGTTGTAGATTTGATTCGCGGCCAGCGGCATCCACACGTCGATCACGTTGGCCGTGCCGGCCATTGGCTCGCCGGGATAAAAGAATCCCGCGGGCAGAATTCCAATGACCGTGTAGGTTCTGCTGTCGAGATTGAGTTTTTGCCCCAGCAGCGCGGGATCGCCGCCGAAACGCCGCTGCCAAAATTCGTGCGAGAGAATCACCACGCCCGGCGCGCCCGATTTGTCGTCGGCATCGGAGAAGCCGCGCCCCGTGCCCGGCGGCACGCCGAGCATGGGAAAAAAACTCGACGATACGTACAGTGCTTCCAAGCGCTCTCCGTCGCCGCGCCCGGTCATCACCACGTTCCACACCGGTGAAATCGCGGCCAGGGAAGTGAACGATTTCACGCTGCGGCGCAGATCGTCGAAGTCGAGACGCGAGGTCCACGCTTCGTCGCTGGCGCTTTTCCGCGTTTCAATCGACATCAGCGTTGACGCGTCGCGGAACGGCAGCGGATGCAATGCGAGTTGATCGATGGCCGTGAAGATCACGGTATTCGCGCCGATTCCCAACGCCAGCGTCAGCACCGCAGCGACGGCAAAGCCGGGACTGCGCCGGAGTTGCCGCATCGCGTAGCGCACGTCTTGCATCATGTGTTCGAGCCACGGCCGGCGTGTCCGTTCGTAGTAGCGCTCCTTCGATTGCGTCACCGATCCAAAGCGGCGGCGCGCGGCATCGAGCGCGTCTTGCGGGCTCATGCCCTCGCGCTGCAAACGGTCGGCCTCGAGCGCGATATGCGCTTCGATCTCGGCGGAAAAATCGTCAAGCGGGCGTTTCATTGGGGATCTCTTCTTGAGGATCCTCTTACTGAGGATCCAATACGCGAAAGACGGCGGCGGCGAGCCGTCGCCAGTCGCTAGTTTCCTGCACCAACTGCTTTCGGCCCGCGCTGGTGAGTTTGTAGAAGCGCGCTTTGCGATTGTTCTCGCTGGTGCCCCACGCCGCGGCGATCCATCCGCGGTCTTCCAATCGCTGCAGCGCGGGGTAGAGCGATCCATGATCGACGAGCAATTCGTCGCCCGATTGCTCCTGAATAGCGCGCGCGATTCCCTGCCCGTGCTGCTTGCCGAACAGGAGCATGCGCAAGATTAAGAGATCAAGGGTGCCTTGAAGAATGGGGATTCGGGTTGGCATTCGACCCGAGTATGCGATCGCTTGGGTCGAATGTCAACAGGAGGGTTGTAAAAACGTGTGCAATGTTGCTCACTCGGGAGATGTCTGATGGGAGAGAATCATCTAAGAGGTCTTCGTGGTCACTGCCACCCGCCGCACATTCATTACCATCTTTCTCCTCGGAACATCGGTGTTCGCTCTGCCGTTGCGGTTCGAACGCCACGGCGACAGCTTTGTGGCGCGCGATACCGTCGTCGACTGCCGCGGCGCGCGATTCGGAACGGTGCGCATGCGCTTTCGTGGTGCGAAGCGTTGCGGCGTCGAGACCGGCCCCGCCGCTCGCTTGAACTACATCACCGGCCGCGACCCGCGCAACTGGAACGTCGGCGTGGCAAGCGTGGCCGAAGTGCGTTTCACCGAAATCTATCCCGGGATCGCCGTGGTTTACCACGCGCACGCGCACGATCTTGAGTTCGACATCAATGTATCGCCGGGCGCCGATTGGCGGCGCATTGCCATCGACTTTCCGGGCTCACGCAACATTCACATCGATTCGCGCGGCGATGCGATTGTCGACAACGTGCGGATCCGCCACCCTGACGTATCGCAAGCGGGACAGCACCTCGAAGGACACTTTGTTCTGGCTGACCGCAATCGTCTGCGTTTCGCCGTGGCCGGCGTGGATTCCCGCGCGCCGTTGCTGATCGATCCCGTCGTGGTCTACGCGACGCTCGCCGGCGGCGACGACGCCGATCAGGCCACGGGAATCGCCCTCGACAGCGCGGGCAATGCCTACGTCGCAGGATTCACGGCGTCGAGCAATTTTCCTACGCGTGCCGCGTTTCAAGGTGCGCGCGCCGGAGTTTCGAAATCGACCAACGGCGCGACACAGTGGATTACGTCGGGCGCGGGATTGTCCAGTGTACAAGTTCAGTCGCTGGCCATCGATCCTGCAGGTGTACTCTACGCGGCCACGTTCGCGGGAGTGTACAAGAGCACCAATGCCGGCCAATCGTGGAGCGCGACGAGCGCGCTGCCGTCGTATTACGTGAATACGTTGGCGATCGATCCGAAAACCTCCACGATCTACGCCGGAACACTGAGTGCGACCGGCGGCGGTATCTACAAAAGCGGCGACGGCGGCGCGACCTGGACGCTGCTGCACTTCGCCGGATCGGACATCCTATCGATTCTCGTGCATCCCACGATTTCGGGCGTGCTGCTGGCGGGAGTTGGCAGCTCTCTCGCAGCCGGACCGGCACTCTATCGCAGCACCGACGGCGGCGCCACTTGGACCGCGATCCAGATCAATGGTCCCGTAAACGCGATCGTCGCGGATTCGCAAGCGTCGCCATCGCTGTACGTTGGAACGAGCGGATTTACACCGGCGATCTACAAGAGCACGGACGCGGGCGCGACGTGGCAAACGGTGCTGAGGAACCGGGGCGCCCAAACGATGGCTGTCGATCCGAAAACTCCTTCGACGATCTTTGCCGCGGGCGACGTTCTTCTGCGAAGCACCGACAGCGGCGCCACTTGGCAAGCCAATATAACGTGTTGCAGCTTCATTGCGCGTTCACTGGCGATCGATCCTGTCAACACATCGAATGTCTACGCCGGGTGGACCTCGGGCGTCAGCAAAAGCACCGACGGTGGAAATACCTGGGCGCCGGCCAACAACGGACTGAACAGCGTCAACGTCTATTCGCTGTTGGTTGATCCGCGCAATCCCTCGACGGTCTACGCGGGACAGCGAGTGCTGCAGAAGGCGTTTGTCGCGAAGTATGATCCCAACGGAAATCTCGTGTATGCCACGTATCTGGGCGGCGCGAACACCGAGGGGGCGACGGGTGTCAGCGTGGACTCCGCGGGAAACGCCTACGTCACCGGATACACCAATTCCTCCGACTTTCCCACGACGCCGGGCGTCTTTCAAAGCGCCAACGCCGGCACGAACGACGCGTTCGTGGCAAAACTGAGTTCCACGGGAACGCTGGTGTACTCCACGTACTTGGGCGGATCGGCGAGCGACGTCGCGAACGGCATCGCGGTTGATTCCGCGGGCAACGCCACAATCATCGGCACCACGGCATCGACGAATTTCCCATCGAGCTTGGCGCTGCAAAACGTCTCAAAGTTGGGCGCAGGAGACAGCAGCGTTTTTGTGACGCGATTGAACGCCGGGGGATCGGCGCTGCTATATTCCACCATTATGAGCGGCGCGGGAAACGATGCCGGAATTGCCATCGCGGTCGACGCGCCAGGAAATGCTTACGTCACCGGTACGCCGTCGACGAGCTTTCCCTTGCTAAACGCTTTCCAGACCAGCCATGCCGCCACCTTTGTCGCTAAGCTGAACGGCAGCGGCGCGCCGGTTTATGCGAGTTATCTCGGCGGCACTTCTTCGAACGGATCGCCATACGCGATCGCCGTGGACGCGAGTGGATCCGCCTATGTAACCGGCTACGACGCCTCGATCTCAACCACGAACAACTTTCCACTCGTGAATCCGCTGTTCTCGAGCGGCCGCGGCTACCTTTCGAAAGTGGCGGCGGATGGATCGGCGCTTGTTTACTCCACACGCTTGGGATCGATCACTGCGAGTGGCCAGGGTGTGGCCGTCGACCCAACAGGCAACGCCTATGTGACGGGCATTGTCAGTTCCACCGACTTGCCGCTGATGGATCCGATGCAACTCAGCTTGCGCGGACCTTCCAACGCGTTCTTGATGAAATTCAATCCCACCGGATCGGCCTTGCTCTATTCGACGTATTTTGGCGGCAACAGTGTGACGCAAGCTTCGGCCATCGCCGTGGACGCGCAGGGAGTCGCGTATATCGCAGGCTATGTCTGGCCGGGAACTTCGTACCCGCTTTCGGTCGCAGCCGCGCAATCGGCGTACGGCGGCGGAGCGTCCGACGCGCTTATCGCGAAAATCACCAGCGCGACGAGCCTGCCACCGTCGCTCGCGCCGGCCATCAATTTGAACGGCATCATTACGGCGGCGGCCGGCGCGTACGCGTTCACTCCGTCGCCCGGAAGCTTGGCGAGCATCTTCGGCGCCGATCTCGCGTCGGGCATCGCCGGCGCGTCCTCGATTCCACTGCCATCGAGCATGAACGGAACCACGGTGCAGATCAATGGCGTCGCCGCGCCGATTTTGTATGTCTCCCCAGCCCAGATCAATGTGCAAATCCCATGGGAAACCAGCACGCAGGCGATGCTTTCCGCGACGGTCATCAACGGCGGCGGCACCTCGCCGATCGAGTCCAACGTGATCGCGGCGATCAACCCGGCGTTTTTCCTGGTGACCAGTGCGCAAGGCGCAAGAAATCCAG
Organism: Terriglobia bacterium; assembly: GCA_021325275.1. Classification (GTDB taxonomy): domain Bacteria; phylum Acidobacteriota; class Terriglobia; order JAJPHL01; family JAJPHL01; genus JAJPHL01. The sequence continues at coordinate 117,843 of JAJPHL010000033.1, read as the reverse complement.
CCGCGCTGATTGCCAACACCGGCGGCGTGCTCGCCGCGCCCGTTGGATTTACGGCCACCTCTCGGCCGGTGAAACCCGGAGAATACGTGGAACTGTACGTGAGCGGCTTGGGTCCGGTGACGAACACGCCGGCGGACGGCGCGGTGGCTGTGGCGAGTCCTCTCTCCATGACGTTGACAACGCCAACGGTGATGCTCGGGCCGCCGATGTCGTCAGTTCAAGCTCCGGTGAGTTTCGCGGGCTTAGCTCCTGGCCTCGTCGGTGTATATCAAGTGAACATTCAAATCCCGGCGAATGCGCCGACGGGCAACATGATCGGCCTGAACATGAGCATGGGTCCGCAGTTGGTCAGCGATACGGTCTTCATACCGATTCAGCCGTAGGTCTACGGCTCGCCGATAAAAAACAGCGATTCGACGGGAGCGAGTTTGAGCCTAACGGGCGCTTGCGCGAATGCGGCGCTTGCCAGAACGAAGAACAGGAAGTTTGCCGCGCGATTCATTTGGAGTGCGGCGACTTGTCGCCGCTTTCGACGCCGCGAGGCTCGACTCGCGCGCCTGGTTTGTAACTACGCGAAGCGCGGCCCGCGTCAAGCCGCGGGCTAACAAAGCGGCGACGAGTCGCCGCACTCCAAATTATTTCGCGGAGAAGCGATATTCCGTCACGGTGTGATACTTCTGGCCCGGCTTCAACAGCGTCGAGGGAAACTCGGGTTTATTCGGCGAGTCCGGGAAATGCTGCGTCTCTAAACAAAACGCGTTTCGCCGCGCGTAGACGTGATCACTCTTGCCGTGGATCGTGCCGTCGAGGAAATTTCCGGTGTAGAACTGGACGCCCGGCTGGGTGGTCCATGTTTCCATGGTGCGTCCCGACGCGGGATCGTGCGCCACGGCCGCCTGCACCAACTGGCCGTTCATCGATTTCTTGTCCAGCACAAAATTGTGGTCGAAACCTTTGCCGCGGACCACTTGCTCGTCGGTGCTCGCGATGTCCTTGCCGATGGCTTTCGGTTTGGTGAAATCGAACGGCGTGCCGGCGACCGGCTTTAGTTCGCCCGTGGGAATCAGGCCGTCGTCCACCGGCGTGAATTTGCCGGCGTTGATTTGCATTTCCTGGTTCAGCACGTCGCCCGAGCCCTCGCCCGCGAGATTCCAGTACGCGTGATTGGTAAGATTCACGACCGTATCTTTGTCGGTGGTGGCGGAGTAGTCGATGCGCAGCGCGCCGCCCACCAGCGTGTAGCGAACAATCACGGTGAGCGTGCCGGGAAAATGCTCCTCGCCGTCGGGACTCACGTATTCCAGCTCGACGCCGTTGGGAATCGCCTTGCCCTTCCAAAGTTTGCGATCGAATCCCTCGGTGCCGCCGTGCAACGTGTTGGGACCGTTGTTCAGCGCCAACTGATACGTCTTGCCATCGACGACAAGATGTCCCTTGCCGATGCGATTGCCATAGCGGCCGATCAGCGCGCCGAAGTGCGGATGATTGCCCAGATAGCCGTCGAGCGAATCGAAGCCGAGCGTCACGTCGGCCATGTTGCCGTTGCGATCCGGCGTCTTGAGCGACACGATGGTGCCCGCATAGGTCATGATGCGCGCTTCCACTTTGCCGTCGCTGAGGGTGTAAATCTCCACGGCGCGGCCGTCCTTCATCTTGCCGAAAGGTTGTTGAGTCACTTTTGTTTGAGCTCCCGAGAAAATCGCCAGCAGCGCTAGCGCCGTGGAAAACTTGCCAATCATTTTGTCCCCCAAAATCGGCGCGAGCTATTGAGCTTACGAACTTTGAAGCTTCGAAGCTTAAAAACCCTGGCCGTAGTATCGCCCCGCTCCATGCTTGCGGAGAAAATGCTTGTCGAGCAATTCCTTCGAGATCGGACGCACGCCGGGACTCAACTGCATGGTGTGAAATGCCAGGCGCGCCGCTTCCTCCAGCATCCAGGCGTTGTGCGCGGCCTCGGCCGGCGAAGCTCCCCAGCAAAACGGCGCGTGACCATGCACCAGCACCGCCGGCATCGCCGCGGGATTCAGCACCGTGAAGCGCCGCGCGATCTCGCGTCCGGTGTTCAGTTCGTAATCGTGCTGGATGATACTCGCGGACATCGGATCGGTCACCGGGACGGATCCATAGAAATAGTCAGCGTGCGTCGTGCCGAAGCATGGAATCTCGCGGCCCGCTTGCGCGAACACGGTGGCGTAATGCGAATGCGTATGTGCGACGCCGCCGATCGCGGGGAAGGCGTGATAGAGCGCTAGATGCGTGGGCAAATCCGTTGACGGCCGCAGTTTGCCGTCGAGCACTTTGCCATCGAGCGTCACGAGAACCATCGACTCCGGACGCAGCTTGTCGTACGCCACGCCGCTCGGCTTGATCGCGACCAATCCGGCGGATCCACCGGTGGGGCGCAGGATTCCGCTGGCGTTGCCGAAGGTGTCCATGGCGAGTCCCGCGCGGACCAGCGCGAGATTCGCTTCGTAAACGGCTTCGCACAATTGGCGCGTGGCCGATGGCACGGGACCTGGGTTGCCGGGACGCTGAGGCGCGGCGCTCATTCCGGCGTCACCGTGAAATCGTCGAAGTAGATCACGCTATCGGTCTTCGACCACAGGCCGACTTTGCCGGAAACCGGTTCCGGCAGCGTGTATTCCAAAATCCGCTCGCCGTTTAGGAATCCAGAGAGTTGCACGCCGTGCACGGCGATCTTGATGGTGTACCACTTCTTCATTTCCAGCGGATAATCGTCGGGCGCGCGCTTCACGAAACTGCGCTTGCCTTCCTTGAACGTCCACAACACGAGATTGTCTTCCTTGCCGTTGAAGCGAACCGTCAGATAATTGCCGTTCGGTTTCAGGTTGAAAAGAATTCCCGCGCACTGATCGAGCTGGCCGTCCATGATCTTGAAGCGCACCGAAACTTCGCCGTTCGAGAAATCCGGAACTTCGTGCGCCACCGCGTAGGGGAAATACGCGAAGGCCTTCACGTTGTCGATGAATTCTTCGTGCTTCGATCCGTAGATGGCGCGCGCCGTGTCCACCAATCCGCCGGCGGGTTGACCGCGTTTCCACGGGCGGCCGTCTTCCATCATCACGTTGCGTCCGTGATCGTTCACCACCGACCAATTTCCGACTACCGAGAGAAATCGCTTCGACTCCGCGCCGGGCGTTTCCTTGGAAACGTCGACCTTCATCGGCCCGGCCGGAGCGGCGGCGAGCCCCATCAGGATTGTCGCCGAAAGAGCCGCGCACGCAGCGGCGTTAAGCAAGCGCATCCGAACCCCCTTGGGAAGTACCAGAATAGCACAAGGCATTATCCGCCCCACGCTCGCGGGGATGCCCGAAACGTAGTAACGTAATTGGGTAAGTGCGTTTGGGTCTCACATCGCGCGTTGTTCTGGGATTCGGCGTCGCGCTGTTCATGCTCGCCGCCGTGAGCGGAGTTTCGTATTGGAATATTCGCGGATATTCCGAAAACGCGCGGATGGTTTCGCACACTTACGAAGTGCTGGCCGAAGTGCACCATCTGCGCAGCGCGCTGGCCATTGCGTCGTCGGCCTCCCGCGGATTTGTCCTTGCTCCCACCGAAGATTTCAACCAGCGATTCCAGGACGCCCACCGGGAAGTGCGTTCGTCCATGAACCATCTGCGCGAGTTGACCACCGACAATCCGCGACAGCAAGCGCGTCTCGACGTGTTGGAACCGGAAATCGTGGGACGTCTCGCGGAGATGGATGAAACGGTCCGCCTCGCGCGCGCGGGAGAGACCAAGAAGGCCGCCGCGATCGTCGAGAATTCGACGAACCCGGGCTACCCAGTGCGGGAGCAAATGCTCGCCATGCTGGCGGAAGAAGCGCAGCTCGCGCGCCTACGCACCGACCAAGCCGAATTCAGCAATCGCCTGGTGGTGGCAAGCATTCTGGCGTGCTGCGCGGTCGCGCTGGCCGCCGTGGCATGGTCGTTCCGCAAGATCAGCGAGGAAGTGCGCACGCGCATGCGCGCGGAACGCTCCGAGCGCGAGGCGCGCGCCATGCTTTCGGGAGTCCTGGAGAGCTGCACGGCGGTGGTCTTCGCCAAGGATCACGCAGGGCGCTTCCTGCTGGTGAATCGCTTCTGCGCGGCGGTGTACGGCACCACGGTACAAAACATGATCGGCAAGACGGCTTACGATTTCCAGCCCAAGGAGCTCGCCGATGCCTTGTCCGAGCACAACGAGCAAGTGTGGAAGCACCGCGGTCCCATGGAGTTCGAGGAAAGTCTTTTGGTGCGCGGAATTCCCCGGACGTTTCTTGCGATCAAGTATCCGCTGAATGACGAACACGGCCAGCCGCTGGCGCTGTGCTGCTTTTCCACCGACATCACCGAGCGAAAGGCGGCAGAAGCGGCGCTGGCGTCGGCGAAAATCGCGGCCGAGCAATCGAATCAGTTCAAGGATCAATTCCTCTCGAACATGAGTCACGAGCTGCGCACGCCGCTCAACGCCGTCCTGGGATTTTCCGAATTGCTCAAAGACACCGCCTACGGGCCGCTCACCGAAAAGCAAGACCGCTACGTCAACAACATCTACAAGGCCGGACAGCACCTGGTTCGCTTGATCGGGGACATTCTCGATTTGTCGAAGATCGAAGCGGGCCGCCTCGATCTGAGCCTGGAGAACATTGCCGTGAACGAAGCGGTCGAAGAATGTCTCGCGGGACTCAAGCCGCTGGCCGACAAGAAATCGCAAACACTCGAGCAAGATTGCGCCGCGGGCTTGGGTGGACTTGTCATTCTGGCCGATCGCACGCGATTCCGCCAAGTGGTGATGAATCTGGTGGGCAATGCGATCAAGTTCACGCCCGACGGCGGACGCGTGATCGTGCGCGCCGAAGACGCGGGCGCCGAAGGCGTGCGGATTTCGGTGATCGACGATGGTCCCGGCATTGAGCCTACCGAACAGGACCGCATCTTCGAATCGTTTTATCGCGGCAAACAAGCCCGCCGCAAGGAAGGCAGCGGATTGGGTCTGGCGATCTCAAAGAGTCTCGTGGAAGCGCACGGCGGAAAGTTTGGATTGGAAAGCACGCTTGGCAATGGCAGCCGTTTCTTTTTCACGCTGCCCGCGGGCCGCTCCGCTCCGCGCACACCGCCGGCGTTGGGGACGGCGCCGCCGCCAGTGGAACCATCTCGCGGAACCGTGTTGATCGTGGAAGACAATGTGCGCAGCGCGCAGTTGCTCGAGCAGCAGCTGGAAGGCGCGGGATACAATCCGGTGATCTGCGACGATCCCAGCGCGACGGTGGAAGTGGCCGCGCGTCTTCAACCGATGACCATCACGCTCGACGTGCTGATGTCGCCGGTGAACGGATGGCAAGTTTTGGCGCAGCTCAAAGAAGATACACGGACTCGCGAAATCCCCGTGATCTTGATCACGGTCGTCGATCAGCCGCAGATGGGAAATCTTCTCGGCGCGCAAGAATATCTAGTCAAACCGGTGGAACGCGATGTACTCTTGAGAGCCGTGGAACGGTGCGCGACGAAGCGTTCTACAGTGGGGAAATCGTAGAACCAAAGAGGTGACACGTACGATCTGATGAATTTTTCGACGAAAACACGCGTGCTGGTGGTGGAAGACAATCCCATGAACATGGAGATGCTCGTGGAGTGGTTGGAGATCGCCGGCTATCAAGTGGACACGGCCGAAGATCTCGCCACTGCGCGCTCGCGTTTCGCAGCGGCGTGTCCGGCGTTGGTGTTGCTCGATATTCGTTTGGGCGATGAAGACGGCGCGGATTTTTCGCGATGGGTGCGCGAGCGTCCTGAACCGCCGTCGAGTCAAGTACCGGTGATCGCGGTGACGGCGCACGCGCTGCGCGACGAGCAGGATCGCATTCTGCAAGCGGGATGCAACGCAGTGGTCTGCAAGCCGGTGGACCTGCGCGTCCTCAAAGACGAGATGCAGCGCTGGCTAAAGGCGCGAGGGTAAAACTCGCACTGTTGTTAGGCCACCGCTTCTTCCAACCTTCTTAGAAACTCCCACAGTTCCCTTGGCGTGCGCACGTAGTATTTCGCTTCCGTTTTCTGCGACCATCCCACGCGCACGGTGAGCGCCGAGGGCGACGCCGCGAACGCCGATTCGTCGGCGCCATCGTCACCCGCGATAATCGGCAGCGTCAACGGCGGCTGCCTCGCCAAGAGATTGCGCACGGTGTCGCCTTTTTCGCGGAAGCCGGCGGGAGCCACGTCCCACACGCATTTGCCGCGGCGCATCTGCATTCCGGGCGGAAGTTTCGAACGCACCATCCGGCGCGCGCGGCGCACGGTGGCGCGTTCCGCTTCACGATAGTGGATCGCGAAACAAACAGCTTTGTCTTCCACCCATACGCCTTTCATGCCGGCCAGCGACTTGGCCATCTCGTGGCACAATTCCTGCATCGCATGGGCCCCGGCAGGCGCCAGCGTACCGCCATACACGCCCACGATCTGTACGCCTGGCACAGCAAGCAACTGCTCCAGATCATCCTGCTTACGTCCGGTGACGATCCAGACGCGCAGGCGTGCCAGGCGCGCGATGCGTTTCAGTAGATCGCGCACCGCCTCCGGCACTTTCGCCAGTGACGGATGCGAAACGATCGGCGTGAGCGTTCCGTCAAAATCCAGAATCAACGCGATTCGGCGCGATGCCCCTAGGCGTCGCGCCACGGTACTCCACGAGTCGAAAAGATAATCGGCCATCATGCGGCAACTCCTTGCGGCTTGATGCTCCGTATCTCGCTTCGTGCTTCGGTGCGGATCTCGGAGAGTTCCCCGATCAGGCTGGCCGCCCAGCGATAGACGTTGTTTTCCCTCACCACGCGGCGCATGCGTTGCATGCGTGCGACCCGTTCCCCGGAAGGCATTTCCAGCGCCTCGCACATGGCCGAAGCCAGTTGCGCGGCGTCGTACGGATTCACCAACAAGGCGTCGGTCAACTCGCGGCTGGCGCCGGTAAACGTGCTCAGGATCAGCACACCTTGCTCGTCGCTGCGGGCAGCGACGAATTCCTTCGCCACCAGATTCATTCCGTCGTGCAGCGACGTGACTAAACAAAAATCGGCGGCGCGATAGAAGCGCTCAATCTCGCGGTGCGAATGATAACGGTCGAGCAGCACGATGGGCTGCCAGTTTCCGCGCTTCCACTTTTGATTGATGCGCTCGGCCTCGCGCCCCACTTCTTCGAACAACTCGCGATAGCTGCGCACGTGCATGCGGCTCGGTGCGCCGATCTGTACGAACGTCAGGCGCCCGCGATATTGCGGATACTGCTCCATCATTTCCTCGATGCCGTGGAAGCGTTCGAGAATTCCCTTCGTGTAGTCGACGCGATCGACGCCCACGCCGAGAAATTGCGCGTGAATTCCCGTTTCCGCGAGCAGCGCGGTGCGTTCGGTGATCGTGGACCCACGGCGTTCGCCTGATTGCTCCGCCGGAAACGGAATGCTGATCGGGAACGGACGCACCAACGTCGGATGCCCGCCGCGATTCACCACCGATCGCTCCAATTCCACGCGCGCTTCCAGGGCGCGGTCGACGGTTTCGAGGAAATTGATGCAATGCGCCTGAATGTGGAATCCGATGAGGTCCGCGCCGAGTAATCCGTCGAGCAATTCGCGCTGCTGCGGGCAAATTCCAAACGATTCCGGATTCGGCCACGGGATATGCCAGAAGATGGCCACGCGCGCGTCGGGACGCAGTTGCTTGATCATGCGCGGCACGAGCGCAAAGTGATAATCCTGCACCAACACCAGAGGATCGGGCACGTCTTCCATTTCTTCGGCCAGCGCATTCGCGAATTTCTGATTCACATCGGCGTAGTAACGCCAGTCGGGCACGCGAAAAACGGGTCGCGTATGCGCGATGTGACAAAGCGGCCACAATCCTTCGTTCGAGAAGCCGAAGTAATAGCCGGCTTCCTCTTCAGGCGTTAGCCAGACACGCCGAAGAGTATAGTTGTGGCTTTCATCCGGCGGCACGCGCAAACGATCGTGCTCGTCGACAACCTCGCGATCCGCATCACCCGAGCCGTGCGCCACCCACACGCCGTCGCAAGCGCGCAGGATCGGCTCGATCGCCGTGACGAGTCCGCTGGGCGGCACGACCACTTCCACGTTTTTTCCCTTGTGTTGGTGCGCATAGGGCTGGCGATTCGAGAGCACGAAGAGCCGGCTACCGTCCAAGCGGCGACGCACATGGACACGCAAGCGCTCTGGCGTCCATTGCGATTCGGCGGCGTGCCGCAGACGCGCTTCCTCGGCCGCGGCGGCGCGCGCCGCTTGCAGACTCGCGGCGAAGCGGCCGACCTCGGTGCGGAACGGCTGGAGTAATTCAGGATCGGCGTCGGAGTCGGTGGAATCGGCGCCCGGATGCGCGTCGCGGCGGCCCATGCGCACTTCGTGCATCCATCGCAACGTGCGCTCCACCGACCCGGTGACGCACCAGCGCACGATCAGCAATGTAAATAAGGTGACGAACAGCGCTTCGAGCAACGAGCGCAGGATTAGCGTTGGCGAACTCGGGGCGTTTAAGCTACCGCCCTGACCGATATACGCAAGAACAAAAACCAGCAGCGTAATGCTGGCGACGAGTGACGCGGCAAGACGTAGTGTCAGCCGCATATGAATTCATGGTATCGCGCAAACTCGTTGCACGCCAGAGTACGCGGCACCTAGGTCTTGTGACTGTAGGGGTTTTACCTAAAATGCATGCGAGAAAACTTTTTCATTCTTTCTGTAACCGAATGGCGAGCCCCTGTGGTCATAAGCAGTAGAAGGCGTCCGCGCGGTGAAGGTTGAAGGAGAAAGATTATGAGCAACCGGATTCTGATTGTGGACGACAGCAGAGATTTTCGAAATCTGATGGCTGACCTTTTGAACGCCGTGGGATTTCAAGTAGCCACCGCCGTTGATGGCGCCGCGGCGATTCCGCAAGCCGCCGCGTTTCATCCCGGCTTAATCCTGATGGACGTGCAAATGCCCGGCATCGACGGCTGCGAAGCGTGTCGCCGGATCAAAGCGAATCCCGATTTGGCGGGAATTCCCGTGATGCTGATGAGCGGCGATACGGGATCGGCGTCGCGCGCCACCGCCGCGGGCGCCGACGCGTTTATGCCGAAGCCTTTCGCGCTGGACCGTTTGGTGTCACGGATTCGCGCACTGATCGGGCACGAAGCACTACCAGTTTGGCTGCGCGAAGCGAGCTAGAGCTACCTCTTAGGAGGTCCGCCGGTCGTCCCTCTCCGTGTGTCCGATTCCGCGAGCGAAGTCCCGGAACCGGACAGTGTAACCATCCCTACTTCGAACCAACAATCTTCCCTTTGGCAGTAAATTAATGTGAACCTTTGGCCTTTTCATTCGTCTACCAATGTGTAGGGGAGCTAAGGGATTGGCATTGGAGTTGCATCTCCTGCGGATGAGGTTCCCAATGTTTCATCGAAAGTCCATTAGAAAGGCCAGCTTGCTCGCCGCGACTTGTTTCGCGTCGGCGATTTTAGCGATGCCGGCATCGGCCACGATCGTTCCGCCGGAACGCGCGGCGAAATCGTTAGCCGTTTGCGCCGATCACGCGGCCAAGGACAGCAAAGCGCCGGATGTCAAGAACACCGTGCCTGTGCTGCCGCAACCTGCAGCGTCGGAAGACATTGCCAAGAACCACGGCGCCGGACGCCTCGCGGGACACACCGTGCCCGATTCAAACTCGATCCGCCGTTTACTTCGCGGCATCCTTCTGTAGATTGTCGGAACCATTCGCGCCAGCGAATGGGTTAAGTCTTCCACGCGTCTGCTACCGCCGGCGGTTCTGACCGCGCAAACTCTCCCACGTATAGCGGCTCGCGCTGCAATTCCACGCCAAAGCGCGCTTGCACGCCCGCGACAATTTCCGCCGCCAGCCTAGCGATCTCCGTGGCGCTCGCGCCTCCGGCATTCACCAAGGCCAGGGAATGTTTACGCGACACCGCCGCGTTTCCGCGACGCGTACCCTTGGCGAATCCGGCATGCTCCACCAGCCACGCCGCCGACAGTTTCACGCGATTCAATCCGCCCCACCAATGCGGCATGTCGCGGGACTCGGGCCGCGAGGCCAGGTCGTTGTAGTGATCGAGCGAAATCACGGGATTCTTGAAGAACGATCCGGCGCTGCGCGAATCCGGATCATCAGGATCAATCAGCATTCCCTTGCGCGCGCGGATCTCGCGTACGGCATGGCGCACTTCCGCCAGGCGCGGCGTTGTTCCCGCTGAAAACCGCGCCTGCAAATCGGCGTACTCGATGGCCGGCGCGCCGCCGGGCGTCAGTTGATACTCGACGCCCAGCACGATGAATCGCCCCGCCGCGGACGAATTGAAGATGCTCGAGCGATATTTGAATCCGCAATCGGCATTGGGGATTTCCACCAGCGATTTCGTGGTGAGATCGAAGGCCTGCACCGCGACAATCGACGACGCGACTTCCTGCCCGTATGCGCCGACGTTTTGGATCGGCGTGCCGCCCACGGTTCCGGGAATGCCGCTCAAGCACTCGATCCCCGCGCAATTGTCGGCGACCACGGCCGCCACAAACGCGTCCCAGTTTTCGCCCGCACCGACAAAATATCGCCCGGCGCCGCGCCGCTCGACGCCCGCGATCTCCACGCGCAGCACGACTCCCGGCCATCCGGCATCGGAAATCAGGAGATTGCTGCCGCCGCCGAGAACGAACAGCGGCTCGTTGCGCTCCCCGGAAAACGAAACGGCCTCGCGCACATCTTGTGGCGAGGCCGCTGGAATGAAGTAACGTGCCGGACCGCCCACTCCGAAAGTGGTGAACGGTGCGAGCGGTACGTTTTCCTGAAGAATCACACCCGCGTTAGGGCTTCTTCTTCTTGGTGTCCGATTTGATTTCCGTGATCACCGTGCCGCCGAGCGCCGCGATCATCGCTTTCGCCGTTTCGGCGTTGGGACCATTCGGCGACAGGTCCAGATACTTCTGGAAACCTTCGATGGTACCCGGTGCGGGGGTGATCTTGCCCGTCTTGGTGTCGGTGGTCGCCTTGCCCATCAGCGCCGTGCCGATCTGGAAGTACGCGTCGGCTTTGGTGGGATCGGCCTTGACGGCGTCTTGGAACGCTTGCACGGCTTCGTCGGTGCGATTGTTGTTGATGAGCACCGCACCCAGGTTGTAGTAATACTGTCCGGCATTGGCGGGCTGCAGTTCGGCCGCCTTCTTCAACTCGATCACGCCCTTGTCGACTTGTCCGGAGTTCACGTACATCAAACCCAAGTTGTGATGCAGCGATCCGTCGTCCGCCTTGAGATCGACGGCCTTCTGATAGGCCTCGGTGCCCTTGGACAACGCCTCTTTGCGCTCGTCGCCGGATTTGGTCTTCGACAACTGGTTGTACGCTTCACCCATGTTCGCCCAAACGGCGCTCTGGTTGGGATCGACCTCGGCGGCCGTCTGGAATTGCTTGATGGCTTCCGCATAATCCTTGGCCTGCATGGCGGCGAGACCGGCATTGAAACCGCCGGTGAGCGCCGCGTTCTTCTTCTTGATTTCCTCGTTCTTCTTGTTGACTTCCTCGATCTTGGCCTGTTCTTCCTTGGAGATCTTCGGCTGCGCTTGGCCCGCCTGCGCTTCCGGAATTACCATGCCCGCTTGCGCCGCTTGCGCGCGCAATTGCGCTTGCTTCAAGTCGAAGTCGACCTTGATGGGCTCGCCCAATCCGACCCTGACGCCGCTCACGGAGTCCATGGGTTTCCCGTCGATGACCACCGACACCTTGTACGTGCCGAGCGGAAGGCCGCCGTAGTAGTAGTGGCCGGTCTTCTTGTCTTTCACCTTGACGTCGTAGTGGCCCTTCATGTCGGTGCGGTCGATGACGATCTGCGCCCCGATGGCGGGCGATCCGTCGGCGTTCTTGACGTCGCCTTCAATGGCGCCGACCTGCGCGAAAACGGGCGCGGCGCAAAACGCCACGAGCAGCGACAACTTCCAGAGAATGGAATAACGGTTTGCCATAGTGGCCCTCCCCAAGATGCGAGAAAAGATTGCGATGAACATTATAAACACAGTCCACTTTGTATTTTAGGCTAAGTTCTGTGAAGGATCAACCTGCCGTGACCGCCGTGCCGATCCGCCGCTCGTTGACATGTGCCGCACATGCACCTAGAATTGAAGCATGTCGACGATGATCCAGATTCGCCACGTCCCCGGTCCGGTGCACCGCAAACTGAAGGCGCGCGCCGCCAAGAAGGGCATGTCCCTCTCAGGCTATCTCCGGGAAGAAATTGAGCGATTGGCTAACGTCCCAACGATGGAAGAATTCTACGAGCGCCTGAAAACCCGCCAGCCGGTTACACCATCCATTCCCATCGAAGACTTGATCCGCGCGGACCGCGATAGCCGATGATGGTGCCGGATGCGTCCGCGGTTGTCTACGGGCTCCTGAGGCAACCCGGATCGAAAAGCGCGACCGACCGCATGTTCGCTGCAGACGCCCAACTGCACGCTCCCCATTTGTTGGATCTGGAAGTGATTCAAACACTGCGCAAGCTGGAGCGCGCCGGCGATCTGGATCGTGACCGCGTTGCAGTATTGCTCGACGACTACGCCCATCTTCCCATTACGCGATACTCCCACGTGCTCTTCATTTCGAGGATTTGGGAACTGCGACGGAACCTAACGGCCTACGACTCCGCTTACGTCGCGCTCGCGGAATCGCTCGGTGTGCCGTTGGTAACGCGCGATAAACGCCTCGCCGCTGCGCCGGGCCATCGCGCACGAATCGAACTGCTCTAACCTACTTCGACGGCATCGACCACGGCGGCACGATCCCATTCACGCGCGAGTACGCGATCAACTGACCCAAATGCTCCGCGATATGCGTGTCAAGATGCGTGTAGACCCCGCGGCGCGTTGTCGGCGTACCGAAAAACTCCGCTTCGCGCGCCAACGCGCCCGCGCGCGCCGATTCCAGCGACTTGCGCACCGCCGCAAAGCTATCGGTCAGCGCCTGGGCGATCGCGTCTTTGCCTCCGGTGGCATGTTCGGCTCCTTGCGCTTCGCCGATCAGTTTCTTCAGGTCGTCGCCCTTGGGCTGACTCGTGGCGATCGCCAGGATCAATTTGTTTCCCGCCGCGATGTGCAGAAAAACTTCGCGGAACGACCGCACGCCCGGTCCCGGCCGCCAGTCGAGCTTGTCGTCGGGCACGGCTTTCAACAGTGACTGGACTTGATCCTCCATTTCCTTCAGTGGAACCAACACGTCGACGGCCACAGCCACGGCCGGCGGTTCCGTCACGTCGAGCAACTCCACGTCGAAGATCAATTCGGCCTTCGGGCCGATCGTGTTGCCCTGCCCTTTTTCGCCGTACGCCAATTGATATGGTAAAAATAGCCGCCGCTGTCCGCCGACGCGCATGCCCTCGAAGCCGGCTTCCCATCCGGCGATCACCTGGCGCTGTCCTTGCACGAACGTGAACGGCTCGCGATCGCGCGACGAATCGAACTTCGTGCCGTCCCGCAGCCAGCCAGTGTAATGCACTTTGTAGAGCTTTCCAGGCGTGGCGGGCGCGCCGTCGCCGGCCTTCACGTCGATCCAGCGCAGCGCGAACTGCTCGGTGACGGGGCCTTGCACCGCGGGCACGGACGCCGGCATTTGAGTCGAAAAAGTTTGCGGCGCCTGGGCCGCGGCCGCGACCATGAGGAAACAAACGGCAGTAAGGATTCGCATGGGCCACAATATACACCATGGTCGCGATCCGTCTCGCCGAATACGATCCCGAATGGCCCCGCCTGTTCGAGCGCGAAGCCACACGCATTCGCGCGGCACTGGGCCCGCGCGCGTTGCGCATCGAACACACCGGATCCACCGCCGTCCCGGGAATCGCCGCGAAACCGATCATCGACATCACGCTGGCCGTAGCCGACTCCGCCGACGAGCCGGCGTATGTCCTGGCGCTGGAAGCCGCGGGATTCCCGCTGCGTCATCGCGAGCCTGCTTGGTTTGAGCACCGCATGTTCACCTCGCGCGACAGCGAAGTTCACTTGCATGTTTTTTCCGAGGACTGCGAGGAGATCGAGCGAATGGTCGCGTTCCGCGATCACCTCCGCGCGAATCTTGAGGATCGCGCGTTGTACGAGCGAACCAAACGGCAGTTGGCCCAGAGCGAATGGGAAACCGTGCAGCACTACGCCGACGCCAAGACGCAAGTGGTGAAGGAAATTCTTACTCGCTGCGCAGGGTGTCCACCGGATCTTTCCGCGAGCGATAGCAGAATCTGAAGCACTTGGGGGGCTGAGCCCAGTCAATCAAACAAATATAACGCTTCGCGATATAACGTCATCTGCCGGAGAGCCCGGCATCGAATACCTGATCTTTCAGCGCTTTCCTCTACCAAGCGCGGACAACGGACAGCCCCGGCATCGGGAAATGTTTCAGATTCCGGGTATAAATCCTGCCTCCGCTGAGCAACGCCATGGCTGCCAGGACGCAATCGTTGATGCCCGTGCCGTGAGAGGGATGCCACTGGCGATAGAGCACGCCGGCAGAATCCACGATCTCTTCCGTCAGTGGATCCGTGCGGAAGCGCTGCAGGAACGCTTCAGTGTCGTCGGTCTCATGCGGATGCATGAAGAAGACGATTTCGATGCGTTGCAGCGCGCCGATCCAGAGATCGCCGTGGCTTTCAGTGGAAAGCCGTTGCAGTAACGCGGACGCCCGGCGCTCGCCGCGAAGGTGCCCGATCAGCACGTCGCTATCGAGATAACTTCGCATTCTTGCGCCGGTGATGGCGATGGAAATCGTCTTCCATCGTCTTGCGAATGCGGGCGATGGTTGCCGGCGGCGCCTCCTTGCGCTTCCAGGCCCCGCAGGTTTTTTCCCAGATGTTGCCAGGACCGCCGGGAACCGCCTCGGGCGCCAATTGGCGGACTCGGCACTGGACCGCCTCTTCCAGAAAATCCTTCTTGGTGACTCGCAATAAGCGGCACGCGCGCTCCAACTCCTCCACCACCTCGACGCCCAGCCGCGCGGAAAAGACCTTATCCATAGAACCTCTCACGTATACATGTTGACGTAAGACGGACCGAAAATCAAGCCCTTGCAATGCGATTCCAAGAAAAGCCAAGCGGGCCAGTCCATTGCCGGAAGAGTGTTGACGGCGGGCTGGCCCGGCTTGGTTACGTGGCTGGATCGTCGCTAGTCGGTCACCATGATCTTCGCCAGTTCGGAAACCATGCAGCATTTACGCCGAAGCCAAGACGCAAGTAGTCCGCGAAGTCCTTACTCGCTGCGCAGCGCGTCTACGGGATTAATGCGCGCCGCGTTCCACGCCGGGATCAGCGACGCCATCATCGCCACGATCAGCAAGAACAAAGGAACGGCCGCGAAGGTCAGCGGATCGGCGGGCGTGATCCCATAGAGAAAACTCGCCGCGACTCTCGCGCTCGCGAGCGCCCCGGCGAGTCCCACGGCGATTCCGCCCGCGACCCACCCGATCCCTTGACGCAATACCATCGCGATCACGCGACGGCGCGACGCGCCGAGCGTCATGCGAATGCCGATTTCAGCGGTGCGCTGTTTCACCGCGTAGGCCATCAGTCCATAGAGTCCCACGAGCGGGAGAAACACGGCGATCCCGGCGAAAACCGTCAGCATCACCGCTTGAAAACGCCGGCGCGCGCTGGCTTCGTCGACGCGTTCCGCCATCGTGAGGAACTGCGCGACACTTAATTCCGGATCGATGTCGCGGACAATCTGGCGAAGGGCGGCCGCGACCTGCCCCGGCGGCAGCGTCGCGCGGATCGCGACGTCCAAGCGCAGCTCGATGCCTTGCCCCATCGGCTGATAGACAACCGGGCGCGGCACGTCTTCCAAATTCGAGTGACGCACATCGTCGACTACGCCGATCACCGTGAACCACGGCGCCCCCTCGTTATGGCTCAAGCGCACTTTGCCGCCGACGGCCTGGCGTCCTGCGAAATAGCGGTCCGCGAATCCTTTACTGATGACGACAACGTTGCGATCCGCGGGAGCCAACGCACGACCGGAGAGCACACGAATACCCATGGCCTCGAAATAGCCGTCGGTAGCGCGGCGGCCGTCGGTCACTTGGTCTTTCGAATTCGGATAGCCGTCGACTTCGAGAAATCCCAGCGACTCACTGTGGCTCAGCGGCGCCCCGGTGACCGCACCCGCCGCTTCCACGCCGGGAATCGCGCGCACCCGCTGCAAGACCGCGTGTCGGAACGCGTCTTGCTTCGGCGCGGTCGCGTATCGGTCGTTGCCGAGGTCCAAGGCGATGAGGCCGGTGATGGTAGAGAGCGAGAACCCTTTCTCCACGCGCTGCACATTCCAGTAGCTGCGCAAAAGCAAACCCGCTGACGACAGCAAGACGACGGCGAGTGCGACTTGCGTCGTCACCAAACTGCCGCGAAGCCGCTGGCCGCCCGCGAGTCCGCGACCGCCCGACTTCAGCAACTCCATCAAGTCGACGCGCGAGGCGACAAGCGCCGGCGCGAGTCCAAAAACGATTCCGGTCAGAAGCGTCGCCGCCAACATAAACGCCAGCACGTGGCCGTCGAGGGAGATTTCCGCGAGCCGCGGAATATTCCCCGGATTCAAGCGAACCACGAGACGCATCGCGCCCATCGCCAGCGCCGTTCCCAGCGCGCCGCCTGCGACGGCCAGCATCAGAGATTCGGTGAGCACCTGCCGGACGAGCCGTCCGCGCGCCGCGCCCAGCGCCGCCCGCACGCCCATTTCATGCACGCGCGCCGCGGCCTGGGCCGTAAGCAATCCCGCGACGTTGCTGCACGCGATCAGCAAAACGATCGCGACGGCACCCAGCAGCAGCCACATCAATAGGCGGACTTCACCCGCCGCGGCGTCGGCGAAGGACTGCACGAAAACTCTCCAGCCGCGAAACAATTCCGGATAGAGCGGGTCGAGCCGCGCTTCCATCGCCGCGAATTCCGCTTGCGCCTGCCGAATCGTGACGCCGGGACGCAATCGTCCGAACGCCGTGAGCGAATCGAAATTCTCCCCGCGCTCGGTCATTCTTTTTTCGGCCCATCCGAACGGCATCCAAAGATCCGCGCGTTCCACGTTGAGGATGGTGGGCGGAAAATCGCTCGAATGTGGATAGGAAAACTCATGCGGCATCACGCCGATGATCACAAACGTCTGCTTGCTATGCGCAATCGTTTTTCCCAGCACATCGGGAGCGCCGCCAAAATCGGCGTGCCACATCGCGTCGCTGATCACAGCGACAAGGTCATGGCCCGGTTGATCGTCGTCCGGAACGATCGTGCGGCCCAGTTCTGCATTCGCGCGTAAAGTTTGGAAGAAATTGCCCGTGACCCACGCGCCGTCGTAGTTCGAAACGGAATTCCCGCTCTTGACGCGAAAGTGTCCCTCGTTGAAGCCCGCCAATTCGGTGAAGGAGCGCTGCTCCTTACGCCACGCCGCAAAATCGGGCACCGATGGACCCAGCTCCCGGGGAGCGCCGGTGAATTTCGGATTCGGTGTCCACACGTAAGCGATCCGCGAGACGTCTCCGTACGGAAACGCGCGGAGGAGCACGGCGTACACCAAGCTGAAGACCGCCGTCGCCGCACCGATGCCCAGCGCCATCGAGAGCAACGCGACGAACGTCGTGACCGGCGACTTCGCGAACACCCGGACGCCTACACGCAGGTCCGATTTCAGAATGGCGAAATGCTCGCGCGGCGCGGCGATGAAAACGTCGAGTGCCGCGGCCATCCATACCCGTGCGGCAGGCTCTGCGGCTAAACGTCCGGCAAAGGCGTCTTCCATCTCCGAGCCGTACTCGTGGCGAAACTCCGCCGGGTACGCGTAGAGGAGCGCTCGATATAACTTAGGCCCTTTTGGGTACGAGTCCATACGCCCTCGCTTGTCGCACCATGTCCGACATTCGCGCGATTTCCGATTTCAGCGCTTGGCGCCCGAGCGCCGTCAGGCGATAGCGCCTACGCCGTTCGAGCGGCCGCGCGCGCAATTCCGCGATCAAGCCGTCGTCGAGCATGCGCTTGATGGACCCGTACAGCGTGCCGGGACTGAGTCGCAGTTGCCCATTGGTGCGGGCCGCGACGTCCTGCATAATCGCGTAACCGTGCTGATCGCTTTCGGCGAGTGACAGGAGAATGTGGAGTACTTGCGGACTCAGTTCAGCCATGAAGTCAGTATAACGCATCGCGATATAACGCGACACGATATTCTACAAGGGCTGGCCGCGGTTGTCAGAACCATCCGCGGTAGCGGATGGGATCGCGCATCCATGGGCAGCGCGCCGATTCGCTACCGCGAATGGTTCTGACAACGCCGCGAGCGCTTTTCCTATGGATCTCCCGGCTTGGCCATCGGGACCGGCAGCAATTGCATCTTCATCGGCTTGCCTTCCTCCTGTTTCGGCGGCGGTGGAGGCGGCGGCTCGTACTTGGTCAGGCGCGGCGGACGGAAGTCGGGCTCGAGAAGCCAAGCCGCGCGGTCGGGATAGTAAACCCGCAGTTTTTCGTCTTCGTCCGGGCCCAAATCGCGCGCCCACACCACGCGCGAGCCATCAATGTCGGCCGCGTTGTAAACCCACTCGTCTTGAAACGCATGGCCAGGATATCGATAGCGTACGAAAACCAGCTGCTTCCCTGGCGTTTGCGCCAACTGATGATTCACGACGGCACGCCGTTCGTTCCCGCGATGATTGATGAAATCCCATGTCTCATACGGCCGCAGCGCCGCGGTGAAATCTTGGTTTTCGAAAACGTGCACGCTGTACCAGAAGACAAATTGCACGGCGCAGGCGATCACCAGCAGTTTCGCGCCATCTTTTCCGGCCGGTGTCCCGCGGATTTCCACGCGCGAGAGCCGTTCGAGCGACGCCACGCTCACCAGCACAAACAAGCACGCCACGCCGCCGAGATAATGATGCTGATACGCCGGGAAAAAGTTGATCCCCACGGCGAACAGCGCGAGCGTCGCGGCGACCCACGCGAATCGCCACTGGCTTAGCAGCGGGAAAAAAAACGGCAGCGCCAGATACAGCGGCGTGAGATAGAAGAAACGATAGAAGCGGACGCGATACTCCAGGCGTTCAAAAAACGTGCGCAGCGTTTCCCCGCCCGGCGGACCGAATCCCGTTTGCATCCGGTAATCGAGTCCTTGTTCCGGCGTCAACGCGCGATGCGCTACGGCCGGCGATTGAAACGTGAGCGCGGCGGGCACGCCGTATTGCTCCATGCTGAGCGTTTCCGGCAATTCCAACCAGCGCCCTGTGACGCGCTTGTCGTGCAGGAGCGTGATCGCGATCGCGGGTAGAAGCACGGCGATGCAAGCGGCCTTCGCGAGGACAATTCGCCGCCAGGGCCATGGTCGCGGGTACTTCCGCATCGCGGCCGCACCGTAAATCACCGCCCCGAGCCAGAGAAAAACCGTTTCGTACGGACGCGTCAGCCAATGAATCGCCAGGCCGAGTCCGAGCAACGCCGAGGGAATCACGCCGAAGTTCGCCATCACACGCGGGATCGCGCCGAACACCAGACATCCGGCCAACGCCGGAACGCTGCCGCCCCAATAGCTGTTCATCCAATAATTCAGCGGACCAAATTCCGCCACGGCGAGCAGGCCGCCGACCAGCGCCCATTCCGGCGTGGTCCACGCCAGCAGCATCCAGTAACAAAGTGCGCAAAACGCCGCCGTCGAAAGCAGCACGCCCGCCCATGGATGGCCGAACACGGCGCGGCCGAGCGCCAGAAACGCGCCTTGCCCAAGCGGATAGATGGAACTGTACGTTGGTTCCTGCAAGACGAAGAACGTCTCGAAGAAACGATGCATCGGATGCATCGGATTCGCGAGACGCCCGTGCAGCAGCGTATCGGCCGTGAGAAGATGCGCGAACTCGTCGTAGAGGTCCGGCGACGGCGCGGGATGATTCGCCAGCAATGCCAGACGCAACGCCACCGGCAGCGCGGCCAGCGTCGCCATCGCGAGCCAGGTGCGGCGCGTGATGACGCGCACGGCGTCGGTGATCCAATGCCATGCGCACACGCACGCGACAATCAGGAACGCCCACACGAACTCCACCAAGTCCGCGGCGGTGAAACCGATATTCTTGGGTTGTTCGAGAATGTCTCGAACCCATCCACCAAGGTCCATCAGACAACTATTGCAGAATTTCGGCCAGAACGCGCCCGATCGATCCCGACGGCGTTTCGACGCCGAGAATTTGCGCCAGCGTTGGCGCGACGTCGTTCACCCACACGTGCTGCGAATACGTGCCCGCTTTGATCTGCGCTCCCATGAATATCAGCGGTACGTGCGTGTCGTAATCGTACGGCGTGCCGTGCGACGATCCGGGGGCCGCTTCGAAAAGCGCGTACGGTTCTTGCAGGACAAAAATGTCGGCGGACCGCTCGGGATTGAAGCCGAGCATCATCGCGCGGCCAATGGCGTCCTGCTGCACGGCGCCCGCCGCGAGATCGTGACGCGTGTAGACGCGCGCAATGTGCGGCTGCGCGCGCGCCGCGTCGGCGGCCACACGCTCTACTTCCGAGCGGTCCAGTTTTTTCTGCGCGATCGTCTCAAGGTTCAGGTAAATCATCGCCGGCTGTCCGGGCATCAACCACTTGCCGGGACCGAACTTTCTGATCAGGGAATCGTTGATCGCGCCGGTCAGCGCGAAATCCGACAATCGCTCGCCGGGCATTTTGCGTGCCTTGTTGACTTCCGGCGATGGCGCGACGCCGTGATCGGCGGAAAGCACCACCAGCACATTTTCTTGTCCGGCGCGCTGCTCGGCCGCCGCCAACAATTTGCCAATCAGGCGATCCGTGCGAATCGAAATGTCGCGGACCGCGGGATCGTCGGGACCCACCGCGTGACCGACGTAGTCGTTCGAGGAAAAACTTACCGTCAGCAAATCCGTACCGCGATGGCGTCCCAAGTCTTCGCCGGCCAGCGCGGCTTCCGCGAATGCTTCGATCATTTCATTGCCCCACGGCGTAGCCTCGATGTTGCCGCAGAAACGAGCCTCGGTGCCCGCGACCATCGTGCAAAACGGCTGGCCTGATTCGTCTTTCGCGTCGAACGGAAACCAGCTTTTTCCCAGGAACTGCCGATATGTTTTTTTTGCGTTCACCGCGGCGGCCCACTCCGGAAGCTGCGCGCGATAGTAGTCGCTCGTCACCCAGTTGTTAGAGTCGTTGTCGTACCAATACGCCGCGTCGGCCATGTGACCGCTCGGTAGAATCGACGCTCGATCCTTAATGGAAATGCCGATCACATGCGCGGCGGGATCGGCCATCTTCAACTCGTCGCCGATCGTCGACACCAGCAGCCTTTTCGGCGAAGATCCGGCGATTCCGGGAATTCCGCCCACCGATTTCGTCTGGGGATCGGAAACGCTGGTCACCGATTGATTCGTCTCGCGATCCCACCATTCGTTCGCGACGATTCCGCTGATCGACGGCGGGGCGCCCGACATATAGGTGGAATGTCCGACGGCGGTCACCAAGTGCGCGTGCGGATAATGCGCGTCGGTGAAAACCGCGCCATTATCGAGCAGCCGCGCCAGTCCCGCGTTGTATCCGTCGCGGAAACGCAACAGATAGTCATAGCGGAATTGATCGACGATGATGGCGATGACGAGCTTCGGTTTTCTCGCTGGCGGCGCAGCGGAAAGCGCCGGCTCCATCGCGAAACAAGCCGAGCAAAGGGCCAATAAGATGACTAGTTTTGTAAGGCGTTTCATAGAGGAGTGGAGTCGTCAGGCTTTTCCGGAGGCGGTGCGTCGGCGTCCTCCGGCGGTTGGCCGTATCGTTGGCGCGCCAACCCGAACCAATCGCCGTACAACAGGCCGAACAGAAGCACAAACATCGCGGCCATCACCAGCGCGTAGACGATCAGCATGTTAGAGTTCCTATTATGCCAGCAACGTTCTCATCGTTGAAAAGTGAAAAGTACGTAAATCTGGAAACCAAGCGCAAGAACGGCACGGCCATCGCGACACCCGTATGGTTTGCCGTCGACGGCGACACCGTTTATGTGATCAGCGAAGCCGATGCGGGCAAGCTGAAACGCATCCGCAACAATCCTTCCGTGCGCCTGGCGGCGTGTTCCTTCGACGGCAAACAAATCCGCGGCGAATGGATCGAAGGAACCGCGACGATCATCGAGGGCCAAGAAGCCGCGCGCGGCGACGGGCTGCTGGATCAAAAGTATTGGATGAAGCGCGTGGGCAATCTCTTCCAGCGCTGGAAAAAGCCGCGCGTCTGGATTGCGATCAAGGCTGCTTCGCGCTGAATCCCTTGCGAATCGACGTCAGCGTATTCTCGAGCGACTCCTTCGGTACGCTCTCCACAAATCCTTGCACCGCCCACGCGAATCCCGTGGGAATCGGGCGGCTTAAACTCAGCGATTCGCACTCCACGTAAACTCCGGCGGGAGTTTCTTGAAATCGCCAGTAGCTGTTCAAGCGCCACAGGAATCCGCTGTCGTCACCGACCGGCATTTCATTCTCGTTCGACGCGCCGGGATGCTCCACTTCGGCAATTCGCATGGCCACACTGCGGCTGTAGGCGCGCCCGTTGGCGAGCACGTGGTAATCGACGGTGTGATCGGTGTTGTAGTAAACGGTGATCACTTTCTTGCGGCGAAAACGATAGTAAATCTTGAAGACGTCGCCTTCGCGCGAGATGAGCTTCGATCGCTCCACTTCCTGAAAATACTTCGCGTGCGCGTCGTAGTCTTCCACCCACTTGAGCAGCGGCTCTAGTTTTGCGCCGGGCAAGAATGCCGCGCCGAGCCAGTCGTGAATCAATCCACTCTCGACGGCGCGCGATTTGCCGCCGGTGTGCAGCACAAAGATTTTGCCGGCGTCCATTTGTTTCCGTGCGGCATCGCGTTGCGCCGCGGGCAATTGATCGGTGAAAAGGAAGTTCTCGCCGTTGACCGATCGCGACAGGCGTTCTTCGGTCTGGCGGACGTAGTCGTTCCAGGCGTCGATTGTTTTGGGCTGTAACTTCTCGATGGGAACGACACTCCCCGCGAGAATCAGCGACCAAAGTACCACGCCGCGCAACATGGTTCGAAATTATCACATGGTAGACTTAACCCCATGTCCAAAGGGGCGTCATCCGCCGCACGCCCGTGGCTCCAGAACGGATGGTTCGACGTAATCGCCGGATGCGGCGCGCTCACCGCGCCGTTGATGCTGGCCGCGTACCCGTTTCGCAGCGCGTCGATTCGATCGATCGACCAAATCTTTTACGCGCTCGTCCTGATTTGCAATTATCCGCACTATGCCGCGACGATCGAACGCGCCTACCGCGACCGCCGCGAGATCTACGGACGGCGCATCGTTACGATCCACATCACGGCGTTGCTGGGCGCGGCCCTGATCGCGGCTCACGTGTTCCCTCGCGTCTTGCCGTGGCTCTACACCGCGTTTCTCACCTGGAGTCCTTTTCACTTCATGTCGCAGAACTACGGGATTACCACGATGTTCGTGCGACGATCGGGCGCCAAGACGCGGCGGCGCGACCGGAATCTCTTGTACTTTGCGTTTTTCGTTTCCTACGCGATGGTGTTCTTGAGCCTGCACGCGCATCCCTCGCCCGATCCTTATGTGATTTCGCTCGGGATTCCGGCGGCCGCAGGCGTTTACGCGCGCTACGCCCTGGCGCCCGTGTTCGTGATCGCCGGCCTCGCCGCGCTCGTCGGCTTGGCGAAAAGCGTACCGGAAGAAGTTCGCGCCAAAGCGATGCTTCCTTGCTGGACGCTCTTCGTCACCGAGTTCTTGTGGTTCGTGTTGCCGCCGGTCTTGGAAGCGGCGCATCGCTGGGAGATCGCACCGCAACGTTATGCCGGCGGATTACTCGCGCTCTTGCATTCGGCGCAGTATTTATGGGTGGCGTCATATCTGGCGCGCCAAGACCGCGGTGATCGTCAAGAAATTTGGAACGGATGGAAATGGTTTGGCGCCATGGCCGTCGGCGGAATCGCGCTTTTCCTCCCCGGTCCGTGGATCGCCAGCCGCTTGTTACATCAGGACTACGTAACCAGTTCGCTGGCGTTCATCGCGCTTGTCAATTTGCATCATTTCTTTATCGATAGCTCGTTGTGGCCGGTGCGGAATCGCCGAACCGGCTTGTTGCCCGGTGAGGAGCGCGCGCCCGAATCCGATGTTCGCGGAGCGCTCGGGAATATTGTCGAGTGGCTTCGCGGTTCCTCTTCGCAGGCGCAACAATTCCGCCGCGCGGCCGCCGTCGCGCTGATCGCGCTGGCGGCACTCGATCAAGCGCGATATTTTCTGGCGTCCGACACGAAGAGTCCGGCGAAGTTGCATCTTGCCGTAGCGATCGATCCTTACGATTCCACGTTGTGGCTGAACATCGCTTCAGCGGGCGCGGCGGCGAAACATCCCGACGAGGCGATCGCCGCGTTGAAGCGCGCCGTCGAGATCAACCCGAACCGCTTCGACGCGCAACGCGCGCTGGCGCTCTACTACATCGAGCAGCAGCGCTACGCCGAAGCCGACGCCGCGTACGAGAGCATGCGCCATTTCGTTTCGCTCGACGCCGGATCGTGGGCGAATTTCGGATTGCTCGAGTCGCAGCGTCACAACGTCGCGCAGGCCATTGAAGATTGGAAGCGCGCCGCGGCCCTCGATCCCCGCAACGCCGAAGTGCAGCTTTACCTCGGAGAAGCGAACTTCGATCAAGGGCAATTTCAGGAAGCGGTGCTGCACTATGAAAAGTATTTGACGCTGCTGCAGGAAACGACGGCGGCCAAGAAAATTCCCGGCCGCACGCTGGGAATCACCAGCATGAAAGTGGCCACGGCGTACGAGAACATCGGCCGCATCGACCGCGCGCATTTCTACAACGAGAAAGCCGCGGTGATCTTCGAACAACTCGGCGAATCGACGCTCGAAAGCGTGGCACGCTTCCATCTGGCCGACACGCTTTACCGCTTGAATCGACCGAAGGACGCGCTCCGCAATTACCAAGCGGGACTCGATCTCGACAGCCGCCACAAAGACGATCCCACGGCCGGCGCCGACTGGTTTCTCTTCGCGAAATTCCTGAAAGCGATCAATGCCCCGCCGCGTTTCGTGCTGACGGCGTACTTGGAATCGGAACGCTTACTCGGCGACAAAGCCGAACCGGGACCCCGCAAAGCGCTGGAAAAAGAAATGGGCAAGGACGCCGAAAACGTCCACAAGGAACTCG
This sequence comes from Terriglobia bacterium, assembly GCA_021325275.1. Classification (GTDB taxonomy): domain Bacteria; phylum Acidobacteriota; class Terriglobia; order JAJPHL01; family JAJPHL01; genus JAJPHL01. Next base: position 92,615 of record JAJPHL010000033.1, on the reverse strand, counting down.
ACGAGTGGGTCCACGCGGCGTTGACCTACAAGATGGAAACGGCAAAGGAAGAGCCGCGAAAGTAATCGGCGGAGATTACCGCTTCGGAAACGGCACGAACTTCGCGCCGCACGACTGCCCTTCGCCTTTCGCCGCGCTTCCCGTGATGTGCACGTCATCTCCCGCCGGCGCGAAGTTCACCGCGCCGGGACCAACGGCAATGTCGGCGTGTTTCGCGTCGTACGTGGTCTTTCCCGCTGCGATGAACACATTGTCGAAATGAATTCCCAGACGATGCTCGGCGTCCAAACCGCGCAGCGTGATTTTTCCGCCGCCTGCGATGCGTACGTTGCGCAGATTGATGTCGGTGAAAACGGGAATCAGATTTTTCTCGGGACCCACCGTGGCCGTGTACGTCGGATCCATGAAGATCGGGTTTTTGGTGTCGCGAATGCACACGTCTTCATAGACCACGTCATGCACCAAGCCGCCGCGCGAGATGTTCGACTTGATGCGCAAACCGTTGTCCGCGCCGTCGATGGAAAGATCGCTCACCCGCAGTCCCGCGAGTCCGCCATTCGTCTCGCTGCCCACCGACATGCCATGTCCCGCGTAAAAGTGATTGTGAGAAATCGTCAGATGCGCCGTCGGCCCGCCGGATCCCGCTTTGATGGCGACATTGTCGTCGCCGGTGCGAATGAAGCAATGGGTGATCGTAACGTTGGTGGCATTCGCGGGATCGATGCCATCGGTGTTGCGCGCGCCTTTCCCCGGCGTATCGATGATCACGCCCCACGCCGTGAATCCATCGCCTTGGCCGAAGACCACGTGGAAGTTCGGCGAGTTCTTCAACGTGATCCGGTACAGCGTGAAATTGTTCGAGTGCGACGTGACGATCAAACGCGGCACCTGTTGGCTTCCTCCCGCGCGCGCTTGCTCGGCGAGATCCCACCACGTGACGTTTTGTCCCAGCAATTTCGCGCCGCCGCGGCCGTCGATGGCGCCGTCGCCCATCACCGCCGCGCCGTCCACGCGACTCACGGCGATCAGCGGCCTGCAACCGCGCCCTGATTTCGCCACGATGCCGCACGCGCCCGGCGACGTTTCGTAGTCGCGCGGATTGCGCGACGCCACGAGCGTGACGCCGCCGTCGATCAGCAGCGTGACACCGGCGCGCAACTCCAGCGGTCCGCTCAGGAACGCGTTGTGCTGCGCATCGCCGCGCAGTTCCACGGCTTGTCCCGGCTGGCAGGCGTCGATGGCCGCTTGAATGCGCGAGGAGTCGAGCTTCGTTTCGTCGGCCTCGCTCAACTTCACGTTGAGTTGTGCGTCGAGCTTTGCGCATGACGGCGGAATCACCGGCTCGGTAACATTGCGAGTGTCCTGCGCCGACGCCGAGACCGCGAGAAAAACCAGCAAGGGTAAATATTTCATTTCGTTTTGTCTTTCTGATTCCCCGCAGGATTCCAGTGATCGTCGCCTGCCAACCACACGGCCGCCGAAAACTTGTGCGCTTCTTCTGCCGTGAGCTGGCGCGCGTGCGGATCGCGCGCGTCCGCCTTCGCGCCCGGACCGCGGTTGTGATACTCCGCGTAGAAAACCGTGGGCAGCGACGGCTTCTCGTTGTGCATCCACTCCGACCATCCGGCCGGTTCGATCTGCGCCGGCAATTCCGTGTTCATGAACACGACACTGGCGTGCGATCGCCACGGACGCCCCAGCCAAATGTGATCGGCTCCGGCTTCCGCCGTCACGCGGCAATGATCGAAGACGTATCCGCTCTGCTCGCCGTCGTAACGTTTGCTCTGCGCTGAAAGCATCACCTGTTTGTGAGCCAATCCGTGCAGTTCGCAGCTCTCGAAGAACGCAACGGCGTCGCCGAAAATGAAATCGACGTTGCCTTCGATGTAGCAATCCACAAAATACTGGCGCGCCGGACGGCACGGCCCTTGATCGGAATCGCAGCCCTTGCCGTCGGCGTACAGCGTGTCTTGGTATCCGAGAAAACGCACGCGGCGAAAGATCGCACGATCGGACATCACCTTGATCGCGACGGCCTGGCTGCCCTCCTGCGTCAACGGGCGATTGCGGCTGAACGTGTTTTCGATCGTCAAGTTCTCGGCGTGAAAATCGTCGCCGGTTACTGTCACGCTCGCCGATTTCGTGGTGCCGCCGGCCGTGCCCGAACTCAAGTCATAGCTGAGAATCGTGTCGGCGGGAGATTTCCCCAAACCCTTAAATGTGATCGAAGGTTTCTCGATGCGCAAACGTTCGTAGTACAAACCGGGCGCAATGTCGATCACGGCGCCCGCGGCCGGCGCGGCGTCCACGGCGGCCTGGACGGTCCGGTAGTCGCCGGAACCGTCGAGCGCGACCTTTATGCGCTGGGCTTGAAGGTTGAACGGAAGGCAAAAGGACACAGGCAATAGGCAAAAGGTGAAAATTGAGGACAAGGCGCGTTCACTTTTGCCTTTTGCCTCTTGCCTTTTGCCTTTTGCCTTGCAGCTCTGCATTACTGCTCGTCCGCGCTGCGTCCGTAGATCTTCGGCACTTTCGCGCCCATGCCGCGCAAGTACGTTGAAAGTTGTCCGCGATGATGGATGGAGTGATTTCCCGCCAAGTTCAAAAAGATCACCGTCGGGAACACGAAGATTCCGAGGAAATTCAGTTCCTTCACCAATTGTTCCCCCGACAGATTCTTGCATTTTTCGAGTAGCGCCGGATACGTCTTCTGGTAAAAGGCCACGATTTCCGCCGTGGTTGCGGGCTGCTCCACTTTCGCGGGCGGTGCAAACTCGCCGTTGGCGATCGACGATAGGAAAAAGCAATCCGACGTGGCGATGTGCCAAGCCAGTTCGCCGGCCTTCATGCCGCGTTCATGCGGTTGCCAACCCATTTGGTTGTCGGGCAGCGCGGCCAGCACGCGGCACGTGGTTTGATACTCGTGTTCCAGATCCTTGGCTAAAAACTCGGCGACTACTTTGGCATTCTCGGGTTTCATGCGTTCTCCTTTAGATTGCTTCGCGCGCTCCGCGGCGCAAACGCTTGTTAAAAGTTCACTCGTTGGGCAACCACTTTTTTCGTGCTCTTCACTTCAATCTCCACCGAAAACGGCTTATTGCTGCCGCCGGGTGCGTAAAACGCCAGATCGCGAATGCGCACCAGCGGCGCTTTGCGGCCGTCTTCTAAAGAATAGAACGGCGCGGCGGCCATCTCCAGAAAAACCTTGCCGGTGTCGGAGTCGCGCGCCGCTTCCAGCAAATTGTTTTTCTCAGGCTTGCGGAAGCGCGTCACGAATGTGCGCCGCTGTCCGCTGATGCCGTCCATTTCGTAGACCATATAGGCGATCGGCGTGTCTTCAATAATGTTGAACACCCACGGCATGATCGCCGAGGGGAACGCCATGGTCGATTCGGGATCTTCCACCAGCGGCTGCTGATGCGCGCGATCGTAAGCATGCTCGCGCCAAACGGCGCGCAGTGGAAGCAGCGCCGCGATCAGTGCGAGACCCACGAACGCGGCGAGGCTGGCGTTTACGAGCCGCGCCTTGATCTCGCGATTCACCGCGTTCAACGTCGCGGGACCCAGCAGGCACAGCGCGAGAATCACAAACGTCGTGAGGTCGTAGTTGGCGACCAGGTGCGTGCCCACGCGCTTCGTGGAGAGCGGCCACAGCAATTCTTCGCCGAAACCCGACAGCAGATCGAGCGCCAGATGCAGTGCGATTCCCAACGACGCCGCAAGCCACGGCGACGGCACGCCGCAAAATCGCTTGGCGATGAGCGCGATAATCGCGCCGAGCGCGATGGCGCCGATCAGCGAATGCGCCGGCCCGTGATAGTACGTGAGGTAGGTGGCGGGCGCGAACCATCCAACGATCGCTTCGACGTCGGGCGCGACGCCCGCCACTGCGAGCACGCCGATCTCGCGCACCGTCATGCCGCGCGAGCGAAGCGCGTAGCCGAGCGTCCCCGCCAGCGCCAAATGTGTGAGATCGTCCATGAAAGAGAGCGAATGCCAGTGTAACCCAAGAGTTAGTTGAGGAAATCGCGATTCGAGGAAACGGACAGGGAAGGATAAATGATCGAGCTTCGTCGCGCTGCAAATCGAATCCAGCTTGACCGAGCGGACCGTCGAGCGCAGGTGAAGTCGCACGACGAGACCAGCGCGATCAGTTGATCGTCTGAGCGCGCTTGCCCACTTTCTTCAGAGCGTCCTCCAAAGACCGGAGTTCCGAGGCGGTCAGTTCGGAGAAAACTTTCTCCATATCCGCGGCGTGACGTCGAAACACAGGGACGATCACGGCCTTTCCTTTTTTCGTAAGCGCCACGGTCCGCACGCGGCGGTCCGCACGGCACTCCTTGCGGCTGACGAGGCCGCGCTCGAGGAGACGGTCGACGGCCACGCTGATCGATCCCGGAGTCAGGTCGACCATGGGTCCAATCGTATTCACCGGCAACGGACCTTTGTGCAATAGCACTTCGAGAATGCGGAACTCGGAGTCGCCCAGTCCCGCGGCCTGGATGCTCGACACCGCGTACTTGGTGAGGGCCTGCATGGCTTTAATCATCACGAGCCAAGTGTGAGCCGGAGACGTGTGGGCGGGAAATTTCGCCATAAAATCTGAATCCTTCTTCCAGGTTAGGGCATCAGAAGCATTGATGTCAATATAATTGATGTCAAGGAGGATTTGGGTATGAAAACTGCTTCCACAATCGCGCGGTACCTGCTGGGGTTGGTCTTTTTGGTCTTTGGCCTCAACGGCTTCCTGCACTTCATTCCGGCGCAACCGATACCGGCCGTGGCCGGACAATTCTTCGGAGCCATTTTCTCGTCGGGCTACTGGGTGGTAATCTTCGCGCTCCAGGCCGGCGCTGCTGTCTTGTTGTTGATCAATCGTTATGTGCCGCTGGCGCTCACGTTGCTCGGCCCCGTGATCGTGAACATTTTCTTCGTCCACGTATTCATGGCGCCGGCGGGATTACCCTTGGCCGTGGTCGTGGTGATTCTTTGGTTCCTCGTGTATCATCGCGTGCGCTCGGCGTTCGCGGGGATCTACCAGCAGCGCGCCGGAGAGTGAATGCTAAACTAGAGGAATGAGGCTCATCCTGGCGCTGCTGAGCGCGGCCATCGCCGCGCAAGCTCAAGCGCCTTACGTTCCCACCGACGTTCTTTCGCGCGCGCAAGCGGTCCGCGATTCGGCCGCCAAGGCAGCCGGGAAATTGTGGCCCGGCTGGGATCCCGCATCGACGCCGCTGGGCGTCTATCGGCACGGCGAGTTTCTCGCCGTGCTTGGCGCGAAACAATTGCCGCCACCGTTTAAGATGGACCCGGCGTCGTCGCCCAACGATCCTTTGTTCATCGCTCCGGCCGCCGGAATGCACTTTTCCGACGGAGTGGGGCGCATCGGCAACGTGACGATCGCGGAAATCTCCGCCGACGAGTTGGCCGCCAAGTCCAACGACGAAGCCGCCGCCGACTATGGCGTGCGCGCGTTGTTCCTCGCGTATATTCACCAAGTGGCGCCGAAGAAAACGCCGGATCTCACCGTTCTCCTGTGGGGAAAGTATCCCGACTTCGCCACGCGCAATCGCGTGCTGATGCAGATGGAAGCCGATTCCCTGCTCGACGCGGTGCGCGCCCCAGACGATGATCAGTGCAAGAAGCATGTCGGCGAATTTTTGGGCGCGCGTGCCGAGCGTCGCAAATACATGGAAGCCGACGTCGCGAAATTCGAGTCGGCCGAGGAGTCGACGCTGGGATTGGCCGAGTACGTTGCGTATCGCTTGACGGAGCACCCGGAAAAACTCGCTGAACTTGGGAAAATCCGCGAGTTGCCGCGTGAGCGCGAGCAGGAACGCTTCGAATTGCTGGGAATGGCCGAGGCGCTGGTGCTCGATCGCTTGCGTCCCGCGTGGAAAAAGGAATTCGAGTCGAGCGATGCGACACCCGACGAGTTGCTGGAGCGCGTGACCACCGCGTCGCCGGAATTGCGCGAGTGGGGACAGGCGCTGCCCGAGGAACAGGCCAAGGTCCGCAAGTGGGAAGACGAAGGATCGCGGCGTATCGGGCTGATGCTGGCGCAAAAGGCCAAGAAAGTGGTGATCGAAGTTGGTGCAGCGCGATCGAAGCTGCGCCTGCGCGCGCTGAATCCCAGCATGATGGTGCCCCTGACGCCCAACGACACGGCGTTCACGATGCTGGCGCTCGATCTCGACGACATGAAGCTCGACTTCGCGGGCGTTCCGGTAGTCTACGAAAAACAGCAAGACGCGTTCTGGTGCATGCTGCCTGAAGACGTGGTCGATGCCGCGATCAAAGACATGGGCGACAAACTCAAGATCACCGGCCGCGGGTTTACACTCGAGTTCGAGAATTTCCAAGTGAGCCAGCGTGGGAAAGAACTGCGAATCCACTCGGCGTTGATCTTGGAGAAGCAGGGTCCACTGAAGCCGGAGTTCGTGAAACCGAAGACCGATCCGCCGCTTGAGTGGCTGCCAAGAAGTTAGAGGTCAAACCTAAACGCCGTTGAAAGGCAATCAGGCCCAGGGTAGGCGTTCGGCCGGCAGGGCGCCCAGCGCAGTCCACTCGTGCGCGCTCTCCGGCTGTCAGTCGGCTCGAAAGCCAATTCGATGAGTCGCTTGACAAGCTCATAAACTGCATTGATCTTCACGCCGTGTTCTCTCTGTTCTCGTTCAAGGTCATCCATTTTGCTCGCCAAGTCTTTGTGGGTGGCAAGAACCTCGCGAAGCCTGACGAACGCGCGAATCACGAGAATGTTCATTTGAACAGCGCGCTTGCTGCGAAGCGCCGAGGAAAGCATGGCCACACCGTGCTCTGTGAAAGCTAATGGCGCGTACTTCGAGTAGCGGCCCCGGCCCCGTCCTAAGGTCACAGTTTGTGACCTTAGAGATTTGGCCTCTTCATCCGTCAGTTCCAACATGAAGTCGGCTGGGAATCGATCGCGGTTCCGCCGGACGGCTTGCTTGAGCACCTTGGTCGGCACTTGGTAAAGATCTGCCAAGTCGGAATCCAGCATGACCTTCTGGCCCCGGATGAGATAGATGTGCCTCTCGATCGTTTCGATCGGGATCGGAAGCTGCGAACTGCGTTGGTTCCGTGGCATGGTCAGCCCTACTTCAACAGCGCGTTCAACTCCTTCAACTTCGACGCGTCAAACTTCGCGTGACGATCGAACGTCAGAAGGCCGTTGACTTCTTGTTCTACGTCGGTGAGTTGCGTGTAACAGATTCCGGCGATCACACGCACGCCCGTGATCGCCTCGTACAATCCGCGCAGACGCTTTAGCGCGGCGTCGGCGGTTGGTTCCACGCCTGAATATCCCCACGCCTCCTGCGGCACTTTCGACTTGTCGGGGATAAATGCGATGCCGCCGAATTCCGAGAGATAAAACGGCGTGCCATTGTACGGATACCCAGGGATCAGGGCCTTCTTGCTGATATCGGGAATGTCGGAGCCGGGCACGCCAAGATTCTTGTATTTTTCCGCTAGCTCCTTACCTTGCGGAACGTAGTCGTGGAACGCGAACAAATCGGTGGACGTGGTGTGCTCCCAGCCTTCGTTGTCGATTACGAGACGCGTGTTGTCGAGCGAATGCGTCAACTCATACAAAGCCTTGATGTGCGCTTGCTGCACCGGCTCGACGAGCGCGGGCACGCCCCAGCTCTCGTTGATCGGCGCCCACACGATGATCGACGGATGGTTGTAGTCGCGCTCGACACACTCGATCCATTCTTCGGTGAACGCGCCCGCATACTCGGCGTCGTAGCGCTGCGCGTTGGCCATTTCGCTCGAGATGAGATAGCCCATCTTGTCGGCCCAGTAGAGGAATCGCGGATCTTCCACCTTTTGATGTTTGCGCGCGCCGTTGAAACCCATTTCTTGCGACGCGCGAATGTCGGCCACCAGCGCCTCGTCGGTGGGCGCGGTCAGAATTCCGTCCGGCCAATAGCCTTGATCGAGCACCCACTTCAAATACACCGGCTGATTGTTGATTGTGACGCGGCCGTTCTGCACCGCGATCGTGCGAAAACCAAAATACGAATGCACGCGGTCGAGCACCTGCTTGCCGCGACGCAGTTCGAACACCACGTCGTACAGGTTCGGCGATTCCACCGACCACAGCTTCGGATCGGCGACCTTCGCGTCTACAACCGCGCGGCGCTCCGCGACTTTCGCGGAAGCCTCGGGCGCACCCGCGATTACCGCTGACACTTCGAGGTCCTTGCCTTCGTGCGCCAGTAGCGCCTCAAAGCGGACCGTGCCGTCGTTCGACGGCGTGATCCGCACGCGTTCCAAATAATTCTCGCCCGTCGCTTCCATCCATACCGATTGCCAGATGCCGCTGGTGCGCGTGTACCAAATGCTGCGCGACTTCGGCTGCCAGTATTGTTTGCCACGCGGCTGATACCGATCCGTAGGCGAATCTTCGGCGCGCACCACGATCGTCGCGTTGCGCCCGTGCACGAGCGGCGTGATGTCGAAAACAAACGGGACGTTGCCTCCGCGATGCGTGCCCGCGAGCTTTCCGTCGATCCACACCGACGCGCGATAATCGACCGCGCCGAAATGCAAAAGCAAGTGGCGGCCCGGCCAGTCGCGCGGAATGTCCACGCGGCGGCGATACCACACCACCGGATGTTGCGAGGTGTCGCCAATGCCGCTCAGTTTGCTTTCAAAAGCAAAGGGCACCGTAATCGTCTTCGTAAACGTGACGCCGCGCGGATCGGCCAGCGACGCAGAATCGTCAAAGGCGAATTGCCACGGGCCATTCAGCGAGACCCACTGCTCGCGGGAGAATTGCGGTTGCGGAACTTCGGGACGAGGCGTGGCAGCGAACGCTGTCGCCGTGAGCAACAGAAGAAAGACGCGTCTCATGATCCACCGATTCTATTCCACCGATTGGAGAAACAATCCACAGATTGCACAGATTAGGATTGACCCAACGCTCAGGTTCGCCCATTCCTCTGGTTCTGAATCTGTGCAATCTGTGTAATCTGTGGACTGTTTTTTCCTGTAGTCTGTGGGCATGAAAACGCTCGTTCTCGCCATCTGTGGATTCGCCATCGCTGGACTCGCGCAAGTCCCCGAGGGACCCGATAACGTTGTGGCCGGGATTCCCGCAAATTATCGCGAGGCCAACGTCGGCACGTACACGCTGCCCGACGCGTTGAAGCTCGAAAACGGCAAGCCGGTAAAGGACGCGAAGACGTGGACCGAGAAGCGCCGCCCCGAACTTGTGAAGCTGTACGAAGAAAACCAATTCGGCCGGACGCCCGGGCGTCCTGACGGGCAGTCATTCGAGGTGTTCGAGAAATCCGCGCCGGCGTTCGACGGAAAAGCGATCCGCCGCCAAGTGACAATTTATACGACCGCGAAAAAAGCGGACGGCCCGCACTTCGACGTGCTCATCTACATTCCGGCCGCGGCGACCAAGCCCGTTCCGCTGCTGCTGAATTTGAGTTTTTCCGCGAACTCGGCGACCGTGGAAGATCCGGGCGTAAAGCCTGGCGAGCAATGGAATCGAGAGAAGAAGCGCGTGACCGCGCCGGCCGGCGGTGGACTCGGCCACGTGAAGGTGGAGCCGATCATCGCCGCCGGTCTGGGATTCGCCACCGTCTACTACGGAGACATCGATCCCGATTTTCTGGGCGGAATTCCCAACGGCGTGCGCGCGCCGTATTTGAAAGCGGGACAAACCGAGTTCGCGCCCGACGAATGGGGAACGATCTCCGCGTGGGCGTGGGGTGCGAGCCGCATCATGGATTATTTCGAGACCGACAAATCCATCGACGCGCATCGCGTGGCGCTGTTCGGCATCTCCCGTCTTGGAAAAACCGTCTTGTGGACCGGCGCGCACGACACGCGTTTTGCCGCTGTGATCGCCAGTTGTTCGGGCGAAGGCGGCGCGGCGCTGAGCCGCCGCAATTACGGCGAAACGATCGCGCATCTCACCGCGCCCACGCGCTACGCCTATCAGTTTTGCGCGAACTACGGAAAATTCGGCCAGCATGTGGATCAATTTCCCATCGACGCGCACGAACTCGTGGCGTTGATCGCGCCGCGTCCGTTGCTGCTGCAAACCGGAACCACCGACGGATGGTCCGATCCCAAGGGAGAATTTCTCGCGGCCGTCGCGGCGGGTCCGGTATTCAAACTTTTCGGAAAACAAGACTTGGGAACAACCGAATGGCCCGCGGCGGGCATGCCGATTCTCCACGACCTTGGATACTACATGCACGCGGGCGGTCACGGCGCGCTGCCCGCCGACTGGGAAGTCTTCATCAAGTTTCTGGAACAAAATCTGAAACCGTAGCGACTCCGCTACCGTAGAAGCGGCTTGTCAGGCTATTAGCAAACACCCGGGCATCGCGAGCGGCTCCGCCGCTCCTTTTGTGCGGAAAGGCTTTGCCTTTCCGAAGATGCTCGCACCTCGGCAAGGCTACGCCTTGCCCGCCGACCGCCACACGATCTGGTCATGATCTGGAACCAAGGGCTCGTCGTCGCGCGCGCCACGCGTCCAGAAACGTACACTTGACCATCGATAATCTTCGGGCCGACCCGTAGTTTAATCGCGCCCGATGGATTGGGCAAGGCGCGGCCTTGCCCAATTCGGAGTTGACGTTCGCCGGAAAGGCTGAGCCTTTCCGCACAAAGCAGCGGCGGAGCCGCATGAAGCCCCCACAAAAGAGCGTGGACCCAAGGCCGCACAAAACAGCGGCGGAGCCGCAACACTCCACGTAAAGTTGCGGCAGAGCTGCAAGCACACAAGTCCTATCTCACGATTTCATCAAGTTTCTGCAAGGGCACCTTCGTCCCTAGCCGTATAATTTTTGTATGGCGGCCACGACTTTGAACCCCGCGTTCGCGATCGAACGCGAGGAGACAATTCCCTGGTATCTGTGGGCCGGATTGATCGCCACCACCTCGGCGGTGCTCGGCGGGCAGTGGGACATTTCCTGGCATCGCTCGATCGGCCGCGACACGTTTTGGACTCCCGCGCACATGGCGATTTATTTGTGCGGAGTGATCGCGGGATTCGGCGGCGGCGCGGTCACGCTGCTGCGCACGTTTGGTCCGCGCGACGCGCAGCGCGAGTCCACGGTGGGGTTGTGGGGATTCCGCGCACCGCTGGGAATTTTCCTGTGCATTTGGGGCGCGGTGGCGATGCTGACTTCGGCGCCGTTCGACAATTGGTGGCACAACGCCTATGGCCTCGACGTGAAAATTTTGAGTCCGCCGCACATGGTGCTGGCGCTGGGATTGCAGACGATTCAGTTCGGCGTGCTGATCATGATCCTGGGCGAAATGAATCGCGCCAGCGGCCCGAAGCGCCAAGTGCTCGAGTGGATGTATCTCTACGGCGCGGCGATGATGTTCCTGGCGCTGATGACGGTGATGATGGAAAACGATCACCGCTCGCAGATGCATCAGTCGCTGTTTTATCGTGTCCTGACGCCGGCGGCGCTGCTGGTGTTGACCGGCATCGCGCGCGCCTGCGGCAACAAGTGGTCGGCCACGATTGTCGCGGGGATTTACTCGGTGGTGATGATCGCGCTGGTGGTGATCCTGCCGCTTTTCGGCGCGGAGCCGAAGCTCGGGCCGGTCTACCAGCAAATCAATTACTTCATGCCGCCCGACTTTCCGCTGCTGTTCATCGTGCCGGCCATCTTGCTCGACGTGATGCTGAAGCGTTTCGAGCGGATGAACAAGTGGTTGCTGGCGCTGGCGGTGTCGGTGGCGTTTCTGGCGGTGTTCTTCGCAGTGCAGTGGCCGTTCGCCGACTTCTTGATGTCGCCGGCGGCGCGCAACTGGTTCTTCGGTACGAAATACGTGCCGTACTACCTGCCGCCGGATTTCACCATGTCGCGCAATGAGTTCTTCCCGCCCGACGCGCCCGCGCAATTCGCGATCGGCATGGCCACGGCGCTCGGAATCAGTTTCATCTGCGCGCGCGCCTCGCTGGGCTGGGGAGATTGGATGCGGCGCATCCAACGATAATGAAGCCCTTCCGCACTTTTGCCTTTCGCCTTTTGACTTTTGCCTTTTGCCTTCCGCTGTCAGCACACGTGGGAAGTCCCGACGTCTACCTCGAAGGCAAAGCGGGTCCCTACAACATGACCGTGGTCGTGCGACCGCCGGCGATCGTGCCGGGGATCGCCGAAGTCGAAGTGTACTTGCGTGGAAAACTCGCACCGGGCGAAATCCCGTCGCTGAAGATTCAGCCGATCACTTACGCCACGCAGAAACTCGGCGCGCCGGTGCCGGACGTGCTTAAGCAATCCTCGAGCGATCCGCAATACTTCACCGGACAAGTCTGGTTCATGGGCACCGGATCCTATGACGTTCGCGTGATCGCCAAAGGATCGCGCGGCGAAGGCGTAATGAGCGTGCCCACGCCCTCCACGTCGCGCGCCGTGCTGGGGATGCCGCGCGGCATGGGCATTTTGCTCTTCGGACTCATGATGTTTCTGGTGATCGGCGCGGTGAACGTTGTCGGCGCGGCGGTGCGCGAAGCCGAGTTGACGCCCGGCGCGCCGCCCGACGCTCGATCGCGGAGCAAAGCGCGCATTGCGATGGCCGTATCGCTTGTGGCCTTCGCTGCGGTCGTGTGGTTGGGCAATTCCTGGTGGAGCGCCGAAGCGTCGAGCTTTGCGAATCATATTTACCAGCCGCTGCGTCTCGATTCTGCGATCGAAGGCGGCAAACTCGTGGTGAGCTTGCGCGATCCCAGCATCATGCATTGGCGAAGCATCGACGACTTTGTGGAAGATCACGGGCACTTGATGCATTTGTTCCTCGTGCGCTATCCCGATTTCGACGCGTTCTATCATTTGCATCCCAAACGCACGGGACCAGCGCGCTATGAAACGCCGCTTCCGCCCGCGCCGCCCGGCGACTATCGTGTGTTCGCGGACGTCGTGCATCAGAGCGGATTTCCGGAAACGCCCGCCGGCGAGTTGCAGATTCCCGCGGGCGCGGCCACTGCGACTGGCACGCTGAACGATTCCGACGATTCTTTCGCCGCGCCCTTACCCAACGGACTGCAACTCGTCTGGGATCGTCCGGCCACGCTTGTTGCTCGTCGTCCTTACTCGCTCGATTTCCGTTTACTCGACGCGAGCGGCAAACCCGTGCCGAGCACGCAACTATACATGGGCATGGCCGGACACGCCGTGATTGCGAAACGCGATCTTTCGGTCTTCGCGCACGTGCACCCATCGGGAACGGTACCGATGGCGTCACTGATGGCGTTCGGGGATCACAGCATGATGCATGCCGGCGTGAATGAGATTGCACCGGACGTCTCCTTTCCTTACGGATTCCCGCAACCGGGCGCCTATCGGATCTGGGTTCAGGTGCGGTATCAGGGCCAGGTCCTAACCGTCCCATTCGACGCGCAAGTACAGCCCGAACCAACCGCAACCGAAAGCAAATAAAAGGATTGACCAACAGAAAAGCCCGCCTTTGGGGGCGGGCTTTCTGCCCCCGCTCTTTGGCGGGGGATTCACAGGGAGAATAGTCTCAACGGCAAAGATGCACCGCTAAAACTTTTGAGGGCAGTTTATCTTGCCGTACTGAGGGGGTGTCAAGCGGAAAAACGATTAAATAAAACCTTTGTTTTAAGATACTTAGAAGAAGGCGAAACGGGCCGATCGCTATGATTTTTCATAGAGAGCTAGCCCCTATCGTAACCCTTTACCGATCAACCATTTATCTTTAGCGAAATGAAGTCGGCATCGCCCTCAAAAGCGTATCCGGGATTCTTACTGCGAGTAAGCACTCGGATACCTCCGTAGGCGGCTCCCGAGAGAACGCAGAACACGAGAAGGATGCCGCACAGTTCGAAGATGCTGATGATCATCTGCGCGAAGCTCGGTTCCTTGATCTTGCTCACTTTTTCGTCCCACATGCCGGCCATTTCATAATGAACTTGATCGATGAGTCGCGCGGCGTCGGCATCGGACGCGCCGCCCGGCACGATCGCCAGCAAAGGTCCCACGCGTTTCACGTGAGCGCCGTTCAGATTCTGCGACGTGAGATTCTTCTCCAGACTCCGCGCGATTTGCGGCGTGGGATATTCCACCAACACCAGCGTCATCGGAGATTTTCCCGGCAAACGATACTCGCCGGCGACAACCTCGGCGCCCAAGTGAAATCCCATGGCCATGGCGGGAAGCCCTGGAACCACGCGATCGAAAAGCTGTGGACCATACGCGTATTTCACGGAACCGCCCACCAGTCCCGAGGCCGGCAAATGACTGGCGAGCGCGGGCAGCGGCTCGTTTTCCAACGACGGCAACGCGGCGGCGGCGGCCTCCAGTTGCTGATGCGTGGCCGCCACTCCGCTGATGTGCACCACGTAACTGTTGCGCTGCAGCACCGCGTCGGTCGCTCCCACGGCGGCTTGAAACGCGCGCGGATCGTGCGACGAGTTCGTTTCCTCGCGCCATCCCGTTTGGCGAAACCATGTGAACGCGCCATACGCCGCGCTGGGGTCCTTCATGCGGATCGCTTCAACCGTTACGATGTCCTTCCCTCCGGTGTATTGCCGGCGCTGCGCTCCGAAGAATCCCAATTCGTCGAGCACGGCGGCGTTGTCGGCCGTGGCGAACGCGTTCAACTGCGCGACCGAGAATTTTTCCGGCGCGGCCGCGGCGTGCCATGCGGCAATGTCGGCGGGCAAAAGGTCGACGCCGTTCGGCGACGCATTCGGGGAGATCAGCGCAATCTGGAAGAACAGGAGTCCGCCGAGTAGGGAGAGCATATGAAAGTTAGACAATCATAGCACGCGGAATGTTCCAGGCTTCCTTGACGCGATAGCCCGTGGGATTAGAACGCGCGCCCACCCCCGTTGACCTAGAGTCGATAGATGCATTGCTTCCCACGTGTCGTTGTGGTAAATATAAACGGGCGCGGCGGTTCCACACGCCGCGATAAACTATTCCCTTAGCATCTGTTACGAATCACAAGAGCCGGGAGCCACTTTGAGTTTCATCAACTTTGCCGCGCGAGAGATCAACTGCAAGCTGGTCTATTACGGCGCCGGTTTGGGCGGCAAGACCACCAACTTGCAGTACATTTTCGACAACGCGCCCAACAAGGGCAAGATGATCTCGCTGGCCACCGAAAGCGATCGAACGTTGTTCTTCGATTTCCTGCCCCTCGATCTCGGCACCGTGCGCGGATTCAAAACGCGCTTCCATCTCTACACCGTGCCCGGCCAGGTTTTCTACGACGCCAGCCGTAAGTTGATCCTGCGCGGCGTCGACGGCGTGGTCTTTGTCGCCGATTCGCAGGAAGAACGCATGGACGCGAATATCGAAGCGATCGAGAATTTGCAGGAGAACCTCAAAGATCACGGCTACGATTTCGAGAAAGTACCGTACGTGCTGCAATTCAACAAACGCGATTTGCCGAATGCGCTGCCGCTGGACGAGCTGAAATCGCAACTAGTGCGCAAAGGCGAGTCCACGTTTGAGGCGGTGGCGTACAAAGGCACGGGCGTGTTTGAGACGCTTCGTGAAGTTGCGCGACAAGTCCTTGAGGAATTGAAGAAGGGCTAACGGTCGCGCCACCGCGCAAGGAACGAGCCGCGACAGTTATCGAGCGGCGGGGCCCAGCATCGTGGAAAGTCCGGCGCGAAGACACCCAGCGTCTTGCTGTAGGCGCGTTCGCGCCAAGCGTACACTCAACTTCTGTCGACGCGCCGCGCCATGGAGAAACAGTGTTTCATTTTGAACCTGGAAAAGATCGCTGGATGCTTGGTTTCAAAGAGGTGGTGCTGAAGGACTTCCTCTTCCTTCGCACATACGGAATGGTCCCTGTCACCGAAGACGTTACCTTCGTCCGGTTTGAGTCCAAAGATGTATTCGTCAATGTCTTTCATGGCCGAGGATCTTACGAGATCGGCATCGAAGTTGGCCGGAAAGATCGTCCGGAGACGTACGGGCTCGGCTACGTGGTGTTGAAAGCAGCAGGCACAGAGGCTTACAAGTCGGAAGGATTCGGTGGTGCCACGATCTTCCAAGTGAGCTCCGTAGAGGGGGTCAGAAATATCGTTCCGAAAGTTGCTGCGTTGCTCGAAAAGTATGGCCCTCAGTTTCTGTTGGGGACCACGTCATATTATGAAGACCTAGCCCGACAGAATGAACGTGCCTCGATTATGGGCGAGCGTAATCGGATGCTGGCCCGGCTGCGGAAGGATGCCGACGCAGCCTGGTCGGCTAAGCAGTACAGTCGAGTCGCCGAGCTCTACGGCCCAATTAGCGACGAGCTAAGCGAGATTGAGAGAAAACGGCTCGCATATGCGTTAAAGCACGCAACTGCTCATATCAGCCGCGAGTCGTAACGGCGGTTCACCATATTGTCGCCGCCTACGCGTGCGCTTTGGCCGTCACGGCCGCTTCGATCTTCTGCATCGCCTTCCCGATATTTTCAATCGAGTTCGCGTACGAGAAACGCAAATAACCTTCGCCGTACTTTCCAAACGCCGCACCGCTCAGCCCCGCGACGCCCGCGGAAAACGCCAAGCAATATGCCTAGCCCTGAAAGGGCGGTTCAAGAAATCAGGATGCGCAACTAAACGCCCCAGGCCCCGCTCAACTGGATGTTCGCACCGTTCACATAGCGTGCTTCGTCGGAGATCAGATAAAGCACCGCTTGCACGGCGTCCTCGAGCGTGCCGACATATCCGGCGGGAATTGTTTTTACCATTTTCTGCAATTCCTCGGCCGGCGCGCTGCCGGAATCGATGAATCCCGGCGAAATCGCGTTGACCGTGATCCCGTGCGGCGCGAGAACTTTCGCGAGCGAACGCGTCAACATCAACACGCCGGCCTTGGCGATGTAGTGCGCGGTGACGTGCGGTTGTCCTACGCCTTGATCGGCGTTGGCCATGGCGAAACTTACGATGCGCCCCCAGGAACGCGACTTCATCCCCGCCGCCGCGGCGCGGCTCAAGTAGAAAACGGGATGCAGGTTGTTGTCGAACATTTCGCGCCAGCCGTCGGGCGTCTCGTCCAAAAGCGCGATGCGATGATACGGTCCCGCACCGTTGATCAAAACGTCGATGCGGCCCCATTCGCGTTCCACTCTCTCGACCAGCCCAGCCGCTTGCGCGGGGTCGGAAACGTCGCACTGGATGGATCGCCCGTTCGCGCCCATGGCCGCCAGCGTTTCGGCCGCAGCGTCCGCACTCCGCCGCCAGGCAATCGCCACGCGATATCCGCGCGATGCCAGCGCCAACGCACACGCGCGGCCGATGCCGCGCGCGCCACCGGTGATCAAGGCAACCTTAGCGTCCGGCATGCTTGGCATTCTCTTCGTCGAGAAACTTTTTCAGCGGCGCGAAATAATCGAGAATCGCGGTGGCGTCCATTTGCTTTTCTCCGCTGATCGCTTCCAGCGCCTCGGGCCATGGACGGCTCACGCCCATCTCGAGCATTGTGGCGAGTTTCGCGCCCGCCGCCTTGTTGGCGTAAATCGAGCAACGATGCAGCGGACCTTTGTATCCGGCTTCCTTGCACAACGCGCGATGAAACTGGAATTGCAAAATGTCGGCCAGGAAATATCGCGCGTACGGCGTGCTCGACGCCACGTGATACTTCGCGCCGGGATCGAAATCGACTTCCGTGCGCTCCACCGGCGGCGTCACGCTTTGGTATTTCGCGCGCAGTTCCCACCACGCCTTGTTGTAGTCGGCGGGTTTGATCTCACCGGAGAAAACTTTCCACCGCCACTGATCGATCAGCAACCCGAACGGCAAAAACGCGACCTTATCGAGCGCCTTGTGCAGCAACAATCCAATGTCGCCTTCGGGACCGGGAACTTTGTCGAGCAATCCGATCTCTTTCAAATACTCAGGCGTGACGGAAAGCGCGATCGTATCGCCGATCGCTTCGTGAAAACCGTCGTTGGCGCTGTCGCGGAAAAATGGATCCTGCTTGGAGTACGCACGATCGTAAAAATCGTGGCCGAGTTCGTGATGGATGGTCACGAAATACTCACCGGTGATCTCGATACACATCTTGACGCGCAAATCCTGATCGCCGTCCACGTCCCAGGCGCTGGCGTGACACACTACGTCGCGATCGGCGGGCTTGAGGAACAGCGACCGCTCCCAAAACGTGTTCGGCAGCGGAGGAAATCCCAGCGACATGAAAAATCGTTCGCCGTAATGCACCATTCCCTTCGCGTCGAGATTTTTCGCGCGCAACAACGCCGTGAGATCGTAGCCCGGCCCAGGACCTGGCGGCGCGACAATGTCGTAAATGTTGCCCCACTCCTGCGCCCACATGTTGCCGAGTAGATGCGCGGGAATTCCCGGGCCGGGGCCGACCACTTCCTTGCCGTATTTCTCGGTGAGCTTGTAGCGAACGTAGGTGTGCAGCGAGTCGTAGAGCGGCCGCACTTGATTCCACAAGCGATCCATCTCCGCCGCGAACGCGTCGGGCGGCATGTCGTATTTCGACCGCCACATCGCGCCGGTATCCTTGAAGCCGAGGTCGCGCGCGCCGACGTTGGCCAGATCCACCATCTCCGCGTAGCGCTGGCGCATCGGCGGCGCAATGGAATGCCAGCCTTTCCACGCCGCGAGAATCTCGTTTGGATCACGGCTGCTCGCCATGGTCCGTTCGAGATCGTTCAGCGACAGGCATTTTCCGCTGGGCGCGTCTCCGTTGGAAGCGGGGGGACAATACTTGCCTTTGCCGTAATCGCTATCGAGTCCCACGGAAATCTTGGTGAGCCTGGCTTGCGCCGCGGGATTCTTCGGCGCGGGCAACGTCAGCGACAATTTCAGCAAAAGAAACTTGCGCGCGTCGACGGGCGGAAGCTTGAGTCCATTGAAGCGCGTGGCTTTCAGCGCCAAATCGGTGGTCGCGGCAAGCACTTCCTGCTGCGCGTCGGCGGAAATGCCCTCGGTGTCGTCGGTGATGAAGTTTTCCTGGACCCAGCCCGCGCGCTGCGCTTTGTTGCTGAGCTCGAAGAGCTGCTTTTCGGCCTTGATGATGAACTTGTGCGCCTCGGCCACGGTGGGCGCTTGCGCCATCAAAGACACGGGCATGGCCAGCATACACAGCAAGAGCAGACGATCTCGCATGGCCCGATTGTAGCAGCAAGCCGGGCTTGGACGCTGCCTCAACCAGCTCTTCCGCGGCCGGCAATTCTTTCTCACAAAATCGATGGAACATTTCCTTCCCTAGATCGTCATAGGGAAGGAGAACATCGACTGATGGCCAAATCCACCGAACCCAGTTTGCTGCAAGGCACGCTCGACCTCTTGATTCTGCACGCGCTCCAGCGGGGCGAACTGCATGGGTTTGCGATCGCGCAAACCATCCACCTGCTTTCCGACCAAGTGCTGACAGTGGAAGAGGGATCGCTCTATCCGGCGCTCTATCGCCTGGAGCTCGACGGCGCGATTTGCGCTCACTGGGGCGTTTCCGAAAACAATCGCCGCGCCCGCTACTACGAGATCACGAAACGCGGCCGAAAACTGCTCGCCGCGCAAGCGCAAACCTGGAATCGGCTCTCCACGGCGGTACAGATCGTTCTCTCGAGGTGACCATATGCGACGCTTTTGGCTCAAACTTTGGCGGCGGCGCCGCCTGCAGCAGGACCTGGAAGACGAACTAGCTTTCCACCGCGAGATGACCGCCGAGCACGGCAACTCGCTGCCGCTGGGCCGCGGCGGTACCGAAACCGTGGTCCGCGAGCAGGCCTACGATCAATGGCGATTCGTCTTCCTCGAGAATCTTGGACGCGATCTCGTCTACGCCGCGCGCGGATTGCGGCGCTCGCCGGCGCTCGTGGCTACCGCGCTGGTTTCGCTGGCACTGGGAATCGGCGTGAACAGCACGGTGTTCTCGCTCGGCATGGAGTTCTTGTTCAGCGAACCGTCGCTGCGCGACGCATCGTCGGTGGTGGCGATCCGCTTGGGCGGCAACAGCCACTCTACCGAAAGGGTGCTCAATTTCGTGCGCGACAGTGGAGTGTTCCAGGACGTCGCCGGTAACAACGAAGAAGTCTTCGTGAATTGGAACGACGGCGTCGACACGCGGCCCGTCTTCGGCGTCGCCACGAGCATGAATTATTTTTCTTCGCTGGGCGTTCCCGTGGAGTATGGACGCGGCATTCTGCCGAACGATCCCAAGGAAGTGGTGGTACTCAGCCACGATTTTTGGGTCAAGCATTTGAATGGCGATCCGGCGATTCTCGGCCGCGCGCTCAATCTGGATGGACGCGCCTGCACGGTCGTCGGGATTCTGCCCGCCAATCATCGCACGTTGATCGGCTTTGGATTTTCACCCGACCTCTACATGCCGAGCTATCTCGATGCTACGCTGCTGGCTATCTATGCGCGTCTGAAGCCCGGCATGAGCCGCGGAGAAGCGCGCGCCGCCCTGGAGAACGTGGCACAGCAGCTCGACAGGGTCTTTCCGGAGCAGTTTAAGTATTACAAGCACAATCAGCTCATGGCTGTTTCCGGTGTCGCGCGACTGACGGAACAGAGCGAGATGTTTTCCACTGGCGTTTTCCTGGCGCTGCTGCTGGGCGTCACCGGATTGGTTCTTTTGATCGCGTGCATCAACGTCGCCAGTTTGCTGCTGGCGCGCGCCGCGGCGCGACGGCCGGAAATGGCCACCCGTCTGGCGCTCGGCGCTGGCCGCGGCCGATTGCTGCAGCAACTCCTCGTCGAGAGTTCGCTGCTTTCCATCCTAGGGGCGGCGTGCGGTTTGGCGGCGTCGCAGTTCACGGCGTCGATGCTGGCGCAGATTCGTCTGCCGTTGCCGCTTCCCATTCATCTGCGCATCGAGCCCGACTGGCGATTGGTCGCCTATGCCGTTTTTCTGACGGTCTTCGCGACGATCGCCTGCGGCCTGCTCCCGGCATGGCGGTCGGTGAAGGAATCGATTGCCGCCGATTTCCACCGTGATCGTGGGATGCGCCTACGCCGGACGCTGGTGGTCGCACAATTAGCCGTGTCGCTGGTTGTTCTGTTCATCGGCTTTTTATTCCTGCACAACCTCGGCGCGGCCGGGGCGATGAGCCCGGGCTTTGACGTTCGAAACACGCTGCGCGCCGAAATCCACTTGCCGCCGGCAACCTACAAGGACAGCCAACACATTAACCTGTATGCGGGTCAAGCGCTGCGAGAGCTCGGAGCCATTCCTGGGATCACAGGGGCCGCGGTGGCGCGCATTGTCCCGTTCACGGATAACACGCATTTCTCGAGCGACCTCGTCTTCCCGTCGAGCGGCAAGACGGTTCGCGCCGTTTTCCAATGGAACGCCGTCTCGCCGGCGTTCTTCCAGGTGATGGACATTCCCGTCTTACAAGGGCGCGTGTTTCGCGATGACGATCGCGCTGGACAGCACGTGGTGGTGGTCAATCGGACGTTCGTGAAACGCTACCTAGGCAATCAACCACCGATCGGCGCGTCCTTCCTGTGGGGCGCGCAGGGCAAGACGCCTTACGAAATCATCGGCGTAGTGGAAGGCACGAAGACCATGACGATCGGCGAAGAAGACGCGCCGCAATTGTACGAGACGCTCACGCAAATCGCCAACAACCGTCCGCGGATCCAGTTTGTGCTGCGCTCCGCGATCCCGCCGGCCCAGCAAGTCCAGCCGGTTCACGAAGTCCTGCACCGCCTGGATCCGGCGGTCGGGACGGAAGTGGCCACGATGTATTCGAGCATTGGCTTGGCATTTCTACCCAGCCAGGTCGGGGGAGTGCTCATGGGCACGATCGGCGCGCTCGCGTTGTTACTCGCGGCCATCGGCCTGTATGGAGTGATGGTCTATTCTGTGGCGCGGAGAACGCGAGAAATCGGCGTGCGGATCGCGATTGGCGCTGCTCCCCGCGATATTACGCGCATGGTGCTGATCGATTCGGCCCAACTGATCGGCATCGGGTCGGCGATCGGCCTGTTGGTAGCGCTGCTGATCGCGAAACCCCTGGCGATTTTCTTGGTTCCCGGCCTGCGCCCAACCGATCCGCTGAGTTTTTCCGCGGTTCTGTTCACGCTGGCGATCACGGGCATGATCGCCACGTGGGGTCCGGTGCGGCGGGCGTTGGCGGTCGATCCGATGACGTCGCTCAGGCAGGACTAAACCCTAGGCCGGCCGATTGATGTGCGCCGCAGCGGTGTATCGGCCCAAAGGAAAGGTAATCGTCTTGCGCAAGGAGTTGCGCCGTTTGGCAATCGCCTCCAAACGTTCGTAAACCGGCCCGTCGAAATACTGTTCCGCGCATTTGTTGCAGACCCACACGGGAACACCGTCAATGTAGGTGGTCTCGCCCATGTAAGGGAATGCGATCCGCATAGTGCGGGACTCTGCAATCCCATTACAATATTCACAAGGGCGACCGGTGGATTTCTTTTTCATTGGATGCTGTCGGTTTCACGCACCGACCTCGATCGCAACCTTGATATCCTCTTCCCCTCTCTGCAGCACGTCCGCGAAGCGCGCGAATGGCGCCCGTCGCGTGAACATCGCGCCGATCAAGCCGGGCCAGCGGCGTTCCATCTCGCCGAGATCGACGACGGTCTGCTCGAAGTCGCGGCGGTTGGAATTGACGCTGCCGAACAGCACTTGATTATTGATCATCAGGCGTGTGGCGATCGGGCCCAACGCCAGCGGCCTCGGCTCGCGATCGTGCCCCGTGCCCAAAACGACCATCACGCCGCTGGCGCGCAAGCGTTCCAGTCCCGCGATCACAAGTTGCGGCGCGCCGGTCGCCTCGAAGACGAAATCATATTCGCCGCCGGGCTTTGACTCCAGCGACGTCAAGTAGCGGACGCCGGCGCATTCCAGTAATTTCGCACGCGACGAATCGGCCGGCTCGCGCGAAAACACGCTGACTTCGAGTCCGCGCAGCCGCAACAAGAACGCCGCAAGCAATCCCAAGCTGCCCGCGCCCATCACCAGCGCGCGCGTGGGACTCCAGATCATCCGCCGCTGAATTTCCCAAGCGTGGCGCTGCGCCTTCGCCGCCACCGACCACGGTTCGGTCATCACACCGATCGATCGCAACTCCGGCGGGATGCGCACGACAAATTCCGCGCGATCCGTGTAGTGCGACGTGAGAAAACCGTGCGCGCTGGTGATGCCGCGCTCGGTGTACTTCATCGTAGTGCACAAGTCGCTTGATCCCGCGCGACAGTTCGCGCAATCGTCGGGACGCCGCACCATCGCCGCCACGAAATCGCCGGGACGCAGCGCGACCCCCGCGCCGGTTTGCTCGATCACGCCCAGGCATTCGTGGCCGATTACCAGGAACTCGCTGCCGGGCGGCGGTGATCCGAAATGTCCGGCGATCAATTCCATATCCGTGCCGTCGATGCCGACGTCGAGCACGCGCACGCGAACTTCGCCGGATCCTGGCGCGGGGGCATCGGGAATTTCCACGAATCGCGTGGAATTCGCGCGTCCCGGAGTAATCGCTACAGATTGCTGCATCGGTTTGATTGTGACACAAGAACGTTCTATGACAAAATAACGCTCTACCCGAAAATGCGCGGCCTCGGAAAACTCTTCATCGTCGATTTCAAGCTCTTCCTGCGAGAGCCTTCCGGCTTTTTTTTCACCATGATGTTTCCGCAGATGATGATCCTGTTGTTCGGCTCGCTTTACAGCAACAAACCGATTCCGGGACGCGGCTACGGCATCGTGGACATGCTACTGCCGGGCTACATCGCGTTGATCATCGCCACCACCGGACTCCCGGCATTGATCATCACCATGGCCGCGGCTCGCGAGCGCGGCATTTTGCGCCGGCTTCGCGCCACGCCGCTTTTTCCGCAAACCATCCTGACGGCGCAAGTCTTCACGCTGCTGGCGATGACCCTGGTCTCCATCGCCTTGCTGATCGCCACCGGCTCCTTCGTTTTTCACGTTCGATTTTTCGGAAACGTGATCAGCGTGTTCCTCGCGCTCTTGCTGGGCTCGTTCAGTTTCTTCGCGCTCGGTTTTGTGGTGGCGGGACTGGCGACCACCGCCCGCACCGGCCTCATGCTTTCGAACCTGATCTTCTATCCGATGATTTTTCTCTCGGGCGCAACGATTCCCGTGGACAACTTTCCGGCGTGGATGCATCCCTACATGAAGATCCTTCCTCTGTACCACGTGGTGTCCCTTGTGCAGGGCCTTTGGTTCGGCAAGCCATGGAGCGAATACACGGGCGACGTTACAATTCTGCTGGCAATTATGGTCGGCGGCGTGCTAGTCTCAGCAAAGACCTTTCGTTGGGAATAGAGCGAACGGCATCCTCCCTAGGGACTTTACCGAGTCAGCAATAAAGGCCGTTCCCTTCCGCGTCACGAACAGGGCTTAAGAGGATCTTCAATCACGATGCACCCGGGGGCGGGTGTAGCAGTACGGGGCTTGAGAGCAAAGAGGCGAAAGTAGCATGGCAAAGTACCGTCAGAAGGGCTATCAGGACGACGACCGTCCGCGCAAAGAAACTTTCGAAAAACGAGAAAAACCGCCGGGTGCGCCGCGCACTCCCATGTCGCACGAGCGCCCGCGCTCACCGGTCATGCCGGGACGCCGCGGACTTTCGCGCTGCGCCGGGTGCGGAACGGTGCTTCCGCTCGACGTCGACGTGACGGGTCA
This sequence comes from Terriglobia bacterium, assembly GCA_021325275.1. Lineage (GTDB taxonomy): Bacteria > Acidobacteriota > Terriglobia > JAJPHL01 > JAJPHL01 > JAJPHL01. Next base: position 67,992 of record JAJPHL010000033.1, on the reverse strand, counting down.
ATGCCCGAAGTGCCACTTCGAGTTGCATTCGTGCAAACAGTGCGTGAACTTCGACACCGGCGCGCGGTTCGAATGCACGCAACCGATCCCGGTGCGAATCGCCAAGAAAGATCAACGCAACGAATGCACGTTTTACCAGATGCGCGTGACGGTGGAGAAAGAAACATCGTCCGCCGGCGTGCCGATGTCGCGCCCAAGTAGTTCATCGCCGCAAGGTCCACCGCGGCAAGGCTCGTCGGCGCGTCAAGCATTCGACGATTTATTCAAAAAGTAATGCCGTCCAGCCCAGACCCCAAAGACCAGGTCCAACGATGGAGTGATGCGGCTCAGTATTGGGAGAAGCATCGCGAGATCATCAAGGGAATGTTCGCTCCGGTAACCGATGCGCTGATCGAAGACGCGCGGATCTCCGGAGGACAAACAGTTCTCGACGTAGCGACGGGTCCCGGCGAGCCTGCTTTGAGCATCGCGCCGTTGGTGGGCAGAGTTCACGGAACCGATGTCGTCGCGCCAATGATCGAAGCCGCGCGACGCGAAACGGAACGCCGCGGCCTCACAAACGCAAAGTTCGACGCGGCTCCCGCGGACCATCTGCCATTTCCCGACGCAACATTCGACGCTGTGGTCAGCCGTTTCGGCATAATGTTTTTTCCGTCGCCCGTGGATGGAGTCCGCGAAATGTTGCGAGTCCTGAAGCCCGGTGGAAAACTCGCGTTGGCGGTTTGGCATACCTCCGAGAGCAATGCGTTCTTTCACACGCTCTCGCGAGTGATCGATCGCTACGTTGAACCCGTGCCTCCCCCGCCGAACGGCGACATGTTCCGCTTTGCGCGTCCCGGCGCGTTGCTCGAGGTGTTTCGCGAGGCAGGAGTGCGCGACGCCTCGGAGCGAATCCACCGATTCAACATCGCCGCGCCGATTTCGGTGGAAGAACTCTGGACGCTGCGGCTGGAGTTGTCGGAATCGCTGAAGGAACGCGTCGCGGGGCTGTCCGCGGAGCAAATGGCGGAGGCGAAACGCCAAGCAATCGATTTGTTTCGTGGGTATTCGAGCGGTAACGGTGTGAGTTTCCCCGCGGAAGTGCTGATCGTGAGCGGAAGCAAAAGCTAGTTTCCGATTAGAAGCGTGGTGTCTTAGTTTGAATTTCTAGCGGCTCCGCCGCTACTTTGTGCGGAAAGGCTTTGCCTTTCCGAGGGACTGGAGCCACCTTCCTGCGGCGGAGCCGCTAGAATTCAAACTAAGACAGCACCATTAGAAGCCGTGCTCGACGCGCGATTTGATGTCCGCGTACGCCGTTTCGATCAGCTGGCGGAGTGCGGTGGCGTTTACGGCCGCTCCGGGTTTCAGCTTCACGTGACGCATGTATTTCCCTTCGCCCTGTAGCAGTCGCGCCGGATCCGGCAGCGATGCGCCTTGAAAAAATCCCACGTTCATGTGCGACGTGAAGACGTTCACGTACGCAAACGGCACGTCGCCGAAACATGCCACGGGACAACCATCATGCACAAGCTCGCGGACTTCGTCGCCGCACGCGCGCATCACCTCGAACCACTCGCGCGCCATCGCACCGGGTTCACCGCGATGCTTTTTCATCCACGCTTCGATGGCGGGATCGCGCTCGACGGCGCCGTTGAAGGTCAGCAACTCAGTTTTCATGGTGGCTCAGTGCGTGCGTTACCGAACGCCTCCGCTGTTCCGGCTCAGCAATTCACGAACACCAGCAGTGATGGCGAATGCGAGTCCTTGCGCGAAGCAAAATATTGCGCCGAGCAGGAAGAATGGCGAGCCGTCATCTCGACCAATGTGCAGGAGCACCGGCACGGCGATAGAGACGATGGCGAGACCGAAGCAGACCATCGCCGCTTTTACAAGCGGCGACAATGGTCGCCTGACCTTCGGCTGGCCTTCGCCGAAACGACCATGCTGCAGAAAGTCTTCCTGTTCTTCGGGCGATTTCGTTGCCATCGCTACCTCGGCAAACGGATCTTTCTCAACAAGTCCGAAAACCGCGGATCCTCGCGGATCGCGTCAAGGTTCGGATCGACCTTCGCAAATGTGATCAGCGCATCGCGACGCTCGGCCGCGCGATCGAGCCAACGGAACGCCAGGTCGCGGCGGCCGAGCACGGCGTAACGCGCGGCCACGCTGTACGGCGATGCGTCCGACTTGTCCGACATGTCCGTAGGCCGCGACGCGTTGTCGGCGATAAAACGCACCGAGCGTACGCCGACTGTCGCTTGCGCGGCGGCCACGCGCTCGAGTGCCGCCGTTTCTTCTGTCATTCCCTTATGTTCGTACGCCAGCGCCAGAAACTCCAGCGCCGGCAGGAAGCGCGGATCGCGGTCGAGCACCGCGCGGCACCGTTCGATCGCTTCGTCGTAGCGACGCGCGTTGTAATAAATGTAGCCGTCCACCGATTGAATGATCAACGAGTGTGGATCGAGACGGCGCGCACGCTCGATTTCGGCGATCGCTTCGTCGTGGCGCCCTTCGGCCGAAAGCAACTCCGCGTACCACTGATGCGCGGGCGCGTAGCCGGCGTTTAGTTCAAGGGCCCGCTGGAAGCGCACTTCCGCGCCGGTCCAATCCCATTCGTACTTGGCCATCTCGAGCGCCAGCGCCGCTTGCGCCTCGGCCAACGAATCGTCGAGTTCCACCGCGTGACGCGCGGCGTCGCGCGCCAGCGGAAAGGCTTCGGTCGGCGGGAGGACGTAATACTCGCCCATCAAGCTGTAGGTGTCGGCGAGAGCCGCGTAAGCCAGCGCGTACCCGGGATCTTCGCGCGTGGCGCGCGAAAAGGATTCAGCCGCATCCGCAAATCCGCGGTCGTTCCGCTGACCGAGCGACTGCTGTCCGTGCAGGTACGCGTCGAACGCCGCCGACGATGTGGTGGCCGCGCGCGACTCGGCCAATCTCGCGAGATTCGCGCCCGGCAGCAGCTCGCCCGCCAACGATCGCGCCATTTGCCGCGAGATGCGCGTTTGAACCGCCAGTGAATCTCCCGATTCGCCTGCGTACGTCTCCGACCAACGCTGCGTTTGATCGCGAACATTGATGAGGTGCGCGCTGACACGAACGCGCGGGCCGTCGCGGCGCACCGCGCCTTGCAGGATGTAGTCGACATCCGGGAGGCTTTGAGGCGTTTTCCCGGTCCGCGCGATCACGCCGACGCGGTCGGAAGGAAAGCGGCTTAGTTGCGCGATGGTCTCTTCGGTCAAGCCATCACTGAAAGAAACGCCCAATGAATCAGTGCCGGAATCGAACGGCAGCACGGCGACCAGCACGCGTCCGCTGTGAAGATTCGCGCGACGCTCCGCAAAATGCACGGCGAGTCCCGAGAGGAGCACCGACAACGAGAGTCCGCAGATGAACGCGGCGGCCGCAACGTATTGCCAGAACCTCTCCCGGTTGGGCTGGGACGCCAGCGAGACAATCGCGTCTTCCGCGCGGATCACCCCAAGAAAACGGTAGCCGCGTTTCGGAATCGTCTCGATGTACTGCGCACCGACGGCGTGGCGCACTTGCTTGATGCAGGAATTCAGCCCGCGATCAAAATCGACGTAGACGTCTTGACCCCAAATCTCGCGGCGAATCTCTTCGCGCGAAACAACCATGCCCGGGCGCGACGCGAGCAAAGCCAGCACACGCAATGGTTGCGGAGGAAGTTTTACCACGGCGCCGGATCGCCTAAGTTCGCCGGCGGGGTCGAGTTCGAAATCGTCGAAATGGATCACTTGGCTCCGATTATAACTCTAGGACCTTGTAGATAAGCGCGCAGCCTGGACAGCCGCCTGCTCCATGCCGGACAGGCCGATGTTGACGCTCTTGATCGAGGCATTGGCCTTGTCGGCATCAACCTCGACAACGAGCTCAAGCTCGTTATCACGTTCCGTCGTTTGGCTTGTTGCCGATAGGCCGTCCTGGGAAACTAGCTGGCGCGGTTCAAGGTTGTGAACGCGATAGTGCCGTGTGCGCTCAGTCAATTGTGGTAAGCTCCCGGGTTGGAGATTTCCCTAACCAGCGACATTTGGAGGCTCAAGATGGAGATGCAGAACAGACGACCGACGGCCTTTGTCTACGATTCGGATCACACGAAGACGACAACTGGCATCGCGTCAGCCCACTTCGAGAAAGAAATTGCCGTTTGGCGCGATCCGACCACCCCGCCCCACACCCGTACACAATGCTGCGAGGTTAGCGAAATTGACCATACCGGAATAAAGACCTGTACTAAATACTGCACTGACTGCCAATGGATGTATGTTCATGCATGGCTAGTAGTAGATATTGATCCGCCAGGCGATATTGGAGCAGTCATCGATGCTTGCCACAATCAGGCAGCAGCCGCCGGCCTAGCTGGGGGGATCATTACGGCCGCACTTGGAGGCGGAGGAGCGGCGCTGGACGCAAGCCGTAGGCAGTTATGTGGCGTCGATCACCGCTTGCCTGGCTTCAAAGATCTCGCAGAAGCTTCTTAGTGTAAGGGTTGACCTTAGGTCCGGCTGGGGAGACTGGCAGGGATGTTAGTCACATTCAAGCAGATCATGCGCTGGCGCGTCGGTGAAGTGCCGCTCCGTTATGTAGGACGCCAGCCTTCCGCAGCCGAGAGTTTCCACGCTCTCTAGACGCATGGCACTGCGCCACTTAGGGCCGAGTAACCCAACATGTCGCGCATCCATCTAACTAAATGCGGGAACAAAAAGGGCCCGCGGATTGGAGGTTATATGAAAAGAGGACTTCTGATTCTTGGCTTGGCACTGGCCACGGTTTTGACGGTGGTACCGGCCGCGAGTGCGCAGCGCGGCCACGTTCGAGTGTTCGTGGGCGGCGGTTTCGGTCCCGGCTGGGGTTATGGCTGGGGTCCTTACTGGGGACCTTATTGGGGTCCTGCCTACGGATACGGATACGGCTACGGCTACTACCCGAATTCCGGCGAAGTGAAGATCGATACCAAGGTGAAGGACGCGCAAGTCTTCATCAATGGGTCCTATGCCGGCACTACGCATGACAACAAGACGATGCATCTGCGCCCCGGAAGCTACAATGTACAGATCCGCGAGGGCGAGCGGACGGCATTTAACGAATCCGTTTACGTGGCGCTAGGCAAGACGGTCCACTTGCACCCGGCTCTTTAGCCCGCACGTTTTCGACTTGCAGGTTTTCGACCCGCACGTTTCGAAAGGGGTGGCGCGCTTTGAATAAAGGCAGCCGCCCCTTCCCTGTTTTCAACGCCATCACAAAAAAATCACCTGAACGTCACCGCCGGTCACCTGCGACTTCCCGCACACTGGCGGCATGAACTTGCTCCGAACAAAACCTCTTGAAACCGTCTTTGCGGAAGCCGAAAGCGGCACGCTGCGCCGCGCCCTAGGACCATGGAACCTGATTTCCCTGGGCATCGGCGCGATTATCGGCGTTGGCATCTTCGTCCTCACCGGAACGGCGGCCGCCGCCAACGCCGGACCCGCGATCGTCCTTTCCTTCGTGCTGTCGGCGTTTGGCTGCGTCTTCGCCGGATTGTGTTACGCCGAGTTCGCCTCGATGATCCCGGTGGCCGGATCGGCCTACACCTACGGATACGCCACGCTAGGCGAAATTTTTGCGTGGATCATCGGCTGGGACTTGGTCCTGGAGTATGCCTTCGGCGCGGCGACCGTGGCCTCCGGATGGTCGGCGAATTTCTCGGGACTCATGGCCACCCTCGGCATCGAGATTCCCCCGCAATTGATCGATACGCCCGGCACCGAGCTTGTGAAGTATCAAGGTCGCTGGACGCCGCTCGCGACGCTGGCCGGAATCGACACCACGGGAATGCCGCACGCCACCGCCGCGTTCAACTTGGTGGCATTTGTCGCAATCCTCGTTGTCACGGCGGTGCTGGTGCTAGGCATCGAGGAGTCGGCGACGCTGAACACGGTCCTGGTGGCGGTGAAAGTCGCCACGGTGCTGGTGTTCATCGGCGTGGCGGCGATCTTCGTGAGCGCGCATCCCGATCTAGCGCGCCAGAATCTGCATCCGTTCATTCCGCCGAACGAAGGCGTGTTCGGGAAATTCGGATGGTCGGGCATTGCGCGCGGCGCGTCGGTGATTTTCTTCGCGTACATCGGCTTTGACGCCGTGTCAACGGCCGCGCAAGAAGCGAAGGATCCGCAGCGCGACATGCCGATCGGCATTCTGGGATCACTGGCCATCTGCACAGTGCTCTACATTGTTGTCGCGGGTTTGCTCACGGCGATTGTGCCGTATCGCCGCCTGATGGTCGCGGCGCCGGTGGCGCTGGGCATGGACGCAACGGGCGTGTCGTGGGGCGGGACTCTGGTGCGCTTCGGCACGATCTTGGGGCTGAGCACAACGATGCTGGTGATGCTGCTCGGGCAATCGCGCGTATTCTACGCGATGTCGCGCGACGGCCTGCTGCCCGCATCGGCCGGCGCGATTCATCCCACGCGCAAGACGCCGTGGATCTCCACAATCATCGTGGGAATTGTGGTGGCGTTTTTCGGCGCGACGATTCCTATTGGTACGCTGGGCGATCTCGTGAACATCGGAACGCTGCTGGCGTTCGTGATCGTCTCGGCGGGCGTTTGGATGTTGCGGTCGCGGCGTCCCGACTTGCCGCGTCCCTTCCGCGCGCCGTGGATGCCATTCACGCCGATTATGGGCATCCTGGTTTCAGCCGGGCTGATGGCCAGCCTGCCATTTGCCACATGGATGCGCTTGATCGTGTGGCTGGTGGTGGGCCTAGTGGTCTATTTCACCTACGGCCAAAGTCACAGCAAGATCGCAAATCGCTAGCTCATCGATATCAAAGAGGAATCAAGAAAAAGAAATAGTCGCAGTCGCCGTCTTTGACGTTCATGATGCAATCCACGTCGATCGTGGTGGCGCCCGGCGCGACTATGATTTCCGGACGGCGGGCCCGCGATGGAATTTGGCGTGTCGGCACGCCGTTCACTAAAACGTCGAGGCTGCAGATCCCGACGTTGATGATGATTACGATCACGAGTACCGGCTGGTTCGAATTCCAGAGGTTCGCTTTCGCTCCGCACTTGCCCTCGACCGAACCGAACTGAATCGCTCCGGCCACCGGGACGAGTTCCACATGCTTGCGCTGTTCATTGTGCGTCATTATGGTTCCCCTTTTCCGAAATTCACGCCTTCCCTCAGCGCACTGTAGCAAATCCCGGCCCTTGGAAGGGAATTAATTTGACATTAAGTTGACAATTGCCGGCGCCGAGTGGCACTATTGCGGCTGATTATCCACGCGAAAGGAGTTTTCACCATGGCGCACCGATTTGAAGATCTATCGAAGGGTTTGGCACGGAGTGTCGCGCGACACGGCAAACTGCGTCGCGCGGGCATGATGCTCGCTCTGGCGCAGGTCAATGCACCGGCCAAGGCCGAAGTGTCCGATGATTTTTTTGACTGCCTGGAGGAGTACGTGAATGCCCTGGCGAAGTGCGAAAACACATACTCACAGGCTGTCGGCGATGCGGATGACGCTTTCATCGAATGCTTGCGGACCAGCAAGAAAAAAGATTTCACGAAGTGTTTTGACGACTACGATCTCGCGCTGGACAACGCAATTTTGGCGTTCGATGGGTGCCAAGCGGCCGCCGCTGCAAAACTCATGGACTGCTGGGGCAAGCTTTGAAGCGCCTCCAACTTACAACTTGATTGGTCGTGGACCAAGCAAGTCCCAGCGATTCCCTTCGAGGTCTTCGAAGACGGCGACCTTGCCGTAAGGTTCCTCGCGAGGTTCTTTTACAAAACGAACCGACGCGTCCTTCATTCGCTGGTAGGTAGCGTCGAAGTCTTCCACTCGCAAGAAGAGACCAACGCGGCCGGCGAACTGTTGACCGATCGTGGCGGCCTGATGTTCGCCGTCGGCGCGCGCGAGGAGAATGCCGGTCTGCGCGCCGCGCGGCCTGACGATCACCCAGCGTTTGGGACGCCCATCGTTGGTCAGCGACGGCGAGTCTTCCACCAACTCAAAGTCTAGCACGTCGACAAAGAAACGAATGGCGGCGTCGTAGTCGCGCACGATCAGGGCCAGCAGATCAATATTCGCCATAGAACTTGAGAATACACTGCGGTCGCCCGCGCTCACCGACTTCGCGCGCAATCGAGTATGATTGTTCGTGGAGGATTGATTGAATGCGTATTTCCTATCGCTCTCTTGCTGCGCTTACTTTGTTGTTCACGCTAGCAGTTGTCGCCGCGCCGCCGGGCGCGCGCCTCATGGTGCAAATCAAGAGCGGCCGGGCCACGCCGTCGAATCTCGACATCGCGAGCCGCAAGACCGACCAGGTTTATTTCCAGAACAACGACTCGGTAACCTACAAGATCGTTTGGACCGACAAGAACTACGGCAGCCCTTTCGTCGCACCGAACACGCCCGCCGATAAATCGAGCTTCAACGTGGAACCGTTCCAGGGACCCGCGGGACCGCGCAAGGTCCACGACGCCGCGAAGTCGGGGCAGCGCTATTCCTACGACATCATGACGGTGCGCGACGGAAAAACGTCGCGCGCCGGATCGGGCACGGTCACGGTAGAGTAGGTTAGCGGCCGAAGAATGCAGAAATGTCACGGCGACCGTGCAAAACGCGGAGAACGAAGATGTCTCCATCCTGGATTCGGTAGACGATAACGTACTCACCGACTGGGAAACTGCGCAGACCGACCTGCAGGTCTTCATCGCGGGAGCGTCCTATGTGGGGATACATCGCAAGCAGATAGAAACGATCGGTGAGGGAATCCACCAAGCGATCAGCAATCTCGATGCTGCCGCTTCTTGTCGCCACGTAATACCAGATCTCGTCGAGATCGGCATCCGCCTGAGGTGTGCGGAGATGTCCCATTTACCGCGACGGGCGCCGCTCGGCCGCCAAGCGTGCGCGCCCTCTTTGCTTCACGCTCTCGGCGAGCTCCCTCATGGATTCTTGCGTAATCGGACGACCCTCGCCCCGCGCCAAGGACCTTTCGGCCTCGTCGACCGCCGCGAGAGTCTCGTGCCGTAAACGCTCTCGATCCTCCCACATGGATAGCGCCTCTCGAACAGCGTCTTCCTCGCGGTGAAGCCGCCCACTCTCGATGGCATCGCGAACAAACGCTTTCTGATCGGTCGTCAATTGCACGTCCATATGATTTCAGCGTAGCACAAATACAAACGGGCGGAGACCATTGGCCTCCGCCCGTTCCCTTCTCTGAACTGCCGACGCGCTACACCTTGGCCGGAACTTCGTAGCCCTTGCGATAGCTGCCGTTCAAGAGCGCCTGCGCTTCCGAATCGCCCTTGACCTTTTGCGTCGCGGGATCGAAGTTGATCGTCCGGCCCAGGCGATATGACGCATTGGCCAGATGGATCAGCGTGCAGGACTTGTGTCCTTCTTCGATCGGCGCCTTGATGTCTTCGTGCTTGCGGCTGCGCACCACTTCCACGAAATTCTTGAAGTTGTTGTCGCCGTCTTCCACGTGCTTCTCGGGCCCGGGTTCGTGCGACGGTCCAAGATAGGACTTATAGGCGTTGTAATTCGTAATCGCCAGATAGCCCTTGGAGCCGTAATACTCGTTGGCGATGGTGTCGTGTTGGCGCGGGCCACGCGGCGCACCGGATTTGTCGGTGGCGGCAGGACGCGGCGGGCGCTTGGCGTCGGACACTTCGCCATTCGCCCCAACGTACGCTTCTTGCTCGCCGACGGCGCTGACTTCGTTGTTGGTGAGCCAGTGGCGAACTTCGAAGACCAGCATCTTCTTTTTGCCGTCCTTCTCAAACTCGAAGGAAGCGGTGAGCGTGTTCGGCGTTTCCTGATCGTCGTCGAACATGAAATGTCCGCCGATCGCCGACACCTTCACCGGATAATCGACGCCCAGGCCCCAACGCGCTTTGTCGAGCTCGTGGATGCCCTGGTTGCCGATGTCGCCGTTGCCGGTGTCCCAAATCCAGTGCCAGTTGTAGTGGAAGCGATTCTCGGTAAATGGCTTCATCGGCGCGGGACCGGTCCACAAATCGTAGTCGACGCCCGCGGGCACCGGCGACGGCCCCTTCTTGAGGATGGTGTCGCGCCACTTGAAGCACAATCCGCGCGCCATGTAGACTTCGCCGATCAAACCGCTGCGCATGTTGTCGACGGCTTCGTTGATGGCCACCGCCGCGCGCGACTGGCTGCCATGCACGATGATCTGCTTGTCGTACTTCCTGGACGCTTGCACCACTTGCCAGCCTTCCCAGTGGTTGTGCGACACCGGCTTCTCACAGTAAACGTCCTTGCCGGCCTGCAGCGCCCAGATCGCCAGCAAGGAGTGCCAGTGATTCGGCGCCGCAATCGAGATGGCGTCGATATTCTTGTCCGCGAGAACCTTGCGCACATCGCGGAAGGCTTCCGCCTTGGGGAAGTTTTGTCCTTCCATCCACTTTTGGCAGTTCGCGGCGACGTTATCGTCGGGATCGACGATCGCAGCGATCGTCGAGTTCGGATTCTTGCTGAACGACGTGATGTGATTCTTGCCGCGTCCATGCACGCCGCAAGTGGCGATGCGTACGCGATCGTTGGCGCCGAAGACGCGCTCCGGCTTGGTGATAAAAGTGATTCCGGTCAGGGCCGCGGCAGCCGCGCCCGATTTCAACACGTCTCTACGGTTGATTTCTCCCCGTTTTTCTTCCGCCATGTGTCCTCCCAAGAATGTGGCCAAAAATGTCTGCCAGCGCGCCTTCCCCGCGGCGAGCCACTGGCGTCCTTTAGCGTTACACACCGCCAGTATACTCCCCAGCGGGAACGTTTTCCAAACCATTCCTTTATGAAGTTATGTTGCGGCCCATTCCGCGACGCCGGTGGCGCTACTTTCGGGATTCCGGCGGGACCAAGCCATTATTCCGGTAGTACACAACCAACTGGCCGTAGTGCTCGCCGGAATGCTCGACGCATCCCAGCCACGGCGCGATGCTGACCGCGAACTGGGCCTTCGGCTCGTCCTTGAGGGCCTCGCTCGCGTCGTGAATCGCTTTCTCAAGCGCCGCGACGGCCGCCGCTTTAGTCGGCAGAGTCTTGGGATCGATCTCGGTCCAGTCGTACTTTTCGCCGCGACCGCGTTTGGCGGCCACCACAAAACCGCTGGTGAGATGCACGATCACTTCACGGAACGATCGCACACCGGCTTGCGGCGTGTAGTCGTACTTGGCTTCGGGAAAATCTTTGGCCATCGCCAGGACGCGGCCGGAAATGTCGTCGAACACACTGCGGATTTGCTTGTCCGGCGTGGGTGGACCATCTTGCGCGTGCGCGACGAATGAAAAGAGTGCCGCGGCTAACAGAACCAATGCGATGCGTTTCATTGTTGCCTCCGACGCACAATCTAGCACACGAAGGAGGGCGGCGGCCACGACGCTAAAAAAGAACTAGCCGAAGGCCAACGGTTTTGTTTTAACGCGGAGAACGCAGAGACGCAGAGAAAATCTGCTGCGGTTCTCTGCGTCTCTGCGTCCTCTGCGTTAAAAGAAAACCGCCGACCTTCGGCTAACGTCTTGACCTCAATCGTAATACTCGCGGCCGAGGTGCGTAATCAACTCCTCGCCCTTCATCCAGCGCAGCGTGTTCTTCAGTTTCATCAACTGAATGAACAAATCGTGCTCCGGATACAATCCCTCGGGCGTGATGGGACTCTTGAAGTAAAACGACAGCCACTCCTGAATGCCGCCCAGACCCGCGCGCTGCGCCAGATCCATGAACAGCACGAGATCCAGCACGATCGGCGCGGCCAGGATCGAATCGCGGCATAGGAAATTGATCTTCAACTGCATCGGATAGCCGAGCCATCCGAAAATATCGATGTTGTCCCATCCTTCTTTGTTGTCGCCGCGCGGCGGGTAGTAGTTGATCCTCACTTGATGGTGAAAATCCTTGTAGAGCTGCGGATAAACCGACGGCTGCAAGATTTCGTGCAGCACGCTGAGCTTGCTTTCTTCCTTCGTCTTGAACGACTCCGGCTCGTCGAGCACTTCGCCGTCGCGATTGCCGAGGATGTTGGTGGAAAACCATCCGCTCAAGCCGAGTAGCCGCGACTTCAGCATCGGCGCGATGACCGTCTTCACCAAAGTCTGCCCAGTTTTGAAATCCTTGCCGGCGATCGGCACGTTGTTGCGCCGCGCTAGTTCTTGCAGCGCGGGAATGTCGTTCGACAAGTTTGGCGATCCGTTGATGGAGCTGATGCCCTGCTTCAACGCCGCGTAGGCGTAGATCATGCTCGGCGCGATCAGCGGATCGTTGTTCTTCAGACCCTGCTCGAACTTGGCGAGCGTCGAGTGAACTTCCGACGGCGTGCGAAACGCCTCGCACGATCCAATCCAGATCATCACCAGGCGATCGGCGCCCGTGTCGGCCTTGAAGCGGCGAATGTCTTCTCCAATCATTTCCGCGGCGACGCACTTGTTGGCGTATTTCTTGACGTTCGGCCCGTTGATGCGCTTCACATAATCCTGATCGAAAACCGCGGGCATCGGCTTGATGGAACTCAGGAACTCTTTTTGTGAATCGAGCAGCGGACGCTCCAGCACGCCCGAGTGGACGGCGGCTTCGTAGCAATTGTCCGAGTAGATGTCCCAACCGCCGAAGACCAGATCGTCGAGTCCTGCCAGGGGCACAAAGTCGCGGATCGCCGGCACGCGATTGTCGGTGCGTTTACCCAAGCGTACCGTGCCCATCTGCGTCAATGAGCCGATCGGCTCCGCCGCGCCGCGGCGAACGGCCTCCACGCCGGCGATAAACGTCGTGGTGACCGCGCCCATCCCTGGGATGAGCACACCAAGCTTTCCTGTTGCGGGTGAAATGTTCATGCCCAACATCTTATGCGTGGACGCGCCGCTTCCACAGCGAAGAACCATCGAATGGACGATTTTGGCGGTCGAATTGTGTGCTAAATGCGTTTAATAAGTCCTGAGTCCTGAGTGCTGAGTGCTGAGTAACAGCTCAGGACTCAGGACTCAGCACTCAGCACTAGTTTTCCGTTCTATCCCTCGATCCGCATCGCATAGAACGAGCGATAGACGAAGATCAGCGTCACCAGCAGACAAACGCCGGCCAGCACGCGCGTCAACCCAACGCCCTGCTGCGCGGAGAGGGACACGGCCAACTCGACGGCCAGCAATCCGAACAACGTGGTGAACTTGATGATCGGATTCAGCGCCACCGACGAGGTGTCCTTGAACGGATCGCCCACCGTGTCGCAAATCACCACGGCGGCGTGCAGGGGAGTGCCCTTCGCTTTCAGCTCCGTCTCGACAACTTTCTTCGCGTTGTCCCACGCGCCGCCCGCGTTCGCCATGAAGATCGCTTGATAGAGTCCGAACAGCGCAATCGAAATCAAGTAACCGATGAATAAGAACGGCTCGATGAACGCAAACGTCAACGTGGCGAAGAACACGGCCACGAAAATGTTGAACATTCCCTTTTGCGCGTACTGCGTGCAAATCTCCACGACCTTCTTGCTGTCCGCGATCGACGCCTTGGTGCCCGTGTCGAGCTTGATGTTCGCCTTGATGAATTCCACCGCGCGGTATGCGCCCGTCGAAACCGCTTGCGTCGACGCCCCCGTGAACCAATAGATCACCGCGCCGCCCGCCATCAATCCCAAAAGGAACGGCGGATGCAGGATGGAAAGATTCGCCACGTTGTTGGTGAGCCCGTCGGTAAGCATCACGATGATGGAGAAAATCATGGTGGTCTCGCCGACCACCGCCGTGCCGATCAGCACGGGCTTGGCCGTCGCTTTGAACGTGTTGCCCGCGCCGTCGTTTTCTTCCAGATTGTGCTTGGCGCGCTCGAAGTCCGGCTGGAAGCCGAAATCTTTTTGGAGTTCCGCCGCGATGCCGGGGATTTCCTCGATCTGCGACAGCTCGTATACCGATTGCGCATTGTCCGTCACTGGACCGTAGGAATCGACCGCGATCGTCACCGGACCCGTGCCGAGGAATCCGAACGCTACCAGACCGAACGCGAAGACCGCCGGCGCGACCATCAATCCGCCCAGACCCAGAGTGCTGACGATGAAGGCAATGCCCATCAGCGCGATCATCGCCATGCCGAGCCAGAACGCGCTCATGTTACCGGCGACGAAACCGGAGAGAATCGCCAGCGACGCGCCGCCTTCTTTGGCCGACGTGACGATCTCGCGCGTGTGGCGCGAATTCGTGGACGTAAACACTTTCACGAGTTCCGGAATCAACGCGCCGGCCAGCGTTCCGCACGTGATCACCGTGGAAAGCTGCCACCATAGTGCGGTGTCGCCGCCGAGATCGGGAATCATGAAGTAGGAAACAAGATACGTAAGCGCGATCGAAACGATCGAACAGAGCCACACCAGCACCGTAAGCGGCGTTTCGTAGTCGAAGCGTTCGGCATGTTCATAGCGCGACTTCGCAATGATGCCGTTGATGAAGTACGACAGCGCCGACGACAGAACCATCATCACGCGCATCACGAAAATCCACACCAGCAACTGCACCTGCACGAGCGGCGATTTCACCGCCAGCAGAATGAACGTGATCAAGGCGACGCCGGTGACGCCGTACGTCTCGAAACCGTCCGCCGAAGGTCCGACCGAATCGCCCGCGTTGTCGCCCGTGCAATCGGCGATCACGCCCGGATTGCGCGCGTCGTCTTCCTTGATGTTGAAGACGATCTTCATCAGGTCGCTGCCGATGTCGGCGATCTTGGTAAAGATACCGCCGGCAACTCGGAGCGCCGCGGCGCCCAGCGACTCGCCGATCGCGAAGCCGATGAAGCAGGGTCCCGCGAAATCACCGGGGACGAAGAGCAAAATGCACAGCATCAGCAGCAATTCCACGCTGATCAACACCATGCCGATCGACATGCCCGCGCGTAGCGGGATCGCGTAGCACGGATACGGCAGTCCTTTGAGGCTGGCGAACGCGGTGCGTGAGTTCGCGAACGTGTTCACGCGAATTCCGTACCACGCCACGCCGTAGCTACCGGCAATTCCGATCACCGAGAAGAACAAAACGGTGGCCACTTTGATCGCGCTGAAATGTTGGAAATATCCGAAGTAGAAAAAGATGATCACGCCGACGAAGCATTCCAAGATCAACAGGAATTTGCCTTGCGTGAAGAGATACGTCTTGCAGGTTTCCCAAATCAACTCGGAAACTTCGCGCATCGCCTTGTGCACCGGCAGATCGCGCAATTGGATGTAGGTGAGGAATCCGAACAGCAATCCCGCCGCGCAGACCACCAATCCGGCCATCAGCAGTGTGTCGCCGTGGACACCCAAGAACGTCGCTTGATTCAGGTCGGGCAGGTGCAAGTCGGCCTCGCCGCCGGCCGGGGGCGCCGGTTGGGCGAAAGCGACTGCTGGAATTAACAGCGTGGCAAACAACCCGAGAAGGATCGAGTAGCTGAAAATCTTTTTCAATGACAAAGGAATTGCCTCCAAAAATGACACACACGCACGACCGCCCCGTAAGAGGACGCTGTTTCATTTAATACGCAGTTTGCGAAACGGTCAAGGAGCGAACGGTCCGAAATGGACCACTCCGGGTCCGTTTCGGACGTGTTGCGTGGAACGCGATTCCACGATGTGGAACGGGCTTATCCGGCCAGATGCGCCAGCCAGGCCAGCGCGGTTTCCTCGGCCCAATAGCGCGCGTACTTCGGCCGCGGCCCGGCGACAAATCCCACGTGACCACCGTTCGGCGTGATCAGCAGGCGTACTGCATTGGATTTCGCCTGTTCCACTTCCCCCAACACGCGGCGCGGCAGGAAGGGATCGTCAGCGGCGGAGATGCACAGCGTGGGCGTGTCGATGCGGCCGACGAAATGAATGGAACTGCAAAGCGTGTAGTATTCGCGCGCATCCTTGAAACCGTGCAGCGGCCCGGTCGCCGCATCGTCGAAGGTCCAAAACGTTTCAGAACGCTCGGTGGCCGCGACGTCGATGCGCGCGGCGGCTTCCGGAAAAGTTTTCGCGCAGCGCACGGCTTTCGGGATCAGCGTCTTTAGGAAGTTTCGCAGGTAAAATCGGCCCACCGGCGTTTCCAGATGCTTCGATCCCGCACCGAGATCGTAGGGAACCGAGAGCGTCGCCGCGCCGCGCAGGAGGTTTTCGCCGGCGTGTTCGCCCAGCCACTTCAGCAACGCGTTTCCGCCCAGCGACACCCCCACGGCGAACAATGGACGCTCGGGCTCGCGTGCTCGAAACGTGCGGAAGACATGATCCATGTCGGTGGTTTCGCCCGAGTGATACATGCGCGGGCGATTGTTCGGAATCATGTAGGTCAAATTGTCCGGCAGCCGCGCGCAGGAGCGAAAATTTACGGCCGTCGCGGCCCATCCGCGCGCTTGAGCAAGCTGCATCATGCCTTGCATGTAGACGGAATACGAGCTGCCTTCCAGGCCATGCAGCAGAATCACACGCGGGGCATTTTCGGCACTGGGGGCGTCGAGGTGATCGATGAGCAACTCGTCGCCGTCCGGCGTGGGCAACGCTTCGCGGCGCATCGCGACCAGCGTCTTCGAACGCTGCGCGCGACCCCACACAGTCTGAGGATGCGCGCCGGGCAGCCACCATGCTGCTTTGTAGGAAGTAGGATGAAAACCGTTCTGCATTGTGGCAAAGAAAATGCAACCGCAGATGAACGCCGATAAACGCCGATCAATGCGGCGTTTTCTTATCTGCGTTCATCTGCGTTCATCGGCGGTTGCATTTCTTGCCGCCGCCCATAATTACTGGATCGCGATCGTCACCGTGTTGCTCACCACGCCCGCCGACGCGATCGTCACGGGGACGTCGCCCGTCGTCGCGAGATCCGCGGGGATGTGGAAATTCACCTGGTACAAGCCCACAAAGCCCGGCGTGATTCCCGCGTAGTCCGGCGTCACGGTGCGTCCACCGATCGTCACCGTCACCGCGTTCGACGCGACCGCCGCCTGGGACGCCGCTTGTCCCGTCGCGACGTTCGCGTTCAACTTGCCGAGACCCGTCGCGTACAGCACGACGACTTCGCCGCGTTTCGCCGGATTCGCGCTCGTCAGCGTCGACGTATCGGCGCGCTGCGCGGCGGCCGGTCCCGCGCCGCTCGAGTTCATGCTGAACAATCCCGGTTGCGCCGCGCCCACGGGAATCGTGACCGCCGTCGTCTGATTGTCTTCGCGAATGAGCGTCAGAGTGATATTGCCCGACGCCTCGTACGGCATCTGGAAATTCACCTGCGTCGGCGACGCGTAGAAAAGCGGCACCGAGCCGGTCACACCGCTCACGGTGATCTTCGTGTTCGCCAGCGTCGTGGGCACGCTTCCCGCCGCCGACGCCCAATTCGATCCCAGGCCCAAGCCGAACAGCGACATGATCGAGCCCGGCGCCACGGAACCGCCCGCGTAGCTCGCCGCGTTTACGATGTTCGCCGACGTAAACGTGGGCGGAATCAAATGCTGCGAATCTTTCGTGTATCCAATCAGGTCCACCGCCATCTCGTCGGTGGTCTGCTCGCCCCAACCCACCGGCACCGGCGGATTATTCGGATTGTTCGGATTCGTCACCGAATTGTTGTAGTACTTCGTAAATTGCAGCGTGTCGGTGGACTTCATCGGGATCGGCGTCAGGTATTGGTACAGCCCTTGCCAGTTGAAATCCCAATTGGGAATGTCGATGAGCGGCGTGATCGTGGATCCCGAAACGAGTTGCGTGTGCGATTCGACGCCCAGCAAATGTTGATGCGGGAAAATGTGCGTGAGATGCGACGTGGCCGGCGCCGGACCCGTGTATCCCACCGGATAGTGCGAATTCCCCGCGGGAATCGTGAAAAGGAAATTGACCATGATGCTGAAGTTGACCAGCTTGTCGATGGGCGCCTTGGTGAAATACAAACCAACTTGCGTTTGATCGCTGGTGGCCGTGCCGCTGGGATGATAGTGCACCTGCATCGCGATGTATCCGCCCTTGGGGATCAACATCGCGGTGCCGGGACTCAAGAACGCGGGCGTCGATCCGGGCGCCCACGCGCCGAAGAATTTATAGTCGGGTGTAAATCCGGGATCGCCGAAACACGGATAGCCGTTGCCGGTGTCGAGCAGCGCGGATTGTCCCGCCGTGTCGCTGAACAACACCACGTGATGCACAACCGTGGGATCACCGGGGCGTAGTTGAATCGCGTTTAAGTAGGTGTCGGCGGGGAGATTCGTCTTCAAGCTGTAGCAGCGGTAGATGTCCGCGCCCGCGGCGTACACCGCTGCTGGGTTGGCCATGTTCAAGACGAGATCCGGCTGCCCCAGCACCCAGCCATTCGGAAATGTGAGCGGCGTGGGCAAGTCCGACGCGTTGCCTTCGGGCGATCCGGCGTTCACCCAAGCAATCACGGTGTTGATATCCGCCTGCGACATCACGCGCGCGCCTTGAAACACGCCCGCGCCCTGCGTCGGCTTCCACGGCGGCATCGTGTGCGTCGAAACTTGATCGCGAATATCCACGGCCCAGGGACGCGCGCTCGCGTAATCCATCAGTGAGAACGGCGCGATGCCGCCGGTGTGATGGCAATTCTGACAGTTCGCCTGAAAGATCCGCACGACTTCCTTATCGAAGGTCGGCGTGGATTGGGCTTGCGAGAGTGTCGCGATAAGCACGAGGCCGAACAGCAGGGGAGCTCGCTTGAGCATTCGACATTATCGCATGTTTTTCCCTCTGATACGATTCAAGCAGATGACCATTCAAGGCACGGCAACCGCGTCCATCCCGCGCGATCGCGTCTTCGCGGCGCTACTCGACGGCGAGGTTCTGAAGAGCATCCTACCTGGGTGCGAAGAGTTCGCGCCTTGCGGCGAAAATGTGTTTCGGATCAAAGTTTCAGCAGGCGTGGGCGGACTTCGCGGCAGCGCCGAGGGCACTGTAACTGTGAACGAGTCGCGGCCACCGGAGCATTACACGCTGGCGTTCAGCGCGAAAGGTGTAGGAAGTTCAATCGAAGGAACGGCGACGATCGATCTGACAGAAGCAACGCAAATCGCATATCGCGCGGACTTCAACGTCGGCGGATTGATTTCGGCGATTGGCGATCGAATGATTGAGAAAGCGGCGGTGAAAGCCATCACGCACTTCCTCCAGAGGCTTCAGGACCAAATGTGATACGCGGCCAACGCGCCGAGATACGCGAGCGCCGTCATGTAGGCAAACTGGATCGCCGGCCACTTCCATCCGCCGGTTTCGCGGCGCACCACGGCTATGGTCGACGTACATTGCATCGCAAACGCGAAAAACACCAGTAGCGCGATCGCGCCACCGAGTGTCAAGTCGCGATGCAGCGACGCTTGGAGGTCGAGCGAATGCTCGTCGGCCCCTTTTTCCAAGCCGTAGATCGTGCCGAGCGTGCCAACGATCACCTCGCGTGCCGCCAGCGACGTTATCAATCCGATGCCGACCTTCCAGTTGAAACCCAGTGGTTTGATGACCGGCTCGATGGTGCGTCCGACGGTACCCGCGAGACTATCCTCGATCGCCGGCGGTTTGCCGTGGTGATACGGTAGATTCGCCGTGATCCACAGGCCGACCGTTACGGCCAGAATCACCGTGCCCGCGCGCACCAAAAATACTCTCCCGCGATCGAGCAAACGCAAGCCCAGTGATCTAAAAGTCGGCCAGCGGTACGACGGCATTTCAAGCAAAAACGATGTGCGCTCGCTCCGCAACACTGACGATTTCAGCACCCGCGCCGTGAGCACCGCCGCGGCAAAGCCCAGCGCGTAGAGTCCCAGAATCGCCGCGGTTTGCTGGCTCAACAACCCCGATAGCACCGGCACGTTGAACACAGGACGTTTGGGAATAAACGCCGCGACGATCAGCGTATACACCGGCAATCGCGCCGAGCACGTCATGAACGGAGCGATCAAGATGGTGGCCGTGCGGTCGCGTTTGTTCTCGATGGTGCGCGTGGCCATCACCGCGGGTACGGCGCACGCGTACGCCGAAAGCAGCGGGATGAACGATTTCCCCTGCAAGCCGAAGCGCGCCATGGTGCGGTCGGCAATCAGCGCGGCGCGCGCCAAATATCCGGAGTCTTCAAGAAGGCCGATGAACAGAAACAGCAGCAGAATCTGCGGCAAAAACTTCACCACTGACCCGACGCCTGCCCACACGCCCTCGGTGAGGAGCGAACGCAGCCACGGAATCGGCACGCTGGTGGCGATGAAGGCGCCGGAATTGTCGAAGAGCCGCTGGACGCCGTCCATCAGCGGCTTGGCCGCCGTGAAAATCGTTTGAAACACCGCGATCACGATCAGACCGAAGACCGCCGGACCCGCCACTGGATGCAAGAAAACATTGTCAAGACGGCGCGTCCACTTGGGTGGAATCGGCGGACGATACGCCGCCGACATTCCGATGGATCCCGCCCACTCGCGGCACTTCGGAACGTCTTGCAAAACCGGCAGCAGCACCGGTTTCGGTGCGGCCATATGCGACGCCAGAAATTCGCGCACGCCGTCAACGCCCTGGCCCGAGCGCGCGGCCACCATAACAACGCTCGTTCCGAGCTCTCGTTCCAGCGCCTCGCGATCGATCTTGCCGGCGCGCGTTTTCAGGTCGTCGGCCATGTTCAGGATTACGAGCGTCGGCACGCCCAGCGAGAGAATCGGCGCGGCGAGCATCAAGTGTCGCGTCAAATTCGTGGAGTCGAGCACCAGCAGGATCGCGTCGGGCTTCGGCGTGTCGGCGCGTTGTCCGGTGAGCACTTCGTAGGCGATGCGTTCATCTTCCGAGCGCGCCGCGAGACTGTAGATTCCCGGCAGGTCGATGATGCGTACGGCGCGGCCCTCGCCGAGCGACGCGAGTCCCGTGTGATGGTCGACCGTGACGCCCGGAAAATTCGCAACCTTCTGATTGAGTCCCGTGAGTTGATTGAACAGCGTGGTCTTGCCGGAGTTCGGCGGGCCGACCAACACCACGGTCTTCAGCGTCCCGTATGACGCGGGAATCTCAGGACCGTGCGTCTCGCAATGTGCGGCGGTACTCATGCCTACTCTATTAGTTTATCGCGAACTCGGCTGTTCTGTTGGATTCAAAGCCTCTTGATCGCCAAGTGACGCGCCGTCTCGCGGCGCAGTGCGACCTCCGACCCGTCGACGCGAAACACCAAAGGATCGCCGCCCGGCGCGCTGTGCGCCACGCTGATCTGCGCGCCCGGAAGAAATCCCAACTCCATCAGGCGCTGCGCGTCTTCGCCGGGAAGATCGAGGCGCTCAAGAATCGCCGCCTCGCCCTTGCGCAGGTCCACGAGCCGAGAGCCCTCTTTGAGATTCTTTCGCAACACCTTCAGTATGAGGACCACCCACGCCGAAGGTCAAGCCAGCCGGCGCGAATGGCAACGAAGGCGCGCCGAACGGCGGAAAAAGGCGTCTGGGAGTGCCTTTTGCCCTTTTGCCTTTTGCCTTTTGCCTTTTGCCTTTTGCCTTTTGATTTTTGATTTTTGATTTTTGATTTTTGATTTCTGTCTTGACGCTACCGATCGTAAAGAAACCTAAACAACTGCTGCATATCTTCCCACGCTTCCTTCTTCTTATGCGGATCGCGCAGAAGATACGCTGGGTGAAACGTCACGAGAAGCTTAGCGCCATGGAAATCGAACCACTGCCCGCGAAGGCGATGCATCGGTTCGTTGGTGCCGAGCAGCGCGCGCGCCGCCGTCGCACCCAGCACGACGATCGCCCGCGGGGCAATCGCGGCGATCTGACGCATCAGGAACGGCGAGCACGTCTCCATTTCGTCTTTTTCCGGCGTGCGATTCGCCGGCGGACGGCACTTCACCACGTTGCAGATGTAACAATCGGCGCGGCGCAGCGGAACGCCCATGCGTTGCGCGCTGTTGTCGATCATCTGCGTGAGAAGTTGTCCGGCGCGGCCCACGAACGGGAGTCCCTGCGCGTCTTCGTCCGCCCCCGGTCCTTCCCCGACGAAAACCACTTCCGCCTTGGGATTGCCGCTTCCGAAAACGATGGAGTGACGCGTGGAATGCAGCTTGCATCGCGTGCATTCGCCCAAGTCGGCGCGAACTTGTTCGAGCGTTTCAGAAGACGGCGTGAATAGCGGGGCCGGTGCGGCGGGAGTAATCACGACGGGACGCTCCTGTTTTGGAGTAACAGCGACGACGGGTGTGGGTGCGGGCGCCGCGGCGGTGGCAACTTCACTGCGACGCACGTAAATTTCTTCGAATCCCAGGTCGCGATAGAAACGCAGGGCGTCGGCCATTTCATTCATCGTGCCGGCACCGGCGTTCTGATGCGTGCGGCCGCTTCATCGAGAATACGGCCCGCCATTTCTTGCTTGGTCATGCGCCGCAACTCCACCGGCTCGCCATCGCGCGAAAGAATTACGGCGGCATTGAATTCGGAATCGAAACCGGTGTCGGTGCCGCTGACGTCGTTGGCGACGATCATATCGAGATTCTTGGCTTCGAGTTTGCGCTTCGCGTTGGCCACCAGGTTCTCCGTCTCGGCGGCGAAGCCCACCACAAAACGCTCGCCACGGCGGGCGGCGATTTCTCGCAAAATGTCGGGCGTCGATTCGAGCTCAATCGTCAGCGGCGCGGCGTTCTTCTTGATTTTTTGCTCGGCGCGCCGCGCCGGCCGATAGTCGGCCACCGCCGCTGCCATCACTACAATGTTCGCGCGATCCAAGTGCGATAACACGGCGTCCCGCATCTCCTCCGCCGATCGCACCGCGACCAGTTCCACGCCGTCGGGCGCCGCGAGCGCCGTGGGACCGCTCACCAGCACGACGTGCGCACCGCGCCGCCGCGCTTCGGAAGCGATCGCGTATCCCATGCGGCCGCTGGAGCGATTAGTGATGTATCGAACGGGATCGACGTCCTCTTGTGTGGGACCAGCGGTCACCAGCACCGTGTGTCCTTGCAAATTCTTGGGCAGCGCGGCGGCATCTAAAGTTTCCACCACCGCCGCCACAATCGCATCGGTGGATGCGAGCCTGCCCGCACCGGTCATGCCGCAGGCCAAGTATCCTTCGGCGGGATCGACGATGCGCGCGCCGCGACCCTTGAGAATCGCGAGATTCTCCTGCGTGGCGGGATGCGTCCACATGTTCACGTTCATCGCCGGCGCGATCACTAGCGGCGCCTGCGTGGCCAGATGCAATGTTGTGAGGAAGTCGTCGGCGTGACCGCGCGCCATTTTCGCCAGTAAATCGGCGGTGGCCGGCGCGATCAACAAAAGGTCGATGGTTTGCGCGACGGCAATGTGCTCGATCGCGCTATCGATGTTGGCTTCACCGGCGGGACCATCGGAACCATTATTGAAGAGGCCGGTGATGACCTTGCGTCCCGAGAGCGACGCCATTGTCAGCGGCGTGATGAACTGGCACGCCGCGCGCGTCATCACCACTTGCACTTCGTAGCCGCGGTCCTGCAACCGGCGGACGAGCTCCGCCGACTTGTAAGCCGCGATCCCGCCGCCGACGCCGATGCAGACGCGCATCTGGTTATCTTCCCTGAACTATGATTCCTTCTTGGTGGTGAACGTCTCGTACTCGATCAAACCGCGCAGCACTTCTTCCTCGGCCACGCGCGTCGATTTGCGGCCCGTGCCGTCCACCATCGCGGGCATTCCGCCCATCAACTGGCGCGCGCGGCGCGCCGCCACGTGCACAAAACGAAACTTGCTTTCCACGCGTTCCAAATCTTCCATCGGTCCTTCTTGCATTTTGCTCCTCCGCTACTTGAACGTTTCCAAAATCGGTTGAATCTCGGCCGCCACCGCTGTCCGGCGGCATTTCTCCGCAATCTCTCGCCATTCGGCGGCTTCCGCGTTGTCGTCGGTTCCCTGCCGGCGCGCGCGTTCCCATCGCACGATGGAATTCAGGCGCTTCTTGGCATCTTGCAAACCGCCATCGCCGGTGCGATTCACGATCACGTAATCGTAATCGCAGCTCCCTTGCACTTCGCCGCGCGCAAAATCCAGACGCCGGCGAATCACGTCGTCTTGCAAATCCTGGCGATCCCGCAGACGCTGCTCCAACTCCTGAAATCCCGGCGGCATGATGAACACCGAAATCGTGTGTCCGATGGTGCCGCGCAGCAACGCCGCGCCTTTCACGTCGATATCCAGCAGCAAGTCCTTGCCCGTGGAGTACGCCAGATCCAAAAACGCCCGCGGACTTCCGTACTTCTTGCCGTACACCGGAAAATTCTCCAGGAATTCGCCGCGCTGCTGCATTTCATCGAAGCGCGCCACGTCCGTGAAGTAATAATTTTCGCCGTCCACGTCGCCGCGCCGCATGGGGCGCGTGGTGCACGAAATGGAAAAAACCAAGCCTCCCACTTCCTCCATCAGCGCGCGGCACAAAACGGTCTTCCCCGTGCCGGAGGGAGCGCTGACAATGATCACGTTCGTGCACGAACCGCTTGGCTGGCTCATTCCGGCCGGAAAAAACCCCTATTGTAGATTTTGCACTTGTTCGCGCAGTTTTTCAATCTCCGCCTTGGCTTGGATGGCCAGATCGGTAATCTCCAAGCCTGCGCCGTCACCCGAAGTCTTTGAAAGGATGGTGTTGGCCTCGCGATTCATTTCCTGCAAAAGAAAATCGAAACGCTTGCCGGTCTCGCCGCCATCCGGCGGTGCATTCAGTGTATCGCGGAACTGCCCCACGTGCGACTTTAACCGCTGGATCTCTTCGGACACATCGCCGCGCTCGGCCAGGATCGCCGCTTCCTGGGCGATCCGTTCAGGAGTGGCGGCGGTGCCGGTCAACTCGGTGATGCGCTGCTTCAAGCGATCGTAGATTCGCCGATCGGCGCCTTCGCGCAGCGTTTCGATGCGCGAAGCCAGCACGTTCAGCGCGCCCGCGCGATCGAGCAGCTCACGGCACAGCACTTCGCCCTCGTGACGGCGCATCTTGTCGAGCGCTTCCAGCGCTTGACCGAGCGCGGTGAACAACAGGCGCTCGAGTTCCTCCAACTGTGATTCTCCCGCCGCTGTCGACGGCGCGACATTCACTGCGCCGGGAATTTTCAACAGCGCGTTCAAGTCCGGCTCCGCCGTGGAATGAACTTCCTGGCGAAGTTTGTCGAATGCTTCGTAGTATCCACGCACCAGCGCGCGATCGAAGTGGACCTCCACCGCGCCGGGACGCTCCACCATGACTGTGACGTCGATATGTCCGCGCGCCAGTTTCGAGCGAAGCGTTTGGCGCAGCTTGGGCTCCAGCGCGTCGACCTCCGCCGGCACGCGGAGGTGTAAATCGAGAAAGCGGTGGTTCACGCTTTTCAGTGTCACGGTAACCGTCGCGCCGTCGTGCGTGGCGGTCGCGGCGGCGTAGCCTGTCATGGATCTGAGCATAAAATCGGTTGCCGGTTGCTGGTGCTGGTTGCTGGTTCGGGCGGTTGCTTTTCCAGCAACCAGCACCAGCAACCAGCAACCGAAATTCTACTTCCTCACTCCCTCAAACTGCATTTCATACAGCTTCCGATACACGCCGCCGTGCTCGATCAGCTCGTCGTGCGTGCCGGACTCCGCGATGCGCCCGCCGTCGAGCACCACAATGCGGTCGGCCGCGTGAATCGTCGAGAGGCGATGGGCGATCACGAACACCGTGCGTCCTTCGATCAAGTTGCCGAGCGCCTTCTGCACTTCGCGTTCGCTTTCGGTGTCGAGTTCGCTGGTGGCTTCGTCGAGGATCAGCAGCGG
The DNA here is from genome assembly GCA_021325275.1 of Terriglobia bacterium. Lineage (GTDB taxonomy): Bacteria > Acidobacteriota > Terriglobia > JAJPHL01 > JAJPHL01 > JAJPHL01. The sequence goes on along the minus strand of JAJPHL010000033.1, from coordinate 42,302 downwards.
CGCGTTCTTCAGCAGCGCGCGCGCGATCGCCAAACGCTGCCGCTGGCCGCCGCTTAAGCGCTGCCCGCGTTCGCCGATCACGGTATCGTATCCCGACGGAAGCTGCGAGATAAAATCGTGCGCCAACGCCGCGCGCGCCGCGTGCTCGATCTCCGCTTGCGTTGCGCCGGGACGGCCGTAGCCAATGTTGCTGCGCACTGTGTCGTGAAACAGAATCGTCTCCTGTGTCACCATGCCGATTTGCGCCCGCAGCGAGGCAATCGTAATGTCGCGAACGTCGCGGCCATCCAGCAGCACACGCCCGGAGGTTACGTCGAAGAAGCGCGGCAGCAAATTCACGAGCGTCGTCTTCCCCACTCCGCTGGTGCCGACAATCGCGATCATCTGGCCGTGCGTGGCGCGCAAGTTGATATCGCGCAGCACCGGCGCTCCGCCGTCGTAAGAGAAGCGCACGTTTTCGAACTCCACCGACTTTTGAAACGCCGCCAGCGGTTTTGCTCCCGCGACATCGGCGATTTCGTCTTTCAAATCCAGGTACTGAAACACCACGGCCGACGCGCCCAGCGCCTGCGAAAACGCGTTGTTGATTCCGGTGAGCCGCTTGATCGGCTCGTACAAACGCAGCAGCGTGATCACAAACACAAGAAACGCGCCCGCCGTGAATGCGTCCGGCCCCGCGGTGACGGCTTGCCGGCGTCCCAGCGCCAGCAGCAGCACGATCATGACGCCGCCGAGCAATTCCATCAACGGCGAACTGAGCGCCTGCGCGCGCACGTAGCGCAAGTTGATTTGGAAAAGGCGGCGCGCCGCGTCGCGGAAGCGCTTCACTTCAAACTTCTCCATGCCGAACGCCTTCACGATGCGATTGCCACTAATGGTCTCCTGCAAAATCTGGCTGATGTCGGCGACATTATCCTGCGTACTGCGCGACGTCTTGCGCACACGGCGTCCGATGCGCACGGAAAACGAGAAGACCACCAGCACCAGCAACGGAAGAATGATCAGCGCCAGTTTCATGTCCATGGCCACGAGCAAAATCGTCATGGTGACGAGCATGAAAGTTTGGCGCAGGAAATCGGCCAGCAAATGCGACACCGCCAACTGGATTTTCTCGATGTCGTTGACGATCGCCGACATCAGTTTTCCCGTGGAATGCTCGTGAAAGAATCGCGCCGATTGGTGAATCACCTTCTCATAAACCTGATTGCGCAGATCGGAGATCACGGCGAAGCCGACGTAATGAACCAAGTAGTCGCCGGCATATTCGAATGCCGCTTTGCCGACGGCCGCGATGAGGATCGCCGTCGCCACCATCGTAAAAACATTGTGGATCACGGCGGGCATCACGCTGTTCAGGTACAGCGCTCGATTGATGTACGGGATTGTGAACAGCAGAACCGGTCCGGTGGCGGCGGGATTCAGCACGCGATCGAAAACCGGGCGGATCAGCAAGATGCTGCCGGCGTCGAAGAATTCGGCGCAGAACATCAGCACGACCGAAGCTAGCAGGCGCGCGGTATACGGGCGCGCGTAGCGCATCAAGCGCAGCAGCTCTCGCATGGATGGTTTATTGTACCGCAGCGCGGGTGCGCGCTGTCAGAACCATCCGCGGTAGCGGATGGGCTCGCTAACGCCGGGGCCAGCGAGCCCATTCGCTACCGCGAATGGTTCTGACAACCGCAAAACGCGAGCCACGATTTACGCAGGGATCAACTCGATACGCCGGCTGGCCGTATCCATCGCGCGGATCTTGAAGGAGCGCAATTGTCCTTCGCGATACGGCTCATTCGCCGACGCCACCGGTTTCGCGGTGCCTTTCCACGCCGCGGCCAGCTGCGCGGCCAGCGATCCGCCGGTGGGCGGGGCGGCGGGAACGCTCGCGGCGGCGGCTTCCTCCACCGCGCACACGCCTTCCACGCCTTCGCCCAACTGCACGGTAACCTTGTTGCCGCGCACTTGCAACACGCGTCCGCTGACGCGGTCGCCGACTTTGGTTTCCTGCAGGAATTGGTCGGCGGACGTGGCTTCCAGTTGCTTCATGCCGAGTTTCAATCGCTTGCTGTCTTTGTCGGCGGAAAGGACCACGGCGCGAACAATCTGGCCGATCTTCACCACTTCGCTGGGATGCTCGATGCGTTTTTCGTTCGTGAATTCGGAGACGTGGATCAATCCGTCGATGCCTTCTTCCACTTCCACGAACGCGCCGAACTTGGCGAGCCGCGTGACTTTGCCTTCGACGATCTTACCGTTCGGATAGCGTTCCGAAATCGTGTCCCAGGGATTTCCGAGGACTTGCTTCAGTCCGAGACTCAAGCGGCGCCCCGCGGGATCAAGCTTCAGGATCACCGCGTCGACACGCTCGCCCTTCTTCACTACGTCGGAGGGACGCTGCACGCGCTTGATCCACGACATTTCCGACACGTGTATCAACCCTTCCACGCCCGGCAGCACTTCCACGAACGCGCCGAAATCGGTGAGCCGCGTAACTTCGCCGTTGATGCGATCACCGACCGCCAGCGTCTTGGTCGATTCCTCCCACGGATCGGGATACATCTGCTTCAGGCCGAGGGAAATCTTGCCGCTCTCGCGATCGAGCTTCAAAACTTTGAGATCGAGCACATCGCCGACGGTCAATTCTTTCGAGGGATCGGCCACGCGCGACCACGAAATGTCGCCAACGTGCAACAATCCATCGACGCCGCCCAAATCCACGAACGCGCCGTACGACGCCAGCGATCGCACGGTGCCGCGCACGATCGCGCCTTCCTCGAGCGTCGAGAGCGTGTTCTGGCGCGCCAAATGCGCTTCTTCCTCGATCACGGAACGGCGATCGACGACGAGATCTTCGTCTTCCACGTCAAACTTGATGATGCGGCAGCGGACTTCCTGGCCGACAAGCTTTTCCATCTCGGCGGCATCGCGCACGCCCGAGCGCGACGCGGGCAGAAACGCGCGCGCGCCGACGTCGACGGTGAATCCGCCTTTCACTTGGCCGGTCACGCGGCCGGCAACGATTTCCTTGTTGTTGAAGGCCGCTTCGAGCGCGGACCAATCACGCGGGCGCGCGCCTTTGATACGCGAGAGCGTCACGAGTCCTTCATTGTTGCGGCCGGTGATGGCGATATCGAACGTGTCGCCGCGCTGCACGGTGAGATGGCCCTCGGCGTCCTGAAGATCGGCGGCGGGAATCACGCCTTCGGACTTCGCGCCGAAGTCGACCAGCACCCAATCGCCGGAAACGCCCGCGACCGTGCCGCGTCGCGGCGGCGTGTGCGATCCTTTGGCTGCGCCTTTGCCACCCTTCGGGGCGGCCTCAGGCTCCTCGCGCGAGGGCTTGTGGCTCTCAAACTCCTTCAGGATGTCGCCAAAGGACACCTCTCCCTGCTCTTCCGTTTCTTCCATGGACTTTTTCGGCATCGGCACAATTATAGCAGACCGCCACTCGATCACACACGGCTTGCCGTGAAGGGTCAACGGCCGTGTGTAAGCCAAAGCGCGAGCACGTAAAGTTCAGACAACACGAAGAGCGTTCCAAAGATAGCCTTATTGCGCCGAGCCAGCCACAGAGGCAGATAGATGTCAAAGTTAGCTTTCTGCTCATCTGTATAACGTCGTGCGACGTCGGTGAGCGGGCATCGCCCACCATTCAACGCCAACACGGCGCACTCGATTAGCACTACCGTCGAGAGAATGCCCGCCGCGCGAAGGTCCCCGTGGCTGGCGGAAACGGGTATTCCTAAAATGCAGGCCACGAAGAACGCCCAGGCGGCCGTGTGCAGTAGCTTGGTTGCTACAAGCAAATTGGGTCGATCGTGGGCGGTTCGACTTCTGCTGCCACTCATTAGCCGTTTTTGGTTCTTCGTACAACTGATCGATGCCCGCTATGAAATCGCTCTCGACGGATTAGCGGCACGCCTTCATCGTGGGCGTCGGCGATGGAACGATTATGACACACCGCGCGTGGGCTAGCGGGACGGAAGCAACCAGCGGTCAGTTGTCGGCACGCACCGACGCAGCAAAGAACAAGCACGCGATCGCCAGGAGACGGCGCGTCATTCATACCTCAACGCGACCATCGGATCCACCCGCGACGCACGCATCGCCGGAATCGCGCCGGCCACAATCGCTACGATGATCATGAGCAATGCCGCCACGCCGATGGTCGCCGGATCGCTCGGGCCGACCTGAAACAAACGGTTCGCGATGGTCGGCGCAACAGCCAACGCGGCGGGCACTCCCATCGCGACTCCCGAGAGCGTCAGCACAAGACTTTCGCGCAAGATCATGCCGAGCACTTGACTGCGTTGCGCGCCCAACGCCATGCGAATTCCGAGCTCGCCGGTGCGTTGCACGACGGTGTACGAAATGACTCCATACAATCCCAAACAGGCGAGTAGAACGGCGGCGATGCCGAAGCAGAGCGAGAGATCCGCGATCAAACGTTCCTGCGCCAGCATGTCGTCGACTTGTTCATCCACGGTATCGATCCGCAGAATCGGCAGGCGCGAATCGATTTGACGCAATGTTTGACGGACACTGGCGGCCACCGCCGTCGGTGGTCCCGCGGTGCGCACGACCAGGCACATGCGAATCAAGCGCATTCCGATTTGCTGGCGCACCGGATAGTAAAACGTCATGTGGTTGTGATCGCGCATCGAGTTCGACTTGGCATCCGCCACAACACCGACAACCAAGAGCGGCGGATTATTGCCGAAGTTCGCTCTCACGTGACGGCCCAGCGGGCTGGCGTTGCCGAAGAAGTACCGCGCCATGCTCTGGCTGATGATGGCGACTTTTTGCGTGGCCATGTCGTCGCGTTCGTTGAAATCGCGTCCTTCAAGAAGTTGAATGCCGGCGGTCTCAAAAAAGCGCGGCCCCACGATGTGAAAATAGGCCCGCGGGTCCTCGTTGGGCTTCAAAGTATAACCGTCCGCGGTCACCGGCGGACCATCTCCGCCCGACGAGTACGCGAGAATTCCATAGACCGACGGGCTGGCAGAAACAACGCCGGGAAGTCCGGAAATCCGGCGCTGCGCTTCTTCAAACAGCGCGGCTTGGCCGGCGGGCGGGCGTCCTGTTTCTCCCGTTCGCGTCCAAACCAACAGCAGGCGATCACGTTCGAAACCCAGACTCTCCGATCGCAAGTTGTGCAGCGAGCGAAGAAACAATCCCATGCCGCATAACAGAACCAGCGACACGCCGACTTGCGCGACCACCAGCAGGTTTCGCAGATGGAATCGTCCCGCCGCGCCGCTTTCGGCGCCGCGTTTCGAAAGGGCGGGCGAAAGCGCCACGTTCGACCCGCGCCACGCGGGCGCGAGTCCAAACACGATTCCGGTGAGGAAGCAGAGCGCCAGATCGAACGCCAGGATTCGTCCATCGAAATGCAAATCCAAATCGATGGAAGCAAGACCCGTGAGTCCGCCGGCCGGTCCGCTCCGTACAAACGCGGTCAAGGCGTTCGCGCCCCACAAAGCGAATAGCAATCCCAAAACGCCGCCGGCGACCGCGAGTAACAGACTCTCCACCAGCAATTGACGAATGATCCGCGCACGTCCCGCGCCGATCGCCAAGCGCACCGCGATCTCGCGGCGGCGCGCCGTCGAGCGAGCCAAGAGCAAATTGGCAACGTTGGCACACGCGATCAGCAGCACCGCGGCGACCATGGCCATCAGGATCGCCAGCGGCTGCCGGAACATGTCGCGCTGCGGAGAGTATCCGCGCGCCATGGAATCGAGACGAAGGGTCACTTTTTCGTTGGCGTCCGCCGCGGGGCCTTCTTTCTGAAGTTGCTCGAGCACGCCCTGGCTCACCGTCTGCGCCTGCGCATTCGTCACTCCGGGGCGGAGACGCGCGATGAAGCGAAAGTTCAATCGCGATCCGCGGCCACCCGGCGGAAGTTCGGGCATCACCTGATAAATCATGGAGACCGGAATCCACATATCGAAGGGACGTCCGACCCAATCGCCGGTGAAGTCCTTCGCGGTGACGCCGAGAATCGTGTATTTCATTCCGTTGAGCGTAAACGTTCGCCCAACCACGCTGGGATCGAGTCCAAGCTTGCGTTGCCAATAACCGTGGCTGATCACCGCGACGGGATTTCCGCCCAGACCTTGGTCGTCATCCGGCGCGATGGCGCGGCCCATTTGCAGGCCGGCGCCCATCGTCGAAAAATAGCCGCCGCTCACGAGCCCAATGCGAACCGACGCATCGTCCGACGTTGGTGTGCCGTTTGCGCCGTTATCCACCGTAATGCCGGAGCGATCCACGGGCACCACCGCGCCGATATCGGCAAACACCTGCGTGAGCGCGCGATACCGATCGAGGTCGGGAAGCTGAAAAGTAAATTGAGGATCGCCGGACAGCACCTTGGTGAGCATCACTAGTTGTTCGGGATTCCGCACCGCCAGATTGCGAAGCAGCAGCGCGTCGATCACGCTGAAAATCGCGGTATTCGCGCCGATTCCCAGGGCCAGCGACAGCACCGCGATGGCCGTGAACGCGGGACTCTTCCACAGCATGCGCAGGCCGTAGCGAAGGTCCTGCATGGTGGTGTGCCACAGGAACGCGGCGCGCGATTCGCGGCATTCTTCCTTGACTTGTTCGATGCCGCCGAACTCCAGACGCGCCCGCCGTTCGGCCTCTGGGCGCGTCAAGCCTTGCGCCATGAGCGTTTCCACTTGTTGCTCGAAGTGGAAGCGGATTTCTTTGTCGAGCTTGGTTTCGCGGTTCTCCATTGCTTATGCCTAGACGATCTACACGTATCATCGGGGAGCATATGTAGAACGTCAAGGTATCAATTGTAAAAGTTTCGCTACTCGGCGGCTTCATCGTACAAACCATCGATGCCGGCCTTGAAGTAGCTCTCCACCGCCGAGCGGCGAGCTTTCATCGTGGGCGTGAGCGTGCCGTCGGCGATGGAGAAATCGCGGTCGACGAGCAGCAGTTTCTTGATGCGCTCGAAATGCGCGAGATCGGGCGTGGCGGCGTCGACCAGCGATTGCATGAAGGCGTTGATTTGCGGATTCGTGAGCAACTCCGTCGGTTTCTCGAACGCGATGCCTTGCGACTTCGCGTACGCCGAAAGCTTTTCGAGATCCACGACCAGAAGCGCCGAGACGAATTTGCGCTTGTCGCCGAGCACCACGGCGCTCTTCACGTAGGGAATCAGCTTCAGCTTGTTTTCGATCGGCTGCGGCGCCACGAATTTTCCGCCGGCGGTTTTCAGCAAATCCTTTTTGCGATCGGTGATGGTGAGATAGCCGTCGGCATCGATGTGGCCGATGTCGCCGGTGTGAAACCAGCCGTCAACGATCGCTTCGGCCGTTTCATCGGGCCGCTTGTAGTAGCCGGCCATGATCGAGTCGCCGCGCGCCAGAATCTCGCCGTCCTCGGCGATTTTCAGTTCGATGCCTGTGATCGCGCGACCCACGGTACCTAGGCGAATCGCGCCAGGAACATTCGCACACAACACCGGCGACGTTTCGGTGAGACCGTAGCCTTCCAGCAGCGTGGTGCCACACGCCAGAAAAAACTCCGCGAGTTCGCGGGCCAGCGGCGCACTGCCCGAGACGACAATCCGAAGACGTCCGCCCATGCGCTCGCGCATTTTCGCGAAGACCAAGGCATTGGCAATCGCAAATTGCATTTCAACCGTCAGAGGCACGTGCTTGCCGGCGAGCGTCGAAGCCAAGCGACGCTTCCCTACTCCCACGGCCCACCAAAACATTTTCTGCCGCAGCGGCGGCGCGAGATTCACTTGCTCAATGACGCGCGCGTAGAGTTTCTCGAAGAATCGCGGAACGGCGCACATGACAGTCGGTTTCACTTCCGCCAGCGCCGCCGGCACTTCGTCGATCGACCCGAGATATGCAATCGTCGCGCCGTGATAGTAAAACGTGTAGTCGGCCATGCGTTCGAAAATGTGACTGAGCGGGAGGAAACTCAGCGCCACGTCGTGCTCGTCCACGAGTTTGCGCGACCCCAAAACGTTGGACACGAGATTGCGATGCGTCAACATCACGCCTTTCGGCGTGCCCGTCGTGCCGCTCGTGTAGAGGATGCTGAAGAGCGCGTCGGAATGAATCTCGTCGCGACAGCGCGCGACGAACGCCCCTAGGGCTTCGCCGGCTCCAGTTCCGTATATGGCGTCGAGATCTGTCGACATCGAGATCACGCGCGCGAGGTTCGGCAACTGCGCGCGCACGCTCTCGACTTTCGCTTGCTGCGTCGCGTCGGAAACGAAAATCGCCCGTGCGCCCGAGTCTTCGAGGATGAAACGCGTTTGCTCGGCCGTCAGCGTGGGATAGATCGGTACGATGACGAGTCCCGCGCCGATGCACGCGTAATCCGCGATGGCCCACTCGGGACGGTTTTCAGAAAGAATCGCCACGCGATCGCCCGGCGCGAGACCGGCACGCAAGAGCGCGGCGCTGAGTCGCACGACGCGGCGGAAGAATTCCTCCGCGGACAGGTCGTGCCAAACGCCGTCGCGTTTGAAGCGAACGAAGTCGCGGCGTTTGCGCTTCAGTTCGCGGTAAACGATCTGCAAGAACATTTCCGCGAGCGTGGAAAACGGAGCGCTCATCGCGCGCGAAGTCCTCCAATGAACAAATCGCTCACCACGGGCGCAAGATCGCCGAGCGGATACTGGCGATGGCTCAAGACCCAATTCGTTGCCATCTCGTCGAGCATGCCGAAAAAGCATTTCGCCATCGTCGACGCCGGCAATTCTTTCCGCCAAACGCCTTGCGCTTGCCCCTCGCCGATCACTTGCTGGATCAATTTAAGGTAGTCGGCGAGAATCGTGGTGGAGACGCGCTCCATGAACTTCTGCGAATGCCGCAGCTCCACTTGGAAGACGATCGCGAGATCGCGATTCGATCCTACTTGTTCCAGATGAAATTGCGCCAGACGCTCCAGGCGCGCTTGCGCGCCTTCCAGCGTCGCGAGTTCGCCGCGTGCGCGCTCGAGAAACTGCGTCATCGCCAGCGCGAAGAGCGCCGCCAGGATTTCTTCTTTGCTTTTAAAGTAGAGATAGATCGTGCCGTCGGCGACCTTCGCTTTCGCCGCGATTTCCGACACGCGCGCGCCGAAAAATCCTTTGGACGCAAACACCGTCGCCGCCGCGCGCAAGATTTGCTCGCGCTTGTCGCCCTCGCCGTTACGCTTCGCCGCCATTCTGAATGATTATTCATTCAGCGGCGTGTCGCGGTCAAGATTTTCCGATTTGCGCTTCACCGATTTCTTCGAATCCAAACCATGTGGGACCGCGTTTCATGGAGTGGTGTCAGGACCGTTTGCTCCTGGGTGAACCTCAAACCGTCTTCGGATAGAGTCCGGCGGTCGGTTCCCTGCATGATTACTTGTCCCTCTCGATCGAAGGTCCAATCGGTCACCAAGTCTTTTCCCTCCCATCGTGTCGATGAGCGTTGTACGCCTCCGCCTGGAAGTTCGTTCACGTTGGGCTTGCCATCGGTGGTCAATTTGAAGGTTCGCCGTGGCCGGTTTCCCTCCGCCTCGTCGGCAATCGTTAGAGTCGGTTCGCGATGCGCGATGGTCTGAGGCCGCATCGTATCGAAGGCGTGACCTTCCGCCGCGATGGGCGCGGGAGGGCCGTGCAATTCAGGATGCTTGACGAAGGTCGTCTTGGCGGTGGAAGCGGATTTGTCGATTTCCCATCGGCCCGTAAAATCCGGGTTCGTTCCTTGCGCCAGCAGCGCGACCGCCACGAACAGGAAAGATGCCTTCATGCAGAGTTAGTTCGCCGATGGCCGCTCTACAGAGTCAATGACCAGTACGTCCACGGGACCCTTCGTGGACTCCACCTTCAGCCCGAGTTGATGCTGTATCGCCGCGAATAGGTTGCCATAAGCATCAGGCGACGGCGCGGGCCTCGTGGAATCACTGGAAGGCGAAAGACTGGGCGGCGGCGCCGGGAGCCCGGCCAATGTGTCGTCGGGCGTGAACAATAGCTGGACGTCGAAGGCTGTCTGGAAACCAGTCTTGTCCACCACGGTCCTTCCAAGGACATTCGAAAGCACGCGGACCAACTCTGTCATGGAAATCTTGCCGCCTCGCAGTTGCGCGCCCGAGCGTGACATCATCACCAAGACGCGGCCGCACGCTTGCAACTGACCGGGCGTCGGCGGGAATGAACTTTCATTCGGGTCGGACGCGGTGCAACTCCCTTCCTTTGGTTCTGCCAGTTTTGGCCCGCCCTTTGCCACGATCAGCTCATAGACGGGCAATTGTCTCGTCTCGCGATGGACTTTGAGCTTGAACCTGTCTTGGAGAAGCGCCTGCATCATCAGACGGCGCTGGCTCCGGTTTGGATCTCCATCCGCCTTCGCGTCAATGTCGTAGTGCGCGGAATTGATCCACGAAGGGCCTCCCGAAATTTGGAAAGGCTTTAGGTCATAGGCATTTTGGATGAAATAGCGCAGGGAAACCTTTTCCGCCAGGAGCCGGCCACCGGGAAGCATGCGAACATCTCCGAGGCCTTGAAGATCCCCAGGTTGCTGAGACGTCGGCTTAATGGACGCCACTTCAAAACGCGTCGCTCCGGATGATGGGGCCTGGATCGATGGCGCATTCATTATTCCCGCTAGAATCGGAGCCGTAAGAGCAATCGATCCGGCGACGGCCAGTAGTGTTTTCCTTGCCAGGCTCAGTCTCACGGAAGCGCGATTGAGCATAATTGTCTCGATTCGCTTCCTGAGATTCGATCCCGATGCCCCGGCTACGCATACCAATCCCGAGTCCGCGTACAACTTGCAGATATTGAGAATCCCTTGGGCATAGACTCGCGGCTCGCAGCCCAAGCTCAAGACCTCCTCGTCGCAGGCGCACTCCCGCTCGGCTAGCATCCGCTTTCCGATCCACCAAACGAGCGGATGAAACCAAAAGACCGTTTCGATAAACATCTGCGCCGTGGCGACGAGATTGTCCCGATGGCGGACGTGCGCCATCTCGTGGGCGATCACAGCGCCGACTTGTGCGGAGGTCAACCGGTCGAACACGCTTTCCGGTAGCAATAGCACCGGGCGGAAGATGCCGAAGACGCCTGGTTCCATGGAAGTGGCGCAGGACACTGTGGGGATCGGAACGCCAAGGTGCACAGGAGAGGCCGCGCGAACCGCCGCCTGGACGCGCCGCCAGCGAGTCCACCACGAGCAAGAGATCCCGAGAAACCCGCACGCCCAGATCAACCAGAGCGTCGCTGGGAGTAAACTCGCCGCATTCGCTGTGGACACGAACGGGGGAGACGAAGTAAGCGGTACCGAAAACGGTTGGTTGATTCCCAACGCGACGTAGGAGATGGCGGGAAAATCGGATGGCGCCCGCTCCGCGCTCAGCCGCCATGGGATGTGGCTGCCCGCGGCTATGAGCACGGAAAACGGTACAAGGAACTTGCACGAAGCCGCGAACCATACCCAATGGCGCACTCGCGGACGATTTCTTCGCAAAGCGAGTACCAGCGCGCCCGCAGCCCCTGCAAATAACGTCGACTGCCACAGATGATTTGCCAACGGCGGCAACAAGGATGGGAGATTCATTCCTGCCGGTCCTCCTCCGCGAGTCTCAGGAGCGTCCGCTCGGCGTCGCGCACCTCGTCCAGGCTGAGATTGCCCGACTCAATCAGGTGAGCCATGATGGGACGGCTACGGCCCCCGAACAACGCCAGCAAGTCATCGATGAGGCGGCCTTGCGCTTCCTCGCGCGACATCGCCGCCTCAAAGATCAGCGCAGTGGCGATCTTTTTCACGCGCCGCAGCGCCTTCTTGCTCTCCAAGCGGTAGACCGTTGTCTGGACCGTCGTATAAGCAGGTCGCTTCCTGGCGGGAAACGATTCTTGAATCTCGCGGACCGAGCACGGACCCCGGCTCCACAGGGCGTCCATGATCTGAAGCTCCAGCTTGGTGAGTTTTGGAAGGGGCATGGCGTTAAACTATCTACGTTCTTCAACCTACTATCGCCATAGTCCTTATGTCAAGCACTTTCCTCGAGCGATTCCGTCACAGGGTTGCCGGTCTGGAGCGTAAAGCCTGCGGAGCTGGCGACAACAGAAACGCCGAACGTCTGTGCCGCCTGCACCGCAGGCTCGCTTTTCTCAAAGTAAACCCCAGGCTCGGCAAGCTGCGCCTCGCCAGGGGCTAACATTATCGCGCCCGCTCTGCAGGCTTGAGGGCCGAATTGTCGGAGTATGTTGCGCAGGCTCCTGCTGCCGAGTTACACAGACTCGCCCAGGACTGGCACTATCGTTTATTTCCGAAGCCCCTCGAGTAACGCCGCCTCGGCGTCCGACGGCGGCTCGGCGCGCCCACCGATTTGCCGCGCTAAAAACTGTTCGGCCTCGGCGTAAAACGCCATGCGATTTTCCGGTTTCGCGAAGCCGTGGCCTTCGTCCGGGAACAGCAGGTAATCGACCTCCTTGCCTTTTTCACGCAGCGCCTTCACGATTTGCTCGGCTTCGGGTTGTTTCACGCGCGGATCGTTGGCGCCCTGCGCGATCAGCATGGGAATTTTGATTTTGTCCGCCTTAAACAGCGGCGAGCGCGACTCCAGGAATTCCCGCTCCGTCTCTTTGTCGCCCACGCGCACGCGGAACATCGCTAGCGCCGGAGCCCAATACGGCGGAATCGAGTTGAGCAGTGTCATCAAGTTCGAAGGACCCACGATGTCGACGGCCGCAGCGAACAAATCCGGCGTGAAGGCTGCACCGACGAGAGCCGCGTATCCTCCATACGACCCGCCGTAGATCACTACGCGCTTGGGATCGGCCACGCCTTCGGCCACGGCCCACGCCACGGCGTCCACCAGATCGTCGTGCATTTTCGCGCCCCATTCGCGATTGGCCGCGTTTACAAAATTCTTCCCGAATCCCGTCGACCCGCGATAGTTCACCTGCAAGCACGCGTATCCGCGATTGGCGAACCACTGCGCTTCAGGATGATAGCCCCACGTGTCGCGCACCCAAGGACCGCCGTGAACGTTCAGGATCATCGGAAGATTCTTCGCTTCGAGATTTGCCGGCGTCGTCAGATAGCTCACCAAGTCCAAGCCGTCGCGCGACTTGATGGTCACCGCGCGCATCGGCGCCAGCGTGTAGTCTTCCAGCGCCGGCCTCGCGGCGAAGAGAAACGTAGCCGCTTTCGTGGCCCGATCCCAGGCGTAATAACGCGCCGGATCTTTGTCCGCGCCAAAGACCACGAGCCATTTCGTGTCGGCGCGATCGCGGCTGGCAATGTCGAATTGTCCAGGGAAAACTTTTTCGAGCGCCGCGAAGTCCGCTTCCAGTGTTGGGTCGAGCGCCTTCCATCGCAAGCGGTCCTTGGCCCACGCCACCGCCTGCACGTGATGCCGCGTGGGATGAATCATCACCGGCCCGAGATCGACGGTGGGATCACCGGCGATCGTTTTCTTCGTGCGCGTGGCAATGTCCATCTCGTACAGTTCGGTGGTGTTTACGCCGGCGCTGTCTTCGAGATACAAACCGTGATTGTCCGGCGTGAAGCCGACCAGTTGTTGTTGATCGTCGGGTCCCCAAATGATGAACGACTCAAAGTCCACGCCGCCGTCGCGCAGCAAAAGTTCGGTGCCGCCGTCTTCCAGTGCGGCCATCGCCGCGCGCACTTCAAAGTTGTTGTCGGCGATCCACGACGTATAGTCTCCCGGATTCTGCGCGACCATCGTGATTTCACCCGTCGCGAGATCCAGGCGATGCATGTCCATGGCGCTGGCATCGCGCTGGTTCATGCCGAACAGAATATGGCCGGGGAATTTGTGATTCGTTTGAACGCCGTCGACGCGAACGTTTTCGAACGGCGTCAGGTCGCGATCCTCGAGTGTCGCCGGATCGACGGCGTGGAGGTGCCAGTTTTCGTCGCCGGCTTGATCTTGCAGATACAAGACGTAGCGGCCGTCCTCGGACCAAAAATATTCACGGATTCCCCGCCCGCGATCGCGCGTGATCGCGCGGTCGTCGTCGCCGCCCGCTCCCGGTGCGATCGTGCGCATCCACACGTTGAGCACGCCTTCATCGGGCGCGAGATAACACATGCGTGCGCCGTCGGGCGAAAGTTGAGGAATTGCTTTGACGGGATTTCCAAAAATGATCGAGCGAGGAATGAGCGGAATCGGCTGAGGCATCCGTTACATTTTATGCGAAGAATGGCGGCGGGGAAACGGCGGAAGGTCGAGGGCCGGAGCCGGCCAAATCCTTGGACCGGCTCCGGGACCTCGCTTGCATGGGGGACGTTTCTACTCAGCACTCAGCACTCAGGACTTCAGCACTGAGTTGTTAGGACTTCGGCGCACTCACGTAGCCGGTGACGTGATCTTTGTCCACGTCCCAAACCACGATCTCCACCATCTTGTGTCCGCCGGGGAGATAGAACTGGATCGGTTCGAGCGCCGTCTTGTCGCGCTTCTCGAGTTGCTTGTCCGCCACTTTCACCGACACGGTGTACTTCTGGTTCTTGGTGTCGGTCTTGGTGAGGCGCAGACCCAGGTCGCTGACGCGCGTGAAATCCTTGGCCTTTTTCAGGTCGAACTCGGCGTAGTCGCGTTCGCCGGAGCGCTTCAGCGCCAGGAATTCCTCGTGATTCTTGGCGATCACACCGCTGGCTTCGCCGAGATCGCCGACGGTCTTGTCGAGCTTCTCGGAGACGCCGGTCAAGGTGCCCTTGGTTTCGTCGAGAGTGCCGCGGACGTTCGTCAGATCGCCGTTCAGCGATCCGAACTTCTGTTCGCTGGCATTGGACAGATCGCCGAGCGCCTTTTCGGATTCCGAACGCGCTTGGTCGATCGCCGCACTGAACTTCTTGGTGGTCTGTGCATTCGTCACAGCCAGGCGGCGTTGCGTATCCTTGATCGCGGTGGTCGCGTCGATGCCCAGCGCGTGCAACGCGGCGGCGTCTTGTTCAAGAGCCGCGGTGCGCTGCTCCATCGCTTCCATTTTGGCTTGATTCTTTTCGGTGAGATCCGAGAGAGCGGCATTCGTACGCTCTTGCTCGTGCTTCATACCAACTTGCACGAAAGCCATGGCGCCCAACGCCACCACGAGCGCCGCGATGGCCAGAGCCTGCATGATCGATCCGTGCTCTTTTTGATTCTGCTGGACGTTGATCTCTTCGGACATGGAAGTTTCCTCCTGTTGAAATGGCGCTGTGGCATCGAGATGCTTGGCGCGCCGCCCTTTGTGGGGTCGAGAAGAGAAGAGCAAACAACTTGCCAAACTTATGTATTTGAAAATACGCCGAGAACAAGCAGCGAGGCGCCGTAAAAGAATGTAAGGATTACGTGGGACGCGAAGTTTCTCGCTGGCGGCGCACAAGTTTGCGCGCCGCGCAGCACGGATCGATGGCAGGCTTATTTCAAAGGTATGGCGGGCAATCGTTTCAGCGTTTGTCTTGCGGGATCAACCATAATGCCGGTGTTCTCAAGGGCTACAACTCCGAGGATTGGCTCGACGCCAGACGGACCGAAGATGACTTGCGCAACAGTCATCGACCCCATGAATTCGACTCGCGCAAATCCGTATTCGTACTCCACCGGCTCGCCGTTCGCCAACTCGTAAACGGCCTTCCCTTCCGGTTTGATCCCGGCGGCGCGGAGACGGTCCCCAGGTGCGAGGCAATGAAGCGCGCCAGTGTCCACCAAGCAGTCCGCTTCGTAGACCCGGCCCTTGCCGGCGAGCCTGCTCATTCGAACCGTCACGTGAGTTAATCCCATGGGCCGCCCGCCTCAGACCTTTAGTATTTCCGCTTCCTTGGTCTTGCTCAAATCGTCGAGCTTCTTGATGAAGTCGTCGGTGAGTTTCTGCACTTCATCGAGACCCTTGCGCTCGTCGTCTTCGCTGATTTTCTTGTCCTTCATCAGTTTCTTCAGCGCTTCGTTGGCCTCGCGACGCGCCGTGCGCACGCCGATGCGATGCGCTTCCACCGCCCCGTGTAGATGCTTCACCAGATCCTTACGGCGTTCCTCGGTGAGCGGCGGCACCGGCACGCGCACCACTTTGCCGTCGTTCATGGGATTCAGCCCCAGGTCCGACGCGCGGATCGCTTTCTCGATCGCGCCGATCTGCGTGACGTCCCACGGCTGCACCACCACCATGCTCGCTTCCGGCACCGAAAGCGTGGCCATCTGATTCACCAGCGTGGGCGTGCCGTAGTAATCCACTTTGATGTGATCGAGCAGGTTCACCGACGCGCGGCCGGTGCGCACGCTGCTCAGTTCGGCGCGTAAATCCTCGACAGCTTTCTCCATTCGCTTGCGAGTTACAGGAACCACTTCTTTGAGAGATTCCATACGGTCTCCGCTCGTTTTTTAGTGTCCGACGGCCTGCGGAACGTCTGCCTCGGCGTGAACCAGCGATCCGATTTTTTCGCCGAGCACGATTTTCCGCATGTTTCCGCGAACGTTGAGGTTGAAAACAACAATGGGGAGCTTGTAATCGCGGCACATGGAGATGGCCGTGAAATCCATGACGCCCAGGTTGCGCACCAGCACGTCGCTGTAGCTGATTTCGGGCACCAGTTGCGCGTCTTTCACCTTGGCGGGATCGGCGTCGTACAGGCCGTCGACTTTGGTGGCCTTCAGGATCACGTCGGCCTTGATTTCCATGGCGCGCAGCGACGCCGCGGTGTCGGTGGAAAAGAACGGACTGCCCGTTCCCGCGCCGAAGATCACCACGCGTCCTTTTTCCAGATGGCGAATCGCGCGGCGGCGGATGAACGGCTCGGCGACTTGATTCATTTCGATGGCCGTCATCACGCGCGTGAAGCAATGCAGTTTTTCGAGCGCATCTTGCAGCGCCAGCGCGTTGACCACCGTGGCGAGCATGCCCATGTGGTCGGCGGCCACGCGTTCGATGTGTCCAGCGGCCTCTTGCGCGCCGCCGCGAATGAAGTTGCCTCCGCCGATCACCACCGCCACTTCCACCGACATGCGGTGCAAGTCGTCGAGTTCTTCGGCGATTTCCTTGGTGCGCGCGGCGTTGATGCCGAAACCTTGTCCGGCAGCCAATACTTCCCCGCTTAGTTTGATGAGGACTCGCTTGTAGACCGGCGCAGACGCCAAGGGCTTCTCCTGGGGTGCTGGAAAGATTGTACTACAAGGAAAGTTCCGAGTTCCTAGTTCCGAGTTCCGAGTGAAAACTAGGTCGGTTCTTAACTCGGAACTCGGACTCGAAACTCGCCTCGGTTCTTGACTCGGAACTCGGTACTCGGAACTCGGAACTCGCCGTTACGCTGCCACGCCTTCGCCCACTTTGAAGCGGGTGAACGCCACAATGTTGACTTTGCCGATCTCCCCGGCTTTCGAACCGAGCCATTGCGACACGCTCATGTTCGTTTCGCGGATGAAGGGCTGCTCCAGTAGGCAAATTTCCTCGTAGAACTTGGCGAGACGCCCTTCCACGATCTTCTCGAGGATTTTTTCGGGCTTGCCTTCGGTCCGCGCACGCGACAATTGGATGTCGCGCTCGGTGGCGAGCAGCGCCGAATCGACGTGCTCGCGCGCGATACAGCGGGGATCCGATGCCGCTACGTGCATGGCCACGTCTTTCAGCGCTTCCTTCAGCGCGTCGGTCGCGGGCTTGTCGGTCGACGCCTGCACAAGCACACCAATCTTGCCGTGATGGACGTAGCTGGACATCCAGCCGTTGCCCTCGTGGGCGTACCTTGCGAAACGGCGCACCACAATGTTCTCGCCGAGTTTGCCGACGGCCTCGCCGACCGCTTCCTTCACCGAGTGTCCGCTCGATCCGTACGGCGAATCGAGAAATGCTTCGAGCGATGCGGGATTTTGCGCCGCCACTTGCTCGGTGAGATTCTTGAGCAACGCTTGGAACGCATCGGTGCGCGCCACAAAGTCGCTTTCGCAATTGATTTCGAGCATCGCGCCGACCGAAGCGTCGGGACGGACCACGGTAGCGACCAATCCTTCTTGCGCCGCGCGGCCGGCCTTCTTCTGCGCCGTGGCGATGCCGCGCTTGCGCAGGATCACCTCGGCCGCGGCCATATCGCCGTTGGCTTCGGTGAGAGCGTTTTTGCAATCCATCATGGGCGCGCTGGTCTTCTCGCGCAGGTCTTTCACTTGCTGTGCGGTAATCATAAGAAAGTGCTGAGTGCTGAGTCCTGAGTGCTGAGAATGAGAAAAAAGCGCCGAGGCTTGAGTCGCCGAGTGCTGGTCCTTCCGGACTCAGCACTCAACACTCAGGACTCAGCACTGGTTTACGCCTTGGCCGCCGGTTCGAGTTCCGCCGCCGGCTCGCCTTCCGACGCCGGTCCCTTGCGTTCCACAAGGTCTTCCGGCATTTCGTCTTTGGCGGGAATCGCCGTGAACGATCCGAATTCGGCCATCGAATAATCCGCTTCGGCTTCTTCTTCCGCCGCCGGACTCTCCGACTGATTGCGCTCGGCAAGGCCGCGTCCTTCGAGACACGCATCGGCGATCTTCGAAGTGAACAAGCGAATGGCGCGCAGCGCGTCGTCGTTGCCCGGGATGATGTGATCCACTTCCTCGGGATCGCAGTTGGTGTCGACGATGCCGATCACCGGGATGCCCAGTTTGCGCGCTTCGCGCACCGCAATCTGCTCCTTGTGGGAGTCGATGACGAACAGCGCGTCGGGCAGCGAACCCATGTTTTTGATGCCCGAGAGGTTCTGCTCGAGATGTTTGCGCTCGCGTTCGAGCTTGATCACTTCCTTCTTGGGAAGCATCTCGTAGCGCCCGTCTTGCGACATCGTTTCGATTTCCTTGAGCCGCTTGATCGACTTCTGGATCGTAGTGAAATTGGTGAGCAATCCGCCGAGCCAGCGCTGATTCACGTAGTACATGCCGCAGCGGCCCGCTTCTTCCGAAACGGCCTCCTGCGCTTGGCGCTTGGTCCCGACGAACAACACGGTCTTTCCCTCGCCGGTGATGGTGGCGACGAACTTGGCCGCTTCCTTGAACATCTTCAGGGTCTTTTGCAGGTCGATGATGTAGATCCCGTTGCGTTCTCCGAAGATGTATTCCTTCATCTTGGGATTCCAACGTTTGGTCTGGTGCCCGAAGTGGACTCCCGCCTCGAGCAATTCCTTCATGGTGATAGACGGCAAACAACCTCCTTTATTCCCCGCAGGGAAGTGTGCAATCCGTCCGGCGAACTGGCCCGGCCGGATTTAAATTTCCCGGCGCCAACGGGAACGCTCCCGATGAAAACCAGGAAAGGATGGGGTGGACTCTCTCCGAGAAACCTACAGGTCAACCGCGAGACCACAGACCCAAACCAGGAAAAAAACAACGCCAAGATAAGGCGGGGACCGCAACGCGCGGTCCCCGCGATCCATTAACGCTTCGAGAACTGGAAGCGCTTGCGAGCGCCCTTCTGACCGTACTTTTTGCGCTCGTGCACACGCGCATCGCGCGTGAGGAATCCGAGCTTCTTGAGTTTCTTGCGCAGCTCGATGTTGTACTCGAGCAAGGCCCGCGCCACTCCCAGGCGCGTGGCCGAAGCCTGACCCATCGGACCGCCGCCGCGCACCGTCACGCGCACATCGAACAGCGCTTTCGTGTTGGTGGCGTCGAGCGGTTGAAACACGACAAATCGCAAGGTCTGCCGCGGGAAGAAATCTTCCACCGTGCGGCCGTTCACCGTAAACTTGCCCGATCCGGGCAACAGATAGACGCGCGCAACCGCTTCCTTGCGGCGTCCCGTGCCGTAGGCACGCGTAAAGTTGGGACTCAAGACCGGCGCCGGCTCCACAGGTTCGGCTGGTGGTGCGGGTACGGTGGGTGCGGCTGCGGCGACCGGTTGCTGCTGTTCTGTTTCTTCTGCCATTCGAATCCTTTTCTACGTTCGCTTATGTTTCCTTGATTCGCCTATCGGGCGGGCGCGGCGACCGGCTTCTGGCTGGCGTGGGGATGTTTATCGCCCACGTAAACCTTCAGCTTGCGGATCATCGCCTTGCCCAGCTTGTTCTTCGGAAGCATGCCCTCGATGGCCTCGCGAACCATGCGGTCCGGGCGGGTCTCTTTGACATGGGCAGCCTTATCCTCACGCAGGCCGCCTGGATATCCGGAGTAATACCGGTAGAGTTTTTGGTTCAGCTTGTTACCGGTAAGCTGGATCTTGCTCGCATTAATGACTATAACATGATCGCCCGTATCGATAAAGGTGGTATAGGTGGGCTTGTGCTTGCCCATGAGCAGGCGCGCCACGCGCGCCGCCAGGCGGCCCAGCACTTGACCATCGGCATCGATGATCAACCACTGTTTTCCTTCGAGCGAAGAAGATGGGAAATACGTCGTCATCCCTGTAACTCGCTTTCACCAAGAGTGAACAAACTACTGATTCTACCGTGAAAAGTGCGATTTCGTCAACTGTGAGCCGCCGTTTCAACAATATTCAGGAGAGCGCACGAACTGTCGTCCGCTGCAAGAACGCTAGTACACCACGCATTCGTAAGACCCTTGAGCCGTACGGGCCCTATGCCGTCGTCGAAGGCCTTGGACAGCAGCTTCCGCTGGCGCGCGGTTAGCCCGTATTCGCGAGGTCTTCGAAGCGCACGGAGCCAACGATCGTATGCATCCTGAACGGAGACAGCGCGGAACTGGGACACCGAGGTGGTCCCTTCAAAACCCATTACGATCGTGAATAGCGATTTGGGACGTTTCATGGAGTCAGAAACATTAGCGATACGCGTCCTTCCGGTCAAGTACGCGAGAGACTTCGATGGTATCTGCGCTGGGGCGAAAAAAGATTCGGTGATCCTGAGCCCTTAGCCGGAGCAGCGGCGGCTCGATGCCGCGAAGCTGCTTGGTATCGCCCTCGCCGGTTTGAACGTAGCGTGCGAGTGTTTTTAGAATCTGGAGCGCGATTGGCTGCGGGATGGCGCGAAGATCGGCCCTGGCTTGCGCCATCCAAACAACGCGCTTACCCATTGTGCCTGGACCGGTCGTGCGGCTCCTGTCCCATCTTTTCCCAATCGCCTGCCGTCAGCCCAAAATCCGCTAAGACCTCTTCGTTCGAAATCGGCTGGTTGTGCTTGCGCCACTCGTCCGCCTCGGCGATCGCTTGGCGTTCGGCAGGGCTAAGCGTGTCGCGGTCCTCTTCCGTTCCGACCATCGTCTCCAGCAGATGGCTGACGGCAGCCAACTGGTCAGGACCGAGTTGGTCGAGCAGTTCGTGGGCGTGCTGTCGCTCACTCATTGGTTCAGCTTACCAGAAATCGCAGTCGTCTCAGCGCGCGGACCGCGCCACTTTCACGACCGTGGTCTCTTGCACTTCGATCAGCCCGTCGGTGACCATTTCGCAGAGCTCGGGCAGAAGCGCCTCGACCGTCGCGGCGGTTTCGACAAACTCGATGCGCACCGGCAAGTGCTCGGCGAGCGCCTCGATGCGCGGAGTGTGCATCACGTGATGCGCGCCAAAGCCTTCGAAGGCGTGGATGGCGGTCGCGCCGGCGACCTGTTTGCGCAACAAAAACTGCATGATCGCTTCGTGCAACGATCCGGCACGCCGTTTCGCGTCTTCATTTAGGAAAATCGTGACCTTCTTGGCGGGACCTTCCGACAGCATTCGATTCCTCCTAGCGGCGAGCCACGAGCACCGCGCCGAGCCACACAGCGACATATCCCAGGATCACGCTCGACGCCACGTACAACAAGCCCATCCAGCGGTCGCCGCCGCGAACGGCCGAATACGCTTCCCACTCGAAGCTTGAGAACGTGGTGTAGCCGCCGAGCACGCCTACTACTAAGAATAGCCGCCAATTGGGATGCGGCATCAGACGTTCGGTGAACATGGTCATCAGCAGCCCAATGAGAAAGGCGCCACTCACGTTGATGAAAAATGTCCCCAGCGGAAAGCGCGCGCCGGACTTTTCCATGATCCACGTGCCGAGCGCGTAGCGGCCCAATCCACCCAGTCCCGCACCGGCCAATACGACTAGATATCGATCCACGGCAAACCTCTCTCTGTATTCTGCTGGCTTGTTGCGGAAAGGCCATGACGCCGCGACAAGTCCAGCTTGTCAGGAGTCATCAGCCGTCCTGAAAAATCGGAGGGACCGGCGGTTAAAGGTGAACCCCTTCACCCTTGCTTACAACCACCATCATTGCGCAAAACGCGTCGCGGCGCAACACTCCTTCGGGCGAAGTAATCAACCTAGGCACCTTGACACAAAGATCACAGAGCGCACAGAGGTCACAGAGAAAACAAGAAGCTCGAATGGAACAGATTCACAGCCTGCACGCTCGAGTGCCAACGAAAATCTTGTGCATGCTGTACATCGCGCCAAATGATTTTTGTTTTTCTCTGTGTTCTCTGCGTCCTCTGTGTGCTTTGTGTCAACCGACCTTGCTTTCCTTGTGGCCGTGATTCTTGGCAGGCGCGCGATAGGGCAATCGCCGCGCGACCTTCTTCAGCCAGCGCAGTTCCGTTTCGAATTGCGCAATCATCAGCGAGATCATCCACACGGCCTCGTGATCGCGGTGCCCTACCTCTTGTATTACGCCCCGGAGAGTCTCGCGCTCGCGCGCGAGTTCCTCTTCGAGAAAATCGCGGCGACGTTCGATCTGCGCGCGCACAATCGCCGGCGGCAAGCGCCAACTGAGGGCGAGCCAGGTAAGAAACGGCGGGCGGTCGCGCTGATTCGTCCACTCCGCCGAGCCCAGTGCGTCGGCCAGCGCTTGCAAACCGCGGGCCGTCGTTGAATAAACGTGACGCTCGGGTCCGTCCGCATCTCCTTCGTCCGAGGCCGCGCGGATCATGCCCTGGCGAGCCAGTTTTTCGAGCGAATAGTAGACTTGCGGGCGGGAGATCGCCGCCCAATCGCGAATGCACCGGCGCTCCAGTTCCAGATTGGCCTGATAACCGTGCATCGCCTGCTCGGAAAGCAAGCTCAACAGGACGAGGTCGGGTGTGGTGAGTTCCAGATTCTTCGTTCGGGGCATGACACTAGTCTAAATTAGATGTTGACAAGAAACCTAGTCTTAATTAGACTAGCGTTGTTGTCACAGGAGGAACATATGACCGCCAAGAAGTGCACCGCCGTACTGTTCGTCGCCGAGATCGAGCCGGTCGTCGCGTTTTGGGAGCGCCTGGGCTTTGCGAAAACCGTTGAGGTCCCGCACGGCGACAAGCTGGGTTTCGTGATGCTGCAAAACGGACCCGTCGAGTTGATGTATCAAACCTACGCCTCGGGCGAAGGCGACATCGCGGCCATGGCCGCGGACTTCCGCAGGGGACCTACGTTTCTGTATCTCGAAGTGGAGAATCTCGAGGAGCCGCTGGCCGCGCTGAAAGACACGCCCAAAGCCTTCGACACGCGCACCACGTTTTACGGATCACGCGAATTCGGGGTGCGCGATCCCGGCGGACATTATGTGACGTTCGCGCAAATGGCCGCGGCGTCCGGCGGGAACTAACCACAGAGAGATTTAACACAGAGGGCACAGAGAACACGGAGGACACAGAGAAAAACAAGAGCGCATCGGATCGTTCCGGTGACGGGCCTTCCTTTTGCCTTTTGCCTTTGCCTTTCTCCGTGTGCTCCGTGTTCTCCGTGATCTCTGTGTCAAGAATTCTCTGTGTCATGCGCTGCCTTGGGACGTTGGTGTAAACTAGCGGGCGCATGATTTGTCCGTCCTGCAAAAAGGAAATGCCGTGCGGCTGCGGGAACGACGAGACCGTCACCGGTGACGTGACCGTAACGGGCTCACCGACACCGCGCACGCCAATCGGAGGGCCCACGGCTCCCCTCACGCCACGCCCCACGCCGACGCCTGCGCGACCGTTTCTCTCCTCGAGCCTGAGCGCCGGCACAACGAAGACCACTGGACACCGCACCGCCGCGCAACCGTCGTTTCCGCCGGGCACCACGATCGCCAGCCGCTATCGCGTCGTGAATCTGCTGGGAAAAGGCGGCATGGGCGAGGTCTATCGCGCCGAGGATCTGACGCTCGATCAGGACATGGCGCTGAAATTCCTGCCCACCACGCTCACCTCCGACGAGGCGGCGCTGGAGCGTTTCCACAGCGAAGTGCGCATCGCGCGGCAAATCGCGCATCCCAACGTTTGCCGCGTTTACGACATCGGCGAGGCCGAAGGGCGAATCTTCCTGACGATGGAGTACATCGACGGCGAGGATCTCGCGTCTCTGCTCCGGCGCATCGGCCGCCTGCCGCCGGATAAAGCGCTGGAACTCGCGCGCCAGCTCTGCGCGGGACTCGCCGCCGCGCACGACAACGAAGTACTGCATCGCGATCTGAAGCCGGCCAACATCATGATCGACGGCCGCGGCCGCGCGCACATCACCGATTTCGGCATCGCGGGACTGGCCGGCGAATTGAAGGAAGATCACTCGCGCGCCGGAACGCCCGCCTACATGGCGCCTGAGCAATTCGCGGGCGACGGCGTCAGCGTGCAGAGCGACATTTTCTCGCTCGGCCTGATTCTCTACGAAATGTTCACCGGCAAGCGCGCGTTTCACGCGCCGACCCTTGCCGAGTTGACAAAGGCGCACGAAGAATCCGCGACCTCGCCGTCGACGCTGGTGCATGACATCGATCCGCTGGTAGAACGCGCGATCATGCGCTGCCTGGAGCGCGATCCGCGCCGCCGGCCGACCAGCGCGCTCGCGGTAGCCGCGCAACTCCCTGGCGGAGATCCAGTAGCCGCGGCGCTCGCGGCGGGAGAAACGCCGTCACCGGAAATGGTCGCCGCGTCGGGCGGCGAAGGCGCGCTGGAAGTGAAAACGGCGTGGGGCATTCTCGGATTGGCCAGCGTGGCGATGATCGGCGTGGTGATGCTGGCGCCGTTTTCCTGCGATCTCGGCGTCGCGCCGGCGGAAAAATCGCCCGACGTACTCGTGGATCACGCGCGTGAGATCGTCAGCAAAGCCGGATACAATCCGTCGCCGCACGACAACGCGTATTGGTTTAGTCGCAACATCGGATTCCTGCGTGATCGCGCCATGCATCTGCCCAAATCGCAGCAGATCGGAGATTGGAAAACGGCGGAACAAGGCGCGGTGCGGTTTTTCTACCGGCAAAGTCCCCGCGATTTGTTTCCCAATCCTTTTTCCGGCTCCGTGGATTTAACCTATCCGGCCACGAACATGTCGGGAATGGTAGCGGTTTCCACCGAGCCGAATGGCGCCGTGGTCTACTTTGACGCCGTACCGCGCCAACTCACGTCGCACGAAACCTCGCCGCCGCCAAGCGGTCCTGCACCGGCCGAAGCCGCGAGTTGGCCGCTGTTCGCCGAGTCGCGCTTAGATGCCTCGCGCTTTACGCCGGAAAATCCCATTTGGCTGCCGCCGTCGCCGTTCGATCAGATTGCCGGATGGCGCGGTAGCTACGCACAGAGTCCCAACACCGTGATTCACGTGGTGGCCGCGAACTATCGTGGACGCCCGGTGTACTTCGAAGTGATTGCTCCATGGACAACGGCGAACCGCGATGCCGGCAATCCCACCACCAGTACGCGCGCCAACGTCGCACAGCGGGTGGTGTTCGGATTGGTGCTGGGATTGGTCGCACTGTCCATGGTGCTGGCGTGGCGGAACTGGCGCATGGGCCGCGCCGATCATTTGGGCGCGGTGCGCATCGGCGTTTTTGTCTTGTGCATGGATATTGCGCGCTGGCTCATGCGCGCGCACTACGTGGGAACCCCACAGATGGAATGGCAGATCTTCATCCTCGGCGTGGCCCTGGGATTGTGGGCCGCCGGCCTCGGTGCGATTGCCTACGTCGCCCTGGAACCGTACGTGCGGCGCCGCTGGCCGCAAGCGATGACTTCGTGGACGCGCGTGCTGGCCGGCCGGATTCGCGATCCCCTAGTGGGCGCCGACGTGTTGCTCGGAGTGGCGCTGGGGGCGGTGGTTTCCTTCATCATGTCGATCGCCAACGCCTCTGTCGTGTGGTTCAACCTGCGCGGTGAAACCACCAATGGTTTCGAGAGCGTCGCATTGGCGTCGTTCAACGGCGCCGCTTCGGAGATTCCGACCTACGCTGTCAACGCGGTGGTGAACTGCCTGGGAATCGCACTCTATGTTTTCGTGATTCGTGTGCTGATCAAACGTCAGTGGATCGCCGAAGCGGTGGCAGTTTTGGTGATTGCGCCCTTCCTCGCGAGCGGTGAGAATCTTTGGCTCGACATTCCCGGCGCCGTGATCTTGATCGCGGCCACCGTTCTTTCCTGCAGCCGTCGCGGGATTTTGACGCTCATCGCGTTCAACTTCACTTTGCAGGTTCTCACCTACATGCCGGTGACGCCCGATCCGTCCGTGTGGTATTTCAATCGCACGGTGCTGGCGCTGGCGGCGT
Source organism: Terriglobia bacterium (assembly GCA_021325275.1). Lineage (GTDB taxonomy): Bacteria > Acidobacteriota > Terriglobia > JAJPHL01 > JAJPHL01 > JAJPHL01. The sequence continues at coordinate 15,983 of JAJPHL010000033.1, read as the reverse complement.
GCGCGATTCCCGCGGTGTACGCATTTCGCGCCGCGTTGGCCGGCAAGCCGGCCTTCGGAACGATTTTTGCCGAGTAGCGTGTTGTCTCCTGCCGTTGTCAGAACCATTCGCGGTAGCGAATGGACTCGCTGGTCTTTTCCAAACACGTACGGTTGAAGCAAAGCAAATTGGGACCAGTCGCGCGCCCTGCGGAGGCGGTTGTGAGGACCAACGCTAGCGAGCCCATCTGCTACCGCAGATGGTTCTGACATCACGTGTTATACTCTCTTTCATCTCAAAATAGAAATGAGGCCGTTCCATGCCGCGCAGCGTGAATAAAGTAATTTTGCTCGGAAACCTGGGTCGCGACGCCGAATTGACGTTCACTCCCTCCGGGCAAGCGCTATCGAAAGTCAGTCTCGCCACCAGCCGCCGCTGGCAGGACAAATCGAGTGGCGAGTGGCAGGAAGAAACCGACTGGCACAATCTCGTGATTTGGGGCAAAACGGCGGAGAACTTGACGCAATATCTCACCAAGGGATCGCGCGTCTACGTCGAAGGCCGCATCAAGAATCGTTCGTGGGAAAAAGACGGCGTGAAGCATTACGCCACCGACATTGTGGTGGAAGATGTGGTCTTCGCCGGCGGCAAGGGTGAAAGCGGCGGTGGCGAAGGCGGCGGTGGCGCCCGCAGCGAAGCGCGCCCGCGTCCCGCGCGTCCCGCGGCGCGTCCCGTGCAGGGCGGTCCTCCGGCCGGCGACGATGGTCCGCACGAAGATCTTCGCGACGACGATATTCCATTCTAACGACCGTCCCATGACCCTCCAATGAACAGTCGCGTTCGGATTGGCTTGGCGCTCGGGGGCGGCGGGCTCGCCGGGCTGGCGTGGTTTCTGATGCGCTACGACCGCGCGATGCTCGGTGCGATGTACTTGCGCCCCAAGGAACTGGTCGACGTGGTGCGCATCGTCGACTACCTGGGAAGTTGGATGGTGACGATCCCTCTCGTCACGCTGGCGTTTGCGATTTACTGGCGGCCGGGCTGGGTGTGGCTGGCACTGCGACCCTTGGGCGCGCTGGCGACGTCGCAGTTGATCGCGGAAGCCGTGAAGTCTTTTGTGCATCGCGCCCGCCCGGGAACCATCGCGCAATCGAGCGACTTCTGGGGATATTCATTCCCAAGCGATCACGCCGTGGTGGGCTTGGCGGTGTGGTTCACGTTCTTCCAAGTGGTCGGCGAAATTTGGCCGGACGGCAAGGCGTTCGTGCTGACCGTCGGGTGCGTGATCGCGGCGCTGGTCGGGTGGACGCAAGTTTACTTAGGACTCAATTGGACCGCCGACGTACTGGCCGGATGGGCGTTCGCATTTCTGTTGATCGCCGCGGTGCCGGGACCGTATCCGCCGCAAGCGGGTCGCGTGAAGAGCCAGAAAAAATAAGACAAACCTTACCGCAGATGAACGCCGATGAACGCAGATAAAAACGATGCGCTATCCGTTTTTATCTGCGTTCATCTGTGTTCATCTGCGGTGAGGTTCTTTCTTATCGCAACGGCGGCGTACTCGCCGGCGCGTGACGATGTTGGGTCGCCTGCTCGTACGCGTACGCGATCCGCAACAACACCGCTTCCGACCACGGGCGGCCATAAATCGTCAGACCCGCGGGCAACACTCCGCCCCGCGTGTATCCCATCGGCACGTTGATCGCCGGAAATCCAGTGGTCGGCGAAAAGAATTGACTGTTGTCGCCGGCGGGCGTGTTCAAATCGCCGATCAAACGCGGCGGATTGCTCCACGTCGGATAAACCATCGCGTCGAGCTTCGATTCGTCCATCGTCTTCAGCACTGCGACACGCACTTTTTCGCGATACGCCATCTCCGCTTGACACGCCGGCGTCTCGGGACCATTTTCCGGTCCGCGTTCAGCCTGCTCCAGCCGCCGTTGGGAAGACGGATGGAAGCGCCCCGATTGAATAATCGCCGCCAGCGTCTTCAACGGCACGCGATCGCCCTGCGCGGCAAGGTAACGGTTGATGTCGTACTTGAATCCCATGCATGGACCAGCATCCCCGCCGCCACGCCGCGCATCGCTTAAATCCACTTTCGCGGGATCGACTATGATCGCTCCGGCGCGACGCATGTCGTCGACTGCTTTCATGAAGACACGCACGATTTCAGGGTCCGTGGACTCGCGCTCGTACGCCTGACGCAGCACGCCGATGCGCGCGCCCTTCAGTCCATCGCGATCGAGCGCCGCAAGATAGGCGCCGGGCTTCGGCATATGGTCACGTGCGGCTGCCGTCACCGGATCGGCCGGGTCTTCGCCGACAATCGCTTCGAAGACGCGCGCCGCGTCTTCCACGGTGCGCGCCATCGGTCCCGCGATATCGGCGAGCAGCGATAGCGGCGCGACTCCCGCGCGGCTGGTCAATCCCATGGTCGAGCGAATGCCCACCAGCGCTTGGTGCGACGACGGCCCGCGGATGGAATTGCCGGTGTCGCTACCCAAACCCACCAGCCCCAAACTGGCCGCCACCGACGCCGCCGTTCCTCCGCTTGATCCCGCCGTGACGCGGTCGAGCGCGTAAGGATTTTTCGTGTATCCCGGCAAAATCGAATTCACCGTTTCGTAGGGACTGAATGCCCACTCCGCCATGTTCGACTTCGCCAGCACGATCGCGCCCGCTTCCTTCACGCGCTTCACCTGAAACGCGTCTTTGTCGGAGATGAAGCCGGCCAACGCCAACGCGCCGTCGGCGGATTGCATGCCGATGGTTTCCATGTTGTCTTTCACGATGATCGGCACGCAGTGCAACGGGCCCTGGGTCGCGCGGCGATCCATTTCGTCGGCTTCCTTCAAAGCGTTGGGATTCAGGACCACCAGCGAATTGATCGCGGGACCGTTCTTGTCGTAGGCCTCGATGCGCTTCAGGTATTTCTCGACGAGATCGTGGCAGGTGAGGCGTCCCGCCTTCATCGCTTCGTGGACTTGCGCGATGGTCGCCTCTTCGACTTCGAAAGGCGCAGGCGGTTTTGGCGCTCCCTGGGCCGCGAGCGGCAGAACAAGTCCAACAATGGCAAATATTCGATGCATAGCGAACATGGAAGGCCACTTTACCATAGCGGAACACGCGCGGGCCTTTGGCCAACGCGCGATTCCATTTTGCGAACTTTCGGTTATGATGTATCGGAGCGTGCGAGCACTGATTCATGCGCATTAACGCATCGCGCGCGTAATACCGCGCCAACATTTTATCCACCGAGGTTTCCATGAAGACACGCAGTCTGGTCGCCATCGCTCTGCTTACGTTGTCCGTCTCCGCTTTCGCGGGAAGCCCTGCGCTCAGCACCGTTACGCCGAACTCGCTGACGTTTTCCGTGATCGTGAATGCCGCCACCAATCCCAATTCCCAGCAATTGATGGTGAACGTAGACTCGACGGCATTCGATCCCACCTGGACCGCCTTTGTCACCGTGAACACTCCGCAGGGTGGCAACTGGGCCACCATCGACAACATGTCGGGCAGCGGCAGCGGCGCGATCAACGTGTCGGTGAACAACGCCGGATTACCGCAAGGCGATTACAGCGCTTCGGTGACCGTGCAGGTGGGACAAGAGCCGCAAATCATCGTTCCGGTCACGTTTCATGTGGAGGGCACGATGACGTTCAACGCCAACCAGGGATCAAATCCGCCGACGCAGACATTGGCGCTGTCGGTGGCCAGTTCCGGCACGTTCACGGCCACTTGGACCGCCACCGTTTCCACCAGCAGCGGCGGAAATTGGCTGGTGCTCTCCGACGGAAAGAACAGTTCCACCGGCAATCCGCCGACACTCACCAGTTCGGCGACCAACTTGATCGTTTCACCGAACGTGACGGGTCTCGCCGTGGGAACGTACAGCGGACTCATCATGATCAGCAATGCGACGCCGTCCTACACGCAAGTGACGCTGATCGTGGCGCCGCCGGCGGTGACGCTGGCGCCCACCTCGCTGACGTTCGGCGGAACGTTCGGCAGCACGAATCCCACGCCGCAAGCTGTCACCGTGACGACCCCGAACGGATGGACCGCCACCGCATCCACGCAATCGGGCGGAAGTTGGCTGACCCTCACGCCGTCATCGGGAACGGGCAACGGATCGTTTCAGGCCAGCGTGTCGCTGAACGGCTTGAACACGGGACAATATCTCGGCGGCATCAGCGTACAAGTGGGCAGCAGCACGCCCGTGACCATGAGTGTCACACTGAACGTCGCGGGTCCCACGATTTCCGCCACGCCCAGCATGCTGACGTTCACGCAAGTGGAAGGAACCAACGCCGCCGCGCAATCCGTGCAGCTAGCCGCGACACCGGCGACGAGTACTTGGCTGGCAACCGCGCAAGTTTCATCAAACGTCAGTTGGCTCAGCGCCACTCCTTCGGGCGGAGTCTTCCCCGCGTCGATACTCGTTTTCCCGAACTCCGCGTCGCAAACGCTCACCGCGGGATCGTATCAGGGCACGGTCAACATTTCGGACCCCAACGGATCGCCGATGTCGTTGAACGTCACGGTGAATTTGACGGTCACGGCCGCGTCTGTCGGTTCGCTCACCGTGTTGCCGGTGCTCCTTTCGCCGCAAACATTGCCGGGAATCAATCCGCCGGCCGCGAGTATTTCCGTGGGCAATTCCGGATCGGGCAGTTTGAGTTGGACCGCCACGTCCACCACGCTGAACGGCGGCAATTGGCTGAGCGTTTCGCCGAATTCCGGCAGCGCCACGCTGCACGCGCCCGCGGCCGTGCAAGTGAACTACAACGCCGCAAACCTCAAGCCGGGAATCTACAGCGGTCAAGTTTCGGTCGCCACCGGTTCCGCGATTGCCAAGACGGTTTCCGTGCTGCTCACGGTGACGGCGAATGGTCCGCTGCTCTTGCTTGGACAGAGCGGAGTCAGTTTCACGATGGCCGCGGGATCGACGCCGCAAACGCAGACCGTGACGATCGCCAATCCCGGATCGGCGTCGGAAAACATTTACACCAACATTGTTTCCGGCTCGGACTGGCTCAGTTTCAGCGCCACGGTTCCCTTCCAACTGGCGAGCGGCGGGACGACCTCGTTCACCATCACTGCCAATCCCAAGGGACAAGCCGCCGGTCCGCACTACGGCGCGCTGCAAATCAGCCAGGGAGGCACCACGAATCCACTGCCGCCGCAATATATCTGCGTGCTGATGAATATCACCGCGACGCCATCGGTCACGGTCTATCCGGTGGGTTTGATCCTCACGCCGAATCAGTTGCAACAGTCTTTCACGCTGTTCAGCGAAACATCGATTTCCGCGACCATGAGCGCGCGAACGCTTTCCGGCGGCAATTGGCTCTCGGTGGGACCATCGACGGCCACCGTGCTTCCTTCGGCGACAGTGGCGGTGAGCGCCGCGGGCGCGGGGCTGCCCTCGACGCCGGGCCTGTATCAAGGCGTGGTGACCGTGTCCTACGGGTCCACGCTGCCGTCGCAGGACATCAACGTGTTCCTGGTGATTCCCTCCACCAGCGGCGTGTCGGCCGAATCCGTGCGCAGCGCCGATGGCGCCACGTGTACGCCGAATCAATTGATCATGGCCGTGCGCGCACTCGGCAGCAACTTCGCGTCGACGGTGGGATGGCCGGTCGATCTGGAAGCGCAAGTGGTCGACAACTGCGCGAATCCGGTGACGGGCGCGACCGTGCTCGCGACGTTCTCCACCGGCGACACGCCGCTGGCGCTCGCGAATGTGGGCGGCGGCATCTACTCGGCCACGTGGAATCCGGCGACCGCCAATCCCGCGTCGGTAACGATCCAAGCGATGCAAGCGCCGCTGGCGCCCGCCAAGACCACCGTGCCGGGAACGGTCGCGGCCAACACCGCTCCGCCGCCGGCGGTCGCGTTTGGCGGCGTGGTGAACGGCGCGAGTTTCGCGCCCAACGCAGACGTTGCGCCGGGCAGCATCGTCTCGGTCTTCGGAGTGAATCTCGCATCGTCAAACGGGAATCAGAACTCCGGCTTCCCGCTTCCCGTGACGCTCGGCGGAATCAAGCTGAGCATGGGCGGCATCGACATGCCGCTGTTCTTCTCGGCCACCGGCCAAGTGAACGCGCAAGTGCCGGCCGAACTCACGCCGAGTGCGCAAACAGCGGTGGTGGCGCGCGCGATCAAGACCGGCTCCGACGAAACCGACAGCGTGCCCGTTCCCGTGACGTTGGGACCAGCGCATCCGGGCATCTTCATCGCCTCGGAAACAGGCGCCTCGAATCAAGGCGCGATTCTGAATCCGAACAACACCGTGACGGATTCGACGAATCCCACGAGCGTCGGCCAAGTAATCGTGATTTTCTGCACGGGACTCGGCGCCACCACGCCGGCGGTAGCGACGGGCGCAGCCGCGCCCGCGAGTACGGCGGTAACAACGCCGGTCACCGTGACCATCGGTGGAGTCACGGCGACGAATGTCCCGTACGCGGGTCTCGCGCCGGGCTTCGTGGGACTCTATCAGGTAAACGCAGTGGTCCCGGCGGGTACGCCGAGCGGAGGGTCAGTGTCGGTGGTGCTTACGCAGAATGGAATCGCGAGTAATACGGCGACGATCGCCGTGCATTAGCCAACCACGATCTGGCGCTTGGGGGAGAATCTTGCGATTCTCCCCCGCGCTCCGACAGCCCATCCCGTTTCGTTCACAAAAGCCATTGCGTTGAACGACCGGTTGTCAAATAGGTCCCAACTGGCGCCGCCGTCGACAGAGCAATCCGAACCGGATGTTCCCGTAACAATCCACATCTTGCCTACGATCGCCACGGCCGAGCGAAATCCAGCCGGGTGTGAGCTCGGCGCAGTCCAAGTCTTTCCACCGTCAGATGTAAATGCGATATTGCCAGTGCTTTGTTTATCCTTCGCGTAGTCTCCGCCGACCACGATGCCGTGCTGATCATCGGAAAACGCGATGGAGAAAATGCCGGCAGACGCGGAGTCATTGCGAATGGGCGTTGCCGTGACCGTCCAATGCACGCCGCCGTCGGTCGAGTGAAAAACACGCCCCGCGCCAACACCGCCCGTGACGAACCACGCGTCTTCCTTACCGCGCACGATCAAACACGTGTTGCTCGCGGCGAATGATCCTTCTTTGTCGATCGCCGGCGGCGTCTGTTGACGCGTCGAAGTTTTTCCGCCGTCAGTCGTCGTACGAACTTCGGCGGAGCCGTCGAGCGCGTCGCCGAGCACGATGCCATGCGACGCATCCCAAAACGCGATCGCGTCGAGAAAGCCCTTCGGATCGGGCTCGGTGAACATGAGCGTCCAATGCTCGCCGGCATCGGACGTTTTGTACACGCGCGACTTCTCACCCGCGCCGATGCTCAGGATAAACGCGGTGTTCTCGTCGATGGCGCGAATCCCGCGAAAGTCGAGCGATTCGGCTCCGGGCACTTTCGCGGCCTTCCACGTTTCGCCGCCGTCAGTGGTGCGCAGCACCGTGCCGCCCGAGCCCGACGCCCATACCACGCGCTCGTTCACCGCACTGACACCGCGCAAACTCGCCGTCGTGTTGCTAACTTGGGGAATCCACGCTTGCGCCACGGCCGCGCCCGCCAGGAAAAACACAGTGAATCTCATGGACGCATTGTACCAATTTGGAGTGCGGCGACTTGTCGCCGCTTTCGACGCGCGAGGCTTGACTCGCGCGCCTGTTTGAAACTATGCGTAGCGCGGCCCGCGTCAAGCCGCGGGCTACCAAAGCGGCGACAAGTCGCCGCACTCCAAATTACGCCTCGCGCGCCGCCAGATTCGCGTAGAAACGGTCGTGCATCGTGCGCGTCGTCCCGTTTTCGAGCGGGGCCTCGCGCACAATGTCGATTCGCGCATCGAACAAAGACTCCGGCGTCACGGTCCCGCCCTTTGGAGTGATCGCCACCAGTGGAGGCCCTTGATTCTTCAAGGGCGCAATCTGCCGCAAGCCCTCACACTGATAGCACACGCCTTCCTTGCCGATCAACCGGCACAATCCTTCATACGACTTGATCATCGTGGAGCGCGCGTCCGACAAGCGATGACGAAACACCGGCTCCGACACTTCCATCATCCCGGCCGCTTCTTCATTCGAAAATCCCAGCATCTCGCGCAGCACGATCGCCGCTTGTTGTTCGGGCGGCAGCGATCGCCCGATGCACGTGAAGCAAAACGAAATGTGTTCCCGGATTTCGAAGATGAAATCGGGCGCCGACATCAGCGCGCGCAATCCTTCGATCGCGCCGGGCGTCTTGTCGGCTTCCTTCTCGCCCTCGAGCTGCGCTTCCACGCGCCACCGCTTCTTCCCGCGCAAGTGATCGAGACACACATGCGTGGCGATTCCGAAAAGCCAGCTCTTGAATCGCGAGTCGCGGCGAAAACTCGGTAAGCTTTCGAGCGCCCGCACCAGGACGTCTTGGAGTAAATCCTCGGCGTCCTGGCGCAGGGAAACCATCCGGTAGATGTATCCGAACAACGGTCCGCGCCACGGCTCCACCAGCGTGCCGAACGCGGCGCGGTCGCCGTTTTTCGCGGCATCTACGAGTTGAAGCTCTTCCATTGACGCGGTCTCCTTACGTTTTCAACAGCGTTTGCGCGAGTTGCAAGTGATTGCCGGCGGGATCGCTGAACGACGCGAGCCGCACGATGCCGGGAATCTCGCGCGTCTCGCCGAGAAACTTCACGCCGCGCCGTTCGAAATCCGCGCGCGTCGCGTCGATGTTGTCCGTCGCGAGCACGACGGTCGCGCCCGCGCCCGGTTGCGTTTCACTCAACCCGATCGTCGGCGAGTCGGTGCCTTCGCCGAACTCGGCCCATCCCGGCATCTCGTAGAGCTTTTTCAGTCCTAACGTTTCGCCGTAAAACTTCGACGCCGCCTTCAAATCTTTCACAGGGTACCACGCCAACATCATCTTCATTGTTGCGATCCTCCAGGGGAAATTTGACTTACAACAACTAAGTCGAACGAGCCGCGGAAAACCGCCAACGCGTTGAAAATGATACGATCAGAGAGGGAAACAATCATGCCTACCGATACTCTGCCCGCGCCTCCTGCCGTGATTCGCGCCCCCCGCGGACGCGACATTTCCTGCCTTGGATGGCATCAGGAAGCCGCGCTGCGCATGTTGATGAACAATCTCGATCCTGACGTCGCGGAGCGCCCGCAGGACTTGGTGGTCTACGGCGGAACGGGTCGCGCGGCTCGCAACTGGGCGTGCTACGAGGCGATCGTGCGCGAATTGCGCCGCTTGCGCAACGACGAAACGCTGCTCGTACAGTCGGGCAAACCCGTGGGCGTTTTTCGCACCCACGATTACGCTCCGCGCGTGCTGATCGCCAACTCCAATCTCGTCGGCCACTGGTCGAACTGGGAGCATTTCCGCGAACTCGAACGCGCGGGACTCACTATGTACGGTCAAATGACCGCCGGGAGCTGGATCTATATCGGATCGCAAGGAATTGTGCAGGGAACGTACCAAACATTCGCCGCGGCCGGAGAAAAACATTTTGGATCGGATCTGTCGGGCAAGCTGGTGGTCTCGGGCGGCCTCGGCGGCATGGGCGGAGCGCAGCCACTGGCCGCGACGATGTGCGGCGCGGCGTTTCTTGGCATCGAGGTGGATCCCGAACGCATCAAGAAGCGCCTGCGCACCGGCTACTGCGACATCATGGTGAACGATCTCGACGAAGCCGTGCGCATTTTGAAACTCGCCGTGCGCACCAAGGACCCCAAGTCCGTGGCGCTGGTGGGAAATTGCGCCGACGTGATTCCCGAACTCGCCGCGCGCGGCATCGTGCCCGACATTCTCACCGATCAAACCAGCGCCCACGATCCGCTCGTCGGCTACATTCCGCAAGGATTGTCGCTCCCCGAAGCGGCGGAACTGCGCCAACGCGACCCCCAGGAGTACATCCGCCGTTCGATGGCGTCGATTGGAAAGCACGTGGAAGGAATGCTCGCGCTGCAAAAAATGGGCGCCGTCACCTTCGACTACGGCAACAACATCCGCACGATGGCGCACCAGGCCGGCGTTTCGAACGCCTACGATTTTCCGGGCTTCGTTCCGGCCTACATTCGACCGTTGTTCTGCGAAGGCCGCGGGCCATTTCGCTGGGCGGCGCTTTCCGGCGATGAACGAGACATCGCGGCCACCGACGAGCTGGTGTTGAAGATGTTCCCCGAGAACACGCTGCTGACGGGCTGGATTTCCATGGCGCAAAAACGCGTGAAATTCCAGGGCCTGCCCGCGCGCATCTGCTGGCTCGGTTACGGTGAGCGCAACCGCTTCGCCGTGGCGATGAACGAAATGGTCGCCGACGGCCGCATCAAAGCACCCATCGTGATCGGCCGCGATCATCTCGATTGCGGATCGGTGGCCTCGCCGTATCGCGAAACAGAATCCATGAAGGACGGCTCGGACGCCATCGCCGATTGGCCGCTGTTGAACGCGATGCTCAACACGGCGTCGGGCGCGAGCTGGGTTTCCATTCACAACGGCGGCGGCGTGGGCATCGGATACTCGCAGCACGCCGGACAAGTCACCGTCGCCGACGGCACCCAGGACGCGGCGGTGCGTCTCGATCGCGTGCTGACGAACGATCCCGGCATCGGCGTGGCGCGTCACGTGGACGCGGGGTACGAAGCGGCCGCCGATTTCGCCAAGTCGCAAGGCGTGCGCGTGCCGATGGCATAGCCGGCAGCCGAGATGGAATTACTGATTACAGGCGCGTCGCAGCTTGTTACGCTCTCGGGTGCTCCGGGACCGCGGCGGGGCGTCGCCATGCGCGAAGTGGGCGTGATCGAAAACGGCGCGCTGCTGGCGCGCAACGGCACGATCGTCGCGGCGGGACGCTCGAGCGACGTCGAGCGATTGCCCGCCGCCAAGCGCGCCACGGTCATCGACGCCACGGGCAAAGTCGTGTTGCCGGCGTTTGTCGATAGTCACACGCATCTTGTTTTCGCCGCGCCGCGACTCACCGATTTCGAAATGCGCATCGGCGGCGCCAAGTACGAAGAGATCGCGCAGGCCGGCGGCGGAATCGCCTCGAGCGTGCGAACCACGCGCAATGCGGGACGCGAAGAACTCGCGGCGCGCGCGTTTCACTATGCCCAGCACGCGCTCTCCTACGGAACAACGACGCTCGAAGTGAAGAGCGGCTATGGTCTCGACGCCGAAACCGAGATTCGCATTTTAGAGGTGGTACGCGACGTTTCTTCGGCCGAGCTGCCCGAATTGATTCCCACTTTCTTGGGCGCCCACGTCGTACCGCAAGACACGCCGCGCGCCGCGTACTTGAAACTGTTGACGCACGAGTTGATTCCGCAAGTTTCGCGCGAAGGACTCGCGGAATTCTGCGACGTATTCTGCGATCGCGGCGCGTACACGCTGGCCGAAGCGCGCACCATCTTCCGCACGGCGGCGCGTCACAAGTTGAAATTGAAAATCCACGCCGAGCAGCTTTCGCGCACCGGGTCGGCGGTAATGGCGGCGCGCATGGGCGCAGCGAGCGCCGATCATCTCGATTGCGTCACGCGCGCGGACATCGCGGTGCTCGCAAAATCGCGCACCATCGCCACATTGTTGCCTGGCTGTTCCATGTTTTTAGGTCTCGCGTATCCACCCGCGCGGCGGCTCATCGACGGCGGCGCGGCGGTCGCCCTGGCCACCGACTTCAATCCCGGCACATCGCCGACGCTCAGCATGCCGCTGATGATGTCGCTCGCGTGCACGCAGATGCGCATGTCGCCGGCGGAAGCGCTCACGGCGGCCACGGTGAATGCGGCGCACGCCGCGGGACGCGGCCGCGTGGTGGGGTCGCTGGAGTGCGGCATGCAAGCCGACATCGCGGTTTTCGATGCGTCCGACTATCGTGAAATTCCGTATTACCTTGGTATGCACACCTGCTCCATGACCATTCGCAAGGGAAAAATTGTTCACAGCGCACGTCGTCCATGAAAACACCCCATGAAAACACTCGTTGAATGCGTTCCTAATTTCAGTGAAGGCCGCGACGCGGCGAAAGTCGCGGCGGTTGTCTCGGCGATCACGTCGGTGCCCGGCGCGGTGATTCTCGATCAAGAGATGGATGCCGATCACAACCGTTCGGTGATCACGTTTGTGGCGCCGCGCGAAACCGTGGTGGACGCCGCGATCGCCGGTGTGAAACGCGCCGTCGAGTTGATCGACTTGACCAAGCATCAAGGCGCACATCCGCGCCTGGGCGCTGCCGACGTCGTCCCGTTCGTGCCGATTGAAGGCGTCACGCTCGACGATTGCATCGCGCTGGCGAATACCGCCGCCGAACGCATTTGGAAAGAATTGCACGTTCCCGTTTACCTCTACGAGGCAGCGGCGCGAACGCCGGAGCGCCGGAATCTCGAGAACATTCGCAAAGGACAATTCGAAGGCGTGCGCGACGAGATCGCCACCAACCCCGATCGCAAGCCGGATTTCGGCGAGGCCAAACTGCACGCCACGGCCGGTGCGGTGGTGGTGGGCGCGCGCAAGTTTTTGATCGCGTATAACGTGAATCTCGATACGCCGGATGTTTCCATCGCCAAGGCCATCGCGAAAAAAGTGCGCGCGTCGTCCGGCGGTTTGCCGTGCGTCAAGGGCATGGGCGTGGAGTTGAAGGCGCGCCATCTGGCGCAAGTGTCGATGAACCTCACCGACTTCGAAACCACGCCGGTGGCCGCCGCATTCGAAGCGGTGAAATCCGAAGCCGCGGCGCTCGGCGTGGGCATCGTGGGCAGCGAGATTATCGGGCTGATTCCGAAGCGCGCGCTGGAAGACGCGGCGGCGGCGTATCTAAAGGTAGAAGGCTTTTCGCCATCGATGATTGTGGAGAATCGCCTGGCGGCAGCGATGTCAACCGCGGGGCCCGCGAAAAAATCGGCCCTCACGGATTTTGTGGCCGACGTGGCGGCCGCGACGGCGACACCGGGCGGCGGCAGTGTGGCCGCGGCGGCGGGCGCGATGGCGGCGGCGTTGGGACGTATGGTCGCGTCGATGTCGCGCACGAAAAAAACGCTAGCGCAGTATGAAACGCGCTTCGCCAAGATCCTCACGGCGCTGGAAGCAGATTGCGCGGCGCTGGAAGCGGCCGTGGAGCGCGACGCGGAGTCGTACAACGGCGTTGCCGCCGCGTACAAACTGCCCAAAGATTCGCCCGAGCGCCCCGCGGCGATTCAAGCGGCCTTGAAACACGCCGCCGAAGTTCCTCTCGAAACCGCGGAGCGCGCGACGCGCGTCGAGGCCGCGCTCGCCATCCTCGAGGAAATCGGCTCGCCATCGATGGCATCGGACGTCGCTGTCGGACGCATGATGGCGGAAGCCGCGATCGGCGGCGCGCTCGCCAACGTGGAGACGAATCTTGGCAGCATCACCGACAAGCAAGTCGCCGACGCGATCCGCGCGCGCATGGAAGAAATGACTTCGTGATCCAGCGAATCCTCGAAGTAATTTGTTGCTCACTCGCCGATGCGCGGGCGGCACAGGAAGGCGGCGCGGATCGCCTGGAGATTTGCGCGCGTCTCGATTTGCAAGGACTCACGCCGCCGCTTAACGTGATCCAGGCAATCGCCTGCGAAGTGGAAACGCCCGCCCGCGTGATGATCCGCGTCAATGACGGCTTCACTGCATCCACCGCCGAGATTTCCGAAATGCGCGCGCAGGTCGAAAGCTTCGCGCCGCTGCCCATCGAAGGAATCGTCTTCGGCCTGCTCGACAAGTCCGGCCGTCTCGATTTTTCGTCAATGGATCGGGTGCTTCGCGAAATGCCGTCGCATTGGAAATGGACGCTGCATCGCGCATTCGACTTCGCGGCCGGCTCTGCCAATGAAAAACTCGCCGCCGTACAAAAGCACGCGCGTGCCGATCGCATCCTCACGGGGGATTCCTGGCGCCTCGCGCCGCCCGATGGCTTGCGTTTCATCGCCGGCGGCGGTCTCGACGCGACAAATCTCCGCGAATCCATGAACTCGCCGTGCCGCGAATTCCACTTCGGCCGCGCCGCCCGCGTCAGGCCCGATCTTACCGCGCCCGTCGACGCCGCGCGGGTTCGCGAACTCCGAGGCATTCTCGATCAAAAGCTCGACAAACAGTAATCCCGCTTTCTGTTTCGAACAAAACACGAAGATTCTGCTTGACATGGGCGAAGTAAAACCGTATTGTGAGTACGCCTCCGGGGGAAGTTGGCGCGTTTTACACGCTGGCTTAACACCTCCCCGCAGGCAAACCGAATAAAATCGCGTTGGGAGGACGTATGCCAATCAGTCAAACGATGTTGCCCGAATTCGATATGGAATGCGCGAACACGCGCAAGGTTTTGGAGCGGGTTCCCTTCGACAAGATCGACTATAAGCCGCACGAAAAGTCCGGCACGATGGGATGGGTGGCCGGTCACGTCGCGGGACTCCCCGGCTGGTGCAAGGAAACATTCACGCGCGACGACCTGGACATCGCGCCGAACGGCAAGTTCGAACCCGAGCCGATTCCCCAGACCGGCGAGGCGCTGCTCGCGAAATTCGACAAGTGCGTCGCCGCCGGACGCGAAGCCATGGCCGCTGCCAGCGACGAAAAATGGATGGGAACTTGGAAGCTGCTCATGACCGGCAAGGAAATCATGGCCATGCCGCGCGCCGCTGTCTATCGCAGCTTCGTGATGAATCACTTGATCCATCACCGCGCGCAGCTCACGGTTTACTTGCGCATGAACAACGTGCCGGTGCCGGGAATGTACGGCCCGTCGGCGGACGAGCCGAACTTCTAGTAGAGAGTCCTGAGTCCTGAGTGCCGGAGCACTACAACTCAGCACTCAGGACTCAGCACTTGTTTTACTCTTTCGCCGCATGACCCTCCACCAACTCAATCCGCACGTGGTCGGGACCCTCGATGAACGCGAATTTGACCTTGCCGTTGGCCACGCTGCGGATCTCGTCGGTGACTTTCACGCCGTCCTTGCGCATCTTCTCGACGAACTCCGGCAAGTTGTCGACGCTGAAACCGATGTGATCGACCACGTGTCCCTTGGGCGACTCGAAATCCTGGCGATCTTTCCATAACTCCGGCCACTGCACGCGCGCGTAGGTCACCGGGAAAATAATCAGATTCACGTTGTCGATGTTCAGGCTGGCGGAGGGCGACACCGGAAATTCGCGGATCATGCGCACGTCTTTGGTCAAGCGTCCCGACGCGTTAAACCATTTGGCATACCACTCGCCCGCCTTGATCGGGTCGAGGCTCAGCACATGAATGTGGCCGAAGCGATGATGCTGCGCCGTGTTCAGTTCGATGATCGCGTTGTCGGGACCTTGCACGTAGGCGAAGAAGAATCCCGGACCCAACGGCGTGATCGGCGTGGAAAACTTTGTGCCGGCGTCGAGCTGCTTCTGATACGTCTCCTGCATGTTCTCCGCGCCCCAGCCGAAATGCCAAATCGCCGAGGTCACGTCGGAAACCGGCGCGCTGTTCACCTTGTTGAACAGCATCCACGATTTCTGCGCCCACACGGCGTCCATGATTCCCGCGAATCGTCCCTTCTCGGCGTCAAACTTGGTCGTGTAAAACGCGATGTCCGCCGCGGGATCGGTGGCGTTCAAGTGAAGATGATGGAAATGCGTGACGGTCGCGCCATCGGGCGGCTTGACGGTTGCGGTTGCCGGTGGCGCTGCTTGCTTCGGCGCGTCCTGCGCGGTGAGAATCAGCATCGAAAGCGCCGCCGCCAGCGCGGCGAAGAGAAAAGCTCGCAATGTCATGGACGGGAGTGTATCAAATGGCTGTTTCGCGCGGAAGCGCGCGAATGCGTCCAACCGGTGGTGCTTCAGTTTGAATTTCTAGCGGCTCCGCCGCTGCTTTGTGCGGAAGGGCTCCGCCCTTCCGCCTGTAGTTTGGACATTTCTCGTGCTACGTTGGCGAGCGTTTGGTTACATTCTGTCCCCGAGGCTGCGTGGCAGGCGGTATTTCCGTCGACCACATCTCTATCGGTTG
>JAJPHL010000062.1 GCA_021325275.1 Terriglobia bacterium | reverse complement strand
TGAGTCCAACGCGGATCTCTCCGCCCTCGTCCACCCCCTCAGTTGGCCATTGCTCGGAAAAGCTGCCGCTGCGTGAGAGGGAAATGTCCAAACTCCAGGGCACGGCTGAAGCCGTGCCCTGATACAAAGCATACCTACGCGCAAGGGTTCGATTTCCGCACGTCCTGTGATCGAAATTCAAATTGACCACTACCGACACGCTTGCGTTATTGCCATCCTCAGCGATGCCAGTCAAGCCTCGCACGGTGAAGGCGGTGAAGTCGCCGCACTCTCCCAAGTCGCGTTCCGCTAAAATGACTTCGCATGCCTCGATGGTTTCTGCCGGCTGCCGTGATGGTCTTGGCCCTTGTGGTCAACGCCAACATCATGGCCAACGGTTTCGTCTACGACGACGTTCCGCAAATCGAACAGAATCCCTGGCTGCGCGATCCGGCGTCGTTGCCGCGCGCCTTCACCACCAACGTGTGGGGCTTCGCCGCGCCGCAAGCCACCAGCAATTTCTACCGGCCGGCGATGCATGCGTTGAACCTGGCGATTTTTCAGGTCGCCGGCAGACAAGCGTGGGCCTTCCATTTGGTGAGTTTGCTGCTGCACGCGCTTTGTACGCTGCTGGTTTGGTTTGTGGTGATGGAACTCAGCGGGGATGCACGCGCCGCGCTGTGGGCCGAGCTGTTTTTCGCCGTCCATCCGATTCACGTGGAGCCGGTGGCGTGGATCGCCGCGAGTCCCGATTTGGCGTGTACGTTTTTTGTGCTCGCGGCGTTTCTGCTGCACGTGCGAGGTCGCACCTGGGCCGCGTGGATTCTGTTTTTCGTGGCGCTGATGTGCAAAGAGACGGCGGTGGTCCTGCCGGTGCTTGTGTTCGCTTACGAGTTTGGCCGGCGTGACGTTCTGCGCAAATATGGCGGATACGTCATAGCGTTTGCGATGTATGTGCCGCTGCGCATCGCGGCGCTGCACGGCTGGACGAGTCCCCATTCCATCGATCGCCTGCAACTCAACGAAATCCAGCGCTTCTACTCGTCGTTTGCGCTGTTTGGAAGATACTTGCTGAAGCTGGTTGTGCCTCTCCCGTTGAGTATTCTTCCGACGTTTCACGCGTCCACGCTCTTCGACTGGCGATTCTGGGCGGGCCTCGCCGCCTTTGCCGCGATGATCGCACTCGGTCGCGCGTTGTGGCGAGCCGGAAAGCGCGAGTGGATGGCGATCGTCTGGATGGTCGCACCGATCTTAGTTCCCATCGCAGCCCTGCCATATCTCGGAGGCAACACGTTTGGCGAGCGCTACCTTTACTTGCCGTCGATTGGATTCTGCTGGCTGCTCGGCGCAGTGCTCGCTCGCCGTGCGAAGGAACCTGCGATCCTCTACGGCGGCGCGCTCGCGCTCGTTGCCGCGGTTCTTTCCTGGACCGCCGCACCGATCTTTCACGACGATGTGTCGCTCTGGGAGCACGCTGATTCCGTCGATCGCGACTCGCCGTCGATTCACTCGTGGCTGGCGCAGGCGTATTTGTACGCGGGTCGAAACGCCCGTGCGCTTGAGCTGTTCGAGCAGGCCGTCCGCGAAGATCCCACGCGGCCGGGATCTCAAAACGGGTACGGGATCGCGCTGGCGACCGCCGGGCGCCTCGATGAAGCGCGCGCGGCGTTGGAGCGCGCCGACGCACTCGCGCCGCAATCCGGCGTGCCCGCGCTGAGCTTGGGGTTGCTCGACGAGCGCGACGGCGACCTCGCGGCCGCCGAGCGCGAGTATCGCAGAGCGATCGTGCGCGATCCCGAGCTCGCCGCGGCGCATCGGTACTTGGGAATCCTGTTGCTGAAGGAGAATCGCTTGGACGAAGCGGACGCCGAGTTCCGTAAGGGCGGCCAAAACATGAAATAGAATAAATGTTATGCTCCGCCGTCTCGCGCCCGCCATGGTCATGCTCGTCGCCATCGTGGTGAACGTGAACATCTTGGACAACGGCTTTGTCTACGACGACGGTTCGCAAATTCTCCACAACGCCTGGCTGCGCGACTCGAACATCGCTCCCATGTTCACGCGCAACGTGTGGGGCTTCATGGGACCGCGCGGCACGAGCAATTACTATCGCCCGCTGATGCATCTGGTGAACCTGGTGTGCTATCGACTCTTCGAGTTCAACGCGCGCGGATATCACGCGCTCAGTTTGCTGGTACACGTTGGATGCACGGTGCTGGTGCTATTGATCGGGCGGCGCCTGGGATTTTCCGAGACCATCGCGTTTTGGGGCGCGTTGCTCTTTGCGTTGCATCCGATTCACACCGAAGCCGTCGCGTGGATCGCCGCGAACACCGAGTTGATCTACACGTTTTTAGTCCTGCTGGCGTTTTTCCTTTATCTCAAGGGACAACGCCGCTGGCCCGTGGCGATTTTCTTTCTGGCGATGCTGATGAAGGAAACGGCCATCGTTTTTGTGCCGATGATCGCCGCGTGGGAGTTGTACGAACATCGCGGCGAGGAATGGAAACTCCGGTTCAGCGGCGTCGCCCAGTCGCTCGCGCCGTACGCGATCCCGTTGGGGATTTATTTTCCGATGCGCATCAACGCGCTGAACGGCATGACCATGGTGTCGAACGCCTTCGTGCTGTCGTGGGAGCAGCAGTTCTACACCACGTTCGCTTTGCTCGGCCAGTATTTGTGGAAGCTGCTCGATCCGCTGCCATTCGACATTTTCTACGTCTTTCACGAGACCGTTTCACCGACGCCGGCGTTCTGGGAAGGACTGGCGGGCGTGGCCGCCGTGATCGCACTCGCCGCTTGGCTCTGGCGCCGCGAATCGCGCCTGTGGCTGGCGCCGTGCTTGATTCTTCTTCCGCTCGCGCCGGTGATGTGGATCCAGCATGTCGGCGAAAATGTATTTACCGAGCGTTACTTGTATCTTCCTTCCGTGGGATTTTGCTGGCTCGTCGCCGCGTTGATCGATCGCACCCCGCGCTCGATCGCCTATGTGCCCGTCGCGGGATTGCTCGGAGGATTGCTGGCCAGTTGGTACGCCGTCACCACGTTCACGCGCAACTACGATTGGCACGACGACCTCACGTTGTACGAAAAAACACTGATCGTCTCACCCGAAGCCAGTTTGATTCGCGGGAATCTTGCAAATGCCTACCTGCTCGGCGATCAAGGCGCGCGCGCGCTGCCCTTGTTTCGCCGGCTGGCGCGCGACAAGCCGCTCGACGCGACGTACCAAGTGAATCTGGGAACGGCGCTGGCGCGCATGGGACATTTTGACGAAGCGCGCACGGCATTCGAGCGCGCGCGCCGGCTGCGTCCCGAACTCCCCGCGCCGTGGGCGAACCTTGGATTGATCGAAGAGATGGACGGCCATCGCGACGAAGCCGAGAAAGATTATCGCGAGGCGTTGAAACGCGATCCCGTCAACGTGGACGCGCATCAAAACTTGGGCGCGCTGCTGGCGGGCAAGGGCGAGTTCGATGAAGCCGCCTTGCATTTTCGCGCCGCAGCGTCGCTGGGAAGCTTGGGGAAGCTGCTGGTTTCGATCGGGCGCCTCGGGGAGGCGGAACAGACGTTGAGATCGGTCCTGCGGGAAGACGTCAACAACGCCGAGGCGCTGTACCTGTTGGGAAATATTCTCCGCGACGAAGGACGCGAGAAGGAAGCGGAGTTGGCGTTTCACGAAATGCGCCGCGTGTTGCCGTACACGAAATGGCGTCCGCCGGGAGAGAGCGTTTCCGGCGTGCAGGTCATGGTCTCCCATTAAGTGGCCGCCGCGCCGCCCTGCGACGTTATAATGAAACAGATGACCGCGCCGAAACTCTTCGTTTCCTCGCAGGAACAGCATGCCGGGCTCGATCGCGAAACGCTTCTACGGCTCTACGGCGCCGTGTATCTTTCCCGCCGCATCGACGATCGCGAAATCGCGCTGAAGCGCCAGAACAAAATCTTTTTCCAGATTTCCGGCGCCGGCCACGAAGCGATGTCGGCCGCCGCCGGCCTTTGTCTGCGAGCGGGCCGCGACTGGTTTTATCCCTACTATCGCGATCGCGCGCTCAACTTGATGCTGGGCGTCACGCCGCTCGAAATGTTTCTGCAAGGCGTCGGCGCCGCCGACGATCCGGCGTCCGGCGGACGCCAGATGCCTTCGCACTGGGGAAACAAGAATCTGAATATTGTTTCGGCGTCGAGTCCCACGGGGACGCAGTGGCTGCAAGCCGTCGGTTGCGCGGAAGCGGGGCGCTACGCGCGTCCGCGCGAAGGCGGCGCGCCGCCGGCCTCTCAAGTCCGCGCGGAACCCGACGAAGTCACCTACGTCTCGGGCGGCGACGGTCAAACGTCGGAGGGCGAATTCTGGGAAGCGCTCAACGTCGCGTGTATCAAGCGCCTGCCGGTGATCTTCGCGATTCAAGACAACGGCTTCGCGATTTCCGTTCCTGTGGAAGTGCAAACGGCGGGCGGAAGTATTTCGCGTCTCGTCACGGGATTTCCGCACCTGCACATTATCGAAGTGGACGGCACCGACATGCTCGCCAGCTACGCGGCATTTCGCGAAGCGGCCGACTATGCGCGGCAAGGCTTGGGCCCGGCTCTGGTGCATGGACACGTCACGCGTCCGTACTCGCATTCGCTTTCCGACGACGATCGTTTGTATAAATCCGCCGCCGAGCGCAGTGAAGAAACGTCGCGTGATCCGGTGACGCGATTGGCCGCGTATCTCTTGAGCGAAGGGCTGCTGTCGGAGAGCGATCGCGCGGAGTTGGAGCATAAACTCGACGCGCAAGTGCAGGAAGCCACCGATCGTGCCCTGGCCGCGCAGTTGCCGGCATCGGGATCGGCCACAACGTTTGTGTACTCGCCGGACGTCGACATCACCGGTCCCGCGTTTGACACGCAGCCGCGCTTCACGGGTCAGCCGAAGACGATGGTCGAGATGATCAACAAGTGTCTGCTCGACGAAATGGAGCATGACGACGACATCGTTGTGTTCGGTGAAGACGTCGCCGATTGTAGCCGCGAGGACAATCTCGATAAAGTGAAAGGGAAGGGTGGCGTTTTCAAAGCCACGGCGGGATTGCAGCGGAAATTTGGCGCGAACCGCTGTTTCAACGCCTCGTTGGCCGAGGCCGCCATTGTAGGCCGCTCCGTCGGTATGGCTACGCGCGGATTGAAGCCGGTCGCGGAGATTCAATTCTTCGATTACATCTGGCCGGCGTACATGCAGATTCGCAGCGAAGTGGCGCTGATGCGTTGGCGGTCGAACAACGCGTTTAGTTGTCCGCTGGTGATTCGCGTGCCGATCGGCGGATATCTATCGGGCGGCGCGATTTATCACAGCCAGTCGGGCGAAGTGTTGTTCACGCACTTGCCGGGGTTGCGCGTGGCGATGCCGTCGAACGCGCTCGACGCCACGGGCCTGCTGCGCACGGCGATCCGCGGCGAGGATCCGGTGATTTTCCTGGAGCACAAACATTTGTATCGCGCCACGTACAATCGCAGCGCCGATCCGGGACGCGACTTCATGATCCCGTTCGGAAAAGCCAACGTCGTTCGCGAAGGCAGCGACGTGACGCTGGTGACGTACGGCGCGTTGGTGCATCGCGCGCAGCAGGCGGCCGCGCGTGCCGAGCGCATGCATCAGGTGCAGACCGAAGTGATCGACTTGCGCACGCTGAGTCCTTACGACTGGGAAACGATTGCGCAATCGGTGCGCAAGACGAGTCGCGTGATTGTGGCGTACGAGGATCAGATGAGTTGGGGCTACGGCGCGGAGATCGCCGCGCGCATCGCCGACGAACTTTTCGACTCCCTCGACGCGCCCGTCCGCCGCGTGGCCGCGCTCGATACGTTTGTCGCGTATCAGCCGAAGATCGAAGACGAAATCCTGCCGCAGACCGCGGATTTGGAAAAAGCGATTCTGGATTTAGTGGCTTATTAGGCGCGCCAGGGATCTTCCGTCTTCACGCCGGTGCGAAGAAAGTCGCGCGTGTTTCGGGTCACGACGGTGAGGTCGTGGACAATCGCGGTGGCGGCGATTAGCGAGTCGATCACCGGAAGCGGCTGCCCACGGTGCTCCGCCTGCGCAACCATTTCCCCCCAAACGCGGGAGACTTCCAAGTCAACGGGAAGGATTCGCGCCTCGAAACGCACCGCAAGATCTTCGAACCAATCCACCAGCCGCTCCCGCCGCTGCCCCAGGGCGAGACGAATTACGCCTTTTTGCAATTCCCCAAGAGTCAAGGCACTAAAGTACATCTCCAATTCGTTGTGTGTGTCGAACCACCGTAACACTGTCCGATCGGGCTTAGGTCGCGAAAGTTCAGAACTGGCCGACGTATCTATGAGCCAACTCACAACTCGACCTTTCGACCGGTGTCGCGCGATCGGGTAAAGTCGACCTCGTGTTCTTTCATGATCTCCGCGAGCGGTGAGTCGCGGAAGAACTGCACGAGAGACTTCTTGGGTTTCGCGAGCCTCTGATACTCGGCGGAAGAAAGCACCACGGCGACGGGCGTTCCTCGACGGGTGATCGTCTGTGGTCCTTTCTCGATCGCCTTGTCGACGACCTCGCTGAAACGGTTCTTGGCATCTTGCAGCTTCCAGATGATCGGCATCGGTTCCTCCTAGCTAGCCTGTCTAGATGATACAACGATTGTCAAATGCAAGGCGGGCTAGCCGTTGCTCGAGTAAGGACCAAAGCCAAATCTGAGTGTCGAGGAGGTAGTCCATTAGCGGAGAACCTTCCAGTCCGAAGCTTTTGTCGCCGGCGACTCGATATCGCCGACGATCTTAGCCGTGCCCTCCATGCAACCCAGAATGGCGCGCTTTCCGGCTCGCGGCAGTGGGGACAACTGGGCCACCGGCTTGCCGCGCTTGGTAATGCGGATCGGTTGGCCTGTTCTCTTCACTTGGTCGAGAAGGGACAAGCACGTGGCCTTAAATTTGGCTGCGTTGATCGTGTCCATACAGTTATTCTACCGTCGTCACACGACTATGGTCATCTCGGTATCTGCCTCTTACCTCCGGTTCGGTGTATGATCTACCCATGAACCGACGGGATTTTGTTGCCCTTTCCTCGGGTGCGGCCGTTTCTCTCGCCCTTCCCAATGCGCGCGCGGCATCGGCTGGCGCGACCACCGTGCTGTTCGGCGATCGCTCGGTGACGCTTGACAAAACGCGTCCAGGCGCGCCGCCCAACGAACTGTGGGTGCGCGCGGCCGACTTGCCGCGCATCAACGACTTCACGGTGAAGCCGCAAGGCGCGTGTCGCGAGGACGTGTGTATCCCCATTCCCAAGGAATTGAAGAACGGCGAGTGGTTCAATCTCACGGGATTCGCGCGGCGCGCCGGCGAGACCGTGGTGAACGAGGAAAATGTTTGGAGTTTTGGTGAAATTCCAATCATGGGCGGAAAATACTTGAACAATCGCCAGGCGCCCGATTTTGCGGCGCCCGATCGCACCGGGAAAATCGTGCATCTCTCCGATTTTCGCGGGAAGAAGGTTTTGCTTTTCACTTGGGCGTCGTGGTGAGGATGCCGACTTGATCTGCCAGGCTGGCAGAAACTCTACAGCGAATTGAAGGATCAGAATTTCATCGTCATCGCCGCCGCGCAGGACACCGGAGGCGAGGCCGCCGCGGGCAAATGGTACGACCAAGCGAAAGCCACGTATATCACCTTGGTCGACTCGCAGCACGCGGTGAGTTCCGCGTTTCAGTTCGTCAACGTTCCCACCGGCGTTTGGATCGACGAGCGTGGACGCGTGGTGCGTCCCGCCGAGCCGGCGTGGACTACCAATCAAACGATGAAATTCGGCGCCAAGAGCATTTCCACCGAGGGAGAAGAGTACGTCGCGGGCCTTCGCGACTGGGTGAAAAACGGCGATCGCAGTGTGTTCGCGCTCAGCGACCAGGAGTTCGCGCGCCGCGTGAAGCCGCGTTCTTCAGCGGAGATGGAAGCCGACGCCAGCTTCAAATTGGCCGTGTATTTCTACGGCGCCGGCGCAAAGGAACTAGCCGCGAAATATTGGCATCGCGCGCAGCAACTCAATCCCGACGATTGGAACTACGCGCGCCAGGAATGGAGCTTCACGCCGGCCGAGGCAGGGAAGAACTGGATGGAGAAATTCCAGAAGCTCGATCAGGCGTATTATCCGAAGCTCGACATGCCGGCGCCCGCGAAGGAAGCGCCGAAAGAACCGCCGAAGCCCCAGCTCTAAACAAGCTTCGGCAGCGACGTGAGCTTGGCGTCCATCGTGATCGTCGCGTTCAACACGCGCGACACGGGACACCCTTTCTTCGCCGCGGTGGCGATCTCCACGAATCTCGCTTCGTCGGCGCCGGGAACGTCGCCGGTCACACCCAAATGGACGGCGGTGATCGTAAAACCGGCGTCGGTTTTCTCCAGCGTGAGTGTGGCTTCAGTGTCGAGCGCATTGGCGGTGAGTCCCGCTTTGCCCAACTCCGCGGACAGCGCCATGGTGAAACATCCCGCATGCGCCGCGGCGATCAATTCCTCGGGATTCGTGCCGACTCCATTTTCAAAACGTGTGCTGAAGGAGTATTGAGTCTTCGAGAGCACGCCGCTCTGCGTGGAAACGGACCCTTTGCCGCTTTTGAGATCACCTGCCCAGTGTGCGGAAGCTGTTCTTTTCATATTTCCATTGTATATGCGATTTCCGCGTGGCCGGAAATCACGGCAGTCTTGCGGTTCGGAAGATCGCTTTCACCATGGCCATTGTGACAACCTTCACACTCGCCTGGGCGGGCTCTTCGCGCCGCAGGACGGAAATGTGAATCACACCGTTCCACGAAGTGGAATTGAATTTGACAGGTAACTTTACCCGCTCTACCCTGTTCACAGAATATGAATCAGGACGTTCCGCTTGGTGGAACGCCTCGCGTCTGAAGGGGGAACATCATGACTTTGCGCCACGTCGCCGCGCGCGGCCTCCAGGGCCTTTTGGCGAGTTGCTTGGCCGCGGCCTTTGTTTTCGCACAGAGCCTCACCGGCATCATCTCCGGCACAGTCGCCGACCCCAGCAAAGCGCCCGTTGCCGCCGCCAACGTGACGATCACCAACGCCGACACGGGCGTGAAGGTGTGGTCCGGCGCGACCAACGGCGACGGATTGTATCGGGCGCCCGATTTGCCGGTGGGCCGCTACAACATTTCCGTGGAAGCGACGGGCTTCAAGCGGCAACAAGTTTCCAACGTGCCGCTCAACGTCGATCAACGCGCGGCCATCGACATTGTGATGCAGTTGGGCGCGGTCGCCGAAACGGTGACGGTTGAAGGCTCGGGCGCCGGACAGTTGCAAACCGAAACGGGATCCCTGGGTAGCACGGTGACGCCGTCCGAACTGCAGGATATGCCGCTGCCCAGCCGCAATCCGCTGAACTTGCTGATTCTCACGCCGGGTGTATCTTCCGGCGGGGACATTACGGGGCAAGGCGGCCTGAGCACGTCGCAGCTTTCCATCAACGGCAGCCGCACGCTTAACAGCGACTTCCTGATCGACGGCGTGTCGGTGGTCACCGGCTCCACGGGTGGTCCGCAATCGTTGCCGCCCACCGATTCGCTCGCGGAATTCAAAGTGCTCGCCTCCGATTACTCCGCGGAATACGGTCGTACGTCCGGCGCGATCATCAGCATGGTCACGCGCTCGGGGACGGATTCCTATCACGGCGCGGCCTACGGCTATTTCCGCAATGAGGCGCTCGACGCCAACAATTTTTTCAACAACGCCAACAGCAAGCAGCGTCCCGAAGATCGCTACAATCTTTTCGGCGGCAAGATCGGCGGCCCGCTCACGATTCCCAAGCTCTACAACGGCCGGAATCACACGTTTTTCTTCGTCAACTACGAGGGACTGATCCAGGCATCGCCGTTCAGCAACACGTCGTCGATTCCCTACGGCGGATATCTTTCCGGAAATTTCTCCGCTTCCAAGACGGTGGTCGACAATCCGGCGACCAAGACGGCGTTTCCCAGCAATACGATTCCAGCTGCGTTGTTGAATCCGGCGGCGATGAAGATTCTGGCGCTGGTGCCCGCGCCGAACAGCGTCGGTACGCTGAACGCCACCGATAATATTTCTACCAACAATTTAGTCTCAGTGGGATCGAGCCATCCGCTCACCAACACGGGCATGGCGCGCGTCGACGAAGTTGTGAACGATAAGCTGCGCTTCTTCTGGACCTTCGTCCACTTCAACAATTTCTCCCCGATCCAGCCGACGTTTCCCGGCAGCCCGCTCGACAGTTCGGTGGGCGATTCGCAGACCACCGGTTATGAAAGCACCGTGGGAATGACGAAAACGTGGAGCGCCACGTTCATTTCCGACGTGCGTTTCTGTTTCTTCCGCAACAATTCCGAGATTCGGCCGCCGTCAGACGGCATCAACGACCAAGCCACGCTCGGCATTGCGAATCAGTTTGGGATCGCTTCGCCCGAGTTCAACATCAGCGGCTTCTCGATGCTCGGTACCAACACCAACACCCTGCGCACGCAAATCGACAACAACTATCAGACGATTGTCGACAACACCAAATCCGTGGGCCGCCACTTGATCCAGTTCGGCCTGCAATTCCGGCGCAATCAGTTCGACGATTTCAATCCTACCGCCGACGTGAACGGTGCGTACACGTTCGACGGCTCACTGACGTCGGCGAAAAACGCCGGCGGTGACGGCATCAACGCGCTGGCCGATTTCTTGCTCGGCGACATCAAGACGTCGTCGTACTCGCTGCCGCAGCCGCTGATCGGGCGGCGCAATTTCAACCTGGCGTTTTACGCGCAGGATTCCTGGAAATGGAAGCCCAGCGTGACCATCAATTTCGGTTTGCGCTGGGAATACGAATCGCCGTTCACCGCCGCGCACAACGAATACTCGCGCGTCGATCCCACCACGGGCCAGGTGCTGTTCGCCGGCGCCAGCGGCGTCTCCGACACGCTGAACCTGAGCGCGCCGAAAACCGATTTTGCGCCGCGCTTGGGCGTCGCCTACCACGTCCTCCCTAGGACGGTGATCCGCACGGGCGTCGGTATTTTCTACGCCGGCATTTTTTCCGACCTCGGCGGACAAGTGCTGTTCCCCGGCTACAACGTCGAGCAGTCGTTCGCGAATCTCGGCACGGGCGTGGCGCAGCCGTTCAAGCTCTCCCAGGGAATGCCGTACGTCGCCACGAACAATGCGTCGAATCCGCAAGCCAACATCGCGCAGTTCAACAGCGTGGCGAATCCGTTGGTGCTCTCCGCGTACGACGGCTTCACCGAAGTGAAACAGCCTTATGCGGAGCAGTGGAATTTCGGAATCGAGCAGCAGTTGCCCAAAGGGATCATCGGCGACGTGAACTACGTCGGCTCGCACGGCGTGCACATGGCCGTGAATCTGCCGACGAACTATCCGCCGTTCAACATCGCCATCGACAATCAATTGGCACTAACTAACACCAGCACGGCGACGAATTTGGCGCGGCCGTTCCCGACGATCGGCAGCTTCAACTCGCTGAACTTTGAAGGCACCGCGAGCTACGAAGCGCTGCAACTGAGCGCGCGCCGCAATATCGGCGAGAACTTGGCGTTTGTGGTTCACTACACGCGTTCGAAATCGCTCGACGACGCCAGCGGCATTTACAGTTTCTCTCAGCCATCGGGCTTGAACCTGGGCGAAGTGCCGCAGGCGGCGTTGGGAATCAACAAGGGGCGCAGCGAGTTCGATCGTCCCAACGATTTCACGGCGGCGATGCGCTACACAACCAAGGGCAACAAGTGGGTGCGCGGTTTCTTTATCGATCCGATTATCAGCATCCACAACGGTCTGCCGATTTACATCGGACAAACCAACGAAAACGCCGCGCAGAACGCCAGCTTCCAGCAGCGTCCCAATGTGGTGAATCCGGGCGTGAGCCTGACGGTTCCGGAAACCGCTAACGGCACCGGCGTCCAGTATTTGCTGCCGGCGACTTCCGCGAATTTCCCGCTGACTCCCACCGGACCGTTCGCCACGGGATCGGGCGCGGCGCGCTTGCTGGTGCTTCCGGCGTCGCTCGGGAATTTGGGTCGCGACGTGGTGCGCAGTCCCAACCAAATCGGCGCGAATCTTGCGGTGGGGCGCATCTTCGCGCTGCGCGAGCGTCTGAAAATGACGGTGCGGATGGAAGCGTATAATTTGCCGAATCACACCAACTTCACGCCGTCCTCCAGCATCGGGCAATTGCCGATTTCCTCGAACTCGGCGGGTCAGCCGGTGTTTAACGCGCCCAACTTTGGCTTGATCACGTCGGCCGGGCAAGCGAGATTCTTCCAGTTCGCGGCACGATTCGACTTTTAGGCGGATGTCTTCAGAGTGCGGGTTCTCATAGCCTCGGAGCGGCTCGTCACTGCTTCTTTTTCTTGATCCGCTCGATCTCCGCGTACACGGGGCAAGTTTCTTCGTGCGCGCCGGGCAGATAGCCGAGGCTCATCAGGAACTCGCCGGTGATCTCGCCGCCCGTGAATAAGAATGTCTGCTTGAAGAGCTTCACCCATTCCGCTTTGCTGCGCGGATGATGCGCGTCGAGCCAACGCGCAAACGATCCATGCGAAGCGCGCAGTACAACGATTCGGCGTGCGTTCTCGATCACGGCATCGACCTTGAGCCGATTGCGAATAATCCCGGCATCGGCCAGCAGCCGCGCGCGCTCGCGCTTTCCGTAGGCCGCCACGCGGTCCACGTCAAATCCGTCGAAGGCCGCGCGAAAAGCCGCGCGCTTCTTTAGGATCGTCAGCCAGGAGAGTCCCGCCTGATTGATCTCGAGGGCCAGCCTTTCGAAGAGCACGGCTTCGCGGCGCTGCGGAAATCCGTACTCGCGATCGTGATACGGACCGTGGAATTCGTGGCCCGGCGCAATTTCGCAATAACTCATTGGAAAAGTATAATTCACACTCTGGGACAGTTCTGTAACATCGCGCGCCAGCGGGCCGATGTAAAAAACATGAATGAAGTTCGCCCCCTTGAGAGGCTGTCACTGGACGAGACAGCCGGCACGAAACAAGCAACGAAAGAACAATCGCGATGGCTGGCTGCCGACGCGCCGGCGTGCTTCGCCGCACTCGCGGCGTTTGCCTTCGGCAGCGGCTGCTGGCAGAGCGATCCAGCCGCCGTCATGCTGTTCGCCGCATGTTTCGCCGCCGCCGGAATCTGGCGGATCCTTGTACCGAGCGTCGCGCGACAGGCAACGTGGGCGAGCGCGCTGGCGTGGTCTGCATTGGGTTCTTGGACGGTCGTCGCGCAGCTTTCTCCGGCGTCGCACTTTATTTACGCGCTTCTCACCGCCGGACTCACGGCCTCGGCGGCGCGCGGCATGGCTTCCGATCTTCGTTTTGTTCGTGGCTATCTGGCAGTGATGCTGCTCCCGGCCTCGGGCATGGAGGCGTTTGCCGGCCATTACGCGATGGCCGCGGGCGTCGCGGGCTTGTTCGGGTTTTTCGTCCTACGCGCGGATCAATGGCACGGAGAATTTTGGCACATACCGCAGGCCGCGTCGCCGCAAGCGACCGCGAGCAGCGCGCGGTCGAAGAAAATCGCCGAGGAATCGTGCGCGCCGCTGCGCGGCATCGCGCGGATGACCGTGTTGTTGCTGGACACGCCGCTCTCGCCGGATCAACGCGAGTATCTGGAAATTATTCGCGACTCCGCGTCGATGCTCCGGCATTCGATCAACAATCTGCTGGTGGAAGAGGCCGCACCGGCGCAAGAGTCGTTTGACCCCACCGCGATTCTCGCGGGCGTAGCGGACATGTTTGCGCCGAAAGCGGCGGCCAAGCGCATCGAATTGCTCGCCACCGCCGGCCCGGGACTCGACGGCGCGCTGACCGGCGATCCGCAACGGATCGGTCAGGCGCTGGCGAATCTGGTGTCCAACGCGATCAAGTTCACCGAACAAGGCCGCGTGGAAATTCACGCCGACTGCGCCGGCGAGGCCGCGTCGCGCGAATTGGTCTTCGAAGTTTGCGACACCGGCATCGGCATTGCACCGGAAAGAATCGCCGGACTGTTCGCCGCGTCCCCGGCCGGCACTGGACTCTCGATCGCCGCCACGCTCGCACGGCAAATGGGCGGATCGATCGGTGCCACGAGTCAACCGGAGCACGGCTCGCGCTTCTGGTTGCGCATGCCGGCGCCCGCGCCGTCGAGCGTGGAAGAAGTCACGGCGCGCGATTCTACACGTGTGCTCGCGTAAATTCGATTAGGTTTGGCGCGTCGCTTGGGATTATTGGGCTGTCGGTGAGTTGTCGATAGTGCTGTCGATCGCGTAAAGGAGCCCGGTCTTTGTATCAGGGCACGGCTTTAGCCGTGCCCTGGAGTTTGGACATTTCCCTCTCACGCAGCGGCAGCTTTTCCGAGCAATGGCCAACTGAGGGGGTGGACGAGGGCG
>JAJPHL010000041.1 GCA_021325275.1 Terriglobia bacterium | reverse complement strand
CCTATTTCAATCATCACATCCGCGAGCACTTCCCCACCCATCACATCACGCGCTCTTCAACAGGGCTTTAGTCCAGTCCGAAATGTCCAAACTCCAGGGCACGGCTTCAGCCGTGCCGCCAGCAGGCTTGTTCCTGGGCTTTAGCCCCTGCGACTTTCCACTTGGCAAGATTGTGGATCAACCGTTGTTTGCTGGGGGCTAAAAGCCCACTATTTCCAAACGTCTGGGTCGGCACGGCTGAAGCCGTGCCCTGATACAAAGCGCCTGCGCAGCGATTGGCTCACAGTTCCACAGAGATCGAATTCAATTTGAGCCACGACCAGCGTGTCCAAGGCAAGCCTCGGACATCCAACGCGATGGCAAGCCACCGCACTCTAAGAGCGACTCGCGCCGTGCAAGTTTTACTCGGTGAAGTAAGTTTTACCTGGGTCCCGTGAAAAAAATACTTGAATTTCTTTCCAGGGTCTGTAAAAGTGAGGCGGGCGTTGGGTTTGGGGTTGGGGTGAGCACGCCCGCCTCTAACGGGGATCTACTCATATAGACGAAGTTGGCGCGCAAAGGTTTCCCCAGCCCCAAGAATTCTTTGTCAACAGATGTAACCGCAACGAAATGATTGCCTTGCCTCGATCCTAAGGCGATCCCTCAAAACCTTCCCTTAATCTTCCTTCAATTTCTGCCGATAGAACCTCCTGAGGATTCCCCTTTTCATGCCCCAGGAAATCATTGAACTTCAGCTCGGAAAAGACCACGCCAACATCGCCGCGATGCAAACACTGGTCGACCGCATTCTTCAGCCGATCAGCGATCACGTAACGCCCGGCGAGGACAAAAAGCTCGTCGACTTGCGATCGCGCATCGAGGGGCATCGCATGAAGATCGCCGCGGCGCGCGACTGGCGCGAAATGGAAGAACGCGCCGGCGCGTGTTTACAAACGTGCCGCGAGTACTTCGACGCCGCGCGTGGTCACGCCCGGGAGCGCGAAGCGGCGATCGGCGAAGTGATCGAGGTGCTGCGCGAGGCGGTGGGGAAAATCGCGCGCGAAGCCGGCGACTTTCACAGCAAGGTCTTGGAATCCTCCGAGCGGCTCGTTGAAATCGCCGAGATCAGCGACTTGCGGGAGATCAAGCAGCGCATCGCCGGCGAAGTGGAAAGCTTGAAGACGCTGGTGGCGGAAAAGAAACGCCGGGAGGAAGAAACCTTTTCGCGGCTGGTGCGGCGCGCCGAATCGCTATCGCTCGAACTGGAACGCGCCCGCGACGAGGCGAGCCGCGATCCGCTTACACGCATCGCGAATCGCGGCGGATTCGATCGCGCCTGCGACCGCTGGATCGCCACGCACTACAAACGCGGCGCGGCGTTTTCACTCGCGCTGCTTGACGTGGACGATTTCAAGAAAATCAACGACACGCATGGCCATCCGGTGGGCGATCGCGTGCTCACAACCATCGCCGAGCGGCTGGCCGGCGCGATCCGCCCCGGCGATTTCTGCGGCCGCTACGGTGGAGAGGAATTTGTGGTGATGCTCGAAGGCACGCGCGTGGATCAGGCGCGCGACAAGCTGATTGAGTTTCTCGACGCGGTGGCCAAGTCGCGCTTCGAATACCGCAAGCAAGGCGAGCCGAGTACGCTGCGCTTCACGTTGAGTTGCGGCGTCGCTGAATATCACTCCAACGATTCGCGCGAAGATTTGGTTGCGCGCGCCGACGAAGCGCTCTATGAAGCGAAGCGCAGCGGAAAGAATCGCGTGATCGTACGGAAGCGATCGCTGTTGAGCAAGTTGATCAAGAAAGGGTAGCTCCGCACTCCATAGCGGGCGCGGCGACGTGGTACACGCCAATCCCGTTCTCGAACGAAGCGTCAATCTTGCCTTCTTCCTCGAGCAAATCGACGTGGGAAAGAATCTCCGTCAGCGCCAGAAACGCCCCTTGCGGGACCACTTCGGGGAAAAGCGCCAGCGCGATCTGGTGCACGGTGCGCGCGCCCGCCGTAATCGCGTCGACGATCAGGTTCTGCCGCCGCACGTGCAAATCCCACGACCATTTTTCGTACGCCGGAAAATCGGTGATCGGCTCCAGGTGGCCGGCGTGAATGATCGCCGGATTCAGTTGGCGGATGCGCCGGAACGTCTCCCAGTATTCCGCCAGCGAGCGGAAGCGCCCGTGCGGTTGCGACGCGTCGGGTGAGGAAAAGGGATTGGGCGTGATGTTGGAGATCGCGGCGTCACCGCCGATCAAAATGCTCCGCCGCGGCTCCCACAATCCCACGCTGCCGGGTGTGTGTCCCGGCAGAGGCACGAACTCCAGCCGCGCGTCGCCGCACGCCACGCCCGGCAACTCGTCGATCGAACGCACGTCGTCCAAGGATTCGGTGGTGCTTCCGACAAACGCAATCATCCGGCGCATTTTCTCCACCAGGTCGGGCGGCGTGCCGCTCTCGGCGATCAAGCGATCGATGAAGCGGCGCACCGACGCATCGTGGCGAAGCACGGCGTGCTCCACCGGATGCGCGTACACCGCCGCTCCGGAGCGCCGCGCGAGCTCGGCGGCCATGCCGTAATGATCCTGATGCGAATGCGTCAGGATGATGCGGCGAATTTTCTCCGGGTCGAAACCGTCGGCGGCCAGCAGGCGATTCAGCTCGGCGCGCGCTTCGCGCGTGCGCGGACCACTGTCGATGAGCGTAAGTTCCGGCTCCGCGATGACGTAGAGATGTACCGGGCCCACCGGAAACGGTGTCGGCACAGTCACTCGATAAAGTGGGAGTTCAGAGGAGATGCGCATGCAGCTAATTCGGCTTGGGCAAGCCCGCGACAGCAGCGGCCTCGTCCGGAAACACTGGATAGATCTTCATGAAGTGCAATTGATCGAGCGCGTCTTTGACGATGCCCGGTGACAAGACCAGCCCGATCACGGCGTTGCTCGACGTCGCCGTCGCGTGGATGCGCGCCAAGCAGCCGATGCCGCGGCTATCGATTCGCCGCACGCCGGACAAGTTCATCACCACGCGCTTGTGGCCCGCGGTGATCAGCGAATGCACGCTTTCGCGCATTTGGTCGGCGACATCCTGCTTGCCCCACAGGCGAAGGTCGCCGGCGATGCGCACAAGCGGAATGCCGCCGGAGAGATCGACAAAGAGATCCATGAGGAGACACTAGGATATTCGGAAACAGGCGTTTCGTCCAGTGGCCGAACGGTCGGTCGTGGCTCAATTTGAATTCGATCGCTGTGCAACTGTGAGCCAATCGGCTGCGCAGCCGTTTTGTATCTCTTTTTTGTATCAGCGCACGGCTTCAGCCGTGCCGACCCAGACGTTTGCAAATAGTGGGCTTTAGCCCCCGCAAACAACGGCTGATCCGCAAGCTTGCCAAGTGGAAGGCCGCAGGGGCTAAAGCCCGAGGAACAAGCCCCTGCTGGCGGCACGGCTGAAGCCGTGCCCTGATACAAAACATACCTACGCGCAAGGGTTCGATTTCCGCAAGTCCTGTGATCGGAATTCAAATCGAGCCACTACCAATGTTCTGATGAGTTACGCGGCGGGTCGAACACGCGTTGGCGACTGCGAAATCTCGACGAGCGCGGCGGGAATCACGGAATCGGAACCGCAAACCTCGCAGCGGCCGTGGCAATCGAGTTGGCGAATCTCGGAGCATTCGCGGCAATACCAAGCATCATGTGCGCAGGCGTCGTGTGACATCGGGTGTGTATCAATGTATGACATCAGACAGCTCCCTTGCATGCGTTAGATGCAATTTTTCCGCCACACGTTGCAGCAGGCCGCAAGTATTTGTTTGGAAGAGTTTGCACGCGCCTGCGGAAAAATCTTGCGTGGCGGGCGTGTCAAAAGGAAACAGGATGCAGGACGTACAGGACCTTCCGGGTACAGCTTTTCAGGGAAGTCCTACGCGCCACGCTAGGTCGGTGAAGCGCGGATCGCCGTGCAAGCGCTCGAAGATCGGAAAAACCTTCAGGTAGAGCATTTGCGCGAAGCGCTCCTCGTACACTTTTTCGAGCAACGCAAACGCCGCGTCGTTCTGCCCGACCATCGCGGCGAGTCCCGCGAGATTGTAGACCGAATGGTGATCGCTCGGCGGCGCTTTCATTACTTCGTCGAAAATCGCGCGGGCTTCCGCCGATTTCCCCAACACCGCGAGCGTGTAACCTTCGATGATCCGCATCCGCGCGCCCCGCGACATCGCGTTCAGCTTGCCTTGCACGGCCAGCGCTTCGGCACGTCCGGCGTGCGCCAACGACCACGCCTGCAGAATCATGGCCCGCGGACTGGGACTGATCTCCACCGCGTGGCGCAACTGCTCGGCGGCTTCGTCCCAGCGTCGCGCGAAAAACAGATTCAAGCCCATCACCAGATTCATGGCCGGAGAAACGGGATCGAGTTCCAAGGCGCGGCGCTCTTCAACGAGCGCGTCGTCCATTTTCCCGTTGACCAGCTTGCAGACGGCCATCACTTGATGGCCCACCGCGTAATCGTCGTTCAAATCCAGCGCGCGGCGGCACGCTTCTTCCCCGCCCGCCCAATCCCAGTCATAAAAAAGTCGCGCCGTGGCCAGCGCGCCGTGCGCTTCCGGCAGCGATTGATCGAGTTCCATGGCGCGCAACGCCGCGGCCTTGCCTTTCGGAAACACCTCGTTGGCGGGAGCGAAAACGTACACGCCCAACATGCAATATGCCATCGCCAGAATCGCGTAGGCCGGCGCGTAGCCGGGATCGACGGCCACCGCCTGCATGCAATAGTCGACGGATCGCCGCAAATCCTCCGGCGACCAGCGATTCAAAAAGTAGACGCCGCGCAAGTAAAGCTGATACGCCTCTTTGTTTTCGGTGGGGCGCTTGTTGACGCGCTTTTTCTCGTCGCCGGAAAGCTGCATCTTCAGCTTGTCGAAGATTTGCTTCGCGATTTCCTCTTGGATCGTGAAAATATCGTCGAGCTTGCGGTTGTACATCGCGCCGCCGATCTGCGACGATTGCGCGACGTCGAGCAGCTCCGTGCCCACCACCAACGTTTCGCCGCGCAGCGTCACGCGGCCCGAGAGCA
Organism: Terriglobia bacterium; assembly: GCA_021325275.1. Taxonomy (GTDB): domain Bacteria; phylum Acidobacteriota; class Terriglobia; order JAJPHL01; family JAJPHL01; genus JAJPHL01. The sequence goes on along the minus strand of JAJPHL010000041.1, from coordinate 59,810 downwards.
CCACGTCCACGTTGAACTCGCGCCCCGCCGATTGCGGATCGATCTCCGCGCCCTTGAAGCGAAACGCCAGGCTCCTTGGCACCACGCGGATTTTCCGCAGTTGCGCGATGTTATTGATCAGCGTGTCGGTGATGCCTTCGCTTAAGTACTCGACATCGGGATCGCCGCCGGTGTTCACGAACGGCAGCACGGCCAGCGATTCCGGATCGCGCTTCGACGGGCGCGGACGCGCCGCCCGCCGCGTACGCGTTCCCGTGCCTGTTTCCGTGCCGGAAACGTCGCGCTTCAATCGTTCCAGGTCCGCGCGCAGGTCGGAGGCGGTTTGGTAGCGCAAGTTGCGGTCCCATTCCATGCAGCGCGCCGCGATTTTTTGCAGCGGCGACGCCTGCGTCGAAATCTCCGCCAGCACCAAGCCAAATGAATAAATGTCGGAACGTCCATCGACCTCTTCGCCGCGGGCTTGCTCCGGCGACATGTACTTCAAGCTGCCCACGACCATGCCGGATTTCGTGAGATTCGCGCCGATGGTGGTCGACGCGGAATTGTGCGTCAGCGTCTTGGCCACGCCGAAATCCAGAACCTTCGCCGTGCCCGAGGTGGTGATGAAAATGTTCGACGGTTTGATGTCGCGATGCACGATTCCCTTGGCGTGCGCCGCTTCGAGCGCGCTGGCTACTTGCAGCGCCAGCCCGAGCGGATCTTCTTTCGATCCGGCGGCCAGGCAATTCGCGAGCGTATCGCCTTCCAGCATTTCGAGGATCATGAACGGCTTGCCCTCGTGCTCTTCCAATCCGTACAGCGTGCAAATGTTGGGATGATTCAAGACGGACGCCGCGCGCGCCTCGCGGCGAAAACGGGCCAACGCCTTTTCCTCGCCGGCCAGATCGCCGGAGAGAAACTTCAACGCCACCGACCGGCCGAGTTGCAAGTCTTCGGCTGCGTACACCACGCCCATGGCGCCCGCGCCGAGTTTGCGCACCACGCGAAAGTGAGAAATTGTTTCGCCGATCATTTTCCCGAAGGTCCAGTCTAACAAAGAACCCGACAAATCGTCGCCACCGAGACACCGAGAACACCGAGAGAAACCAGGTAGCTTGTTTTCCTCTACAGTGACTTCAAGTACTCAATCACCGCGTAACGTTCATCCTTCGACAGCGCGCGGCCGATCACGCCGGGTCCCGGCGTGTCGGAAAACTCATGGCCGCGATTGCCGCTTCCCGTCGCCGAGGTCTTGTAGAGGAAGGCGCCCGGAAATTCCGTGTACTCGTAGCCCAGATTCACGGGATCGTATTTCTTGCTGCCGGTGTAGAAATGGTCGGGACGCTCGCCGGCCGGTCCCAGCAGCAGGAAAATGTTCGGCACCGATCCGTTGTGCAGGTACGTTCCCAGCGCCCAAACGCCGTTGAGCGGCCGCGGGCGATAGGACTTCGTCGCGCGAATTCCCACGGCCATGGGATCTTGGAATCCGCTCCATTCACGCTGGACGGCCGGTGGGAATTTTTGCTCGTTGTAAAAATTCAGCGACATCGCCTTGCCGACGTAGTCGAGTCCGTCGGCGGCGGTGAGGCATCCCTTCTTCAAGTCGCCGGAATCGGCGGTGCGATTGTAGAAATCGAGCGCCTGGTTCGGATCGGTTCCGATCGCTTCGAGAGGAATGTCCTTCACGTTCAAGTAGGGATGCGTGCCGTCGCGCATCACCCAATATTGATGCTTGCCCTTGAGATCGTCTTGCAGTTCATTCGGCGGAGGCAAATGACAGTGGAGACAGATCTCGTGATAAATCTTGCTGCCCTGCTCGGCTTTCGCTTTGTCGTACGGCGGAAACGCATCCGGCCACTTCGGCGAATGCAATCCCTCGTACGGCGCGGGACCGGAAAGCAGTTTTTCGAGCGCCCAAAGGTCCTCGAAGCGAACCGTGCTTTGCAGTTTCGCGGCGCAACAACCGCCCAGTTTCGCCACCGCTTTCACGCCCAACGCCTCGCCGACATTGCGCGCCATCGGATTCGAGATCGACGCGTTGTACTGGACCCAAGTGAACCACGATGCATCCCACACTTGCGGAAATCGCACCGGCGCGTTGGTGGGCGCGAGATTATTCCAATTGTCCATGTCCAGCGCGAAGACGATGTTGCCGATGCGCGCCAAGGCGTCGGTGCGGCCGAAGCCTTCGGTTGTGTTGTAGACGCCGCGGGAATTTCCTTGATTCACTTCGTTGACGGAGCCCTTCAGGAACGCCGAGAATTCCTGGCGCAGCGCGTTCTTGTCGGCGGGCGTGGCGTCCGGTCCCAGCACGTCGCGCTCGAAGCGCGAGTAACGCAATGGCATGAAATCGGTCATGATCAGGGCGTCGCCGATGGCCTTCAAGAACTCGCCGAGATTGGTCATCGCCGGACCGCCTTCGATGCGCACGGCCTTCCCTTGATACTGAAGTTCGCCGGTGTGACACGCGGCGCAGTTGAATCCCACGACGGGCTGGCTGCTGCCGGTGATCGGGTTGCGGAATTTGGTGTCTTTGGCGAAGCCCACGGGGAGTCCGTCGGGATTCCAGCGCGCATCTTTTTGTCCGGCGAGGAATCCGAAGCGCCCGAGATATTCCTGATCGGCAAACTTGCCGCACCACAACGTCCAGCACGGCTGTTCGAGCGCCATGAACCACGTGTACGGCATGATCTGCGTGCCTTGCGCCGTGTAGTGGAACGCCAGGCGCTGCGCGTCGCTCCAGCCTTGGGGCAACGGGATCGGCGGGCCGGGATCGTGGTATTCCGATGGAACGTCGACGCGCAGTGCTTGGATTTTCGGCAGCGCAAAAATGGTGAACGCGGGGATGGCCGCGACGACCAGCAACACAATGATCAGAACGATCCAACGCTTCTTCATTTCGGTGAGCCCTCCGAACAGTTGCCACAGTATGTGTTGTTTGCCGGGTAAATGCAACGAATCTTACGTAGGACAGGCATCCGGGCCCTGTCCATATTTTCAGCGACCTCTAGGGCAGCAGAACAATCGATCCCACGATCCGTTCCCGGCGCAGCAATGCCACCAGGGTTTGCGCGGCCGCTTCAGACGTTTCCGCGCCGACGAAAACCTTGAAGAAGTCGCCCGACTGCACGACCGCGACCGGCTTGTAGCGATGCAGAAGATCGGATTGGAAACGGTCGGCGTTTTCTTTTTCGCGGAACGCGCCGACTTGAACCGCAAAACGCTGGTTGCCGGTGCCGGTTGCCGGCGCGGGTGAAACCGCCGCGGCAAGAACCACGGGCGCTCGCGGTGCGGGAGGACGATTGATGGTCTCCAGCACCGACAATTTCACGAGCGCAACACCCGGCCCCACCATCTGGATTTCCTTGGCCGCGGCGTACGACAAGTCGATGACGCGGCCTTCCACAAACGGCCCGCGATCGTTGATGCGCACTTCCACTTCGCGTCCGTTGTCTTGATTCGTCACGCGCACCAGCGATCCCAGCGGCAGCGTCTTGTGCGCGGCCGTCATCTGATACATGTCGTAGACCTCGCCGCTGGCCGTCTTGCGGCCGTGGTAGGGATAGCCGTACCAACTGGCGTATCCGTATAAATCGGAAATCGTGGGAACAACGCCCGGCGGCGTGTTCTTCGCCGCGGCGCTGCCGGAACCAGATGCCGCCGTGGCGGGATGCCCCGGACGCGCGGCGGTCGCCGGCGGAGGAGGAGGATAATTGCGCGCCGTCGTTTTATGCGAGCACGCCGTGGCCGACACGATCAGCGCGGCGCACCCGAGCGCGTGCGTCAAGCGTGCGAACGAAGCGGCAGCGGCGCGCGACATCACTTTTTGTCGTCAAGCTTTTCGGCGAGTTTCTCGAGTTCCTTCGCCGCGCGCTTCAGGAAAACGTTCGCTTCCTTGCGCGTGGCCGGCACCAACTGCTCGTCGACGTACTTGACCGCCTTCTTCATCTCTTTCTCGATGTTGTGGGCGATTTCTTCCCAACGCTTGTCCATATGACCTCGTTTTGTCGCGCTCGCGGCGACCGTCGCGTGTTCGCGGGCCCGACGCTCCGCAAAAACCAACGTTCTACAGTTCCGTCACGGTCGCGACTCATCCTTGATTATGAAACCGCTCATGCTTCCACGGATACTATAATAAACTTGAGGATCAACTCCGTTACCCACCATGCCCTTGCCACCCCGCTGGCGCTGGAAACTCCAACGTATTCAGAACTCCATTGAGGCGTTCAAGGGCGACGTCCGCGAATTCATGAAAACCGCGGCGGTAAAACAGAAAATCTGCCCCGCCTGCCGCGCCCTTGTGGGATCGAACGAGACGCGCTGCCCGTTCTGCAACGAATTCATCTCCCCGCTCGACCGCATCGGCGTGCGCCGCGTGACCTCCGGCTTTCTGCCCGACTTCACCACCACGCACGCGCTGGTAGCGATCAACTTTCTGCTCTTCGGAATTTGTCTCGTCGCCATGATGCAATCCGGCAACCCGATCGAAGCGCTGCTCGGTGGATTTCCCGGCGGTTTGCTTGTCCGCATGGGCGCCAACTATGGTCCGGCGATCCTTTTCTATCATCAATACTGGCGATTGCTGACCGGCGCGTTTCTGCACGCCAATCTGATGCACCTGCTCTTCAACATGTGGGTGCTCGCCGACGTCGGCCAGTCGGTGGAAGAGATGTATGGGTCGACGCGGTTCATTACTCTGTACGTCTGGACCGCGCTGTGCGGCAGCTTGGCCAGCTACTTCTGGCGATATCCCTACAACAACATGGTGGGCGCATCCGGCGCGGTCTTTGGATTGTTCGGCGTGATGATCGCGTATGGATTCAATCACAAGACGGCGATGGCGCAACAGATCAAGAGCATGTTCATCCGCTGGGCGATCTTCGGCCTGATTTTCGGCCTGATGCCGGGCGTCGACAACTCCGCGCACATTGGCGGCCTCGCGGGCGGATTCGTCTTCGGACTGGTGGTCAGCGATACGCCGTCTCTGACGACGGAAGCGATTTCGTTTTGGAAAGTGCTGAGTTACGCGTCGTGGATGGCGATCGCCGGCGGCTTGGTGCTGGTGACGTTGGGCTGGGCGGTGGCGCGTTAGCGCCAGCCAACAAGCCGCGGCTCGCGCCACACTAGTGCCGGCTTTCCACCGATCCCGATGCCTCCGCCGGCAAATCGCCTAGACCCAAGCGTCGATGAAATAACTCAAAGACCAATCCGTAACACTGGCGCGCCAGCGCCGGATCGTAGCGCGGACCTTCGTCGCGCATGAAGGCGTGCTGTCCGTTCACTTCGTGCCAGGTGAATCGCGCGCCCACTTCGTCGAGGCGCGCCTTGATCTTGTTGCGGCCCTCCAGCGGAACGTGCGGATCTTGGCGTCCCCAAATGTGCAGCAACTCTCCCGTGATTTCGCCGGCGCGATCGAGCGAATCGTCGTTCATGCCCGCGCCGAGACTCTTCTTGTGAATGTCGGTGGCGTAGAAACACGCCGCGGCCAGCACATCCTTGTTCATCGCCGCGCGAAACGCCAGATGTCCGCCGATGCAAATGCCCATCACGCCGAGACGTCCGGTGCAGGCCTCGTGCGACTTCAGAAAATCGAGCCCCGCGCGTGAGTCGGAGTCGTACGCGGCAATCGGCTTGGTGGTCTTCAGCGCATTTCCGCGATCCGCGCCGGCGGTGTCGTAGCCCAGCACCGTGCCGGCCGGTTCGTACTCGTGATAAATCTCCGGCGTCGCGACCAAATATCCGTGACCGGCCAGCATCGCGGCCGTGCGCCGGATCGGTCCCGTGACCTGGAAAATCTCGGAGTAGAAAAGCACGCCGGGATACTTCCCCGCCGCCGCGGGACGAAACACGTGTACCCGCATCGCGCCGGTCGGCGTCGCGATGTCGCTGAAGGATTCGGTAATGGTCATGAGCGCATTGTAGCTTGGATCCCGCCGCCGAGCGCCGCGGCTGGCGCCCAACGCGCGCTATACTGTGAACATGACGGCGCGCAAATTCCCCGGTTCCGAGTTGATCGAAACCGGAATCGAAGATCTGCAAAAAGGCGCGGAGACAATTCCCGCGCTGCTGGTGTCGGTCGGAGCATTCCGCCTTCGCCGATTGGGGCTGCCGGTCCCCGAACGAACGTTGTCCTCGCCCGAGATCCACTTGTATCTGAAATTGCAGGAATCGGATCCCGATAGCGCGCATTCACGATACAACGCCTTGATCCGAACTCTCACCAGCTTCGAGCGAGCCGCCGAGTGCGCCAGTTAACCGACGCCGAGCGTCTGCAACGATTCATGCGTTCCCTCGGGGAAGCAGCCAGAAATCATCTGCGCGTGTACTTCACGGGCGGGGCGAGCGCCGTGTTGATCGGTTGGCGCGCGTCCACGATCGATGTCGATATCAAGATCGCGCCTGACGACGATGTTGTCCTGCGAGCGATTCCCAGGATCAAGGAAGACCTGGAGATCAACGTGGAACTCGCTTCTCCCAATGATTTCATTCCAGATCTCGCCGGCTGGGAGAGGCGCAGCCCGTTCGTGGGAACCGAAGGCCGTGTTTCTTTCTATCATTTCGACTTCTACGCGCAGTGTCTGGCCAAGATCGAGCGGAGCCATGCCCGCGACCTTGAGGATGTCCGCGAGATGATCGCGCGGGGATTGGTGGAACCGAAACGCCTTCTCGAGTTTTTCGGCGAGATCGAACCGCTCCTCTATCGATATCCAGCCATCGACCCGCGGGCGTTTCGCCGCGCCGTGGAAGCCCTAGTGACTCCCCAAACGTAATGTTGTTCCCAACCGCCGCCTGTGTTACGGTAGGAATTCACTCTGCGGCGGGATCTGGGCCCGCCAACATCAGGGATTTTGGAGGAGGTTCGCGTGCTAGTGGAAGAATCCCACGGCGACGTCGTCGTGCTGGTGCCGGAGGGACGCTTGGTCATGGGCGGTCCCGCCGAGGAATTCGAGAAACGCGTGCAGGATCTTTTCGGCGAGGGCAAAAAAGCCGTGGTCGCCGATCTGCACAAGGTCACGCAGGTGGATTCCACCGGCATTCGCGGATTTGTGCGCGGTCACACCACGGCGCAAAAAGTCGGCGGACGCTTTGCACTGTGCGAGGAACAATACTCCGTTCAATTGGTGTTGGAAATTACACGATTGAACACTCTGCTGGAACTGCATCCGTCGTTACAGGATGCCATCGAATCAATGCCCGGAAAGAAGTAGCGCTTTCGTTCCGGCGTGTCGAATCATTTTTGCGTTAAAGTGAAGGCATGGTCCCCATTTTTTTCACCCTGCTCGCGATAGCCATGCCCGCGCCTGCGCCGCAGGACGGCGTGCCGCCGCCGTGGGAATCCAAGACCGCGCTGATGAACGCGCAGGAACAGCTTCGCGCCGTCGGCGAATCGCTAAACACGCTCGACACCGCGCATTGGAAAGGCGATTACGGTCCGCTGCTGGTGGCCACGCGCCAACGCGTGAACGCCGTGGCCGAGGCCATGAAGCGCATGGCCGACAAGCCCGACAGTTTGAGCTTGGGATTGGAAGCGTTCCTCTCGATGGAACACGTTTCGGAAAATATCGAGTCGCTGGCCCGAGGAGCGGACCGCTTTCAGCCGTCGGCGTCGAAGCATCTCGACGACGCCAGCAACACGTTTCAACAAGTGAAGGAAGATTTTCAGGGCTATTTGCTTGGGTTGTCGCGGTACTTGGAGAAAAATACAGCGTCAAACGCTAAGGACTTGGAGACGTGCCACGATCAACTCTTCCGCCGCGCGCCGCCTTCTTCAAAGCGTCCCAGCAATTGATACAGAGAGAAATACTGTAGGACCAAACCTCTCCGGGAGATAAAAATGGATCCATTGCAGTCGTATGTTGCGGAAAATCGCGAGCGGTGGCTGTCGGAATTGTGTGATTTTTTGAGAATTCCCAGCATCAGCACGCAGCCGGAACATTCCGGCGACGTGCGGCGCGGCGCGGATTGGTTGTGCCACGCGCTGAAGCAGGTCGGCTGCGATCGCGCCGAAGTAATTCCCTCGGCCGGACATCCTCTGGTGTACGCGGAAAAAATGTCCGCGCCCGGCAAACCGACCGTGCTTTTCTACGGACACTACGACGTTCAGCCGCCCGATCCGCTGAATGAATGGGTCAGCGCGCCGTTCGAACCCACCGTGCGCAACGGCAATCTTTACGCGCGCGGATCGGCCGACGATAAGGGTCAAGTGATGCTGCAACTGAAAGCCGTGGAAGCGTTGCAGAAAACCGCGGGAAAGCTGCCGGTCAACGTGAAATTTATTTTCGAAGGCGAAGAAGAAACCGGCGGCGCGGCGATCGCCCAGTTTGTTCCCGAAAACAAGGAACTGCTGAAGGCCGACGCCGTGGTGGTCTGCGACACCGAACTGTTTGAGCCGGGCTTGCCGACGTTGTGCATCGGGCTTCGCGGCATGGTCTACACCGAAGTGGAAGTGGAAGCCGCGTCGCACGACCTGCATTCGGGACTTTACGGCGGCGTCGCGCCCAATCCGCTGCACACGCTGGCGTGGATTCTCGCGGAGTTGAAAGGCCGCGACGGAAAAATCGATATCCCCGGCCTCTACGATCGCGTGATTCCGCCCAGCGCCACCGAGCGCGCCAGTTGGCAGCGCTTGCCGTTCGACGCGCAGAAAATGCTGCACGAAGAAATTGGTTCGCCGGCGCTGGAAGGCGAAAGCCAACTCGGCGAGTTGGAACGGATGTGGGCGCGGCCCACGCTGGAAGTGCATGGAATTGTCGGGGGCTATGTGGCGCCCGGCGCGAAAACGGTGATCCCGGCGAAAGCGACAGCCAAAGTGAGTTTGCGCCTGGTGCCCGATCAACGGCCGCAAGAGGTTTTTGCGGCGTTCGAGAAGCGCGTCGCGGAACTCGCACCGAAGAGCGTGCGCGTGAAAGTTCGCTTGATTCACAACGCCGATCCGCTCCTGCTCGACACCAGTCATCCCGCGATGGCGACGGCGGCGCGCGTTCTCTCCGAAGTTTGGACCAAGGACACCGTGTTTGTGCGTTCCGGCGGATCGATTCCGGTGGTCGCGCTGTTTCACGAACACCTGGGAATTCCCAGCATCATGATGGGATTCGGATTGCCCGACGACAATCTGCACGCGCCGAACGAGAAATTCAATCTGTCGAATTTTTATCGCGGCGCGGAGACGATTGCGCGTTTTCTGGCGGCGATGGGGTGACCAACATGCCCGAGATGAGCGAAGAACGCGTCCGCTGGATGCGCAACCGATTCGTGGAGATGATCCAGCGCACCGAAGAAATGTCGGACGAATTGTTCCGGATGCGCGAGGAACTGAACCAAGTGGTCGATTACTTGGGGTCGCTGATCGACGGGAAAGAAGACGACGAGGACGAAGACGAATAATCTGGAGCGCGGCGATTTGCCGCCGCTCTTCAAATTACGTCAAAAAAATTTGTCTGATGTCGTGCAGCGCTTTCAAGTAGAGACTCGGCATTTCAGCCTGCCCGCCACCGTTCCACGCACCACGCTGGTAATCGCAAACCTTCCGGTAGATCTCGGCCATTTCCCGCGGCGCGCCCGGCGTCCCGGAAAGAATCTGCGCGATGGAATCGGGCACATCTACTTCCCGCAGGGCCTCGCCGATCGGGCGATCGAGAAACGCGTCGAGGTGCGAAAACAATCCCAACAGGAACATTTCGCCGCGACGCTCGCCCGCGCCCGACGATTCCGCCATCGACTCGCAGAAGAAGGCGCGCAGCAACGCGCTGATCACCAACTCCCGCGGCTGATCTTCGCCCAAGCCGCCCAGCACCGCCAGGGAAAACCACTTCCGCAAACTCGCTTCGCCGACGAGCATCAGCGCCTGCGGCAGCGAGGCGATCTGGCGGCGAAATCCGAAGAGCGGCGAACTGAGGTAGCGAAATAAACGATAGGAAAGCGCGACATCCTGGCGCAAAATTTTCTCGAGATTCGCAATGTCGAGCCGCGGCGCGTTCAATTCTTTGAGCAGCCGGGCATAGTTCACCTTGAGCCCGGGAACTTCTCGCCCGCGCAGCACCGCGGGCCGGGCGAAGAAATACCCTTGAAAGTACTGGTAGCCGATTTCGCGTGCTTGCCCAAACATTTCCGGAGTTTCAATCTTTTCGGCGAGCATCACCGTGCCGCGGCGCGCCAACCGATTCACCAGACGCCGCTGTTCGCTGGGCGGCGTGGACAAGACATCGATTTTCACGATGTCGGCAAGTTCCAGGAGCGGCGCATACGCGGGCCCGTCGACGTAGTCGTCGAGCGCCAGCGTGTAGCCTTTTTGTTTGAGGTGCCGGCAGCGCGCGACGATCTCGCCATCGGGCGTGATCGTCTCGAGAATTTCGATGACCACGCGGTCCGGCGGCAGCAGGAGAGCCAGTTCGTCCATCAGTAGCGCACGGTCGAAGTTGAAGAACGCGCGTTTCCCGTCGAGAACGTCTTCCAGCGCCAGGCTTGAGAAAAAACTGTTCAGGATCACCGACGACCCCGCACGCGCGGCCTGGTCGCCGTCGTAGGCGTTTCGCGGCGACGAGCGGAACAGCATCTCGTAGCCGAAGACGCGGCGGTCCTGATCGAAAATCGGTTGGCGCGCGAGGAAGAATTCCATGGAGTTAGCGGGGCTATCGTATCTATCGGCAGCGGGAGCGAGTTTTCCAGGGGGCCGGCGGCGATTCTGAGAGAGAATTAAGAAATCCCCGCTTCATCAGAGGAAACGCCAGGAAAATCCATGCCACGCGTGACCCTAGCCGATCTCCGCCGGGAGTTCCCGCCGATGCTGAGGCTCGCCTTCCCGCTGGTCGTCGCCGAAGTCGGCTGGATGACCATGGGCGTGCTGGACACCTTGATGGTGGGCCGCTTGCCCGACAGCGCCGTCGCCATGGGCGCGATCGGGATCGGCAACATCTCGTTCTTCGCGTTCGCCATCTGCGGCGTCGGCATGCTGTTCGGTATCGATCCGATGGTTTCGCAAGCGTTCGGCGGCAAACGCATCGCCGATTGCCATCGCACGCTGTGGAGCGCCGTGCTTTTGTGCTTTCCACTCGCGGCCATCGTGATGGCGATCGTCTATGCGATGCCGTGGGTGTTGTCCGCGCTCGGCACAAATCCGCAGGTTCTTCCGCCAACAACGGCCTACCTTCGCGCGATCCTGTGGGGCGCGCTGCCGGTGCTGCTCTATCACTCGTTCCGCGCGTACTTGCAAGCGATGAACCAAGTGAAAGTCATCATGTTCGCGCTGATCACCGCCAACGTGGTGAACGCCGCCGGCAATTGGCTTTTGATCTATGGACATTGGGGATTTCCGGCGTGGGGCGTAAAGGGATCGGCGGTGTCAACCGTTGTGGCGCTGGTTTATCTGGCCTTGTGTATGATGCTCTACGCGATGTGGCACGACCGCCGCGAACGCCATGGATTGTTCGCGGAAATCGCCACGGTGCACGGGCGCGAAATTCGCGAGCTGTTGCGCCTGGGCGGACCGGCGGCCGGGCAAATCCTCGGCGAAATCGGAGTTTGGGGAACGTCGACGCTGCTGGTCGGCAAGCTCGACGCCGTGTCGTTGGCCGGTCATCAAGTGGCCGTCAACGTGGCGAGTTTGCTGTTTATGGTGCCGCTGGGCATCGGGCAAGCCGGATCGGTGCGCGTGGGACAAGCGCTCGGCGCGGGCCATGGCGATCGCGCCGCGACATCGGGTTGGGCGGCGCTGGCGATCGGCGCGATCTTCGCGAGCTTTTCGGCCCTGGCGCTGGTGTTTTTCGGCGGCCCCATCGCGCGCATCTACACACCGGATCGGGCGGTGCGGCAACTCGCCGCGCGGCTGTTGATCCCGTGCGCCTGTTTCGAAGTTTTTGATGCGCTGCAAGTGACATCGGCGGGCGTGTTGCGCGGCGCGGGAAACACGCGCACCGCCATGACGGCGCACTTGATTGTCTACTGGCTCTTCGGATTGCCGCTTGGCTACGCGCTGTGCTTCCGCGCGGGCTGGGGCGCCATGGGCATTTGGATCGGCCTATCGTCGTCCATCGTGATCATCGGTTGCATCCTCGCTTGGGCGTGGAACCAGAAGCAACGCACCTTCGCCGCCGTCGCGCCACGCATGCAGCGAATATAGATGTCTATATATTCGTGCTATAGTATGGGCATATGCCATCCATCCTTATCGAGCTGGACGAAGCAACATTTCGAACGCTCAACAAACTGGCTCCGCCCGCGAAGAGGAGACGTACCGAGTTCATCCGGCAAGCGATTCGCGACGCCATCCGGCAACGCGAGTTCGCACGCATGCGCCAAGCCTATCTCCAGCAACCCGACAGCGAAACGTATCGCGACGACTGGACCAACTGGGAGCCATTTGAGCCGTGAGACAGTACGAAATCTGGTGGGCCAATCTGCCACAACCTGCCGGCCGGCGCCCGGTTCTCCTGCTCAGCCGCAACGACGCCTATTCCTACCTCAATAAGTTCATTGCCGCGGAAATCACAACGGTGGTTCGCAACATTCCTACGGAAGTTCCATTGGGACGGCGCGAACGGATGCCTCGCCCTTGCGTCGCAAACTGTGACAATTTGCGCTGCATCTCCCGGCACGCGCTCGTCGAGCGAATCCATACCCTGCCGTCGTCGCGCATCCGGGAAGTCAAGCGCGCCGTGGGTTTTGCACTCGCCTGGAGTGAACTCATGGACTTGGACCTCGACTGAGGCTGCGGCCGCTTTTCCAAAACGAAAACTGCCTAAAGGCTAGCCAAAGCAGGCCGATGTTTCTTCATGAGAAACAATTTTTAACGCCGGAGGACGACCTTGCTTGCCTTGAGAACACCCCCGCGACTCTTGGAATCGCTCCCGAGCTTTTCACCGATTGCCTCGCGGCTGCTGAGTTTGGCGTTTCAGGAACGCGCTTCGATGCGCGAAGTCAGCGACCTGATCAGCGCCGATCCCGCGTTGGCCTCGGACGTCTTGCGTCTGGCCAATTCCCCGCTCTATGCCCGGCAACACGACATCACCAGTCTGCTGCGCGCTTTGGCGCTGTTGGGAATGGAAGCCGTGCGTGGACTCGTTCTCACCGTGGCGCTGCGAAATTTTTCGCGCTCGGCGACGCGTTCGGAAGTCTTTCAACATTGCTGGCGTCATGGTCTGGCGACCGGACTGATCGCGGCCGACCTGGCTTCGGCTTCGTGGAAAGATCGCGACGCGGCGTACACCCTGGGTCTGTTGCATGACGCGGGACGCTTGGCGTTGCTGGCGGCGACTCCGCTGACGTATGGCGGCTTGCTGAAGGCGGGCGCGGAAAGTCACGCCGAAATGCGCCAGAAGGAGCGCGAGATGTTCGACGTGGATCACTGCGAGGCCGGCGCCTGGCTCGCGGAGTCGTGGAAATTTCCGCCGGAATTTCAAGTGGCGATGGAACATCATCACGACGCGCGCGACACCGAAGGATTCGGCGGACTCATTCACGCCGCGTGCGAAATGGCCTCGATGGCAGGCTTCCAATCCTGGGGACCGACTCCGGAATGGAATACCGAAAAAGTGCGTGAGTTGTTGCCCGATGCGGGTCCCGCGCTCTTGGAAGCAAGCGAAGTGGTTCCGCGCGTCGCCGCGGGGATCAACTCGATGGAGTGTATGCTGACGCTGTAGTTGTTTACGACCTTGTTTGGAGTGCGGAGGCGTGCCTCCGCCTGCAGTTTCGACATTTCTCGTGCGATGTTGGCGAGCGTCCCGTTAAATTCTGTCCCCGAGTCTGCGCAGCCGGCGGTATTTCCCTCGATCACATCGCTATCGGTTGGAGTTGATGCGAGCGAGCCTGTGCAGCAGGCGGTACAACGTTTGGAGTTGATGCAAGCGAGCCTGCGCAGCAGGCGGTACAACGTTAGCCCCAGGCGTCAGCCTGGGGAAACCCCAGCAGTAACAATCAGCCTGCGAAGCGGGCGGCACAAAACGCTCCACCTTTGTGGCCGTCAGGTCCACACGTGTTCTTCTTCGAATTCGATTCCGTGCGCGCGCAATAATTTTCGGAACTCGCCGTCGAAGACCATCCTTCGATGGTGCTGTTGCTGTTTGCGGATGTACTTTCGCACGATCTCAACCTGCAATTTTGGGACGCGCTGGCGCTTGGCAGGTGTTTGTGCCGCCCGCTTCGCAGGCTCGGTCTTTTGGTCCGTCTTCCCCAGGCTGACGCCTGGGGCTAACATTGTATCGCCTGCGATGCAGGCTTAGGGAACGCCGTCTTCCGCCGCAAATTCGCCTTCTATGCAGGCGCGGAAGGCCGTCGTCCTTCTGTGCGGAGGTTTGCCTCCACCTTGGATGGGCGAGGGTTACTTCGCGTGAACTGGCTTTGCGCCATCCTCCGATTCCTCCACTTCCGACTCCGGACGACGAGATCGCAATCAAGGCATTCTCGTGTCACGCGGCACACAATCACGCTGCGGCATTTTCCTTTCAAAATCGAAAACTCGCCACTCGATTGCCGTAAATGCCGCCAATATTAAGAACAGTGACTGAAAGATTTATCCTATTGTGAATGAATTCTCAGTAGAATGAGTGCGCCCAGTCGAAAGTGCTCCTAGGTGGCTCGGGCCAATTGAATCGAAGGAGGCCAAATGGCCGCACTGATTCGCAAGGACGCATGGACGCTATCCAACATTTCGACTTGGGAACCGACACTCCTCTGGTACGCCAAAGCCGTTGGCGAAATGGCAACACGCCCGGCGACCGATCCTACGAGTTGGCGTTTTCAGGGAGGCGTGCACGGCTATAGCAAGAAGTCCGACCCTCTGGTCAGCGCCGGCCCGATTCCGAAGAAGACGGTCACCGACCAGTTCTGGGCCCAGTGCCAGCACGGCACTTGGTTTTTTCTCCCCTGGCATCGCATGTACCTCGGTTTCTTCGAGCAAATCGTGCGCGCCGCCGTGGTGAAGCTCGGCGGTCCCCCCGACTGGACTCTGCCTTACTGGAACTATAGCGACGCCGGTAATCCGAACGCGAGGACGCTGCCGCCGGCGTTCCGCCAAGCGAAATTGCCGGATGGTTCTGCCAATCCCCTCTTTACGATTGATGGCGTGAATATTCTCCGTGCTCCGGCCATCAATGCAGGTAATGCCGCGGCAATTCCCGACCGGGATGTGGATCTTACCGGCTGTCTCGGCAAAACTTTCTTCTCGCCAACAACCGACACAACGGTGGGCGATCTCGGTTTTGGAGGTCCCGCCACTGCGGCCAACCACGACGCCCATGTCTTCGGCGTTCGTTCCGTGGAGAGCGTTCCCCACAACGCGATTCACGTGGACGTGGGCGGACAACGGACCGGCGGGTGGATGATCGACCCCGATACGGCCGCGCTCGATCCGATCTTCTGGCTGCACCATGCCAACATTGACCGCCTCTGGGCCGTCTGGAATGGAATGTCCGCTTCCCACACCGACCCCACCGTGGCGGTGAACGTCGGCGGCCGCAAGATCACTTGGGCGACGTCCATCAAATTCAATTTCTACGACGCCACCGGAAAAGCCGTCTCCATGACGCCAAGCCAAGTGACGGACACCACGACACCCTTTAACTACGTTTACCAAGACACCAGCAGCCCGCTGGCCAAAGCGCCGGCCGCCGCCTTAGCGGCTATTGCCACCATGAGCAAAAACATCGCATCCCAACGCCCCAAGATGGTGGGCGCCAAGAAGAATCTCACTCTCACCGGATCGCCGCAATCCGCCGCGATCTCCATTCAACCTCTAGCCGCGCCGCCGAAAGCGAAAGCCGCGAAAGCGAAGGCCGGCAAAGTTGCAGCCGCCGTCGCGCCGCCGGCGCCGCTGGGCAGGACGTATCTCCACGTCGAGAACGTTACATCGAAGAAGGCCAACATCACCTACGAGGTTTACGTCAATCTTCCCGAGAAACCCAATGCGGCGACGTACGAGGAACACTACGCCGGCACAATGCACCTTTTCGGTGTGGTCCGCGCCAGCGCCCGCTCGGCGCGCAGCGCCGGCAATGGACTCAGCTTCTCGATCGACATCAGCGAACTGATCGATCGCTTGAAGCAAATCAACAATTGGGACGAGAAGAATGTCCGCGTAACATTGTTGCCGCGCGCGGGAACCGAGGGACCGATCGGCAAGCATGATCCCATCAAGATTGGACGCATCAGCGTCTATCGAGCATGAGATGGAATGAGGAAACTCTCGAGGAGTTTCGTTGGCGTCTTCCCGAGATCTGGATGCTGACTCTGAGCGCCGCCGCATGGCTCGCGTTGGCGGCGCTCGCTCCCATTCATAGGCACGATGCGGGCAGCACCGCCAACTGGGGGCATTGGATGCTGATGGTAGCAGCGATGATGCTGCCGCTGCAGATTGACAAAATCCGGCTGATGGTCGAGCGCAGCCTGTGGTCTCGCCGCCATCGCGCCAGCTTGGGCTACTTGCTCGGATATCTCGGCGTCTGGGCGGCACTCGGCGTGCCGCTCGCTTGGGGCTTCACACGATTCCACATCGCACACCGGCTCGATTGGCGTTTGGGCGCCGCGATCGGATTCCTCGCAACAGCGGCGTGGTTGCTGTCACCCTGGAAGGTCGTAGCTGCTCGCCTGTGTCACTGGGTCGCGCCGTTGTCGGCCGATGGCTGGGAAGCCGACCGCGATTGCATCTTCTACGGATCGATCGCCGGTTGTACCTGTGCTTTGAACTGCTGGCCACTCATGCTGGTTTGCTGGCTCTCCGGACACAGCTTCATCGCGATGCTTTTTAGCTTCAGTGTCGGATGGATTGACCGCCACTTTCCGCCCAACTATTCGAGGAATGCGGCGGCGGTCACGGTTCTGGCCTCGGCTTTCGCCATTGCGGGCATGTTGGTGGGTTTCGCTTAGGAGCTATCGCGCTTCTCGCGCGATCCGGCGCAACTCCGGCAACACATCGCCGATCGCGACCGCCTGGGAGTCGCGGCTGCCCAACGCAAAATACATTTTCCGATACAGCGGATACAGTTCCGAGTAAACCTTGGCCGCAGCCGGCTGCGGCTCGATCACTTTGTATTTCGGGCACAAGGCGTTTTGCGCTTCTTCAATCGAACGGAACGTGCCCGCCGCCAAAAACGCAAAGATCGCGGAGCCAAGACTCGTCACGTCGGACTCCGGCGCGAGCACCGGCTTGTTCATCACATTCGCGTACACCTGGTTCAACGCCGCGTTCTTCTGCGGGACGCCCCCGCCGTTGATCAAGCGGCGAATCGGCACGCCGTGTTCTTCCATGCGTTCCAGAATCACGCGCGTGTGCATCGCCGTTCCTTCGATCGCCGCGAACAAATGATCCACGGGCGTGTGCGTCAATCGCCAGCCGAGCGTCACGCCGCTCAGTTCCGGATTCACCAGCACCGTGCGATCGCCGTTGTCCCAACTGAGATGCAGCAATCCCGTTTCACCGGCGCGATAGTTCCCGAGATTCGAGGACAAGAACGCCACCGTGTTCCCCGAGCGTCGCGCGATCGCTTCGAAAACATCGCCGGTGGCGGAGAGTCCCGCTTCGATGCCGGTGAATCGCGGGTCGACCGATCCCGGCACCACGCCGCACACGCCGGGAATCAAGCCGGTGCGATCGCTCATCGCGATGATGCAGGTGGAAGTGCCGATCACGTTGACGACGTCGCCCAACCGGCAGCCCGCGCCGATGGCGTCCCAGTGCGCGTCGAAGGCGCCCACGGGAATCGGGATGCCGGCCTTCAGTCCAAGTTTCTCCGCCCACTCCGGCGCGAGCGTTCCCGCGATTTTGTCCGACGTTTCCACGCGGCCGGAAAGTTTTTCGCGAACTCCAGCCAGCAATGGATCGACGCCGGCCAGAAAATCCTCGGGCGGAAATCCGCCCAGCGCGGGATTCCACAACCATTTGTGGCCGGTGGCGCACACGCTACGCACTACGTCTTTCGCGTTCTTTACGCCGCACAATACGGCGGCGGCCATGTCGCAATGCTCCAGCGCCGTGGCGAGCGAGGCGCGTTTTTCAGGATTGTGGCGCAGCCAGTGCAGCAGCTTCGAAAATCCCCACTCGGAAGAATAGACGCCGCCGCACCAATCGATCCCCGGCAAATGCTTGGCGTGCGCGGCCGCGGTGATTTCCGCCGCTTCGCTCCAGCCGCGGTGATCGCACCACAAGTAGTAATCGTCGAGCGGCGTAAGATCGGCGGCCACCGGAATGACGCTCGACCCCGTCGTATCGATCGCGATGGCCGCCACGTCCGCGCCCTTGATGCCGGCGTTCTGCACGGCCAGACGCGTGGCCGTGGCCAGCGCCTTCATGTGATCGGCGTGCGATTGCGTGGCGTGATCGGGATCTTCGCGCTTGCGATGCAGCGGATAGTCGGCGACGCCGAAACCGAGGCGGCCGCGTTGGCTATCGACAATGGTGACGCGAACCGAGAGTGTTCCGAAGTCTACGCCAGCAACGATGCTCATAATTTGGAGTGCGGCGACTTGTCGCCGCTTTGTTTGGCGCGAGGCTTGACTCGTGCGCCAGTTTTTAACGGCGTGAAGCGCGGCCCGCGTCAAGCCGCGGGCTACCAAAGCGGCGACAAGTCGCCGCACTCCAAATTACGCGTGATAGTGAACGTCCCAAACGAGATAGCGCGTGGTCGCTTCGTGCACCGCGCGCGCCACCGTCGAGAGATTCGCGGCCACGTGATGCTCGAATCCGCGCTCGCAGATATAGCGCAGCAGCTTTTGCAGATTCGGGATGCGCGCCACGCCCGCGCCGCCAAACGTGTCCAGCGAATCGTTGGTGAATTCGCCTTCGCCCAAGTATCCGCGGATCTTCCCTTCGCGATCGTGGGTGGAGAATCGCGCAAAACTCATCGGTCCACTCTTCACGCGGCCCACGCACGTTCCATACGTGTTGTCGCGTCCCACGGTGCCGGCGATGATTTCCTGAAAGTCCATCTTCACGCTGGCGAAGAAATGCTTCGGCAAGTTGCTGCAATGGAAGCAGACGCACTTGTCGGGATCGTCGCCGTAATTGTTGTTCCAATCGAGCAGCGCGGAGGGAGTTTGCGAGGCCAGTTGCAACGCGTGCATGCCGACCACGCCCGCGATGTCCACTTCGCACGCGCTGGACATGAGATTCTCGCTCATCATCGACATGATCGTGCACGGCACCACGCCGAAATATTCTTCGAGCGAGGTCCAGCACTGCACGGCGCTGATGGCCACTTGCGTTTCCTTCATCCATCCGTCGATCACCGCGCCGAGCTTGGCCATTTTCATCATGGCGACGTCGGGAATGCCGGAGGTGGAGACGTACTTCTTCATCATCGCGAGCTTCGCCTGCGCCGCATCGTCGGAGTCCTTCATTCGCGCGATACGTCCGAGGATTTCCGAGAGATCGATCGTCTCGACCGAAATGCCGCTCGCTTCCAACAGCTTTTCGGAATAGCGCACGGTGTTGAACGCCGTGGGCCGCGCACCGATCGAACCGATGCGCAAGCGACGCAGACCTTTCGTGACGCGGCAAACCGCGGCGAACCATTCCAAGTCGCGCTTGAACTCATCGGAATCCGGCGACTCCGTGTGCAGCGAGGTCAGCGAGTAAGGGATTCCGTACTGCGACAGGTTGTTGCACGCCGACATCTTGCCGCAAAAACTGTCGCGGCGATCGCGGATCGTCATGCGGCCCGGCGTGTCGGGCGTCGCTTGCACCAGCACGGGCACGGGCAAGTCCGCGCCGCGCAGCGTGTCGGCGATGGCGCGTTCGTCGCCGAAATTCGGCAGCGTCACGATCACGCCGTCAATGCTCGCACCGGGCACATCGCGATGTTTTCGGAACAGCGCCGCGCAACGGTTGGCTTCGTCGCGCGTCTCCACTGCGCCGTACTTCGATTCCTCCGGCGTCAGCGCGATGGCCTTGTGACCCGCGCCTTCGATGGCGGCGAGCATTTCCGAGCGGCCGCTCTGAGCCAAGTGATCGGGAAAAAATCCGCGGTTACCGACAATCAGGCCGAAGTTCATATTGGTTTTTTTGAGAAAGGGACAGGCGAGGACGCCTGTCCTACAACTGATCCATGTACTGTTCCAGAGTCACGCGGACCAACTGGCTGCGCGTGCGCACGCCGAGTTTCTGGAAAAGCTGCTGCATCGCCGACTTCACGGTGCTTTCCGACACGCCCAGACGCGAGCCGATCTCTTTGTTCGAGAGCCCTTCCAGCAATCCGCGGAGCACTTCGCGTTCACGCTCGGTAAGTTTGCGGATGCGCACTTCCTGCTGCGACGGCGGCGATTGGATCAGCGCGCGCAGATGGCCCTGATTCAACCAGATTTCTCCGGCCATCACTTTTTCCACGCAGCGCGAAAGCATTTCCGGCGGATCGTGCTTCACAAAGATGCCCGCCGCTCCCAGGGCCAGCAACTCGCGCGCTTCCTGATCGCTGACGCCGGCGGTGAGGATCAATACTTTTCCCGCGTAACCGGAATCTTGCAGACGGCGCAACATCGCGGGAGCTTTTTGTCCGCCCAGATCGTAGTCCAACAGGATCAGGTTGGGCGGGGACTTGCCGATAATCGCGAACGCTTCCTCGATGGTGGCGCAGTGCCCCACCACTTCGAGTGTGGAATCGGCTTCCAGCAGCCGCACCAAACTTTCGCGGAACAAGGCGTGATCGTCGACCAGCAGAATGCGCGTCGCGGCCTTCGATGGCGCCGTTTCGGCCGCCTTCATACTTGAACCTCCTGCGGAACTCCCACCGCCGACAACGTCACGACGAAACAGCAGCCGCGCGGCTGGGGTTCGTGGGTCATTTCGCCGAGGAAATCGCGCAGAATCGCGCGGGAAACATAGAGACCAAGTCCCGTGACTTCCGCGCCGCTCTGGAAAGGTGTAAACAAATTCTTGGCGTTCGCGATTCCGCGACCCGTATCTCGAAAGCGTATCATAACGCGGTCGCCCTCCGAGTGGGCTTCCACCGTGACGATGCGCTCCGGCGAATCGCGCATCGCCCGCAGGCTGTTTTGCGCGAGATTGAGGAATACTTGCAACAATCCATAGCGCTCCGCCATCACGTTCGGCAGATGGTCCTCGATATCCATGTGGATCTCCGCGCCGGCCTCGGCGAATTGTCCACTCACCACGATGCGCATATCCTCGAGCACTTCCTGCAACGAAACTTCCTCGGCGGTGGTGTCGCGGCGGGGACGCAATTCGCCGGAGGCCAGATTCTTCAATCCACCGACCAGATTTCCGAGCGCCTGAAAATCGGGACTCTGCGACAGCGCGCCTTCGCGTTGCAGATTCAGGTGCACCACCGCGATGGCCGCGCACAAATTGCGCACTTCATGCCAAACCGCGCCGGCCACGATGTGCGATTGCGAGAGCAAACGGTGCAAGCCTTCTTCTTCGCGCTCGCGCAATTCTTCCGACGCGTCCAGGACGATCGCGGCAAGACGGTCGCCGGAATGCGTTTCGTAGCTCGACAACCAAATGTCGGCCGGAAAAACCTCGCCCCCGGCGCGCCGCGCGCGCGAGGAGATCTTGGTGCGAAACGGCTGATGATGCGAGGCGCCCTTGGGCATCGATCCCAACACCGGCAGATAGTCGCCGATGAAACGTCCCTTGATGCCCGGCGGATCGGCTTGGAACAAGTGATCGGCGGCGCGATTGCAGTCGAGCACCCGGCCACGGCTGTCGGCGATCAAGATCGCCGCGGGACTGCTTTCCACCAGCACGCGCAGTTGTTCCTCGGCGTCGTGGCGCAGTTCCACCTGCTCCTGCATGCGATGCAAGTGTTCAATCACCGCCTGGCGGCTCTGTACCGTCACGCGGATCAGCAAACCGGTGGTGACGTATCCCACCATGTAGGTGGTCACGCGGGCGGCAATCTGGAAGTGTTCCTGGAACGCCGCGCCTTGCGCCGCCGGGGCCTGAAAGTACTCACGCACGAACGTGAACGTCGCAGCGACGGCGAAGAGTTGCCAGAGTTCCAGCGACGCCGCCATGATCAGAATCGGCACGAAGTAGAGTGCGCCGAACGGATACGGCTTGCGAACCTGCATGTTGACCAAGGCGATCGCCAGGCCCGCCAGCAGTCCCAAGTACAACGCGCGACGCCGGTTTTCCGGTGCGTACCACGTGGCAACGGCGCTACTCCAGCTAAAATCCATAAGCCAAGTCCATTAGGTAAAACATGTTATTACAGCGTTACGGCTCAGGCAACAACGTCGTACCAAAGGTGGGCCCCGTACGGCCAAAAGATACCGGGTAATAGCCTTAAGAGAGCTTCATTCCCGAAACGCCCTGTGGCTGAATAGAGCAATGTGACGCTATGCATGCGGCGTTGCATGTAGGGTATTGGCGGCTTTGCTCGGTCATCGCAACTGAAATGGCTGGCAGGCTCGGTACGGAGGCATCGATCCGCGCGGGATTCGTGAGATCCCAGAAAGCCGCCCCCCTAAAACCCCTTCGAAATCAAAAATCAAAAGGCAAAAATCAAAAATCAAAAATGAAGGACCGAGCCTTCGTGCGCCCGATCGCGTCCGCTGAGCCATTTTTGATTTTTGCCTTTTGATTTTTGATTTTTGATTTCGTCTTCCGCCCTACCGCTTTCCTCGCTCCAAAAGGTCCTGCTTCCTCCAAAACCCCGACGCCGTTCCGCCCTGCTCCTTCGTGATCATCCGCAGGCTTCGCAGAGTGATTCCCTTCGACAATCCCACCCCAAACGCCAAGGGGATCACCGACATGAACGCGAGGGCCCACAGGACAATGCCGGCCGTCGTGGCGATTTCCGGAGGCACGCCGTAGATTTCGGTGAGCGCCAGAATCGCCAGCACCTGCGATCCCCCGCCGACGCCGGGGGCCTGCACAACCGATCCGGCGATCGCAAAACCCATCACCAACATGCACGATGCAAAGTTCAGATCGTCGAGCGGCGGTCCAAAGGCTTGCAGGACCATCCAGAATGCCGCGGCGATCATCACCCAAATCGCGATCGAGTAGACCGCGCCGAGCGAGATCGCGCGCGCGCTGCGCAGCGCCGCCAATCCGCGGGCGAAGCTGGCCATGGCATCGCGTACCCGGTCCGCCCAACCGTGTGGCAAAAACCCGAGACGTAGCGGTTTGCCCGCGCGCAAGCGCTCTTCGTAAATGATCAACAGCACTGTGCCGATCACCGTCGCGATCAGCAGGGTGATTCCGGCCCGACGCATTCCAACGAGAAGCGGCGCCACCGGCGTGCCCGGCTCCTCCTCGCCTGATCCGCCGAGAAGAAATCCGCCCGCCACGACTAGGACCATCGCCACCGTATCGCAAAATCGCTCCAGGACCCACACCGCCATCTGGCTCGACACCGGCATGTCTTCCTGGCGCGCCACTAAGTAGGGCCGGACCAACTCTCCGGGGCGTCCCAGGACCGCCACCGCGCCGAATCCCATGACCATCGCGACGAAGTTACGGCGAATATCAGTGGCTTTCACGGGAAGAAGGAACTCGTACCACCGGCAGGCCCGCAAAAAGTAGGTCATGTACATGAGCAGGGCCGCGCCGAGCATTTCCGGCACGCGAATCTGTTCGATGGTCTGGAAGAGCTTGCGATAGTCGAAGTTACGCCACGCAGGGTTGTGCATCACGGTCCAGGCGGCGTAGCCGATGAAGGCTGCCACCACCAAACCGGTTGTAATCACACGAACGGGGCGTTTCATTTTCGGCAGGACAGGCGTCCTCGCCTGTCGCAGTATATACGACCCGCGCCCTCGCCTGTCGCAGATGTGAACGCCACGGTCCAGCCGGCCAGTCCACGCCGTCGCAATGATAATATAACCGCCGTCTGGGCGCGACGGGCGACGGCGCCTGTCCTACCGAAAAGATTGAACTTTTCGGCGCGGCGACTCGTTTCATGTGGTGTATGGCAGCCGCAGCAATGACCCTGGGAAAAGCACCGGCCGTTTCGGCGCCCTGGGAGAAGTCGACGCGCCGGAAAGAGACGGGGAGGGGCTTGGAACCCGATACCATCCTGGTTGAGCGATGCTTGACCGGCGATCAGGCAGCCTGGGCCGAGTTGGTTCGGACCCATACTCGGCGGATTTACAATCTCTGCTACCGGTTCACGGGCCGGACGCAGGAGGCCGACGACCTGACGCAGGATGTGTTCCTGCGCGTCTACAAAACGCTGGGCAGTTTCCAAGGATCGCAAGGCAGCTTTACTACGTGGCTCACCAGTTTGACGCGCAATCTGCTGATCGATCACTATCGGAAACACAAAAAAGAACGCGCGGACGTTTCTGTCGACGACGAGGACACCGCCGAGATTGCCGAAACCAACGTCACCTTCACGCGTCCCGACGTGGTGATGATCGAGCAAGAGGGACGCGAGGCGATCCAGGCCGCGATTACGCGCCTGTCGCCGGATTTGCGCGAAGCGGTGATCTTGCGCGACATGCAGGAATTGGAGTATCGAGAGATCAGCATTGTTTTGGGAGTGCCGGAAGGCACCGTGAAATCGAGAATCAATCGCGGCCGGGCCGCGCTCGGACAGATCCTGCGGCGCAGGGCCGCATCGTCCGGGAGTGGCAGAGAGGCAGGCATATGAAAGCGATCTTCTGCAATCAGGTAGAACCGTTGTTGTGCGACTATCTCGACGGATTGCTCTCCGTGACCGAGGAAGCCGAGTTGGAATTGCATGTGAACGGCTGCACGAATTGCGCAACATTGATCGCCGACATGCGGCTGGCGATGCGCTACGCGCAGGAGGCCGGCGCAGTGGACGTTCCCGTCGAGTTGATCTCGCGCATCCTCGACCAAACCACGGGACAAGCGCCGGCGGGCGTGCCGGCCTGGCGCCATCGTTTCATGGGCTGGTGGGATCATGCGGTGTCGCCGGTGGTACGATCGGTCCTCGAGCCGCGTTTTGCGTTGGGCATGGCGATGACAGTGATGTCGGTGTCGATGGTGTTGAGCGCCGCGGGCTTCGACGTGCGGAGCCTGGAGTTGTCGGACTTGCAGCCGGGCAATCTCAAGACCAACGTGACGCGCCGCGTCGCGCTGGCCGGTGCCAACGTGACCAAGTATTACGAGAATCTCCGCGTGGTCTACGAGATTCAAACGCAATTGCAGATGTGGCAGAACGATTCCAGCGATACGGCTGCGCCGCAACCGAAGCCAGACGACACCAAGAAATCGCAGCCTGATTCGAAGCAAAAGAGCGCGCCGCAGAATCAGAATCCGCCGCAGACCAAAGACTATCGTTGGAGTCGGCCGTTGAAGACCACGGCGACCGTATTGTGATGCAGAAGTCCGGGAGTGCTGAGTGCTGAGTAGAACGCTCAGGACTCAGCACTCAGGACTCAGCACTCAGCACTGTACTTTGATTTGAGGATCTAGCTTATGACTTGCGTAACACATCCATCCGCGGAGGCCACCTCCTTCTGCCGCATTTGCGGGCGCGCCATGTGCGACGACTGCAAACGCGAGCACCAAGGCACGGTCTACTGCGAAAACTGCCTGGCGCGCGAAATGAGCGCACCGGCACCCGGCGTGACGATGGGACCGCCGACCGGACCGATCCCAGGCTTGGCGTTCGGTCTTGGATTCATTCCCGGCGTCGGCGCGATTTACAACGGACAGTTCGCCAAGGGATTCGTGCACATCATCCTTTTTGGTCTCTTGATCAACTTGGCGGGCCACGGAGAATTGGAGCCGATGGTCGGCCTGATGATTCCGGCGTTTCTCTTCTACATGGCGATTGAAGCGCACCACACCGCCAAGCGGCGCGCCCTGGGTTTGCCGGTCGACGAATGGTCGGGCGTTTTTTCGTCCGACGGAAGCACCGGACTCGGCGCCCCCGGCATCCCCGCGCCCGGCGCGGCTGCGCCCATGGCCTCGACGAATCGTTCAGGAGCGAGCGCGCGGTCCGGCGCGGCGATGTTTCTGATCGCCATTGGCGCGATTATTCTGGCCAGCAATCTCGGCTATCTGAGCATCTCGCAAATCTTCCGTTGGTGGCCGCTCTTGCTGATCGGACTCGGCGTCAGCATGCTGATCAGCCGCTTGAGCGACGACACGCCGCGCGGACCGCAAGGAGGAATCTAGTATGCGCCGCCGCCGTTCCGTCGCCGGTCCGATCATGCTGATCACCATCGGCGTGCTGTTCGCCGTCGACTACATCTGGGGTCGCTGGAGTTTTTGGCATGAGACGTGGCCCGTGGTCCTGATCGTCTTCGGCCTCGTGCGATTGGTGGAACACATGGTCGTGGACGACAGCGCCTACTACCAAAACGTTCCGCCGTGGGACAAGAACTGGAAAGCCACGCCGTGGCAGGACAAAGATTGGGCGCGCCGCCAGGCGATGGGCGAGAATCCTCCGCCGCCACCCGGCACTCCGGGGTATCAGGCAAGCCCGGCTGCGCCTCCGCCGCCGCCGGCGACAGACTATCCAAGTTATCCGGTGTATCCGCCATCGTCTTCTTCAAGCGGATCGGGAGAGGGCCATGCGTCGTCGTAGATCGTTGTTCGGCCCGATTGTGATTTTGGCCATCGGAACATTGTTCCTGGTGCGGAATTTCCGCCCCGACATTCCCGTGTGGCACTTGGTCGGCCAATACTGGCCCGTGCTGCTGATCCTGCTCGGCGTGCTGCGGCTGATTCAAACCGTCGCGCCGCACGATCCTTCCCTGCCGCCGCGGCCCATCGTTACGGGCGGCGAAGTTTTTCTGATTATCTTTCTCTGCCTGATCGGCGTGGCGATCGCGCACAGTCCGCGCATGAATATCGATCCGGAAATTCCCTGGAACGAAATTTTCGGCCGCGACTACACCTACTCGCACGAACAAGTGCAGCAGATTTCCGACGACAAACCGAGCATCGTGGTGGTGAATCCCTCCGGTGAAGTGCACATCGAAGGCACCAGCGAGAAACAAATTGAAGTGCACATCGAGAAACGCGTGAATGCCGCGAGCGACGACACCGCGCGTCAGGCCGACGACGCGAGTCCCGTGGAAATTGTGCGCGAAGGTTCCGATTACGTGGTGCGCGTGAACTACAACAACTCGCAGCGGCGCGTTTCGGTCCACGCCGATCTCGACATTCACGTGCCGCGCGGGGCATCGGTGCGCATCGACGGCAAACGCGGCGACGTACGCGTGCGCGACATCGCCGGCGCGGTGACGTTGAACGTGGAACGCGGCGACGTCGACGTGCAGGACGTTGACGGCAAGATGAAGTTGGATATCCGCCGCGGATCGGTGACGGTGGAACACATCAAGGGCGGCGTGGAGATGGACGGCGCCGGCAGCGACGTGCAGATCAGCGATGTGGACGGCGATGTCGTCGTGCGCGGCGAGTACACGGGATCGATTATGTTCGCCAGCCTGAAGTCGCTGCACTGGTCGAGCAACCGCACGGAACTGGAAGTGGGCAAGCTGCCCGGCAAAGTCGATCTCTCCTCGGGATGGCTGACGATCACCGAGCCGGAAGGCGGCGTCACGGTGCGCACGAGTTCGAAAGACGTCCACGTGGTGGATTTCGACGGTCCCGTACAAATCACCGATCGCGACGCCGGTGTGGAACTGGAAACGTCGAAGACGCCCGTGGGCGCGATCAACGTGGAAAACAAGTCCGGCAAGATTGAAGTGTCGCTGCCGCAATCCGGCAAGTTTCAAGTGGACGCCTCGGCGCGCAGCGGTGAAGTGTACTCGGAATTTTCCGGCGTCGAGACGCATCACGACAATAACAACGGAACGATGACGGGCACCGTAGGATCGAATGGCGCGACCGTCAAGCTGAACACGACGTACGGAAGTATCAGCCTGCGCAAGCGGGGCTGAGCCGCACAACCGGCATCTCGTGTTTTCGCACCGGGCTTTACACCAATGGCAAACGTCGGCGCCGCTCCGGTAGTGGGTCAGTCTGAGTTTCTAGCGGCTTCGCCGCTACTTTGTGCGGAAAGGCTTTGCCTTTCCGAAGAACCGTAGCCACCCTTCGTGCGAGGCGATGTCTCGCTTGAGCAAGACATCGCCTCGCAATTCTAAAGAGGATGCCTCGCGGAAGGGCGCAACCCTTCCGCACAAAGCAGCGGCGGAGCCGCCAGAAATTCGAACGCTCCATTACTGTCGCGGCCCATTGCGTTATCCTGTCTGCGTGAAAACTTGCGTTCTCTTCCTGTGCGTTTCCTCACTCTTCGCTCAAAAAACTTGGCAGCCGCCACCGGGACATCCGCAAATCGCGCTGTGGCCGGGCGCGGCGCCCGCTTCCGATATCGCGATCACAAGTGAATCGGAATCGGTGGCGACGGCCGAAAATTTGGTCGCCGGCAAATCGTGGACGTATATTTCCAACGTCTCGCGCCCCACGATCACCGTTTATTCTCCCTCTGGCAAAAACACCGGCGCGGCGGTGTTGGTTTTTCCCGGCGGCGGATATCAAGTCCTGGCCATCGATCTCGAAGGCACCGAAGTTTGCGACTGGCTCACGTCGAAAGGCGTGACGTGCGTCGTGCTGAAATACCGCGTGCCCGGCGGTGGACCGTCGCGCGATCCGCGATGCAAATGCGTCATTCACCCGAAAATTGAGATGGCTTTGCAAGACGCGCAGCGCGCCATGGGCTTGATCCGCCTGCACGCCGCGGAGTGGCACATCGATCCTCACAAAGTCGGCGTGCTGGGATTCTCCGCCGGCGGGCACTTGTCAGCGGACATCAGCACGCATTTCGACAAGCGCCTGTATCCGCCCGTCGACGCCGCCGACAAACAGAGCTGCCGCCCGGATTTCTCCGTGGTTCTGTATCCGGGGCATTTGTGGATCAATGAAAGGAAGTTCGAGTTGGTCTCCACGGTGCCGGTCACGAAAAACACCCCGCCGACTTTTATCGTCCAAGCGGAGAACGACGACGTGGACCCCGTCAACAATTCGCTGGTCTACTACATCGCGCTGAAAAACGCCGGTGTTCCAGCGGAGATTCACATCTACCCGGAAGGCCGCCATGCGTTTGGATTGCGGCGCACCAAATTCGCGATTACCGCCTGGCCGCAGTTGGTGGAAACGTGGCTGCGCACCATCGGAATGATTTCAGAGTAGCGGTGATTAGCCACCGAGACACCGAGAACACCGAGAAACCCCGTGTTGTAGTTCTCGGTGCTCTCCGTGCCTCCGTGGCTGATTCCTCCGATGCCTCATACCGTCCTATCCTCCGCCCGGCCAGCAGCGTCTAACGTGCAACGAGCGATGCTTTCTACCCGCCCAAGAACGATCTTGCTCCTGATGCTCGCAGCGTCGTACGTTTGGCCACAATCGACTGGCCGGATCGTCATGCTCAAGGGTTTCGGCGACTACTTTGGGGTCGACGCCGCGGGACAAACCAAATTGATCAAACCGGATGGTCTCGGCGTAAACATTGTCGCCGTGGTCGAGCGTGTGGAAGGTGACCGCATCTGGATCAAGGCCAACGGTGCGGGCGACCAGGCGGTCGGCTGGGTGAACAAGAGCGACGCGATCGCGCTCGACAACGCCGTCGCGTACTTCACCGCGCGAATCGACCGCGATCCCGCCGGCTGGGACGCGTACCTTCGACGCGCCGAGGCGGAACACTCACTCAACCAGCGCGACGCCGCGATTGCCGATTACAACCGGGCGATCGAGTTGCATCCGGACGAGGCATTTCTGTTTGTCCGGCGCGGCCGCTCCCTACGAATCGCGAAGGATTGCGTTGGTGCCGCCGCCGATTTTGAGAGCGCGGCGCGGCTCCGGCCACAATGGGCCGAGGCGTACAATTTGGCGGCCGGCATCTACGCAGATTGCGCCGATCCCGCGCATCGTGATTTTCCAAAGGCGATTGCGTTGATCCAGCACGCCTTCGAACTCTCGCCCAACCCGACTTATCTGACAGTGCTGGCGCTCGCCTATTTCCGGTCGGGTGATTTGGAGAAGGCCGTCGCGACGCAGAAGCGCGCCGTCGAATCGCCGGCATTTCCGCCCGGCTATCGCGAGGATGCGCTGCGACAACTACACGAGTACGAAAACGCGCTGGCGGCGCGGAAGAAGTGATGACGAGACTTCTCATTCGCGAGTCCCGAAGGAGTCTGTGTGAAAATTCGCCCTGAAGGGGCGAGCTATGACAGCCCAGGTCGAAGCCGGAGCGTTTTTTTGCTCCGGCGCAGGCCTGGGTTACAGTGCGGTAGAACGAAGCGCTGAAAGCGCGATTCAAAAAATCAGAGCGACGCAGGCGAATGAGGTTTGGGTCGTCCTTTCAGGACTCCATTTCATAATCCGACGCGACCCAGGTCGGAGCCGGAGCAAAAAACGCTCCGGCTCCGACCTGGGCTGACATAGCTCGCCCCTGCGCGGGGCTGAGTTGTCACACAGACTCCTTTGGGGCTGAGCTGCCCTCAAGCTGCTGCGGGACCGGCAAGATGAACCGACCGACAATTCATGCGCTAATTCCTCAGGTGTCAGCGATCGCAATTCGGTCATGACTTCAGTGTAGCTCCATTCGTGCGCGGGCTACGCCAACGCGTCCTTGCAATACGCGACGCACTTGGCGCATTCTGCCATCACCGTCGAACCCTCGGGCACCGTATACTCAAATTCGATCGTGCCTTGGAACGGATACTTTTCCTTCTTCATCAGTTGCAACACTTCCTTGATCGGCGTGTCGCCTTGACCCCACGGGAAATTCGGGCCGCCGTTCAGTTTGCGGTCCTTCAGATGAATGTGCGTGATCCGGTCGACGTGCTTCTTCAAAAACTCCACCGGCGACTTGCTGTTTCCGGCGATGAAATGGCCGATGTCCAGGTTAATGCCGTTGTACGGCGAATACGTCATCGCCTGCTCCCAACTTTCGGGACGCCCAAACGCCTCGGGATCGGTGATGTTGGTGTGGCCGTGATACCCCACCATCATTTTGTGTTTCGCCGCGAATTCCCCGTACCATTTGGTGCGGCTCAACGGAATTTCGCAGGAAATCGCGCGGGCGCCGAGGGCCTTGGCGAACCGGAACGTGTAATCGGCCACGTCGTCCGGCATGGTGTCGACGCCGTCGAACTTCACAATCTCGATTTTCACGCCGGCGTCGCGCCATTTCTTGCCGGCTTCCGCGATTTTCTCCATGGAAGCGCCCCTGCGCCACTTGGCGAGTTCCTCGGCGGATGCTTTGGCGGCGGCTTTTTTCTCGTCCGTGGCGTTGCGGCCCGCGCCGGTGACCTTCGGCGCGCCCAGTAATTGCTCGATCGGTTGCGAGCGCAGTTCCACCGCGCTGAGCCCGAGTTCCACGATGTCGGCGAGCACGCTGTCGTTGTCCGCGGGCATGTTGTGGAAGCTGTACGGCGCGTTGATGCCGATTTGCACGCCGCCCCATTTGGAATCGGGCTTTGCCAACGCCAAGAGCTTTGCGGCCGGCACGGCGGCCAACGCCATTTTTCCAAGATCGCGACGAGTGAAGTTCATGTTGGCGAGTATACGTCAGATTTCCTCGCGAATGAAATTGCGCTAAGCTAGGAGGATGGCATCCGTGAACGTTCAGCTACCGTCAGACTTGGTTGCCGCAGCCAAATTAGATACCGGAGACGTATCCGAGGAAGCTGCGAAGCTAATTGCCCTCGAGCTGTTTCGCGAAGGTGAGGTGTCGCTCGGCCGAGCGGCGGACCTATCGGCCACGCCGCTGGCGATGTTCATGGACTTCGCGGCCATGCACGGAGTCACGCCGCTGAGCTACGGATCAGAAGATTGGGACGACGACCGCCGAACCATCGCCAACCTCAGATCGTGATCGTCGTATCGAACTCCTCTCCGCTCATCGTACTCACCAAGATCGGTCACCTAGATCTTCTGCCGAAACTTTACGGCGAGATCACCATCACTCCCGAAGTTTTCGAGGAACTCACAAGGTCGGGGCAACATCTTCCCGCTGCCGTCGAGATTTCAACCGCCTCGTGGATCAAGGTTCGCCCAGCGATGAGCGGCACGGATCGATTAACGCCGCTCCGAACCGGCCTTGGCATCGGCGAGACCAGCGCCATAGAGCTTGCCAAGGAACTCCGGGCTGACCTCGTGCTACTCGACGATCGGAAGGCACGAAGAACCGCGCAGGAGGAAGGCTTGAACGTTTTGGGCACGGTCGGCGTGCTCGAAGACGCGTTCGGCTTGAAACTGCTCGACGATCTTGCCACCGCGTATCGGAAACTCTTGGCAGCGGGAGCCTACATCAATCTGGAGATTCTGCAGGACAGCCTCAAAAGCCACGATCTGCCCGAACTGTGATCGCGCTTCACTTCACTGCGACCGTCACGGTGTTCGACACCGTACCGCTCACCGAAATTTGCAGCGACAGCGTGCTGCCCGAAACGCCCGGCGGTACTTGCGCGTTCACTTGATACAAGCCGACGAACCCCGGCGCGATCGCGGAGAATTGCACCGGCGCATTCACGCCGTTGATCGTCACGGACGGCATCGCGACGGTCGCGTTGAACGGCGCGCTAGTCGCGCCGGCCGCGCCCGCAGCCAGCGTAGGCATCACGTCCCCGAGTCCTGTGCAGTAAATTTGAATCACGGAACCAACGGTCGCGGGATTCGACGCGCTATTCGCCGAAAAATCCTGATTCAAGACCGTGCCCTGCCCCGTGCCGGACGAATCTACGCTGAAAATTCCCGGCGCGGTGGCGGCGACATTCGCGGTGATCGTCGAAGTAGAAAGTCCCGCCGCGGAAACTTGGAAGGTCGTCGATCCCGACACGCCAAACGGCACTTGGAAATTCATCTGCGCCGGTGACACGTAGAAGAGCGGCGCGACCGATCCGTTCACCAGCAGTTGCGCGCTGGCCAAAGTGTTGGGCAGCGGCACCGCCGTGGCGCTGGCCGTGCTCGTCGCCAGCGATGTACCGAACGCCGACGCGATCGAGCCAGGCGCCAGCGTGGCCGTGTAGTCCGCGCCGTTCACCACGCCCGCCGCGTTCAGCACCGGCGTGGTGGCCGACTGCACCACAATGTTGATGCTGTCGGTGCCGGTGGCCGCGGTCACGACAAGCTCAAAGAAACCTTGGAAGGCCGAAGGAATCGTCGCGGTGATCGCCGTATTCGTCCACGAGGGAGTCGCGAGCGCGATGCCCGGCGTGGTGGCTTGGAAAAACGCGGTCACCGCGCAGCCGTTGCAACGCGACCCGAAGCCCGATCCGCTGATGGTGATCGTCGCGCCCGCCGCCACCACCGCCGCGCTGCCGCTTTCCTCCGGCGACACGCCGGTAATATACGGCGACTCCTTGCAGCGCACCGACGAGTAACGCCCGGCGACCGGCAAGTAGTTCATGCAATTCAGCGATCCAAGCGACGAGCTCTTCAAAATCAGGGCGCCGCTGCCCTTCACAAAATCCGTGTAGTAAAACTCGCC
Organism: Terriglobia bacterium; assembly: GCA_021325275.1. GTDB lineage: Bacteria > Acidobacteriota > Terriglobia > JAJPHL01 > JAJPHL01 > JAJPHL01. The sequence goes on along the minus strand of JAJPHL010000041.1, from coordinate 26,508 downwards.
CGCCGGTACGCCCGCTTGCATGGCGACAGAGCCCAATGACACCGAAGTCACATCGGACACGATCACGTTCGAAGCCGTTTCGAGCGCAAACAACACGCCGCCGAGCGTGGCGAGAAACGTGTCGGCCGCCGGCGCCGTCCCGGTGGATTGCCACGTGGTGGTGCCGGTGAGAAATGAGTCGATGATCGTGAGCGTTTGCGGCGCCAAATCGACGAAGGCGATCGGCGCCGCTCCCGACGCGCAACTCACCAGCGGATTGTTGGTGGTGTGGCAGTACGGCAAAATCCGGGTGCGATTCGCCGCAATTCCAGTGGCGAATCCGATCGACGCGCTGGTGGTCGACACCACGCCGTCGCTGTACCCGGTGGTTCCACCGCTCGCACCGTTGAGTGCGCCGGCGTTTCCGATGATCGCCAGCGCGTCGACGCCGCGCAAATCGTCGGAACCTTGATTCCATCGCGCTAGATTCCAAATCAACGGACTGCCCGGCGCGAGTTCCAGCGTCTGCGGACTCTGCGACGAGTTGGTCGCGAGAAACGTCCCGAAATTCGGCACGGCAATTTCGATCAGCTTGCGGATTCGCGAATTCACCGGCGTGGCGAATGCACCGTTGGGCTGAAATCCACTGAGATACGCGCGCGCCACCAGTCCACCCATGTCGAAGGCGATGATGTCGATCTGCGGCACGAGCATCCCGTTGGTGTACTCGATGCCGGGCGTGGTCGCGGTGCCGTTGATCAAATCGTTCAGCATGATTCCCAGGTTTTCAATCGTGCAGTTCGGACACTCCGCGCACGTGTCGAAGTAATAGACCGTGGGGATGCCGCTGGCGTTTAACTTTGATCCGAGCGTGCCGAAGGTGCCGCCCAGAAAAGATGCATCGAGTCCACACGAGGTGGATCCGGGCGTCCAACCGTTGATCAGAATCACCGGCGGCGGCGTGGCCGCCGCAGCGCCCGCGACCATCGTGGGAGACTCGCGCGCCAGCACGTGTACCGTAATCGCGGCGGTTCGCGTGTCGCTTCCGGGCGACGACGCGGTTACATCGACGGAGTAGTCGCCGGGAGTGGCGGAAAGCGACGCGGCCAACAGGATCGCCGTGCCGTCGGCGTTCGGGGCAACAGTGATCCGTGGCGACGCTTCTTTGCCCCGCAAGCTCACGCGACGTTCCACCGCATTCTTCAGAAAATCGCGCGACTCGGGCGCGACCGCCAGTTCCACCGGCTGTCCCGCGCGCACGGTGTACTCGGTTTTCTCAAAAGTCAACGCAGATTGACTTACCAGCACCGCCGGTATCGACACCACAAGCGCGAGAACGGCGGCGTGCACTCTCATCCTTATATGATGTCAGACGCGCCAAACCGCCGCGTCGTTGAGTCAGAACCATCCGCGGTAGCGGATCGGCTCGCGAATGCCGGCGCCGGCGCACCCATTCGCTACCGCGAATGGTTCTGACAACTGCAACCGGGCAAACCACCCCGCGATACAATGGTCTTGTGTCCGACATTTTGATTTCCGCCGGTGAAGCATCCGGCGACCGGTACGCCGCATGGTTGGCTGAAGCCGTGCACCGCCAAGACCCCAACGTCAGCTTTTTCGGATGCGCCGGCGAGCGCCTAAAAGCCGCCGGATGCGAAGTCACCGTCGACGCGTCGGCGCTTTCCACGGTAGGTCTAAAGGAAGTCCTCAGCGACATCCCGCGCATCTACGGACACTTCAAGAATCTAGTGAAAGAAGCCGAACGGCGGCGGCCCAAGCTCGCGATCCTGGTCGATTCACCGGACTTTAACCTGCGCGTTGCCAAGCAATTACAGAAAATAGATATACCAGTACTTTATCTAGTAGCTCCGCAGGCTTGGGCGTGGCGGCCGTGGCGCACGCGGCAGATTGCGCGACTCGTCCGCCGGCTTCTGTGCATCTTTCCGTTCGAAGAAGCATGGTTCCGCGACCGCGGTGTCAACGCCGAGTACATCGGCCATCCGCTGGCGCGTCGGATCGAGCCGGCCATGCCGCGCGCCGAGTTTTTCGCACGCTGGAACCTTGATCCTGCGCGGCCGCTTGTCGCGTTGCTGCCCGGAAGCCGGCGCAAGGAAATCGCCTTGAACTTACCGGGCATGCTGGACGCCGCGAAGCGACTTCCCGCGCAGCCGGCGGTGGCGCTGGCGCCGGGAATCGCGGGCGCCGATGTCGCGCCCGGCGCCACGCAAATCTCGGGGCCGTCAGCCTCGTGGGACCTCCTGGCCCACGCCGACGTCTCGATCGTAGCCTCGGGCACAGTCACGGTGGAAGCCGCGCTTCTGGGCGCGCCAATGGTGGTAGTCTACAAAGTGACGCAACCTACGTGGCGTGTGGGGCGTCTCTTGGTACGAACGCCCTATTACAGCATGGTGAACCTCGTCGCGGGACGCAGGGTTGTCGAAGAATTGATTCAAGACGCATTCACACCGCAAGCCGTAGCCGCCGAGGCGGCGCGCCTCCTCGAGTCATCGACGGCGCGCGACGACCAACGCCGCGGATTGGCCGAAGTCTCGCGACTCCTGGCGACCGACGGCGATCCCATGACCCGCGCCGCCGAGCGCGTGGCGGAAATGGCGGCAGGCCGATGAAGCATCGCGCCATCGTCCTCGCATCGCTGTTCGCAATAACGGTCGCCGCGACCGCGCAGGAATCCCGCACCCTGGCCCGTTCGGGACGCATTCATATCAACGGATATTCGATCGACCTCGAGTTGATCCCGCAAACGCACACGCTCAAGGCGAAAACGGTCTGCCGATTCGTTCCGGAAGACGATTCCATCTCCACGGTCGTCGAGCTGAACAACAACCTGCGCGTCTCGCGCGTCGCCGACGCCCACGGAAAAACCATCAACGTCGAGCGATTCCAGCAGGAAGGGACGCTCCGGTTGACGTTCGACCAACCGCTCCTGAAGGGTCAAGCTTCCTCGTTCACCATCGAGTATGAAGGCGTGCTGGCCAACGGCGAGAATCAACCGGTCGACGGATTGAAGCTCGCGTACGTCGGCGATCCGGTCAGTTATTTGCTTTACCCCGGCCGCTGGTTTCCGGTGGCCAACTACGACGTGGATCGCTTCACGGCGGAATACAACGTCACCGTGCCCGCCGCGTACACCGTGTTGACCTCCGGCCTCAATTTGGGCGGCGCGAAAACCGCGCCCGGGGGAAAGCTCGTCTACAGCTCGAAGTTCGATCGTCCCTCGCTGCCGGGAAGCATCGCCGCGGTGCGCGAGGCCGTCACGAAAGTAACGTCGGGCGGCGCGGCGGTCGACGTGTATTTCCGCGGCGACCAAAAGGCCGCGTCGGAAGCATACGGCGAAGCGGCCGGAAAAATGCTCACCTACTTCACGTCGAAGTGGGGACCGGATCTGGTCACGCAAATGGCGCTGGTGGAAATCGACGAAGGCTCGGTGAACAGCTACGCCGCACCGGGACTGATTTTCCTCTCGCCCGCCGCGACGGGCACGCATGTGAACAATCGGATTCTCGCCAACGAAATCGCGCACCAGTGGTGGCGGTACACGGTTTCCCCTGCCACCCGGCAAGATTTGTGGATCGATGTCGGCATGGGCACCTACGGCGAACTGCTTTGGACCGAAGAATCCGCCGGCAAACTCGCGACCGAGGACTTGAATCGCGAATTCACCGTCGTGGCGCTCTCCAACGACTCGACGGCGATCACGCGGGGAACCAATCTGGAAGAATATTCGCCCGAATACGATTCGGTGCTGGCGAAAAAACCCGCCGTGGTGATGAACATGCTCCGCGGCGTGGTCGGCGACCAGGCGTTTTTCACGGCGATCCGCAACGTGCTGGCGAAATACCATGGCGGCGGCGTTTCCACCGAGCAATTCCGCGCGGAATTCGAGGCGGTCTCCAAGCAGAATCTCGAAGGATTCTTCATCCAGTGGTTCGAATCCACGGGCGCGCCGGAATTCAAGTCGACGTACATCGTCTATCGCACGCAAAAAGGATTCAAGATCGTCGGCCAGATTCGCCAGGACCTCGACACATTCAAAATGCCCGTGGACGTTCGCATCGAGACCGAGGGCAATCCCGAAACGCAGCGCGTGGAGGTGTCCGGCACGTCGAGCGATTTCACGATCGAATGTTTCGGCCGGCCGAAGAAAGTCATCATCGATCCCGACAATCGCATTCTGAAAAATTCACCGGCGCTTCGTTTGAAAGTCGCGATCGTGAAAGGCCAGCAATTGGCCGACGCCGGCGAATACGATCAAGCGATCAAGGAATACCAGCGGGCCCTCGACCAGTCGCGCAACAGTTCGCTGGCGCATTTCCGCTTGGGCGAAGTGTTCTTCAACCGCGGCGACTACAATACCGCCGCCAATGCCTTCCGCGACGCGCTCAACGGCGACCGCGATCCGGCGTGGACCGAAGTGTGGTCGCACATCAGCCTCGGCAAAATCTACGACATCTCGGGCCAGCGCGATCGCGCGGTGAACGAATATCGCCTGGCGCAGCGCACCCGCGACGATACGCAGGGTGCGCAGGCCGAGGTGGAAAAGTATTTGAAGGACCCGTACAAGCGCGAACGGAAGTCCGCGCAGTAACAACTCGGTTCACCACAAAGACACAAAGATCACAAAGAAAAGCAGCACACTTTAACAGGATGAGGTTTTATCGTGCTCATCCTCTCGATCCCGTTAAGCCGACGCAGGGTTCCAGAATCCTGCAACGGACAGAATGCGGCGGTCGGCGCCGAAGACAAACACATTCGCACCGCCGCCGCGCTGCTGACCGTCAGGGGAAACCGCAACCCAATTCACAAGCACCGTGCCCTGGCAGTGCCGTACGTTGCCGTCGCGTTTCAAGCGCATTCCCGGCATGAAGCGCAGCGCACCTGCGATGTGCGCCGACAGATCATCAAGGCCGTCGAGCAAACTGTACTGATCGCGAAAACGCACGCCCGGAGCGGCGATGCGGTCGAGCGTCGCGCGACGTGCGCTGTCGTCGGGTTCCGCCCAGGCGTCGAACCAAGCGTCGACAAGTCCCGCGGCGCCCGCGTGTAATTCGTTGGCGACCACGTTCGAGAACAGCGATAGCTGGAATCTCCAGCCTTGCACGTGCTGATCGCGCGCCGCGGCGTCGGCGAAATCGTGGGCCAAGCGCAAACGCGTGCCCGCCGCCGATTCGTCCAAGTGAATCGTGACGCGCGACTGCCCTGGCCCAATGGGCGCGCCACTCGCGTAGCCGTACGTGAACACAATCCGCTCGGGAACCGCAACCTCCAGCACTTCGCCAGACACTTCCACGCCGTTGGGATGACGGATGTACACCTTGCCGCCCGGCCGCGGGTCGATGGTGGAGCCCGCGCCCCACCACGCCGCCCAGTGCGGCGTGTCGGTGAAGAATTGAAACACCAGATCGCGCGGCGCTTCGATGGTGATATCGCGATTCAGACGATTCGGTAAATTCATTTTGATTTTCTCCTCTTGCGCTTGCGCGCCTTTGGTCCGCGGCGCGACGCTTCCAACTCCGCGGCGAGTTTCAAGCGCCACAGCGCGTCGTCCCACATCCGCTCCAGCATCCGGGCGACGGGCCCCAGCGCCTTGTGACGCGCCCGATAGTAGCGAAATTGCTTTTCCCCGCGCGACTCGACCAGGCCCGCCGCCTCCAACTGGCGCAACTGCAGCGAGACGGCTCCGAAGGTCACGTCGGGCATCGCCTGGTGAATCGCGCCGGCCGAAAGTTCGTCGCGCCAGACCAAGCGCAGGATCTCCCGGCGGCGCGGCGACGCGATGGCGGCGAAGACGTTGGGACCGGGAGTCATGGTTGTAATTTAGATTAAACTAAAATAGTAGTCAAGAACTTTCTTCGCCTTCGAGCGGGAGGACGAAGGAAAAGGGCAAAGACGAAGGCAAGAGGCAAAAGGCAAAAGGCAAAAGTGAAGAACTGGCAACCGGCAAACGGCAACCGTCATTGAATGATCGGCGCTAGCTGATTGATCTGCTGAAACGGCGATGCGGCTGATGACGCCCGGCCGATCTCGCGGGCGGCGCGCGCCGCATCCGCGGAGCGTCCGGCTTCGCGATACGCTTGGGCCAGGGTGATCCAAAAGTCCGGCGGCTGCCCGACACCCCACGACAGTTCCCGCGATTTTTCGAGCGCCGCCACGGCTTCTTGCGGGCGTTTCAGCGCGAGCAACGCCTTCCCTTTCGCGCTCAACAAGCCGGCCATGTCCAGCACGCCCAAATACGCGGCATCGCCTTGAAAGGGACTGGCGCGTTGGGCCCGCTCGAGCGCGTCGAGCGCCTCGGCGGGACGATTCAGCGTCAATTCGTTGCGCGCGATTCGCAGCCAAGTTCCAAACGGACGGCTCTCGCGCGCCGCCGCCGCGCGCAGCAACTGGTTGGCCTCGGGAATTCGCTCCTCGTCGCTCAGGAATCCGCCGAGCGCGGCAAATGTTCCCGCGGTGGGATGGAGCGCCAGCGCGGCGCGATATTCCCGCTCCGCTTCGCTCATGCGTTTTTGGCGAAGGAGCAATTCGCCGAAGTTCAGACGCATCTCCGCCCCATCGCCGAAAACTTCCGCGGCGGCGCGCCACGACTGTTCCGCCTCCTGGTAGCGTTCCAGCGAACAGTAGACGCGGCCCGCCGCGGCGAGCGCGTTGTAACGATCCCACGGCGACGCATCGGCGCGCGGCGGCGGCATGCGCACCGTCTTGCAATCGAGCGCCGGTGTGGCCGGATCTTCCGCGCGCGTGAAAACGGCCGAGACGGAATCGAGATAGACCAAATGGAAAGTGCTCGACTCGCAGAACGCCGGACCTTGCACGCCCTCGATGCCGTATTGCCGCGTGACGCGCACCACAACTGTCGCGATGTTCCAGCGCGCGATCGCGGCGCGCCAGTCGGAACCGTCGGGCGCCTGTTCCGCCATGCGCTCCGCCTGATAAAGAAGATCGGGCCCAAAGGGATCGCCGCGGCCATCGACGAAATCGAGATACTCGGGCTGGCCGGGACCGGGCGCGGAGCCCGGCGCCGCGGCCCACGTCATGTATCCGCCGAGATTGTAGTGATTGAAAATAGGTCCCGGCAAACGATGATCGCGAACGAATTGGATGGCGCGATCGGGCGGCTCCTGTCCGAAGCGCAATCCGAATGAAGAGACCGTGCCCTGGCGAAAGTAATAGCGATTCGTGATTCGGTCGGCGCTGTTCGCGAGACAAAACGCCGCCAGCACCGTGGCCCAGCCGATCCGCCAACCCGCGTGCTCGAATCGCTGCGCCAAGCGCTCGGTCCACGGCCCGAACATCCGCCCGAACATCGGCGCTAAGCCTTCCAGCAAATCGGGCGCGATCACAGCGGCGCACACCGCAAACTCACCGATAAAACGCAAGCGCGCGATCGCCAGCGGCGCGGCCAGCGCAAGAATCAACGCGCCCCACGCGCGGCGCCGCCAAACGCCAACGATGGCGGCTACCGCCGACAACAGCAGCATCAACCAAAAGCTCGACCACGCCGCGTCGCGCCACAGAAAGGCGTCGAGCAGCGTGCCCCACGAAATCGGCGCGGGAAGAAACTCGATGATGAAGTTTGATGACGCCGTGGCCGACGTCGTTCCCAACACGCTCGCCAGCGCGGCGTGAACCGGCGCGGGCAGCGGCAGCATGCCGGCGAGCGAACCGACCCACGCATAGATCCGGAATCCAAAAGGATTCACAAACGTCGCCGCCGCCGTCGCCGCGGCCGGAAGAATCAAGCGGCGAGGGTGGCGCACGGTGAACAGCGCGACGACGCCAAGTCCCAGAATAAATCCCGGATGCAGATTCACCCACGCCACCATCAGGGCCGGCAACATCCACAAGCGGCGCGCGTGCGCACCGTCTTCCAAGTGATCGTTCCAAAGGATCACTAGAAACGCGGTGAGCAAGACCATCGTGAACAATTCGGCGCGCACGGCGCTGCGTTGCGCGATCAAGGGAATCGCAACCACCACCACGGAGGCCCGCAGCAGGCTGGGGTTGCGGCCCCAGCATAAAGCCACTGCCGCGAGACACGCGATGGGCGCCAGCGACAGCAGCAGCGGGAATCCGCCCAGGCGTTGCAGCAAGTAGAAAATGATTTCGCCGGCGGTCGAGTACGTCCACGGCTCGCCGGCTGCGGTGTAGGAAAAAACTTCCGTGCGCAGGACGGCATGATGCGTCCACATCCAGCGGCCGGACGCGAGCTGCCACCACAAGTCCTGTTCGATGTTGGAGCGCAGCGACGCGGCCAGCGAGTACACCGCAGCCGCCACGGTCGTTATCGCGAAAACGGTTTGACGCACGATTCCAACAGTCTATATGGAGCGCGGCGCAATTTACGGTCTCAAATACTTCGCGAACCAATCGGAAATGCGCTGATGCGAATCCAAAACGTGGCGCGGCTGCCGGAATCCATGGCCCTCGCCGGGATATCGCACCAACTCCACCGGCACACCCAGCTTGCGCAGCGGCATGTACATTTCTTCCGCCTGGGTGATCGGCACATCGTTGTCGATTTCGCCATGCAGCAGCAACAACGGCGTGGTGACATCTTTGATGTGGCTGAGCGGCGACCACTGCCACAGCATGTCCCAATTGTCCCAAGGCACGCCGTGAAATTCCGCTTCCATCAAATCGGGATATAACGACGTCCCATAAAAACTGACCAAGTTGCTCAAACCCGCAATCGACACCGCCGCTTTGAAGCGGCGCGTTTGCGTGACGATCCAATTGGTCATGAAGCCGCCGTAGCTTCCGCCCACCACGCCGAGATGCTCCGCGTCGATCCAGGGATTGTGGGCGATCGCGTAGTCGAGTCCGGCCATCAAGTCTTTGTAATCGCCGCCGCCCCAACTCATCGCCGTTCCGTCGCTGAAGTTTTGACCGTAACCGTTGCTGCCGCGCGGATTGATGTACACCACGCCGTAACCCTGCGCGGCGAGCAATTGCATTTGCTCGTTGTACGCGTATCCAAACATACCGTGCGGACCGCCGTGCACGTACAACACCGTTGGATACTTGCGAGACGCCTGTGCGCCGAGCGGCTTCATCACCCATCCTTGCACGCGCAAGCCGTCGAAGCTGTCGAAGGTGAACGCGTCGGAATTCTGGGCCGCGGCGTTGCGCGCGAACGCGTCGTTCTCGCGCGTCAACAGGCGCGGCGAGCGGCCGTCGCCGGCGGAAATAAACACTTCCGGGGCGTGCGTGGTGTCGGTTTGCGCCCACGCCAGGCGAAGATTTTTCGCGTCGAGCGAAAACGACCGCACCGTGATGTTGCCGCTGGTGATGTTCTCCACCGTGCCGCGATCGGTGGAAATTCTGAAGATCTCGGCCGCACCGTGATCGCCCGCCAGGCAGTAAATCGCGCGGCTGCTTGCGGCAAACGCGAAGTCGCTGATGCGCCGATCGAGCGAGGCGCTCAGTTTCCGCGGCACGCCTCCCAGCGCCGGCATGATCCACAATTGCGTGTCCTCGGCGGGAGAATCGCGCGTGTTCAACTCGCGCGACCATCCGAGGAACGCAATCCAATTGCCGTCCGGCGAATACTGCGGACGAAATTCCGTGCCTTTTGTCCGCGTCAACTGCGTAACCACGCCGGACGGCACTTCCGCCGCGAAAACGTGATTGTTGTAGTTGCTCTCGGGATCCTTGGAGTGATTGCCGATGAAAACGACGCGCCGTCCGTCGGGCGACCACGCCAGGGAATGCTCGTCGGTGAGTCCTGGAGTAAGGATTTTCGGCGCGCCGCCCGCCGCGGGCACGAGCCAAATGTGGGTGTGGCGGCCATTGGAAAATCCGGTGCGCGTTTTGTAGATGAGCCGTGTGATTTCGCGCACGTCGGTATCGGGCGGCGGCAGCGGCGGGTCGGCTCCGGCGAACGCGATCGTCGCGCTGTCCGGCGACCACGCGAAATTGCGCAGCGCGCCCGCGCCGAGCCAGGTGTCGACCGTTTCGATCGCGGTGAGGAAGCGCGGTCCCGCGGCGGAGGTGTCGTAAACCCACAGTCCTTCGTGATCCTGGTCGGGAGCCCGCCCGCGAAATGCGAGACTGCGTCCGTTCGGCGCCCACTGCGGCTGCGATCCAGGAAACGCATGCAGCGCTTGCCCCGTTGTTGCGTTCACGATCACCACTTCGCTCGACACGGTGTTTTTCGCGTAATCGGTTGTCGTGCGCGTGCAAGCGACCATCGCGCCATCGGGTGAAATCGCGGCGTCCGAAACGCCTTTGAGCAGCGCGAGATCGGCGTCGGTAAGAGCGTGTTGCTGGGAATGAAGCGATAGACTTGCACACAAGCACAGGAGCGCCAGAGCGTGCTTCATGCACTCAGTTTATCAGCAGTCTCGTCTTTGGTTTTCTCTGCGTCTCTGCGTCTCTGCGGTGAAAAAATCTTTCGTCTTTGGCTAAGGCAAGGTTATGGCTTATGGTTTTTTCACCGCAGAGACGCAGAGACGCAGAGGCCCGCAGAGACAGCGCTAAGCTGCTAACTGCACGACGTTTAACCCCTCGGTAGGTTCGTTTTGTAATTTTTGTTTTGGCGCCGCTTGCAGCGTCCGCAGCGTCTGCAAATTGCGATTCAACGCGCGCTCGATTGCTGTTTCATAGCGCGACAACTTGACGAAGGAGCCCGAGTGATTGCAATCGTGCATGAACGCGCGACCCATCGCCGTGTCGGGCGCTTGCGCGGCCGAGTCATCGTCTCCCACTTCGGCGAGCCATTCTTCGTCCTGCGCCATGTTCACATTGAACAGCGCCGCTTCGACCACCGGAAATCGCCGCAGACGCCACGCGCAATCGGCGACGCGCTCGGCGAGCATACGCTGCGCGCGATCGGCGGGCGCGAGTCCCGCGATCATTTCGTCGCGGAACTGCGTCCATTCCGCTTGATCCTCGCCGCGGACCACGGGGTCGCGGGCGAAAAATCCGAACTTGACGGCATTCTGCGAGGATCGCGCTTTGCCGTCCGCCGTGTTGGGTCCAGTGGAGTGCGTGCCGTTGGCGCGTCGTGCCTGGCGTTGTGCGGGAGTTGTCATAGTTTGTTTTTTATTCGCTCCTTGAGCCCAGGCTATCACGCGTGTCAAGAAGGCGAACCCCTGCCTCGCAGTAACGCATTGATTCAGTTGGAAAAATAAACCGCAGTGGACAAAACTTCGAGCGCCCTAGAAAGGCATCCTCTCGCTACGCTGTTTTGGTTTTCTCTGCGCCTCTGCGTCTCTGCGGTAGAAAAACGCTTTTTTCACCGCAGAGACGCAGAGGCGCAGAGAACGCTAGGAGCGATCCCGCAACATTCCGAGGAATCGGCGCAACGGCTCGGCCGCACCCCACAACAACTGATCGCCTACGGTGAACGCGCCTAAATACTCGGGACCCATCCGCAATTTGTGGACGCGTCCCACGGGCACATTCAGCGTGCCGGAGACCGCCGCCGGCGTCAGGCACTTGAGCGTAGCCTCCTTTGTGTTGGGAATCACGCGGACCCACGGGTTCGAGGCACGAAGAATGCCTTCAATATCGTCAAGAGGTACGTCGCGGCGCAGCTTCACGCACACGCCCTGACTGTGGCAGCGCATCGTGCCGATGCGCACGCAGATGCCGTCGACGGGAATCGTGCGCTTCGTGCCCATGATCTTGTTCGTCTCGGCCTCGCCCTTCCACTCCTCGCGCGTTTGTCCGCCGGGCACCTCGCTGTCGATCCAGGCGAGCAAACTGCCGGCCAGCGGCGCGCCGATTTCGGCAACCGGAAAATCGGGATGACGCTGTTCCGCGGTTACGAGTTGCTCGGCGAGCAGCGCGTCGGTGCTCGCACCGGGGGTCGCGTCGGCTTTCCCGGCGAGCCGGCCCATTTGCTTCACCAGCTCGAGCATTTTCGCCGCGCCCGCGCCGGACGCCGCTTGATAGGTCATCGTGGTCATCCACTCGACCATGTCGTGCTGAAACAATCCAGCCAAACCCATCAGCATGCAACTCACGGTGCAATTCGATCCGATGTAGGACTTGACCCCGTCGCGCAATCCCGCTTCGATCACCGGCCGATTCACGGGATCGAGTAACAGCACCGCATCTTTTTCCATGCGCAGCGTGGACGCCGCGTCGATCCAATAGCCGGACCAGCCGTCGCGGCGCAGGGGCGCGAAGACGCGCTTGGTGTAGTCGCCGCCCTGGCACGAGACCAGCACGTCAAAGCGCTTGAGCGTCTCGATGTCGTGAGCGTCGAGGAGCGTTTTGTGATGCGCCTCGGGCGGCGGTGCGCCGCCGGCGTTGGAGGTCGAGAAAAAATGGCTTTCGAGCCCGTCAAAGTCGGATTCCTCGCGCATCCTTTGCAGAAGCACCGAGCCGACCATGCCACGCCATCCGATGAAGCCCACTTTGAGCATCCGTTTATTTTAGCATCGGGCTCCCGGTTTGCTCGACGTGCTACCATCCAAATCAATGAACCGCTCGATAATCCGCGCCGCCGTGATCCTGCTGACAGTTTTCGGCGCGGCCCCCGCGTCTTTCGGCCAAGTGTATTCGGTGCAAACCTACGCCGTCGGTCGGATGCCGCAGGGCGTGGCCGCGTATTCGTCGGGCACGTCGACAACGGCGATTCTAGCCGTCGCCAATACCGGCGACAATACTGTGACGATTCTGCAAGCGACTTCAAGCGGTGTCGTCCCGGTGAAGACTGTGCAAATTACGTCACCGTTCGATGTGGCGTCGTGTCCCGATGGAACCTTCCTCGTGACCTCATCAGGCAGCACGGTCACGCACATCCAAAACGACGGCACGATCCTAAATGCTTTCAATGTCGGATCGGGAGCGTACGCCGCTTACTGTTTTTCGTACGAGTCCAGTGGAAGCACAACGATCACGAATCAGGCGATCGTCTCGAGCTCAGGCGATAGCTCACTTTCGCTAATCGACTTGGCGTCGGGAACGGTCAAACAAAAGATCACGGGGATTCCGGCGGCGGCCTACGCCGGCGACACTTTGGTTTCGGGCAACTTTGGCAACTCGCCGTTTCTCGGCTACGTAGCCAGTACAAGCATGAATCGTGTCACGATCGTTGATCTTGTCCAGGGCAGCGTCGCGGCGACGCTCTTTGTTCCGCAGCCGATCGCCATGACAGGCATTGCGGCTTTTCCCGCGGTCATTCCGGCCAGTGGAGCTCTCGACTTTATCCAGACGACAACACTGACGCTTGAGCCTCTTGGCACGGCGACACTGGCGAATCCCGCGAGCGCTTTCGCTTACGGAAACACGCCCTGCGACACGTTCGCAATTTCCAATGGCGCCGTCATCGACACGGTTTCAATTGGGAATGGCCAGGCCGTCTCAGTGCCTGGAATCTCCGGTGCCGCAGAGATCGTTTCATTCTCCCTCGGTGGAAAATGCGCCGGGATGGTGGTGACGATCCCAAACACAAACTCGATCGCGGTGATCACACCTGTGATCGGACCGGCCATCGCCGCCGTTACCAATGCGGCATCGTTCGACGCGTGGAGTCCCGCCGGAACGCATCCGTTTCAGACGGGCGCGGTCGGCGGTGCGCTGGCTTCGGCGTTCACGCCCGTACAGTCGAGCTCGCCTACGCTCTCGGCGACAACGCTGCCGCTTCCCACGACGCTCGGCGGCGCGACGGTGAACGTCGGCGGAACAGCGGTGTATACGAATTCCGGGTGGTCGTATTCAAGTGTGGGCGCGCAAGCCGCGCCGTTGATCTACGTGAGTCCCACGCAAATCAATTTTCAAATGCCGCCTGGAATCCAGGGCGCGTTCGTTCCGATCCAGATTGTCTATGCCAACGGCGCTACGGTGCTGTCGAGTGTCGGCACGGGGAGCGTCGATCCAGGCATTTTCACGTTGAACTCGCTGCCGGATGGACAAGGAGCCGTGCTCAATCAAAACAACTCGCTGAACGGGCCCACCAGTCCCGCGGCGCGCGGCAGCACCATCCAGATTTTCGCGACAGGCGCGGGACCGACCACGCCCGCGCTGCCCGCCGGCCAAGCGGCGCCCGCGAACGGGAGTCCGCTCATCCTGACGCAGGCACATCCTACAGTTTTGATCGGCGGGTTGAGCGCGTCGGTATCCTTCAGCGGTCTCGCGCCCGGTTTCGTGGGACTTTGGCAAATCAATGCCACGGTACCGACCTTCATCACGCCGGGAAGCAGCGTGTCGCTTCAGATTGGCGTGGGAAACCAGTACAGCAACCTAGTCACGATCGCCGTGCAGTGAAGCGGGCGTTTTTTCTTGGCATGCCCGCGATTCCTTGTGCTATCGTAACCTTGGTCTGAAATTTCGCTGTGATCCCTCATAGGAGGAAGTAAGAAATGGCGTATATCATTGCCGAACCTTGCATAGGTACCAAGGATACGGCTTGCGTTGATGCGTGCCCGGTAGATTGCATTCATCCCAAGAAGGACGAGGCCGCGTTCGAGGGCGAAACCCAGCTTTATATCGATCCCGTGGAATGCATCGATTGCGGCGCGTGCGTGCCGGTGTGCCCGGTGTCGGCCATCTTCGCGAAAGACGACCTGCCGGAGAAGTGGGCGAACTTCGAAGAGATCAACACGGCTTGGTATAAGAAATAAACCGAAGTGCTGAGTGCTGAGTCCTGAGTGCTGAGTCGAAAGGCTCAGCACATCGCGTGTATCTCCACGCGGAAACTCAGCACTCAGGACTCAGCACTCAGGACTTCCCTTTTGGCCTCCCAATCTTTGCGACTCGGCTGGAATGTGCGTCCGGCCGAAGTGCGCGACGCCGCTAGAATTTCCGAAATCTACAACGAAGGAATCGAAGACGGCCAAGCGACGCTCGAAGTGCGTCTGCGCACGCCCCCCGATATCGTGGAAAAAATTTCGGCGCCCGGCAATCATCTCGTGGTCGCCGAATGGGGCGGACGACTCGGCACAAGTTGCAAGCCGGGCCCGGGCGTCGCGCCGTCCGGCACGCAGACGATCCTCGGATGGGCGTCGATCACGCCGTATTCCTCGCGCGAATGCTACGCGGGCGTGGGCGAAGCGAGCGTTTACATCAGCCGCAGCTCGCGCCATCAAGGACTAGGGCGATTGCTGCTCGACGCGCTGATCGAAACGGCGGCGGAGCGCGGATATCACAAGCTGATCGGGCGCTTGCTCGCGACGAACACGGCGAGTCGCCAGTTGGTGCGTGGTCTGGGATTCCGCGAAGTCGGTGTGCATCAAAAGCACGGCCAGCTCGCCGGCGCGTGGGTGGACGTCGTGCTGGTGGAACGCTTAATCGACGCGAATCTCAAGTGACGCAATGATGAATCGGCGCGAACTTCTCGGAACATTGGCCGCCGCGGCGTTGCCGGCGGCATTACGCGCGGCCGGCGCGCCATTTCGATATTCCATTTGCAATGAGATTTTTGAAAAACGCGATTTCCGCGAAAGCTGCAAGCTGGCGCGCGCGATGGGATACACCGGTTTGGAAGTTTCCCCGTTCACGCTGGCCGATTCCACGGCGGACATCTTCGCGGCGCGCCGCCGCGAACTGCGCGACATTATGCACAGCGAAGGATTGCAATTCGTGGGACTGCACTGGCTGCTCGTGACACCGAACTGGCTGCACATCACCACGCCCGACGCCGAGTTGCGCGCCAAAAGCTGGGACTATTTCCGCACTCTCATCGACCTGGCCGGCGACTTGCGCGAAGGCCAAGCGGAACCAGCCATCATGGTGCTGGGATCGCCGAAACAGCGCGGCACCGTGAAGGGATCGACGGTGGCCCAGGCGGTGGATCGCTTGGTCGACGGCCTGCATTCGGTGGGCGATCAAGCGCATTCCCGGAATTGTTTGATTTGCATGGAAACGCTTGA
This sequence comes from Terriglobia bacterium, assembly GCA_021325275.1. GTDB lineage: Bacteria > Acidobacteriota > Terriglobia > JAJPHL01 > JAJPHL01 > JAJPHL01. Next base: position 10,690 of record JAJPHL010000041.1, on the reverse strand, counting down.
TCACTCGCAAACCGACGTCGATTGTACGCTGGCGCAAACCGCCGACATCGTGCGCCGCGTGAACAAGCCCGCCGTGCAGACCATGTTCGATTTCCACAACACGCCTGATGAAACCGATCCGCCTGACGTGCTGGTGGACAGGTATTTTCAGATGATCCGCCACGTCCACATCAATGAAATGGATGGGCGCTGGCCCGGCTCGGGTCACTCCGACTATGTGCCGCTGCTCCGCACGCTGAAGCGGAAAAAGTATCGGGGCTGGATTTCCCTCGAAGTTTTCGATTTCAAGGCGGGCGCCGAGAACATCGGCCGCGCGGCGATTGATTATCTAAAAGGTCTCGAAAGCAAGTTGTAGCGCCAGACAGGCTTTAGCCGAACGCCGGCGGTTTTGTTTAACGCAGAGAACGCAGAGACGCAGAGAACCCCGGATGTTCTCTGCGTCTCTGCGTTCTCTGCGTTGAAGAAAAACCGCCGGCGTTCGGCTAACATCCACGGCACGCTATAATCCTTCTATCGTGTTTTCCGGCATCGTTGAAACTCTGAGCCCCGTTCTTGACATCCAATCCACCAAGGACCAACGCGTGGTCGCGATCCGGTTGCCGCGCCGATGGCGTCCCGCGCCGGGCGAGAGCATTTCGGTCAACGGAGTTTGCAGTACGGTCCAGAGGAAAACCGCGCGTGCCTTTTCGGTAGTGTACATGCAAGAAACGTTGCGCCGCAGCACGCTGGGCACGCTGCGCGCCGGAGACCACGTGAATCTTGAACGCTCGCTGCGACTGAACAGCTTGATCGGCGGGCATCTGGTGCAAGGTCACGTGGACGGCGTCGCGACAATCAGTTCGGTGCGCCCGGAAGGCGACGCCCGCATTTACCGATTTAAGTTGCCCGCGAAATTGTCGCGATACGTCGCGGAAAAGGGCTCGATCGCGCTCGACGGCGTCAGCTTGACCGTTGCGGGAATCGGTCGCGGATGGTTCTCCGTTTCCCTGCTCGCGTATACGATGGAACATACCACGCTGGGACGGAAGGGCGCCGGCGATCGCGTGAACGTGGAAGTAGACATGCTCGCAAAATATCTGGAGCGACTAGTTGGGACGAGATCAGCCAAATGAAATCGCGCAAGAAAAACACGGAAGCGGTGCCGCATCTCGACCCCGAGCGCGCGGCGCGCGCGCGCGTGGCCATCATTCGCGCGGAATTCAACCCGGAAATCACCGAGAGTCTCGAGACGTGGTGCATTCGCACACTGCGTGAAGCGGGCGTGCCGGCGCAAAACATCTCGCGTCATTCGGTGCCCGGTTGCTTCGAGATTCCCGTGGTCGCGCAAGCGCTGGCGCGGCAAAACCGCTTCGACGTATTGATCGCGCTGGGCGCGGTGATCCGCGGCGACACGCATCACTTCGACCTGATCGCCAACGAATGCGCGCGCGGCGTGATGGACGTGTCGCTCGATCACGGCATCCCGGTGATCTTCGAAGTGTTGGCCGTTTACAATCGCAAGGACGCCTTGCGGCGCGCCGCGAACAACGCCACGAACAAAGGCGTGGAAGCGGCGCACTCGGCGCTGTTCGCGCTAGCGGCGCTGGACGCCGCGCGAGAGTCGAATGAATAAAACCGCCAAGCACGTGGAGGACGCGGTGGCCGACATTCGCCGCGGCCGCATGGTTCTGGTCGCCGACAGCTTCGATCGCGAGAACGAATGCGATGTGGTTGTGGCCGCGGAAAAAACCACCGTGGCGCACATGAACTTCATGATCAAGCACGCCGGCGGCTTGGTGTGCGTGGCGATGTCGCGCGAAATGGCCGTGGATCTCGACCTGCCGCCCATGGTGCCGCCCGAAGACAACGCGACTCCCTTCGGGTGCGACTTCACAGTGTCGGTCGACGCGCGAAAGGACATCACCACCGGAATTTCCGCGGCCGATCGCGCGCATACCGTGCGCTTGCTCGCGTCGCCGCACACGCGGCCTTTCGATCTGGTGCGGCCGGGTCACATTTTTCCGGTCCGTGCGCGCGCCGGCGGCGTGCTGGTGCGGCCGGGTCACACCGAAGCGGCGGTCGATCTCGCGAGACTCGCCGGATTGCGGCCTTTCGCCGCCATCTGCGAGGTCCTCGGTCCCAACGGACAATCGGCGCGCGGACCGCAAGTCAAAGCGATGGCGCGCAAGTATGGATTGAAGACGGTGACGATCGAAGAGTTGATCGAATACCGGCGCCATCGCGAACGTCTGGTGACGGCGGTCGCGAAAGCCAAGCTGCCGACGAAATTCGGCACGTTCACGGCACACGTCTACGATTGTCCGTCGCAAAATCATCAGCACATCGCGCTGGTGATGGGGCGCATCTCGCCAAAACGTCCCACGCTGGTGCGCGTGCATTCGCAATGCCTCACCGGCGACGTGCTGCATTCGATGCGCTGCGATTGCGGCGGACAACTGGAAGCCGCCATGCGCAAGATCGGCGAACGCGGCGAAGGCGTGCTGCTGTATCTGAGTCAAGAAGGACGCGGCATCGGCTTGGCCAACAAGATTCGCGCGTACGCGCTACAAGATCGCGGCATGGACACGGTGGAAGCGAACGAAAACCTGGGACTCCCTGCGGACATGCGCGACTATTCGGTGGGCGCGCAGATTCTCGCGGACTTGGGCGTCCGCAAGATTCACTTGCTGACAAATAATCCGCGCAAAATCGCCGGCATCGAAAGCTATGGACTCACGATCCTGAAGCGCGTGCCCATCGAAACGCAGCCGCACGAGGGAAATCGCGCGTATCTGCGCGTGAAGAAGGATAAGCTCGGGCATTTGCTGAGCAAAGTACAATAAGAAGGAAATGCAACCGCCGATGAACGCAGATAAACGCAGATGGGGTATCCGTTCTTATCTGCGTTTATCTGCGTTCATCTGCGGTTAATTCCGATGTCCGATCTTCTCTTCATGCGCGAGGCGCTGGTTCTCGCGCGACGTCCGCGCGTGCCGCCGTACCCGAATCCTTGGGTCGGCTGCGTGATCGTGAAAAACTCGCGCGTTGTCGGCCGCGGATATCATCGCGGTCCCGGCACGGATCACGCCGAAGTCATGGCCCTGAAGCGCGCCGGAAAACGCGCGCGCGGCGCGACGATGTATGTGACGCTTGAACCGTGCTGCCACTTCGGCCGCACACCTCCCTGCACCGACGCGATCATCGCCGCGGGAATCCGCGAGGTTGTTTACGCGATTCCCGATCCCAATCCCGAGGTGTCGGGACGCGGCGCGAAAATCCTGCGGCGTGCCGGCATCAAGGTGACCTCGGGCGTTTGCGCCGCGGAAGCGGAAATTACGAACGAAGTGTATTTGAAATATCGCCGCACGGGACTTCCGTTCGTCTCGATCAAAGCCGGAGCGAGTCTCGATGGAAAAACCACCACGCGGCTCGGTGAATCTAAATGGATCACCGATGAAACCGCGCGGCGCGAAGGGTTGAAGCTTCGGGTGCAACATCAGGCGATTCTTGCGGGCATCAACACGATCTTGAAAGACGATCCGCACCTGGGACCACGTACGCCTGGCGTGCCGGAAAACTGGCGCATCGTCCTCGACTCTCGCTTACGCACGCCCGTCGATTCGCAAGTCGTGCGCTCGGGAAAATGCATTATCGCCACTACGAAGCGAACCGGTAAATCGGTGCTCGGCGCGCGTGTCTGGACTTTTCCCGGCAAGCGCGTGCCTCTGCGCCGGCTGCTGAAGAAACTGGCGAGCGAGGGAATCATCAGCATTTTGGTGGAAGGCGGCAGCGAAGTGCTCGGCGCGTTCATCGACGCGCGACTCGCCGACCGCATCTATTGGTTCATCTCTCCCATGATCATCGGCGCGCAAGCAGCGCGTTCGGCCGTCGGTGGCCGCGGCGCGGGCAAGCTCAGCGAAGCGTTGCGTTTGCGCGACGCTCACGCGGAACGCGCCGGCGACGGCTGGCTCATAACGGCACGACTGTGAGAGAAGCACGATACAATTAGTCAGTGCGCACAGGAATCGTAGGACTTCAGCAGACCGGCAAGACTTCCCTTTTCAAAATGCTTACGCAATCCCATTCAACCGTGGGATTCGGCGGACTTGAAACGCATCTCGGAGTGGCGCGCGTGCCCGACCCGCGCGTCGACCAGTGCATCGAGATGTTTCAACCAAAGAAACACGCCTACGCGACGATCGAATATCTCGACGTTCCGGCGGTCACCAAAGAAACGCTGCGCGATGCGGCGTATCTCGCGGGATTACGCGAGGTCGACGCATTGGCGCACGTGGTGCGCCTCTTTGGCGATGATGCGGACGCCCGGCGAGACATTCAGAGCCTGGAAGAAGAACTGCTCTTGAGCGACATGGCGCAGATCGAAAAGCGCATGGAGCGATTGGAGCGCGACCTGAAGAAAGCGAAAACGGCCGAACTTCAGCACGAGCATGACGTTTTGAAGAAAGCCACCGCCGTGCTCGAAGCCGGGAAGCCGCTGCGCGAATTGGAACTCGACGCCAACGAGAAGAAACGCATTCGCGGCTTCATGTTCCTTTCCGAGAAACCGATGCTGTTCGTGCTGAATGTCCCGGAATCGCGCGCCGGACAAATGGCCGCGATCGAAACGGAGTATCAGGATTTGCTCCAAGGACGCGCGGGCACGGGCGTGATGGCGATCTGCGCCAGCATCGAGTCGGACATCGCCGAGTTGCCCGCCGAAGAAGCCGCCGTCTTCATGGAGAGCTATGGTCTGAAGGATTCCGGATTGCAGCGCCTGGTGCGCGCGACGTATTCGCTGATGGGATTGATTTCATTTTTCACGGTCGGCGAAGACGAAGTGCGCGCCTGGACCGTTTCGAAGAATGCCACCACAGTCGACGCCGCCGGAACGATTCACTCCGACCTGGCGAAGCATTTCATCCGCGCCGAAGTTGTGAGTTGCGACGATTTGCTGCGTCTCGGCGGTTTTGCGGCGTGCCGCGACGCCGGCGTTTTACGGTTGGAAGGCAAGGAAGCGCGCATCAAGGACGGCGATATCGTGCATATTCGGCATGGAGCGTAGCTTTGGAGCGCGGCGACTTGCCGCCGCTTTCGTCCTTTGGCTTTACGCCAACGCCAAGAGAAAGCGGCGACAAGTCGCCGCACTCCAAATTACTTCCCGATACAGAAGGTAGAAAAAATCCTGTTCAGAATATCCTCCACCGTCGTTTCTCCGGTGATCGCGCCCAACGGCCGCAGAACGTTGTACAAATCGAGCAGGATCATTTCGTGCGGCAGTCCGCCGCGCGTGGCATCGGCAGCGCGCTCCAGCGCCTCGACTCCTTCACGGATCAAGCGCTCGTGACGAACGTTGGTGAGAAAGCCCGGCTCCGCGGCGCCTTCCGACAATCGCGCCACCAGCGCGCGGCGGAGCGCGGAAATTCCGTCGCCCGTAAGCGCGGAACAGCGCTGAGCGCCGTCAAATGCGTTTTTCCCGGTGTCGATTTTGTTCATCACCAACACCGCGGATGGAAATCGCGACATCAACACCCGATCCTCTTCGCCGACGCCTGAAACCGCGTCGAGCACCAACAGCGTCACGTCCGCCTCCGCCGACGCCTCAAAGGATCGCCGCACGCCGATGCTCTCCGCCTCGTCGCTGGTTTCGCGAATCCCCGCCGTGTCGACCAAACGCACCGGAATGCCCTCCAGGTTGAGCGTTTCGCTCACCAGATCGCGCGTGGTTCCCGCCGATGCCGTGACAATCGCCCGCTCGCGTTCCAGCAATCGGTTGAACAGCGACGATTTGCCGACGTTGGGTCGCCCGACAATCGCCATGGTCAATCCTTCGCGCACCACGCGGCCGAAACGGAACGACGCCAGCCATTCTTCGAGCGGCGCACGCAGTGCTTCAATCCGCCGCGTGATTTCCTCGGGCGGCGCGACGCTCACGTCGTCCTCGGCAAAGTCGATGCCCGCTTCGAGCAGCGCAATCAAGTCGACCAGTTCCTGCTTCAGCGGAGCCATGCGGCGGGAGAGCGCGCCTTCCATCTGCTGCACGGCTACTTTCGCTTGGTACAGCGTTTGCGCTTCCACCAAATCGCGCACCGCTTCCGCTTGCGCCAGGTTCATGCGTCCATGCGTAAACGCTCGAAGTGTGAACTCGCCCGGCTCGGCCAGCCGCGCGCCCTGCACGAGCGCACACCGCAAGAAATAATCGACGACCACCGGTGCGCCGTGGCAACTCACCTCGACCACTTCTTCGCCGGAGTAGGAATTGGGTGCGGGAAACCAAGTGAGCAGAACTTCGTCGGCGGCTTCGCCGTCGGCGTCGCAGAACTCGCCGAGGGTCGCCCGCCGCGCCTGCGGCGCGTCAGGCAGACGCACCAATCGCCGCGCGATTTTCAAACTTTCGGGACCACTGAAGCGGATGGTGGAGATCGCGCCGCGGCCGGGCGGCGTGGAGAGCGCGACAATCGTATCGTCGGAGAGCATTTTTCACGCGCGCGCGGCGCGGCGAAAAACTAGCGGCCGCGGCCGGGACCACCCGGACGACGCGGGCCTTTCCCGCCTTTGCCCTTTTGCGAAACCACGACCTGGCGATTCAACCCAAACCCTTCGCTCTCGGTGTGGACATCGTTGTTTCCGCGCAACGCCATGTGGATCACGCGGCGTTCGCGCCCGCTCATGCTGCCGAAACGAAACGGAACTCCCGTGCGCGTGACACGCTCGGCGGCGGCCTGCGCGGCCAGTCCCAACTCGGCGAAGCGCATCATGCGGTGTTCTTGGCAATCGAAGAGAATCTTGTCCTGCGATTCGTGATCGAGTCCGATGGCTTCCAGCGCGATCTGCTCGAGGGCCCGCAAAAGTTCCGCCTTGTTCTCCAGCAGCATGTTCATGTCGGGACCGCTGAAGTCCACCACCAAGTCGGGATTCTCGTAGTCGCGATCGAGTTGTCCGGCGGTGTTCTGCACTTCAAACTTCAATTGAAATCCGCCGTGCTGGATCACTCCCGGCAAGAATGCTTCCAACTGCTGTTTCATGGTTTCGGCATCAAACGTCTGATTGCGCATGGGCGCTCCCCCGGATCAAGAAAAGTCACGTAGTGAGAGTTCGATTAAAGAACCACTGCTGAGCCATCTGCACCAGATTGCCGGTGAGCCAATATAGCACCAGCCCGCTCGATACGCTGTAAAATCCAACGCCGAAAATCAGCGGCATCATCATCATCATTTTTTGCTGCGCGGGATCGCCGCCCGGTTGCGGCGTCATCTTCTGCAACAGCAGCATCGTCACGATCATCAGGATCGGCAGCAGGTGGAACCATCCGGCTTCCGCCACCGAGAGATCGCGAATCCACAGCCACGACGCGTGACGCATCTCGATGGCCAGCGCGATCATGCGGTAGAAGCCGAGGAAGAACGGCATTTGAATCGCCAGCGGCAGGCAGCCGCCCAGCGGATTCACGCCTTCTTTCTTGTACAACGCCATCACTTCCTCGTTGATCTCCTGCTTCCGCGGATCGTTCATCTTGTACTTCTTGCCCTTGTCCTGAATCGCTTTCACCTGCGGCGCGAGCTTCTGCATCTTTTGCGACGACTTCATGCTGGTCATTTTCAGCGGCAGGAGCGCAAAGTTGATGATCACCGTGAGCACGATGATGGCCCATCCGTAGTTCGTGACGATGTGCGCGGAAACCCACTTCAACGCGAGATACAATGGCACAGAGATGAAACCGTACCACCCGTAATCGACGAGTCCCGCGAGCGAGGGCGCTTGCTGCCCGTGCCTGAGCTTTTCGTCGCCGCCGGGCTCGGGCGAAATCGTGCGCAGCAACTCCAAATCTTTGGGGCCGATGAACGCGCGCATGTCGTTCACGCCGTCGCCGCCCACGCCCACACCCAAAAGTTCCAGCGTGTTGCCGGGGCTGGCCGCGTAATTGTTCTTGAACAGGGTGGCCTGCGGAACCGACGTGATTCCCGCGTCGCCGCTGGGCATGAAGACGGCGGCGAAAAACTTGTCCTCGATGGTGACGTAGGAATAAGGACCGCCTTCGCGCTGTTCGTCGGTCTTCACGTCCTTCAAGACTTTGTGGTCGAGTTTGTCGCCGGTGCCGAGCGTGACCAACTCGGTGGTGTTGTATTTCTCAATCGTGCGATCGCCGAATCCGCCGCGCCAAACGATGTCGTGCGGAATGGGACGGCCGTTGCGCATGACTTCGGTGGTGATGCGCACCAGATACGTGCCCGCTTCGAAGCGAAATTCCTTGCGCGCGGCAAGCGTACCGTCGCTGTATTCGAATGTAACGATCGTCGGCGCGACGGGGCCGGTGGATTTCACCGAGTACAGCGCTTTATTCAGCGTAGCGTCGGTGGCGATGTCGCCGGTGCGCAACAAGAGCGGAAAACCCACTTGATTCACCGCCACGGGATTCACGACGTCGAGCGGGCGGTCGTCGCCGTCCTTGAATCCCTTCAGGACCCAACTGGTCGCCACGGCGCCGCGATTGCTGAAGTGAATATCGAAGAGGTCGCTCGAAACGGAAGTTTCGGTTTCCGAATTTGCTTGGACCGCGGGAATCGCCACGGGAGCGGGTTCCGCGGACTTCGTTTCGGCGGGCGTTCCTGGCGCTGGGGCCGTTGCGGCGGTGTTCCCGGCGGGAGCGTTGTTCGCGCCGGCCGGCGCCGTCGCGGTCTGCGAGGATCCAGGCACGGGCGGCTTCTTGGGCTGTGATTTCGGAGCGAAAAGCACTAGCACCAACGCGGAAAGCGCGAAGGCTAGGAGGATATTTCGCTGTGACTCACCGGACGGGTCTTTGTCGTCGAACATTATTCTAGAGAACTCACCTCACAGGATCGTATCCGCCGCGGCTCAACGGATGACAACGCAACACACGCCACACCGCGCGCGCCGTTCCTCCGAAAACACCGTGCTTTTCCACCGCTTCCATCGCGTACTCCGAACACGTGGGAGTGAAACGGCAGGCCGGCGGCAAGAGCGGCGAGATCCAACGCTTGTATCCGCGCAAAACGCCGATGACCACTTGCTTCATCGCGATTCCTACTGCGCCGCCAGCGTCGCGAACAATCGCCGCACTTCCTCTTCGATCCGTACGCGCGGAGCGTCCAAAAGGTTCCGCCGCGGATTGAGCACCACGTCCCAGCCGGGCGCCAGATCCGCTTGCTGCAATCGCACTACCTCTCGCAAACGGCGGCGGATGCGATTCCTCACCACACTCTTGCCGAGCGCGCGCGGCGTGGTGAATCCCACTCGCGATGCGCCCGAATTGTTCGGCAACACAAATGCCGTGAACAAAGGCGAACCCACGCGGCGGCCGGTGGAGTACACGCGGTCGAAGTCCGCGCGATGCAACAAGCGCGACGTTTTCGGCCAAGCGAACTTGGAACTTCGCGGACCCGCGGAAATGGCTAATCCCGGTAGCCCGGTTTTACCGTCAGGCGTTTGCGACCTCTCGCGCGGCGTCGCGAAAGTACCTTGCGGCCGCCCTGTGTTTTCATACGCGTGCGAAACCCGTGTGTCTTCACGCGATGGCGCCGCTTGGGCTGAAAAGTCCTCTTGGGCATAGATCGTCTTTAGCTCCGTATGACTCCGAATATTGATGCGGAGGGGAATCGCAACCTCTAGTGCAAAGAATGATTATACAGCAGAAACGAGGTCCCAGGCCTGAGTTCCGAGGCTCGGTCGTGGCTCAATTTGAATTCGATCCCTTGTGGAACTGTGAGCCAATCGCCTGCGCACCCGCTTTGCATCTCTTCTGTATCAGGGCACGGCTTCAGCCGGCTTCAGCCAGGCTTCAGCGGTGCCCTGCAGTTTGGACATTTCTCGTGCCACGTTGGCGAGTGTTCGGTTACATCCCGTCCCCGAGCCTGCGCAGCAGGCGGTACAACGTTAGCCCCAGGCGTCAGCCTGGGGAAACGCCAGCAGCAACAATGAGCCCGCGGAGCGGGCGGCACAAAACGCTTCACCATTGTGGCCGTTAGGTCCACAAGTGTTCTTCTTCGAATTCGATTCCGTGCGCGCGCAATAACTTTCGGAACTCGTCGTCGAAGGCCATCTTTCGATGGTGCTGCTGCTGGTTGCGAATGTATTTTCGCACGATCTCAACCTGCGATTCGCTGACGCTGAACGCGCCGTACTTCGGCTGCCACGAGAATCCTTTGCGTTTCGCTTTAGCCCACGCGGAGGAATTCGCTTTCAGCTTGCTCATGAATTCCGATAGGGCGATGACCGCCTTTACATCGACGAGCATGTGAACGTGGTCCTGAACAGCGTTGATCTCCAGCGGATGACCGCCGATGCCACGGATCGCTCCCGCGAGGTAGGCGCACAGATCGGCAGCCCAAGCGTCGTCAATCAGCGGCGCGCGATTCTTGGTAGCAAACACGATGTGGCAAAGGAGTCGGGTGTAAGACAAGGGATTCCTCCAATTGGGACGCGCTGGCGCATGGCAAGGTGTTTGTGCCGCCCGCTTCGCAGGCTCGGTCTTTTGGTCCGTCTTCCCCCAGGCTCACGCCTGGGGCTAACATTGTATCGCCTGCGATGCAGGCTTTTAGCCGCTTGGCACGGCTGAAGCCAAGCTGAAGCCGTGCCCTGATACAACGTATTGAAGTGGACCCCTAACGTGAGACAACCAGTTAAGCCCGCGCTCCCCGTTCGACGAAAATCTGTGGACGCACCATCCCAACCGACCTCATTCTGGACCACGGCTGGT
>JAJPHL010000027.1 GCA_021325275.1 Terriglobia bacterium | reverse complement strand
GGCACGGCTGAAGCCGTGCCCTGATACAAAAGAGATACAAAGCGGCTGCGCAGACGATTGGCTCACAGTTCCGCAGCCATCGAATTCAAATTGAGCCACGACCCGATATATCTGTGTTCATCTGTGGCTCAGGTTCCTTGTTACAATCGGACTATATGCCTCGCATCGTCAAAATCCTTCTGCTGGCGGTGGTGCTGCCGCTGTTGGTGATCGTGGGGCTGCTTCTAGCGGTTCCCTACCTCGTGAACGTCGACGGCTACGCTCCGCACATCGCCGCGCGGCTGGAACCGGCGCTGGGACGCAAGGTTCGCCTCGGGCACATCCGGCTTTCGCTCTTGCCGCTTTCACTGGTGGCGGAAAAAGTCGGCGTCAGCGAGGATCCCGCATTCGGCTCCGGCGATTTCGTCACGATGGATGCGCTGCGCATCGAAGTGAGTTTGGTCGGCCTGCTGAATCGCCAAATCGACATCACGACGCTCGAGGCGGACCGGCCGGTCGTCAAGGCCGTCAAGAAAGCCACGGGCGTTTGGAACTTCGATTCGCTCGGGGCCGAAGTAACTGCGGCGCCGTCAGGAAGTCCGGCGCCAAAGAAAGAAACAACGCAAGGTCTCGAGATCGCCAAGCTGCGCTTGAACGACGGCAGTTTCTCGCTCGACGATCTCAGTGGACCGAAGCCGGCACACATGGAATTCGATCACGTCACGGCCAGCGCGGAACATCTCGCGTCGGGCAAGGCGTTCGAGTTTCTCCTGGCCGTCAAATTTACCGACGGCGAGTTGCAAACGTCGGGCAGCGCCGGACCGTTCATCATGTCGGTACCGCCATCGCTGCCGTTGCAGCTTCACGCCAAACTCGAGAACGTCGATATCGTGAAGCTCTACGGATCGGACTCGCCGATCCGTGGACGGTTGAGCGGAACGATCGAGATCGATCACGACGGCAAGGTCGCCAAGATCACCGGCCAAGCGACCGTGCAGCAATTCCAGACCAACGCCAAGAGCCGTCCCTCGCCGATTCCGGTTTCGGCCCAGTTTCAAGCGGAGTACATGCCGCTGACCGAAAACTTGTCGCTGCAAAAAATCGATTTGACCGCGGGCCAAGCGGCGATTGCGATTACCGGATTGAACAGCCGTCGCCTACCGGAATCGAATCGCCTGAGCGTGAAGGCGGCTAACGCGCCGCTGGCCGATTTCGGCAAGCTCCTTCCCGCGCTCGGCGTGATTCTGCCGAACAACAGCTCCATCACCTCCGGCGCGCTGACGCTCACCGCGGAACTCACGGGGCCACTGACGCCGATGAATGGAACGGTCACGATCAGCGTGGCGAACGCCAAGTGGAGCGGCTACAGCCTCACGGGAAAAGTTTCCGAAGTCGCGCGATTCGTCGGACTGCCGTCGACGCGCGACACCGAAGTGCAGTCGCTAAAGGGCGACGCCCATTTCGTGAACGGCGCGGCGACGTTCAGCAATCTTGCCGGCGTGATGCCAGGCCTTTCGATTACCGGCGGCGGAACGATGAACGCCCAGGATCAGCTCAACTTAAAGATGCAGGCGCAATTCACCAGTGGCGGCACGGCCGCTCAAGTCATTTCCTCGCTGGCGGGAACGAAAGGCGTGCCGTTCGCGGTCACCGGCCCCATCGACAATCCGCAATTCGCGCCCGACGTGGCCGGCGCGGGCCAACGGATCACAAGCCTCAAGGATCTCGCCGGCCAAGGCGGCGGGAATCTTGGCAAGACTCTGGGCGGACTGTTAAAGAAGAAGAATCCCTAAAGTTTTTCCAATCCAGGCCCGAGGTACTCAAGCCGCGTCTTATCTAAGCCGATGACGCTAATGAAATGCGTCGCATCGGGACCACTCTTAGGCAAACCTGCGTTCGGATCGCGGCGCTATTGGTGTGCGCGAGCCTTGTGGCAGGGCAAAACCGCCCGCAACGCGACCTGAGTCAAGCATCTCTCGAAGACCTGATGGACATTCAGGTCACCTCTGTCTCGAAGAAAGAACAGAAGCTCACCGACGCCGCCGCAGCGATCTTTGTGATCACCGCGGAGGACATTCGGCGGTCGGGCGTCACCAATTTGCCCGACGTGTTGCGCATGGCGCCGGGCGTCAATGTGGTGCAGATCAACTCGAACAGTTGGTCGATCAACATTCGCGGAATGGCCGACAAGAACGGTGACCTGGTGCTGGTGATGATCGACGGTCTCAGCGTTTATGCCGACTCCTACAACGGCGTGAATTGGGACGCTCAAGACGTGCCGCTCGACGACATCGAGCGGATCGAAGTGATCCGCGGACCGGGCGGAACGGTCTGGGGAGCAAACGCCGTGAACGGCGTCATTAACATCATCACGAAACGCGCGAGCGACACACCGGGCGCCCTGGTAACGATCGGCGGCGGCAACACGGAAGCGCAATCCACCGTGCAGTATGGTGGAAAAGCCGGTGCCTCGGGCGCGTATCGCCTCTTCGCCAGCTCCTGGGACGGTTTCAGTTCACAGAGTCCCAGCGCGCCGGAACTTTCCGACGCCTGGCGCGGAGTGCATTTCGGATTGCGCTCCGATTGGACACGCGGCGACGATTCCTTCACCGTGCAAGGCGACCTGCGCAAAGCGCTGGAAATGGTGCCCGTGAGCGAGGTGTTGGCGAATCGCGATTTTCAACAGGCTATCTTTCAGGACACCAACACCGTTTTCAACGCCAACGTTCTCGGCCGCTGGAAGCGGCAGCTCTCCCCCACATCGGACTTCTCGCTCCAGTTTTACTACAACCGCGACTATCGCCTGGATTCCGGGGTGCGCGGCGCGGAAAACACCGTGGACTTCGACTTCCAGCATCACTTGGCGCTGGGATCGCGCCAGGACTTGGTTTGGGGTACCGGCGCACGTGTGATTCACGACGACGTACGCGCGGGATTCTCGGATTCCTACGTTCCCTCGCGCCGCACCGATCCCTTGGTCAGCGCGTTCGTTCAGGATGCTATCCGCTTGAGTCCATCCTGGACACTCACGGTGGGAACCAAGCTGGAGCACAACAATTTTTCGGGCTTCGAGTATGAGCCGAGCGCGCAGTTGCTGTGGTCAGGCGCGCGGCAATCGGTGTGGTTCTCCGCGGCGCGCGCGATTCGTCAGCCTTCGATGGTGGACCTGGCCCTTCAGTCTTACGTCCACTCATTTACCATGCCGGATGGCGGTCTGGGCGTCGTGCTGGTGACCGGTTCCTTAAATCCCCACCATGAAGAATTGCGCAATGCCGAAGCGGGCTATCGGGTCCAGGTTTCCAAGAAGCTTTCGCTCGATTTCACGACGTTCTATAACGACTACACGAATCTGCAAACCGAAGAGCCGGGCCATTCCTATCAAGTCTCGGATCCCGGGCCGGCGCGCACGATCTTCCCGTACTCGCTTCAAAACAACGCGTTCGGAAGAAGCTTCGGAGCGGAACTGTTCGCCACTTTGAACGTGACACCGCGTTGGCGCATTAGCCCGGCCTATTCCTGGATCGACGCGGACACCGACACGCTGCCCTTCAGCCACGACGTGTTCGCCCAACAAGAAGCGCGGGCCACGCCGAGCCATCAATTCCAGGTTCGTTCGTCGATGAATCTGACCCGCCGCCTGGAGTGGGACAGTTCCTTCGGTTTTGTCTCGCACCTGGGTGGTTCAGACGAAACGATTCCGGCATACTCGCGGCTGGATACGCGTCTCGGCTGGCACGCCGGTGAGTCGATGGAAATCAGCGTGGTGGGACAGAATCTTCTGTCGACACGCCATCTGGAGTTCTTCAACGCGTACGAAAACATGGCGAGCTACGTCAAGCGCAGTTTCTTCGGTAAGGTCACATGGCGATTCTGAAGCTCTCCCGCGGTGTAGCGCTCGCTCTGGCGTTGGGCCTCGGCCTCTTGGCTGGCCCGTTGACGCGAGTGTACGCGCAAGAAACGGACGAGACGCACGTGAAGGCGGCGTTTCTGTTCAACTTCGCGAAGTTCGCGGAGTGGCCGGCCGCCACATTCAAGAGTCCCAGTGATCCGTTCCGCTATTGCGTGGTGGGATCGCCCGCCACGGCGCGCGTGCTGACGGAGATCACGGCCGGAAAAACGGTGGACGGCCACCCGCTGCTGATCCAGCCGTTGCCCGAAGGAACGGTCTCGCCTTCCTGCCAGATTCTGTTTGTGAGCGGTTCGGCGATGGCGAAAACCCGCATTCTGCTCGGGGATCTCAAGGGAAAGAGCGTCCTGACCGTGGGAGAAACACCTGGATTCACCGCGGGCTACGGCATTGTCAATTTCATCGTGGAGGACGGACGCGTGCGTTTTGAGATCAATCCGCAGGCGGCCGAGCAAGCGCACTTGCAATTGAGCTCGCGTCTACTGAGCCTGGCGCGGATCGTGGGGACGCGATGAAGACCACCATCAACGTGCTGGCGGAGCGCTATCGCAACTGGCCGATCCTTGGCCGCTATCGCGACCTGCCGATCAAAGCCAAGCTGCGGGCCATCGTGATGGTGACGCTGGCCTCCGCGCTGCTTTTGATCGCCTGCTCCATGGCGGCGTATCAGCAATACACGGCGCGCGCGGAAATGCGCGGCGATCTGGAGATTCTCGCCGACATGTTCGCCGCCGACAACGCCGCGGCGCTCAGTTTCCAGGATCAGCGCGCGGCCTCAGAAACACTGGCGGGCTTGCGCGCGAAAAAAGCGATTCTCAACGCCTGCGTCTACGACGCCGACGGCCGCGAGTTCGCGGCTTATCACCTGAACGGAAAACGAGTTTGCCGGTCCGTCACGCCGGCCGAGATGACCAACCGTTCGTGGTTCGAGCCGCACCGCCTGAAGTTGTTTCGCGCGATTCGGCTGGGAGGCCAATCGATCGGCGCGGTCTATTTCGAATCGGACCTGCAGCCGATCGAGGAAAGCCTGAAACATTCTCTGGCGATGCTGGCACTGAGCGTATTGGCCGCCTGGTTTCTGGCGATGATGATTTCCTCGCGCATGCAGCAAGCCGTCTCCGCGCCAGTGGCGCACTTGGCGGCAACCGCGGCGGTCGTGTCGAACGAAAAGAACTACGCCGTGCGCGCCGTCAAGCAGTCCGACGACGAGCTGGGCCGCTTGATCGACACGTTCAATGAGATGCTGTCGCAGATCGAGGCGCACGACCGCGATTTGCAGCACCATCGCGAAGGCCTCGAACATGAAGTCGCCGCGCGGACCACGGAATTGGTGGAGGCGCGCGATCGCGCCGAAGCCGCCAGCCACGCCAAGAGCGAATTCCTGGCCAACATGTCACACGAAATCCGCACGCCGATGAACGGCGTCATGGGCATGACCGAGCTTCTGCTGGAAACGGAACTCACCGACGAGCAGCGCGACAGCTTGAACACCGTGAAGGTGTCCGCCGATGCCCTGCTCACGGTGATCAACGACATTCTCGACTACTCGAAGATCGAAGCGAATCGCTTGGAGCTCGATCCGGTTCCCTTCTATGTGCGCGAAGTGGTGGAAAATGCCGTCCGAACGGTGGCTTTGCCCGCGCAACAAAAAGGACTCGAGCTGTTGTGCGACATTCACCCGGATGTGCCGGAATGGCTCATCGGCGATCCGGTGCGTTTGCGACAAGTCATGGTGAACCTGCTCGGCAACGCCGTGAAATTCACGCGCTCGGGCGAAGTGGCGCTGGAAGTTCACTGCGAGGGGCGAACGAACGATCGCGCCACGCTGCGTTTCGTGGTGCGCGACACAGGAATCGGCGTGCCGCTCGACAAACAGCGCGTCATTTTCGAAGCCTTCTCGCAAGCCGACGGCTCGACCACCCGGAAATTCGGCGGTACGGGACTGGGGTTGACGATTTCGGAACGCCTCGTGCGCGCCATGCAAGGGCGCATCTGGGTGGACAGCGAAGTGGGCCGCGGCAGCCGGTTCTCGTTCACGGTAAGTCTGGAAATTACCGAACCGGCCAACGCACCGGCGCGCGATCCCGGTCTGGCGAAAGGCTTGGAAGGCGTGGAACTGCTGATCGTGGACGATAACGCCACCAACCGGCAGATCCTCCGCGCGATGACCACAGCGTGGAAGATGCGTCCCACCGAAGCGGCCAGCGCGGAAGAAGCGCTGCGGATACTCCATGCGGTGCAAGAAAGCGGCCGCCCGATCCAAATGATCATGAGCGATCTGCACATGCCTGGAATGGACGGCTTCGAGTTGGTACGCCGCTTGCGCGTGGACCAAGCCGCCAAGCAAGCCGTGATTCTGATGCTTACGTCGGGCGATCGTTACGGCGATCTGGAATTGAGCCGTTCGCTGGGAATCTCGCACTATTTGTACAAGCCTGTGCGCCGCGATGAACTCGCTGCGGCGATCCGTACGGCCTTGAACCTAGAGGCGGCGGTGGCGGACGTGCCGGTGCCGGACTCGCCGCCGCCGGCGGAGACTCCCCAAGGCTTGCGCGTCTTGCTGGCCGAAGACAACGCCGTGAATCAGCGCGTCGCGTCGCGCATGCTCGAAAAAGCGGGTCACCGTGTGACGGTGGCAGTGAATGGGCTGGAAGCGCTGGCCGCCGTCCAGAGCGAGACGTTTGATGTGGTCTTGATGGACGTGCAGATGCCTGAACTCGACGGCTTGCAAGCAACCGGCCGGATCCGCGCGTGGGAAGTTGATGGAGAACACCTGCCGATCATTGCCATGACCGCCCACGCCATGTCCGGCGATCGCGATCGGTGCATGGAAGCCGGCATGGACGATTACATCTCGAAGCCAGTCCGCTCCGACGAATTATTGCGAACCGTCGCACGAGTCGGAACAAAGCGTCCTGAAGTGTTGGTTGTGTGAGTAGGACAGGCTCCCTGCCTGTCCGTTTCCTCGAAGCCAAGTTTTACTAAGCAAGCTCCTAAGGAGTCTGCGGGACAACTCACCCTCGAAAGAGTCTGTGTGACAACCCAGACCCGAGCCTGCGGCAGCAGGCGGCACAATGTTAGCCCCTGGCGAGGCGTTTTTTGCCGAGCCTGGGGACACTGTTGTTGCGAGTAACGAGCCTGCAGCGCAGGCGGCACAGGCGCATCGGATGGCACTGTTGTCTGTGTCGCCAGCTTTGGAGGCTCTGTGCGCTAACGGATTACCCCAGGCTCGGCAAAAAACGCCTCGCCAGGGGCTAACATTGCGCCACTGTTGTCCAAAATAAGAATCTGGCGAGACGTTTTCTGAGGGTTGTCCTCCTGGTGGAGTTGTTGGAGAATCGC
>JAJPHL010000012.1 GCA_021325275.1 Terriglobia bacterium | reverse complement strand
TCGCCGCGGCGACGTAATCGGTCAACGGCACTTTCGCCAGGTTGCCGGATTTCACGAGCGCATCGAACGCCCGATAGAGCGCCACGAACGCGCCGGTGATCGACGCGGTGCGCGTGCCGCCGTCAGCCTCGATCACGTCGCAATCGAGCCACACGGTGCGCTCGCCGATCAGCTCCATGGGCGTCACCGCGCGCAACGATCGCCCGATGAGCCGCTGGATTTCGTGGGTGCGTCCCGAAATGCGTCCGCGCGCCGATTCGCGCGCCGTGCGTGTGTTCGTGGACGCCGGCAGCATCGAATATTCCGCGGTGATCCAGCCTTTGCCACCGCCGCGCATCCACGCGGGTACGCCGCTTTCGATCGACGCCGTGCAGATCACGCGCGTGCGCCCCACTTCGATGAGCGCCGAGCCGCTGGCTTGCGAAATAAAGTCGGGAGTGATGCGCACAGGCCGCAGTTGATTAGGTTGTCGTTGGTCGCCGCGCATGGAAGGATCAGTTTATACCAAAGCGTTCCGCCAAGCCGGACAGGTCGACACAGAGCACACAGAGAACACAGAGCGCACAGAGAAAAAGCCAAGAACGGTTTTGTTTCTCTGTGTGCTCTGTGTTCTCTGTGTGCTCGGTGGTTTATTTTCGATCGGATCGATTGTTGTTTTTTATACCGCGAGGACCCTGCCGAATGTGCTACGATGCGGCCATCTAGAAGTCCAATTCGAAAAGGGGATTTTCCACCATGCCGCAAATTCTTGAACCAAGTGAAAAACTGATCGCCGCCGGTTTCTCTCGCCGGACTCTTGGAAGATGGGCTGCCATGCTTGCTGCCGGCGCCGCGCTCCCGTTGCGCAACGAGTTCACGCTCGCCGCGCAGGAATTGGACATTCGCGTGATGCCGCCCGGTGCGGTGGTTATCGACAAGAACGAGAACCCGCTCGGGCCCGCCCCGGTGGCGCTCGAAGCGCTCGTGAACATCGCCAAGGACGGCGGACGATATCACTTCGAATTGACGCAGCAGTTCAACAAGACGATGGCGGAGATGGAAGGCCTCAAGAGTGATTACGTGCAAGCGTATCCCGGCTCGAGCATGCCGCTGCACTGGGCGGTGATGACGTTCACGTCGCCGGCGCGCCCGTACGTGGTCGCCGATCCCGGATACGAAGCCGGCGATCAAGCGGCGCAAGCCGTGAAGGCGCCGATCGTGCGCGTGAAACTCGCCAGCGATTATTCGCACGACGTCAAGGCGATGCTCGCCGCCGCGCCCAACGCGGGACTCTTCTACATCTGCAATCCCAACAATCCCACGGGTACGCTGACGAAACGCGCCGACATCGACTGGCTCGTGGCGAATAAGCCGGCCGGATCGATCGTACTGCTCGACGAAGCGTACATGCATTTCGCGGGCGAGCCGTTCGCCACGGATTTGGTGCGGAACGACAAGGACGTGATCATCCTGCGGACCTTCTCGAAAATTTACGGTATGGCCGGATTGCGCGCTGGCGCCGCGCTGGCGCGTCCCGATTTGCTGGCGAAGATTCGCGTGCTCGGCAACACCTGGGTCCCGACGACGAGCATGGCCGGCGCCACCGCCAGCCTGCGCGACGCGAAGATCGTTCCGGAACGCCGCGCCATCACCAAGTCGACGCGTGAGGACACGTTCGCCTTCTTGCACAAGCACAACTTCACGTTCGTGCCGTCAGTGTCGAACAAGTTCATGCTCGATGTGAAACGTCCGGGCCGGGAAGTCACCGCGGCGATGCGGAAGGAGAACGTTTATATCGGCCGGAGTTGGCCGTCTTGGCCTACGCATGTGCGCGTCACCATCGGCACGCCCGAGGAAATGAAGAAATTCCAAACGGCCTTCTTGAAGGTGATGAGCCAGTCCGGTGGCGCGATCGAAGGAAGTAGCCGCGGATAACGACAACAAAAGCAACCGCAGATAAACGCAGATGAACGCAGATAAAAACAAGAATCTGGATTGTTCTTATCTGCGTTCATCTGCGTTTATCTGCGGTTGCTTTTTAAAGCGTTATCGAGATCCGCAATCAAGTCATCCGCATCTTCTATCCCCGCGGAGACTCGCAACAATCCTTCGCCGATTCCCATCGCCGCACGTTCCTCCGCGGTAATTCCGGCGTGCGACATCGTCGCCGGATGCGCCAGCAGCGACTCCACGCCGCCCAAGCTTTCCGCGAACGCGAATAACTTCACGCGATCCACCACTCTCTGGGCGCGAGCGCGCGTGCCCACGTCGAACGAAAGCATTCCACCGAATCCCGATTGCTGGCGTCGCGCCAGCGCGTGCTGCGGATGCTGCGGCAGCCCCGGGTAATTCACCGTGCGCACCGATTTTTGTGCCGCCAGCCATTTCGCGACCGCCATGGCGTTGGCATCGTGTTGGCGCATTCGCACGGCCAGCGATTTGATGCCGCGCAGGACCAACCAGCATTCGAACGGCGCGAGCACCGCGCCCGCGGCCTTCTGGATGAATTTCAGGCGCTCGGCGTCCGCCGCGTTCTTGCAGATCACCGCGCCGCCGATGCCGTCGGAGTGGCCATTCAGGTATTTCGTTGTGGAGTGAATCACGAAGTCGACGCCCGATTCGATCGGCCGCTGGAAATACGGCGTGAGAAACGTGTTGTCGACGGCCACGGGAATCTGCTGCGATTGGGCCCACGCGCAGCACGCCTGCAAGTCGACGATCCCGAGGAGCGGATTGGTCGGCGTTTCCAGATACACCAGTCGCGTGTTCGGCCGCAGTGCGTCCTGCAACGACTCCGGCGTGGGCTTCACGTAGCTGAACTCGATCCCGAAGCGCTTGACGATTTGGTTAAAGAGCCGCACCGTCCCGCCATACAAATTGTCCTGACACAGGACGTGATCGCCCGCGCTCAGCAGCGTGATCACAGCATTGATCGCCGCCATTCCCGAGGAGAACGCGAACGCCGCCGCGCCGCCTTCCAGCGATGCCAAACACGTTTCCAGCGCGGCGCGCGTCGGATTGCCCACGCGCGAGTACAGCCAGCCGTCGTATTTCCCCACGGTGGTTTGCGCGAATGTTGACGCCTGATGGATCGGCGGGACCACCGCGCCGGTGGCGGGGTCAGGTGCTTGTCCCACGTGGATGGCGCGCGTGGCAAAGCGGTGCTCGGGCTGGTGTTTGCGTGCTTTCATAGGGGGGTCCCTTTGCGAGGCACTTTGTGAGAGAATGGTTTTCAGTGGAATCATACAGGAAACTCTTTACGAAGTTTCCACGTCTGGTATAAATAGATGCGCGGTCAGGCCAAGCCAGCATTACCCCAGCATTTGTCCACGAGGAGACAGAAACGATTATGAGCATTTCACCGGACCCGGGCAGTATTCTTCCGCGCGAGGAGCGTGATCCCAGCAAGCGACCGCTTCCTCCGCCTCCTCCACCGCCCGGCTACACGTACGCACCGGCTCCGCCACAACCAGCAGGCTACGCTCCGCCGCCGCCCGCGCCGCCGCAATACGCGCCGCCGCAGCCGCAGCAGGCCTACGTGCCCCCGCCTCCTCCGCAACAAACGTACGCACCGCCTCCCGCGCAGCCGCAATACGTCGCGCCCGCGCCGCCACAGCCGTCGTACAGCTATGGCCAGCCGGAATCTTCTTCGTATGCCCCTTCGAGCTACGCCCCGCCGGTGGAAACGCCCATGAGCTCGGCCGGATGGTTTGGTCCCGTGGTGATTGTGGCGCTGGTACTGCTCGCCGGCGGATTGATTTTCGTGGCTCGTGACATGGGCGCGCGCAACGACGCTCTGAAATTGCAATTGGCGGACCTGAAGGCGTCGAACGACGCGGTCAAAACCGCGCTGGAAAACGTCGCCGCCAGGAACAGCGCGTTGAAGGAAGAGTTGAACAGCACCGCTTCGAACCTGGGCAAGAAACTCGGCGCCACGCAGCAGGCGGTGAGCGAAACCAAGAAGACCGCCGCGGAACTCGCCGCCGAACAGCAAGCCGCCGAGCAGAACGCCAAGCAAGCGCAGGCGCAACTCGGTCAGCAGATTGAAGGCGTGCGTCAGGAAGCGGGCACCAAGATCGCTGCCGTCAACACGGACGTAGGCGGCGTGAAAACGGACTTGGGCTCGACGAAGAAGGAGCTCGACGCCACCAAGGCGTCGCTCAAGAGCGCCATTGGCGATCTCGGCGTGCAGAGCGGCCTGATCGCGCGCAACCACGACGACCTGGAAGCGCTGCGCCGCCGCAACGAACGCAACTACTACGAGTTCAACATCACCAAGGCGAAGACCAGCACCAAGGTCGGCGACATCGGAATCCGGTTAACCAAGTCGGACGCCAAGAAGAACCGCTTCACGCTGGAGATTCTCGCCGACGACAAGGTAATCGAGAAGAAGGATCAAACGTTGAATGCGCCGTTGCAGTTTTACGTGGCGCGCCAGCGCGGGATTCCCTACGAAGTGGTTGTGAACCAGGTGGACAAAGACCGCATCATCGGCTATTTGTCGACACCGAAATAGTTGCTGGTTGCTAGTGCTGGTTGCTGGTTCGTTCTGGAATTTCCAGCAACCAGAAACCAGCACCAGCAACCGTTTCCTACTCTCGCCTGAATCCCACCAATACCTTATCTTTGGTTTTGATTTCCACTTTCAGCGGACCGGCCACCGATACCGCGGAGACCGTCAATTCGTAGTGTCCGCGAATCGTGTGGAACAAATTGCGCGCGGCTACCTCCGGGGGATTCAGTTGGCGGCCAGAGAGAAAAATGCCGCACGTCTCGCGCGTCAAATCGTCGAGAAATCCGCCGCCCGCGCCGCGACCCGCCAACGAAATGCCGAAAATCGAAACGTGGCGCCGCTCGGCCGCTTCCACCAGTTCCACGCTCTTGGCGTTGTTCACGCCTTCCGCGCCGCCGGAAAGAACCACGAGCACACGCCGTGCGCGCGCGGATTGAAACGCGGTGTCGAGCGTGGCGTACGTGGCGTCGGCGATGCTGACGGCGTTTTCATAGACGTTGCCTTTCACCGCCCCCACCAGCGCCTGCTTGTCGGATGTGAACTCCTGTAGTAATTCCGTTCTTTCCGCGTAGCGATACACGGCCATTCGTTCCTGTGGACCCATTTCCGCGATCAAGAAAATCGCCATGCGTTCGATTTCACTGCGCATCGATTTGGTGAAGGCGCTGCCTTCGATCAACAGCACGATGTCCGGCGAGTCTTTCTTGTAGACGGCGCTCGTAACGGGACGGTCGGCGTCCGCGATCACGGCGAAACTCGACGCGTTCAGATTCGTGATCGGCGCGCCGGCGGCGTCGGCCACCGTAACGGAGAGCTTCGGGTCGTCGGGAGAAGGCTGGGGCGAAGCTTGGGCACACAACGGTCCCACCAAGGCGAATAAGAGAACGATAGCGTAGCGCACAGTGAGTGTTAGTTTAGTAGAGATGTCGCGCCCAAGCAAGCAAACGATCGCCCTGAACACGCGCGCGATCCGCGATTTTCGCAGACGCCTGCTGGCCTGGCACGACGCCAACAAGCGCGACTTGCCGTGGCGGCGCACGCGCGATCCTTACCACATTCTGGTCAGCGAAATCATGCTGCAACAAACGCGCGTGGCCGCGGCCATTCCCTATTACGAGTGTTTTCTCCGCTTGTTTCCCACGGCGGCGGCCCTGGGACGCGCGAGGGAAACCACCGTCCTTCGCGCGTGGACCGGTCTCGGATATTACTCGCGCGCCCGCAATTTGCAGGCGGCGGCTCGCGAGATTGCGCGCTGTGGATTTCCCGCGACGTATGAGGACGCGCTCGAGCTTCCCGGCGTTGGCCCCTACACGGCGGCCGCGGTCACGAGCATTGCGTTGGGAAAGCCGCACGCCGCAGTCGACGGAAACGTCAAACGCGTGTTGGCGCGCGTGGCCGCCGACAATCGCGCTGGGCAAGCCGACGCCGATGCGTTGCTCGACACAGAGCGTCCCGGCGATTTCAACCAAGCGATGATGGAATTGGGCGCGCTCGTCTGCTTGCCAGGCACGCCAAAATGCGGCGAGTGTCCGGTGTCGCGCCATTGCGCGGCGCATGCCCAAGGAAGCGTGACCGAATTCCCCGCGCGACGCGTCAAGCGCGCCACAGAACAAGTGAAAATCCGCTGGGCGTTCGTCGAGCACAACGACGCCCTGCTGCTCGCGCCGCCGAAACCGGGCGGCCTGTGGCGCGGCTTCTGGCATCTGCCTGAAATCTCCCTCGAACGTCCGCGCCTCGTCGCGCGTCTCCAACATGGCATCACGTTTCGCGACATCGAGATCGAGGTGTACACTGGTCGAGTACGCAGAATGCCTGTCGCTTGTGAATTCGTCCCCAAAACCCGGTTGAAACGGATTCCGCTGGCGACGCCCCTGCGCAAATTCCTGAAGGATCTTGAGATGGAGAGACAAGCGTGACCGTACCAACGACCAACGGCCGCCAAGCGATCGAGTATTTTTTCAATCTGTCGCTCTTTCTCTTCATTGCCACGGGATTTGTGGCCGCCGCCTCGACCGGCAAGCTCGACGCGCCCACTGTTGTACTCGTCGCCGCGGCCATAGGAGTGCGCGGCCTCGATTTTCTCGGCCTTACTCGTGTGCGCTTGCAAGCGTCAACGGTCCACGGCTTCACCATCGCGTACTTTGTCTTCTACATCGCCGATTTTCTTTTCATCTCCGGCGGTTTCGTCTTCGCCACGGGGCACCTGCTTTTTTTCCTCCTCGTGATGAAGATGTTTTCGGCGGAAACCAACCGCGACTACGTCTACTTGGGCGTGATCGGCTTCATGGAAATGCTGTTGGCGGCGATTCTCACCATCAGCGCGATGTTCTTCGCGATGTTCGCGCTGTTCTTGTTGTTTGGCATCGCGGCGTTTTCCAGTTTCGAGATCAAGCGCGGCTTCGACATCATGTCGTCCACCGGCGCGCGCGCCGCGGAAATCTCGAGCGACACCCGCGCGTTTCAGCGCGGCCTGGGTCTCATGGCGCTCATCGTGACCTTCGGCGTGCTGGTCGCCGGCCTGGGTTTGTTCTTTGTGATGCCGCGCTACACTGCCGGCTATTTTTCCAACATGGCGCAAGGCCAGACGCTTTCGGGATTCTCGAACAACGTGTCGCTGGGAGAAATCGGCACCATCAAGCAATCGACGCAAGTCGTGATGCACGTGAAGATCAACGAAGCGCCCAAAAATGTGCCGCTGTTGCGCTGGCGCGGACGCGGCATGACGCGCTTCGACGGAAAGGTGTGGTCCACGACTCAGGAATTGGTCATGCTCGAATCGAACGGCGGATCGGCGTACGCCATTCCCTCGACCGACGATCCCGATCGTCCGCGCGAGCGGCTCGCGTACACGGTGACCGTGGAGCCGATGAACAACACGGCGGTCTTTGTCGCTCCCGGCGTCCGCACGATCGTGGGCCGGGTGCCGCGTTTGTGGGTGGATTCGACCGATTCCATCGTGATGCTCGACAACTTTGTCGGCTTGCGCTACGACGCAGTGTCGAACGTCGGCATCCCGCCCGCCCAGGTGTTGGAAACGGCATCGACCGACTACCCCCCCAACGTCCAGCCGTTCCTAAAACTGCCGAAACTCGATCCGCGAATTCGCGAGTTGGCGCTGGAGGTTACCAAAAACATCGCGACACCATACGCGAAAGCCAACGCGATCGAGTTGCACTTGCGCACAAAATATGGATACTCGCTGGAAATGCGGGCCACGGGCGACGATCCGGTGGCCGATTTTCTTTTCCGCGTGCGGCAAGGTCACTGCGAGTATTTCGCCTCCGCCATGACGTTGATGTTGCGAAGTATCGGCATTCCCGCGCGCCCTGTGAACGGATTTCTCACCGGTGAGTACAACGACGTGAGCCAGCAATTTGTGGTGCGCGGATCGGACGCGCACACGTGGGTGGAAGTGTATTTCCCCGGTCACGGATGGATCACCTTCGATCCCACGCCGTCGGCGGGATCGGAGCCGGCGCGGCGCGGCTTGGGCACGATGGCGATGTGGCTCGACGCGATGCATCTGTTCTGGACGGACTGGATCGTCAGCTTCGACTTCGGCAAGCAGTTCCAGCTTTTCCGCCAGATCGACCGCGGCAGCCGTCAGCTTACGACCGATTGGCGCAGCTACACGCGCACGCGCTATGAGAGTCTGCGCACGCGCATCAAATGGTTGCACGACGGTTTGCCGGAAGATTCGGCGCTCTTGCCGCTCGGCGTGATGCTCATCACCAGCGGCGCACTGCTCATTTTGTTCTTGCCACGCATCACTTATTTGTTGCGCCAGTGGCGATCGAAAGCGCGCGTGCGTTCCGGCCGTGCCGATACGCGCGACGTCACCATGGCCTACGGCCGTTTCCAAGCGGTGCTGGCGCGCCGCGGTATCGCGCGATCGCCCGCCATGACGCCCGGCGAATTCGCCGCCCGAATCGACGATCCCGCGATGGCGCCCATCGCGCGCGAGTTCACGGTTGCCTTCGAGGAAGCGCGCTACGGCGGCGCCACCGGCCGGCTGCCCGAGTTGTATCGGTTGCTCGCCAAGCTGGAACACCCGCAGCCCGTGGTAAAATAGAGTTTCTCCGCAACACCACCGGTGGATCAGTGACCAAAGTAGGGTTCGTCAGCCTCGGCTGCCCAAAAAATCTCGTAGATAGCGAAGTGATGATGGGCCTTTTGGCTCGCGACGGCTTCGAGTTGACGCCGCACGCCTCCGAAGCCGAAGTCATCGTCGTGAACACGTGCAGCTTCATCGACCCCGCGAAGCGCGAATCGATCGAAACGATTCTGGAGATGGCCGAGCACAAGAAGACCGGCGCGGCGCGGCGTTTGATCGTCGCCGGATGTTTGGTCGAACGGTATCGCGACCAAATCCTCGAGCAGATTCCGGAAGTCGACGCCGTGGTGGGGACGAACGAACTGGAGCGGATTGTCGCGGTCGCGCAAGGCGAGAACGCCGGCGCGCAACACGCGGCGGCCGACGGATATCTCTACCACGAGTTCACGCCGCGCGTCTTCACCACGCCGCGGCACAGTGCTTACATCAAAATCACCGAAGGCTGCGATCATCCGTGCACGTTTTGCGTGATCCCGCAAATTCGCGGACACTTCCGCAGCCGCCGCTTCGAGTCCGTGGTATCGGAAGCCACGACGATGTTCCAGCAAGGCGTGCGCGAGATCAACTTGATCGGTCAAGACACGACTTGGTACGGCGAAGATCTCGGCGTGAAAGACGGCCTGCCGATTTTGCTGGAGCGTTTGGCCGCGATTCCCAGTGCCGAGCACGCTTGGATTCGTTTTTTGTACTGCTATCCGAATCGCGTCACGCAAAAATTGCTCGATACCATCGCCGCGCACAAGCCGCTGGCGAAATACTTCGATGTCCCGTTGCAACACGCCTCCGCGCGCATCTTGAAATTAATGCGGCGCGGGCAAACCGGCGATCAATTTCTGAAATTGCTCGATCGGGTGCGCCGGACGATCCCCGGCGTGACGATTCGCACGTCGATGATCGTGGGATTCCCCGGCGAAACGGAGCGCGACTTCAAGATCTTGTGCGATTTCGTGAAGGAAGCGAATTTCGATCGCCTCGGCGTTTTCGCATATTCCGATGAGGAAGAGAGCGGCAGCTACGCGCTGCCCGGAAAAGTGGATCACCGCACGATTCAGCGTCGTCGCGCCGAATTGATGGCCATCCAAAAGAAGATTTCGCGCGCCGCGAACAAGGCGCTCGTCGGAAAAACGCGTGAGTTGCTGGTGGAGGGTCCTTCCGCCGACAGCGATTTAGTGTGGGAAGGCCGCTTGCAAGGTCAAGCGCCGGAAATCGACGGCAAAGTTCTGATCACCGACGCCGAGGACATCGACCTGGCGCCGGGAATGCTGGCGCGCGCGGAAATCACCAAAGCGCATGACTACGATTTGGAAGCGCGCGTGACCGGCGTGATTGCCGCCGCCAGGCCCGGCGTTAGTGCGATCGCGCCGGGCGTGATCGCAGGAGCACCCGCAAGTCCGTTTCGCGTGCTGGCGTAAATCATGCGCCGCCTCGCGATTGTCATCGGGACATTTTTCGGCGCAGGCTTTTTCCCCGTGGGACCGGGCACGGCGGGATCGATCGCGATGGTCGCGCTGTATTTGCTCTGCCGTCCCGCGCTTTCCGGATGGTGGCTCATTGCGTTCGCCGCGGCGATCTATGG
The DNA here is from genome assembly GCA_021325275.1 of Terriglobia bacterium. Taxonomy (GTDB): domain Bacteria; phylum Acidobacteriota; class Terriglobia; order JAJPHL01; family JAJPHL01; genus JAJPHL01. The sequence goes on along the minus strand of JAJPHL010000012.1, from coordinate 55,735 downwards.
GCCGGCGGTTTGGGCCGCCGGTGAGTGCGAGCGCATCTACCAACGCACTGATCCTGGGTGCGTGGTGATCGATGAAGTGATCGGGCAGGCTGTTACTCTGTCGGTAATCCCGGCGGCCGGGCGCGGTTTCGGGGATTGGAAAATGTGGCTGGCCGGGCTTATAATTTTTCGTGGGTTCGATATCGTGAAGCCGTTTCCGATTCGACGCCTTGAGCGGCTCCCCGGCGGTTGGGGAATCGTGACCGACGATGCGCTGGCGGGCGTTTACGGCGCGGCGCTCTTGTACGCGGCGCTGCGATTGGGATTGCGTTAGCTCATGACCGGCAAACCTAACATTCGCGAAATCCATCCGACAGCCGGCATCGCCGGCGGCGACATCATGATTCGCGGCGCGGGATTTCGCTTCGTTGGCGACATTCGTCCCCGCGTGGAACTGGGCGGCGTCGACGCGCCGCTGGTGATCAGCAGCGAAGATTTCATGGTGGCGAAAGTTCCCGAAGGCGCCATCTCCGGCGACCTCTTGATTCACGCCGGCGCCGATTCCTCCGACGGCTGGCCCTTCGAAGTGGCCGTGAACATCGCCGACAATTTGCATCCGGTGGCAAATCCCGCGGTTGATCCGCTGGGAAATGTGTTCACCACGTTCTCCGGACAGCGCGGACAAAAAGTTCCTGTTTCGATCTATAAAGTGGATTTGAACTACAACGTGCATCCCTTTGTGCGCGACCTGATGAATCCCACGGGATTGGCGTTCGATCGCGCGGGACAGTTGCACGTGTCGTTGCGGAACGACGGTTCCATTGTGCGCATCAACGCACAGGGAGTGGTTACGCCGTTTGTGGAAGGCATGGGCATCGCCACGGGCCTGGCGTTCGACACGCAGGAAAACTTGTACGTCGGCGATCGCAGCGGCACGATTTTCAAAATTGCGCCGGACGGATCGATTTTTGTTTTTGCGACGCTCGAACCGAGCGTCGCGGCGTATCACTTGGCGTTCGGACCGCAAGGGTATTTGTACGTGACCGGTCCCACCACGTCGAGCTTCGACTGCATGTATCGCATCTCCCGTCACGGGCAGGTGGAAGTTTTCTTCCGCGGCTTGGGACGCCCGCAGGGAATGGCGTTCGACGAAGACGGCAACCTGTACGTGGCGGCGTCGCTTTCAGGACGCAAAGGCGTGGTGCGAATCACGCCCGACGGCAAGGCGGAACTGGTGATTTCGGGCGCCGGGATCGTGGGCCTCGCGTTCATGGGTCGCGCGCTGCTGTTGGCGACGTCGAACTCGCTTTACTACTTGAATTGGACGTGCCGGGGCCGGGCGTTGCTAGAATAGTTCGTGTCATGCGTGCCGAAATCATCGCCATCGGTTCGGAACTCCTCACGCCGTATCGTCTCGACACCAATTCTCTTTTTCTCACCAAGCGGCTAAATTCCATCGGCATTGAAGTGTGCCGCAAGGAAGTGGTCGGCGACGACCGGCGCTCGCTCGATGTGGCGGTCGGCGACGCGTTTCGTGATGGCCCAGGCGAATTGCTCATCCTCATGGGCGGACTTGGTCCCACCGAGGACGATCGCACGCGCGACGCGGTGTCGCAGGCACTCGGACGCCGCCAGTACCTCGACGATGCGCACGCCGAGCGCATGCGCGAACGTTTTCGCGCCCGCAACATGCCGATGCCGGAGATCAACTTGCGTCAGGCCATGATTCTGGAAGGCGCGGAGATTCTCGAGAACACCAAGGGCACCGCGCCCGGTCAATGGATCGCGGACTCCGGAAAGTTTGTGGTATTGCTGCCCGGACCGCCGCACGAACTCGAGACGATGTTCGACAAAGAAGTGATGCCGCGACTCGAAAAAGTCGCACCGCCGCATCACTTGATCACGCGCGTGTTGAAGATCTCGGGACAATTCGAGTCTTACGTTGACGCGACTGCCGCGCCGATCTACCGGCAGTACGAAAATCCGGAGACCACCATTCTCGCCGCGCCCGGCGAAATTCAGCTTCATCTCCGTGGCACGGGCGCCACGGAAGCCGAAGCGCGCGAGCGCGTCAACGAACTGGCGGAAAAATTAAAAATCGCGCTGAGCGACAGCGTTTTCACCGAGAACAACGAAATGATGGAGGAAGTGCTCGCGCGATTGCTTCTGACGCGCGGCTTGACGCTGGCAGCCGCGGAAAGCTGTACCGGAGGATTAGTGGGCGAGCGGCTTACCCGCGTTCCCGGCAGCAGCAAGTATTTTCTCGGCGGCGTTGTTTCGTATTCCAATCAAGCCAAAATGGATTTGCTCGGCGTGCCCAAGCGCGTGCTCGAATCCGAGGGCGCGGTGAGCGCGGAAACCGCGCGGTTGATGGCGGAAGGCGTGCGGCGCGCGTTTCATGCCGGCATCGGCATTGCGGTCACCGGTATCGCGGGACCTTCCAACGATGGCACGGATAAACCGGTGGGCTTGGTCTACGCCGCCATTGCCGACGACGCCGGACATCGCGTCGCCGAGCGCAAATTTCTCGGCGATCGCGAACGGGTCCGCGTGCAGGCGGCGCAACTCGCGCTCGATATGGTGAGGCGGCGGCTCGCGTCCCTCACCCTTTAGCCATGCGATTATTCGCGGCGGTTGATCTTCCCAGCGATGTGCGCGCGTCGCTGGAACGCTGGACAAATCGGCATCGCCCCGCGGGCGCCGGATACAAGTGGGTCGCTGCAGCGAATCTGCATATTACGCTGAAGTTCATTGGCGAGCGGCCGGACGCGCAAGTGCCGGCGATCTCGCAGGCGCTGGCGCGGGTCAATTTTCCGTCGCCGATCGAAATTACCGTCGACGGCGTGGGTAGTTTCCCGAATGTGTTGTTCGCCAACGTTCAATCCACCGACGCGCTGGCCGCGCTGGCGCGCGACATCGAGCAATGTGTCTTTCCTCTTGGGATCGCCCCCGAGAAGCGCGCCTTTACGCCGCATCTCACTCTGGCACGACGCAAGGAAGGCGGCCGCCTGCCCGTCGGCCTCGGAGCGGAAGAGAAATTCGGACGCTTCGCGGCGGATGAGTTTATTCTTTATCAGAGCGTGCTGGGACCGAAGGGCTCCACGTACACGCCATTGCGGAGATTCCGATGCCTGAAACCGTAAGTCGCCAGATCGTACTCGCTGAACGTCCGAAAGGCTGGCCGACGCCCGCCAATTTCCGGCTCGAAAGCGCCACGCTGCCCGCGCCCACGGAAGGACAGTTTTTGGCGCGCAACCTTTTCATGTCCGTGGATCCCTACATGCGCGGACGCATGAACGACGCCGCGTCGTACGTCGCGCCGTTTCAAATCGGCAAGCCGCTGGAAGGCGGCGCGGTGGCGCGCGTCGTCGAATCGCGCAATCCCGCGTTCGCCGTCGGCGATCACGTCATGACCATGAACGGATGGCGCGAATATTTTGTTTCCGACGGCCGCGGTGTGAACAAGATCGATCCGCGGCTCGCGCCCGCTTCCGCGTTTCTCGGCGTGCTCGGCGTTCCCGGCATGACCGGATGGTACGGGCTGAAGTACATTGGCGAGCCGAAAGCCGGCGAGACGCTGGTGGTCTCGGGCGCGGCCGGCGCGACGGGATCGTTTGTCGCGCAGATGGGCAAAGTCCTTGGATGCCGCGTGGTGGGCGTCGCGGGCGGCGCGGAAAAATGCCAGTTCCTCACGTCGGAGCTGGGACTCGACGCAGCCGTCGATTACAAGGCGGAGCCGGATTTGTTCGCGGCGCTGAAGCGCGAATGCCCGAAGGGCATCGACGTATACTTCGAAAACGTTGGCGGCGAAATCTTCGATCACGTGTTGCGACTGGCGAATCCCTTCGCGCGGATTCCGCTGTGCGGCATGATTTCGCAGTACAACAACACCGCGCCCTCCGACGGCCCGCGCTTCATGACCATGATTATCGGCAAGCGGATCAAGATCCAAGGTTTCATCATCTCGGACCACCTCGCGAAGATGCCGGAGTTCTTCGGCGAAGCCGGTGCGTGGCTGAAATCGGGGAAGATGAAGTATCGCGAAACGATTGTGCAGGGCGTGGAGAACGCGCCGAACGCGTTTCTCGGATTGTTGCGCGGTGAAAACATCGGAAAGATGCTGGTGAAAGTTGGCGAGTAGCATAACGCCATGTTTGGTGCTCCTCGGCGCCTACATTCTGGGCGCGATTCCGTTTGGCTACATCATTTATCGCGGTAAAACCGGCCGCGACATTCGCGGCGAAGGCAGCGGCAACATCGGCGCCACCAACGTCGGGCGACTGGCGGGAAAAGGCGCGGGCGTGGTCACGTTGCTGCTCGACGCGGGCAAGGGTTATCTCGCCGTGATGCTCGCGGTATGGTTCGTTCCCGGCGACTCGGATTGGAAGACCTACGCCGCGCTCGCCGTGATGGTGGGCCACATGTTTCCCGTGTTCCTGCGTTTTCGCGGAGGCAAAGGCGTGGCCGCGGCGCTCGGAGCATTCGGGGGACTCGCGCCGTGGGCCGTGCTGGCGACGCTCGTGGCATTTGCCGTCGTCTTGTTGACGCGGCGCTATGTCTCGCTCGCCGCGATGGTCGGGGCGGTGCTGTTCATACCGGCGGAATGGGTTTTCTATCATCCCTCGATCGCGCAGATGATCGGGTCGTCGGTGGCCGTCGCGCTGATCATCTACAAACATCGCGCGAACATCGAGCGGCTGATGGCCGGCACGGAAAGTAGACTCTGGTAGATGCGCATCGCCATCATCGGCGGCGGCAGTTGGGGCACCGCATTAGCGTTGACGCTGGCGCGTCAACATGAAGTAAGCCTGTGGATCCATGACACCGCGCTGGCCGCGCGCGTGCGCGAGTCGCGCGTAAACGACGTGTACTTGCCGGGATTCGCGCTGCCAAGCCGTATTCACGTGAAATCATCGCTCGAACAGGCGCTTGAGCAGGCGGAGCTGGCGATTCTGGTGGTGCCGAGCGAGCACTGCCGTTCACTGATCTCGCGAATCGGGCCCGGTATTCCCATCGTCAGCGCGACCAAAGGACTCGAAGCTGATTCGCTGCAGACGATGTCACAAATGATCGCCGAGCAAATCCCCGGCGCCAGGGTGAGTGTGCTCTCGGGACCATCGTTCGCGCTCGACGTCGCGCGCGGCGATCCCACCGCTGCCGTGATTGCATCGAACAACGCGGAGCTCGCGAAAGAAGTACAGCGGGCATTCGCCGGAACGAACATTCGTTTGTACACGAGCAGCGATCCTCTGGGTGTGGAGTACGCCGGCGCTTTGAAGAACGTGATCGCCATCGGCGCCGGCATTTGCGACGGCCTGGGACTGGGCAGCAACTCGCAAGCCGCGCTAATCACCCGAGGACTCGCGGAGATCACGCGCCTTGCTTGCGCGCTCGGCGGAAGGCGCGAAACGCTCGCGGGACTCGCGGGTATGGGCGATCTCGTGCTGACCTGCACCGGATCGCTAAGCCGCAATCGCACTGTGGGCGGGGAACTGGCGCGCGGCCGCAAACTCGCGGACATTGTTTCGTCGATGCGCATGGTGGCCGAAGGCGTTCGCACCACGCGATCCGCCATGGCGCTAGCGGCGCGCGCGCAAGTGGAAATGCCGATCACCGCGCGAATGCACGCGGTTCTGTTCGAAGGTCAGCCGCCACGCGAAGCCCTGCGGGATTTGATGGATCGGGCGCTTAAGAGCGAATAAAAGGCGGTTCCTGTCGCTAGCTGGCTGATTGTTGATTCGGCGCGCTTCGCGTAATATCATCCTATATTGCGAACCAAGGAGATTCCATTGGCGATCCGCACAGTTAGGCTCGACCAGGAAGCAGAGGCGGCGTTGCGCGAGGTGCGGGAGGCCACGGGCTTGCCGACTGCGGACGTGTTCAAGCGGGGTCTGCACACCCTTCGGGGCCAGGTCAAACCGGAAGGTGCGCGCCGACCATACGAAATCTACCGTGAAATCGATCTTGGGCCAGGAGGGTATGCGGTATCCCCCGCGACGGAGACGCGGCACGGCGTCGCGCGAGCAATTAGAAGAAAACTCCACCGTTGACCTCGTGATCCGATGATCCTCAGCGATACAGGACCCTTGGTGGCGCTGTTCGATCCTCAGGATAGCCTCCACGAGCGCTGCGTAAGAGCGCTACGCGGCATTCGCGAGCCAATGTGCGCTACGGTGCCGGTTCTGACCGAGGCGTTCCATATGCTGAATCCTCAAAGCGTGGGGTCCGACCGCCTCCGAGAATTCATTGCGAAGGGTGGGCTCTCCGTTTGGTTCTTTACGCCTCTGGCGCTCAGCCGTGCATTCGAGCTGATGGAGGCTTATGCCGACCATCCGATGGATCTAGCGGATGCGTCGATCATCGTTGCCGCTGAACTGCTTGGCGCGCGCAGAGTTTTCACCTTGGACCGCAAGGATTTCGAAACCTATCGCGTCCGCCGGGGCTACCGCTACTATCCACTTGAGATCGTGTCCTAGGCAGTTTTGCCTCCTTGACAAAGGTGATAACCTAAAGTCAATTGCGTACGTCTCTACTTGTGAGAACGCTTGGAGGTGCTTATGTACGCCCCCCGATTTAGAACGAATTTGATGGCCGGTGTGCTTTTGCTCGCCGCCGGAATGCTGGTCGCGCAACCGCAGTATCAGCCGCCTTATCAAGGCGAACCTCCGCAGGGCGATCCGAACGCCTACCCAACCTATCCTGGCCAGATGCCCGCGCAACAGCCGGGTCAAGCCGCGCCGCAACAACAGATTCTCGCACCCGAACAACTAAACGACTTGGTCGCGCCCATCGCGCTCTATCCCGATCCTTTGATCGGACAAGTTCTCGTCGCGGCCACGTATCCGTTGGAAATCGTTGAAGCAAATCAGTGGTTGCAGCAAAATAGCGGACTCCGCGGACCCGCGTTGATCGACGCCGCTAAGCAGCAGCCTTGGGATCCCAGCATTCAAACGCTCGTCGCCACGCCCGAAGTGCTCGGGCGGCTGGCGCAGAACATTCGCTGGACTACCGACCTTGGCAACGCCTTCCTCGCGCAGCAAGCCGACGTGATGAACGCCGTGCAAACGATGCGCCAGCGCGCGCAGCGTCACGGCCAGTTGTACTCGAACCCGCAGCAGCAGGTTTCGGTGCAGGATCAGGGCGGACAAGAAGCCATCGCCATTCAGCCAGCCGATCCGAATGAGCTGTACGTGCCGGAGTACAATCCGGCGTACGTTTATGGTCCTCCGGTGTGGGGATACTATCCGCCACTTTATTATCCTTCGGGATTTTTCTGGGGGCCGCCGATCAACTTTGGATTCTGCTTCGCCGGATGGGGCGGATGGGGAGGGTTCGGCTGGGGACCCAATTGGTTCGGCCGCACCATCGTGCTGAACGGCGGGTTCTTCGGACGATTCGGTTTCGGATGGGGCTGGGGGGGAGGATTCCATCACCCGGGCTTCAGCGTTTGGGCGCATGATCCCGCGCACCGCGGGGGAATCGCGTATCCCAACCGTATGTTAGCGGCGCGTTATCAAGGGGCGTCGCTGGCGGGACGCGGCAGCGCGTTCAATAACCGTTCCTTCCCGCAATCGAATTTTGGAAATCGTCCGGCGGCGGCTTTCGGCGGAAATCGCCAAGCGCCGGCGTTCCGCGGCAACGAGGGTTTCCGGAATGAGCCAGCAGGACGCTCGGCGCCTGCAGCCGCCCCCGCCTCTCGATTCAGCGGCAACGGATTCCAAGCCACGCCGCGGGCCCAGAATTTCTCCGCGCCGCGACAGAATTTCTCCGCTCCGCAGCACTTTTCAGCGCCAGCGCCGCAACATTTTTCTCCGCCCGCTCAGCAACATTTCTCCGCGCCTAGCCACGGTTTCAGCGGTGGTGGCGGAGGTGGGGCGCATTTCAGCGGCGGCGGTGGCGGCGGGCACGCATCTGGCGGCGGCCATCATCGGTAGAACTAAGACAAAGTTGCTGGTTTCTGGTCCTGGTTGCTGGTTAAGGCCCTTGGGGTTTCTCCGGCAACCAGCACCAGCAACCAGCAACCGTTCCCTTGTGCACTTTAGAACGTTGCTTTCCCTACTCATCGTCATATACTGAACTTGTACTGAGCCTGTCCCCCACACAGCACCGCCCAAACTGTCTTTTCCCGGAGGGTTTCCATGAGGACGAAGTCTCTCTTGTTAGCTTCCGCTTTGTTTGCCATGGTTGTTGGCATCTGTTCCGCGAACGCTCAAAGACCGCAAGAACGTCAGCGTCCGCAATCGCGTCCAGCGCGCCCTGAGGAGCACGTTCCGCAGCGCGGGCCGGCGCCGGCCCCTCGCATGGCCCAGCCCCGTCAGCAACCGCAGCAGCAGCAGCGCGCCCCCGAACAGCGCGCTCCTGAACAGCGCGCTCCCGAACAACGCGCGCCCACGGCCACTCCCCGCTCGTTCCGCGACGCCGAAGGTCACCCCAACGCTCCGCACGTTCATCCCGACGGCCAATGGATCGGCCACGACGCCGGCAAAGGCGCGGCCGAGTTTCACGTCGATCATCCTTGGGAGCACGGCCACTTCAGGCTTGGTTTTGGACCGAAGCATGTGTGGCATCTTGAAGGTGGAAACCGTGAGCGTTTCGGATTCGGCGGCGTTTTCTTCAGCGTTTGGCCCGCCGACTACGATTACGTCGACGGATGGAACTGGGACAGCGACATCGTGGTCTACGAAGATCCCGACCATCCGGGATTGTATCTCGCGTACAACGTCCGCCTGGGCGTTTACGTCCACGTTCAGTATTTGGGATAAGCGGATAAGCGCTCGTTCGCGCGGTCGGAACCATCCGCGGTAGCGGATGGGATCGCTAATACCGGCGCCGGCGAGTCCATTCGCTACCGCGAATGGTTCTGACAGCGCGAGACAATGCTATTTCGGCGCCAGTATCAGCTTCTCGCTGGCGACACTCTCAACGGCTTTGCGAGTGTACGCCAGCGGGAAGTACTTTCCTTTCGCCCACAACGGCAAAAGATCGCTGTAGTGCGGACTCCCTGGTTGTCCCGATTGGCCCGGCACGTTGATCGCCCGCGAGCGGTCCCAATCGGCGAGATCGAAAATCTCGCGATAGGACGCGCCGGAGGTTTGCTCGAAATTCGCGTTGAAAGACGTAGCGTTCGGCGTGGTCGAGTCTCCGCCGCGCTCGGGCGCGGTCAGGTCGAACTCCGCCGTCAAGGGATGCCGGAACGGCGCTTTGTGCAAATCGCCCCAGCGCCAGTTGCGTTCGTCCGGACCGAAGCGATTCCGCAAGTCCGCTTGCGCTTCCTCGATCGCCTGCGTGAAAATCGATCGCCGCTGGCCTTCCGGCATTTTCTCGAGCGCGGCCATCCACACCGACTGCGCGATGTTGCGATTGAGTGTCCGCGCCAGGTTGGCGGAAAGAATCGCGGCCATCACCTTCGGGCGCATCTTCTGGATCGTGACTTCATAGAGTGCGGCGGCCGCGGAATCGGCGCTGAGATTGCCGTCCCACTTGCGCAGCATTTCGGGTGCGAACGCCGGCAGGACGCGGACAAACTCGCGCGCCGGCAACGACACTTCGTCGTGCTGCAAGCGTTCCATATCTTCCACCGTGATCTTCGGCTTGGCGCGCAGCACTTCGGTGATGCGGTTCACGCGGTCGGGCGCGGACCACTCGTAGCCGATGGCGCGTTTCTCGCTCGCCGCGATCGTGCGATTGTTAGCCGTGGCGATGAATCCTTCGGGCGGATTGAAACTATGCGGCAAATCGTCGACCGTGAAGAAACCGTCCCACTCGTAGTTCGCGCCGCCGGGGACCGGAAGCAGACCGCGCCAGTTGTTGCGGCGTGGAACGAGTCCCGCCGACTGCTCGCCGATGTTGCCGTCCTTGTCGGCGTAGACCAGATTCTCCGGCGGCAGCTTCCAACGCCTCAGCGCCTCGCGAAATGAGTTCCAATTCGAGGCGCGATCGAGTGAAAGCGATGCGAGATATCCGGCCGTGCCCGGCTCGGCGCCGGTCCAGCGCAGCGCGTAGGCGCGATGCGCCGCGGCGTCTTCGAAAATCACGGGGCCGTGACGCGTGAAATGCAGTTCGGCGGCGACCGGCTCGGCGCGCCCCTTTACGCCGATCTGCTCGGTGATCACTTTCATTTTTTCCCACGCGCCGCCCGCGACTTTGTAGCGCAGCGGATCGCTCGGATCGGTTTCTTCCACGTACAAATCCTGCATGTCGGCGGGAAAAATCGTGAATCCAAACGCCACGCGCTCGTTGTGACCCACCGCGATGCCCGGCAGCGCCGGTTCACCCGACCCAATCACGTTCCAGCCGGGCGCCACCAAGTGCGCCATGTATCGCAGCGACGGTAGCGCGATCGTGCGATGCGGATCGTTGGCCAGCAGCGGATGCCCGGTGGACGTGCGGCGTCCCGCGACCGTCCAGTTGTTGCTGCCAGCGTCAGTTTCGCGTGATTGTCGCGCCACGTACGGGGCGGACGCCGCGCGGCTGCCTGCGAGGATGCGCCCGTCGATGCCCGCGAGATCCAATCCCGGTGGAACATCGATCGGCACGGGCGGATCGGGCGGCATGAGTTGCGCGGCCTTCTCCGCGCCCACGGCGGCCACAAGTTGCGCGCGTGATATTTCGTTCGATACGTTGCCGGTCATCACATATCCAGCCAGACGCGTGATGCAAACTTCGGGAGTCCACGGCTGCGGGCGGAAACCCATTTTTTTAAACTCGATCGGCAAGTTGTCGCCGGCGTTTGTCATGTACGCATTCACGCCTTTCACAAACGATTCCACAATCTCGCGCGCGTCCGGCGCGTAGCTCGACCATTCGGCGCTCATGTCGCCGCGATATCGCAGCAGGCGCGCGAAGCGGTCGCGGTCAATGGCGCTTTCGCCGAGCACTTCGGCCAAACGTCCTTCGCCGGCGAGCCGCCACATTTCCATTTGCCACAACCTGTCGGACGCGGCGATCCAGCCTTGCGCGAAAAACAAATCGGCGGTGTTCGACGCATAAATGTGCGGAACGCCCCACGTGTCGGTGATGATTTCCACCGGCGCAGTCAATCCCGGCGTTTCAATTCGGCCGGATCGTTGCGCGAGCACGGCTTTGGGATCGGTCGCGGGCGCGGGCGTCCACAGTATCAGGAGGAGAATCGCAATCAGGCGCTGCATGTCCACAGAGTACACGGAAACACAATCCACCGATTACACAGATTGCACAGATTAAGGAACGCGACCCGGGCGGCCTTCGAGCAATTCTTATGTGTCCTAATCTGCGTAATCTGTGTAATCTGTGGATTGCCTTTTTTTGCGGATCTGCGGACCGATCAACGTCACGCCTTCTTCGCTGCCTGGGGCGGCTGGGTTCTCGACTCCATGGACGCGAGCCTCTACGCACAAGTGCTCGTGCCCGCGCTGCGCGAATTGCTGCCGCGCTCCGGCCACGCCGGGAGTGTCGCGGAAGTCGGCCGCTGGGGTGGACTGCTTTTCTCCCTGTTCATGATCGGATGGGGATGCTCCGCGGCATTCGGGTGGCTCGCCGATCGCATCGGGCGCACGCGCGCGTTGATGCTCTCCATCGCGATTTATTCCGCGTTCACGTTTCTCTCGGCGCTGGCGGTGAACGTGTGGATGCTCGCGGCGTTTCGCTTGATCGCGGGATTTGGCGTGGGCGGCGAGTGGGCGGTGGGCGGCGCGTTGGTGGCCGAGGCGTGGCCGGAAGAAAAACGCCGCTGGGGCGCGGGATTGCTGCACACCGGCTGGCCCATCGGATGGTTCCTCGGCGCGGCTGTGCAGTTTCTGGTGATGCCGCACTTCGGCTGGCGCGTGACGCTCGGCATGGGCGCCGCACCCGCGCTGCTGCTGATTTACATTTACAAAAACGTCCGTGAACCAGAGCGCTGGCTTGAAGAACGCCGCGCGCGCAAAAACGCCCCGAGCTTCGCCGAGATCTTCTCGCCTGAACTGCGGCGCGCCACGATCGTTACTGCCGCGCTCATGACCGTCTGCATCATCGGACTATGGGCGGGCTTGATGTGGGCGCCCAGCGCCGTAGTGTTGCTCGCGCAGCGCGCCGGATACAACGCGGATTCCGCGGCGCGTGTCAGCGCACTCGCGGTGATGGGATTCAATCTTGCGACGATCGCGGGATGCTTGGCCGTCCCGTGGCTCGCGGAAAAATGGGGACGCAAGAGATTGCTGGCCGCGTATCTCGCAGTGGGCGGAATAGCGGTCGCGGCGGGCTTTGGACCGTTCTTCCACGCCGCGCCGCCAACGCGTGCGTTGTGGCTGTTCATCGCCGCGCTGCCGCTGATGGGCATCGGCACCAACAGCAACTTCGCGGTCTTCACGCTGTGGCTTCCGGAAATTTATCCCACGCGATTGCGGGCCACGGGATTTTCCTTCGGGACTTCCGCGGGAAGATTCGTTGGCGCGTTGGGGCCGTTTGTAGCCGGCAACTTGATCGCGCACTACAACGACATGGGCACGGGGATCGCGTCGACGGCGTGGATCTTTTTGCTGGGGCTGATTCTGATTCCGTTCGCTCGAGAAACAATGGGTCACCAACTTCGCTAAGAACCATCCACAGATTACACAGATTGCACAGATTAGGGACGAGAGGATCCCGATCGGCCCGTTCGAGCAGTCCTACCTGTCTTAATCTGCGTAATCTGTGTAATCTGTGGATTGTTTTTTAAATCCGTGGAGTTCGTGGATCACTTTTTCAGAAATAACGAAATCGCCATCGCCCAGCCGATCCCGATCACCACGCGGCGCACGGCGATTCTGCCCAGCTTGCGCGCCATGCCCGAGCCAAAATATCCGCCGAGCACCGCGGCGACGGCCATGATCGCCACATACGGCCAACTCACCATGCCCGCCCAAACGAAATACGCCGCGGCGATTCCATTGATGCAGAACGCGAAAATGTTTTTCAACCCGTTCATCTGATGAATGTCGCTCAATCCCAAAATGCTGAGGGCCGCGAGCATCAGGATTCCGATGCCCGCGCCGAAATACCCGCCGTAAACGCCCACGCAAAACTGAAACGCCATCGCGCCGGTGAGCCATTGCGCGGATTGGTGCTTCGGCGCGGCGCCGCTCGCATCCTCGCCGACGCCGAGCGCTTTCTGCACGCGATCTTGCGCCATGAACAGAACTGTCGCGAAAGCGATCAAGTAGGGAACCAGCTTGTCGAAGAATCCGGGCGTGGTGTGTTGCAACAGCAGCGCGCCCGATATGCCGCCGATCAAACTGGGCGCCACCAGCGCCAACATGTGACGCTCCGCCGTTCGCAACTCGCGGCGATAACCCCACGCGCCGGCGAGCGACCCAGGGAGAATCGCCACCGTGCTTGTGGCGTTGGCCGTGACCGATGGCAATCCCAACCAAACGAGCGTGGGGAATGAAATCAGTGTCCCACCGCCGGCGACGGAGTTGATCGCGCCTGCTGTAAAGGCCGCTAAAAACGCAATCGCCGCGTGTGAAAAACCAAAATCCATCATGAACGGGATAGCCAGCTAACTCGGAACTCGGGCCCCGGAACTCGGGCCTTTTACACCGTTTCGTTCAACAACTCAGGCCGCGGGCTCGCGATCACCACTTTGTTCACGAGCATTCCTTTTTGTCCAATGATGGCAGCGCCGGCATCCACTGCGCTCTGGACCGCCGCGACGTCGCCGGTGAGCGTGCAGAATGCTTTTCCGCCCAGCGCCATCGCCAGGCGAATCTCGATCAATTGCACATCGGACGATTTCACCGCCGCGTCGGCGCCTTCGATCAGCGACGCCACGGAAAACGATTCGAGAATGCCCAGCGCCTCGAGCGCCTCAATCTTGGTCGTGCCGCTGATCGCCGGAAACACCGCTTCGTGAACGTTGGGGATCACGAAGCAATCGATCACCGAGAAATTTCCCGATTCGTTGCCCGCCGCCACCGCCGACTCCACGGCGGCGACGTCGCCCGCCACCATCACCATGTATTTCCCCGAGCAAATGGAGCGCGAGAGGAGCAATTCCACTTCCGCGGCCTTCAGCATCGCGTCGCTCACAAGGAATCCCGCGGCGATGCTGGTCAGCTCGATCAAGCCAATTGAGTTTTTCATCGTCAGACCTTTTTCCGAGGGTCTTGGGCGGCTCCGCCGCTTCTTTGTGCGGAAAGGCTCCGCCTTTCCGCAGTCCGCTTCTTGGTGGCAGGGCTGTGCCCTGCCACCAAGAATTTAAGGCAAGACTCCCTTCGGAAAGGCAAAGCCTTTCCGCACAAAGAAGCGGCGGAGCCGCTCCGCACCTTTCAAACCGCGACCTCGACAAACTCGGAGTTCGCGGCGCGAACTTTTCCCGCGATGCTGGAATGCACATCCACGCCCAGCTTCGAGGCTTCCACGCGTCCCACCACTTGCCCGGCCTTTACGCGATCGCCCACGCTCACGGCGGGCGCGGCCGACGCGCCGGTGTGCTGGCGCATCTTCAATCGAACGCTTTGCGGGTCCAGGCTGATTTTTTCAAACGGTGTTTCCTTTTCGTACTCTTCCACTTGTAACCGCCGGCGCAATTGCATCAATGGCACGCGGCGATATTCCTTCATGGGATGCACGCGTACGGGCTTGGTCTGCGTGAATTTCAATCCGGCTTCCTGGCGATCGTGCTTGCCTTGGTCGCACGCCTCTTTCGGATACAAATCCTCGGGACACGCGTACAGCGTGCACAGCCCGCACGAGCAGCACAACTCCGACCACTGATTCCAAATGTCGCCGCCCGTCAGTGTGAATCCCAAGCTGCGCATCACTTTGTGCGGCACCACCTCATATCCCAGCAAGTAGCGCGGACAAAACTCCGTGCAGTAGCTGCATTGATCGCAGGCCGATTTTCCGATGCGGTTCATTTCCTGCTGCGAGCGCGTTTTGCGCGTCAGCAAGTAGTGATCGCGCGGCAGCACGATCAGGCCGCCGGTGGTTTTCGTCACCACGTCGTCCAGATCGAAGGTCAACGTGCCCATCATGAGTCCCGAGATGAATACGCCGAAATCGGAGACCGTTGCGCCGCCGGCGGCTTCGATCAATTCGCGGAAGGAAATGCCCAGCGGCGCCCAAAGCGATTTTGGTTGGCGGACCGCACCGCAGACCGAGAGAAACTTTTCCGTCACGGGGCGATTTTCCAACGCGCGCTGCACGTTGTACAACGTCTCCACGTTGTTCACCACGCATCCCACTTGCAAAGGAATGCCGGCCGGAGGGATCAGGCGGCCGGTGGCCGTGTAGACCAATTCGTACTCGTCACCGGAAGGATAAAAGTCGCCGAGCTGCACGAAGTCGATGCGGCGGTCCTTCAGACTTTTTTCCAGCGCATGCAGCGACTCCGCGTTCTTGCTCTTGATGCCGAATTTTCCCGAGCGCGCGCCGGTCGCGTCGATCATGGCGGTCATGCCGGCCAAAATCTCCCCGGGGAAATGGAACATCAATTCGGCGTCTTTGTGGATCAGCGGCTCGCACTCCGCGCCATTGGCGATCATGAACTCCACTTGCGACTGCGCTTTCACGTAGGTGGGAAATCCCGCGCCGCCCGCGCCCACCACCCCGCATTCGCGAAGTTTTTCGCTCAGCATGATCCTCCAGCATAACGCATATCCGGATTCCGCCGGGACCGAGTACAATGGGCATATGGTCCGCCGCATTTCCCTTGCCTTCCTGGCGACGAGCTTGGTGGCTGCCGCCTTTCTCACGTTTCCTGCCCGCGCGCGTTCGGCTCAACCGCAGCAGCCTCCGCAGCAGCAGCAACAACAGCAGCAGCGTCCACCGACCGAAGAGATGCCGGTCTTCAAGGACACCGCGGAGTTGGTGAATGTGCTGGCCGTTGTGAAGGACAAAAAGGGCCATTTGATCAACACGCTCGAGAAGCCGGATTTCCAAATCTTCGAAGACGGCAAGCCGCAAGAGATCAAATACTTCAACAAAGAAACGCAATTGCCGTTGACCATCGGCGTGCTCTTCGATTGCAGCGGTTCGGAACAGCGCATGATTCCGATGGAACGCCAAGGCAGCATGGAGTTTTTCAACGAAGTGCTGCGCGAAAAAGACATGGCGTTCCTCATCACGTTCGCGACGGAAGTGGAACTGGTGGCCGATTTCACGGCCGATCGCCGGCGCTTGGAGCGCGCACTCGACGGCATCAAGGTAATCACCGGCGGTCCCGTGGGTCCGGCCGTGAGCGGTCCGTTTCCCTCGACGCGCTCAGGCGGCACGCACTTGTTCGACGCGGTGTATCTGGCGTCACACGATCTGTTGTCGCACGAAGTGGGCCGCAAAACGATCGTTCTTCTCACCGACGGCGAGGACGAAGGCAGCAAGCTCACCAACAACGAAGGGATCGAAGCGGCGCAGAAAGCCGACGTTGTCATTTACGCCGTGCATTACGTGGATCGCGCGTTTTTCTACGGACGATTCGGTGGACCGTCGTATTCGGGCGAAGGTGTGCTCCGGAAAATGACCGACGAGACGGGCGGCCGCCTGATCAGTCCCACCAAGGACAACGATTTGCGCCAAGCGTTTCGCGATATCGCCGACGAATTGCGCAATCAATACAGCATCGGCTATTCGCCGTCGAACGCGAAGCGCGACGGATCGTTCCGCAAGATCGAGATTCGCGTGAATCAGCCGGATATGAAAGTGCAGACGCGCAAAGGCTACTTTGCGCTGCCCAATAACTAAATGGAGACTCGATCATGATCATGAAGGGCGCGGTAATGATGTTGCTGGTGAGCGGCGGCGCGGTGCTCGGATATTTGGCCGCAAGTCCCGCGGCGCCGGAGTTCACGCTCGTGAAAGCCGGCGAAGTGCTCGACAAATTGAAGACGCCGCCCGCGCGCTTGATGCAAGCGGGAAATTACAACGTGATGGTGATGAAGCGCACCGAAGCCGGGCAAGCCGAGTGGCACGAAAAAGACACCGACGTCGTGTACGTGGTCGACGGCGCGGCCACGTTGACCGTGGGCGGTGAAATGCCCGACGCGAGAGTCACCGAGCCGGGCGAAAAGCGCAGCGCCACGATCAAGGGCGGAAAGGCACACCACCTCGCCAAGGGCGACGTGCTGACGATCCCCAATGGAATGCCGCACTGGTTCTCGGCGGTCGAGGGAAGCGTGACGTATTTTGTCGTGAAAGTGCGCTAAAGGTTTTTTCAACGCAGAGACTCAGAGGCGCAGAGAAAACCCATTCGACTGATCTCATGAAGATCAATGAGATAACCGGCGCAATTGTTGGGGCAGGCATTGAAGTGCATAGGGCCCTCGGCCCAGGATTGTTGGAGTCCGCGTACGTACAATGTCTCTGCCACGAATTAAACCTTCGTGGTATGGAGTTTGTACGCGAGTTCGCGATTCCGGTTGAGTACAAGGGAATCCGTCTCGACTGTGGATACCGTGGCGATTTGCTCGTATCGGGCGCGGTCCTTGTGGAAGTCAAATCGGTAGAAAAAATCCTTCCGGTCCATGAAGCCCAGGTTCTTACTTATCTGCGCCTCGGAGGATGGACAGTTGGATTGTTGATGAACTTCAACGTACCCGCCCTAGCCGAAGGCGGGATTCGGCGAAAAGTGCTCGGTCTCGAGGAATAAACAAAGTTTCTCTGCGCCTCTGCGTCTCTGCGTCGAGAAAACCGCCGGTGCAAATGGCAAGCGACGATCCTTATCACAACCTCAGCATCCGCCGCTCTGGTGTGCCAGCGGTTGTCCGCTGCCGACGGTCGCCAGCGCTCCTCCTCAATCACGTTTGCGCCTCCTTCGCGCTACTAAATTTCTTTCTCTGAGTTCTTGGAAAGCTTCCAAGCCAACGAATCTTACTCCCGCCGCCGCCCAATGCTTCCACGGACCCGTAGCCAATGTGCACAACTCGTCCTTTTCTCCTGATGGTGTACGCCTTCGAACTGAGGCCCTTCTTGTTTTGTAGGTTGGGCCCGACATACAGAAGCTTTGCCATGAAATAACTCTGTTCATCTGATCGTGCGCTATCGCTCCACCGCCAGCGCGACCGCATTTCCGCCGCCCAAACACAACGCGGCAATCCCGCGTTTGGCGTTTCTCGCGACCATTTCATGCAGCAGCGTGACCAGCACGCGCGCGCCGCTCGCGCCGATCGGATGACCTAGCGCCACCGCGCCACCGTTCACGTTGACTTGCGCGGGATCCAGCCGCAACTCGCGCGTCACCGCGACGGCCTGCACCGCAAACGCTTCGTTCAATTCGTACAACTCCACCGAATAGCGATCCCAGCCGAGTTTCGCGAGCAATTTTTCCACCGCCGGCACCGGCGCCATCATCACCGCCATCGGCTCAACGCCACTCGCCGCTTGACCGGCAATTCGCGCCATCGGCGCGCGTCCCAGTCGCGCGGCCGTTGCCGCCGACGACACCACGAGCGCCGCCGCGCCGTCGTTTGTGCCCGGTGCATTGCCTGCCGTCACGGTGCCGTCTTTTTGAAACGCGGGCTTCAGCTTGCGCAGCGTTTCGATGGACGCGTCTTCGCGCGGTCCTTCGTCTCTTTCCACGCGCAACGTTTGACTCTTTGGCATGGGCACTTCTACGGCAACGATTTGCGAATCGAATTTTCCGGATTTCTGCGCGGCAATCGCTTTGCGGTGACTATTTACAGCGAATTCATCTTGATCCTCGCGCGTAACGCCGTACTTTTGCGCGACCCACTCGCCGGTCAATCCCATGTGGCAATTGTTGTAGACATCCCACAGGCCGTCTTGGATCATCGAGTCGATCGCTTGTTGATGCCCCATTCGCATGCCCGCGCGCGCCGTCGGCAACAAGTATGGCGCGTTGGTCATCGACTCCATGCCGCCCGCGACGATTACGTCGCCATTGCCTGTTTGGATCGCCTGCGCGGCAAGCCCCACGGCTTTCAGGCCCGATCCACAAACTTTGTTGATCGTCATGGCTGCGACTTTGTCGGGTAATCCACCACGCAGCGCGGCCTGCCGGGCGGGGTTCTGTCCTAGGCCGGCGGAGACCACGTTCCCCATGACTACCTCGTCGATTTGCGCCGGATCTACGCCCGCGCGCGACACGGCTTCGCGCACCGAAATGGCGCCAAGTTGCGGAGCGGTGAGAGGCGATAAAACTCCCTGGAATCTACCAATTGGAGTCCGAACGGCGGATAGAATTACGGGTGTGTCCATAGCCCATTTTACACTGGGCGCGTGGTACAGGCAGTACTACCTCGCGGATGGACCGAGAGGTCTATTGTCAAGACATTGAGCAGTATTTCATACTTTCTTTGATAGTGAGGGTCCTAATAAGCAAGAAAGGTGACTAACTGTGGTGGAAAAAAGACGAGCAACCCGCTTTCCGATGGCCTTGCCGGTGATCCTCGCCCGCCCGGCTGAAGCTGAGGAAGTCGCCCAAACCCGAGATGTCAGCTCGGGCGGCGTCTATTTTGAAGTTGCAGAGGCTCCGTCTCCGGGCAGCCGCTTGGAATTCGTTCTCACTCTGCCGACCGAAATCACGTTGACTGGACCGGTGCAGATCCGTTGCGTCGGAAAAGTCGTACGCGTGGATCACGGCCTCGGACGTCAGGTGGGCGTGGCGGCGACGATCGATCGTTACGAGTTCATTCGCAATCGCGAATTGACCGACGAGCCGGCAACGCAAACTGTTTAGTTCGAAAAAATACATCTTTGTCAACGAAAGCCCGGAGCGCAAGCTTCGGGCTTTTTGTTTTTGTGCGACACTGGGACTCGAACAAATGCATCAGGTCTCGAAAAAGCTCGTCTTCGTCTCCCTTGCCCTCGGATTCTCCCTGGCGTTGCACGGGGAGGGCCGCGAGCCCGTTGCCGCCGTCGAGCAGAAGCCGCATCCTTGCCACGTCGACGGCGTCCGCGACGAAGTGCTTTGTGCCACGTACGTCGTTTGGGAGGATCGCGACAGGAAAACCGGCCGTAAGATCGGGCTCAACATCGTGATCCTGCCGGCATTGGGCAAGGACCGGGCGCCGGACGCGATTTTCGCGCTGCACGGCGGTCCCGGTGCGGCGGCCACGGACTTGGCGCCCGGGTTGTCGCAAACCCGCGCTTGGCGTGCAGTTCGCGACATCGTGCTGATCGATCAGCGTGGCACCGGCCGGTCCAATCCGCTAGACTGCGATTCCTACCGCGATCCCCCGGACTTGCAGCGCGTGGTCAGCGAGATGTTTTCTCCGGATTCGGTCAAGGCATGCCGCGCCCGCCTGGAGAAGGTCGCGGATCTTCGTCTTTATACGACTACTTTGGGAATGGACGACGTGGATGAGGTGCGCCAATGGTTGGGATATCGCCAGGTCGATGTTTACGGCGGTTCCTACGGCACCCTCGCCGCTCAAGTCTACTTGCGTCGTCACGAATCGAGTGTGCGGACGGTTGTACTGGCGTCGGTGGTGCCGGTGGATGAACTGATTCCCCTGCATCATGCGTGGGCGGGTCAGCGCGCCGTGGACATCATCTTCGACAAATGCCGCGCCGACACGGCGTGCAACGCGGCCTATCCCAACTTGCGCGGTGAGTTCAAAAGCGTGCTGGCGACCGTCGCCAAGGGCGTGGATGTGGAAATCCATTTCGAAGGTAGATCGGCGCGGGTGCGCCCGAGTTTGCTGGGATTCACCGAAAGCCTGCGGCACTCCCTCTATTACGACGACGGCCGGTCGCTTCCCAAGATGATCCATGAAGCCGCGCACGGCAACCTCGCGCCGCTGATCGAGCGTGGCGTGACGGCCAAACTCGGTCTCGACAGGATCTTGTCGATGGGAATGAACCTTTCCGTGACTTGCTCTGAAAATATTCCTTTCATCGACGACGCGACGCTCGCCCGCGAGACGCAGGGGACCTTCATCGGCGATCTCCGAGTCGTCGCGCAACGCCGGGCCTGCAAAGAATGGGTCCGAGGCCCGATCCCGGAAGACATGCACCAGTTGGTGCACTCCCAGGTCCCGGTGCTCTTGCTATCCGGTGCGCGCGACTCGGTGACGCCGCCGGAATTTGCCGAGCGCGTCGCGCGGGAATTGCCCAATAGTCTGCACGTGGTGTTTCCGGAGGCCAGTCACGGCAACTGGGGAGCTTGCGGTCCGCGAATCGTCGGCGCATTCTTCGAAAGCGGAACGCTGCAAGGCTTGGACGTGTCGTGCGCGTCGCAGCAGCGGCCGACTCAGTTTGTGATTGATCAAGGTGCCCGACAGTAATTACAACCCGCGCCACCGCCTGTTGACAACAATCACTGGTCGTGGAACGAGGTCACAATTTACACGCCTTGTTTCTAAGCACATAACCAAAGGTCCGGGCGTGGCCGTTTTTGGACTGCGATTTTTTTGACTCACCGAATCAGGAACTTGGATCTCGCCCCGCTCGGGACGCGTGCACCGATATGTCACAATGGATCAAATGCGCATTCGTTCACGAAATCTCAATCGGAAAGCGTGGATGCTTGAAATGTTGAAATTACAAAACGAACCTACCGAGGGGTTAATTCCTTTGGATTCAGTCGATCACCGGGGGAAAAATCTGGCTGGCTGAGAAGGATTCGAACCTTCATAGCAGGATCCAAAGTCCTGAGTCCTACCATTGGACGATCAGCCAGTAGGAAAGAAACAGTTCTTCTATTCTCTCCCGAAAACTGGTTTCCGGCAAACTTTCTCTATGCCGCGGGGTCGGCGTCACTCGCCGGAGGGCAACTCGGTGGACGACAACTCAACCGGCGGCAGTTCGTGATGCGCGGATTCTTCCGCCGGCGGCAATTCCACCGGCGCTGATTCGATCTCCACCGGTTGCGGGACGGGATGACGCAGCAATCCTCGCGCGATGTCCGGGTAGAGTCCCAGCATCATTCCGACAATCAGGTGAACACCGGCCCACTCCAATCGCGACGCGTTGCGCGACACGATCGGCGCGAGGCGCGAGACGAGCCATCCCCAAGTCAAAAAGTAGCACGCGAACGAAAACAACAATCCGGCGTTGGTGGCCAGCAGCGGCCGCGTGCGCGGAGGAATCAGCAAGGCGAATATCACACCGTGAATACCGGCGACCACCAAGTGCAGCGAGAGTCCCGCGATCGTCGGCAGTCCGAAGGAAAGCGTATACCCGGAATGTCCCAGGAGCGCGGTGGAAACAAGATTGAGCGCGCTCCACGCGTGGCGTCCGGCGCGTGCGCTTTCCACCACCAGCCAAGTCGCGCTGAAGATTCCGGCGATGACGCCGGCCTCCAAGCCCGCCATGAATCGCGCGGACCATTCGCCTCCGATCCAATTCTGCGGCAATGCGCTTGGAGAGTCCACTTTAGTAAAACTATATCAGGGTTTGGAAAACCCTCGGTAGGACAGGCGTCCTCGGGTAGTGGGGTCTTAGTGTGGAGACGGGCAGGTTGGGGGTAGACGGTAACGGGTCTGAGACCACCGGCCAAACTCCTTCTTGCGGCTCGCGCTCCATTCATCTATATCAGAAGTATGGAAGAGCCGATCCCACTGAAGGACATTGACCTCGCCGTGTTGAGCGGCGCGGCGGTATTGGCGTCGATGCTGCTGGTGTTCATTGGATTTCTCTTGGCTCATGCTGAGTCGTTTCCGAGCGACGTACCGGACCGCATTACAGCCCGTTACAAGAATGCCGCGCGGTGGGGCCTAGTGCCTCTAACGCTTTCCATGGCAGTGATGTTGGTTAGTTATCTTTGGCTCTTCAACCCTGGTTCCCATCTGCTGTTTATTGGCTGGTCTTGGGGGTTCGGTGTTGCAATGGGAATTTTTCTATTGTACGCTTTGCTTTCCATTCTCATCGTCTAAGGAGTGGCGGCGGCAATGGCAATTACTGAGCTCGTCCGTCTAAGGCTGGAAGACAAGGGCTTCGCCACGCTCTTCACCGATCACCACGTCGAATGGGAGTTGCTTGCGGAATCAGCGCGCGTCCTGATGGCACAAGAGGTAGAGGTCGGCCCAACAATTGACGACATCAAGAAAGCCCTCGTGCCCCTAGTAGAGATCAATCCGCATTTGCGCGAGTTCCTTGCAGAGAAGAAGCTCACTCAAAAGTACTGGCCATCCGATTTCACGGACTACATTCTACATAAAACCTATCAGCCTAAGCTGACGATCAAGGCTGCGCAAGTCCAAGGAGGACATCATGGCGGTGAAGCTGGACACTAGGCAAACAGCACAAAACTACGTGCATGGTCAAGTTGGTTCTTTCTCACGATCCGTTCCGCAGAAGGACGTAATGTCTGCGGTCCGCCAAGTGCAGCGGACTCTTGACGAGATCCGTACAGCACGCTCGAAGGCTCACGGATCTCACGCAGATATGATCTCTCCTAGGTCCCAGATGTGATCCGTGATTCCCGCTTCCATGGCAGGCGTAACGCGCAGGGAAGATCAAACTCCCGACATCCCGGTTAGCAGCCGGGTACTCTATCCACTTGAGTTACAGGCCAGAATAAACGGCCAGCTTTGCACCCTTCCAACGGGCGAGCAGCTGGCCATTTTTCTTTTACACCAAATACATACAAGATGATAATATTGTCAGTTGATGAAGCCAAGTGAAAACGGCTTGACAAATTGATATTTTTATCATATGATCCCTTCGTGGACTTTCATGGACTATATTGACGAGCGCGACACGAATCCTGTTCGGGATTGGCTGCGCGACGTGAAAAATGTTCCGCGTAAGGCTAAGGCCAAGATAGACCGATTACTCTTACAGCTAGCCGGTACCGAACTATGGGTTCGTCCCGCAGCAAGCAACCTGGACGACTACCCTGGAATTGTTGAAATTCGCGTGCTGTGGATGAACGTGCAGTACAGGCTCCTCGGCTTCAGGGGGCCGGGGCCACGTCAGTTTACCTTGTTGGAGCACGCCCTAGAGAAGGACGACAAGTTTGTCCCACCGAGCGCACCTGCTACAGCGAAGAAACGGATGAAAGAAGTAATGGAGGAAAACCCACTCCCCGGAAAACCTAGGAGGCGAGTCTGTGAACACCGCTTTGATTAAGCGCGACCTACTAGAGAACTGCAAAGATGCGGAATACCGAGAGGCTTTCGTTGAGGAAAACGTGTGGGCTTCGGTCTGCGCACAGATACGAGCGCTCAGGGAGCAACGCGACTTATCACAACGGGACCTTGGCCGCATGGCAAAGGGAATGGCGGCAGAACGAGTCTGTATATTGGAAAACCCGAATGCCGAAAACAAGCCAACATTGAGAATACTGCTGCGCCTCGCGAATGCGCTGGGGGTTGGGCTTGACGTTCGTTTCGTATCGTTTCGGACCGTATTGGAACGATCAGTAGACACAGACACCAAGAAACTTGAGGTTCCTAGCTTTACCGACGAGCTACCGATTCTTGAAGAGGAACTGGATCACTCTTCGGCACTGAATTTCGACAGTAAACTGACTGCGGTTCTCCGGTCGCCCAAGATTCCTCCGAGAGAAGCACGCCAAGGTGAAACGGGGGCTAGCCAGACTCCAAGGAGTGCCCAGGAGGCGGCCGAAGGGAAAAAACCGGACCAGTGTGCAATGGATAACCTCGTCTGCATAGAGGACTATCTTCCAGGCTTTCGGCAATCGCAGCAGGAATGGACGCAAAAGACATCAGGGGGACTTCTATGAAACTGCTGCAGGTCGAAAAGGCACGTTCCGTCTGGCTGTTTCCAATCGCGGAACTCAATCCTGCCGGTAGTGATATCAGTAGCGAACTTGGAGAGTGGTTCAAGAAGCGCTACCACTTCTCCAAGTTTCCGTCTAGCTTTCTTGAGACGGAGGAGAGCAAGAAGGATGGGTACGTCTTCGGCCACGGGCGCTTCAGGTACAAGGACGGGACGATAGCCGTCGCGCTTACGGCGCACAGTGATGGATTAATCGGGGACACTGTCGCCTCGACGGATGCGACGGACGCGTTTTTGCAGGACGCCTTGGAGGGCGCAAGGGCCGAACTTAGTTTGGCCTATGAGCCGTCTATGGTCTGGCAGAAGGCGTATGTCAGCCAACTTATTGTCAAGTGCGAAACGGATCTCAAGGGATTCGGGCCAAAGCTCTCTAAGTTCGAGCAGTGCGTCAATGCTGCTGTTGGTCGCAATGAGTTTCCTTCCAGACGGGACACGTACCGTTTCGATGGGATGATTTTCAGGGCAGACTGGACCTCGGCCAAAAAAATGCCGTGGTTCACTTTTGAATCGCGGATGAACATTCCGTTTAGCGAGAATCGGTACTACAGCCAAGCGCCGCTCTCTACCTCGGAACATCTTGCACTACTCGATAAACTGGAAGAGATTCTGGCAGAGTAGCCTGGCCCTTCTTTACTACCCTATGCCCGTCGGTGCCGACCATTACCATCTCCACACTAAGACACCACTACCCGTCCTCGCCTGTCCCCGACGAAAAGGGACAGGCGAGGACGCCGATCCTACTTTGCGGGCAAATCGGGAAGCTCGATTTCCACGCGCGTGCCGTCGCCGTACTTTGATGTCACGCGGAATACAGAATCCGCGCCGTACAGGATTTTCACGCGCTCCTTCACGTTGTTCAATCCCACGCCGTCGTCATAAATCCAGCCGATTTTTTCTTCGGGAATACCCTGGCCGTCATCCGAGATTTCCAAGCGCAGCCGCGTATCGTTCCGCGACCCGGAAATGCGGATCGTGCCGCCTTCTACTTTCTCCTGAATCCCGTGCTTGATGCAATTCTCCACCAGAGGCTGAAGCAACATGCTGGGAACCGGCGTGTCGAGCGCCGCGTCGTCCACTTCGCGGATCACTTGAAGCTTTTCGCCGAAGCGCACGCGCTCGATGCTCAGGTAGTCGTCGACGAAGTCGAGTTCTTCGCGGAGCGAGGTCATCGATTCGCCGCGCCGCAAGAGGCGGCGCATGATGTTCGAAAGCTTTTGGATCAGCACGCGCGCCAGTTCGGGATCGGTGCGTACGAGTGAGGAAATCGAGTTCAATGTATTGAACAAGAAATGCGGATTGATTTGGCGCGTCAACGCTTCCAGGCGCGATTCCATCAGCAGACGATTCTGTTCCTCGATCTTCAGTTCGTTGCGGATGCTGTTCCAGATGCGGATCGGCACGGCGACCGTCGCCACGCCGCCCGCGACAATCACCACGAGCATCGGCTTCGACGGATTGTGCAGCGCGAAAAGCTGGTTCGGAAAAACTCGCGCCGCCAGCATCACCAGCGCTTCCACCGCGCAGATCATCAGGAAGAAAAACAATTGCCACTCGCCGCGGGGATTGCCGAATCGCCGGCGCACCCACCGGTAAATGTTCATGTCGATGAACGGCGAAAAGTGCCATACCGGCTCGATACCGGGCGCCAGCGCGCCCGCGCCTTTGCCGATGAGTCCGATCATGATCATCACCGGCAGCGTCAGCGTTTCCCAACCGGTGCTGGTGCGGGCGAATTGCGCCGGCAGCGCCGCGACGATTCCCGCGGTCAACCCCGCCACGCCGCCGCCGAGCGTCCCGGCGAGCAGCGTGCCTTCTACGTCGAGATCGGGCAACTGGTATCCGAGCTGCGTGCGCATCCAAATGAAAAACGCCACCGGCAGGCCGATGAAGAGTCCCAGCATGATCTGCTCGCGGACCGTGCGTTGCGCCGCGAAAACAATTTGCCGAAAACGCGCGGAACGGATCAAGACGCTCGCGATGATGATCGCGATCGTGACCTTGATGAGCAAGGTTCCGAGCGTTTGAAATTGAGATTCGGCGACACCCATTCTCACCAGTATAGGTGCGAATGGTTCAGGCGCGTGCGGTTAGGACTGCGGATACGCTCCGGGCGTGGACGGCGGCGCAGGCGCGGGTGGAGGCGGCGGAGTTCCGCCGGCCGGCGGTGGAGCTGCAGCGTACGCGGGAGGCGCCGGAGCCGCGTATTCTTCCGAAGGAACGACGATCCAAAAGATTACGTAAACCAATCCGGCGGGAAACGGCGGAATCAACAGCATCAGCACCGCGATCACGCGAATCAGCGTAACGTCGGTGCTCAGATAGTTGGCGATCGCCAGGCACACGCCGCCAACTTTGCGGCCAACGATCGGCCGCACCATTCGGCGGTTACCGACGTTACTCGGTTGCGCGCCGCCGCAATTCGGGCAGAAACTGGCGTGCGCGACAACCTCCCGGCCACAATGTGTGCAAAACATATGCCCTCCACCTTATGATACGGAACTGCCACTCGATTGTTCCATTCCTGCCGGGCGTACCGGCGGGCGTCCCATCGAAAAATACTCGAATCCCGCCTCCGTAACGGCCGGCGGATCAAAGATATTGCGGCCGTCGATGATGATTCCGTGTTTCATCGTTTCGCGCAAGCGTTTGAGATCGAGATAGCGGAACTCATCCCATTCGGTGACCACCAGCAGCGCGTCGGCCTGCTCCGCCGCCTGGTAGGGCGACGCGCAATAGGCGACGCCAGGAAAAAGCTTGCGGACGTTTTCTTGCGCCGCCGGATCGTAGGCGCGAATGTGCGCGCCTTGCTTGTCGAGCCACGCGAGAATGTCGAGCGCCGGTGCTTCGCGAATGTCGTCGGTATGCGGCTTGAACGCGAGTCCCAGCACGGCGACGGTTTTTCCTTTCACCACCCACAGCGCTTCTTCGATTTTGCGAAGAAACTTTTTGCGTTGCCCGGCGTTGACCTCCATCACTTCCTTGAGGATTCCGAAATCGGCGCCGGCGGCGCGAGCGATCTCGCGAAAGGCCGCGACGTCTTTGGGAAAGCACGATCCGCCGTAGCCCAAGCCCGCGCGCAGGAATTGCGGGCCGATGCGATTGTCCAAGCCCATGCCTTCGGCGACGTGCTCGATGTTTCCACCGGTAAGTTCGCAAATCGCGGCGATGGAATTGATGTAGGAAATTTTCAGCGCGAGAAAGCTATTCGAGGCGTGCTTGATCAACTCGGCGCTGGCGACGTCGGTGACGAGCCACGCCGGCCGCCGCGATCCCGGCGGATCGAAGTAGCGTCCTTCGAGGATTGGTTCGTACAAGCGGCGCATGGCGGCCGCCGCGAATTCGCTTTCCACGCCCACCACGATGCGGTCGGGGCGGAAGAAATCGTGAATCGCCGAGCCTTCGCGCAGGAATTCGGGATTGGAAACCACTTCGAACTGCACGCCCGGCCGGCATCCGCGCTGGATCGAGCGCTTCACGCGATCGCCGGTGCTCACCGGCACGGTGCTTTTCTCGACGATGATTTTTCGCGTGCCGTCCGCCGGCAAATTCGTAGCGATCTCGCGGGAAACGGCTTCGATGAAGGATAGGTCCGCCGTTCCATCATCGCGTCCAGGAGTCCCGACGGCGATGAAGAGCATTTCGTTTTCCGCCGCCGCTTCGGCCGTGGATCCCGAGAAGCGCATGCGTCCGGCCGCGACGTTGCGCGCCACCATTTCCTCGAGTCCCGGCTCGTAGATGGGGATTTTGCCTTCGCGCAGCGTTTGAATCTTGCGCGGATCGTTGTCGACGCAGGTAAGATGATGTCCCGCTTCCGCCAAGCAAGTCGCGGTGACGAGGCCGACGTATCCGGTTCCGATGACGCCCACACGCATTGCACTCGACATATTCAATCAGTATATGCCAGCGTTACTTTGGAGTGCGCTGGCCTGACGGCGCCTTGGATGGCTGCGGCTTGACGCTGGGAAATAGGGTTAGGCCAGCAGGGCATCGAGCAAGTCTTCCACGTGCAGGAAGCGCGCCCATTCTTTCAAGTATTCTCGGTCGAGAGCTTCGCGTCTGGCGCGAACCATGCCCAAAAGATCTTTCCATTGCTGCTCGGATTCACTTTGCCTGTACCACGCGAGTTTCGCGAGCATGATGTCTTCCACCGTGGCCACCGGCACGTTGCCGGGAACTCCCAGCTTCTCGGCGCTCACCAGGATCCTCCGGCGCATTTGCGACTGGTTGAAAGCGTCGCGGCCCAGCGGAAACACATCGAACTTGAATGCTGTTTGGAGATGAATCACGTTGAAGGAACGCCCATGCAGAATCGCGGACGCGATCATTTCCTCATCGGCGTAAAAGTCGTCCTGAAGGTCGTGCGCGAGGGCTTCGACCTTCGACATGGGGACATCCGCGACCAAATCAATGTCGGCAGTCTGCCGCCACAGGCCATGCAACGAGCTCGCGAGAGAGCCGCCGATGAAATAGGGGATGTTCAACGCGTCGAAGCACGACGTCAGCCGTTGGAGGCCTTGCTGCGGATCAAGCATGGGCTTCGGGATCCCAGCCGTAAGCCTTGATCATGAGATCGCGGCTCAGGTGGCGCGCCGCAACACGCAGGAAGATTTCGCGATCGCTGGCCTCGGGGTGTTCCTGACGAATCAGCGCCTCGGTGAGAGCGCCCGTCATGCGGATCGAACCGAAGACCATGGCCATTTTCTGCCATGGCTCCATTTTGCGCTGCAGGTCGATAAAGACTTCGAGCGCCGCCGGGTCGGTGTCGGAGAAAAAATCGCAGCGCGGCTTCGGAAGGGCGGATGAGTCTCCCACGCGCCCAGTTTAACGCAGGTCGCGGATTAAATCGACGGATCGGATCCGCGCTGTTGCTCGGCGCGCCGCGCGATCTGCCCCGCCATCGTGCCCACGATTCGCAGGGGAACGGCGACGTGCACCGTTTCGTTCGGATCGTCGACGTCGATGGTGAGATAGCCGCCGTCTTTCTTGATATGAACGGTTTCGTGCGCGCTTTCCACTTCCACCAGCGTACCGTCTGGACAGCGTTCCAATTCCTGGGCGGCGATCTCCACGGCGGGCAATATCTGGCTCGCTTCGCGGCGATCGTTGATAGGCATGTGCATGTGATGCGCGGGAATCAACGCCAGCGCCGCGGGTCCGGCGAGCGCCGGCAGCGGCAAGAAAATGTGATGGCCGCCCGGCTTCTTCTCTTGCACGTCGACGCAAACTACGCCGGCGCTGTAGGCGGCCGCACCGCAGAGCAACACGGCTCCACCAAGAATGGCCGCGCCCTTTCCTAACATTGGCATGATCATGGCGAATCTCCTTTTTGATCGCTTCGCGCGCTCCGCTACGCTGCGCCAACGCGCTGCGCTCTGGCCGCCGGCGTTTTACTCGGACGAACTCTTGTCGTCGATCCAGATGCGCACGGTTTGCGACTTGTCGTTTACGGTGACGAGCGCCAGATCCTTGTGCGACGAGAGGACTTTCAGCGCCGCGCCTAAGTCGAGCTCATCGCGGCCGCCCGAGAGCAGCGCTTCCACCACGTCGAGCGGCAGGCGCACGTCGACGTTTTCGGTGGATTTGTCCATTTGATGATGCTTGCGGCTGCGGGAATCGCTTTCTTTCTCTTTTTCCTTCGCTCTATCGGCGTCCTTGCCGGCGTTGGGGCCGGGACGCACTTGCACAACGAGGTAGCCGCCTTCTTTGGCCACGCGCACCTTCTGCTGATCGCTGTCGACGGTGACAAACACGCCGTCGGCCGTGTGACGCACGGCGTCGACGAGCGCGCGCGGATCGACGCTCACGTTTTCGTGATTCAGTTGCAGCTTGCCTTGGTGGATCTTATTCACCTGGATCGCAGGGAGCACCTTTTCGGCCAGCGACAACGGGACGTTCACGCGAACGTGTTCCTTGTCACCTTCGCTATTGTCGACTTTGACGTGTAGCCAGGAATCGGCGAAGACGAATGTGGACGAGAGCAGCAGCGGCAGCAGAAGTTTCTTGGTCATGGCGATTGAACCTCCTTAAGCGGTTCAATGCTTATTACGGTGGCGGGCGGGGAAAGTTCCGGAGATTTCCAATTAAACGAAGCGCACCTTGCCCCAGCGGCGGATTCGGTCATCGGCGGTAGCAAGTCGCAGGCCATGGACCAAGGCGGTCGCGACGATGATTCGATCGCCGGGGTCGCGCGGGAAATCGGACCCAAGGTGCATCGCTTCGGCGGCGATGCGCGCTGTCAACGGCAGGATCCGGACAAGCGGATGCTCCTCGATCTCGACAAGCCAGGACTCCAGGGGAACTTCTAAAGGAAGCCGTCCCCTCTCTACGACTGCGGCAAGCTCATACAGAGTGATCGCGCTGATGAAGAGGGGTTCGCCTGTCGACTCGAGTTGCTGCAGAGTTCGGCGTTGCGCGGCGGCCAGACGGTCCGGAGTCAGTCGGTACCAAGCGAAGATGTGAGTGTCCGCCAGCACTCCTGTCATTTGCGGCGCCCGCGTTTGGCTGCGCGTTTTGGCGAGAAATTGTGTTCGTCGAACGTCCAGTCGTCCGCGGTGTTGAAACTCACGAGATCCCCCTTGATCCGCGCGATGTTTCGCCAGCTTCCCATGAGGGGGGTATGCTTGGGCTTCAACGGAACAACTCGAACGATCGGCTGGCCACGTTTCGTGACGAGAACCGAATTGCCGCTCTTCGCTACCTCATCGATGACGTGGAGGAATCTGGCCTTAGCGTCGCTGGCCGCGATGGTTGTCTCTCTCATGGCTTGATCCTAGCATATGACCATATGACTGGTCAATTTGGTCAGAAGCATCTAGCGCTTGCGGATCGCAGCAGCCGTCAACTCCGCTTGCTGTTGAATGCGTGGGGACATCTCGTGCATCCCGCGGGTGTAACGGTTTACGTCGGCCAGTTCGTTCGAGGTGCCGATGAGGTACAACGCTCGCAGCGCTTCCCACACTTGGTCTTCGCCGGGAGAAATGGTCATCAGCGGCGCGCCGGCGGCGGCTTGGTCGCCATCGCGAATCAACATGCTCTCGAAAAATCCTGGGACCGGCGAGCGCAGTTCGGTGTCGCCGATATGCGCGAGTAACGTGCCGCGACCTATCGTATCGCTGATTTTCAGGCGATACGAAACGGCCCCTGCCACGGGCGAGGTCAGCGTATACGCGCGCAACATTGCAACTATTTCCGGCAAGCCGGCGGGGTCGTGGAAACGCACCAGGGCCAGCGCCGTGTTGCGGCGCAC
Source organism: Terriglobia bacterium (assembly GCA_021325275.1). GTDB lineage: Bacteria > Acidobacteriota > Terriglobia > JAJPHL01 > JAJPHL01 > JAJPHL01. The sequence continues at coordinate 23,871 of JAJPHL010000012.1, read as the reverse complement.
CAAGGGATCGTGATCCGCGAGCATTCCCGCGAGCGTGGTGTGAAACTCGGGTGCGCGATTGTCCTGGCCCATCACCCACGCTGCGTTCACGCGAATCTCCGCCACGGGACTGGCGCTCAATTCCGCCACGCGCGGATAAAATTGATGCACGTTCGGATCGTTGTGCTCGATGCGCTCGGCGATCTTCCACAGCGCGTGTTGCACATTGCGCGCCTTATCGTCATGCAATTTTTCGGCGATCTGCTGGTCGGTGAGCGGACGTCCAAACCACGTGCTGTACCAAGTGAGGAAGGGAACCACCACGAACACGACGGCCGCGAGCATCAAATGCGTGGTTTTCAGACGTTCAAAGATGAACATGGGCGGCCTAGTCGGCCAGCGCCTTCTCGATGGGGATTTCGATTGCCGGATTGTCCGTGCGCAGCACATCGCAGACCGAGCCGGCCGGATTTCGTTGCGAATAGCAGATCGCTTTGCGCCCCTCGGGGTCAACGAGCCAGATCCACTCCACGCCGATGGAGAGATATTCTTCGACTTTTCTCTTCATGCGCGCCATGCGATCGTCCGGCGATAGAATCTCCACCACCAGGAACGGCGGAACGGTAGGAATGCGCGTGCCAATGTCTCCGGGGAGCCACACGCCGATGTCGGGCACGCGGTAGCGCGAGGAACTGACGCGGATGCGGATCTCCGGAACAACTTGCAGGCCTAGCACCCTCTCCAGCGGCGCAAAAAGCTTGATCAAGCGCTTCTGTACCAACCCATGCGCCAGTTCTCCCATGTTCTTCTCCACAATCTCGCCGTCGACAAACTCGTAGTCGCCGTCCTCGAACGACGTTTGCAGATACTCTTCGACGGTCATCAGCGTGCGGGTGCTCATTAGGTTCCCTCGACCGCAATTATAGCGCAGAGCCACGCCCGAGCGTCCGGATCGGAGTTTACAACTATTTTCTTGCATCTGACTATGATCGTAGTAGGATGGACGTGTTTAACGTTAAGACCATGCCCAAACCCAAGCTGACACCGCTCGAGTTACAAATCCTGGAGGCCTTTTGGCAGCGCGGAGCGTGTTCCGTTCGCGAGATTCAAGAGTCGTTCCCGGCGTCGAAACGTCCTGCTTACACGACCGTGCAGACCATCGTGTATCGCCTGGAACGCAAGAACGCTTTGCGCTGCGTCAAGCGGATCAGTAATGCCAACATTTTCGAGGCTGCGCTCTCGCGCCACGACGCGCAGCGGCGGCTGATCGCCGATTTACTGGCGCTGTTTGGGGGCAAGGCGAAACTCGTAATGGCCCACTTGGTGGATTCCGGCGAATTGACGCTGGAAGACGTCAAGGAGGCCGAGAAGATCCTGCGGCGGAGGGCATCATGATTCCGTTTCTGGCGAATCACATTTGGCAGTCGTCGGTTTTTGCCGTCATGATTTGGTTGGTGGCGACGTTGTTGCGCAAGAATCGCGCCGGTATCCGTTATGGGTTGTGGCTCGGAGCTTCCGTCAAGTTCTTGCTTCCTTTTTCTTTGCTGATGAGTCTGGGAAGCGCGATTCCCTGGCGAAGCGCGCCGGCTGCCGCGCGGCCCATGGCTGTGGTGCTCGCGTATGCGGAGCCGCTTCCCGCGGCGACGGCGAAAGCGCCGACGCCTGCCGGCGAAAAATCTCAACGCTTCCCCCAAACACTCGCGGGAATCTGGCTCGTCGGATTCGCGATCACTTCCGGATTCTGCGTACGCAGCTGGCTGCGAATGCGTGCGACGCTCCGAGGCGCCACGCGTTTAGATTTGACGGCGGCGATTCCCGTTCTCGCGAGTCCCGCACGAATCGAGCCGGGCGTGTTCGGCATCCTACGTCCCGTGCTGCTGGTGCCGGAAGGACTCACCGAATCTCTATCGCACGATCAACTCAACGCCATCGTCCAACACGAGGTCTGCCACGTCCGCCGTCGTGACAATCTGACCGGTGCGATCCACCTTGTGGCCGAGTCGATCTTCTGGTTTCACCCGCTGCTGTGGCTGATCCGCGGAAAACTGGTGGAAGAACGCGAGCGTGCCTGCGACGAATCCGTGTTGCGGAGCGGCGCCGATCCGCACGTTTACGCGGAAGGCATTCTGAATGTTTGTAAGGCGTATCTCGCATCGCCGCTGGTTTGCGCCGCGGGCGTTAGTGGGTCGAACCTCAAACGGCGCATTCGGGAAATTGTCGAAAATCGGAGGGCCATCGAAATGAGCTTCGCGAAAAAACTGCTCGTCGCAACCGCGGCCACGGCCGCGATCGTCGCGCCGATAGCAATCGGCATGCTGCACGCCCCTTACGCTCACGCGCAGGCCAAGCCGGCCCCGCATCTGGCGTTCGAAGTTGCGTCGATCAAAGAACACAAGGACAACGATCGTGAGTTTCATCTGGACTTCTTGCCCAACGGCAACGCGATCATTCGAGGATTCCCACTGCGCGCGATCATCCTCCGCGCCTACGGCCTCACGGGTCCGAACGATGGCATCAAGGGACTCCCCGACGGCATGGGAGACGTTCGTTACGACATTGAAGCCGTCGCCCCGGCCGGCGCGATCCCCGCCGACGCGTCACCGCGCGAGCGCAGCCAGCGCGTGCGAGCGATGCTGCAATCGCTTCTCGCGGAGCGTTTCCATGCCGCGATTCACGTCGAGGAGAAAGAAGCGCCGGTGTACGCCGTGGTGGTGGGAGATCACGGGACGAAGCTCGCGAAATCCGACCTCACCGAAAAAGATTGCGAGGAGGAGAAGCCAGGCTGCCACGAAGTGATGGGCGGTATGGGACGCGGCATCCATTCGAAGGCCGGGTCGATCGCCGACCTCGCGACGTGGGTTTCTCCATGGAGCGATCGCCCGGTGATCGACAAGAGCGGGATCACCGGCCTCTACAAATTCGACACCGACGGATGGGTGAACATGCGCGCGCCCATGCCCCAGCCGCCGAACGGCCAGCCGCCGACCCCAGAGCAACTGGCGATGGCCGATCCCGCGCGTCCCACGCTATTCCAGATTTTCGATCGCTTGGGATTGAAGCTTGATAAGCAGAGGGCTCCGGTGGCCACGATCGTTGTGGATAGCATCCAGCGGCCCACGGAGAACTAGGTTGCTTTCACTCTACTTGGCCTTCGCGATATTCCTTGGCGGCGACTCTCCCGCGGGCGTGTGGCGTGGCGAGTCGCTGTGTACGCCGGAATCGTCGGCGTCTTGCCATAACGAAAAAGTGGTGTACTACATCGACGCGATCGCCGGCAAGCCGGACACGTTCAACGTTCGCGCCGACAAAATCGTCGACGGCAAGGCGATCACCATGGGCGAAGGACCGTGGCAGTTCGACAGCGCCAAGTCGACGCTGAGCTGGGAAATGCCCACACAGGTCTGGCTGGTGAGAATCAATGGGCGCATGGCCGAAGGCACTTTGACCACGACGAATAAGGCTGTCGTTCGGCACATGGCTCTGACCAAGGATGAATAGCGCCGCGAACTCTGCCGCGCCGGAATTCGTGAGCGAGTATACTGGGGATGAAATGAATCGCCCCGTTGTGAGTCTTGACGAGGACATCCGCCGCGTTGTAGGTCGTCGAACTAAGACGCCCGATGGGTTGTCTCTGGCGGCGAGCAACGAAGCGTCTGCCGCTCTGTGGCGAAAGACCTTCGGCGGTGTGCGCGTTCCCAAAGGCGTTTACCGCTTCAGCACACACCAAGAAGCGGATGAGTGGCTATGGCGGAAGATCAGTCGTCCAACTAGCTAGCCCCACGCGAGCCCACCAATGGGTTCGCTCAACGCGGCGAAGAGCCTCCGCGCACGCAGTAACCTCCTGATCCTCTTACATCTTAACCACTTAAGGGCGAAGGACACCCCTTCCACTCGCTTTAATCAACAGCACCTTCGGGGACATGATTAATTTTTTCAAGTTTACTATTGACATTTTTAAGTTAATGTGCCATTGTAGTTCATGAAAGCTATGACAAAGCCCTGGCAAACACTCACCGCGCTCACTGGAGGGTCCTCCCTGGAGATCGAACGGGTGCGGCTTACCGAAACCGGAATCGCCATCGAGGGACCATTCGAACTGCCGCCGTTGGCCCGCCTGACGGCCGAGGACCAAGTTTTTGTGACGGCCTTCGTCCGTTGCCATGGCTCGATCAAGCAAATGGAAAAGTACTTCGGCGTCAGCTATCCGACCATCAAGAATCGGCTGAACCGCATCGGACAGTTACTCCCGTTCGTGGAAATCGGCGAACCGGAGGCGGAACCAGCGCCTTCCCTCACCAGCGATTTGCTCGATCAGCTCGAGCGCGGCGAGATGACCGCCCGCGACGTGCTGGCGCGTTTGGCCAAAAAAGGAGACCAAAATGAATAACGAAACACGTCGCATCCTCGACCTGTTGTCACAAGGAAAAGTCACGGTGGAAGAGGCCGAGCAATTGCTGGCCGCCGTGAAGAATTCGGACGCGGTTGCCGCGTCTGCGCCCGCGCCGAATACGGCTAGCGCAGCCGCGCCGCCACCGCCTGGCGCCGCGTCCACCAAGCCCGAACCGAAATGGCTGCGCGTGTTGGTTACGCGCCGCCCCGGACTAGCGGCCGAGTGGACTGGCATCGAGCCGCGGAACAAGGATGTCAACGTGCGGATTCCGCTGTCGCTGGTGCGCGCCGGGGTGAAACTCGGCGCGATCGTGCCCGGAATCGCCGGCGAACGCGTGGCCAGCCGGCTGCGCGAGCGCGGCATCGATCTTTCGAAGCTCGATTCCGTGAACTTTCAGGACGTGTTCGGCGCGCTCGGCGACAATGCGATCGACGTGACCGACGGGAAGCACCAAGTGCGAATCTTTTGTGAATAAAGGCCCTGTGAGTAGTGAGTAGCCTCGCGCGATACATCTTGGGCATGTCCGCGCACGCACGCCGCGAGGCGTTCGTGGAGCACGGCGTGTATCGCGCGCGATCGTTCACCTACGGCGAAATCGTGGAACGGTCGTGCGCCTGCGCCGCATGGATGCAGTCGCAAAACTTGCGTGGCGAGCGCGTGATCATCTGGATGCCGCCGGGCGCGGCGTGGGCGGTGGCGTTTTACGGATGCATCTTGAGCGGCGCGATCGCCGTGCCCATCGACGCGGGATTCTCCGAAGCGTTTGTGGCGCGCGTTCGCGAAAAAACCGGTGCGCGGCTGGTGGTCACCGGCGATTGGGGGCAGGACTTTCCCGCCGCGCCGCAGTTTCAGCCAGTGGAAAACGCGCGCGACGATCTGGCGGAAATTGTTTTTACTTCCGGAACCACCGCGGAACCGCGCGGCGTCACCATTACCCACGGCAATCTGCTGGCGAATCTCGAACCGATCGAGCACGAAATCGCGCGACGGCACTGGATGGCCGCGCCGTTTTCGCCGATCCGTTTTGTCAACGCGATCCCGCTGAGCCATCTCTTCGGTCAAGTGATGGGATTATTCATTCCGCAATTCCTCGGCGGAACGGTGATTTTTCCGGAGAGCCAGATGCCGGATGCCATCGCGAAAATGATTCGTGGGCGGCGTGTTTCGGTGATGGTTTCCGTGCCGCAACAATTGGAGGCGCTATCAGTTTGGGCAAAGCAGCTCGCGGGCATGGGCGAAGGCGGTGGCGTGCTCGCCAGATGGTGGCGTCATCGTCGCTTGCACCGCGCGCTCGGATGGAAGATGTGGGCGTTCATCGTGGGCGGTGCGCCGCTTTCACCCGCGACCGAAAAACTGTGGCGCGACTGGGGCTATGCCGTCATCCAAGGCTATGGACTTACCGAAACGGCGCCGGCGATTGCGATCACGCATCCGTTTCGCCAGCGCGCCGCGGGATCGGTGGGCATTCGTCTCGCTGGAGTTGAAGCGCGTGTCGCTGAGGACGGTGAGATTCTCGTGCGCGGACCAAATGTCTCGCCGGGATATTACGGCGAAGTGCCGGCGTCCGGCGACGGCTGGTTGCATACCGGCGATCTCGGACGATTCGACGACGCTGGCAATCTGTTTGTCCTGGGGCGGAAGAAAGACGTGATCGTCGCGGCGAGCGGATTGAACGTTTATCCGGAAGACGTCGAGCGCGCACTGGAAGCACAGCCGGAAATTGTCGAGGCCGCAGTTGTCGGCAAAGATCTGAACGGACGCGCGACCGTTCACGCCGTGCTTGTCACGCGCGGCGACCCGAGCGCCGCAATCGCGCGCGCCAATGCGACGCTCGAAGCGCATCAGCGCGTCCAAGGGTTTTCAGTGTGGCCCGGCGCGGCGCTACCGCGCACGGTGTCGACGAAGAAACTTCAACGGGCTGCGATCGCTGACCGGGTAAACGGCCAAGTCGTCGCGGCGCCGAAGGTCGCGATGACCGCGTGGCAGAAGTTTCTCGCCGATCGCGGTATTCCGCTGGGCACGTCGCTTGAAGATTCAGGGCTTGATTCTCTCGATCGAGTGGAATTAGTGATGCTCCTCGAAGAGAATCCGGGGGACAGCGACCTGCACGCCATCTTCCAGCCCGCCGTTGCACCAGAAGCCCACGAGCCCACTTGGCCAAGTTCGCGCGTCGCACACGCATTTCGCGTCGTGTTCCGCAGCGCGATCCTGTTTCCGTTGCTTCGCTGGTACGTGAAAGTGGAAGTTCGCGGTGCGGAAAACTTGGCAGACCTGCGCGCGCCATTCATCGTCGCCGCGAATCACACGAGTTTCATGGACGTTCCGGTGATCCTCCGCGCGCTACCGCGGCGGTTGCGCGGCGCGATCGCGCCGGCCATGTCGCCCGATCACTTTCGTAAGCCGTGGCAACTGGAACTCACGCGACTCTGCTTCAACGGCTTCCTTCTGAAGCCTGACGCGAATGCCGTACAAGGCGCATTGCATCACGCCGTACATCTCGCCAACACCGGCCACGCGATTCTGATTTTCCCGGAAGGCCGCCTCACGCCCGATGGCGCGATTCACCCGTTTCGCGCCGGCACCGCGGTGATGGCCGAACGGCTGCAATTGCCGGTTGTGCCGATGCGCATCGATGGCTTGTACGAGGTTTGGCCCGAGCATCAACGCAAACCGGGCAATGGCACGGTGCGCGTCAGGATTGGCGCGCCGCTGAAGATGAATGCAGGGGAAAGCGCGGTGGAATTCACGAAACGCTTGGAAGAAGTGATTCGAAGAGTCCTGAGCGCTGAATCCTGAGTGAAAACTCGGACCTCAGCGCGTCTTACTCAGCACTCAGGACTCAGCACTCAGCACTTTTTCCGAGTCGCTAGATTTCCAAAATCACAGGCAGCACCATAGGGCGCTTGCTGGTTTCTTTCTTGAAGTAGCGCTTCAAATCGGCGCGGATCTTTTCCTTGATCACGCCGTAGTCGGACTTTTCTTCCTCGCTCGATCCTTCGAGCGTCTTGCGGACGATATCTCGCGCTCTGGCGAGCAATCCGCCTTCGTCGTCGTCCTCGGAAACGAAGCCGCGCGAGATGATTTCCGGCGGCGTCTCGACCACTCCGGTCAGTTTGTTGATGGCCAGCACGGGAAGCACAATGCCTTCTTCGGAAATATGCCGGCGGTCGCGCACCACGAGTTCTTCCGCCACTTCGTCGCCCGATCCCGAATCGATGCAGCGGCGTCCCGCGCGCACGCGTCCGTTTTTGCGCGCGCCGGCGGCGTCGAATTGCAGAATGTCGCCGTCTTCGAGGATAAAAATGTCTTTCAGTCCTGATTGTTTCAGGTGTCCGGCCAGTTGCGCGTGGCGGAACTGCTGGCGGAACTCGCCGTGCATCGGGACGAAATATTTGGGTTTCACCAGATTCAGGATCAGCAGCAATTCTTCCTGGCTGGCGTGACCCGAAACGTGAATCGGCGCGCCCGATTGATCTTCGTACACCACGTCGGCGCCGCGCTTGAAGAGATGATTGATCATCCGGTAGATGGATTTCTCGTTGCCCGGAATAATGCGCGACGACAACACCACCGTGTCGCCCGAATCGATCGTTGCCTGGCGATGATTGTCGACGGCGGCGCGCGAGAGCGCGGACATCGGTTCACCCTGGCTGCCCGAGATCAGGGCCATCAGTTTGTTGCGCGGCGTCGACGTAATATCCTGCGGGCGCAGCAGCACGCCGTCGGGAATCGTGAGATAGCCCATGCGGTGCGCGATTTCCGCCACCGAATTCATACTGCGTCCGATCAGCGCGACCTTGCGTCCGTGTTCCGCCGCGAGATCGACGGCCAGTTGCAGGCGATGCACGGAACTGGTGAAGCAGGAAACGAAAATGCGATTCTCCGCCGATTGAAAAACTTCTTCGAAGCGGCGGCGCACCGCGCGTTCCGACGGCGTAAAGCCGCGGCGATCGACGTTGGTGGAATCGGAGAACAGCGCCAGGACGCCGCGCTTGCCGTATTCGGCCACGGTGTGCAGATCGAACAATTCGTTGTCGGTGGGCGTGGGGTCGACCTTGAAATCGCCGGTGTGCAGAATCACGCCAAGCGGCGTGGTGATGGCCAGCATCACGGCGGCGATGATCGAATGCGTCACGTGAATGAATTCGATCTTGAACGGGCCGACTTCGATGGTTTGCTTGGGATGCACTTCGCGCAAATCCACGCGATCCAGCAAGCCGTGTTCCTCGAGCCGCCGCTCCGCGAGCGCGAGGGTGAACGGCGTGCCATACACCGGCACGTTCAAATCGTTCAGCACGAATGGCAGTCCGCCGATGTGGTCCTCGTGGCCGTGGGTCAGAATGATGGCGCGGACGTTTTCGCGATTCTCCAGTAAATACGTGATGTCGGGCACCACCACGTCGACGCCGAGCAATTCCGCCTCCGGGAACATCAGCCCGGAGTCGATCACGATGATGTCGTCGCCGAAACGCAGCGCCATCATGTTCATGCCGAACTCGCCGAGTCCGCCGAGGGGAATTGCTTGAAGGATTTGTTCGCTCATCGTCACCCGATACTACGAGTTAGCTTGATGCTATCACGTGCGCCGGCTCAAACGCGTCTGGATCTCTCGATCTCTAATTCACCGGCGTAGAGTTGCGCTTTGCGGCTCCGCCGCTCCTTTGTGCGGAAAGGCTGGGCCTTTCCGAAATGTCAAATACTTCGCAAGGCTGCGCCTTGCGGGCGAGGCGCAGCCTCGCCAAATGACAGAAGATGCGGAAAGGCAGAGCCTCTCCGTGGAGTTTGGACATTTCTCGTGCCACGTTGGGCGAGCGTTCGGTTACATTCGGTCCTGGAGCCTGCGCGGCAGGCGGTACAACGTTAGCCCCAGGCGTCAGCCTGGGGAGACCCCAACAGCAACAATGAGCCTGCGAAGCGGGCGGCACAAAACGCTTCACCATTTTGGTCGTCAGGTCCACACCCGTTTCTATTCGAATTCGATTCCGCGCGCGGAATAACCTTCGGAACTCGTCGTCGAAGGCCATCCTTCGATGGTGCTGCTGCTGGCGCCTGGCAAGGTGTTTGTGCCGCCAGCTTCGCAGGCTCGGTCTTTTGGTCCGTCTTCCCCAGGCTCACCCCTGGGGCTAACATTGTGTCGCCTGCTATGCAGGCTTCTAGCGGCAGAACCGCAAGAATTTCAAATCGACCAACTCCGTCGAGTTGTCTGGGGCGGGTCGAAGCTATTCGGACCACAGAGCGCGAGGCCGCCACTCGGGCGGGATCATGGTCAGGACCGCATCGTCGTGGCCATTCTTATGCGCTTGCTCAAGCGCTTGTTCGGGAGTATCTCCAGATCCGAAAAGTTCGTAGCCATCCTCGCTTAAGGCCAGCCATGAACCGGTTTCGCGTCGTGGAGGAAATTGAGCCGGGCTTCGTCCTTCGTCGAAAGAACCATAGAGATATTCTGCCAGGGCGCCATCTATTGCTTCTACAGCTTGAACAATTCGCGCAGGCGTTTGGTTTGATGCCGGCTCACCGGGACCTGCGTTTGCTTCTTGTCGTCGAGCTTGAGCATGAACGAGCTCTTGAACCACGGTACGACTTCGCGAATCCGGTTGATGTTCACAAGATACGACCGGTGCACTTTCCAGAAGTTCTCGGGCAGCGCCGCGGCCAGCGCCTCGATGGTCGCGTAGTTCGACGTGCCTTCCAGATCGCGTGCGACGATCGTGATCACGCCGTCGTCGATGGTGGCGTAGACAATCTCGTCGGCGTCTACCATCATCATGCGATTCTGCGTGCGCACGATCAGCTTGGCGCGCGGCGGCTTGGCTTGTTGTAAACGTTCCACCAGCGCTTCGAGTTGGGCGCTCGGTTCCGCCGGCGCGTCCGGCGTGGCCGCGAGCAGCTTGCGCGTTTTTTCCACGGCTTTCGCGAGGCGCGCCTTGTCGAAAGGCTTCAGGAGGTAGTCGGCGGCTTCCAGTTCGAAGGCTTGCACGGCGTATTGATCGTACGCCGTCGCGAAAACGATGCGCGGCAACGGGATTTTTTTCTCCACTAACTTGCGCACCACGCCTAAACCATCGAGTCCCGGCATTTGGACGTCGAGAAAAACGAGATCAGGCTCGAGATCGCGGATCAGATTCACCGCTTCCAGACCGTTCTTTCCTTGGCCCACGACTTCTACGTCGGCCATGCTCTTCAACAGATACGCGAGTTCGTCGCGTGCCAGCGGTTCGTCGTCGACAATCAACACGGAGAGCGCGGCGGACGTCGCCGCGGCTGCGCCGGACGTTGCTGTGTTCGCGCGCTTCATTTCTTGGGCCGCGGCGCCGCTGCCGCCGGTGCGGTTGCGCCTGTCGTGCCTGGAGCGCCTGCCGCGACTTGATCGAGCGGCGGACGACCCGCCCAGCCGCCGCCGAGCGCCTTGATGAGTCCGACGCTTGCCACCATGCGGAAACCGAGAAGCTGCGCGGCCAGTCGCTCGTTGGCCAGCACCACGCGCTGCGCGTCGAGCACTTCGAGATAATTCGCCAGACCTTGCTCGTATCGCGCGCGCGAAATCGCTACGGTACGCCGCGCGGCCGTAAGTACCGTGTCCACGGCGGCGTTTTGGTCGGCCAGGATGCGCAGGTCGGAGAGTCCGTTTTCTACGTCCTGAAACGCCACGAGCAACTGCTGGCGATAATCTGCCACCGATTCCTCGTAGACTTTCCGCGCGAACTCCAACTGTGCTTGCGGGCGTCCCGCTTGGAAAATCGGGATCGAGAGTAGCGGCGAGAACAGCACCGTGCCGCTGGAAGGACTCAAGATGTTTCGCAGCGACGTGCTCTGAAATCCGCCGCTTGCCGTCAATCCCAGCACCGGGAAGAACGCCGCGCGTGCCACGCCGATCCGCGCGTTGTTGGCGGCCATCTGCCGCTCGGCGGCGGCCACGTCGGGCCGCCGCTCCAGCAAATCCGACGGCAGACCCTCGGGAATGCGCGGCGGCGTGCGATCGCGCGCTTCCTCCACGATCGTAAACGTCGACGCCGGTTGTCCGCACAACACCGCCAGGGCGTGCTCGAACTCCTGACGCAGCCGTTCCTGGCCGATGTAGTCCGCGCGCGTCGACTCGAGTTGCGTTTCCGCCTGCGATACGTCCAGGCCGCTCACCAAGCCGCCGTCGTGACGGGTCTTGGCCAGCGCCAGCAATTTTTCTCCCACTTCAATGTTTTGCTTGATCACCCGGCGATCGGTGTCGATGCCGCGCACCATGAAATATGTTGCCGCCACGTCCGACTTCACGGCGAGCAACGCGAACTGGTACTGCGCGGCGCTGGTTTGCGCGTCGAAACGCGCCGCCGCGATGCTCGAACGAATGCGTCCCCAAATATCGATTTCGTAACTCAGGTCGAGCGGAAACGTGAACTGGCTGTAGTTGTACGCGACCGACGTAGACCCCGGCTGCTCGGGACGATTGCCCGAGAACCGCCCGTTCTGCGTGTTCACGTCGAGACTCACGTTGGGCAACATCCGCGAGCGCGCCAGTTTCACCGTAGCGCGCGCTTCGTCCAAGCGCGCCAACGCCGCCGCCACCGTTTGATTCGACGCCGTGGCTTGCGCCTCCAACTGATTCAAAACCGGATCGTCGTAGATGAGCCACCAATCGGCTTTGGCGGCTTCGTCGCGCGGTTGCGCTTCTTTCCATCCCGCCGGGAGCGGTTCTTTGTACGCCGGCGGAATTGCCGCGGTGGGACGCGTGTATTTTGGTTGCAGCGAACACGCGGACAGGAACAAAACGCCCGCCACGCCCAGCAACCGAAGAAAACTTCGCGACGGCATGCGTTACTTTTCCTTCGCTGCTTCCTTGGCTTCGACCGGCTTCACCAAAGTTCCCTCGGTGATGGAGTCGGAAGGATTCAGGATGATGGTTTCGTCGCCCGACAGACCGCTCACCACTTCGAGCGACCGCCCGTAGTCGCGGCCCAGCTTCACGCCTTGCATGTGAACTTTGCCGGTGCCGTCGACCACCGCGATCTGCGGACCATCCGGGCGAAACAGCACAGCGCTCGCTTGCACCACCACCGCCGATCCTGTTGGCTGAAGGCTAAAAGAAACCTGGCCGAACTCGCCGGGCAGCAATTCGCCGGTGGGATTCTGCACCTGCACTTCGGTCAACAGCGTGCGGCTTGCGGGATCGATGGCGCCCGACGTGCGCACCACCGATCCCGTGAACTTGCGTCCGGGATTCGACGGCACTTCCAATTGCGCCGGCATTCCGGCGCGAATGTGATGGCTGAAATCTTCCGGGACGTCGGTGTAGACGCGCAACGTGGACGTGTCGGCCAAGCGAAACAGCACGGTGGAGTTGCCCGCGGAGATCAAGGCGCCCGGATCGACGAGCCGTGCGGTGATCGTGCCCGCGAACGGCGCGTTCACCAGTTGAAACGAGCGCATGGATTTCCAGCGATCCACGTCGGCCTGCGCGGCGCGCAGCTTGCCTTCGTCGGTTTTCAGCGTTCCATTGGCGGTGTCCACTTCTTGCTTGGAAACGCCGTCGGATTTCAACAAATCCTGATAGCGCTTCGCCGTGGTGGCATCGAGATCCACCATCGATTGCGCGGCGGCTACCGTGGCTTCGGCTTGTTTCAGTTGCTGGTCCACTTCCGGCGTTTCGATTTCCGCGAGCAACTGGCCTTCTTTTACTTTCGCGCCGATATCCACGAGCCAGCGCTTCAAGTACCCGTTGGTGCGCGCGTAGATCGGCGTCTCGACGTACGCACGAATGTTCGCGGGATACGTGCCCGTGACATTCGCGCCGCCTTTTTGCGGATGTCCCACGGCCACCGGCAGGCGCGTGTTGTCGCGCACGGCGGTATCGAGTTCCTCGCCGGTTTTTTGCCGCGCCTTGAATCCGGAGTAGAGCAATTCACCGAGCAGCGCGACCACCACAAGCACGATCAGCCAGCGGATCAACAAGGCTCCGGCGCTGGAGCGCGGGCGATTGCGCAAGTCGGGCATCGGATTGGACTCGTGTTCTGACATTCGGAATTATTCTTCCACCGCGTCTTCACCCGCCGCTGCCGGCAACCCATGACGCCGAACGTAACTGAAAACCACAGGCACAAACAAGAGTGTCGCAACCGTCGCCACCACCAGTCCGCCGATCACCGCGCGGCCCAGCGGCGCATTCTGCTCGCCGCCTTCGCCGAATCCCAAGGCCATTGGCACCATGCCGATGATCATCGCCAACGCCGTCATGACTACGGGACGGAGCCGCGTGAAACCGGCCGACAGTGCCGCTTCGATCGAATTCTTTCCGCTGCGCAATTCGGAGTTCGCGAACGTGACCATCAAAATACTATTCGAAGTCGCCACGCCCACGCTCATGATCGCGCCCATCAGTGACGGCACGCTGAGCGTAGTGCGCCACACGAACAGAATCCACACGATCCCGGCGAGCGCGCCGGGCAGCGCCGTAATAATGATAAACGGATCGGTCCACGACTGGAAATTCACAACCATCAACAGGTACACGAGAAGGATCGAGAAAAACAGGCCGTACGCCAGTCCCTCGAAGGAACTGCGCATGGTTTCCACTTGCCCGCGCAACTCGATCCAGCTTCCGCGCGGCAGCTTCGGCTCGAAATCCTTGATGATCCTGTCGACGTCCGTCGCGACGCCGCCTAAATCGCGATCCTGCGGGCTCAGGTAAATGTCCACGGTGCGCTGGACGTTGCGGTGCGTCACCACCGCGAGCGACGACCGCCGCTCGAACGATGCGAGATTCGAAAGCATTTGCGGCTGCGCGCTTCCCCCACCCGAAGCCTCACCCGCGGAGGCATTCGTCGAGAGGCCCGCGGCGGTCCGGCGCGCGGCGTTGGGAATTACCGGCAGGTCTTTCAGGGCTTCCAGCGAATTCATGCGGAATTGCGGTGTTTGCGTCGCCACCGAGTAGGAAACGCCCTGCGGGCTGAGCCAGTAATTCGGTGACGTCTGGAAACTGTTGGTCAATCCAACCAGCGCTTCGTTACTGACGTCTTGCTCGGTGAATCCCAATTGTTGCGCCTTGGTGCGGTCGACGTTGATTTCCAGCGTGGGCTGGTCGAGCGCTTGCTGAATGTGCACGTCGGCCGCGCCGGGCACTTGGCGGATGCGGTCCATCATCTGGCTGGCGATGGCGAAATTCTCCGTGAACGCGGGGCCCAAGATCTGTACGTCGATCGGCGACGGCAGGCCGAAATTCAAAATTTGGCTGACGATGTCGGCGGGCTGAAAGAAAAACTGCGTTCCGGCGTATTCCGTCGGCAGGCGTTTGCGCAACGCCTTCACGTAACCGGCCACGGGGTGATGGTCGTGCTTCAACGAAATTAGTACGTCGGCATCGGCGCTCCCAATCGTCCCGTTGGTCGAATACGAAGTGGCGAGGCTGCTCGTCGCGGGGCCGACGTTATCGAGAATCGATGTAGTTTCCTCGTGCGGGATCACCTCGCGCACGCTGGACTCCACGCGATCGCACAACGCCGCCGTTTCTTCCACTCGCGTGCCGATGGGCGCGCGGATGTGCATGCGGATTTGTCCGGAGTCGACGCTGGGAAACAGATCCTGGCCGAGATACGGCGTCAGCAACATGCTTGCGCCGCATGCGCCGAGGAAAAGCACGGCGAAGACCAGACGATTTCGCAGGCACCACGCCAGGATTCCCAGGTATCCGTTGCGCATCGCGCCAAAGCCACGCTCAAACGCCAGGTGAATGCCGTAGAAAAATCCCGGCCGTTCTTCATGATGCTCGTCTTCGTGCGGGTCATGGGCAAATCCCGAAGCATGCCGCTCGTTGGCGAAGCGGCGATGCTCGTAGCGGAACAAGTACAGCACCATCGTCGGCACGAGAGTCCGCGACAGCACATACGACGCCATCATCGCGAACACCACCGCTTCGGCCAGCGGACGGAATAAGTATCCGGAAATTCCGGTGAGGAAGAAAATCGGCACGAAGACGATGCAGATCGCCAACGTCGCCACAAACGCCGGCACGGCGATTTGCTGCGCGCCGGTGAGAATCGTTTGCCGCAGCGACATTCCGTCGGGGATCAAGCGATTGATGTTTTCGATTTCCACCGTGGCGTCGTCGACCAAGATTCCCACGGCGAGCGAGAGCCCGCCGAGCGTCATCAAGTTGATCGAGTTGCCGAGCGCGCTCATGATCAACAGCGACGTGAGAATCGAAAGCGGAATCGAGATGGCCACGATGATCGTGGAGCGCCAGCTTCCCAGGAACAGCAGGATCATGGTTGCGGTGAGGCACGCCGCGATCACCGCTTCCTTCAGCACGCCTTCGATCGCCGCGCGCACGAACACCGATTGGTCCGCGATCGGCGTGATCCGCAATTCCGCCGGAAGGGTGCTGGCGATACGTGGCAGGGCCTTGTAGACGTCGCTGATGATGTCGAGCGTGGAGGCCGCGCCGTTCTTGAAAATCGTCACAAGGCTGCCGCGGCGGCCGTCCATGTGGACGATGTTGGTTTGGAATGCGAAGCCGTCGTGGACGTGGGCCACGTCCTTCAGGTACACCATCGAACCGTTGACCATGCGCACAGGCATGTTGTTCATTTCCTCGACGTGAACCGGCGTCGAGTTCATTTGCACGTCGTATTCTCGCGTGCCGAGTTTGATCGTGCCCTGCGGAAGAATGAGATTTTGCTGGCTGACCGCCGTGACCACCTCGGATCCGGAAATTCCGAACGCTTTCAGCGCCTCGGGATCGAGGTCGACGTTGATCTGGCGAGTTTTTCCGCCGTACGGAAAGGGGATCGCCGCGCCTTCCACGGTGGCAAGTTGCACGCGCAGGAAGTTCACGCCGATATCGTTGAGTTGTCCTTCGTTGAGCGTGTCCGCCGAGAGCCCCAACTGCAAGATCGGCACCGTGGACGCGTTGTAGACCACGATGAACGGCGGCGTGGTTCCCGGCGGCATCTGGCGCAGCGACGCTTGCGCCACGGCCGTGGTCTGCGCCACCGCGCCGTCGACCGAAACGCGGGGATGGAAGAAAATCTTGATGATCCCCATGTTGTGGTACGACGTCGATTCGATGTGCTCGATATCGTTGACGGCGGTGGTGGCGCCGCGCTCGAAATTCGTGACGATGCGGCGTTCGATGTCCTCGGGCGGCAGGCCCTGATAGGTGTAACTCGCGGTGACCACGGGAATGCTGATATTTGGAAAAATGTCGGTTGGCGTGCGCAGAATCGCGACGGTGCTGAGAATCAGCACCAGCAGGGAAGCCACTACGAAGGTGTAGGGGCGATTGAGGGCCAGCCGGACAATCCACATAGCGGCTAATCTTCAATCATACGATACTTTCTTTTGATCGGAGCGACTGAGGGTTGCGAGAAACGCAAAGAAACGTTACCGGAATGGTTGCCGGTCGCGTTGCCGGAAAGAATCCGAACTACTCGTAGCCCAGCGTGGGATACTCGCGCTTCGCCGGTGCGGGCGTAGCCGCTGCGGCGGTAGCCATGGCCTTAGGCGCGGGCTTTTCCGGCGTGGGTGTCTTACCGGAAATCGTGGCGGCGGATTCAGGCTTGTTACTCACATTTCCATTTAACGCTGGTGCGTCGAAAAAGGGAAATGCGAATGCGTTATACGAAAGATAACGATGAGTGATGCGCTCCAAACACAGCTTGCGGTAACGATTCCTTAAAACGTTTTAGCGGCGTCCCGATAGGTCTTCTTGGCATATCTTTTGGCTTGTCCTGTCGCCGCAGACGCGGAACGGTAACGTTTTCAGCGATCTACGATTTGGTAAACTTTCACGTTAGAGTACAGTACTATTCGGGCCACGTGCGACTTGTCGTGCAACTGCGCGACGCGAGCCGAAATGCACGTCACGGTGTCTATAACGAGTGGGAATCCCGAGATGCATGATCGGAGGCCGCTCCATGTTTTACCGATCGTCCACGAAGGCGTTGTTACTGCTTGTAGCGTTACTCTTGATTCTGGCGCAGATTTCCGCAGCGCCCGCTTCATCCGCACCTGAAAAGCGCTGGCTCCGCGAGATTCAGCTTGGCCGCCAAGCGTTAAGTGAAACTCACTACAGCGCCGCCATTGGCCACTATCAAACGGCGATGGCGGAAACCGTGCACTTGACCGAAGTTCACCGAGCAGAGGTCTTGGGCGACATTGGCGTCGTGTATCGCACCACGTTTCAATACGCGAAAGCCGAGAAGAATTTTAGCGACGCGATCGAAATCTTCGAGCGTCATCAGCCGCAATCTCTTGGCGACCTGGCGGCGACCAGTGCGAATCTCGCGCAGACGTATCTGCTGGAACGAAAAGTGGCTCCCGCCGAAGTCATTCTGCAGGCCGCAAAACGGGCCGTCGAGAAACGCTACGGTCGTCACAACTTTTGGTTTGCCAACCTGTTGAACATGAGTGCGCAGGTGGCGCAAGCCAAGGCGGATACGTGCTCGGCGGAGGCCGACTTCACGGAGGCTCTCGCCATCTTGGGCGAGGATCCTTCGTACGCGATTAGCCGCGCCGCCGTGCTGACGAACGTCGCGCTTCTCCACCTGAATTTGCACGACTACGCCGCGGCCGAGCGCGAAATGACGCTTTCCTTGAAACTGTACCAAGCCCTTCTGCCACCGGACCATCCCGACCGCGCCGTCGCGCTCGGGAATATGGGATTGGTCCTGCTCGCCAGAGGTAACACTGCGAAAGGCGTCTCACTACTAAAGCAATCAGTGCGGCTGAACGAGCAGATTTTCGGACTCCACAGCCTGCAGGTATCCAACGCCCTCGAGAATCTCGGAATTTCGGCTGGCAAGACGGGCAACTACGTGGTTGCCGAAGCATACTTTCTCCGCGCGCTTCGCATCCGTCTGGACCACGTCGGCCGCGAATCGCCGCTCGTTGCCGCGATCCTCATCGATGAAGCCATCATGGATACTGGGCGCAGCCATTTCGAGAATGCCGATAAACTTTTGGCCAGGGCGATGGCCATCCAGTTGAAGAACTTTCCTCCACTGGACGCCGAGATCGGCAAGATTTACCGTGCGCGCGGACAATGGCTGGCGGCCCAAGGTCGATGGGCTGAAGCAATCAAAGCTCACCAACTTGCCGTGGACATCCTCGAACGCTTTGCCGGTGTGGTCAGACTAGAGGCGGCGGCTGCGCTCGACGATATCGGACAGTGCTACTCATACCAAGGCGACCACCCCAGCGCGGTTACGGCGTATCAAAAATCGCTTGATTACAAGATCGCTGTGCTGGGGCGCTTTAACGCGGAATTGGTGGGAACGCTGAGTCGTGCAGCGCAAGAACTTCACGCTACGGGCGCTCACGAAAAGGCGCGGGACTACGAGACTCAAGCTGAGCAGATTGTTCGTGCCCAGCGCGGCGACAATTAAGGCGGTGCAACGTTGGCGCGGGGCACCGCCCCCTGTCGTTAGTATCTCTGGCTATTGATTCTTCGGATCGCGCCCAACGCCGACGCGCGCACATCGCCATCTTCATTTGCATTGCGCGAAATATCGGCCATGATGCCGGCCACGCGGCGATCGTGCGTGTTGCGGAACGCGCCGCCTAGCGCGTCGCAAGCGGCCTTGCGGACTTTCACACTGTGATCGCCAATCGCCGCGTCGAGCAGCCGCTGGCCGTCGGCCATTTGTTTCATGTGATGTCCCAGGAACAGCACGGCTTCATAGCGGACGTCTTCGTCGGCGTCGTCGAACCACGCCATCACGAGTTCGTACAGACCTTGCGGATGCTCGCGCTCGTCGCGGCGGCGCCATTCGGCAATTCGGGAAGCAACTTCAGCGGGAGTGGCCATGAACAATCCGGAAAGAATTTTTTAGCACGAATGCCGAGCGGAAACAAGCAGGTTGCCGGTGGCCAGTGCCATTTGCTCGTTGAAGTGTAAGGCCCGCTCCGGTTTTTCCGGGTAACCGGAGATCAGGCGGGCAACTGTTTTCCCTTGACATTCGTATAATATTCGCGAATAATAGGCGTATGCCATTGACCAAGCGACAAGCACGCGTTCTGGAATACGTTCGTGGCTTCATCGACGAGCACGGTCACTGCCCCAGTTTCGAAGAAATCGGCTTGGGCGTCGGGCTGTCGTCGCTCGCGACCATCCACAAGCATATTTCCACGCTCGAGGAAAAAGGCTACCTGAAGCGCGGCATCCATCAGAGCCGCTCGCTGGAACTTACTCCCAAGTTTTTCCGCGAAAAGAAAGCCGCACGCGAAGCCGTACCCGGTCTGCCGCTGCTCGGCCGGATCGCCGCGGGAGCTCCGGTGGAAGCGATCGAGAATCCCGAGACCATTTCGCTCGGCGACTTCACCGGCAAGGGCGACGTCTACGTCTTGCAGGTGCGCGGCGACTCGATGATCGACGACCACATTCTGGAAGGCGATTTCATCCTCGTGGAGAAACGCGAAAAAGCCAGCGATGGCGAGATTGTCGTGGCGCTGGTGAACGGCCAGGACGCCACGCTCAAGCGGATTTACCGCGAGGGCGCGCAGGTTCGCTTGCAGCCGGCCAACGCCACCATGTCTCCGATCATGGTGGATGCCAGCGCGGTCCAAGTGCAGGGTCGCGTGATCGGGGTACTGCGTCGCTACGAGAGGAACTGAGAAAACAAGTTCCAAGTTCAGAGTTAAAAACTAAAGCCCGAGGACATTCATTCCTCGGGCTTTCGTTTGTTCAACGCAATCTTCTAACGCGACGCCGGCAGATTACACAGCTCACTGACTGGATCGCACGGGGAGCGGATCCCTGGACTCTGTGTAATCTGCGAGCGCCGCGTGCCTCGGAACTTGTCGCTAAGCCACCCACTCGCGACAAACTTTGCACACCGGCTCTTGCCCTTCCATCGCGACTTCTTCAGGGCATCCGCAACAGCGGCACACCGCTGCGGGGGCGGCGTTGGCCGCGGGCTTCTTGCCGCCTTGTCCCACGAGGACAATCTTGTTCGTCGATTCGTGCAAGTAAGGCCGCGGCGTATTCTCCTTTGCGCGTGCCGCCAGAAATGGCAGCCAACTCGGCGGCACCAATCGCGATTTCCAATGATTGCCCGGCTTGGAGAACTCCACGCCCATGGGAATACGGCCGTCGTAGAGTTGCTCGCCTTCCCACACGAGCCGCGCCCACGCACCGACGCCCGAATGGCTGTCCATCAGGAAAACCTCGGTGCCTTGCGGATGCTGATGCAACGCGTACAGGCCCGCGCCGTGACAGCTCACGGCGAATGTCGACGCCGGCACACAATCCACGTGCCCGCGAGGGGTTCGGAAAACCATTTGCACATTGCGGCGCAGTTTGATTCTTTCCGTACGGCGGGGATAGATCGTTTTCATGCTTTTCCTTTCACGCCTCATAGTCTCGCGCCGCGCACGGAGTTGCAGCAATGGTTCGAAGGATTCGTTTCGCTTCCTCGAACGGACTAGGCCCGAAGTTTTCCTGTGAATGGACCTGGGTCGCCACGCGGCGGTTGTGTTACTCTCGGTTTTGATGAGTCGCTCCGATTCCCATCGGTACGATTTCAATTTGGTCGTTATTGGCGGCGGCCCGGCCGGCGAAAAGGGCGCGGCGCAGGTGGCCTACTTCGGGTTGCCGGATAGCGTGATTCCGGAATCCTGCGGCGGACGCACGCACCAGGATTTTCGCGTCGCGCTGATCGAACGCGAGCCGGTTCTCGGCGGCGCGTGCATCAACACCGGCACACTTCCCAGCAAGACATTGCGCGAGTCCGCGCTGATTCTCTCCGGCGCGCGCTCGCGGCAAGTCGGCGGCGGCGTCGCCACCTACGTTCGTCACGACATCACGCTGCCCGACTTCATGTATCGCGCGCATTTCGTGCAGGAGCGCGAACGGCAGCGCGCCGCGCTGAATCTGGAACGCCACAACGTCGAGCACATCTTCGCGTCGGGCACGCTGCTCGACGACCATACGGTCGAAATAACCGAAATGTCCGGCGCCACGCGCTCGATCACCGCCGAGTTTATCTTGCTCGCGACCGGAAGCAGCCCCGTGCGGCCGGCGCACATTCCTTTTAATCGCGACAACGTGTGGGATTCCGACAGCGTGCTGCAAATGCTCAAGCTGCCGAAGTCGATGATCGTGGTCGGCGGCGGAGTGATCGGCTGCGAGTACGCGTGCCTGTTTCACGCGCTGGGCATCGAAGTCACGCTGGCGAATCGCTCCGGCCGCGTGCTGGAGTTTCTCGATTTTGAAATCACCGATCGCTTCATGGAACTTTGCCGCACGGTGGGCATCGAATTGGCGCTGCACGAGGACGTGGAGTCTTGCGAAGTAACGAAGGAACCTGGCGGCACTCGTTTCGTTCGCACGAAGATGAAGAGCGGCCGCGTGTTTCTGACGGAGTCGATGCTGTATGCGGCGGGCCGCGGCGGAAACACGGAAGGATTAGGTCTCGAGCGCCTGGGCATCAAGATCAGCAAGTACGGAAATCTTGAAGGCGTGAATCCGCATACCTACCAAACCGAAGTCCCGAACATTTATGCGGCCGGCGACTTGGTGGGCCGTCCCGCGCTCGCCAGCACGGGCATGGAGCAAGGGCGTCTGGCGATG
The DNA here is from genome assembly GCA_021325275.1 of Terriglobia bacterium. Lineage (GTDB taxonomy): Bacteria > Acidobacteriota > Terriglobia > JAJPHL01 > JAJPHL01 > JAJPHL01. The sequence goes on along the minus strand of JAJPHL010000012.1, from coordinate 1,948 downwards.
TGCCACGCGTTCAACATCCGTTATCGCGGACAGGAATTGAATCCCGTGCTTCCGGCGGGCATTTACACGATTCCGGAGATTTCCGCCGTCGGCGAGACCGAAGAGAGCATCAAGAAGAAAAACGAATCGCGCGCGAAGGATGGCAAGCCGCCGATCGACTACGTGGTGGGCCGCAGCCAGTTCGGCGATCACGCGCGCGGCCATATCATCGGCGACGCGGGCGGTTTGGTGAAATTGATTTTCTCCGCGCCCGACGGGAAACTCCTCGGCTGCACCGTGATCGGCGAGATTGCTTCGGAGTTAGTGCACACCGGAATGGCGTGCCTGCAATTCGGCGGCGACATCAATTACTTCATCAACGCGGTTTTCAACTATCCCACCTTGAGCGACGTGTACAAATACGCCGCCTACGACGCGCTCGGGAAACTGAACAAGTTCCGCGCCGGCATGGCGGCGAGCGTTTGACATTGGTCCAGCCGCTATCCTTGTTTCGCTATCCTTGCTTCAATCGGAGTAGTCTGCGTCCGGCCTCGTCAAGTGTCTCGTCACGTTTGCAGAAACAGAACCGAACCTGATTCTTCCCATCCTGTGGATCGCGGTAAAAACTCGATCCCGGCACGACGCTGACGCCGATTTCGCGCACCAAGTACTCGGAAAACTTCACGTCGTCGGCGAATCCGAAGCGCGACACGTCGGTCACCACGTAATACGCGCCGTCGGGACGATAGCAGGTGAATCCCGCCGCTTCGAGTTGCGGAAGCAGCCTGTCGCGGCGCACCCGGTAGTCCGCCGCGAGCTTTTGGTAATACTCGTCCGGCAAGCTGCACGCCAGAACGCCCGCTTCTTGTAGCGGAGCGGCCGCGCCGACAGTAAGAAAATCGTGGACCTTGCGGATCGCCGAGGAAAGTTCCGGCGGCCCGATCGCCCAACCCACGCGCCATCCCGTGACGCTGTAGGTCTTCGACATGCCGTTGATCGTCACGGTGCGCTCGCGCATGCCGGGCAGCGTTTGCATGTACACGTGCGGCTGATCGCCGTACAAAATGTGCTCGTAAATCTCGTCCGTGAAGGCAATGGTGTCGAACTTCTGGCACAAGGCGGCGATGAACTCGAGTTCGGCGCGCGTGAAAACCTTTCCCGTGGGATTGTTCGGCGTGTTGATGATGATGGCGCGCGTCTTGTTGTTGAACGCCGCGCGCAACTCGGCTTCGTCGTAGCGCCACTGCCAAGCGTCACCGGATTTTTCCGGGCGCAGCTTCACGAAACGCGGCACGGCATCCGACAGCACGCTGTCGGGACCATAGTTCTCGTAGAACGGCTCGAAGATGATCACTTCGTCCCCGGGATTCAGCACCGCCAATAGCGACGAGATCATCGCTTCAGTCGACCCGCAACACACCGTCAGTTCGCGCTCGGGATCGATATCGAGGCCCGCGAAGCGCTTGTGTTTCGCGCAAATCGCGTCGCGCAGGCGTTTCGCTCCCCAGGTGATCGCGTATTGGTTGATGTCGGCGTCGATGGCCGCCTTGGCGGCGTCTTTCAATTCGCGAGGCGCTGGAAAATCGGGAAAGCCCTGCGATAGATTCACGGCGCCGTACTTCATGGCTTGCCGCGTCATTTCGCGGATCACCGATTCGGTGAATTGGCTCGCTTTGTGCGAGATCCTGGGAGCGAGTGATGTCATCAGGAGATTTTCTCACAGCTTTCGAGTGCGACGGCCTGTCGCCGCACTTCCATGTAATGGTTCACTTTGAATTCCGATCACAAGACTTGCGGAGATCGAACCCTCACGCGTAGGTATCCTTTGTATCAGGGCACGGCTTCAGCCGTGCCGCCAGCAGGCCTTCTTCCTGGGGCTTTAGCCCCTGCGGCTTTCCACTGGGCAAGCTTGTGGATCAGCCGTTGTTTGCCGGGGGCTAAAGCCCACGATTTCCAAACGTCTCGGTCG
>JAJPHL010000069.1 GCA_021325275.1 Terriglobia bacterium | reverse complement strand
TTGTATCAGGGCACGGCTTCAGCCGTGCCGCCAGCAGGCCTTGTTCCTGGGGGCTTTAGCCCCTGCGGCTTTGCACTTGGCAAGATTGCGGATCAGCCGTTGTTTGCGGGGGCTAAAGCCCACTATTTCCAAACGTCTGGGTCGGCACGGCTGAAGCCGTGCCCTGATACAAAAGAGATACAAAGCGGCTGCGCAGACGATTGGCTCACAGTTCCACAGGGATCGAATTCAAATTGAGCCACGACCTTTTTGCGCAAGTGCCAAAATATTTTCGATCACCTGCTCGATCGCCAGCCCCGTCGTGTCGATCACGATGGAGCCTGGTGCCCGTTGCAGCGGCGAATGCTCGCGCTGTTCGTCGCGCGCGTCACGCTCGCGAATTTCCGCGGCCACGCGCTCGATCGTGGCGCGTCCGGGAGTCTCGGCAAATCGCCGGCGCGCGCGTTCTTCCGGCGACGCATCGAGGAAGACTTTCACTTCGGCATTCGGAAAAACCACTGTGCCGATGTCGCGTCCTTCCATCACGAGATTACCGTCGCTGCCCATGCCTTGCTGCATCGCCACCAACGCGTGCCGCACGCCCGCCACCGTCGAGACGATCGAGGCGCCTTGCGAAATTTCTGCTGTCCGAATGCTGTCGGTTACGTCTTCATTGTTGACGAGCAGCCGTGCGCGATCGCCACTTGGAAGAAAATGCATTTTCGTTCCGCTTGCGAGTTGTTCGAGCGCCGTCGAATCGGTGAGCGGCACGCCGAGGCGCGACGCCAACAACGCCACGGCGCGATACATCGCGCCCGTATCCACGTAGATGAATCCCAAGCGGCGCGCCACTTCCCGCGCCACGGTGCTTTTTCCCGATCCCGCGGGACCGTCAATGGCAATCACCACAGAACTAATTTTATCTTTAGTTGACAGCCACTCAACTCCGTTCGTACCATGGAGAATTAGGCTGTGGCATTCGGCTGCGGCATTGGAAACAGCATGATTGACAAAAAACGCCAGGACGTGTACAAGAAACGGTTGCTCGGCAAGCAAGAAGAACTTCGCGGGATGGTGAGCCGCACGGAACTCGACGGCCGTTCGGCCGACGACGATCCCACGCAAGACCCCGCCGACAAGGCCGCGAGTTCCTACAACAAGGAATTTCTCTTCAGCCAGTCGAATTCCGACCGCAGTACGCTCGCGGACGTTCAAGACGCGCTCGACCGCATGAACGAAGGCACCTACGGCGAATGCGTTTTGTGCGGCGAAGAAATGTCGCCGAAGCGGCTTGAAGCCGTGCCGTGGGCGCGCCATTGCATCCCGTGCCAGGAAAAGCAGGAAGAAGGCTTGGTCTGATTCTTCCGCAGCCAGCGCGCCGGTGGTACGAAGCCACACTCTTCAAACCAACATGGCGCGCGGCTGCCGATCTGCTCGGACTTTTCTTTCCCTCGCGCTGCCGCGTCTGCCAAACGCCGCTGCACGCCGTCGCGCGACTTCCCATTTGCGCGCGCTGCTGGCTCGACGCGGCGCCCATCGCGGATCATGCGCAATGCAACGTTTGCGGACTGCCGACGGGTCTGCGGGGCGTGGAGGTTTTCCAGTGTCAGCAGTGCATCGCGCATCCGCCACGCTTCGCGTTGGCGCGCAGCTATGGAGAATACGGCGGCGCGCTGCGTTCGATGATTCATTTGCTGAAGTATGACGAAATGATTCCCCTGGCCTCGCCGCTCGGCGAACGCCTCGCATCTGTCGCGCGGGCGGGCGACTTCGGAACGTGCGATGCAGTCGCGGCGGTGCCGCTCGAATCGTCGCGGCGGCGCGCGCGTGGATACAATCAAGCGGAGTTGCTGGCGAAAGTTGTGGCGCGGCGGATGACTCTGCCGCTGCTGGACGCTTCGGCGCTTCGCCGTACTCGCGCGACGACGTCACAAGCGGGATTGACGCGCGCGCAGCGCCGCGAGAATGTCCGCGGTGCTTTTGAAGCGCAATCGAAGGCCGTGAAGGATCGCGTGATCCTGCTGATCGACGACGTGATGACCACCGGCGCGACACTCGATGCGTGTGCTGCCGCGTTGCGCAACGCCGGTGCGACTCGGGTGCTGTGTTTGAGTGTGGCGCGCACGCCGGAACCGGAACTAAACGACGCGAATGAGCCGCGACAGTAATCGAGCGGCGCGGCTTCAGCTTTTACGTCCGGCGCGAAAACACGCTCACTGTCGCGGCTCATTTTCGAGTTCTTCTAACACACGGTCCAGTTGCTCAACGACCGTACCCCCGTCTTCCCGCGTAAAACACATCGGCGGCTTAATCTTGATCACGTTGTGGTCAGGACCATCGGTCGACAGCAGCACACCCGCCTCCTTAATGCGCTCCACGGCCGCCGACGCGATGGCGGCGTCCGGCGTACGCACTGCCCGGTCGCGCACGAACTCGATTCCGATAAAAAGTCCATGTCCGCGCACGTCGCCGATGGATTCGTGCTTTCGCGCGAGGTCCCGGAGACGCGCGAGTAAATCGGCGCCGGTGTCGCGCGCGTTTTCCTGCAATTGTTCCTCGCGAATCACGTCGAGCACCGCGAGTCCCGCGGCGCAGGACACGGGATTTCCGCCGAACGTATTGAAATACTCCATGCCGTTCGCGAACGACCGCGCGATCTCCGGTGTGGTGATTACCGCGCCCATGGGATGCCCGTTGCCGATCGGTTTTCCCAGCGTCACGATGTCGGGCGTGACGCCCTGTGTTTCAAACATCCAGAAATGCGTGCCGGCGCGGCCAAAACCGGTTTGCACTTCGTCCGCGACGCAGACGCCGCCCGCCGCGCGCACCGCCGCGTAACTGACCGCGAAATATCCCGGCGGCAAAATGATTTGTCCACCGCATCCTAGCGCCGACTCCGCGAAAAAGGCGGCCACGCCGCCGTTGCCTTTTGCTTCTTCCACGGCCGCCGCGACGTATTCGGCGTATCGCGCGCCGGGGTCCGCGCCCGCATGCGGACCGCGGTACACGTCCGGCATTTTGGCTTGATGCACCCACGCAGGTCGTCCTGCACCGCCCGGTCCATCGTATTTATAGGGACTCAGGTCGATGAGCGCATTCGTGTTGCCGTGATAAGCCGCGTCGAGAACCACCACGTCGCGACGGTGCGTATGCGCGCGCGCCAAGCGCAGAGCCAGTTCGTTCGCTTCGCTGCCACTGCATACGAGATACACCACGCTCAGCGGATCGGGCAGCGTCGCCGCGAGGCGTTCGGAATATTCGAGAATCAACTCGTGCAGATAGCGAGTGTTGGTGTTGAGCCGTGCGCTTTGCTCCGCGATCGCCGACGTCACGCGCGGATGCGCGTGTCCCACGTGCGCTACGTTGTTTACGCAATCGAGATAGGCGCGCCAATCGGGATCATAGAGGAATTGCCGCCATCCCCGCACGATGTGCAGCGGCTGCTTGTAGGAAATGCTGAGACTCGGGCCGATGTGAGCACGGCGCCGCGACAAAAGCCGTTCGCGATCGTCGCCGGCATGACCCGCCCGGAAACGCTCTGCCACATCGTGCGCGGAAACCGGCGCCATGCGCTCCAATATTCGCCACGCTCCGGCCGCCGAGACCTGCTGATACGCGTCGTCGGCCGCGGCGCGCGCATTGAACGCGGAATAGCAAACGCTCATGGCCAGACGCGTCATCGCTAGCGGGAAAATTGCCGAAATCTCCGCGTCTCGCAGCGGATACCGCTGGTGGTACGCCGCGACGATTTGAGCGGCAGCGGCGAGCGGATCGGGCTTGTCGAGAATCGTGTACGCAACGGCGATCGCCAGATCGCAGACCGTTGCGGTTTGCACGCTGTCGCCCAAGTCGAGAATCGCCACGGCATTGCCGTCACGCACAATAATGTTGTGATCGTTGCAGTCGCCGTGGATCACCGATCGCCGCAGCTCGCTCCACGGTATGTTTTTCCACGCCGTGAAATACTGCTCCACCAGCGTCCGGCGTCGTGGTGGAAGCAGCGGCAAGTGCTCAGACGCAGCATCGGCGTGCGCGATGTCCCAATGCAATCGCCGCACGGCTGCCGGATGATGGAAATCCTCGAGTGCCGCATCAATTCGCGCCACCAAACCTCCAACCGACGCAAGCAGTGCGCTGCTGTGAGTGCGGATACTCGCCAGCCTCTCGCCTTCGATCCACGTGAAAAGCCGCACCGCACACCCGCCGGCGTCGGCAATTGGTTGCCCATTGCGAGAGGGAATTAATCGCGGAGCTAAAACGCCTTTCGCAGCGAGATGCTCCCAGGCGCGATTCTGAAAGTCAAGCGTCGCGCGATCCTCCTCGCGATTCGCGAGTTTCAGTACGAATTTCTCGACGCCGGCGTGCAGCAAAAAGTTCTGATCGCGCTCGCTCGGCAGCGGTTCCGCTTCGCCGCGCACACGATACACGCCGTACGCGATCGCTCGCGCGTCCTCGACGCTGATGCGCGGCGCGGAATGAATCGTCAACGGCATTTCGAAGCGATCATACCATTGCTCTCCGCCACGTAAGGGGCGCTACTCCGTTCCCGGAGGCTTCACTTGACAATCGCGCAAGATCGGCGTGACAATAACCCCATGTACGGATTGTTGGATCTGATCCAACAATTATCGTGTTAAAAACTCAGGCCTTTGGTGGGGCTCACAAACAGGTCTTCGGGGGAGACAACAATGAAGAATTGTCGTTCGCTTGGCGCGCGCAACGCGGGAGTCTGCTTGCTGGCCGCTTTGGCAGCGGTTCAACTTTCGCAAGCGCAAACTGGAAATTCCTATGTGGTTCACAATCTCTCGGCCGATCAGCCCGGCGTGGCCGATCACGTGGATCCGAACTTGATCAACCCGTGGGGAATTTCGTTTTCGGGAACGAGTCCTTTTTGGGTTTCGAACGCCGGCTCGGGGACTTCTACGCTGTACAACGGCTTGGGACAGTCCGCACCAATCGCCAGCCCGCTGATCGTCACGATTCCTCCAGGCGCGGCGACGAAAGGACTGGGAACGCCGACAGGTCAGATCCAAAACTCGCTGGGCGCGTTCGCGATCGGCGGAAAAAACCCGAGCTTCATTTTCGCCACGCTCGACGGCACGATCTCCGGTGACGTCTCGAACGTTGCGATTATCGCCGTGGACAATTCGGCATCAGGCGCGGTGTACACGGGATTGGCCGCGGCCGCCAACGGCACGTCGAATTATTTGTACGTGGCGAACTTCAGCAACGCCAGCATCGACGTATACGACACGAACTACAAAAAGACCACGTTGACGGGATCGTTCAGTGATCCCGCCACGCCGGCGGGCTACGCGCCGTTCAACGTAACGAACATCGGCGGCAAATTGTACGTGGAGTACGCGAGACAGAACGCTGCCAAAACGTTTGCAACCTCCGCCGCCGGCAACGGATCGGTGAGCATCTTCGATCTCAACGGAAACCTGTTGCAGCATGTTGCGACGGGCGGGACGCTGAACGCGCCGTGGGGCGTGGCCATCGCTCCCGCGACATTTGGCGCATTCGCCGGCGACATCTTGGTCGGCAATTTTGGCGACGGCGCCATCAACGCGTTCAATGCCACGACCGGCGCGGCTGCGGGACAACTGCAAGACGCGACCGGCAAGGTGATCGCGATTCCCGGACTATGGGCGCTCGATTTCGGCAACGGCGGCCAGGATTTTCAGTCGTCGCTTCTGTACGTGGTAGCAGGACCCGGCAACCAAACGCACGGACTCTTTGCGAGCATCCAGCCGACTCCGACGCTCGGCGCGCCGGTTATCAACGCGGGATCGATGGTGAACGCCGCGAGTTTTGCGGCGGCCACGGCGGCGAACGGAGCGGTCGCGCCGGGATCGATTGCGTCGTTGTTCGGCTCGAATCTCTCGAGCGTCGTGGCGGTTTCCACGTCGACACCGTTGGCGTCGACGCTAGGCGACACCAATTCCGTGTCGATCGGCGGAGTGAACGCGCCGTTGTTCTTCGCGTCGAACGGACAAATCAACTTGCAAGTTCCGTTTAGCGTGACGCCTGGAACGCAGAACGTTGTAGTGACGCGCGGCGGCACGGCGAGCGCGGTGCAGCCGGTGACAATTGCCGCGGCATCGCCGGGCATTTTCACCACGGGACAAAACGGCACGGGTCAAGGCGCGATTCTCAACACCAGCAACGTGCTGGTTACAACGGCAGCTCCGGCGACGGCCGGCGACATCGTGCAGGTTTTCTGCACCGGCTTAGGCGCGACGACTCCGGCGGTCGCATCGGGATCGGTGACACCATCGGCGAATCTGACCGAACCTAGCGTGACGAACGCGACGGTCACCGCAACGGTGGGTGGCACCGCGGCGACGGTGAAGTTCGCGGGTCTCGCGCCTGGTTACGTCGGGTTGTATCAAGTGAACGTGCAGATTCCGGCGGGCGTAGCGGTGGGCAATGCCGTTCCGTTGGTGCTTTCAGTGAACGGCATAAACAGCAACGCCGCGACGTTGGCGTTGCACTAGCGCGCGTGCGGCGGTCACGCCCCGATTCGTGATAAAGTAGTTTTGATCAAGTCGGGGCGTGGCTCAGCCTGGTAGAGCACCTGGTTCGGGACCAGGGGGTCGGAGGTTCAAATCCTCTCGCCCCGACCATTTAGAATCAATCGTTTTTTCCTCCGCACCATATTCCAACTCTGCTTTTGTAGACGATTTCG
>JAJPHL010000042.1 GCA_021325275.1 Terriglobia bacterium | reverse complement strand
GGGTTTCCCCCATTGTGCAAGATTCCCCACTGCTGCCTCCCGTAGGAGTCTGGACCGTGTTTCAGTTCCAGTGTGGCCGTGCGTCCTCTCAGACCGGCTACCGATCATTGCCTTGGTGGGCTTTTACCCCGCCAACTAGCTAATCAGCCGCGGACTCATCCTCCAGCGAATTGCTCCTTTGATCTTGCGATGTTATGCGGTATTAGCCCAGGTTTCCCCGGGTTATCCCCCACAGGAGGGTAGATGATCCACGTGTTACTCACCCGTACGCCACTTTACTAGGCCCCATTGCTGAAACCGTTCTCGTTCGACTTGCATGTGTTAGGCGCGCCGCCAGCGTTGATTCTGAGCCGGGATCAAACTCTCGTTTAAACCCGTTGTACCTCACGCTGACGCGAGGTACGATTTTGTGAGTCAGTCGCTCGACTTCCCCTTGGAAGACGAGTTCTTGTACTTACACGCTCAACCAGATTGTCAAAGATCTTGTCCTCAGCGGAACCTTTCTAGCGTATCGCAGAAACGACCACCTGTCAACTCCTGACAGCTATTACCGACACTTTTTAGGGAATCGGACGCCTTACAGGTGAGACCCGCGGACGTTCACTACGATGGAAAAGATACTAACACAATCTTTGTGATTGGCGCAACCCCTCACCAAGACAAAGCCGCATTTCTGCTCTAAAAATGGGCATTCTCGCGAACTGGACAATCCATCATCATTGAATCGCGCGCATCAACTCTTCGCACACTATATATTGTGGAGCGCTTCCCCCCGGACCGTAGTTTACTTGCTCGGTACATGCTCGTGTTAGGTTGAAGGCATGCGGTCACGATGGCTCCAATACATCCTCGCGATCCTGGCGGGAAACGCACTGTACTTTCTAGCGCGACCGTTTCTTGCGCCGTCGATCCAGCACCAAGCGTTTCAAATGGACGCGGGCCTGGTGATCGATTTCACGCTTTGTGTCGCGGCATACTTTGTCATTCGACGCTGGTTGTCGTGAAGCCTCCGTGCTCGTTGACCGTTCGCCGAAGCCGACATAAACTAACAGCATGATCTTCCCCCGGAGGCTCTGGCAGGCCGCATGTGTATTGCTGTGCCTGTGTGCCTCCACACCCGTGTTCGCGCAAGGGCCGCAGGCCGACTCGAATCTCACCTTGTTCTCGGTGATCGCCGCCGCGGCCGCCGCCGACGAAAAGGGCGAAGTCTACACCAGTCCCCTAGCGCAGCAAATCCGCAAGGATCTGGCCGGCAAGGAAATTCCGGTTCTCAACGAAATCCGCCGCTTCCTGGCCCTCAACAAAGGCGACTACACGAAACTCGTTTCGTTCGCTCTGGTCGTCGAAGGCCCGCCGGATTTTTTGTTCCGCTATCGCGAGGTCGACCTGCCGCAGGACGCGCAGGCGCTGATCGGACTCAACCCGATGATCGCGGAGTTCTATCGCGACGCCAAGCTCGATGAATTGTGGAAGAAGTACCGGCCGATTTACGATCAGCAATCGGCGATTTACGACGAGGGTATCGCACGCGTGATGCTTCTGGTGAACGGATACCTGCGCACGCCGAGCGCGGGCTTCTATGGGCGCAACTTTTCAGTGGACATCGAGATGATCGGTCCACCGAATGAAGTGAACGCGCGAAGCTTCGAGAACAATTATGATGTTGTGGTGACGTCCGCGCCGCAGTTGCACGCCGACGAAGTTCGGCATGGCTATCTTCATTATATTCTCGAGCCGATGGCGGCGAAGGAATCGCTCGTCGTCAACTCAAAGAGCAAGCTGGAGGACGTCGCCAAGCAAGCTCCCGCGCTCGATCGCGGATTGCGCCGCAGTTTTCCGCTGTTCATGACAGAATCGCTCATCCGCGCGGTTGAAATGCGCATGGCCAAGCTCAGTACGGCGGAGCAGGCGAGGCGCGCGCAAGAGGATTCAACCGAAGGATACTTCCTGGTGCCTTATTTTCTCGAGGCGCTTCTCAAGTTCGAGCAGCAAGACGCCGGCATGCGCATCTACTATCCGGAGATGATCGAGAGGATCGACGTGGGACGCGAAGAGAAGCGCGCCAATCAGATCACGTTCACCGCCACGCCCGCGCCCCGGACACTCCACGAGTACACGGCGGAAGCAAAGTCGGGATCGGACCCGATCGAAGGCCTCCTCGCCGACGGCGAAGACGCCATGGCGCGTCGCGACGTGAACGCGGCACGCAAGGCATATCAAGCGGCGCTCGAGAAGGCGACCGGCGAAACACCGAATCCGTCGGGCCGCGCGCGGGCGCTGTACGGCCTGGCGCTGGCGGCGACCGAAGCCAAGCAAGCAGAAGTCGCCAAGACGTTTTTCCAGCAAACCCTGGAAGTGGCGCGCGAACCGCAGTTGCTGGCGTGGTCGCACATCTATCTCGGCCGCTTGTACGATATGGAGAATCGCCGCGACTCCGCGATTCACCAATACAAGCAGGCGCTCGAATCGGGCGACATCGCGGTAGCCGCGCGGCTCGCTGCGCAGAAGGGTTTGGAAACGCCGTTTACGAAGCCGAAAGACAACGCAGCCGCACCGAAGTAGAAAAGCAGTAAAAGGAGACTTTACGTTGAAGAAGACATTGTGTACTGCCGCCGCGGCCCTGTTGATGGTCGGCTTCTCTCTGCCGGCCGGAGCGAGTGCGATGCAAGCGGCCTCGCCGGGGCAAACCGCGCGAAAGCAGCCGATGGCCAAGACGCGGCCGGAATACGACGCGTATCAAAAGTTTTGGGGTGAGTCCGACACCGATAAGAAAATCAAGAACGCGGAAGAATTCGTCAAGACCTATCCACAAAGCGAACTGAAGATCTACGCGTTTCAAGCGGAGATGCAGGCGTATCAAGTAAAAAACGACTTTGCGAAAATGCGCCAGTTCGGCGAGCAGATTCTGGAGATCGATCCGAACGACATTCCCACGTTGATCACGCTGGCCACGGCGATCCCCGAGCGCACGCAAGACGGCGACGCCGACAAGGACCAGAAACGCGCCGCGGCCGAAGGCTACGCGCGCCGCGCGCTCGATCAAATCGAGAAGATGCCGAAGCCCGCGGCCGGCGACCCCTCCGCGGCTCAATGGGACGAGCGCATAAACGATGCCAAGTCGCAGGCCCACTATGCCCTGGGATTGGTCGCGCTGCAGCGGAAGAGCTATCAGTTGGCGGTGGATGAAATCAGCCTTGCCTCCAGGTTGCAGTCGCCCAGCCAGCCGGATCCGATTCTGTACTGGCGTCTCGGGTTGGCGAACGAACTCGACAACAAGCGCGACGACGCGCTGAAGGCGTACGAGAAGTCGGTGAGTTTGGGCGGCGTGAAGATGGGCGGCAAGGATCAAGCGGTGGAAGACCGTGATCGCTTGAAAAAACTGATGGAGAAGAAATAGTCTGGATGATCGCCGCCAACTCGAAGCGATTCTAGGACACTCCTTCGAGCGGCCGGAGCTTCTCGTACTCGCGCTGACGCACAGTTCGCAAGCGCATGAAGTGGGCGAGAACGTCCCGCACAATGAGCAACTGGAGTTCCTGGGCGATTCCGTGCTCGGGTTCGTCGTGAGCACGTACCTCTTCACGTCCTTTCCGGCCGCCGACGAGGGCCATCTCTCGAAAATGAAGGCTCATTTGGTGAGCGCCGCGCGACTCTTCGCCGTCGCCGAGAAACTAAACTTGGGGCGATTCTTGCTGCTCGGCCGCGGCGAGGAAAAAAGCGGCGGACGCACAAAACGCGCCTTGCTCGTGGATGCGGCGGAAGCACTGATCGCGGCGTTGTATTTGGACGGCGGAATCCCCGCCGCCGAGCAGTTCGTGGTCCGCTCGGTGATCGCCGACGAGCTTCGCGGCGGCATCGAAGAGTTTTCCAGCGAGGACTACAAATCGGCGCTTCAGGAATTTGTGCAGGCGCGCCAGCTCCCGCAGCCGCGTTACCGAGTGGCGGCAGAGCGAGGCCCGGAACATCGCAAGGTGTTTGTGGTGGAAGCGCTGTTGGGCGGCGATCGCGCGGTTTCCGCGGAGGGTCCCACCAAGAAGAGCGCCGAACAAGCGGCCGCGCGTGCGGCGCTGACCGCGCTGCGCAGCGAAACTTCGGCGGTTTAGTCGATTCGCAGGGTATGATTTTGTAAGGACGGATTTCGCTCGATCACTGCATGACGCCGGAAACGAATAACATCCCCGAAGGAGAAGCCGCCGAACCCAGCATTGCCACGCTGCGCATCGAAGGCGCGACTCTGAGTATCGAAGGCCTCGGAGACCCGGTGGCGGAGCTGCCCGTTGCTGGTCCACCGGAGTCCGGCGCATTCCGGGAAAACGTTGCGGCATTGATCGCCACCGCCGTCCTCGCGCTTTTCTTCACGACATTTCTGGCGCAAGCGTTCGAGATTCCCTCGGAGTCGATGGAAGACACACTGCTCGTCGGCGATCGACCGTTCGTGAACAAGGTTGCTTTCGCACCGGCGACAAGTTGGTTGAAACCGCTGATGCCTTACGAAGAGATTCATCGCGGCGACATCATCATTTTCAACCATCCCGCGGAACCGGGACGCATTCATATGGTGAAACGCGCCATCGGCCTGCCCGGGGATCGCATCAAGATCGTCGCGCGGCAGGTTTTTGTGAACGGGCGCATGCTCGACGAAGGCTACAAGGTCCACAAACAGGGAACGATCGAAGACTATCGCGACAATTTCCCGGGACCGCCGTATGGGCAAGTCTATCGAGAGTGGCGCGCGGAAATGCCCAAGCATGTAAACAGCAACGGCGAGCTGGTGGTGCCGGCCGGTTGTTACTTCGCGATGGGAGACAATCGCGACTACAGCTTGGATAGCCGCTACTGGGGCTTTGTGCCTCGAGAGAATATTCTGGGGCGGCCGCTGCTCCTCTTTTGGTCGATCGATTTGACGCGCGAGGACTACATGGCGACAAGTTTGAGCGATCACCTCACCAATTTCGTCAATATCATCACCCATCTTCCGCGCAAGACGCGTTGGAATCGGCTGTTTCGAACATTTCCGCGAGTGAGTCCGTAACTCCCACTATGCGATCCAAATCGAAGCGCCGCCAAGAAGAGAGAACGCCACCTGCCAAGCCCGGGTCGGCCAGCCATCCGGTGGTTTGGCGTGAAAACTTCTCCTCGATCGTGGTTACCGCGATCCTTTTTCTGTTTTTCACCACGTTCACCGCGCAAGCTTTCGTTATTCCCTCCGGCTCCATGGAAAATACGCTGCAGATTGGCGACCGGCCTTTCGCAGACAATGTTTCTCTCGCGCCGCGAACCACATGGCTGGGACCGCTGCTGCCGTATTCCGATGTGCACCGAGGCGACATCATCATTTTCCTCCATCCGGCGGAGAGCGATCGCAAACACATGGTCAAGCGCGTGATCGGCGTACCTGGCGATCGCATTCGAATCGTGCGACGGAGCGTGATGGTCAACGGTCACTTCATCGTGGAACCGTACAAGGTACACAAGGCGCCGGCGATCGACGACTATGCGGACAATTTTCCTTCGCCGCCGAACGGGATGGTCTATCCTTCATGGCGCGAGGAGATGCCGCATCACATCAACGCGCAGGGCGAATTGGTTTTGCCGGAGAATCGCTACTTTGTAATGGGCGACAATCGGGACAACAGCAATGACAGTCGTTTCTGGGGTTTTGTTCCCCGCGAGGCGATTCTAGGCCGCCCGTTTGTGGTCTATTGGTCTCTCGAGCGAACGGAGAAGGATTATGAGAAGAACGGTGGCGGTGATCGAATTGGAGACGCAATCTCCTTGTTGTTGAGTTTACCTCGTGACACACGATGGGATCGGCTGTTTCGAACATTTCCGCGAGTGAATCCATAGCGTACATATGGCGTCCAAATCAAAACAACGTAAGAACGGCAAGGAACCCGAAGCAAGCGCGGAACAACCGCGCGCCAAGGGCGCACCGGAATCCGCCGCCACTGGAGGCAAACCGATTTCGGCGTGGCGCGAGAATTTCGCTTCCATCGTCGTGACCGCGATTCTCTTTCTGTTTTTCACCACCTTCACGGCGCAGGCGTTCGAGATTCCGTCGGAATCGATGGAAGACACGTTGTTGATCGGCGATCGCCCTTTCGCCGACAACGTGGTCTTCGCGCCGGCGACGAAATGGCTGGGGCCGCTGCTGCCGTACTCGGAGATTCGGCGCGGCGACATCATTATTTTCCTTCATCCCAAGGATCCCGACCGCAAGCACATGGTGAAGCGGGTGATCGGCCTTCCCGGCGATCGCATCAAGATCGTGAATCGCAATGTGATGGTGAACGGTGAATATCTTGTGGAAGGCTACAAGCAACACAAGATGGGCACGATCGAGCCGTATCGCGATAATTTCCCGGACACCTACCCCAGCGAGTTGCTCACACCGTATCCGCAGTACCGGCCGTGGGCTGAGCTGCTTCCCACTTGCATCAACAAGAAAGGCGAACTGGTGGTGCCGCCGGGACACTACTTCGGCATGGGTGACAATCGCGACTGGAGCCTCGATAGCCGCTACTGGGGCTTTATTCCTCGCGAAAACATTATCGGCCGCGCGCTGGTGATCTACTGGTCCGTGGATTTCAAACGCAACGAGATCGCCGACGACAGTCCGGCGATGCACATCGTCCATTTGTTGATGGCGCTGCCGTTCCGCACGCGCTGGGGCCGCTTGTTCCTCACCTTCCCGCGGCCGCCCGCTTAAGCCGCTTTACAAAAGAGGTCGCTTCCGCCGATGTTTCGCAAACCGCGCCATGTTGTCTTCGGGATTGCCCTGCTGGCGATCGTGGTGCTGCTGACGCCATCGGTGAATCTCAGCCGATTTCGGCGCGGCGTGGCGTCGGCTCTCGGAACAGCGCTTGGACGCCGCGTGGAAGTCGGCGGCGTTCACGTGGAGTTGCTGCCGCTGCCCGCGATCGTGGCGGAGAACGTTGTGATCGGTGAGTTGCCGGAGGTCGGCGCGGAACCGATCGCGCGGATGAGCGAACTGCGCGCCACACCGCGTCTACGGTCGTTGTGGAACGGCAAGGCCGAAGTTTCCTCGGTGGTTTTGGTGGAACCGAGCGTGAACCTGGCGCGCGCCCACTTTGCGCAGCCTGAAACGGGCGCGGCCGAAACCGCGATGCCGGCGGTGGTGACGCTGGAGAAATCGCCGGCTGCAGGCGGGGATTTCCCGTATATCGAAGTCCGCGACGGGCGCATCAACTTCAAGCGCGACGATATCAAGAGCATTTTTTTCTTCAGCGACGTGCAAGGCGCGCTCTATCGAGAGAACGGCGCGATCTACTTGCGCTTCCGCGGGCGGCCCGCGCGCACCGATCGCGCGCTCACCGGCGCGGGTGAGGTTCGCGTGGAAGGACAAATCCTTCCGCGCCTCGATCTGCAAACGCGCCTGACGGACGCATTTCTGAACGACCTCTTAGCGCTGGTGCGCGGCGCCGATCCCGGCATCCAAGGACAATTCAGCGCGGACATGCGCGTCTCCGGACGGCCGGCGGCGCTGCGCATGGAAGGCCGCGCCAGCGTCGCCGACTTGCATCGCGGCGATTTTCTTCCGCCGGTGGCCAGCGCACCGCTGCAAGTTACGTTTTCCGGCTCCGCCGACCTTCCAGCGCGCCGGCTCGACATCGCGGAAATCCGCTCGGAGGCGGGAACGGTCACGGCGTTTGGGGGCGTGCAGGGATTTCTGCAATCGAATCCAGGCGCTGCGCCATTCACTTGGGATTTGCAAGTGCGCATGAATAGCGTGGACGGCGGCCGATGGTTTTCCGCGCTCCAACACTTCTCGCCCCGACTCTCAGGTGATTTGCAAATCTCCGGATTGGTCGATGGGAGGATCCACTTCATGCCGGGAACGAACGAGCCTTCGGCGGACGGCGAACTGATCGTCGAGAATCTCGCGATCCGCGCCGGCGGCGGTCCTGCGTTCACCGCGCCCTCGGCGCAAGTTCAATTCGAAGGACCAATCGTGCGGGTGCCCACCGTGTTGCTGATGGCGACGGGTGAGCATCCGCTCTCGCTCGGGCTGGCGGCGAACTGGACCACGCCCGCGCAAGGTCCGCGCACCGTGCAAGTGACAGCAGTCGGGCAAAATCTTTCCGCCGCGACCGTTTCGCGAATCGCCGCGGCGTTGGGCTGGCCCGGTGGTCCCACGGTAGGGCGCGTTTCATTGAATGCGAAAGCAACACTGGAAAGCGGGTCGCCGCCGGCGCTATCTGGCGCCGCGAGCGTCGAGAAAGCAACGTGGCCCGTACGATGGCTGTCGCAGCCGTTGCAAATTCACACGCTGCGCGTCGAAATGGCCCCGAAACATATTCGCGTTTCAGACGTCGTGGCGCAAATCGGGGAAACGATGATCACCGGCAGCGCCGAGCGCACGCCCGATCCCATGGGAAAGCCGCGTTGGCAAGCGGATCTGCGCGCAAATCAGTTAAGTGCGGCCGGTTTGGCGGGTCTTCTGGCGGCGGATAATCCCGCGCCCGAATGGCTGGCGTCATTTCAAGCAACCGGCAAGGTCGCTGCGGCGTATTTGCATTTGAAGGCCCTCGCGATGCAGGATCTGACATCGACGTTTTCGATCGGCGACCGCACTCTGGTGCTACGCGATGCGCGCGCGAACTTGGCAGGAGGCCGCGTCAACGGAACGGTGGAAATCGACTTCGCGCGGCCCGCGCCGGTCTATCACGCCCGCGTGAAACTCGCGGATGTGCAGACCGGCGGCTTCGAAGAATTGGCGCAAGGCACGATTTCGGGATCGCTCGATCTGAAGACACAAGGGCGAACGGCAGCGCAACTCGCCGATTCGTTCGAAATGCAGGGCGCATTTTCCGGGCGCACGACGCGAATCATGAACGCTGCGCTGGCCGACTCGTTGCAAACCGACCGCACCGGCGCCTGGTCAGCCGACGTGGACGTGCATTCTCGCGAAGTGCATTTCAAACGGCTGGCCTTTGCGGGTCCGCCGGCGATGGAGGCGACGGGCAGCGTGGGTTTCAATCGCAGCGTAAACCTGGATTTTCAAACTTTTCGCGTGACGGGAACGCTGGCGGAACCGCAGCGTGTTTCCGCGAATGAATTGGCGGCCAAATGATCCTACTCTTTCTCTTCGTTTTCATGGCCGGCCGCCCGCAGGCCGCTCTCGCGATGCACACAAACGCCGAAGCGTGCGCGCGGGCCGAGAAGAAAATCGAGGGATTGCAAGCCGCCGCGAAATTGCCTCCCGACCAGCGCGGCGGGCCGGTCACGTTGACGCAAGAGGAAATCGAATCGTTCTTCGCGTTGAGCAAAATTCCGAAGATTCCCGAGGGTATTTCCGGCATTCGCTTCGAGATTCATCCAGGCAAGCAACACGCCACCGCGATCGTCGACTTCGACAAATACGCAGCCACGTCCAAGCGCCCGCTGAATCCCTTGGTCGAACTGATCGTCCACGGGAAACGCACGATCAACGTAGAAGGCTCGGCGTTCTGTCCGGCGGATCACCAGGGACAGTATCATCTCGATTTCGTGTCGCTGGACGACTTCACCGTCCAAGGCGGCACGATTCAATTTCTGATGAAGTGGTTTGTGCTGGGACGGTATCCTAAAGCCGAAATGGATAAACCGTTTGTGCTGCCGTCGAATCTAAAGCGAGTGGAAATTCAGGAAGGCCGGATCGTAATCCAACCTTAGCGGCCCAGCTCCAACAAGCGTTCCCGAATTTTCTTGGCATTGCGATTGTCCGAAGCGATCACGAGAATGGTGTCGTCGCCGGCGATGGTTCCCACGACCTCCGGCCAGTTTTCGCGATCCAGCGCATGCGCGACGGGCTGCGCGCCGCCCACCGACGTCTTGATGATCACGAGATTCTGCGCTTGCTTTACGTCGCGCAGAAAGTCGGCCGTGGTGCGTTCGAATTCGTAGTGCCGGACTTCCGGTTGAACTTCCGCGGTCACGTCGAGGACTTTATATCCGGCGGACGTTTTCGTCACGTTCAATTCATGCAGGTCGCGTGACAGCGTCACCTGCGTGGCGCGCACACCCATCTTCCGCAGGCCTTTCACCAAATCCTCTTGCGTGAAGATCACCTGATCGCGAATCAACTGCAGGATTTTGTCCTGGCGGAATTGTTTGTTCATAGCTTATTCAATCGCTGGCGCGCGGCATGAATCGCCTGCGCCACCATGCCCGGGCCGGTGCCGCCTTCGATTTCACGACGTGCCACACCCGCCGTTCCCCGCAACCAAACGAGGCTATCTTCACCGAACGCCGGACTGTGTTCGCGCAACTGCGCCAGGGTCCACTGCTCCGGCGGACGATTCGCCGCCAGGCCGGCACGCACGATTGTGCCCACGATCTTGTGCGCCTGATGGAACGGCACGCCATGCAGCGCCAGGTATTCGGCCAAGTCCGTGGCGCACGACCATCCACCAGCGGCGGCTTCCTGCATCGGCTCCGGCTTCGGCTTCGCGGTCGCGACGACCACCGTCGCCATCTCGAGGCCGGCGCGCAGTTGGTCCGCGGCGTCGAAGACGGCTTCCTTGTCTTCTTGCATGTCGCGATTGTAGCTAAGCGGCGTTCCTTTGATCGTCGTCGCCAGCGACACGAAGTGTCCGAGCATGCGCCCCGTCTTGCCGCGCAGCAATTCCAGCGAATCGGGATTCTTCTTCTGCGGCATCAGGCTGCTGCCGCTGGTCACTTGATCGGACAATTCGAGGAAACCGAACTCCTCGCTCGAATACAGAATCCAATCTTCCGCCAAGCGGCTCAGATGCAGAAACGTCACGGCGGCGGCAAAGAGAAACTCCAGCGCGAAATCGCGATCGGATGTCGCATCGAGGCTGTTTGCCGTAATACGCGAAAATCCCAGTTCGCGCGCCAGCGCCGCGCGATCAAGCGGAATGCCCGAGCCGGCCAGCGCTCCGCTGCCGAGCGGCAAGGCATCCGCCGACGCGGCGGCGCGTGCGAGGCGCTCGCGGTCGCGCGCGAACATCTCGAAATACGCCAGCACATAGTGTCCCCACAACACGGGTTGCGCGCGTCGCAGGTGCGTGTACCCCGGCAACACCAGTGCCGGATGGCGTTCCGCCTGTTCCACCAGCGCGCCGAGTAACGCATCGAGCCGCGCTCTCGCATCTGCGATTTCTCCACGAATCCAGAGACGGAAATCCACCGACACCTGTTCGTTGCGGCTGCGTCCGGTGTGCAAACGTTGCGCCAGTTCGTCCATTCCCGGCTTCTCGCCGAGTTTTCGCAGGACCAGAGTGTGAACGTCTTCGTCGTCCTGCTGAAAGTACGCGGGATTCGCGGGAGCGTCGGCGGCCAGTTCATCCAACGCCGCGCGGACACGCGCCGCTTCGTCGCGCGTGTAGATCCCGATCCGCGCCAACTCGCTGGCCCACGCTTGACTGCCTTGGATGTCGGCGAAAAACAGCCTGCTGTCGTAGTGCAGCGAGCCGGAAAAGCGCTCGAAGACCTCCGATGGCCCTTCGTCGAAACGTCCGCCCCAAAGTCTCATGTGTTCCTAGCGGTTTTTCCGCAGTGATTCGTTCAACGCCGCGCGTACTCTCATCGGCAATCCGATCAAGCGAATGAAACCTTCGGCGTCTTTTTGGTTGTACGATTCGCCCATCGTGAAACTGGCGATGGCTGTCGAGTAGAGTGAATTCGGCGACTTGCGCGACTCGATGCCGATGTTGCCCTTGAAGAGTTCGAGCGTCACTTCTCCCGTCACGACTTGCTGCGTGGAATCGATGAACGCATCGAGCGCTTCGCGAAGGGGCGTAAACCAAAGGCCGTTGTAGATCATCTGCGCGTAGTCGAGCGCGATATGTTCCTTGTACGCGGTCGTCGCCCGGTCGAGTGTCAACGCTTCGAGTTCGTGGTGCGCGGCGTAGAGCAGCGTGCCACCGGGAGTTTCGTAGGCGCCGCGCGATTTCATGCCGACGAAGCGATTTTCTACCAGGTCGATGCGGCCAATGCCGTGCTCGCCGCCGAGCGCGTTCAGTTTTTCGACCAACGCGAACGGCGAAAGCTTTTGGCCGTCGACCGAAACAGGTGTGCCGTGCTCAAATCCGATCGTCACACGACCCGGTTTATCGGGTGCTTCCTTCGGTCCTTTGCTGATTTGCCAAACGTCGTCGGGCACTCCATTCGCGGGATCCTCGAGCGCGCCGCCTTCATGACTGATGTGCCACACGTTGCGGTCGCGGCTGTAAATCTTCTCCACCGATTGCGCGATCGGCACGTTATGCTTCTGGGCGTAATCGATGGCGTCCTCGCGCGACTTGATATCCCACTCGCGCCACGGGGCGATGATCTTGAGTTGCGGCGCCAACGCCAGCACCGTGAGTTCGAAGCGCACTTGATCGTTGCCTTTTCCGGTGCAACCGTGCGCGACGGCGTCGGCGCCCTCGCGCAACGCAACCTCTACCTGACGCTTCGCCAACAACGGCCGCGCCACCGACGTTCCCAGCAGGTATTTGCCTTCGTACACCGCCCCAGCGCGAACCATCTTGAACAGATAGTCGCGCGCAAACTCTTCGCGCATGTCTTCCACGTAGCACTTCGATGCGCCGGTCTTCTTGGCCTTCTCGACGATCCCGTCGAGTTCGCCCGCGCCTTGACCGATGTCGCCGGCCATCGCGATCACTTCGCAATCATAATGTTCCTTCAACCACGGAATGATGACGGACGTATCCAGTCCGCCGGAGTAAGCGAGTACGACTTTCATGATTCCCCTTCGATTTTGAGTTGCGCAGCCGAATCGCCGTGATCCGGCCGCGTCTGGAAAAGATTTCGGTTTTAGTGCACGAGCAGAGTGAGCAGGATGGCCTTGGCGATGTGCAAACGATTCTCCGCCTGTTCGAACACGATGGATTGCGGCGACTCAATCACCTCGGCCGTCACTTCTTCCTCGCGGTGCGCCGGCAAGCAATGCATGAAGACCGCGTCCGGTGCGGCTTGCGCCATCAGCGCGCGATTTACTTGGAACGGCGCGAAAACTTGCGCGCGTTCGGCCGCTTCGTGCTCGAATCCCATGCTGGCCCAAACGTCCGTGTAGACCGCTTTAGCGCCGCGGACGGCCGCGCCCGGATCGTCGACGTGCAGTTCGAGCTTCGCGCCGGTTTCGGCGGCGATATCGCGGGCCCGCGCGACGATCTCAGCGTTCGGTTGATACGCTTCCGGAACGGCCACGGCCACATGCGCGCCGCACAATGCGCCCGTCAACATCAACGAGTGCGCCACGTTGTTGCCGTCGCCCACAAACGCCAGTTTCACTTTTCCGCGCGCCACGCCGTTGCGGCCGAACGCTTCGCCGAGCGTGAAGAAATCCGTGAGCGCCTGGCAGGGATGGAACATTTCGCTCAAGCCGTTCACGATGGGCACGCGCGACCACTGCGCGAATTCCTCCACCGTGGAGTGCGAGAACGTGCGCAGCGCGACGGCGTCGACCCAGCGTTCCAAATTGCGGGCTACGTCGGCGATCGGCTCGCGATCGGGAATGCGCTGCGGCGCCGAGTCCA
Organism: Terriglobia bacterium; assembly: GCA_021325275.1. GTDB lineage: Bacteria > Acidobacteriota > Terriglobia > JAJPHL01 > JAJPHL01 > JAJPHL01. The sequence goes on along the minus strand of JAJPHL010000042.1, from coordinate 236,440 downwards.
TGAACACGCTGTCGCCGCCGAGCGATTTCATCGCCAATTCAAACGTCAGGCGGGTGCGGAGCGACCGCTTCTCGAAGAGCACCGCCAGGCTGCGCCCCTCGAGCGCGTGCTGATAGCGCCGTGGATTCTTCTTCACGTCGGCAGCGAGATCGAAAATCGCGGACACGCCGGCCGGCGAAAAATCGTCGTCTCGAATCAAATCGGCGGGTGGAACCGGACGTTGCCGCCGCGGGGATGGAGCCGCGGTGGGTTTCAAAGCGGCGATCGCAACCTTGGTGCTCATCGGAACTACTCTCCTGTGAATAATTATGCGAAGCTGTGAATAATCATACACGAGCGGAAGCGAACGTCAAAGAAAAATCGTGAGGAAATGTTGCCGCAAAAGAACACGCCCGGATCGCGGGAAGCGTCCGGGCGCGGAAACGAAACTCGGTGGCGGTTTACTTCTCGGGCTTCTATTTCTTCTTCTGGGGCGCGATCGAATCCTTCACAACCTTGGCGAGATAGAACTTCGCGGTGGTCTTCGCGGGAATCTTGATCTCCTGGCCGGTGGCGGGATTGCGCCCCATGCGCGCTTTCCGCTGAACTCTCTTCAAACGGCCCAGGCCGGGCAGCACGAACAGGCCATTCTTCTTCGCTTGCGCCACGGCCAAGGACACCAACGACTCCAGGTAAGCCTTGGCAGCCTTGTTGCTCAAGCCATTCGCGGAGGCCAAGTGCTTCACGACCTGCGATTGTGTCATGCGATCTGCCATAAACTGCGTAATCTCCTTGTGAAATGTCTGGCCCGGGGGATTCTTGCTTGAATGCCGCATTTGATTCTACTGGCAAACAGAGTTTGTGCCGTGAAAAATTTTCCCCGTCGTGAGCGGACATATAATTCAAGTTGCATGGGAATGACGCTCCAAGCGTTTCGAGCCGCACACGGCCGATTGATCGCCGGCCTGCACGGCGCGGCCCGGTCCACGGTGGACATCGACCTGGAGGTCTTCACGGCGGCCCTGTGGAAGTCCGCGGAAAAATCCGGCGTCAGCGAAGCGCGCGTTCCCGACTACTTGCGAAGCTTGCGTGTGAACGATCTCGCGTTGACGGCGGCGTGCGTGGCGGGATCGGAAGCGGCATGGAAAACTTTCATGGACACCCTGCGCACACCCCTTCGTGCGGCGGGCCGCGCGATGGCCGGCGATCAAGGTGAGGAACTGGCTGACGCGCTGTTTGGAGAAATGTACGCTGCGCGCGAAGCCAGGCTGGGTTCGTATGGCGGACGCAGCTCGCTCGCGGGGTGGATGCGCGCCGTCCTTCGCCAAACGTGGATCGATCGATGGCGCGCTACGAAACGCCTTCAGCCGATCGACGAAAATGGGCCGGAGCCGGCGGCGCATGCGACGGGAGATCCCGCAGAGGAAGCACAAACCGCCGCGATTGCGTCGCGCGCGCTCGACCACGCGCTCTCGGCGCTGCCGCCGCGGCAGAAATTGCTGCTCGACTTTTACTACTTCCAGAATCTGAACCTACGGGAAGCCGCCTCGCTTGTCGGCGTGCATGAGGCCACCGCAAGCCGCGAACTGGATCGCGCCCGTGCGGCACTGAGGGAAAGCCTGACCGCGATCCTTAAGAAAGACTACGGCATGGACGAGCGCCGCGCGCAGGAATGCTTGCTCGAAGCCGTGAGCCAAGGATTGGAGTGGAGGCCGGCGCAAGAAACGCCAAGCCCGAGCGTTCTATTGAAGGAGAGATTGTGAAACCGCACGACGCCGATCCGATGGAGGAGTTGCTGAAGCAGCGCGCGCGGAGCGCAGGGCCCGGCGCTGCCGCGGGCGGTCCCGTGTGTGGCGACGCCGAAATCCTCGCGGCGTATGTGGAAAGCTCTTTGGACACCGAGAACCGCGAGCGATTCATCGAGCACCTGGCGATTTGCCCGGCCTGCCGCGATGATGTCGCGGCATTAGTGCGCCTCGCTCCACGCGAAGGGATCGTGGAAACTAGATCGCCGGCTTGGTGGAAGCGATGGATGTGGGTTCCGGCGTTTGCGGCGATCGTCGTGACCGGATCGATCGTGTTGATGAATCGCGAGGAGATCGTGCGGCCGCCGACGCCGACACCGCACCCGGAGCCGGTCATTTCGAAAACTGCGTCGAAAACTGCGTCGAAAACTGCGCCGGAAACTGCGCTGGAGAGCACGCCCGCAAAGCCGGAAAGGGCGCCCGCCAAACCGGACGCCGCGGCCGCCGAAACGCCGATCGTCGCTAAGAAAAAAGAATCGCGCGCGGCGGCGCCGGCAAGCGGACCATTTGCGCCCGCGCCGCCATTTTCTCCGCCCACAGTTGCGCCGCCCGCGCCGCAGAAGGACGAAGAGTTGTCGCTGGATTCGAAGGCGCGTAAGGTAGAACCGCCGCTCGAGTTACAACCACGAACCACGCAAACCGCCGACCGACGCGATCAACTAAAGGCCGAGGCGGCCAATGCTACCGCGCCGGCACCACAGGCCAACAATTCGCAGAATCAAGCGCAGAACGCGGTTGTCGGCGGAGTGCTTCAAGGCAGTGCGGGATCTGGAGGAGGAGGCCGGGGCGTCGCGGCCAAGCCCATGGCTGGGGTTAACCGCGCGGCTGCGGCGAGCCCGCCTCCGGCCCCGCTTGCAGCGGAACGTTCTCTGTTTGCTCGCGCGGTGATCACGGCTGAAGGCCGGATCGTCGAAAAAGACGCGCTCCAAATCTCGACCGATGGCGGAACCACTTGGCAGAAGATCGCAACGCCCGAGCCCGTTGTGAGCGTTCACGTCGACGACGCGTTACACTTTGAAATTCGCTGCCGCTCGACGAACGTGTACCGTACGAAGGACGGCGGCAAAACGTGGGAGAAGCAGCCGGAGCAACAAAAGCCGCCGCAGTAACTATGGCGCGTTTGTTTTTTCCGGCTGGCCGAGCCGCGGATCGGGAGCGGGCGCGGCCATGCTGGCGATGCTGTCGCCTTTTTTCATCGACGGCACGGCGGAAATGAACAGCACCACGCCGGAAATCGGGGCGCGCGCTTCGAAAATCGTTTTGCCGAAGTAATCGGTAATGTACCCAAGTTTCATTCCCTTTTGCGCGTACGTTCCCTTCTTGACGAGCGGATAGAAAATCCCGGTTTGCTCCGCAAGCACCGCGATCTGCGAATCGAGCCACACGGGATTCTGCACGCGCTCGGGCGGATGCGGCAGCATTTTCAAGTAGCGCATCACGTTGAGACTGCCCGCGACGAGTGCGGTGACGTCGTCGGAATCGGTTGTGCCCGCCGAGCCGGCTTCCACGGTAATCGACGGCTTGCCGCGCGTCGACGCGGTCGTTTCCAGATAGCGCGACTGTTGCGGGTCGCGCGGACGGTCCGTGACGATGATAATGTGATCGAGGCCGAAGGCCAGCAGCATGTCGCGGGAGATCGAGTCCTGCTTCTCGTTGCCCGATTTGCTCCAATAGCTGTACGGCCGCAGGCTTTCGTCGAGATCGCCGCCATGCATATCGATGAAGTAGTCGCAGCGCTCCACCACTTGCGACGTGATGAAGTAGGAAACGCGATCCGTTTGCGTGCCATTCAAGCTGCCCGGATACATGCGATTCATGTTCTTGCCGTCGGTGGGATTCACGTGCGGCACTTTTTGCTCGAACGAATTCAGATTGATCAGCGGCAGCAGGATCACCGTACCAGCCAACTCTTCCGGGTTGATCACCGAAATCAATTGCTCCGCGGCGATGATCGAGGCGTACTCGGTTCCATGCGCGCCCGCGGCGATCGCCAACACGGGACCGGTTTGCCGTCCCTGAAAAACCACCACCGGAATGTTACTGCCCAGGTCGGTTCCCGCGGGAACGGGGATCACGCCCGTGGCTTTCTCGCCGGGAGACGCCGTGGCGGATCCGACGGTGTACAGCGCCGTCTGCGGCTTTTGCGCAGCAAGCGAAAGCGAAGCAAGCAACACTCCAAGCAACGCGAAATACTCTTTCATGGATGATCTACTCCAATTCGACGGTCTCCAGATACTTCGCGATATGAACGTCCCACTTGAACGTCTTGACGATCAATTCGCGCAGTGCCTCGGCTCCGGCCGGTTCGCCATGCACCAGGAACGTCCGGCGTGGCGGATGTTTGAAATTCTTGAGCCACTCGATGATCTCTTCGTAGTCGGCGTGATCGGAAAACTGGTCGAGCGTTTCGACATGGCATTGGATTCCGAATTCCTTGCCGAACATGCGGACGCTCTTGCCGCCGGCCTGCATCAACTGTCCGCGGCTGCCCGGCGCTTGGAATCCCACGAACAACACCGTGCAGCGCGGATCGCCGAGGCGCCGCGCGAGATGATGCAGCACGCGTCCACCCGTCAGCATGCCGCTGGCGGAGATGATGACGTGCGGTCCCTTCACGTCATTGATGGCCATCGACTCTTCGCGCGTCTTGCAGAACGTGAATCCGGGCCAGTCGCTCGGATCGCCGTACTTCGCGACCACGCGGCGCGTGGCGGCGTCGTATTCCTCGCAATGTTTCACAAACGCCTTCACGGCTTCCACGGCCATCGGCGAGTCGATGAACACCGGCAAGCGCGGCGCTTTGCCTGTCTCCATGAGTTTCTTGATCATGAAAATCAACTTTTCCGTGCGCTCCACGGCGAACGCGGGAATCACCACCGAGCCGCCAGATTGTTGCGTGCGGTACAGGATCTCCGAGATCTTCGGACGCGGATCGTCCTTCGAATGCAGGCGATTCCCGTACGTCGATTCGAGCAAAAGATAATCGGCTTCGAAAACCGGCTCGGGAATCTGCGGATCGCCTTGGTCTTCCGGGTCACGGCGAATGCGGCCGAGGTCGCCGCTGAAGAGAATCTTGCGGCCGCCGTAAGAGAATTCGAAGAATCCGGAGCCGAGAATGTGTCCCGCGCGCAAGTAGCGTCCCGTTCCGCTACCCACGGAAAATGTTTCGTGAAAAGGCCGCGTCGTCAGCAGATTCAAACTCTGCACAGCCTGTTCGTAGGTGTAGAGCGGCAACGCTTGCTTGTGTTTCGAGTAGCCCTTCTTGTTGGCGAACTCCGCTTCTTCTTCCTGGAGGTGTCCGGAGTCCGGCAGGACGATTCGCGTCAAATCGTCGGTGGCGGGCGTACAAATCACGGGATTGCGGAATCCTTCCGAATAAATGCGCGGCAAAAATCCCACGTGATCGAGATGCGCGTGCGTGAGTACCAGCCAGTCGATGCTCTTGGCGGGCACGGGCAGCGGCTGCCAATTTCGCTCGCGCCATTCCTTCGCGCCTTGAAAGAGTCCGCAGTCGACGAGCATTTCTTTGCCGTCGAATCGCGTGAGATGTTTCGAGCCGGTGACAGTGCCGGCCGCGCCTAGAAATTGAATCGAGATCATAGATGTCCAGCGTATCGCAACGCCTGCGATAGAATGAAGGAATCTTGCCTTTGATTGCTGAACACGAAAGCAGTGCCGCTCAACTCGTCCGGCCGGAATGGTTGAAAGCGCGCGCCCCTGGCGGCGCGAACTACCACGAACTACGGACGCTCGTGGACTCGCTGGGGTTACATACAGTTTGCCAAAGCGCGCATTGCCCCAACATCGGCGAGTGCTGGGAACAGCGCACGGCGACGTTCATGATCGCCGGAAATGTGTGTACGCGGCGCTGCGGATTCTGCGCCGTGCAGAAAGGCGCGCCGCTGGCGCTCGATTTGAGCGAAGCCGAGCGCGTTGCGGAAGCGGCCGCGCAGTTGAACTTGGGCTACGCCGTGGTCACGTCGGTGAATCGCGACGATCGCAAAGACGGCGGCGCGGAACTTTTCGCACGCACGATTTCTTCCATCCGCAAACGCCTGCCGCAGTGCAAAGTGGAAGTCTTGATCCCCGATTTGCAAGGATCGGCGGAGGCCCTGCGCATCATTCTCGACGCCCGGCCCGACGTTTTGAATCACAACATCGAGACCGTCGAGCGTCTGTATCGAGAAGTGCGCCCGGGATCACGCTACGAACGGTCGTTGGAATTGCTACAGCGCGCTTCCGAGGCTGGAGCGTGCTCGAAATCCGGGATCATGGTGGGATTGGGCGAGGAACCGAGCGAAGTAGAGCAAACACTGCGCGATTTGCGCCGCTCAGGTGTGCGTCTCGTGACGATTGGGCAATACTTGCGGCCGTCGGCGGATCATTTGCCGATCCACCGCTATTATTCGCCCGAAGAATTCGATCGCTTGGGCGCGACCGCACGCGCCCTGGGATTCCAGCACGTAGAAAGCGGCCCGCTCGTGCGCAGTTCCTACCACGCCCGGCGGGCCGTCGAATCTACGGAAGCCGCAAATTAGCCGCGAACGATTTTCCGGCCACGATCGAGCAATGTGGCGGCGTCTTCTCCTACATCTTTCGCCAAGTCGCGGCCGCGCTCGTAGAGATCGCGCGAGCGATCGGCCAGATCCGACGCGTGGCTGCGAACTTTACCGGCCGTGTCGCGCAAATCGTCCGCCCGATCTTCGAGGTAATCGCGACCGCGGTCGGCGGCGCGCGCGAGAATCTTGCGCGTCTCCTTGCCGGTGCGCGGCGCGAACAGCAGCGCCGTTACAGCACCCACGCCAAGTCCGGCCATGAACCATACCAAGCTGCGCGTATCGTCGTCGTAGTCACGGGACATAGACCCCTCCTCAACGAGTATTTTGAGAGCGAAGTGCTTCTATCAGACTATCATCGAAACGCCGGCGCGCCTCACGTCCAACTGGCGTCCCAAACGTAGGCCTTGAATTCGCGCAGCGCGCCGAATCCCAAGCGATCGTATAACTCGACGGCTTCCGTATTCGCTACGGTCACCGTGAGACTCACGCCGGTGTAGTGTTGCGCGCGAAAATGCTCGAGGGCGCGGCGGACCAGTTCGTATCCCAAGCCGGTGCCGCGAAATTCAGGCGAGGTGCATACTTGCGTGATGTGCCCAACGCGAGGATTTACGGTGGAAGTCAGAACCAAGCCCTGGATTTTCCCGGTGGACCGGTGCTTCGCGAGAATCGCGCCGAGCGGATGAAACACCCCGCACCCGGGATACTGAATGATGTTGCGCAGAAAGCGTAGCGCGCCGTTCAGCGAGCGGTACTGATCGTTGATCGCGCCATCGACGTGGTCGCGATACGCCCGCGCGATAAGCGCCGCGACTTCCTCGAAGTATCGATCGTCCCACGTGAGCAAGTCGTAGCCGTCGAGGGCGCGCGGCACAAAAACCGGCGCGGTGCGGAAATCCAAATGGAGGAACTTGCGATCGTGGACGCGGAATTTCTCACGGCGGAAAATCGCTTCGAGGCGATCGGAGCCTTGCAGCATCAACTGCGCTTCCAGGCGCTGAATCCCCGGCGACCCGCGCAGCGTTTCGATCACGTGCTCGAGCAGCCGCTCCTCCACCTGTCCTCGATACGCGCGCATCGCGAAGAGGTCGCCGATCAATCCTTTTTGATCCTCGTAGACGAAGAACGCGTAGCCGGCCACGCGGCCGCGATCCATCGCGGCGTAGCCCGGCAATGAGCGGGAGTCGAGGAAGCGGCGGATCAGTTCGGCCGAGGCGTTGTAGTCCCACAGAAGCTCCGCGCTCCAGAGTTGGATTTCCTCTTGCAGCAGGGGTTCCAGGTCGCGGGACGTCAGGTGGCGCAGGTCGAGGATTTCCACTGAAAGAAGGATTTCACCACAAAGCCGCGAGTTCGACAACTTTTTACGCGCTTTTTTTCGTCGATACGCGTCCGCATGCCAGAATATTGGATTGCTACATCCTTTTTTGAGGTGCTCCGTTGAAGCTCATTTGCCGCGTTGCCTTCTTGTCTCTGGTGCTTTTGGCGATCGCCTCCACAACCGGCTCGCAAGCCGCGCCCGGCGAAACCAAGCTGATGCGCTATCCTGACGTCTCGCGCGACCACGTGGTATTCGTCTATGCCGGCGATCTCTGGATCACGCCGCGCGCGGGCGGCGTGGCGCGACGGCTCACGACGCATCCGGGCGAGGAAGTGCATCCTAAGTTCTCACCCGACGGAAAGTGGATCGCGTTCACCGGCGACTATGACGGCAACACCGACGTCTTCGTCATGCCGGCCGAGGGCGGCGAGCCGCGCCGGCTGACATTCCATCCCGGCGCCGACCTGGTGCTCGGGTGGACCGCGGACTCAAAACGCGTGCTGTTCCGCTCGAACCGCAACAGCCTGCTTCCGGACTACACGCGGCTCTTCACCGTTTCGGTTGACGGCGGACTCCCGGAGATGTTGCCCGTTCCGCGCGCGAGCCTGAGCAGTTTGTCGCCGGATGGAACGAAGGTCGCATTCAACTCCACGTCGCAGGAGTTCCGCACCTGGAAGCGCTATCGCGGCGGATGGTTGAACACCATCGGCATCTTCGACTTAAAGACGCACGCCTACGAAGACGTGCCGGCCAACGGAGCGCAACAGCAGTTTCCGATGTGGCACGGCAACTCGATTTTCTTCATCTCCGACAAAGACGGCGTGATGAATCTCTATCGCTACGACTTGGGGACAAAGCGCACTACGCAGCTCACGACTTATAAGGAATACGACGTCAAGTGGCCGAGTTTAGGTCCCGACTCCATTATTTTCGAGAACGGCGGCCTGCTGTTCAATTACGAAATATCGAGCGGACAGACGAAGCCAGTGCCCGTGACGGTGCACTCCGATGACGTCGAAGCGCGCGCGGGAATTCGTCTTGTCGCCAACCGCATCCGCACCTTTGGACTCTCGCCGAGCGGGACGCGCGCGGTGCTCGAAGCCCACGGTGACATCTTCACGCTTCCGGCGGAAAAAGGGAACGCGCGCAACATCACCGATTCGCCTGGCGTGCATGAGCAGGAACCGGTGTGGTCGCCGGACGGCAAATGGATTGCCTACCTTTCAGATAAGTCCGGCGAGTGGGAAGTGTACACGCGTCCACAAATGGGCGGCGAGGAAACGCGCGTCACCAGCGACGGAAATTGTTATCGCGACGCGCTCGCATGGTCGCCGGACAGCAAGAAGCTCTCTTACAGGGACAAGAAACTGCGGCTCTGGTACGTGGATGTCGAGAAGAAGTCGCCTGTGCTGGTGGACAGTGACCAGTGGGGCGGCGGCTTTGGCGCGGCGTGGTCGCCGGACAGTCGTTGGATCGCCTACACGTTGACGCAGGAAAACCAGAACAACGCGCTCTACCTGCACTCGCTCGAACAAAAGAAGAGCTTCCGCATCAGCGATTCCTTCTACGATCAGAAGTCGCCGTCGTTTGATCAAAACGGCAAGTATCTCTACTTCATTTCGGAACGTTTCTTCTATCCCACCGGAAGCAACTTCGACTTGCGCTTTGGATATTTGGAGACCAGCGGCGTCTTTGCGTTGACGTTGAAAGCCGACGAAGCGTCGCCATTCTCGCCGCAGAGCGACGAAGAGAAGGAAGGCTCCGAGCCTGAGAAAAAGGCCGACGAAAAGAAACCTGACGACACCAAAAAAGCGGATGACGCGAAGAAGGACGACGACTCAAAGAAGGACGACGCGAAAAAGGATGACGCGAAAAAGGACGACGCCAAGAAGTCTGACAAAGAGGTGAAGCCCATCGAAATCGATCTCGAAGGCTTGGGCCGGCGCGTCGCGCACGTGCCGCTTCCACCCGGATTGTTCACCAATCTGCAGGCGCGCAAGGAAAAGTTTTTCTACCTGTCCGTGCCCGTCGAAAACTTGGAGGCGAACCGGCCCGAGAACGACCAGCGCGCCACACTGCACGTCTACGACGTGAGCAAGCGCGAAGACAAAGTGATCATGGGCGGCATCGCCGGCTACGAACTCGACAAAGACGGGAAGAAAATGATCTACCGCGCCGGCAATACGTTCGGCATCGTCGACGCCTCTCCGAATCCGCCAAAACACGTGGGTGACGGCCGGCTCAACATCGGCGATCTTCAGGTCCGCTTGGAGCCGCGCGACGAGTGGAAGGAGATTTTCCACGAAGCGTGGCGCATTGAACGGGATTTCTACTGGGATCCCGCGATGGGCGGCCTCGACTGGAACGCGATCGGCAAGCGGTACGACGCCTTACTGCCGTGGGTAGCGCATCGCAGCGACCTGAACTATCTGATCGGTGAAATGATCGCCGAGTTGTCCACTTCACACACCTACGTGGGCGGCGGCGACACGCCGGCGGTCCAACGCGTGTCGACCGGAATGCTCGGCGTGGACTTCGACGTCGATGGCGGCTTCTTCCGCTTCAAAAAAATCTACCCGGGAGAAAACTGGAACGACGCGACGCGCTCTCCGCTCACCGAACCGGGACTGAAGGTGAAGGAAGGCAACTATTTGATCGCGGTGAACGGTGTGGTTGCCAAGCCGGCCAGCGAGCCGTATGAGTATTTCCAGAATCTCGCCGGCAAAGTGGTTTCCCTCAAGGTCAATGACAAACCGAGCGAGCAAGGCGCGTGGGAAATCACGGTGCGCCCGATTCGTGACGAAGGTGCGCTGCGCTATTGGAACTGGGTGGAAGACAATCGCAAGAAAGTGGAAGAAGCCACCGGCGGCCGGATCGGATACATGCATGTGCCCGACACCGGCATCGACGGCATCATCATGTTCGACAAGTATCTACAAGCGCAGGTCGGCAAAGACGGCTTGATCGTCGACGAGCGTTACAATCACGGCGGCATGATTCCCGACTTTTACACCGAAAAACTGAACCGCAAGTTGCTCAGCATGACGACGCCGCGCGAAGGCAAGGATCAGGCATGGCCGCCGCAAGCGATCTACGGTCCGAAGGTGATGATCGTGAACGAACTCGCGGGTTCGGGCGGCGACGCATTCCCGTGGTTCTTCAAGCGTGAAAAGATCGGCCCGATCGTGGGAACGCGCACGTGGGGCGGATTGGTCGGCTACAACCGCATCATCCCGATGATGGACGGCGGCGGCGTGACGGCGCCGGAAACCGCGTTCTGGACCGTCGATCAAGGCGGCCAGTGGATCGTGGAGAATCACGGCGTTGATCCGGACTATGTCGTGCAACAACGGCCGGATCTCGTCGCCGCGGGGCACGATCCGCAGCTTGAAAAAGCGATTGAACTGGCGAAAGATGCGCTGAAGAACTATCCGGCGCTTCCGGCGCGGCCGAAGTACCCGAGCAAAGTTTTCGGCAAGCCATAACGTCTGGGCTACATAGCGGCGAACAAGTTGTTCAGCGATTCGGCCAACGTGGGATGCGAGAAGATCGCATCCCGCAACGCCATGTAGGGCAATTTACCGAGCATCGCGATTTGCAGGACCGTCGCAATCTCGCCGCCTTCGATTCCCAGCACCGCCGCGCCCAGAATTTGACCATCATCGGCAACGAGTGCCTTCATGAATCCGCGGGTTTCATCCGTTTCGAGAGCGCGCGCCACGTGCGACATCGGCATCTTCGCGACGCGAAACTTCAAGCCTTGCGCACGCGCGTCGCGCTCCGTAAGTCCAATGCGGCCGAGTTGCGGATCGATGAAAACGGTGTAGGGAATCTGGCGGCCCGCGATCGACGCCGGTTCGTTGTCGAGGAAACGGCGGCGCAAAACGCGATAGTCGTCGTAGGAAATGTGCGTAAACGCCGGACCACCCTTCACATCGCCGGCCACAAAGATTCCCGGCGCGCTGGTTTCCAAACGATCGTTGACGCGAATGAATCCATGCGCGTCAGTCTCGACGCCGGCCACGGAGAGATTGAGTCTTTCGGTATTGGGCACGCGGCCCGTCGCGACGAGCAAGTGCGATCCTTCGATTCGGCGATCGCCCACCACGGCCGTGGCCGGAGCATCGACGCGCGAAACTTTCGCGCCGGTTAGGATTTCGATTCCGTCTTCGCGCAGGATTTCCGCCACCGCATCGCTGACGTCTTCGTCTTCGCGCGGCAACAATCGCGCGTTCGACTGCACGATGGTCACGCGGCTGCCGAAGCGCCGAAACATTTGTCCAAACTCGAGCCCGATATATCCGCCGCCCAGCACGACCAAATGCTCCGGCACGCGATCGAGTTCCATGATCGAGCGATTGTCGAGCGCGTTGACGGCCGCATTGTCAAAATCGAGTCCCGGAATCGGTGGACGCGCCGCGCGCGTGCCTGTGTTCAAAACGATGGCGCGCGACGCCGTGAGCAAGTCGCCGCCGGCGCGCACGCGCATGGGTCCATCAAAAGACGCCTCGGCAAAGATCAGGTCGAGACCCTTCGCGCTTTCCAAACGCTTTTGGCTGCCGCCGCGAAACGACTCCACAATGTCCCGCTTGCGTTTCCGCACGACTTCCAGATCCACCGAGACGTCACCGTGACGCACTCCGTAATCGGCGGCGCGCCGCGATAGATACGCCACGCGCGCACTGGCGACCATGGTTTTGGTCGGCGTGCATCCTTCATTGATGCACGTGCCGCCCACGTGCTCGCGCTCGATGATCGCGGTCTTCCAACCGGCGCGCGCCAGGGCGCCCGCGAGAGGGCCGCCGGCTTGGCCGGAGCCGATGACGATGGCGTCGTACTGTTTCGTATTTCCCATATGTCGCGTAGTGTACTCTGACTGGGAACCATTCGTCTGCCCTGGAGTCTACATCGTTATGCTCTCCGACCTTCGTTACGCGATGCGTGGACTGTTGCGCAACCCGGCGTTTGCGATCACCGCGATTCTCGCGGCGGCGCTGGGAATCGGCTCGACCACGGCGGTTTTCAGCGTGGTCGATCGCATTCTGTTTCGGCCCCTTCCCTACCCCTACGCCGATCGCATGGCGTCGGTGGGAATGATGGCGCCGCTCGACTCGAACGAATTCATGTTCGCAGTGGAATACTTCGATCTCCAGCGCGGCAGCGCGGAGAATCGCACGCCGTTCGAGGCGGTCACGGCGTTTCAAGCGGGTTCCTACGCCTGCGACTTGACGGAACAAAACGCGCAGCGCCTCGATTGCCTGCAATTGCAGGCCAACTTTCTGGAGGCCTTCGGCGTCGCTCCATTGATCGGGCGAACCTTCACGGCGGAGGAAGATCGCCGCGGAGGCCCGCCGGCCGCGATGATTTCGCACGCGCTATGGCAAAGCCGGTTTGCCGGCGACACACGCGTCATCGGGCGCACAATGCCACTCGACGGGACGCCCAGAACTATCGTCGGCGTGGTGCCCGAAACGTTCGAAATGCCCACGCTCACGACCGCGGATGTGCTGCTGCCGTTGGCTCTCGCAGAGACTGAGCGCCAAGGCCGCGCGCTTCGCGTGTTTGGGCGATTGAAGCCGGGAGTCACGCCGGCCACCGCAATGGCGGGATTGCAACCGCACTTCGAGCAGGCCATGAAAGACGTTCCGGAGCGATTCCGGAAGGAAATCAGCTTTCGCGTCCGCCCGATTCGCGACCGCCAGGTCGGCGACGTTCGTCTAGCGTCGCTGGCGCTGTTCGGATCCGTGATCGCCGTGTTGCTGATCGCCTGCGCCAACATTGCGAACCTGCTGCTGGCCCGCGCAATGGCCCGCGAACGCGAGCTGACCATGCGGGCCGTCCTCGGAGCAAGCCGCGCACGCCTGGCGCGCCTCGCCTTGAGTGAAAGCCTGCTGCTGGGCGCGATCGGCGGTGCGGCAGGATGCGCGTTGGCCGCCGGACTTCTTCGCGTGCTTGTCGCCTTTGCGCCCGCGGGACTCCCGCGCCTCACGCAGGCATCGCTCGACTGGCGTGTGTTGCTGTTTGCGCTGGCCGCCACGCTCGCCGCGAGTTTGTTGTTCGGTGTCGCGCCGGCGTGGCGATCGCCGCGTGCCGAAGCGATCGTCGGTTGGCACGCGGTTGGACCGGCGGGAACGGTGCTGCGATCCGCACTAGTGACCGTGCAAATCGCCGTGTCGATGGTGTTGCTGACCGGCGCGGGATTGTTGCTGCGAAGTTTGTGGAAGTTGGAGAGTGTTCCGCTCGGCATGGAAACATCGCGCGTGATCACCGCGCATTTCACCTTGGGTCGCCAGCGCTATGCTCGCGCCGAAGACCAATTGTCGTTCTTCCGCGACCTGGAGCAACGCCTAAAGTCCGTGCCGGGACTCGAGTCCGCCGCCATTGTCGATTCGATGCCGCCGTCGGGCGGGATGCACGGCCATCCGCTCGCTGCGATCGGCGTTCCGGGACGTCCCGAGCGTCCGGAGGGAACCGGCGGCATGGTGGGATGGCGCTGGGTCACGCCGGAGTATTTCGCGACGCTGGGCATTCCGATCGTTCGTGGCCGCGGGTTTGCGGAAACCGATCGCGATGCCGCCGGGCACGCCGTGATTCTCAGCGAGTCGTTGGCGAAAACGCTATTTCCCGACGAAGACGCACTCGGGAAACAAATCCGCAGAGGAGACGAGCCATGGGCCACGGTGGTGGGCATCGCGCGCGACGTGAAAAACGACGGCTTGGTGAACTCCGCGTGGCCGGAATACTACGAACTGCGCAAGCCTGTACTCGACTCCATCATGCGCCGGCAGGAACCGCAGTATGGCTGGCGATCGGCATTCGTCGTGGCGCGCACGGCCATCCCGCCGGCGATGGCCGCGGCCGGCATTCGCTCGGCGATCGAGTCGCTCGACGTCACGATACCGGTTGAGACTGAAACGATGCAGACGCGCCTCGACGGCGTCACGGCACGGCCCAGGTTCAACGCGTTCCTGTTGGCGGCGTTCGCGACGATGGGCGCGCTACTCGCGGCCACGGGACTTTTCGGGATGACGGCCTTTCTGGTGACGCAACGCACGCGCGAGATCGGTGTGCGCATGGCGCTGGGCGCGACACCCGAGCGAATTTTGCGCTGGGCGCTCGGTCACGCCGCGCGTTGGACCACCGCCGGGTTGCTGGCGGGACTCGGCGCGTCGCTAGCCTTGGCACGCGTGCTGCGCGCGCTGCTGTTTGGCGTGACGCCGGGCGATCCGCTAACCACGGGCGCGGCGCTCGCGCTGCTTGGCGCTGTGGCGCTCATCGCCGCGGGTGTGCCCGCGCGTCGCGCGTCACGGTTGGATCCGATGGAAACACTGCGCGCGGACTAAACGGGCGAACTATACGATCCAGCCCTTGCCTTGATACTCCAGGTTCGACGCGGTACCCTGGGCAATCTCGCGGCCGAAGTAGCGCTCGGTGACGCGCAACGCCAGGTCGATCCCGCAACTCAGCCCGCCGCCGGTCGAGATCTTCGGTCCTTCGACGAAGCGCGACCCGCGCACAACTTTGATCTCGGGATGCTTCTTCGCGAAATCGTCGTAGAGTCCGTGATGCGTGGTTGCTTCCTTGCCCGACAACAATCCGGTGAGAGCTAGGACGAAGGAACCGGCGCAAACCGACATCACCACGTCGGCGGTTTCGGCGGCCTTCTTGATCCACGCGATTTCCGCATCCGACGCTTCCTGCGCCGGAATGACGATCACATGCGGTTTCCCGGCGTTCGCGAGTGTACGATCCGGCATGATAGTCATCGCGCCCGTCATGCCCGCGCCGGAGGTCATGACTTTCGGTTGGTCGGAAACGGTGTAGATCTCGAATGGCATCATTTCGCCCATCGTGGTGCCGCGCGACATCACATGCACCGCGTCGAAGACGCCCCACGGCCCTGCGAAATCGATCACCACGGGATTTTGACCCAGCACCATCGCGACTTGGATTTTTCCTTTCGCCGGCGGAGTCAACGGATTGTCGCCGGCTTTGAGAGCCGCACCGAACAAATTGGTGGCGGGTAACGTCAAACCCGCGGCCATTGTGCCCAATAATTCCCTTCGATTCATGTTTTCCTCCCAGATTCACTCCGCGCGCAACGCGACCAATGGATCGATGCGCGTGGCTTGCCGCGCCGGCACAAAACATGCCGCGGCCGCGACCATGCCCAGCAGCAACGCGACGCACGACAGCGTGAGCAAATCGTTCGGCGGCGTATCATAGAGCAGCGCCGCGACCAATCGCGTCAGCGCCAGAGAGCACGGCAATCCAATCGCGATCCCCAAAGCGGCGAGCCGCAATCCTTGGAACAGAACCATGCGCACCAATTGCTTGTGCGATGCGCCCAACGCCAAACGGATTCCCAACTCCTGGCGACGCTGGCTCACGCCGAGGGCCAGCACGCCACCCAAGCCGACTGCCGTAATCAGCAGCGCCAGCAGCGCGAAGATTCCCAAGAGAATCGCGGTGAGTCGCGGCGACGCCACCGATTCCTCGCGAACTTGCGCCAGGGAACGCACGCGATCGATCGCAATGTCGGCACCCGCTTGATGGACCGCTCCGGTGATCGCACGCGCCATCGAATCGGGATCGGTGGCTGTGCGAACCAGCAAATTGTTGCCGCCGAATTGATTCTGCTTCATGGGAACGTAGATCTCGTCGGGCACGGGTCGATCGAGACCCATTTCCTTCACGTCGCCGATGATGCCGGCCACCGTAAGCCACGTTTTTCCTTCGTCGAAGCTCACGCGACGACCGAGAGGATCTTCGCCGGGCCAGCGATGTTTCGCCATGCTTTCGTTGATGGCAGCCACTTGTAGCGATTCGCCGCGGTCCTGCTCCGTGAACCAGCGCCCTTTCACGAGCGGAATCCCCACCGTGTCCAAATACTCGGGACTGGCCACCGAAAACTCCACTTGCGGGGCCAGTTGTCCTTTGGCCAACGGACGGTCTTGGATGAGGAATTCGCGCCGGTTGAATCCATCGTCTGCCGCAATCGCGTTGGGATTCAACGGATAGTTCAGCGAAACGGCAGCCGAGCGCACGCCGGGCAGTTGATGAACCGAATCGAGAACACGCTGGTTCAACGTCAGGAAAGCTTGGGGACCCTTGTAACGGGCGGAGCTGGCCGAGAAACGCAACACCAGCACTTTCTCGGCGCGATAGCCACCGTCGACCGTCAGCAGTTTCCAAAGACTGCGGATCGCCAAACCGGCTCCGGCCAGCAGCACAAATGAAAACGCCAGTTGCGCGACAACAAGAATTTTTCTCATGCGCTGACGGCCGGCGGTTTCCGTGCTGCGCCCCGCGCCTTCCTTCAGCGTTTCATTCGGATCGCGGCGCAGTCCCACGGCGGGGGCGAGGCCGAACAACACTCCCGTAGCGACGGAGATCAGCAACGTGAAAAGCAACACCGGCAGATCAATGCGAATCTCGCCGGTCCGCGCCGAAAACTGCTCGGCTAAAAGCGTCAGGCCGGAAATCGCCGGAGGAGCCAACTGCAATCCGAGTAAACCGCCGGCCAGCGACAGGATCATGCTCTCGGTCAGCAATTGGCGCATCAAGCGGCCGCGCGTGGCGCCGAGCGCCGCGCGAATCGAAAGTTCGCGTTCCTGCCGCGTCACGCGCGCCAGCATCAAATTCGCGACGCTTGCGCAGGCGATCAGCAGCACGAAGCCGGCGGCCGCCAACAACGGAGCCATGTTGGCCTTGGCTCGCACCGAAAGTTCGTCGCGGAACAAGTTCACGTAGGAACCGTAGCCGTATTGCGGTTTGTAGACTTCGGGATACGTCTTCTCCAGGCGCGCCGCGATCACCGCCGCGTCGGTGCGCGCTTCCTCCAGCGTCACTCCGGGTTTCAGCAATCCAAACGCCGTCATCATTCGCGCGGTGCGGTCGCCGATGAATGCCGCGGACGAACGTGTGGGACAACTCGATACCGGCATGTAAACGTCGTCGCGAATGGGATACTGCGGAATCGGCGGCAGAATGCCGATGAGGGTGTGCGAGCGTCCGCTCATTTGGAAGACGCGACCGATAGCTTTCGGATCGCCGCCCAAGTGTTCCTTCCAAAATTTGTCGGTAGCGATCAACACGCCCGGCGCGTCGTGGCTGGCATCGGAGTCAGTGAACGTGCGTCCGGCAACCGGCTGCACGCCGAAGAGGCTGAAGAAATTCGCCGACACGACGCCGGTCTGCACACGCAGCGGCTCTTCACCGCCCAGCAGCAGGAACGACATCGAGTGGTGCTCCGCGATTCCTTCGAGCGTACGGCTCTGGGTGAGGTAATCGTTGAGCTCCTTCACCGAGAACGGCACGTCGTGCAAGCCCGCTTTGGGCGCGGTTTGCTGCAACACGATGAGACGACGTCCATTCGCAAACGGCAGCGGGCGCATCAGCACGCCGTAGACAACGCTAAAGACTGCGGTATTCGCGCCGATCCCCAACGCCATGGTGATCACCGCGACCGCCGCGAAGCCGGGACGACGGCGCAATCCGCGCACGCTATGCCGAACGTCTCTCCAAAGATCGGCCAGGAGTCGCGCGGGGCGTTCGTCACGGCAATCCTGTTTGACTTGCTCGATGCCGCCGAGACTGATCATCGCTTGTCGGCGCGCTTCGTCGGGCGTCATGCCGCGGCGGACGTTCTCGGCGATCTGGCGATCCAAGTGGTCGCGCATTTCCGC
Organism: Terriglobia bacterium; assembly: GCA_021325275.1. Lineage (GTDB taxonomy): Bacteria > Acidobacteriota > Terriglobia > JAJPHL01 > JAJPHL01 > JAJPHL01. The sequence continues at coordinate 218,094 of JAJPHL010000042.1, read as the reverse complement.
GTCCAGTTCCCTTTCGGCGCGTCGCGGCAGAAAGAAATTCTTCCAGGAGTTGTTCATGATTCTGCCCTCAATACGCGACCCATCGCCGCCGCGAAGCGTTCCCAGTCTTCGGTCTCTTCGGTCAGCCGTTTCCGGCCGCGCTTGGTGAGTTCGTAGTATTTCGCTTGGCGATTGTTTTCCGACGCGCTCCAACGCGACTCGATCCAGCCCTGGCGCTCCAGGCGATGCAGCGCGGGATAAAGCGAGCCTTGGGTGACGCTAAGCACGCCGTCGGAAACTTGTTGGATGCGCTGGGAAATGCCCCAGCCGTGCATCGGCTCGAGCGCCAGCGTTTTTAGAACCAGCACGTCAAGCGTGCCTTGCAGTAAATCGGATTTTGAAGCTGCCAAGATCGCGACCCTCCTCTAGCCATTCGACAAGAGAATACCGCGCCTCTTGTCGAATGCCAAGGGGAGACCTTGTAAAACGGTGTCAAGCAGTTGAAAGAGGAATTACTCGTAGCGCAGAGCTTCCACGGGATCGAGGCGCGCGGCTTTCATCGCGGGCCAAAGGCCGAAGAAAACGCCGACGCTGACTGAAACGATCAAGCCAGCCGCGACACCCCATAGCGGCACAGATATCGGAAAATCCGGCGAGATCAGTTTGATGATGCCGGCGCCCATGAAACCGGCCAGGATGCCGATCAAGCCGCCCAGGCCCGTGAGGGCGGCAGCTTCCAGCAGGAACTGCAGTGTGATGTCGTGACGTTTCGCGCCGATCGCTTTGCGAATACCGATCTCACGCGTGCGCTCGGTGACCGACACGAGCATGATGTTCATCACCCCGATGCCGCCGACGAGCAATCCAATGGAAGAAATCACGATCATGACCGCAGCGACGCCGCCGGTGAGAGCGTGGAATTGTTCGATGAAGGATTCCGCGGTTGCGATGCCGAAGGAGTCTTGCTCATCGTACTTGTCGCGGCGGCTCCGGCGCAGCGCGGCGCGCACTTGATCGACCGCTTCGTCCAAATGTCCTTGCATCGACTGAGCGGCGAGAAAGTGCTCCTTGTTCGAGGGAAACATCTTCCGATACGTCTCGTAAGGCACGGCGATCGTCGTATCCTGCGAGTTTTCCCCGACGGAACCTTGTTTCTTCTTCTCGAACACGCCGATCACCTCGAAGGTGTGTTCGTTCACCATCACCGGTTTTCCGATCGGATCTTGTCCGGGGAACAGCGTGTCGGCCACGTCGTTCCCGATCACGCAGACCGCCGCGCTGTGACTATTCTCTCCCTCGGTGAACATGCGGCCCGAACGCACCGACATGTTCATGACGTCGGGAAAGTTCGGGTAGGTGCCTTGGAAATCGGGATTCAACATCTCCAGCGATTTGTAACTCGCCTTGCTGATCGTTTGACCGTAGATCGTCAGCAGCACTTGACTACAAACTTTGCAGCCTTCCTTCACTGCTTCGTAGTTTTCGTAGGAAATCGGCTTGCGCGTGCGCTCGGAGCGCGAAGGCCGGCCGTTGCGCGGCCCCATGTTCATCTTCTGCACGAAAACATTGTTGACGCCAAAACCTTCCAGCGACTGCGTGATGCTGCGATTCATGCCGGTGAGGATCGATCCAATGAGGATCACGCAGGTCACGCCGATCACGACGCCGAGAATCGTCAGCACGGAACGCGTCTTGTTGCTGTTGATCGTACCCAGCGCCAGTCTCAGATTCTCTCGGAAGCTGCTCATCGTAGTTTGCTTTCGCTAGTCGGCTGTCTTTAGTCTGCACGCAGGGCGGCAATCGGATCGAGGCGCGCAGCTTTATTGGCCGGATAAATGCCGAAGAACAGCCCTACTGCCGCTGAAACCAACACGGCCGTGACCACAATCCAAACTGGCAGCGTGGAAGGAATGGGAGTGCTCGCCGACATGATCTGGGTTCCCACCCAGGCGATAAAAACGCCGAAGACTCCTCCGGCTGTCGAGAGCATCGCAGCCTCAACCAAAAACTGCAACAGAATGTCGCTGCGGCGCGCACCCAAGGATTTACGGATTCCGATCTCGTGCGTCCGTTCCGAGACGGCAGCCAGCATGATATTCATGATCACGATTCCGCCGACCACCATGAAGACGCCCGTCACAATGACGGCCACGTACGCGACCACGCCTACGATGCTGTGAAACAGCTCCATCAACGCGTCCGAACTGACGATGCCGAAATCGTCTTTGTCGGCGTACTTCACGTGGCGGCGGGCTCGCATCAATAGGCGTGCTTCGTCTTGCGTTTGTTGCATCAGGCCGGCGTCCGCCGCTTGGATCTGAATGCTGACGCTCTGAAACCGGTTGTCATCGAAGAGCTTAAAAAATGTAGTCAGGGGAATAATGATGAAATTGTCCTGAGACTGTCCGAAAGCCGAACCGATCGTTTTTGCCACACCAACCACGGTAAAACTCTGGCCGCGGAAAAACACTTCCTTGCCGATCGGATCAAGACCGGGGAAAAGTTTGTCGGCCACATCGAAGCCGACAAAGGCGGAATAGGTGTGGCGTTGATAGTCGGCGTCGGTGATGTAGCGTCCGGTTTGAACTTGTTCGGTGCCGATACCGATCATGTTCGGCGTGACGCCCTTGATGTTCACGTCCTGCAGCGATTGATTGCCGCACTTCACATCAGACAAGTGCCCCGACGCTCCGCCCACGGCCTTGGCGAGGCGCATGTTCTCGCCCAACCACTCCATGTCTTCGATGTTGATGCGCTTGCGCTTCTGCGCGTCGACCCAATCTTTCAAGTTGTTAATGATTCCGAAGCGGTTGACCGCGAAGACGTTCGAGCCCAAGTTCGAAATGTGGTCTCTGACGTACAAGTCCGTCCCCGTGAGCACACTGACCACGGCGATGAGCGTGGAAACGGAGATGATCACGCCGAGCAGCGTGAGGAACGAACGTAACTTGTGGCTGCGCAGCGTGTCGATCGCCAGCTTGAAGGATTCGGTGAACAGCATGGCAGCCGCCTCTACTTGGCCCGAGCGGTCGGCTCGTCCTTGAAGACCTTGCCGTCGCGGATTTGAATCACGCGATGCGCGTATTCGGCGATGTCGTGCTCGTGCGTCACCACTACGATCGTGTTGCCTTGACGATGTAGCTCATCGAACAAAGCCATGATCTCAACGCCGGTCTTCGAATCGAGATTCCCGGTCGGCTCGTCCGCCAAAATCAACGACGGCGAGTTCACCAGCGCACGCGCGATCGCCACACGCTGCCGTTGGCCGCCGGATAATTCGTTGGGCCGGTGATCCATGCGCTCGGCCAGATCCACCAAGCGCAGCGACTCCTTGGCGCGTTCGATCCGCTTGTCCGCCGGTGTTCCGTTGTAGATCAACGGAAGCTCCACGTTGTGCAGCGCCGTGGCGCGCGCCAACAGGTTGAACGTCTGAAAGACGAAACCGATTTCCTTGTTGCGGATGTAAGCCAACTCGTCGTCGTTCATTTCGCTGACCAGGCGATTGTTGATCCAGTACGCGCCCTTCGACGGCGTGTCGAGGCAGCCGATCAAGTTCATCAGCGTCGACTTGCCTGATCCCGACGGTCCCATGATCGCCACGTATTCGTTGCGGCGAATGGAAATGCTCACACCCTGCACGGCGTGAATTTCCGTGGAGCCCATTTGATAGGTCTTCCACAGATCGTCGGTGTGGATCAGCACGCCGGCAGGCGGCGGGACCGGCGTGGGCTTGATTTCCAGATTCGCGGTGGCCATGGATTTTTCTTCGAGCTTTCTTTCGAAACTACGACGTCTTCTGGTCGACCACCGGCGCCTTGTTGTCGATCTTGATCTTGGCGTTGTTCTTCAATGTTCGCAGGACCCGATAACTGCCCGTAACGATTTGGGCGTTGTCCGGCAACCCGCCGGTAACCTCGATGTCAGTGGTGCCGGTGATTCCCGTGGTCACCGTTTTGAACACGGCTTTTTCGCCTTCGATCACGAAGACGCCTTGCAGTTCCTTCTTGTCTTCCTTCTTGGCCTGCTCGGTTTCGGGCGCCGCGGCGTGCGTGGTCGTGCCGCCAGTCGTCTTTTTGTTCTGGTCCTCGAGATCGCCCTTCTGCCGAATCGTCAGCGCCTGGATCGGCACCGTCAGGATGTTCTTCTTCGACGACGTGGTGATTTTCGTCGTGCACGAGAGTCCCGGACGCAGCAACTGGGGCGGATTGTCAAACGTCACGACGACCTTGAAATCCTTTGCTTCCTGGCTGCCCGTGTTGGACTGCGATGTGGCGACACCGGTGGAACGAATGATCGCGGTGTTGCCGATTTCGGTGACCTTCGCGCTGAATACTTTGTCCGGCACCGCGTCGATGCGCACTTCCGCCGGCTGCCCCATCGCGATGTTCACGATGTCGGTTTCGTCCACGCGCAATTCGGCGGTGACCACCGACATATCGGCGATCGTCATCAGCGAACTGCCTGGATTATTCTGGACACCAACCACCATGTACTCGCCGACGTGCACCGGCAAATCGGAAACCATGCCGTCGAGTGGCGCCACGAACATCGTTTTATCGAGGCGATCCTTGAACGCATCCATGGCTTTTTCATTCTGGTTGACGCCGGCCTTGGCTTGCGCCCATTGTTGCTTGGACTGTTCCCACTGCGCCTTAGCTTGCTCGGTGCGCGCCTTGGACTGATTGTTCGACGCCAACGCAACGTCATACGCCGCGACCTTGGCGTCGTAGTCCGCCTTGGCGATCAATTGATCCTTGAACAATCCCTTGGCACGATCGAGATCGAGGCGCGCCTGCTCCAGTTGCGCCTTTCCGCGGATTTCGTCGGCCTTGGCGGTGTTGTTCGCCGCTTCCATCGAAGCGACGTTGGCCTCCGACGACTTCGCGGCCATCAAGGCGCTCTGCGTCTGCGCTTGCTGGGCTTCTAAGTCTGATTTCGGCTGAACCGATTCGAGCTTCGCCAGAATCTGGCCCTTCTTTACGCGATCGCCTTCCTTCACGTCGATTTCCGTGATGCGCCCGTATGCCATGGCGCTCACGTTGACGTAGTTCAGTGGCTTGACCTCGCCTGAAGCCGTGACCACCTGCGAAAGGTCCTGCTTCAGCGCGCGTCCCGTTTGAACCGTTACCACATCCTTGCCGCTCATCTGCACGCTGAAGGCAACGATGCCTCCCAGAGCCGCCACAAGAACAACTGCGATCGTGATTTTCTTCCAAGACGTCATGATGATTTCTCTCTTTTGATTGCCAAGGTGACTGGCAGCCCCTAATCGGAACTCCCCTGCCACCTACCTAATACGACGAACCTAGCCAAAAGTTTCGATGAGCCATTTCCACATCCCACCGACTAAGCGACGGCCCACACCCTCTCCCTAAGCTTCCAATCTGATTTAGACGCCGGAAAAGGGAAAACACTACACCGCGAGCCTCAATTGACAGTGACATTATAACATCCGCGGGAGGTTCGGCGTTTGTAACATCCTTGTAAAAGGTTGTCTCAGAGCGCACCTAACGCATTGCCCTGCTTGAAGTTGGCCGGATGATGACCGCTACTTCACCAGTTCGATACCCTTCTTTCGGGTACTGAAGCGTGAAGTGTCAATCGCAGAGCTGTTCACAAGTGTCAACGCCGGACCGCTGTCGGGATCGATGATCGTGTCGAGGAAGCGGATGTCACGCGCGTTGGTGCAGGTCATGCCGGTCTTGGCCTGGATCTGCACGTTGTTGAACGTGATGTTTTCCACCGCGCGCTCCTTTAGGCCCGTGACTTGGCCCGCGGTCTGCGATCCGCGCGCGATGATGTTGTTGAATACGAAGTCGCGGAACGTCGGCGTGCCTTCGTCGACGGGGAAAACGTCCGTTGGCTTGTCCTGACCCTGATAGAACATCGTGATTGTGAACGCCGAGCGCACATTCTCCATCACGATATTCGATGCCGCGAGTCCTTCGACTACACCGCCGCGTCCACGCTGCGACTTCACACGAATGCCTACGTCGGTGCCTTGGAACACGCAGTTGCTCACCACAACGTTCTTCACGCCGCCCGACATTTCACTGCCGATCACCACGCCGCCGTGACCGCGCATCATCACGCAATTCGTAATCGTGATGTTCTCATCGGGACGGCCGAGCTTGCGTCCCGCTTCGTTCATCCCGGATTTCAGGGTCACGCAATCGTCGCCCACGTCGATGCGGCTGTTCAGGATTTGCACGTTGCGGCTCGACTCCGGATTGATTCCGTCGGTATTCGGCGACGGCACGGGATTCTGGATCGTCACGCCGTCGACGCGCACGAATTCGGAAAGATACGGGTGGATCGTCCACACCGCGGAGTTGATCAAGTGAAGCTGCTCGATCACCACAAACTTCGAGCGCACCACTTCGATCATGCGCGGGCGGCCGTTCACAACCTTGGCCATCAATATTTGCTGCTCGGGCGTCGGTTGCTGGCCGGGACGCAGCCGCACCATGCTCTTCCACCAGTTTTCGCCTTGGCCGTCGATGGTTCCGCGTCCGCGAATCGTCACGTTCTCGGCGTCTTGTGCGTAGATCAGCGACGAAATCGTCTTGGCCCCGTTTCCGGTATGACCGTCGCCGGCCCAAGGACTCTCGTACACAGGATAATCTGCAGGGTCGGGGCTTCCCAGAATCGTCGCGCCCGCTTCCGCTTCCAGCGTGATGTTGCTTTGCAAACGAACCGCGCCAGTGAGATAGCGTCCCGGAGGAACCAGCACCGTTCCGCCACCCGCTTGCGCGCAAGCGTCGACGGCCTTCGCGAACGCGGCGGTGTTTTTCGTTTTGCCGTCACCGTTAGCGCCGTACTTCGTGATGTCGCAGGTGATGGCGGACGCCAACGCAGGAACGAGAAGAATTGCGAGGGAAGCGAGCCGAACGGTCATGCCGCATTATACAATCAAGGAATATGACGTTCGCATCGTTTCCGAATCAAAGCAACATCAACCCGTTCACGCGCCACATGCGTGAGGAATTGACGCAAGTGGGCTTTCAGGAATTACGCAGCGCCGCTCAAGTCGATTCGTTCATGGAACAAAAGACCGGCACCGCTGTGCTTATGATCAATTCAGTGTGCGGATGCGCCGCCGCGATGGCGCGTCCGGCGTTGAAGCATGCCTTAACGCAAAGCACGGCGCCCGACCGTCTGGCGACAGTCTTCGCCGGACAGGATCAAGAGGCCACGGCGCGCGCCCGCGGTTATTTCGCGCAGGTTCCGCCGAGCAGCCCGTCGATCGCGCTGTTCAAGGACGGCAAGCTGGTCTACTTCATGCCGCGCCACAACATCGAAGGTCGCGATCCGCAGGCGATTGCCGCCGATTTGCAGGCGGCGTTCGATCAACATTGCGCCGTCGCGAAGGCTTAGACCACACAGACTACCAGGCGGTCAAGCCCGCAGAGCGTCGCCTTTGCGCTCCACGGCTTTTGGATAGAGGCCAGGCACGAAGAAATGCTGCCCGGCGAGCTTGCAGGCATCCACGAGTTTCAAGCTGTACTCGCAGCGGCCCAGGTCGTCGGCGCTCGCGTTGTTGGTACCGAAGGAAAACTTGCATCCGGCGTCTTTCGCCATCATCGCGAACCGCTCCGATGGCAGCTTGTAACGATTGTTCAGTTCGATCGCCACATGATTGCGCGCCGCCGCGTCGACGACCTTGTGCATACGTTCCTCGGTCCAGAGCTTTTCATAGTCTGCAGAGATTAACGCCGGCAAGAACGTCGGGTTGGCGTAAATGTCGATCGGCTCATGCTCCAGAATGCCCACGGTGCGCTCGACCAGCGTATCCATGAATTCCTGGGCATCTGGAATCGCACCAACCTCGTCCGGTATCCACAAACGCATGCGCTTGCCGTGATTGTCGGTCCAAGTTTCGGAGTCGGTGAAGACGTAGTCGAACATCGACGCTACGCGCTTCGAAATGATTCCCGTCCACTCGCGGCCTTCGGCCTGCATACCGACAAAAACCGGCTTGCCTTTCGCGGACTCCACGAATTGAATGGCTAACTCGTCGCTGTTCACCGCTTGCAACTTGCCCGCGTTGACGGCCACGCCATACTGGATGCCGTTATGCTGGCCGCGCGCGATGATTTGGTCCAAGGTGAGTCCCGGTTTCAGATGCGCGTGATAGTCCACCGTTGGAATGCTGGTCGTCGCCAGATCGACCAGCCTCTTGAACGTGTCGTCGGCGACGGGAATGGGTCCCGGCGTCTCGATGGAATCGGGCAATGGCCGTACGCGCACTCTCCGAAAGCGCACGGCCGCGCGAGCATCGTGTCCTTGCAGCGCAAACGTCCCCTGATCGAGGCGGCGATCGCCCTGACCGGGCGGCAAGTAGGGCGGATTCGGCTCGGTGTAGTCGACCACCAGCGTCCCGTTCACGCGGACCTGCACGTTCTTGCCGCGCACCACAATCGACATCCGGAACCATTCGTTGTCCGAGACCATCGGCTTGTAGATGTTGCGGACCGCGTAGAGCGAACCGGTCTTCTTGCGCTCGCCGTAGCCGACGACTCCGGGCGCCGTGTTTTCAATCTGAACTTCAAAACCTTTTTTGGGGAATCCCGTTTCGAGGTAGACCGTGTGAAAGTAAACACCCGAATTGCAGAACGCCGCGGCGTTCGCCTCCACTTCCATCTCGAAGTTGCGGAAGTTCGCGTCGTGGACAGGGCCGTTGTAATAAATGTGCGATCGCGGACCGTCATGAACCAACAGCCCGTCGACCACTTTCCATGTCGCGGAGTTTTCGGCCGCGCGCCATCCGTCGAGGCTCTTGCCGTCGAACAAGTCGATCCATTCGCTTTCGACCGCGGCCCGGCAAAACGGCGCGAGCGCCAAAGTGGTTGTGAAGCTTCGCCTCGTGATCATGTTCACAGATTACACGGGATGGCATCCGCCGATTGCACTGATTCCACCGCCTCTTTCAGACAATCTACAGGTTCGCCTCGCTATAATCCGCGCAGGGGTGAATCTCATCATGACTCGTCGCTATCTCACACTGTTTGTCGTGCTGGCCGCGTGCGCGGCCGCGCAAGCTCAGTACAAAGTCACCAAGACCGCCAAGGTCGGCGGCGACGGCGGATTCGACTACGTCAACGCCGATCCCGATGGACGCCGCTTGTACGTCGCGCGCACTGGGCCGACACCGCGCGTCAACGTGTTCAACCTGGACACGCTGGAACCGACCGGCGAGATCCCGAACACCAGCGCGCACGGTGCGGTGGTCGATACGAAATCGGGTCACGGATTCGCCAGCAGCAAGCCGCTGACGATGTTTGATGCGAAAACGCTGGCCGTGATCAAGACCATCGACGTGGACGGCGCGCCCGACGGACTCCTCCACGATCCGTACCTGCACAAAGTTTATGTGCTGAGCCACCGCGCTCCAAACGTTACGGTGATCGATGCGGCCGACGGCTCGATCAACACGACGATCGACGTGGGCGGCGCGCCGGAACAATCCGTGGTCGACGACAAGGGACATTTGTACGTAACCCTTGAGGACAAAGACAAAGTCGCGGTGGTCGATACGAAGACGTGGAAGGTCACGGGCAGTTACGATCTCGCGGGCAAGGGCGGCGTGCCGGCCGGTATGGCGATCGATATCAAGAATCGCATTCTCTTTGTGGCGTGCCGGAATCCCGCGAACATGGTGATGTTGAACGCGGACACAGGCGCGGTAATCGCGGCGTTGCCTCTCGGCGCCGGCACCGATGGCGCGGTCTTCAATCCCGCCACGATGGAAGCGTTCAGCTCGCAAACCGACGGGACGCTCACGGTAATCAAGGAAAAGAATCCCACCACGTTTGAAGTGGAGCAGACGGTGCAAACGCCGGTTCGCGCCAAGACCTGTACGCTCGATTCAAAGACGAACAAGGTGCTACTGATCACCGCGGAATTCGCCGCACCGGCGGCGGCTCCCGCAAGCGCGGCTCCTGCGGCTCCTCCTGCTGGGGCAGCACCGCCCGCGGGCGGCGCCCCGGCCGGTGGCGGACCGGGTCGCGGTGGACCGCGTCCCACGATGGTCCCGGGGTCGTTCTCGATTGTGGTTGTCGGAAAGTAGGCGGGCGGTTCAGTTTGCGAATCTTCCTGCATCCCGGCGGGATGCCAGCTTGTAGCCGGTGGTTGAGCGTTCTTTGCGATACCACCGGTTCGTTAATAACAAAGTTTCTCGATCCCGGAGGGATCGCAGCAAACCGAGCGAGCGCTGCGATCCCTCCGGGATCGAATGATCTTTTCTGCCCTATCCGGTGGTATCGCAAAAACCGCTCAACCACCGGCTACAAGCTACGATCCCCTCCGGGATCGGGCGAACCGAGCTAGTGCCGGAAAGTAGCGGGCCCTCAACTCAAGAGAATCGACTAAAGTAGAGGTAATGAGTCTTTTTTGGCTACGTGTAGCGCTGGCCTTATACGCGCTTGGGCTCCTGCACGCTTTGGTTACGGTTGTCGGCCGGCGGGTTCAAACGTTCCGCTTCGCGTTGGGAGCGATTTCTCTCGGCGCCGTGTTGCATCTGGTTTCGATCGTCGAGTCGGGACTCGCGACGCACCAATTTCCCGTCACTACATTTCAAGAAGCGGTTTCCGCGCTCGCTTTTTTGATTGCGCTGGTCTTTCTGTTCATCTACTGGCGATATCGTCTGGAAGCCCTCTGCGTTTTTGTCTTTCCGCTGGTATTCATGTTGACGCTCGCCGCCGCGTTCACCAACGAACCGGCGCCGACGCAGGGGCCGGTTCTGCAAAGCGTCTGGTGGCTGCCTCTGCACGCCAGCATGTTCTTCCTCGGCCACACGCTGTTGTTCCTCACTTGTGTGGCGTCGCTCATGTACTTGCTGCAAGAACGCGAGTTGAAGAGCAAAAAGCCCCACGGATTCTACTACCGCTTGCCGCCGCTTTCGGTGCTCGACGACTTGGCGCAGAAAACGCTGGCGGCGGGATTTCCACTGGTCACGGTGGCCATCTGCATCGGGGCGTTTTTTGCGAGTGAGCGCATGGGCCGCGACTGGCCGCTCGATCATCGCGTGGCGTGGTCGTTCGTCACGTGGCTGATCTATCTCTTCCTCATTTTCTTCCGTTGGACCGCGGGATGGCGCGGCCGCAAAGCAGCGTATCTGGCGATCGCCGGATTCGCCACTGTGATTATCTCCTGGGGTGTCTCGAGCAACGTGCACGCGTTCATGAAGCGGTGATTTCCACGATGAACTTCAACATCTCGCTCATCGGACTGAATCATCGCACCGCGCCTGTGGCGTTGCGCGAGCGAGTAGCGTTTCCCGAAGACGCGCTCGGCTCCGCGCTGCAGCGCTTGAAACAGGAAACGGGCGTTCGCGAGGCGATGATTCTCTCCACGTGCAATCGCGTGGAAGTGATCGCCAGCGCGGAGCCCGACGTGGCCCTCGCCGACCGGCTTCCGGAGTTCCTTTCCGGCTATCACGGATTGACGCTCGACGAAGTCGAGCCGCATCTCTATTCGCATGCCAAGCGCGAAGCCGTGCGCCATCTTTTCCGCGTGGCGTCGTCGCTCGACTCCATGATGGTGGGCGAGCCGCAGATTCTTGGGCAAGTGCGTAGCGCATACGCGGCGGCGCGCGCCGCCGGAGCCATCGGCGGGCCGCTGGAGGAAGCGATGGTCCGCGCGATCCGCGTGGCGCGCAAGGTGCGCAACGAAACGGGCATCGCGCGGTCGGCGGTGTCCGTGAGCTTTGCGGCGGTAGAGCTGGCCCGCAAGATCTTCGGCGAGCTGAAGAACAAGGCCGTGATGCTGATCGGCGCGGGAAAAATGGCCGAACTCGCGGCGCGACATTTACGCGAAAACGGCGCGTCGACGCTGCTGGTAGCGAATCGCAATCCGGAACGCGGTGAGGCGCTCGCCGCGAAGTATCGTGGCGAAGCCGTGCCGTTCGGCGATCTCCTCGAGCATCTTTCGCGCGCCGACATCGTGATCAGCTCCACCGGAGCGTCGAACTTCCTGGTGCGCCGCGACGATGGGCGGCAGATTCTCGCGCGCCGCCGCAATCAACCGATGTTCTTCGTCGACATCGCCGTGCCCCGCGACATCGATCCGGATTTGAACAAGGTCGATAACATCTTTGTCTACGACATCGACGACTTGCAGGAAGTGATTCAGTCGAATCTGAAAGAGCGGCAGGAGGAAGCGCGGCTCGGCGAAGAGATTGTCGACCAGGAAGTGAACAGTTTTCTCGAACGGCTGCAATCGCTCGACGCGGTTCCCACGATTGTTTCGCTGCAAACGCACTTGGAATCGATTCGTCGCGGAGAAATCGACCGCCAGCGCGGCAGACTCGGCGCGCTGACGCCGGAACAGGAAGCGGCGATCGAGCAAATCACGCGCGGCATCATCAACAAGGTGGCGCATCAGCCGATTTCGCAGCTCAAGTCGGGCGGCGGCCTGGGAATGGTCGAAGCCGTGCGGCGTCTTTTCAATCTCAAATAACCAAATGATCCGTCCCGGCTTATCCCTTATACGAATCGGTTCGCGCGGCTCTGCTCTGGCAATGTGGCAAGCCGAATTGGTGAAAGCGCGCTTGAACGACCACGGGTTTTCGGTGGAGATCGAAATCATTCACACCACCGGCGACAAGATTCAGGACAAGACACTCGCCGAGGCGGGCGGAACCAAGGCGCTCTTCGTGAAGGAAATCGAAGAGGCGCTGCTCGATGGACGCGTGGACGTGGCGGTACACAGCCTGAAGGACGTTCCCGCCGAGATTCCCGAAGGTTTGGTACTCTCGGCGATTCCGGAGCGCGAAGATCCGCGCGACGTGCTCATCGGCCGGCTGGAGGCCGGTGCGCGCATCGGCACATCGAGCTTGCGGCGCGCCGCGCAGCTTCGCGCGCGATTTCCCGGTGTGATCGTCGAACCGTTGCGCGGAAATCTCGACACGCGGATCCGGAGACTTGATGAAGGCCGCTGGGACGGCATTGTCGTTGCGAACGCGGGCGTGAACCGCCTCGGACTCGAAGCGCGTATCACGCGGCCATTCAGTATCGAAGAGATGTGTCCGGCGATCGGCCAGGGCGCACTCGCGATTGAAGTACGCTCAGGCGACGCCCGCGCCGATTTTCTGGACCATGCAGAGACCCGCGCCGCCGTCACCGCCGAACGCACGGTCATGCGCCTTCTCGGCGGAGGGTGCCGGTTGCCGGTTGGCGCGCTCGCGTTTTTCTTAAGGAACACGATGCACATTAGGGCGGTGGTTGCGTCGCCCGATGGAACGAAGCTCGTTAAAGTTTCGGATCAAGGCGGATCGCCGGAAGAATTGGGCAGTCGCGTCTCTTACGCCTTGCTGGCTCAAGGTGCGGCGGACATTCTGGCGGCCCTGTAATTCGCCATACACCTACTCTTGACGAATTATCAGATTAGACATAGTCTATTTTGGTGATCGACGCCGCAATGATCAAGCGCTCGTTGGGACGCAGTGGATTGCGATGTACGCCCCAGCGCTATGCCGTGATGAAGTTCCTGATGGAACAGTCCAGCCATCCCACGGCGGCTGAGATCTTCGCGGGCGTGAATCGCGCCGATCCACGCTCGTCCCGGGCCACAACCTACAACAATCTGCGGGATCTCGTAGAGGCGGGTTTGGTGCGGGAAGTGGCCGTGGAAGGCCGTGCCGCGCGATTCGATGCCGCCGGACAGCGGCATCATCACTTCATCTGCGACCGCTGCGGCAACATGGAGGACCTCGAGTGGTACGAGGTGCCCAAGCCGGCCCGTGCCTCCCTCGGCCAACGCGTTGTTCGCGAATGCGAGCTCATTTTCCGCGGATTCTGCGCCCGCTGCGCGCCGCGGCGCGCAGGTACAGCGGCGTCCGCGCCCCAGCGTCCTAAACAACCAAATCAACTTGGAGGAAGGTAGCACTCATGGAGAACGCAGCAGCAAAGTGTCCGTTTCACAGTACCGTCACAACGGGAGCTTCGGCCAACGCGAATTGGTGGCCGAACCAGCTCAATCTGAAAGTTCTACATTCGAACTCGTCGCTCTCGAATCCCATGGACCCCGGCTTCGATTATGCCAAGGAATTCAAGAGCCTCGACCTCGACGCCGTCGTCAAGGACCTTCATGCCTTGATGACCGACTCGCAGGATTGGTGGCCCGCCGATTACGGCCACTACGGACCGTTGTTCATCCGCATGGCGTGGCACAGCGCGGGCACGTACCGCATCGCCGACGGCCGCGGCGGCGCGGGCGCGGGTCAACAACGCTTTGCGCCGCTCAATAGCTGGCCCGACAATGCGAATCTCGACAAGGCGCGCCGCTTGCTGTGGCCGATCAAGCAAAAGTACGGGCGGAAAATCTCGTGGGCCGATCTGATGATTCTCGCCGGCAATGTCGCACTGGAATCGATGGGATTCAAGACGTTTGGATTCGGCGGCGGACGCGCGGACGTTTGGGAGCCGGAAGAAAACGTCTACTGGGGCAAAGAAAAAACCTGGCTCGGCGACCAGCGCTATTCGGGCGACCGCGAACTGGAGAATCCGCTGGGCGCGGTGCAGATGGGTTTGATCTATGTGAATCCGCAGGGACCCAATGGCAATCCCGATCCCCTGGCTGCGGCGCGCGACATCCGCGAGACATTCGCGCGCATGGCGATGAACGACGAGGAGACGGTTGCGCTGATCGCGGGTGGCCACACATTTGGCAAGACGCACGGCGCAGCGCCGGATTCGCACGTCGGTGCGGAGCCGGAGGGCGCATCGATCGAGCAGCAAGGACTCGGTTGGAAGAGCGGATACGAAAGCGGCAAAGGCGGTCACGCGATCACCAGCGGTCTTGAAGGCGCCTGGACCACGACACCGACCAAGTGGAGCAACAACTTTCTCAAAAACTTGTTCGGCTTCGAGTGGGAGCTGACCCAAAGTCCCGCAGGCGCGAATCAATGGCAGCCGAAGAACGGCGCGGGCGCCGGCACCGTGCCGGACGCTCACGATCCCAAGAAAAAACATGCGCCTTTTTTGCTGACTACCGATCTTGCCCTGCGCATGGATCCGGTCTACGGGCCGATCGCCAAGCGATTCCTCGAGCATCCCCAGGAATTCGCCGATGCGTTTGCGCGCGCCTGGTACAAACTGACGCATCGCGACATGGGACCGGCGGCGCGGTATCTTGGCAAGCTTGTCCCGAAGGAAACGCTCTTGTGGCAAGATCCTGTTCCGGCGGTCGATCATGAATTGATCAACGAAAGCGACGCGACGTCGCTGAAGGCGAAAATTCTCGCGTCGGGATTGTCGATTTCAGAGTTGGTGGCGACGGCGTGGGCTTCGGCTGGATCGTTCCGCGGATCGGACAAGCGCGGAGGCGCAAACGGCGCGCGGGTGCGTCTGGAACCGCAGAAGAGCTGGGAAGTGAATCAACCGGCGCAACTCGCGAAAGTAATCGGAAAACTGGAAGCGATCCAAAAGGAGTTCAATCAGTCGCAAGGCGGCAAGAAAAAAGTGTCGCTCGCGGACTTGATCGTTCTCGGCGGCGACGCGGCCATCGAAGCGGCGGCGAAAAAGGCCGGGCACGAAGTGAAAATCCCCTTCTCCGCGGGACGCACCGACGCTTCGCAGGACCAAACCGACGCGCATTCGTTCGCGGTGCTCGAACCGGCCGCGGACGGCTTCCGCAACTACGCGCGCACGGGTGACCCAGTCGCGGCGGAAGAACGGCTTCTCGACCGCGCGCAGTTGCTGAATCTGACGGCTCCTGAAATGACCGTCCTGGTCGGCGGCTTGCGCGTGCTGAACGCCAACACCGGCGGATCTAAACACGGCGTCTTCACCGATCGTCCGGAGACGTTGACAAACGATTTCTTCGTCAATCTTCTCGACATGAACACGGAATGGACCGCGCAAAACGGAAATGGCTTGTTCGACGGGCGCGACCGCAAGACCGGCAAGGTGAAGTGGACGGGCACGCGCGTCGATCTGATCTTCGGTTCGCACTCTCAACTTCGGGCGTTGTCGGAAGTCTACGGATCGAACGACGCACAAGCGGGATTCGTGAAAGACTTCGCGGCGGCGTGGAGCAAGGTGATGAATAACGACCGCTACGATCTGGTCTGAGCGATACGAGCGGCAGGACGGCGCGCAGTGTCACGCACTCGTTTTTCTCGGAGAACACGCTGCGCAAGCGCGCGGTGGTCGCGTCGCCGGACGGGGCGGGGCTAGTGGAAGTCGCTCATCAGGACGAACCCGGATGAATTGGGCAGCCGCTCATCTTATAGCCTGCTCGCGCGGGACGCGATTGAGATGTTGACGGCTTTCTAGCCTGCCCTGACTTGGCACTATGGTTCAACCTTACCAGGACTCGGAGCCGACGAACACGGTATGTCACTCCGTCGACGATCCTTCGCCGGCAAAGAAACTCGTCGGGTTCCGTCGAGGCATTCGTAGAGAGGATACGTCGCATTCTCCCAGAGCCCATCTACACACTCGGAGATGATGATGTCGCCGATATACTTCGGGCTCTGACATGTCGAATCACCGTGCAAGTCTTTGTAAGCTACGTCCACCGGGCGCGGCGCAGCGCCGTCCTTACACGCTCGCGTGGTAGCCATATCGAACACACGATACTTTGTAACGCCACCCTGCGGCGGACATGAAACGTAGTCGTCTTCGACAACGTGCCAAAGCCCGTCGCTCTCACATTCGGAGTAGGCATGCCGGACCAGAACGGTCCCGCCCGGACAGGGAGTCTCGATTTCGCCCGGCAAGCGAGTGAGACTACCATCCGCGAGAAACACGGGCGAACCGAGAAGTAATCGGTTTGGCGTGGAGGCAACAGGAGAAGTCCCATGAGGTCCGAACAGCAGCGTTTGAAGGGCGGCTACTTCGACGGAGAAGCCCGGATTTAAGCTGAACAACTTCTGGTAATCTCCCTCGAAGCGGAGATTTGCCAACTCGTCCACGCGCATACAGCGCGGGAGGTTCCACGATTGGTCTTTGTCGAAGAAAACCGGTGTTCCTTTTGGAACGATGAAGGGTCCCACGACCGCCTTGAAATCGGGCTGGGAAAAACGAACACCTAGCCAGGGTTCTTGAGCCTTATATTTCTTCTTCTTTTCGTCCGACATCTTGTTATAGAAGCTCTTTTTTTGGTTCTTTATCCACTCGATTTCGGAATCCGAGAGGCCGAGGTCCTTCGCCTTCTTGAGCATGGCGTCGTAGGCAATTACCTCTTCCTCGTTCACATCGTTTGTCTTGAACTGAGGGATCTTGATCTTCTTGATGTCGTCGTCCTTCAACCCCATTTCTTTCATTTGCTTAATCTCAGCGTCGGTTGGGTCGCGCAGTTCAACGCCGACACCGGCGTGGGCGTACTCGTGAACCTTCACGGCGGCCAGCCAGCGCGCACTCGGCTTCCCATCAGATACGAAGGCGCCGGGTCCGAGAGTTGTTTTCGCCTTGCCTTCACCGTCCTTCTCAGTCGGCGAGGTCTCACCAGAATTCTTCCCGTCCGGCGGATTCCTTACCGGGTCATACTCCGGCTCGCCGATCTCCTCTTTCGGCCGCTCGATCTTGAAGTATTCGTCCGCCAACTTGATGGCCTTGGTGTAGAGGTCCCTCGCTTCCTTGCTAGCTGGGTCCTTGACTTCGCGGGCCTTGGTGATAATGTCTTCGATTTCTTTAATTTGTTCATCCGTTGGCATTCTCGATTACCTCCAAATCTTGAAAATGTAGCGAGGACGCGGGGATTTCGATTGTTTCCCATTGATCGGTATAAGTCAAGAGCAGGCCCGTCGGAGGGATTTTCAACGCACAGCTAGTCACGGAGCACGGCGCGGACCGGGGCGCCATCCGCGCCGGTGATTTTCATCGGCAGGCAAATCAACTCGTACCAACCCTCGCCAATTCCGGTGAGGTCGACGCCCTCGACAATCGCGATGTTCTTCCCCAGCAACGCGTGATGCGCCGGAAAATCCGGCGTGCCGAATTGGTCGATGGAAAGATAGTCGATGCCAACGAGTTTGATCGGGAATTCTGCCAAGTAACGGGCGGCTGCACCAGAAACGTAGGTGAAGTCTTGGCGGAAGACCGGCTCCTTCAGCAACGCGGAGTTTCGCGTTTTGAAGAGCACGCGCTCGATTTCGCCGAGCGGCAGGCGCTCGACATGTCGGCGCTCGATCGCCGGAACGTCGCCGATTTCCGCGACGTAAGCGCGACCCAGAAACGCTTCGAGCGGCACGTCATGCGATTTCGCACCGGCGTCGATGAAATGCCATGGCGCGTCGAAATGCGTGCCAACGTGAACGCAACTCTCAAACTTGGTTAAATTCAGCGGCGCGCCCTCGGCCATGCGCAAGACCGGATGCAAGCGCAACTTGGGATCGGTCGGCCATGTGACCGTGTCGTTGTCGATCGCGAGGGAAATATCGTGAAGCATTCAGAGTGACGCAAAGAACGGCTTCAACTTCGTCCAAGTGGTTTCGAGTTCTTCGGGGATCACCCGCGACTCCCCAATCGTGGTCATGAAATTGGCGTCCGCAAACCAGCGCGGCAGCACGTGCATGTGGACGTGTGCCGCGATCCCCGCGCCCGCCGCACGACCCAAGTTGAAGCCGACGTTTAGACCGTCGCAGCGATACGTCTGCTTCAGGATTTGTTCGGCATGCTGCGCCGCGTGCATCATTTCGGTTAGTGCTTCGCCGGCAATCGCAGAAAGCTCCGCGACGTGCGCGTACGGCGCCACCATCAGG
The DNA here is from genome assembly GCA_021325275.1 of Terriglobia bacterium. Classification (GTDB taxonomy): domain Bacteria; phylum Acidobacteriota; class Terriglobia; order JAJPHL01; family JAJPHL01; genus JAJPHL01. The sequence continues at coordinate 199,409 of JAJPHL010000042.1, read as the reverse complement.
TGGCCCGTCGTGTACGGATACAAATTCAGCAGCGAAAAACAGTGGCGGCCGCGCCACAAAATCAAGTTCTGTTTGTCGTGCTCGGGATCGGACGTTGCGGACTTATCGCAAAATATGCACGAGGAATCGTCGGGAACGTGGGAGACGTAGCGATAACGCCAAGGACTCCACAGGTGGTCCATCGATTCCGGTTCCTAAGCCGCGGGAGGTACGGTGGGGGCGGTGGGTGCAGGAGCCGCCGGCGCGGGAGGCGCGTCGCCGGAAGGGTGCGAATTGATCAGGTCCTTCAGTTCCTTGCTGGGCTTGAAAAACGGGATTTTCTTGGCAGGCACATCGACCTTGGCGCCCGTCTTGGGGTTGCGGCCGACGCGGGGCTGCCGTTTGCGCGTGCGAAAGCTGCCGAATCCGCGAATCTCGATCTTGTCGCCGGAACGCAAGGCATGCACAATGCTGTCGAAGATTGTATCCACGATCTGCTCGGAGTCCTTGCGCGTCATTTCTACGGCGCTGGCGACTTCCTCAATGAGTTCAGCCTTGGTCATACCATCTCCTCTAGACAACCAGTAGACAACCGTTTATACCATACTGCGCGCTAGCTTTGGCGCCGGCTAATCATGATCAGAAGGCCGATCTTTCAAGCTCATCATTTCACCGAGCGTCGACGTCGCGCCGCCGGCGCGCTGCTCTTGCAAATACGAATTGAGCTCCTGACGCTCGATTTCCTGTCCCACGGCGCGCAAACTCAAGCCGATCTTGTGTTCTTCCGGACTCAGCTTGATGATCTTGAAAGCCATCTCCTGGCCGACGGTGAAAGCCGACTCTTCGGCGGCCGGAGCCGTAGCGCCGCCGCGGCGTCCGCGCTGATCTTTGTCGGGTCCCGCTTCGGAAACGTGACAGAGTCCCTCGATGCCCGGCTCGATCTCGACGAACGCGCCGAACGACGCGATTCGCACGACTTTGCCGCGCACGACATCGCCCACGCGATAGCGCTCGAAGAAGTTTTCCCAGGCGTCGGGCGTGAGTTGCTTGATGCCCAGCGACAAACGGCGATTCTCGCCGTCGACGCTCAGCACCACGGCCTCGACCTTGTCGCCCTTCTTCAACACTTCCGACGGATGCTTGATCCGCTTGGTCCAGGAAATATCGCTGACATGGACCAAACCATCGATGCCGTCTTCGATTTCGATGAACGCGCCGAAGTCGGTGAGGTTGCGCACCTTGCCTTCGACCTTCGATCCTTCGCGATAGCGGTCCGCCAGCGTGTGCCAGGGATTCGGTTCGGTTTGGCGCAAGCTCAGCGAGATGCGCCGCTCGGCCGGCTGCACGTCGAGCACTTCCACCTCGACGTTGTCGCCGGGATGCACGAACTTCGACGGATGCTTGACGCGCTTGCTCCAGCTCATTTCCGACACGTGCACCAAACCCTCGACACCCGGTTCGAGTTCCACGAACGCGCCGTAATCGGTGACGTTCACCACTTTGCCCTTGATGTGCGTGCCAACCGGATACTTCTGATCGGCGTCATGCCACGGATCGGGATAGAGCTGCTTCAAACCGAGCGCCACGCGTTCTTTCTCGCGATCGAACTTCAGCACGAGCAAATCGACTTCCTCGCCCACCTGCACCACGTCGCTGGGATGGCTGGCGCGTCCCCACGACATATCGGTGACGTGCAGCAATCCGTCGAGCCCGCCGAGATCGACGAACGCGCCGTAATCGGTCATGTTCTTGATCACGCCGCGGACCACCGCGCCTTCCGCCAAGTGCGACAGCGTGACGCTTTTGCGGGCGTTGATTTCTTCCTCGAGCAGGACTTTCCGCGAGACCACCACGTTACCGCGGCGGCGATTGAACTTGATGACGCGAACTTCGATTTCCTGGCCCTTCAGGGCATCCAAGTTGCGAATCGGCTTCACGTCGACTTGCGATCCCGGCAGGAACGCCCGCACACCAAAATCCACAGAAAGCCCGCCTTTCACGCGCTCGATCACGCGTCCCTTGATCGGCGTTTGATCGTTGAATGCTTTTTCGAGATCTTCCCAAACGCGGGCGCGCTGGGCCTTTTCGTGGGAAAGCGTCACGTAGCCTTCGCGGTCGCCGCCGCGTTCCATGGTGACGTCGACTTCGTCGCCCGGCTTGACCTGCACGACTCCGTCGCGATCCTTGAACTGCGCGATCGGAACGATGCCTTCGAGTTTGTGCCCCACGTCGACGAACACGTACTCGCCGGTGACCTTCAACACCCGGCCCTTCAGCATGGCGCCGTCGTGAAAATGGGTCGGCTGGCTGTAGGACTCCAGCAGTTGTTCGAAGCTCTCGCGGGAATTGCCGGACGAAACCGCCTCGCCCTCACTCTCCCCTGCTTGCGGGCGGTTGGAAATACTAACCATTGTTGCCCCGTTCCTCCTGGGATAGAATCCCCGCTCTGCCGCAGCCACGGGTTTTGCTGCGGAAGGTCTCCAAATGACAAATTGTACCTATGCGCTTTGACGCCAGACACTCAAGGCGTCTTGCAGACTAGCCACCAGCCACTACGGTCAAGCGGGCGTTGCGTCTCAAGGGACGACCCTCGGGCAAGTCATAGATACAGGGTATTCTAGGACTATACTTTAGCCGCGGCGGACTGTCAACGCGGGAAGGTTTCGGGCGAAAAAAATTGCGTCGGAACCGAAAAAATGTGCCTCTGCCCCTAAATCCGGCACCCGCTGCGGCAAATGCGGCCCGAATTACTTCTTCATCGTCTGGAGTTCCTTCAGAATCTGCCGCGCATCACCGATGCCCGGGAAATCGGTCTTCGCATCCAGCGATTTTTGAATGTCCTCGAGCGCCTTGCGGCTGTCGCCGGCGCGATACTCCGCCAGTCCCAGATGATAGAGATACAAAATATTTTTCGGATTGCGGTTCACAGCGTCGTGGAATTCGGAAATCGCCAGAGAGTGATTGTTCTTCTTGAGATAGATCCAGCCCAAGGTGTCCATGACCGCTGGGTCCTGCGGCGCTTTTTCCTTGCTCACCTGCGCCCACTTTAAAGCTTCGTCGATGTTGCCGTTGGTTTGGGTCAGCAACCAAGCGAGATTGTTGCTGGCAACGACGTCGTCGCCGCGGCGCCTCAACACCTCGCGATACAGGGCCATCGCCTCGGGAAAGCGCTTGTCGCCCTGGGCCTCCAAGTCCATGCCCAGCGCCACCATGTTCACCGTGTTGTCGGGCGCCAGTTTCAGTGCCTCGCGGAAGAGTTGCTCCGCGTCGGCGTAGGCGCCGCGCGCTTGCATGAGCTTGGCCAAACGCGTGATCGCCGTCACGTCGTGCGGTTGGATTTGCAGATAATCCCGGGCCACCTTCTCTGCCTGAGGCGCCTTGCGTTGTTGCAGCAACATGTCTTGAAGGCCGAAAGCGGCGGGACCGTACTTGGGATCTTCCTTGAGTTTGGCGGCAAAGAATTTTTCGCCCGCGGGCGCCTGGTTTTGAACCGAGAACAAGAGCGAGAGCGCGGCCATGGCGCGGTTGTCGTGCTTGTTCACCTGAAGTGCTTTTTCGAACGCAGCTTGCGCGCCCTTGTAGTCCTTCTTCTCCGCGAGCAGCAAACCGTACTGCGTCTGCACCGGACCCAAATTCGGGCGGCGGCGCAACAAGTCGCCGACCACCAGTTCCGCTTCTTCCGTTTTGCCTTCGTGGATCAGGCACGCGCTGCGGAGCAGAATCACCGCGGGATCGTGTTCTTGTCCCCGCGGCGTTTGTCCCAAAATCTCAAGTGCGGTTTGCGCCGCGCCGCTTTCCAAATCGAGTTCCGCCAGCGCCAAGCGCGCCGCCAAATACGACGGGCGGTACTTCAGCGATTCCTGCATTTCGCTGGCGGCCGGCAAGCGTTCCTGATTTTGCAGACGCGCCAAACCGAGATAGTAATGTGCCTCGGCGTTGTCCACTTGCAGGCGAATCACTTCGGTCAGATCGCGGATCGCGTCGGAAATCTTGTTGAACCGGACGTTCAGGATCCCGCGCGTCAAAAGCGCTTGCGTGTCCTTGGAGTCTTTCTGCAGCAGTTCCGTCGTCAGGGCCAGGGCGCGATCGGTCTTGCCCAGGCGGATCAGCGCCGTGGTGAGAATATTGCGATTGGCGCGGTCGTCGGGAAACTTCTTAACGACGGCCTCCAGCTCGGTGACGGCCAAATCTGTTTTCCCTTGGGACAAATGGAAGCGCGCCAGCGCCGAACGGTCACGCGGACTATCCTGGTGCTCGTTGGTGATCTGCCGGTAGACTTCCTCAGCCTGATCGAAGCGATACGAGACGTTCAACATGCGGCCGAGCGCGTACAACGGACGCGAGTTGTGGGGTTCAAGCGATATCGCTTTGCGATAGGCGTCTTCCGCCTCCTTCGGCTTCGGCTCCAGCAAGTAGAAATTGCCGAGCATCGTCCACGTGGCGGCCGAGGGAGCTTTCTGGGCGGCGTTCTCCAGAACTTTCTCGGCGCCTGCCTTGTCTTTGTCCTTCATCTTGATGCGGACTAGATTCAAGCTCGCCGCCAAAGCGCCGGGATCTTCCTCCACCAGCGTTTCCAACTCGCCTTCCGATCCTTCCAGATCGCCGAGACCGGCTAACGCATACGCCAGCGTCTCCTGCGCACGATAATCCTTGGGATTGATCGCCAGAACCGCTTCCGCGTGGTTCTTGGCGTCGTCATATTTGCGATTGAGCAACTCGAGCGTGGCCATCTCTTGCAGGGCCTGAGTGTTCTTTGCGTCGAGGGAGACAGCCTTCTGGAACGCCTTGTAGGCACGCGGGATTTCATGCGTGCCGATCATCGCCGAGCCCAATTCGAATTGGGCTTCCGACCACGACGGGTCGGTCGAGGCGGCGCGCATGAACTGAATCTTGGCCTCGGGAAATTTCTTATCCTTCATGTACTGCTTGCCGGAGTTTATGTATTTGTTCTTGCGCCACTCGGCACTGTGAAAGCGGTCGAACTTATCGCATCCCGTTGTGACAAGCGAACCCGCAACGATTGCGGCCGCAGTGAGCGCACAAAATCCCAGATTTCTCATACTCATACTGTCCCATTATGCCACAGGGGTTTGCCGGTCTCTAGGTAGCCAATTAGTTCCGGCCCAGGCAGTACTTCGGTTGCTCAATCCCGCTACTTCTTGATTTGCATCGTCTCGTCGATCGAAATCGTCGGCATGCCCGCGGTGGGGCCGCTGTACTTCGCCGTGATCGTGAAGCTGTGCTCGGCGGTCTCGACCGAATAGGTGTAACCGAAGCGCCCCTTCGTGCGGCCTTCCTGGACGCTGCCGCTCGACTCCAACTCTTCAAGCGTCGCATACTTGCCGTTCTGCGCCATGTAGTTGCGTTCACCCTGCGCCAGCCCCGTGAGATCGGCCTCGACGCCCGTAACATCGACGACGGCGCGCGGATTGTCAGTGCCCATCGTCGTCGCGCCGCTCTTGCCCATGAAGTTGGCGCGAAAGAGGAACAGGCCAACGCCCGCGACGACCAATATTCCGATCAAACTGAATGCAGCACGCATGATGATTCCTCCTTGGCGTTACTTCCGGCAGGCAATCGCCTGCACCGCGGTGATGGCCGCCACGCCGACCACGTCCTCCGCCTTGCACCCGCGCGACAAATCGTTCGCCGGCCGCGCCAACCCTTGCAGGATCGGGCCGATCGATTGCGCGCCACCGAAACGCTCCACCAATTTGTAGCCGATATTCCCGGCATCGAGATTCGGAAAGATCAGCGTGTTCGCGCGTCCCGCCACCGGCGATCCCGGCGCTTTCGATGCACCGACTTCCGGCACAATCGCCGCGTCGAGTTGCATCTCACCGTCGGCCGGCAATTCCGGCGCGCGCGCGCGAATAATCCGCACGGCTTCGGCGACCTTTTGGGTCGCGGCATGCTCGGCGCTGCCCTTGGTCGAAAACGAAAGCAGCGCGACGCGCGGCTCGGTCTCGAGCAAGGCGCGTGTGTTCGCGGCGGTGGAAATCGCGATCTCCGCCAACTGTACCGCCGTGGGATCGGGAATCACGCCGCAATCGGCGAAAAGGAACGGGCCGATCTTGGTTTCCATCAGCATGAAGCTGGAAACGAGCTGCGTTCCCGCTGCGACACCCAAACATTGCAACGCCGCGCGGACCGTATCGGCGGTGGTGTTCGTGGCGCCGCCGACCGAGCCGTCCGCGTCCCCGGCGGCCACCATGAGATCGGCGAAATAAAGAGGATCGCGCGCGATTTTCGCCGCTTCCAATTGCGAAATGCCTTTGGAGCGGCGGCGTTCATAGTAGAGCGCGGCGTATTTCGCGGCACGGGAATCGCTCTGTGGATCGACCAGCGTCACACGCGAGAGATCAACGCCTGCTTGTTTCGCCGCCGCACTGATTTCGTCGGGATTTCCCAGGAGAATCGCGTCCGCGATGCCGGCAGCCGCGATCATCGACGCCGCGCGAACGATCCGCAGGTCGTCGCCCTCGGGAAGTACGATCCGTTGGCGCCGGGTGCGAGCGCGGTCTTTGATGGACTCGAGGATACCGGGCATTACGCCATTGTAGCTTAGCGAGGTTTTCTCTGCGCCTCTGCGTCTCTGCGTTTGAAAGATCGTCAGCACCAAAAGAATAAGGTTTTTTCAACGCAGAGACGCCGAGAAACCTATGGCATGTGATCTTGATCGTTGCGGTCGTCCTTGTCCTTATCCTTGACCTTGTCGTCCTTGTCTTTCTCTTTCGGAGCTTTTTCCTTTTCCTTGAACTTCTTCGACCCGGCCTCGACGTCGGGCACGCCGAATTCCTTCAACAACGCCAGATCGTCGGGACTGATGTCGCCAAGGATGTTGACGATCGTCACCTTCTTTGCCTCGGTCGAGAGAATCGTGAGTCCTAAAACTTTGTCGCCGTCCTGGCGTAGACAGATGTCGGTATCCTCGCCTTTGCGTTCGGTGCGCGCGCCGTGGCCCGCCGTCACCTTCGTGTGGACCGAGATCAGGCAATTCCAGCCGGGACCCGCGAGGGTCTTGCGAAGAGGTTCGAAATCGCTGGGAGAGAATGCGTCTGCTTCGTCGAACTCGTAGCTGCGCACAAAGACGCCTTGCAGGGAGCCGACCAGCTTCTTGATTTTCGCGGCGTCGGGATCGTCTTTCGGGATGAAGCCGGCCGCCAGCGACAGCAGCGACTTCGGCAGCGACACCCTCACGACGTTGGACGCCTTCCGTTCCAACTCCGCGAAATCAAGCGGTACTTGCGGATTCTGGCGGGCCCACGCCGAGCATCCCACGAGCAAGAGCGCCGCACATGTAAGATAGCGTTTCATTCTTATTCCTTCTCCAACCGTGTCTCGGGGTCCGGCGTCGAGATTACGCGGCTCACTCGATTCAATTGCGTTCCCGTGATCCGCAGCGCCGTCAAAAGTTGATCGCGCGCTGCTTCCGCGCGGCGCCGCTCGGCGGCTTGGCGCTGGTGGTAGATCACGCCACCGCTCGCCGCAACCAGCATGACGGCCGCGAGTCCGCCCGCGAGCGCCGCCCGCTGTGCGGGAAGCCACAGAAATTGCAGCCACGTGACCGGCTTCGATTCCTTGGCGACGCGGGCCATCACTTTGGCCGTGAAATCCGCGGGCGGATCTTCGTGCTTCAGCGCCTGCGCGAGTTGTTTTTCCAATTTGTCCATGGCTAATTCTCCAAGCGATCTCTCAACATCTTCAGGGCGCGGTGCAACCGGCTCTTTACGGTATTCAACCGCCATCCTAACGTGCGGGCCATTTCCTCCGGCGTCTGATCTTCCAGGTAGCGCAGCACGACGACCGCGCGAAACTTCGGCGGCAAACTTTGTACCAGCACGCGCAGTTTCCCAAGCGCGAAAACGTCGGGACTCTCCACCGTCTCGCCCGTTTCGATCCAATCGTCCAGACTTACCGGCTTGCGTTTCAGCCGCCAGCGATGCAGGTCGATGCATTTGCGGATCGCCACGCGGCGCAGCCAAAACAACAAGTGCGATTCCGACTCAATCGCGCGAAGGTTCTGGAAGAGTTGCAGGAAAACGTCCTGCGCAATGTCCTCGGCCGCGGCGCGATCGGAGAAAAAATTCCACGCCACGCTGTAGACCATCCGCTGATGCTGGCGGACCATCCAGGCGAACGCCTCCTGGTCGCCGGCCATGGCGCGCGCCAAGACTCCGGCTTCCACTGGAACACGCCGCGTCGCTTCCAGATCGGGCTGGTGCAGGATGATCGCCTCCGAAGTCATCGGTCCTTTGGCCTTCCATTGCTACATACGGAGGCCCCAAGCGATCGAATGCAAAGAATTTGTGCTACGCTTCGCCGCCCTGCAGCACCTGCAGGAATGCCTTGCGAAACACCGCCATGTCCTGATCGCTGCCGATGGTCGTGCGAATCATGTTGGGATACGTCGGGAAAGGCCGTCCGATCGCCACGCCCTTCGTCAGCATCTTGGCAATCACTTGGGGCGCGGGGCGTCCCACGTCGATCATCATGAAATTGGCGTGTGGCTCGATGTAGGTGATCTTGTTCTCCTTGAGCCACGTGCACAGGGCGTTGCGCGTCGCCGCCATCTTTTGGCGGCGCTGCGGCACGACGGTGGGATCCGAAAGCGCGCCGATCACCGCTTGCGCTGAAACATAGGCGATCACGTTGTTGCGATACGGGGTCATCTTCGCGATGAACTCCGGCTTGGCGTATGCGGCGCCGATGCGCAATCCCGCCATGCCGTAAATCTTGGAAAACGTCCGCGCCACGATCACGTTCTTGCCCTGCCGCACGTAGCCCAGCGCCGTGTCCACCTTCGGCGAATCCGCGAAATGCAAGTACGCTTCGTCGACCAGCAGAATCGCGTCGCGATGCAGGTTGGCGACCAACCACGCGATATCTTCCTTGGGCGTAATCGACGCCGTGGGATTGTTCGGATTGCAAATGTAGACGAGTCCACCCTTGGCTTTGTCCGCTTCCTCGGCTAGGCGTTTGACGTCCGCCGCGTAATCCTTGCGCAAAGGCACGCTGATAACTGGATGACCGGCGGCTTTGGCGAGTTCCGAGGGAAACTCAAACGTGGGATCGGGAACGATCAGCGGCCTCGCCGGCGACGTGAAAACTTCCACCGCGTTGTGCAGAATCTCGCTCGATCCCGCGCCGATCAGCATTTGCGACGCGTCGAACTGCTCGGAGCGCGCCACCAAGTCGTAGAAGGCCGGAAATTCCTGATAGTGATACCGGCCGCTGACTTGCATCGCCGAGGCCATCAGCATCATCGACGATGTCGGCGGGCCGTCAGGGTGCTCGTTGGCGTTCAGCCAAATCGTTCCAGGAGGCGCGTCAAGATGGACTGCGCCGCGCTGCGCGAAAGCCGCTTCGCCGCCGATCGCGGACGCCATTGCCAAACTTCCGAGTGTCTTTCCAAAGCCGCGGCGGGAAATCATAGGGCTTGCCTCCCTGATGTAGACTAAAGGTCGAAACGTCTTTCAAGAGCGATTATGTCTCAAAAACCCGAGAAGAGCACGCAGAAAGCGGCCGATCCTGCCTATGATCGCCGCGATTTCATGGAAGGCCCGCAGGGGCGTTCTCTCCGCATTCTGGCCGAGTACCTCGATCCGCAGCAGCGATTCCGCCGCGAGCGCGTCCACGACACCGTAGTGTTTTTTGGATCGGCGCGAATCGCCCCGCGCGACGTCGCCGAGTGGGAACTACAGGAAGCGCAGCACAATGCCAAGGTCCAACAGACCAAAGAAGCGCATTTGGCGCTGGAAGCCGCCAAGCATCGCCTGAAGATGTCGCGCTATTACGAGGACGCGCGGGAACTGGCGAAGCTGCTCACGCAATGGTCCATGTCGCTGCAGGAGAATCGTGCGCGCTTTGTGATTTGCTCGGGCGGCGGACCGGGAATCATGGAAGCGGCGAATCGCGGCGCGTCGGAAGCGGGCGGCCGCACCGTGGGATTGGGCATTACGTTGCCGATGGAGCAGTTGCCCAACGGCTACATCACGCACTCGCTGAACTTTCAGTTCCACTATTTCTTCATGCGCAAGTATTGGTTTGCGTATCTCGGCAAAGCGCTCGTGGTTTTTCCCGGCGGATTCGGTACGCTCGACGAATTGTTCGAAATCCTCACGCTGATCCAGACGGGAAAGATCATCAAGAAGGTTGTGGTTCTGCTCTACGGGCGCAAATACTGGGAGCGGGTGCTGAATCTAGAAACGTTGGTGGAAGAAGGCATGGTCAATGCTGCCGACCTGGAATTGCTTCAGTATGCCGACACGCCGGAAGAGGCATTTGAAAAGGTGCGAGACGGATTGGAAGCGTACTACATCAAGCCGATGCGCGAGGCGGCACAGCAAGCGTCCCGGCAAGCGGCGCGCGGGCCATTGCGCGAAGCGATGCCGGACCCCGAGCGCGACGCCGCGATCGAGAGCGAAGCCGCGCGCAAGCCGAGTCCGTAAGGCGTCTGCCGGTGTCGGCGCTCCGTGCGGTACCGTATTTTCTCGAACAGAAGATTGTTCCGGCTCGGGATACAATGGATTTCCCATGTCTCAGTTCGTCTCGGCATCCTGGGTTCACGACAAAATCGGTTCCGGCGATTATCTGATTCTCGACACCCGCAGGCCCATGAAATACTTGCAAGGCCATCCGCGCGATGCAGTGAATCTGTCGGCATCGCACGCCTTCGATAAGCAAGGCGCGCTGCGACCCGTCGCGGAGCTGGAGCAATGGATCGGCGCCGCCGGTCTCGACGCCCAACGCCATCCCGTGCTCTACGACAATTCCGATGGACGCAACGCCGGATTCGTCGCGTGGGTGCTGGAGTATCTCGGCCGCGACGACGTGTACGTGATGGAGACGTTTTTCGAAACGTCGTGGGTGGCGGCGCACTACGAATTGTTCTATCGCCCCGTCGAGGGGAAGCCGGCCAAGTTTGAAGCGCATGTAAATCCCGCGCTGCGCGCATCCAAGGCCGACGCCGCCGCGCCCGGCACATCGAAACTCGTGGACTTTCGCTCTGCCGACGAGTTCACCGCCGGCCACATTCCCGGCGCCGTACATCTTTCCTGGAAGGATTTGGTCTCCGGCACGGGTCCGCTGCGCGCGGCGGAATTGCGCGCGAAGCTCGAATCGGCGGGCGTCTTATCTAACGATTCTGTAATTGCATATTGCCAATCCGGACTACGGGCGTCGCTGGGATATTTGCTGCTCAAAGACACCGGTATGAACGTTCGCTTGTACGACGGTTCTTATAACGACTGGTCGAAATAACTTCACAATATCCAAGGAGATCAAGATGCTTTTCCCCGTGACGGTAGTGGGCAGTTGGCCGCGTTCGCCCGAGTTGATCCAGGCGCTGCGCAAAAAACAGGCGGGTGAGCTGGATCAGGCTGGCTTTGACGTCGTGGCTGACAAGGCCGTGCTGGAGTGCATCCGCGCGCAGGAATCCGCGGGCGTCGATATTCTTTCCGACGGCGAACAGCGCCGCGACAATTTTTACTCCTACGTGGTGGACAAACTGGCCGGCATGAGGTTGATGAAAGTGTCCGAGCTCTTCGATCACGTGAAAGACCGTGCGCGCTTCGAGGAAGTGCTGCGCGGCCTCGACGTTCCGGCGTTCGCAATTCGCAGCCCGATCGTCATCGGACGCCTGGGCGAAAAAAACGGCCTCTCGCTTGACGAGCTCGAGTTCGTAAAGAAGAACACCAAACACCAAGTAAAGGTTCCCCTGCCCGGCCCGTACATGTTGACGCGATCGAGCTGGTTCGAAGGCCTTTCCGACAAGGTTTACGACTCACCGACGGACCTCGCGGCCGACGTGATCAAGATTCTGCGCAAAGAGGTTCAGGGACTCAAGGACCGCGGCTGCGAATTCATCCAGTTCGACGAGCCAATCCTTACGCAAGTGGTCTACGGCGAGGAAAGCTCCGAGACGTTCATGTGCGCCGCGCTGCCGTCGCGCAAGGATCCCACCGAAGAAATGAAACTCGCGGTGAAATGGATGAATGAGGTCACCGAAGGTTTCACGGGCGTGCGCTTCGGCGTGCATATCTGTCGCGGAAATTGGTCCCGCAAGGAAGAAGTGCTGATGAAGGGCAACTACGGCCCGATGCTGCCGTACTTGATGCAGATGAACATCCATCAACTCGTGCTCGAATACGCCACGCCGCGCGCCGGCGAGATGGAAGTGTTCAAGGAATATGCGGAACAAAAGGAAATCGGTCTCGGCGTGGTGAATCCGCGCACCGACACGATCGAACCGCCGGAGTTGATCGTGCAGCAGGTGAAAGCCGCGCTGAAATACTTCCCGCCGGAGAAAGTGTTCCTGAATCCCGATTGCGGTTTCGGCACGTTCGCCGAGCGCAACGTCAACAATCACGAAATCGCCACCAAGAAGATGCACACGATCGCGCAAGCAGCCGAAATCCTGCGGAAGGAGTACAAGTAAATGGCGGAAGACACTCTCAATGGATTGCATCCCGCGAAACTGCGGGAGATTCTCGATTCGATGAAGCAGCCGGAAGTTTTCCAGGCCGTCACCGGCCCATGGAAATCGCGCGTCGTATGGCAGAGCGGATTCCGCGCCAAGGCGTACATGCGCAAACACGCCGTGGAAATGGACGAGCCGGGCGATCTCGACGCCACCGACACCGCGGCCAGCGCGCATGAGCAGTTGCTGAGCGCCATTGGAAGCTGCTTGACCGTGGGCTTCGTGCTCAACGCCACGCAGCGCGGCGTGAAAGTACACGATCTCGAAATCGCGATGGAAGGCTACTTCGACAACATCTTGAAGTGGGCCGGCCACGCGCCGGAAGCGAATCCCGGATATCGCGGGATCACCGCCAAGTTATTCGTGAAGGCGGACGCCGACGAGAAAACGCTGCGGGAATTGTGGAAGCTGGCGATCGACGGGTCGCCGGTGACGCAAACTGTGATGCGCGGAACGCCCGTGAAAACGGAGTTCGAAGCCGTCTAACGGCGAAGTACTGAGTGCTGAGTCTTGGGTGCGGATTCTCTTTTCACTCAGGACTCAGCACTCAGGACTCAGCACTCAAGACTCTAGCAACCACCAACGTCATGTCGTCGTGCTGCTTGGCGCCGCGCGCGAACGCATCGGCGGCATTCATTAAATAGTCGAGCGTTTCGCGCGCGCTCCGTCCCCCGCACTGGCGGGCCGCGTCAATCATCGCACCCTCGCCCCACTCTTCGTCCTCGGGATTCATCGATTCGCTGATGCCGTCGGTAAACCCGACGAATAGGTCGCCCGACTGAAGATCCACCGATCCTTCGCCATAGGGAAAATCGGGCAGCAAACCCACCACCGCGCCGCCGTCTTCCAAGCGGATCGCCTCGCCGCCACGCAGAACCACCGGCGGATTGTGTCCGGCGTTGACATAGGACAGCCGCCTGGAAACCGGATTGTATTGCGCGTAGAAAAATGTGGCATAACGATTTGACGACGACGCCTCGTAAACCAATTTGTTCACGCGCCGCATGATCGTCGCGAGATCCCCCGAGGCGTTGAACGCCGGATCGCTCGCGTCGCGCAAGGTCTGCCCGCGCAGCGACGCTTGTAAGCTGGCCATCAGCAGCGCCGCCGCGATTCCCTTGCCCGATACGTCGCCGATGGCAATTCCCAAGGCTCCGCCAGGCAGCGCGACGAAATCGTAATAATCGCCGCCCACGCCGAGCGCCGGGCGGCAATGGCCGCAGTAGTCGAGCCCTGGAGTAACCGGCGCGTTTTGCGGAAACAATCGCTCTTGCACTTCGCGCGCAATCTCCACTTCGCGATTCAAACGTTCGCGTTGCGCCGTTTCCGCGGCGACGGCGGCGGTGAGGCGCGCGTTGGCGAGCGCCAGCCCCGTTTGCGCCGCCACCGACTGGAGCATTTGCAGGTCGCTGGTGGAATACGGCTCTTCACTTTGTTTCGGTCCAAGGCTGACGATGCCGAGCAACTGGCCGCGCACCACCAGCGGCAACAAAAGCTGCGTGTCGAGCGATCGCAGCGCCGCGCGATCCGATTCTTGATGCACCCACGTACTGGGATCGTCCAAGTAAACTTGCGCCGGACCGCTTTCGGTGATCCGTTGCGCGACGGCGCCGGCTTCTTGGATTGGCACGGACGGCGGCGCGTCGAAACCCACGGAGTAGGCGGGCGAGAATTCATGCGATTCATCGAGCAGCACGACGACACGCTTCACGTGCAGTGAATCCGAAAGCGTTTGCGACACGACTTTGAGCAACGGTCCGGTTTCGACCATGCTGCGGACTTTTTCGTTCAACTCACCCAAGACTCTTTCCGTGTTCACGGCTTCGCGGAAGAAACGGCGATCGAGCCAGCGGCGCAAAACGTCCGCGCCGCTGCGAATGCGGACGACAATGACCACCCCCAGCGAGATATAAGCCAACTTCGCGGGACGCGAGACTTCCGGATTGTCGGCTAAGCTCACGGCAAAGAAAAGCACGCCCGCGCCGATCGCGGCTTGCAGCACGCGCACGCCGCCGCGCGCCAACGCGTATTGCAACCCTTGCCGCACCACCACGCGCACGTCGAGCGCGCGATGCACGACGATCGTGTAGGCCAGCGTCGCGGGGAAAACGATGATCAGCAGCACCGCGGGAATCACAATCCACGGCGGCATCTGCGAGAACGGAATATGTCCGAACGCCTGAAAGCAGAACAGCACGCCGATCGGTGTCAACGCGACTTGCGCGCCGGTCAGCAACAGGTGCAAGCGGCGTTTGGCGTCCGGCGACTTCGTAACGGCGCGCTTGATCGAAAGCAGAGTGAAAAATGAACCGACACCGGTCATCGCGGTGATAGCCTGCATCACCTGAATGCTGTTGAGAAATCGGGCCAGGCCGATGGCCGCGCGAAAGTTTTCGCTTTCGTAAATGTCTCCGGCACTTTCCAGCACGGCTAACGCGGCGAGCGGCGCGATGATCAGCCACTTCAGCCAGGGCATTTGACGATCCACGTCCGAGCGCTCTGGAAAATGAATGCCGAACAACATCATGAATACCGGCCAGAGGACCACGCCGACAGAAAAGAAGATGAATCCAATTTGCCGCGCGCCGTCGGGATAACGGGAGGCATCGCCCGGCGCCAGGCACGCAAAGCCAATCATCATTCCCAGCAGGATCCAGGCCACAGGATCGCGTGGACGGACGAACGCGACGGCAAATCCCAGCAACAAACAGAACACCGGACGGATGAATGCAATTCCGATGTTCACGGCGCGCGCCGACCACGGATTGGCAGGCGCGGCGCTCAGCCGAATGTTGACGATCCGTCCGGCCGGATCGCTTTCGGATGCGACGCGCAGTGCCAGAATGTCGCCGACGTTCGCGCGCGCCATCGCTCGTCCGTAGGTCGCGCTACCCATGTACCGGGCGCCGTTGATTTCGAGAATGCGGTCGCCTTTCTTCACGCCGACGGCCGATGCGTCCACGCCCACCGAGGTCACGCGATCGCTGAACGAGCCGATCACGAGCGGTGCACGCACCACGGTTTCCGGGCGGATGACCTCTTTCCAAACCTGAACGGCGTTGGGAATCTCCACCTCGGCCGCAATGGCGAGCAGGAGCGACAGAAGGACGTATGGAAGACGGCGCGGCATTACTAACCGCGAAATATACCACTCTTCACGACGCCCTGCTTCATAACTCCAACGTACGGCAGATTGCGATAGAGCTGCTGATAGTCGAGTCCATAGCCGACGAGAAACCGATCGGGGATTTCAAAACATCGATAGCGGATGGGAACATCGGCCAAACGCCGCGACGCACGGTCGAGCAGCGCGCAAACGTGCAGGCTGCGCGGACGTCGAGCGCCGAGCGCGCGCAGGAGATAACGCAGCGTCAAACCAGTGTCGACGATGTCTTCCACGAGCAGCACGTCGCGGTCCTCGATCGAATGATCGAGGTCTTTGATGATGCGGACAACTCCGGGGTCCGCGGAGGGAACGAACGGCGTGATGGAAAGAAAATCGAGTTGCGCGGGAATTTCGAGTTGCCGGGCGAGGTCGGAGAGAAAAACCACCGAGCCTTTCAGCACGCCCACGAGGATCGGCTCGCGTCCCGCGTAGTCGCTGGAGATTTGCGCGGCGACCTCCGCGACTTTGGCGCGGATTTCCTCTTCGGTGAAGAGAACGCGCTCGAGATCAGGATGGCAATCCATGCAGGGCCGGAGCATCTGAACTCAGCTTGAATTGCAGATCCTCCAGATCTTTCTGGTACAAGACGCGGACGCTCACTTCCGGATACAGTTCGCGCATCAAACGTAGCTTGCGATTCTTGCGGCGAATCAACGACTGCTTCATCATGGTCAGTTCGACGTAGAGATCTAGCTCGTGCAAGTAAAAGTCCGGCGTAAAACCTTCGCGGACGTTTCCCGCGCCGTCCCACTCGACGGCGAACGTGCGCGGCTCATATTCCCAATGGATTCCATGAAAGTCCATGAGGCGCGCGAACATGGCCTCGCTGGGGTGCGCGAAGACAACCGGTGGACGCTGCGCGGAAACGGGAAGAATCGTGCCAACCGCCGCCATACTTCATAAAGCTAGCATGGCGGCGGAACAAAATCCAACTAAATTGTTTCAAACAAAACACTCCGTTTTCGGGTGCGGCGGCCAACGCCGCGACGCTAGGCGCGTCCGTCAGTCCCGCGATCGACACCGCCACCGTGTTGGCGTCGAACTTCGATAGCGGCGTGACGCGCGTGAATCGCACGTCGTCCACCACGAGCACCGAATGTCCGGCCATCACACCAATGCTATACGGTGAGACGCACCGCGATTTGTTAGACTCGCGTAAAGACAAGCCGTCTTTTCGGGAACTTCGCGCGGTCCACGCCGTATCAAGATGCATGGACGAACTTCTCCGCGATCTGCGATTCAGTCTGCGCTCGCTCGGTAAGGATTCCGGCTTCACCATCACCGTCATTCTCACGTTGGCCGTGTGTATCGCCGCCAACACGGCGACGTTCGCCGTGGTCTATTCCGCGCTGATGAAACCGCTGCCCGTGGCGGAGTCGAACCGCATCGTGCTGATGGCGAATCAATATCCGAAGGCGGGATTGCAAAAAGGCACCGAGAGCAGCGGCGCGGATTACTACGATCGCCTGCGCGACATGCACGTCTTCGAGGAACAAGCGATGTTCTCGAACGCCGGCCGCACGATCGAAATCAACGGTGTGCCGGAACGCGTGCAGGGCATGACCGTGACGCCGTCGTGGTTCCGCCTGCTGCGCGTGACGCCCGCGTACGGCCGCGCGTTTACCGACGCCGAAGGCGAGATCGGCGCGGAACAAGAGCTGATCCTGAGCGACGGATTCGCGCGGCAACTCTTCGGCGATCCCACGGCGGCGCTCGGAAAAGAATTACGCCTCAGCGGCAAACCGTTCGCGATCGTCGGCGTCATGCCCGCGGGATTTTCCTTCGTTGATCCCAAAGTACGGATGTGGATGCCGCTGGCCATGACGGCGGAAATCAAACAGTCGCGTCACAGCAACAACTTTACGCACATCGGCCGCCTGAAACCGGGTGCCACGCTCGATCAGGCGCGCGCGCAAATGCAGGCGCTCACCGAAGCGAATAACGCGCGCTTTCCGCAGTGGAAGGAAATCCTCGCGAACGCGGGTTTTTACACTTCGGTCACGCTGCTGCAAGACAACATGGTGGAAGGCGTGAAGAGTGTGCTGTATCTGCTGTGGGGCGGCGCGCTGTTCGTGCTGCTGATCGGCGCGCTGAACGTGGCGAATCTCGCGCTGGCGAGAAGCGCACTGCGCCGCAAGGAATTCGCGACACGCCTCGCGTTGGGCGCAGGTCCCGCGCGATTGACACGTCAACTGATCGTGGAAAACGTTGCGCTGGCGTTGGCCGGCGGCGTGTTGGGCGCAGCCATCGGTGCGGGAATCCTGAAACTCCTCTCTAGAAACGGCCTGGAGCAACTTCCCCGCTCCGGCGAAATTCGCATCGATTCCGCGGTGTTGGTCGCGACGCTCGCCGCCGCGTTATTCACGGGTCTCGTGCTCGGCTTGATTCCGGCGCTGGGAACCGTGCGCGGAAAGCTAAGCGAGATGCTGCGTGAGGAAAGCCGCACCGGAACCGGCGGACGCCGCGCGCGGCGCATCCGGCAGAGTCTGGTTGTCGCGCAAGTAGGTTTGGCGTTCGTGCTGCTCGCCGGCGCGGGACTTCTGCTCGCCAGTTTCCAACGGCTGATCCATCTCGACGCCGGCTTCGATCCGCACGGCGTACTCACGGCGATGACCAATGCTCCCGCCGCCAGCTACAAAACCGACGACGACGTGCGCGCCTTCGCCGATCGCGCGCTCGCCGCCGCCCGCGCGATTCCCGGCGTCACGGCCGCGGGGATCGCCAGCAAGGTTCCGCTCGACGGCGATCACAGCGATAGCGTGATCCTGGCCGAAGGATACGTGATGCAGCCGGGCGAGTCGCTGATTTCTCCTCTGCAAATCATGGCCACGCCCGGATATTTCCAGGCCATCGGCATGAACATCGTGCAAGGCCGCGATTTCAATGAACACGACCGCGCGAACGCCCAGAACGTGGTGATTATCGACGAAAACCTGGCGCGTCATTTCTATGGCAACAGTAACCCCATCGGCCGCCGGCTTTTTCATCCGAGTGATATCAACAATCTTCTCAAGATCGACGAGCACACCGACTTCCGCACGATTGTCGGCGTGGTGCGCACGGCGCGTTTGGAGGATTTGAGCGCATCGGGCGGCGTAGGCGCGTACTACTTTCCTTTCGCGCAATCGGTGGAGCGCGGGTTTTGTCTCACGGTGAAAACGTCGGGTGACACCGGCACGTTGGCCCGCGATTTACGGGCGGCCATGAGCCAAGCCGCTCCCAGCGTCGCGTTGTACGACATTCACACGATGTCCGAGCGCACCGATTTGTCGCTGGCGCCGCGGCGCGCCGCGATGACGCTGGCGTTCGGCTTCGCCGGAGTCGCGTTGTTCCTGGCGGCGATTGGAATTTACGGCGTGCTAGCGTACTTAGTGACGCAGCGGTCGCGGGAAATCGGGATTCGCTCGGCGCTGGGCTGCACGCCGGGAGGAATCGTGAAACTGGTGGCGAGCGAAGGAGTAGCGCTGCTCGGCCTGGGATTGCTCTTGGGCGCCGTGGGTGCGGCGTTGACGCGAAACGCGGTAGCCCGCGAGATTTACGGCGTCACGCCTTTCGATCCCGCGGTGTTGACAAGCGTGGTCGCCGTGTTGTCGGCGGTGTCGCTGGCGGCGTGCGTGATCCCGGCGCGTCGCGCGGCGCATGTTGACCCGTTGACAGTCCTGCGGGAACAATAAAGCAGTGGGTTTGGGTCGGCGGGATGGCCTCGGTCACTTGTCCGGTTAGACCTTAACGTACAACTGAACCGGCAATTGGGCCGCCTTCCACACCTCGCAATCTTACGGTTGGTTCGGATACTCCTTGCCGGAGCTATCCTGCATTCCGATCGTCAGATTTCCCGCACCCGTGGCGCCGAAAGTTGTTTTCTCCTGCACTTGTACGCTCACGACCTGACTCGAGGGCAGGCAGAATCCACCGTAGTCGGTCACACCCTGAATGGCTACGCCGCCCGCGACCACGCCGCCTTCAAAACCGCTGTTCGGCGAGATCAACTGCAATTGAAATTTGCCTCGCGCAGACCCGAAGGCGCTGGTCACCGTTACCGTATAGAAATTGCCCGGCATCAGCAGCGGAGTCACCAGATTCAATGGCGGAGGCCCGTTAGTGGTTTGGATCAACGCCGTGCCAGTCGCCGTCACCTGGTTCACGGCCATCACCAGGTTCAAAGCCCCGGTTTCGCCGACGATGTTTTGCGCGTTCAACTGAATATTCACCGACGCCGGCGGGAGATTGGTGGGCATCTTGAATTGTCCGAAACCAGGAGATCCACCGTTGGCCGCAAATCCCCCGCCCAAGTTGAAGCCGCCCACCAGCAACCCCTGGTTAATCGAGACCACCAAGGCCAGGACGCCTTCATCTTGCTGCGTCACCGGCTGCGCCGTGGCGATAAAGAAGCTCGAGGAGCAGGTGCCCGTTGAAACCAGCGGATACTTCAGCGTCTGATCGGCGCCCGCCGTTTGAATCCCCATGACCAGCGTCACGGGCACGGTGGCGGTCCCCGTTCCATCGGTACGTGTAAACACGATCGATCCGCCGTAAATTCCCGCCGACAGAGAGACCGCGTTGCCGCTCACCGTAATCGGCTGGTTGCCGGTTCCAGAAGTCTGACTGATCGACAACCAGTTGCCCCCGGTGGTCGTCTGCGTCATGGCGGTCCACGTGGCCGTCGATGAACCCACAGTGACGTTGACGATTTCCGTGGGCCCCGGATTGGCGGCGGTCGCCGCAAGCCGAAGCGGCGTGGGAGAAGCGGCGATCGGCGCCGCCGTTACCGTCAACGTCACAGGCACGGTGACCGAGTTCAGTTGGGAATCGGTAGTTGTGATCGTGATCGATCCGCTAAAGGAACCGGTGGCCAGGCTGGAGGTGGCGGCCATCACGGTAATCGTCGAGCCGCTTCCAGACGACGGATTGACGGAAAGCCAGTTGCCGGTGCTGCTGGCGACGGCCGCCCATGGAACGTTAAACGCGGCGCCTGAATTCAGCGACAACGTGAGTTGTTGATTCGCAAGGCTCTGGCCAGCCGTCGTCGTAAAGGTCAAAGAAGACGGCTTGGCTGTAAACGCGGTAGAGACCGCGTTCACCGTCAGCGTAACCGGGACGGTAAGCGATGTTGCGGCGACTGTGAAATGAATCACGATCGAACCGCTATAGGTACCTGCGGGCAAACTCGCCGCGGCGGCCGTCGCGACGATCGCCGCACCGGTGCCGGATGCGGGACTGATGGAAAGCCAAGTGCCGCCGGTGCTGGTGACCGTGGACGTCCATGCCAGGTTGAAAGCGGAGCCCGACGCGAGCGACAACGCGAGCTGCTGCGTCGCGGGGCTCTGGCCGGCCGTTGTCGTGAAGATCAATGAGGACGGCGTGACCACCGCCGTGGGCGTAGGGGCATTGACGGTCAAGGTTACCGGCACGGTCAGCGAAGACGTCGCCGCGCCGGAAAAGTTAAGCACAATCGAACCGCTATAAGTCCCGGCAGGCAAACTCGCCGTGGATGCCGTTACGGTGGTGCTGGCGACGCTCCCGCTCGTCGGACTAAGGGAGAGCCAATTGCCGGTGCTGCTGACGGTGGATGTCCAACCGAGGTTAAACGAGACGCCCGACGCTAGCGAAAACGTGAGTTGCTGAGTCGCGGCGCTCTGGCCCGCCGTAGTCGTGAAGGTCAGGGAGGACGGCGTGACCACAACCGCCTGAGGAGATGCGGTCACCGTAAAGGTGACCGGGATCAATTGGAAGGGATTCGCGCCACCATTCGCGGCAACTTTGATCGACGCGCTGTAGGTTCCCGCCGCCAGCGTTCCGGTCGCCGCGGTAACGGTCAGGTTGGCCGAGCCCGTTCCGGTTTGCGGAGTGATCGAAAGCCAGTTGCCGCCGAGGGAAGTTGTGGCGGTGGCCGTCCAGGCTGCGGAAGTGGTAACCGCCAGCGTTTGAGCCGGGGCCGTTTGGCCTTGGGCGGCTGAGAAGGTCAAGGAAGTCGGTTGTACCGATATCGAAGTCGGGCAGTCCATGACCGTCGCCACGGGCGTTGGGGAGGGCTCGGTGTTGGAATTGAACGCGACGGCCACGTTGGAGCTTTGTTGGGGTCCAACGACCGCCGTTGCCGCCACGTTCACGGCCGTTCCGATCGCCCCGATGGAGGTCCCCGACGTACCGGCTGGCAGGCCGAGCGTAAAAGGCAGCGTATAGGTTTCCGCCGTAGTCGTATCGTCGGCCGTCACCGTATACACAAAGGTCAACGCCGCAAACTGACTGGAGGAGGTCTGCGCCGCAGGCACGGTCAACCGATTTACTCCGGAATAGACCGGCGTGCCGGGAGTTACCGCCAAGCCCGCCGGGACGTCGCTGATATCGACCACGATCGCGGTCCCGTTGGTCACCGGAAAGTCAGGTGTGAGCTTGTTTTCGTCCGAAAGGGTGGTCAGGCTGGCCGAAGCGCGTTCCTTCACGACAACCGAGAACGATTGCGTCGCAACCTGGCACGTAGTGATCGCGGCGGTGGCCGGAACGAAGCTCAGGGTCAGCGACGGGTCTACAATGTTCGCAACCACGATGTTGTTGTTGGAAAACGTAATCGGAAAAATCGTCGAGGGGGAAGTGGCGGCCAGCGTGGCAGTGACCGTTGGGACGGCCACTCCCAAGTGGTTGACGTCCAACCGGACTTCCGAAACGGTTAAATAGTCATTCACTCCGAACTGGAGGTCGGCAGGGAAACTGAGTGTGAGTTGGGTGCCGGAGGCCGTTACACCGGCGTTCCCACACGGCGCGAAACAGAGCGTATTCCCCATAACGCCGAGGACAGCCTTGGGGCCAATGGCGCCGGTGACGCTCGTGTTATATGTGATCGTGATGGTGGAACCGGCTCGGAGCGTTCCGGCGGTGTGCGCCGTTATGATCACATTGCCCACGTTCTCGGTGAGGCCTTCGACGCGCACCTGCCGCGCCGAACTGCCCACAGTAAACTGCACCTGGCCGGACAGAAAGGGAGACGCCAACAGCAAGAGAGGAGCGATAGTAAGCCCAAGAGTGCGCAAGCGAAGCCCCTTCCAGGCTCCGCTCAACGGAGCCGCATCGCGCGCAATCTTAGCATACCGTTCCGTGGTGGAAACCAGACATTATCGCGATGATCGCGCCCGCCGGAGAAAAGCGAGCACTGCGGTTCGGCATCGACCTCGCGTTTGCTTGCCAAGTGCCGATAAGACGGGAGCCGGAAAAGTGCCGCCTTTCCCGACCGGTTGCCGCCGAAACACCCGCGCCGATCAAAAAGACAAATTGGCGGAGGAAGAGGGATTCGAACCCCCGGGTGCCTTTCGACACCTGCGGTTTTCAAGACCGCTGCCATAAACCGCTCGGCCATTCCTCCGCTCTTTATATTAGCTGATCTGCTTTCTGTTGTGCGGCACAACCAATAGTGAGTTTGAGTTATAGGGCGCGCTCCGCGCCGCGCGCGGAGCGCCTGGTTTGGTCGGGCCGAACGCACGGCCGCGCCGGCGCATGGTCTTGGGTCCGAAAAAAAACGATATTCCCGCTTGACATGGCTTCCTTATCTAGCTCATTATAAATGCCGATTCTCACACAACCCCTGGGACACCTTATTGGCGATCTGTGTCCGACTTGAACGGAGTCTTTGCGCCGCCGCTGAGCGCGGCAGGCTTGCCAGCCTGTCGATGATTCCGGCGCCAGCGCTGTGGTATACTGAGTTTCTCTACAACGTTCGAGATATTCCAGTAAGGCAATCCGTAATATTCATCAAGTTCTCGCGATCAAACATAGAAAGTTTGCGCGTGAAGTTTTCCTGTTTTCTTTCCCCTCTCAAATCACTCGCGGAGGTAGGATGACCTTCCCTGACGCTTATACTGATTTTGCTCTCGATCCGATGGTCCGCATGGACATGAGCGGGTGCGTAATTGTCGGTGCGAATCGAATTGCCGGCAAGTTGCTCAAAAAGATCACCAGAAATGGGCTGCAAGAAGGCAGGATCTTCTGCGATGTTGTGAATGCGCCGCACGCCTACTTGTTGGATCACTGCCCGTTCGAGCAAACCTACGCCACGATCGAAGCGGAAAAGACCAAGAATAAAAAGAAGACAATGGTGCCTGGCATCGCAGCCGTTGACGGGCATGCCGACCGGCATGCGCAGTCGCCGTCCCGGCGCTATCGGCTTTTCTGGTTTCAAGCTTCGCCGGCGCCGGACGCGGCAGCGCGGAACCAAGTACGCGGCATCGACTATCGGCTCCTTCCGTTGCTGGCTGGGGCGCCTGTCGCGGCCTTCATCGTCGACAGCAAGTCCAGCGCCGACGGCTTTCGTCTTCTGGCGCGCACGCCTTCGAGCGTTACGGTGAACATCCCGGCGCTGAGTTTCAGGGAGCCGGTGAGGCGATCCAAACTCGAAGTGGACAAACCGAAGCACTTTTATTTTCACGTGCTGGCCGAACTGGAGAAGGGAGCGAGATTGGACCAGGCCTGGGACGAGGGGGCGGCCAAGTTTCCCAAGATCGCCGAGCGCGCGCCCAAGGCGGTGGTGGATGTGTGCACGAAGAAATCGACTTCGGCCAGTATTCGGAAGGCGAAGAAGGAACTGACACACCTTTGGGAGCACGCCTTGGATGCAGCCGCGCTGGTGCATCTCATGCCGAAGATCCTGAACCGTGTGGCGGAAAGTCCCAAGCTGCGGTACGTCTCGCCTGCTGCCAACGGTTTTGAGCTTCGGTATTTGCGCAATTACGAGTGGGCGCCAGCCATGGGGAAGCTGCCGCGGCGCAACGTGGCGGCCGCGCCAAAGAATGGGGCGAGCAAGAACGATGCGGTGGCGCTGGTGCGGTCCTGGCAAGCGGACAAATCCGGGTATGATCGGCGGACGTGGCCGGAGTTGGCTCGGATCCTGGCGGAGAATCGCTCCTTCCTCGGGAGCCGGCAAGATGGCTGAAGCGATCCTTTTGGATAGCGGACCGCTCGGCAAACTCGTGCATCCGGAAGAGGACCAGAGCCGGGAAATCGCGGACTGGTTCGCGTTTCTTCAAGAACGCGGAGCCGAGTTCGTGGTTCCGGAGATCATCGAGTTCGAGCTGCGCCGAGCCATCAATCTCATCGAAATTAACCGTTTCCAGAAACGGGTAGACAAGATTAAAGAGGAAGACCGAAAAAAATCGCTGGAGCGTCTCGACGAGTTTTGCCAGGCCGGCAATATCCATCGTCTCCCGTTGACACCGGAAGTCTTGCGAAGGGCAGCGCAGTTTTGGGCGATGGAGCGGCGAATCGGTCGCCAATCGAAGCCGGATCCGGCGTTGGAAATCGATCTCATCCTGGCGGCGCAGGCGGAGAGTCTGGACGGCATTGTTGCGACCGACGACCTCCGGCACCTATCCCGCTTTGGGAGAGCGCACTTGTGGCACAACATCATGCCGCGCTCACAGCGGCCTAGACGATCGAAGGAGATGGAGCTGGATGATGAGACTTGCCACAACGACATGGTCCGGTTCAAGCCGGAAGTTGTCGCTGCAGAGCCGCTCTGCGTCGGCGTCATCGCGCCGGCGCTTGAGTCGAGATTCGGAAATGTTGTCAGCGCTCTCTGCTCCACGATCAACAGGGAGTGCACGTTCGACCATCTGAGCGAAACAGCTTGGGCCACGGGGAAAGAACCTTGCGTCGATCCTTCCGCCGTCGAGAAACTGGACCTGTTGATCATCCTCGACAACGGTTATAAGGCCCAGCGACCCTTGATGAGGAAGTTGATCGCTCAAGCGGCGGAAAAATTCGACATCGCCGCCAAGACCTTCCTCATCGCTCCGGAGGGCGTGGAGGCCGGCTACGAGGCAGGGTCATTGGCGAGGATCGAGCGCGTGTTCCTCAAACGAACGAGACGAACGAAACGAAAAAAACCATCCATGGCCGACGCGATGGTCTCGGAGTGCCAACAAATCATCGAGCGCGTGAAGACCCAAAAACTCGTCGTCCGCAGCCGGCGCTACGTCAACAAGGCAGGCCGCTGACGGCCCGCCGATTTGGAACAATCGGCGCCAAATTCCACTCGCCAGGTGGCCAACGATCACGGAATCCGGTAACTAATCCGCCCACATTGAGCGTTAGTCTCCTAGCCGAACAGGTTCGATTGAACCAGTAACCCCTTTTTTCGCATATACATTCGGGATCTGGTCACAAACCTGCCACCTCGAGGCCTGCCGCAGCGTCCCATTGGATGGACAGATCCGGACAGCGTGCGATGAAGTTAACCAACTTGAGTCGCGGATAAGCAGATGGAACTGTTTAGTGGTACTATTAGGACTGGCCCACTTCGCACTCCTAGGCTGGCGATCGGAGGCGACATCGGTGGATAGCGTCCTGTTTTTCGCGAACCCAGACCCGCTGGTTGAGCTCGAATTTCCCGGTTGTTATTTCCGTGGCGCTAACCGTGTGGGCCTATCGCTGTTCAAGCGGCTCACCGGCGAAGCTCTCGGCGACGGCGCCGGTTACGATTCATTTTCAAAACTAGCGCACGGAGCCCGTCCCTACTCGGTCGAAGACTGCCCATTCGAAGCCGCCTACGCGAAGTTGGTGCGCATGCCAAAAAACACCGCACCCGAGACCGGGCTGGTGGCTCTGGGTTGCGATCCCGCCGCCAATGTGCGCTCGTACCAAATGTTTTGGTTCGTCGCCACGCTCGCCAGTCCCTGCGCCAAGGTCATGGATTGCCGGTTGTGGCCGTTGGTGGCGCCGCGGAATGGGTATCAAGTTCAGGTGCGCGAAACGCGAGAGCGAGAGCAGGAACCCGGACCATTGCCGCCGACGCCACGGGGCGTTGAAATCAGGGTAAAGGCCTTTGAGTATAAGCAATCTTTTGAAGCCGCGGAACTTTCCGTCAGGAAACGCCGTGTCTTCTTCTCTGAATTGCTGAACGCCGCCGATAAAATGCCCCTTCAACAGGCATGGAATGTCGTCGAGGAAAAACATGAACGCGTGGCGTCGCAGGTTCCCAATGTGATTAAGCGCCGATTCCAGCAAGATGCCACGAAGCAGAACCGAGCGGCGGCCAAAGATCTTGTGATCGAACACTGGCGTCATCCCCTTGATGCGCCGGCCTTGACGGTGGTCCTGAAAAAACTTCACGACGACGCCCGCAAGGATTCCAGTCTGAAGTACCTGCGCAAGGGTGAAGATTCCTACGAGTTGCGTTATCTGCGAACGGTGGGCTGGCAGACGGCCCTGGAGGAATCCGGAAAACACGCACCGGAAAACGGTCGTGAGGATGACGCTGTGGCACTCGTCCGCTCCTGGCAGCAAGATCGATCGGGGTACGATCAACGAACGTGGCCCGAGTTGGCGCGCCTGCTGAGGGAAAATCGCGAGTTCGAGCACCACGCACCGCCCCGGCGCCGGATGCGCTAAAAGTTCCGATTCCAACTGTAACGCAAGCCGGTTGATTCCACGGCTGGTGTGTGCTACGCTGAGCCCGAAGTAAGCCGCTCACATGGGAGGGCCAGTGCATTCCAAAGAGCAGCGTATGACGTACCGGACTCAGCATCGATCCTGACGGACCCCACACGCCATGTGTGGAGCGCGCGTGTCGAGTTTGTCTCTTCGCTTGACCGGAACCTTTCCGCCACCAGCCATTCCGGCTGGATCCATCGACCATCGCCAGAACCGTCGCGCTTCCATATCCTCACCGCTTGCCTTCTTGGCATCTTGTGTTTGCTGAATGCCGTCACTTTGACCACGGTACTGCGTACGAGCCGGCCGCAGTCCGACGCGTTTGTCGGCGCGGCCAACAATGTGCGAATGTCGGTGATCCCAATCTCGTGCCGCCCCTGGTCCGATGAAGTTACGAAGGGCCGCGCCATTGCCGGAACGGGATTCTTCGTGGATCAGGACGGAACGTTCGTGACGGCGGCCCATGTCCTGCAAGGTATCAGGAAGATTCAGGGCTGCGCGGTGTACGTTCCCGGAAGAAGCTGGGGCGAAGGAGCCGCCGACATGAACATGCGGCGGTTCGAAATCCGCACGTGCACGGCGGATGCGGCTCGCGATTTGGCGCTTTGTCGAACCAAAACCAATCCTTTCGCCGATCGGGTCGTGAAGTCCAAGATCCGCCCTGTGACATTTGCCACCTCTGAGCCGGCAGACGGTTCGATGCTCGGTTTCATTGGATTCCCGCTGGATTCCGCGCGACCCGTTACGGCTCGCGCGGCTTTGGCCGTTCGGTATGCTCAAGAACAGATCATCGATAAGAGTCCGTGGCTCGGCAACAGTGGCGGCCCCTTGTTCACGCCGGACGGCAAAGTAATCGGTGTCGTCCAGGCCCGCGGCGAGCACGATCAAGCAGGTTTGGGCTACGCAAGCACGTTGGACTCTTTGATAGATTTCCTGCGCGAGAACCAGGTCAAGTTCAAACAATAAGGCGCCGGCTAATGCGCCGGCTCGGCGACCACCGGCGACACGGCGCGGCGGCGATAGCGCGCGAACCACGCCGAGAGGCGGTCCATGTAGAGGTAGACCACCGGCGTCGTAAACAGTGTGAGCGCTTGACTCAAGATCAATCCGCCGACAATCGTGATTCCCAAGGGGCGCCGCAGTTCCGATCCCGTGCCAGTGCCCAGCGCTAACGGCAACGCGCCGAATAGCGCGGCCAGCGTGGTCATCATGATGGGACGGAAACGCAGCAAGCAGGCTTTGTGGATCGCTTCGAGCGCCGACATACCACCGACGCGTTGCGCGCCGATCGCGAAGTCGATCATCAGGATGGCGTTTTTCTTCACGATTCCGATCAGCAGGAGGATGCCGATCAGCGCGATCACGTTCAAGTCCGTTTTGAAAAACTGGATCGCCAAGAGCGCGCCCACACCCGCCGAAGGCAGCGTGGAAAGAATCGTGATCGGGTGAATGTAGCTTTCGTACAAAACGCCGAGCACGATGTACACGGTGGTCAGCGCGGTAATAATCAGGATCGGCTGGGAGGCCAGCGAATCCTGGAACGCCGCAGCCGTTCCCTGGTAACCGGCGCGAATGCTGGACGGCATTCCCACTTCCGCCGCGATCGCGTCGATGGCATCGGTGGCATCGCCGAGCGCCACACCCTTCGACAAGTTGAAGGAAATCGTGATGGAAGGAACTTGGCCCTGGTGATTCACCGACAACGCCGAGTAGCTGTTCTCATAGTGCGAGAACGCGCTGAGCGGAATCATCGTGCCGTTCGACGCCGGCACGTAAATGCTCTTCAACGCGTCGGGGTTCGAGAGGTACTCGGGCGAAACTTCCATCACCACGTGATATTGATTCAGGGACATGTAGAGGTTCGATACCTGACGCTGTCCAAACGCGTCGTTCAGCGTGTTGTCGATGGCGGTCATCGACACGCCCATGCGCGACGCCGCGTCGCGATCGACTTTCAGCATGCTTTGCAGTCCGTGCGTCTGCTGATCGCTGGTCACGTCGGTGATCAAACTCAGGTGCTGAAGTCTTTCGAGCATCTGCGGCGCGTACTTGGTGAGGTCCTCGATGTGTTCCGATTGCAGCGTGTATTGATACTGCGCGCTGGAGCCGCGACCACCCACGCGTACGTCCTGCACCGCTTGCAACACCAGGACCGCGCCGGGAATCTTCGAGAGTTTCCCGCGCAGGCGAGCCATCACACCGTCGGCGTCGATCTTGCGGACTTCGAGGTCCTTCAACTGAACGAACATGCGCGCGGTGTTGATCGCGCTGCCGCCACCGCCGCCACCGCCGCCCGTCGACGCGTTCAGAGAATCCACCGCCGGATCGTCCTGGACAATGGCCGCGAACTGGCGCATCTTCGCATCCATGGCCGAGAACGATGTGTCTTGATCCGCGGTGATCGAGCCGTTCAAACGGCCGGTGTCCTGCTGCGGGAAAAATCCCTTGGGCGTTTTCACAAACAGCGCGACGTTCAGGCACACCGTGAGAATCGTGATGAACAACACTTGCGGCTGGTGGCCCAGCACCCAGCGCAAGCAAAACGCGTAGCCATCGTGCAAAAGATTGAAGCCTTTTTCCGAGAGCCGATAGAAGAAGCCGTGTTTGCCATCCTCGTGCTTCAGGAATTTGGCGCACATCATCGGCGTGGTGGTAAGCGAGACCAACAGCGACACGGCGATCGCCGTCGAAAGCGTCACCGCAAACTCGCGGAACAAGCGGCCGATGATGCCACCCATCGCGAGAATCGGGATGAACACGGCCACCAGCGACGTGGACATGGAGATTACGGTGAATCCGATCTCGCTGGCGCCCTTGAACGCGGCTTCCAGCGGCTTCATGCCCATTTCCAAATAACGCGTGACGTTCTCGATCACAACGATGGCGTCGTCGACGACGAATCCGGTGGAAATCGTCAGCGCCATCAGCGACAAGTTGTCCAGACTGTAGCCGAGCAGGTACATCACGCCGAACGTGCCCACCAGCGATAGCGGCACGGCGACGCTGGGAATCATGGTGGCCCATCCGCTGCGCAGGAAAACGAAAACCACCAGCACCACGAGCAGCACCGAGATCACCAGGCTTTTCTCCACGTCGGAGATCGATGCACGGATCGTCGTGGTGCGGTCGAGCACCACTTGCATTTTCATCGCCGGCGGAATCGATGCCTGCAGGCTATCCCATTCCTTGTAGACCTGATCGACCGTGTCGATGATGTTGGCGTTGGGCTGCTTAAAAAGCACCAGCGAAACCGCGGGGCCGCCCGATGTCGAGCCATCGTCCTCGCGGCGAGAGGCGATGCCGTCGTTGCGGCGGTCCTGTTGGGAATCGGTGACCAACGCGACGTCGCTCAGGCGCACCGGCGCGCCGTTGCGATAACCCACCAGCAGCTTCTGGTAGTCGGCAGCCTTGAAAATCTGATCGGTGTCGGTGATGTAGTAAGTATTGCGAGCGTCGGCGAACGATCCCTTGGGACCGATGGCATTGGCCGTGTTCAACACGCTGCGCACTTTTTCCAAGCTGATGCCGTATTTATTCAGCGCCGTGGGATTCGCTTGTACACGCACCGCCGGTTGCGCTCCGCCCCAGCGTCCCACTTGTCCCATGCCGTCGATCTGGGAAAGTTTCTGCGCCAGAATTGAATCGGCGGCGTCGTAGACCTTGGGAAGCGGAATCGTGGTGGAGGTCAGCGCCAGAATCATGATCGGCGAGTCCGAAGGATTCTGCTTGCGCCACGTGGGAACGCTCGGCAAATCAGCAGGAAGTTGTCCGGCGGCGGCGTTGATCGCTGCCTGCACGTCGCGCGCAGCCGCGTCCACGTTGCGGTTCAAATCGAATTGCAGCGTGATGCTCGTCGAACCGAGCTGGCTCGACGATGTCATTTCCGTAACGCCGGAAATGCGGCCGAACTGACGTTCCAGCGGCGTCGCAACAGCCGATGCCATCGTTTCGGGACTCGCACCGGGTAAGCCGGCGTTAACCGAAACCGTGGGAAATTCCACTTGCGGCAGCGGCGCGACGGGAAGGAAGCGAAACGCGAGCGCGCCGGCCAGTAAGATTGCCGCGGTCAACAGCGATGTCGCGACAGGGCGGCGAATAAACGGCGCCGAGATGTTGGAGGAGATATTCATTTTAATCCCCGGTCGATTCCAACGGCTCACCCACAGGCGCGGTGCTCAAACCCATGCGCCGGGCGACCCAATCGAACGCCAAATAAACCACCGGCGTCGTGTACAGCGTCAAGATCTGGCTCAAAATCAATCCACCGACAATCGTGATGCCCAACGGACGCCGCAATTCGGAACCCGTGCCCGCGCCCAAGGCCAGCGGCAATCCACCGAGCAGCGCGGCCATCGTGGTCATCATGATGGGACGGAAACGCAACAGGCACGCTTCATAAATCGCATCGAGCGGCGTCTTGCCGTGCTCGCGCTCGGCCTCCAGCGCGAAGTCGATCATCATGATGGCGTTCTTCTTCACGATACCAATCAATAGAATGATGCCGATCAGTGCGATCACGCTGAATTCCGTCTTGCAAAGTTGCAACGCCACGATCGCGCCCACGCCCGCCGACGGCAGCGTGGACAAAATCGTGATCGGATGAATGTAGCTTTCGTACAAAACACCCAGCACGATGTACACCGTCACGAGGGCGGCGAGAATCAATAACGGCTCGCTGGCCAGCGAGTTCAGGAACGCTTGCGCCGTGCCTTGATAGGCCTGCTGCACGCTCGGTGGCATGTTCAGTTGATCGCGCGTGCGATTGATGGCGTCGACGGCATCACCGAGCGACGTGCCCGGCGCGAGATTGAATGAGGCCGTCACCACCGGAAATTGCCCCTGGTGATTGAGCGCCAACGGCATGTTCCCGGTTTCGAGATGCGTAAGCGCCGCAAGCGGCACTTGACCGCCCGATGCGGTACGCAAGTAAATGTCGCCCAACGACGAGGGATTCTTCTGGAACTTGGGATCGACTTCGAGCACCACTTTGTACTGATTCAACTGCGTGTACATCGTGGACACTTGGCGTTGCGCGAACGAATCTTCCAGTGCGTTGTCGATGTCGGAGGGCAGAATTCCCAACCGCGACGCCGTGTCGCGATCGATCACCAAATGCGAGCGCAAGCCTAAGTTGAGCTGATCGGTGGCCACGTCGCGCAACTGCGGCAAGCCTTGCAACGCTTCCAGGAATTTCGGGGTCCACTGGTCGAGCTCGGCTTGGCTCGAGTCTTCCAAACTGAACTGAAATTGCGTGCGGCTCACGCGATCTTCCACGGTGAGATCCTGCACCGGCTGCATGAACAACGTGATTCCCTGCACGCCGGCGAGTTTCGGCTGCAACCGCCGGATCACTTCATCGGACCAAACGCCGCGCTCCTCAATCGACTTTAAGTTGATCTGAATCCGGCCGCTGTTCATCGTAGTATTCGTGCCGTCGATGCCGATGAACGACGACAAGCTCGAGACCGCCGGGTCCTGCATGATGATCTTGGCGAGCTCCTGCTGATTCCGCGCCATCGAATCGAAGGAGGACGATTGCGGCGCTTCGGAAATGCCTAGAATCACGCCGGTATCCTGCACCGGGAAAAATCCTTTCGGCACGATGACGTAAAGATAGATCGTGGCGACGAGGGTACCCACCGTCACGAGTAGCGTGAGCGCGCGGAATCGCAGCACCACTTGCAGCGTGCGTCCGTAAAACGCGATCACCGCCTCGAACGCACGCTCCGAGAGGCGATACAACGCACCTTGATCCTCGGGACGCTCGTGACGTAGCAGGCGCGAGCACATCATCGGCGTCAGCGTCAGCGATACCACCGCCGACATCAGGATTGTGACGGCCAGCGTCACGGCGAATTCGCGGAAGAGCCGGCCGACGATGTCGGCCATGAACAACAGCGGGATCAGCACGGCGATCAGCGAAACGGTCAGCGAAACGATGGTGAACCCGATTTGCTCGGAGCCCTTCAGCGCGGCTTCCAGCGGCGTATCGCCCATTTCGATGTAGCGCGAAATGTTTTCAATCATCACGATGGCGTCGTCGACCACAAAACCTGTCGAAATCGTCAACGCCATCAGCGAGAGATTGTTCAAACTGTAGCCGAGCAAGTACATCACGCCAAATGTCCCAACGATGGAGAGCGGCACGGCGATACTCGGAATGATTGTGGCGGCGAAACTGCGCAGGAACAGGAAAATCACCATCACCACGAGCGCGACGGTGAGCATCAATTCAAACTGCACGTCTGCCACCGACGCGCGGATGGTCAGCGTGCGATCGGTGAGCGGCGTGATCGAAACCGTGGGCGGGATACTGGTGCGCGTGGCCAGCAAATTCTTCACGCGATCGACCACTTCAATGATGTTCGCGCCCGGCTGGCGCTGGATGTTGAGAATCACGCTCGGCTTGAGTTCGGTCTTGCCGCTCGCATCCGCGACCGCCGACCACGCGGCTTGCTTGGTGTCCTGCGCACCGTCGATCACTTTGGCGACATCGACCAGCCGCACCGGTGCGCCGTTGCGATACGCCACGATCAACTTGGCGTAGCCTTCGCTCGACAAAAGCTGATCGTTCGCGCCGATGGTGAAGGCCTGCAACTTGCCATCGAAATTCCCCTTGGCTTGATCGACGTTGGCCTGCCCGAGCGCGGTCCGTAGATCCTCGAGCGTCATTCCGTAAGACGCTAGCGACATGGGATTCGCCTGCACGCGAACGGCGGGGCGCTGGCCGCCGGAAATGCTCACCAAACCGACGCCGCGAAGCTGCGAGATTTTTTGCGCCAGCGTCGTGTCGGCCAAATCCTCCACTTTCGAGAGCTGCAGCGTGTCCGACGTAAGCGCGAGCGTGAGAATCGGCGCGTCCGCGGGATTCACCTTGTTGTAGACCGGCGGATTCGGCAAGTCGCGCGGCAAAAGTTGCGCCGCCGCGTTGATCGCGGCTTGCACTTGCTGCTCCGCGACGTCGATATTCAGTTCAAGCGAAAACTGCAGCGTGACGATCGAGCTTCCGTAGGAGCTCGTCGACATCATCTGATTCAATCCGGGGATTTGTCCGAACTGGCGCTCCAGCGGCGCGGTGATAGAAGACACCATCACGTCGGGACTGGCGCCGGGGTAAAACGTGAGCACCTGAATGGTGGGATAGTCCACCTGCGGCAACGCGGACACCGGCAGTTGCCGGTACGCGACAAAGCCGGCGAGCAAAATGCCCGCCATCAGCAGGCTGGTGGCAACCGGCCGCAGAATAAATGGCCGAGACGGACTCATTCGGCGCGCGAGCCTCCGTGACGCTTGGAACCGCTGCCGCCCTTGCCGCCCGCTTTCGCCGGAGCCGGCGTGTCTTTCGACCCGGCGGCGTCTTTGCCGCTACCTGCACTGCCGCCCGCGGGCGCGGCGTTATCGTCGGCTGCTTCTTTGTTCTTGCCCTTTCCGCCGCGTTTTCCACCGCCGCCTCCAGTGTTGATCGCCGAACCGTCATCGAGTTTGTCGATGCCGTCGATCACCACCATGTCGCCGACGTTCAACCCGTCTTTCACTCCGACCGTTTCTCCCTCGGTGATGGCCACGGTGACAGGCCGCACCTTGGCCTTATTGTCCTCGGCGAGGAAAACGTAATTGCCTTGCGGTCCGCGCTGGATCGCCGCCGCGGGCGCGAGCGAAAGTCCGCGCTCGGTGTCCACCCGCATGCGAACGTTCACGAATTGATTCGGGAACAAGGCGTGATCTTCGTTGGGAAACTGCGCCTTCAGTTTGTACGTTCCCGTCGTCGGATCGATCTCATTGTCGATGGTGAGCAATTTTCCGCTGGCAATTTTGCTGGTGCTGGTGGAATCGAACGCTTCCACCGGCAGTTCTTCGCCGGCGCGCAGTTTCTTGTAGACCTGCGGCAGGCTCTCTTGCGGCAGGTTGAACGTCACGGCGATCGGCTGCATCTGCGTGATCACCAGCATGCCCTGCGTATCGGAAGCGTGCACGATGTTGCCGGGATCGACGAGGCGCAATCCAATGCGGCCGTTGATCGGCGAATGAATCTTCGAGTACGTCAATTGCAGCTTGGCGTTGTCGATCTGCGCCTGATCGCTCTTGATCGATCCTTCGAGCGTTCCCACTTGCGAGAGCTGTGTGTCGACTTGCTGCTTGGCGATGACGCCGTCTTTGTAGAGCGATTTAAAGCGCTCGTAATTCAGTTGCAGGTCGGCGAGGGCGGCTTTGTCGTGCGCCAGTTGGCCTTCGGCTTGTTCCAGCATCACTTCAAACGGCCGCGGATCGATTTGCGCGAGCAAATCGCCTTCGCGCACGAATTGCCCTTCCTTGAATCCGACGGTCATCAGTTGACCATCGACGCGGCTGTGGACCGTGACGGTATTGAGCGCCAGCACCGATCCCAGACCGCGCAGGTACACCGGCATATCGCCGCGCGTCACCCCGGCCAGAACTACGGGAACCGCGCCGATGCCCTTTTTCCCTTTGTTCTTGCCGGAGGCGGTGTTGGCGGACGCTTGCTGGTCCATGAACGTCTTTTTGTAATACCAACCGCCGGCGCCGAGCAAAGCCAGCACGATGATCCAGGAAATCCAGCCGCTGCCTTTTGATGATTGGCCAAGCTGATGTTTGGATTCTTGCGCAGGAACACTCATGAAAATACTTCCTCCAAAAAAATCGCGCGTAAACCGCCGAGAAGTTTGGCTCGCCTCGCTAAGCAGAACCCTCTACGCCCCGTCGGTACCACTAGCCTACTTAGTTCCTATACCAAAGATACAGTCTAAACCAGCCGAAGGATACCCGCAGCGTTGTCGTAAAGAATCTTTACCTTTGTTTCCGGCGAGAATCCAGCCGCTGCGGTGACCGCCTCGAAGTCGGCCAACCACCTTTGTGGCGTTATGAAAGGATAATCGCTTCCGAACAGCATTTTGTCGCTGAGACGCCCCCGTGCCTCGTCGACGATCACCTTGGGCAGATACTTCGGCGACCATCCAGAGAGGTCCATGAATACGTTGGACTTGTGCTGGATAATGGCCAACATCTCTTCGTGCCACGGCCACGCTGGATGCGCGCCGATGATCGTCAACTTCGGAAAATCGGCGGCGACATGATCGAGCCAAATTGGACGCGTGTGGTCCAATTTGATCCCCATGCCCCCGGGCATCCCCGCTCCGAGCCCGCTGGTGCCGGTGTGAAACAAAGCTGGCACGCCCAATTCAGAGATCTTCTCATACAAAGGATAAAAATGCACGTCGTGCGGGTAAAAGGCCTGGATGCCGGGATGGAATTTCGCGCCCTTCAGCCCAAGCGCTTTAACAGCGCGCTCCATCTCGATGATCGCCTTCTTGCCTTTCCACGGATCGACGCTGGCGAATCCGATGAACTGCTTCGGATAGCGGCGCACAATCGAAGCGACTTCGTCGTTGGTGAGCGGCGCGAGTCCGGTGGCCGTTTCGGCGTCCCAAGCGAGGAGCACGCCGAGGATATCGAGCTCCTCATAGAGTCGCGCCACTTCCTCCATCTCGCGCGTGGGCACGGTGGCGCGAAAGAATTTTTCAGCGGGCACGCGATACGGTTGAATCGCGACATCGAGCCAACTGGAGGTCGGGAGGTGGACATGCATGTCGATCGCTTTGGGCATCCAGACGAATGTAACACTTCTCAGCGTGGCAGAGGAATCCGGGCGGGCCAGATGGCCCCGACAAAAACCACGCGAGAAACGTAACGGTAATAGATTGTCCAGTTGCCCTCGGAAAACGAGCGGCAACCGGCAAAGCGGCCCTTCTCTCGACGAGGGTACATTTCGGGAAAAGACTGCATGCTACTCTTTTGAGAATTGCCTCTTGGTCGGCGGGGCGCAGTTCGGTCAGCAACGCGGCGAGAACCGCGATAGGCCACGAAATCTTGGCTCTCAAGGGCGATTACTTCCGGTGCTTCCTGAGGAACTCTTCTACGTCCTCATGCGCGACAGTCCGGCCCTCGCGGATGTCTCGTTCCGATGCGTCCATCAGTGCCTGAAATTCGGGGTCTGCTTCGATTTCATCCAAGCGTTTCTCCATGTTGAACATGTGGAGTGCCTGATTAACAATGGCATCCGCGCCACCGGGAAACTGTTCGGCTAGACTGTCGAGGACGGCGCAAGCTTCAGAGTCGAGCGTGAATTCTCGCTTCATAGCAATCTCTCCTAGTTTAGCCTACCGCAACTTCCTTCAAGAGTTGTCTCCAGAAAGAATAGACCTGCATGATCGGCAGTTGCGCGAGCAGTACGACTCCAAGTTGCAAAGCCGGATTCGCCCAGATCAACGAGCCAAATGCGCCGGCGTGGAAGAAACAGCCGCCATCGAGTTGCCAGCCGAGACCGTAGCCGGCGTTCGATCCGCCCATGGGATCGATGTGCCAGTGGCCGTTGGTTTGGTCGCGATGCATTTCGGCCAGGCGATCGCGGTTGTTCAGGTGAAAGCGCAGGAATTTTGCGAGATCGGCGGCGGTGGAGAATAAACCGCTGCCCACGCGGACGAGCCCATCGTGCTTCAAGCGATGTTGCAAGACGGCAGGCTGAAGTTTCGCCTGCGTTCGCTGGTACGACACGGCCAACCTTGGCGCCGCGGAGCCGTCATTGAAATAAAAAGTGTCGGACATTCCGAGCGGATCAAGCAGGACCTCGCGCATCAACGCGCCGAACCCGCGCCCGCACGCCACTTCCGCGGCGCGCCCCGCGAGCATCATGCCGGCGTCGGAGTACACCGCGCGCTCGCCCGGCGGATAGATCAACGGACGCGCGGAGATTCCCGCGGCGGCCTCGGCGAGTGATCGCCCGGCGTTGCGCAACAGTTCGCGCTCGATGGGATCTTTCGTATCGTTGCCGAAGATTCCGGCGCTATGCGAGAGAAGCTGCCGCAGGTGGGTGTCCAATTCGAGATCGCCGCGTTCTGCGAGCAGAAAAATGGCCGTGGCAGCCAGCGGCTTGGTGGACGATGCGATGTAAAAAATGTCGGTGGTGTTTTGCGCGCCGAACGCTTCTTCCCACAGCGTCGATTGCGCGTTAGTGACGGCAACCACCGCACCCGGAATGCTCTCGCCCGCAACCGCTTCAAGCAAACGCTCGCGAATACGCCCGGGATCAAACGACACTACAGCGACCCCGTGAGTTGCTCCCAGGCGCCGGGCTGGCGAGTGTCGATGAATTTGCCGCCAGACGCCTTGGCAAGTTTTTTCAGGCGCGCATCGCCGCCCTGTGGCGGATCGTTGGGAATGTACACGCAGACCACCGGCACGTTTGCTTTGTGCACGGCCGCATCGAGCGCGTCGAACGTGGTGGTGCTCGCGTTATCCATGCCGTTCGAGAAAAGCAGGATGCGCTCGGGTGTGGCATCGGGCTTGCCATCGCCGAGCGCGATCATCAAAGCGTCCCAAACCGGCGACGGTCCATGAAATACGATGTCGCGCACCGCTCCGGCGAGTTCGTCAGCGTCGCTGGAAAAGGTTTGCAGCACGACGGCGCGGCGTTTGAAGCGCGCATTGTCGAGCTGTTCGAAATCGCGATCGAAGCCGATGATCGCGGCTTCCGATTTTTCAGGACGCATCGCAAGTATCCGCGTGATCATCGAAATCCAGCCGGCGCCGGTGGCGCGCTGCGCGCCGGAATGCTGCAAAACAATTGCGAGACGTTTGGCTTTCCACCCGCCTGAGTCTTGTGGCGCGAGCAAGGCCGCGGCCATGGCGATCAGCGTAACAAGCGGCGTCATTTTATTGGATATACATCGCGCGATAAAGAGTATCGCGCTTCACGGGACGGAAACCGGCGTCACGAATCGCCCCGCGCAATTCTTCTTCGTTCGTCTTGTTCGTACAACCCGCGGTGGACACCACATTTTCCTCGATCAGAATACTGCCGAGATCGTTGCCGCCGAAGCGCAGGGCCACTTGTCCCAACTGGATGCCGGGGGTGAGCCAACTCGCTTGCACGTTCTCGAAATTATCGAGGTAAATGCGCGAAATCGCCAGCGTCTTCAAGTAATCGACCGCCGTGGCTTCCTGCTTGATGAACCGCCCCAACGATGTCCCTTCGCGCTGGAACATCCACGGAATGAAGGCGGTGAAACCGCCGGTTTCTTCCTGCAACTGGCGAATGCGCTCGAAATGGCGCACGCGATGCTCGAGGCGCTCGCCGCATCCGAACATCATCGTAGCGGTGGTACGCATGCCCAATTCGTGCGCGGTGCGATGCATGGTGAGCCAATCTTCGGTGGTGCACTTCAACCGGCTGATGCGGAAACGCACTTCGTCGTCGAGAATTTCCGCGCCGCCGCCGGGAATGGAGTCGAGACCCGAGGCGCGCAGCCGGATGATGGTTTCGCGAATCGAGAGTCCGCTGACTTCGGCGATACATCCGATTTCCGGCGCCGAGAAACAGTGCAAATGAATCGCCGGAAAGCGATTCTTGATGGAACTGAGCAGATCCTCGTACCATTCGATCTTCAGGTCGGAGTTGAGACCGCCCTGCATCAACACGCCGGTGCCGCCGAGGTCGAACGTCTCTTGGATTTTTGCGAAAATCGTTTCCTTCGAGAGAATGTAGCCGTCGGCCGACTTCATCGGCTTGTAGAAATTGCAGAACGTGCAGTATTCCGTGCAGAAATTCGTGTAGTTGATGTTGCGATCGATTTGATATGTGACGATGCCTTCGGGATGCAGCCTCTGGCGCACCGCGTCGGCGGCCAGCCCGAGCCCTTGCAGGTCGGTCGAGGCAAACATGTCCATCGCTTGTTGGTTGGTAATCATTTTGCTGCCAGCTCTCCGGCGCGGACAATCTCGAGATCGCGCCCGAGCGGCGCCAAGCCCAATTCGCCGGCCCAGCGATAATACAAACGTAATCCCTCGATGCAATCGGAGTCCAGTGTGAAATGGATGTTCTCGGTGAGGTATGCGCGGACCGTTTCTTCCGAAAGATAGCGGCGTTTCGCTTCGTACGGAATAATTTCGTTGATTTCCGCGAGCCCGCGATCGCGCCAGGAATTCAGCGTGGCGGCGAGTTCTGGCGTGGCGAATTCGCGTCGCGCCGCCCAAAACGCGAAGACAAACGGCTTGCCCGTGAGCGCGACCCACTCGGCTCCCAAATCGAGCGCCGTGACTCCCGCGATCGGCGCTTTCGCGTAGTGCAATGCGGGATCGCCGATGACCAGCGCGGCGTCGCACTTCGCGAGCATCGCGGCGGGCGACGGCGGGTGCGGAACCATACGAACGTCCGCATTGCCGAAGCGCCGCTGAAACAAAATTTGCGTGAGCGCGACGGACGTGCGCGACGCGGTGTCGGCGGCAACCGTGCGAATCTCCGCCAGCGGCTTGCGCGTGAGCAGCAGAATGCTGCGTACCGCGCCTTTGGTCGCGATGGCGCAATCGCCGACGACCGAGAGTCCCGGAATGCGCTGATACTCGATGGCCGGAATCAATCCAACGTCGGCGACGCCGCAACGTAGCTGGTCGGCGCACTCGGAGGGCTCGGTGAACCACACTTCCATGTTGCGCGCGGGTGTCTCGACGTCGCGTTCAAAGCCGCGCATCAGAGGAACGGTGTTCAAAAAGGAAATTGCGGAGACCCGAACCATGAAGCTTTATTCTATCGCAGGAGTCGAGCTAGCGTGGTGCTTCGCTGATCAGCGTGAGTCCGGGAATGTGCTCAAAGTGGCGGCGATTATTTGACAATAGCGCGTGCCGATGAGAAGAGGCTCAACCACGCGGCGTTCGTCGGCTCTTGTAGATTAAGTCGAGGAAGGCGTCGATGTCCTCTTCGGGCGGAAAGCCGCCTTCGAAGGTTTTCCGATCCAATGGCTTCACTCCTTGTTCCTTAATCAGCTCATCATTTGATTTCCCCGTACAAAGGATGCTGACGCCAGCGTTGGGACACTGAGAGTTTTCGGGAGCGGCGGGGCTGCGTCGTCTTCAAGATCGGCCTCCAGTGTCAGAATAGCACGGGCGATCAACGCCCGTACTTCTTGAGGATTTCCTTCACGCGATCCACCGGGATCGCTTCGGCGG
This sequence comes from Terriglobia bacterium, assembly GCA_021325275.1. Lineage (GTDB taxonomy): Bacteria > Acidobacteriota > Terriglobia > JAJPHL01 > JAJPHL01 > JAJPHL01. The sequence continues at coordinate 158,349 of JAJPHL010000042.1, read as the reverse complement.
TGGCGCTCTTGCCTTTCACCGTTGTCGCTTTCAAGAGCGAGTTGTAGACCGCTTCTTCCGTCGCCTCGAGGGCTGCTTCAAACAGCGGCGACGTTGCTTCCGCCGGCAAGATCGACCGGGTACGCGGCGCGGTTTCGCCGAATTTTGCCCGCAGTTCCGGCGACGTCGTGAAGGCGATCGCGAACTCGCCCGAGCCATTCGAAAAACTCGAGCCCGTGCGCGCCAATCCAAAGACGGCCCGTGCAGCCAGGCGGCCCAAGTCGCGCGCGTCGAGCGGAGCGTCGGTGGCGACTACGATCATGCACGATCCGTCTCCGGAGCCTGCATCGCCGCGCGGAGAAAATGCGTAGCGGCCCAGTTCTTTGCCAACCGGCACGCCGTCCATCGTCAGGACGCCGCCAAAATTCGTTTGCACCAACACGCCGAGCGTGTATCCGCCGTAGCGCTGCGGCAAGACGCGTGACGACGTTCCGATTCCTCCTTTCCATCCGAAACACATCGTCCCGGCGCCCGCGCCCACCGATCCTTCTTCCACCGCGCCCGCGCCCTCTTCCGACTTGGCGCGGCGGATCGCCTCGTATACGTGCTCGCGCTTCACATGTAGTCCACGAATGTCGTTTAGTCCGCCGTCGTTCGTCTCACCGACCAAGGCGTTCACGGATTGCACGCGCTCGTTGCCCGGCTGTTCCAGCGTCCACGCGACCACCGACTCCGCCGCCGTGCCGACGCTCAACGTATTTGTCAACACGATCGGCGTTTCGATCGTGCCGAGTTCGCGCACTTGCGTCGATCCCGCGAGTTTGCCGAACGCGTTGCCGACAAAGACCGCGCCCGTCACTTTTTCCTGAAACAAATTGCCGCCATGCGGCAGAATCGCTGTGACACCCGTGTGTACGTTCGTTCCCTCGACGATCGTCGCGTGACCCACGCGCACGCCGCGCACGTCGGTGATGGCGTTGCGCGCGCCCGCAGGAAAAACGCCCGGCGCAATTCCCAGGTCGCGCGCGCGGGGACGCGAGCCGTCATCGGACTGCCAGCCGCCTTCCCAAGACACCACCGCCAAAACCAGCAGCAAGAGTGAGCGCATGCATCGAACTATACGCCATAATGGGCGTACACATGGGACCACTGGAAGGCATCCGCATCGTTGAGTTCACCGGCATTGGACCCGCCCCGTTTTGCGCAATGGTGTTGGCCGATTTGGGCGCACAAGTGATTCGCATCGATCGGCCCGGCGCGGCACGCAATCACGGCGATGTCTTGCATCGCTCGCGACCTTGCATCGCACTCGACCTGAAGAATCCCGCGGACGTCGCGCGCGCCATGCGGTTGATCGAAAAAGCCGATGCGCTCATTGAAGGATTCCGGCCCGGCGTGATGGAGCGATTGCAACTCGGGCCCAACGAGTGTCTCGCCCGCAATCCGAAGTTAGTCTACGGCCGCATGACGGGCTGGGGCCAGGCGGGCCCGCTCGCGGACACGGCCGGTCATGACATTAACTACATCGCGCTCTCGGGCGCCTTGCATGCCATGGGGCGCAAGGACGTCCCGCCCGCACCGCCGCTCAATCTGGTTGGCGATTTCGGCGGCGGTGGAATGCTGCTGGCCGTGGGAATCCTCGCGGGCGTCATTGAAGCGCAGCGATCCGGCAAGGGCCAAGTGGTCGACGCCGCGATGACCGACGGCGCGTCGCTGCTGATGGCGATCATTTACGGTATGCGCGCGGCCGGCGCGTGGAAGAACGAACGCGCGTCCAACTTGCTCGACGGCGCGGCGCCGTTCTACGACACCTACGCGTGCGCCGACGGAAAATTCCTCGCTGTGGGCGCGATCGAGCCGCAGTTCTATGCGCTGCTCTTGGAAAAGATCGGCCTCGCAGACAGCCCAGCGAGTTGGCCGGAGAAAAAGAAGCAGTTCGCCGAAATCTTCCGCCAAAAAACGCGCGACGAATGGTGTGCGCTGTTGGAAGGAACGGACGCCTGCGTGGCTCCGGTGCTCGATCTTGACGAAGCGCCGCGGCATCCGCACAATGTGGCGCGCCAAACTTTCGTGGAAGTTGACGGCGTGGTACAACCGGCGCCGGCGCCGAGATTCAGCCGTCATCCACAGATCAAACCTCGGAAAGAACAATCCACAGATTACACAGATTTCACAGATTAGGTTGCGCCAACGCTAGCATTGACCGAATCCTCAGTCCTTAATCTTTGCAATCTGTGTAATCTGTGGATTGTTTTTGAATCCGTGGACTACGCGAGCGGCACCGAATGGGAATGATGATGGCGAACGTCTTCGCCTTTCACCAGGAAAATCACGTCTTCCGCGATATTCGTGGAATGGTCGGCGATCCTTTCGAGATTGCGCGCCACAAACATCAAGTCCACCGCGCCGGGAACGGCCATCGGTTCGCGCTGCATCAGCGCGACCATTTCGTCGTACACGGCGTCGCGCAGCGCGTCCACCTCGTTGTCGGAAGTCAGCACAGAAGTGGCGAGATCGGCGTCGCCTTTCACAAAAGCGTCGAGACTCCGCAGCAGCATGCTTTCGGTGAGTGACGCCATCTTGGGGATGTCCACCATCGCCTTCAGCCTCGGCCGATTCGCCAGCGAGATCGCGCGCTCCGCCACGTTCACTGCGAGATCGCCCATGCGCTCGAGGTCGGTGTTGATCTTCAGGATCGCCGTGAGGCGGCGTAAATCGCGCGCTACCGGCTGATTCAGCGCCAGCAGGCGCGTTGTGGACGCGTCGATTTCCAGTTGCATCTGGTTGACGCGCTCTTCGTCGCGCATCACCTGCTTGGCAACTTCTTTTTCGCGCTCCACCACCGACTGCACGGCGCGCCGGATGGACTGCTCCACCAAGCCGCCCATTTGCAGAAGCGACTGGTTCAGTTCCTCCAGTTCCACACTGAAATGCCGCATAAATCTCCTTACCCGAAGCGTCCGGTGATGTAATCTTCCGTTTCTTTCTTGGAGGGATTGCGGAAGATCGTGTCGGTCTTATCGAACTCGATCAACCGTCCCAGCAGGAAGAATCCGGTGTATTCGGCGGTGCGCGCGGCTTGCTGCATGTTGTGCGTCACCATCACCATGGTACAGGTATCTTTCAGGACAAACAGCAGTTCTTCGATCTTTGCTGTCGCGATGGGATCGAGCGCCGAGCACGGCTCGTCGAGCAGCAGCACTTCGGGATTGACGGCAAGAGCGCGCGCAATGCACAAGCGCTGTTGCTGGCCGCCGGAAAGCGCCAGGGCCGATTGCTGCAATTTGTCCTTTACTTCCTCGAAGAGCGCGGCGCGCACCAAGCTTTCTTCCACGATGTCGCGAATGCGCTTCTGGCGGTGCAATCCATTGATGCGCGCGCCATAGGCGACGTTGTCGAAAATCGATTTCGGAAACGGATTCGGCCGCTGGAAGACCATGCCGACGCGGCGGCGCAAGCTCGTCACGTCAAGCTCCATCACGTCTTCGCCGTCCAACAGGATTTTGCCTTCCACGCGTGTATGGCTGATCGTCTCGCAAATGCGGTTGAGCGTCCGCAGGAACGTGGATTTGCCGCAGCCCGAGGGACCGATCAGCGCGGTGATCTTGTGGCGATAAACATCCAGGTCGATGCCGTGCAGGGCTTGGTATTTTCCATAGTAGAAATTGACCCCTTCGGTGCGGAGCTGCACCTTCATCTCCGGCTTGGTCGCCTCGGCGGGAATCGTTTGCGTGGGGTCCTGTACCATACGTACGGCCGTTCCGTCGACTTCATTCATAACACCTACTTGTAAGTCGCCCGGGAAAGCACTCCGCGAGCGATTATATTCACGAGAAGCACCAACGCCAAGAGGACAAAACCGGCGGCCCACGCCTGCTGGTGCCAGTCGTCGTAAGGCGACACGGCGTAGTTGAAGATCATCACCGGCAGCGAAGCGGTCGGCTCGTCCCAGCCTTTACTCCAATAACGGCTGCTGAGCGCGGTGAACAACAAGGGTGCCGTTTCACCGGCCACGCGCGCCAAGTCGAGCATCATGCCGGAGATGATTCCCTTCATCGCCGCGGGAATCACGACCGTGAAGATCGTCCACGCCTTGCTCGCGCCTAACGCCATGGCGCCTTCGCGCATGGAGTTCGGCACGCCTTGCAGAAATTCCTCGGTGGATCGCAGCGCGATGGGCACCATCATGATGCCGAGCGCAATTCCGCCGGCCCATGCCGAGTAATGATGGCGCGGCCGCACCAGAACGGTCCACGCAAAAATGCCGATCACGATGGAAGGCACGCCGTTCAGCAAGTCCGTGGTGTAGCGGACCAGAAACGGAAACAAGCCGTGCTCGCCGCCGAATTCGGAAAGATAAACGCCGCCCAAAAAACCGAACGGCACGCCGATCATGGTGGCCACCAGCAGCATTTTTGCCGAGCCGACAATCGCGTTGGCCATCCCGCCGCCGGGCTCTCCCACCGGCGTAGGCAACTTCGTGAAGAAATCCCAGTTCAAGAAATGCCAGCCGTTGTAGGCCAAATATCCCAGGATCACGAACAACGAGCCCACCACCAGGACCGTGAACACGGCCGTCAGCGAGAGCATGACGTTGTTCACGGCGCGGCGGCGGAAGGACAGCGTGTTCGTCACTTCGCATGCTCCGCGGTGGTGAGCATCATAAGGCGCGCGGCGCCGTTGATGATCACGGTGATCGCGAACAACACCAAACCCAGCTCTGTCAGTGACGCCGCATGCATCGCGCTCGAGGCTTCCGAGAACTCGTTGGCGATCACTGCGGCAATCGAATAGCCCGGCGCCAAAAGCGACATGGCGATCTTCGGATTGTTCCCGATCACCATGGTCACCGCCATGGTTTCACCGAGAGCGCGCGCCAGTGCCAAGAAAATCGATCCGTAGATTCCGCGACTGGCGTAGGGAATCACGATTTGCCAGGTGGCTTCCCAACGCGTGGCGCCCAAACCGAGCGCCGCCTCGCGCTGCTCGACCGGAACCGCCAGCAACACTTCGCGCGACACGCTGACGATAAACGGAATGATCATGATCGCCAGGACAAGTCCGGCCGCCAGCATGCTGTAGCCGTAGAACGGTCCCGAAAAAATCGGCAACCAACCGAGCGTCGATTTCAACACCGGCACAACGTGGTCCTTCAGTATCGGAACCAGTAGGAAGATGCCCAGCAATCCGTAGATCACGCTGGGAACGGCGGCCAACAATTCGATGAGGAACGTGAGGACGTCGGAGGCTTTGGGCGGCGCGAGTTCGGCCAGAAAGATCGCCGCCATCAATCCCGACGGTACCGCGATCAGCAGCGCCAACGCCGACGAGACGAGCGTGCCGAATGCCAACGGCAGTGCGCCGAAATCTTCATTCACAGGATCCCAAGTCTGGCTTCCGATGAAACTCCAGCCAAACTTGTGGCGAGCGATGCCGGAATTATTCCAAAGTTGAAAGACCAGCAGAACGGTAACAAGCAGGATGCTCGCCGCGCAAATGACCGTAATCGTATAGGCGATTTCGTTACCTTCCCGCACTCTGCGGAAGAAGCGATTGGCCGGTCGAACCACCGCTTGCGAAGTCGCCATCGACGCCAGCGTATCATTGGCGCCGCGCACGAAAAGTTAAAGCCGCGTTAAGATGCGTCGCGGCAAACGCTAAGCGCTCGGCCAACCCATTTCGATCAACTGGAACGCGACCCACGCGATCGCCGCCGACGCGGGAATGGTCAAAATCCATGCCCAGATGATTTGCGTGGCCACGCCCCAGCGCACCGCGCTGAGCCGCTGCGTCGATCCCACGCCGACGATCGCGCCGGTGATGGTGTGCGTCGTGGAAACGGGAATCCCGAACAGCGTGACGCCGATGATCGTGATCGCGCCGGCGGTTTCCGCGCAGAATCCGCCGACGGGGCGCAGCTTGGTGATGCGCTGTCCCATCGTCTTCACGATTCGCCATCCGCCGGAGAGCGTACCGAATCCGATGGCCGCGTGCGCGGCGAGAATCACCGCCCAGGGAATCCGAAAACTGTCGAGATAATGCGCTTTGTACAGCGCACCGGCGATGATGCCCATGGTTTTCTGCGCGTCGTTGGTGCCGTGCGCGAAGCTGAACGCCGCGGCCGAGAGCAGTTGCAACCGGCGAAACCATTTGTCGACGCGTTGCGGAGTCTGCCGGCGAAAAATCCAACTCACCGCGACCATGAGAAGGAGCCCCAATGCCATGCCGATGAGCGGTGAGAGAAAAATGTAGGCGATCGTCTTATACCAGCCCGATACAATCACAACGTCCGGGCCGGCGTGCGCCACCGCCGCGCCCGCGTAACCTCCGATCAGCGCGTGGGACGAACTGGTCGGCAGGCCCAGCCACCAGGTGATCAGGTTCCAAGCGATCGCGCCGCCGAGTCCGCACAGGATCACGCTTTGCGTGACCATTTCGATGTGAATCATGCCGCTGCCGATCGTCTTGGCGACGGCCGTGCCGAAGAAAAACGCGGCGATAAAGTTGAAGAACGCCGCCCAGATCACCGCGAAGCGCGGCGAGAGCACTCGCGTGGACACCACCGTGGCGATGGAATTGGCGGCATCGTGAAATCCGTTGATAAAGTCGAATATGAGCGCCGTGGCAACGATCGTTCCGACAAATAGAAGTGTGTGGTCCACGGTCGCGTCAGGCGTTCTTGATAACCACGGTTTCCAAGGTGTTGGCGACATCTTCGCAACGATCGATGGCGCCTTCCAAAACTTCCAACAGTTCCTTCCACTTGATCAGGGCGATGGGATCGCTCTCGGTCTCGAACAGTTCGGCGATCGCCGACCGGCTGACGCGGTCGCCGTCGTTTTCCAAACGGTTTAGTTCGATGCAATGTTCCACCACGTGATCGCCTTTTTCCAGTTCGCCGACGGCGGTGTGCATGCGGTCCGCGCAGCGGACGATGATTTGTCCCAGTTCGACGGCTCGCGGCGAGCGCGTGACGATTTTGTAGAGCACGATTTTGTTGGCGGCCACTTCGATGTTGTCGAGCACGTCGTCCATGTGCGAGGAGAGCGCGTGAATATCCTCACGGTCAAACGGCGTGATGAAGGTTTTGTTAAGGCGCGTCTTGATGTCGTGCGTGAGATTGTCGCCGCGATGTTCCAGGTCGCGGATGTTCGTGGCGCGCGCGTCCAGGTCGTCCATCTTGTCGAGCATTTCCAGCAAGGCTCGCGACGCCGACTGGATCACCGCGGCCAGGTCCACGAACAATTCAAAGAAACGCTCTTCCCGCGGGATCAAACGCATGAGGCAACCATCCTACCTCAGCTTGATCCTCTCGACGTGGTCAAAAGGCAGGAACGATCGCGCCGGGCACGATCGTTCGTCAAAGTTTTTCTACTTGCCCTTTTTCGGTGCCGCCTTGGCCGGCGACTTCACCGGAGCATCGGCCGCCAAGCCAAGTGCTTTCTTCTCCATATCGACCACGGACTTGGGCAGCGGCGCGTAATCAAGGGCAGCGGTCAGCGTTTGTCCCGGTCCGATCATCCAAACCAGGAAATCGTGGACCGCTTTGTCCTTCGCCGGATCCTTGATCTTCTCGGGCACCAGCAGCCAGGTGAAGCTGGAAACCGGATACGCCTTGTCGCCCTTGGGATCGGTGATCGAGACGCGGAAATCCGCGGGCACTTCCACGCCCGCGGCGGCCGCGCTCACCGAGTCCACTTCCGCCTTGATGAACTTGCCGGAGCTGTTCTTCACCTTGCCGTAGGCCAGTTTGTTTTGCTTGGCGTAGAGAAGCTCCACGTAGCCGAGGGAGTTGGCGGTCTGCTTCACCGTGCCGGTGACGCCTTCCGACCCCTTGCCGCCGAGTCCGACGGGCCAATTCACCGCCGTGTTCGCGCCCACCTTGCTCTTCCACTCCGGGCTGACCTTCGAGAGAAAGTCGGTCCACATAAAAGTAGTTCCACTCGGGTCGGAGCGATGCACCACGACAATCTCGGTGGCCGGCAATTTCACGCCGGGGTTTTCCTTGACGATCGCCGCATCGTTCCACTTGGTAATTTTGCCCAAGAAAATGTCGGCCAGCACGGGGCCCGAGAAATTCAGGTCGCCCGAAACTCCCGGCACGTTGTACAGCGGCACCGCCGCGCCCAATACGGTGGGGAAATGCTGGATGCCTTGGTTCTGCGCCGTCCTGTACTCGGCCAGTTGTTTGTCGGTCATCGGCATGTCGCTGGCGCCGAAGTCTACGGTACCGTCGGTGATGTTCTTGATGCCGCCGCCCGAGCCGATCGATTGATAGTTGATCTGCGTATCGGGATGGGCCTTGTGATACTCATCGAACCACTTCGAATACATCGGATACGGGAACGACGCGCCCGCGCCGGTCACCGTCAACTGCGCGGATGACGCTGCCGCAAAGGCCAGCAGCGCCACCGCCAGCATGCTTGATTTCAACCAGCCCCATTGAATCTTCTTCATGTCTTTCTTGCCTCCGTGGATTTAGGCCCCGTTAGTACTTGATCGCCTGCGCGCCGGTGCCCGGCAACGAGTAGCGCAGGTTGAAGTAGATCGTGTTGTCGTGAGCGGCCTTCGGTGCGCCGACGGCCACGAACCAGGGAGAGCGGTCCAGATACATGTACTGGCCCATGAAGTTCACGGCGCCGTACTTGGGACTCGACCACAGCGTCTGGTTGAATCCGAAAGTGACTTCCTGCACCGCGCGGTTCTGGCTGTTGGCCGATCCCGTATATCCGTAGCCAATCTTCGTGGTGCCGTTGGCATCGAGCAACGCCTGGCGACCGATGTAGATGCCGCCATAATAAGCGTACAACAGGAGGTTCTTGGTGGCCTTGTACTCGAAACCGTCGACCGTGCCATCGGCGTGAATGCCGCTGATCGAGCCATCGGAGTGGACAACCAAGTCGGGCGCCTGACCGAACAGATAGCGGCCGCCGCCATCGCTGAGGTAGTTCGTGGTGATGAAGCGGAAATTCGGCGTCAACGCCGCGTTGAACCCGAACTGCAATCCCGCGCCTTCCGTCTTGAAGTGCTGCTGCGCGCCCAAGCCCGTCGTGTTGGGATTGAAATCCTGGAACGTGCGCGCGATGCCTGCCACTTCAAAGTGGAAGCGATTATTGGGATCGAACGCGAGTTTCAGGATCAAATCCGGCAACAGGTTCGGAGCCGCCAGGGCCGGGTTGGCCGTGCCGATGTTGTTGGCATTATCGAACTGGATCGTCGAGCCGCCGCCCGCGCCGGCGATGGACAACGCCGCCGGCAAGGCGATGGAACCGGCGCCGCCGGAGCCGCCGACATACTGATCCGGATTCTCCGCCGCGAAACCGATCGCGACCTTGTTGTCGTTGGTGTGATAAACGACGCGGATGCCGGGTTGGCGCGTCCAGGTCAAGCCCGCCATGTAATTCACGTCGATGGTTTGCGAGTAGAAGATGTCGCCGGGCAGCGGCGAGATGCCGCTACGGTTCGGCGTCAGCATCGACCAGCTCTGTCCGCCCATCACTTCCCAATTGCCCTTGCGAACATCCAGCCAGAACAAACGCAGGCGCGGCATGAACGCGCCGTTGGTCACGGTGAGGTTGGTGCTGGGGTTGGTGCCCAGGAAGTCGAATTCGTTGTAGCCGATGAAGTGCGCGCCGTTCCACATGCCGTCCACGCGGAAACCGATGCGCGAGTTCTGCGGGCTGAAGTGGAACTCGGACAAGTTGCCGAGCGCGGCATTGTTGTAGGGAACGCTGCCGAAATTCGATCCGATGCCCGATGCGGCGGTTTTATCGCGCCACACCGACGTCATATCCATGAACCCGACCGGCGTGACGCAGGCGCTGCCGATGCGCAGATACGGCGCGTTCACGTCATAGGCGGATTCGCAAGGATTGCCCGAGCCACCGCCGGCTTGCGCGGCGCGCGGGGCGTTCAAGGGAGCGGACGTGGCCGCTGCCGGCAGAGTGTTCATCGGCGGAGGCGGGACCATCGGTGCGGTTGACGCCAGCGATCCAGTCGACGGGAACAAGGAACCGAGCGTCGAACTCGGAGTCACGGCAGGCGCGCCGGGCGCTGCGGGAGGCGCGGCAGCCGTTCCCATCATCGATTCCAGAATCTTGGTGAGTTTCTCAATCTGCCGCTGCTGCTCGGCCAGTTGCGCCTTCATTTTGGCCATTTCCGACTCTTGTGTAGTGGCTGCGGCGCTCGCGGCATCATCCGCCAACAGCGGACCCGCAAGAAGAGTCAACGACAACACGCAATGAAGCATCTTGTTCATCTGATCCTGGACTCCTGTGGAGAAATTGGGCCTCGAATATCGCAGTGAGGATATCGTCCGAGTGTTAAGGGGCGATTAAGGTCTGATTAGGTGCGCTATAACCTTTGCCCTGGGCCTTACTGCGCCGCTGGGATATCGATGGTGAAGGTTGAACCGCGGCCCAGCGAACTTTCCACATTGATCTCGGCGTGCATCTGCTCGAGCGCGTGCTTCACGATGGAAAGTCCCAAGCCCGTGCCGCCGACTTCTCGAGACCGCGCCTTGTCGACGCGATAGAAGCGCTCGAACACGCGCGGCAAATCTTCCGAGGGAATGCCGATGCCGGTGTCGGCGACGGCGATGCGAACGCGGCCATTCATTTGTTCGATGCTGACGCGCACCGATCCACTCGGCTTATTGAATTTCACGGCATTGTGCAGCAAGTTGATCAGCACTTGATCCAGGCGATCGCGAAAACCCATCACGCGCAAGCCGGAGGGAATGTCGCCGCAAGAAAGTTCCACGCCGCGCATGGCTGCTTCCGGCTCCACCGTGGCGATCGCCGCGCCCATGCATTCCGCCAACGGCACCGGCGCGAGTTGCGGCAACGCTTTGCCGGATTCGAGCGACGATAACGCCAAAAGGTCCGAGGTGATGTTGGTCAAGCGAATCGCATTCGTGGAAATCATCTCCACGAACCGGCGGCGGCGCGCTTCGTCGTCGAAATCGCGGTCGAGCAGCGTTTCCGCCGCGCCGCGGATCGCCGTAAGCGGGGTGCGCAACTCGTGCGACACGTTGGCGACGAAATCTTTGCGCACGCGCTCCAGGCGCTCGATCTCGGTGATATCGCGCAACAGCACCATGGCGCCGGAATTGGCGTCGAGCAGCACCGCTTCCAATTCAAACGATCGCCCGCGCGCGCCCGACACTTGTTTGCGGCGCGTGGTTTGCGGCGGCGAGTCGAGCACTTCGCGCAGCAGGCCGATGATTTCCGGATAACGCACCACGTTCGCCACCGGCGTGCCCTGGCGCGCGACCGCCGGCGCGTCGATGGATCGCCCGAACGCCGTATTGCAGAAAGTCACGCGCATGTCGCGGTCGACCACCAGCACGCCTTCGATCATGCCGCCCAAAATCGCTTCGCGCAGGTTCAGTTCCACGCTCAGGCGTTCGGCGAGTTTGCGCAATCCCGGCGCGATGTCGCGCAGCGAGTGCGCGAGGTCGCCGATCTCGTCTTCGCCGAAATCCGGCACTTCTTCGGGAATCGATTCGGCGGAGTCGGCGCGCGCCAGCGCCTGCGAGTATTGACGCAAACGGCCCAGGCGCCCCACGAGCGGCGCGGAGACGAGCCACGATCCGCCGAGTGCGAGTATCACGCCCGCCGTTCCCAGCCACAACGCGGAGAGCCAGTGCGATAGGATCGCCAGCAACATCGCGACGATTACAAACATGGTGAAGATTCGTCCGCGCATTTTTCACCATCATCGTACCATTCCGGCGCATGGGAACACGGAAAGCACGGAAACAAAACACGGAAAAACACGGAATGGAACGGTATGGACAGCATCGACAGGATGGGCAGGCCCGTTGCCGTTGATCCTGGGCATGCTGTCCATGCTGTTAGAATTCTTCCTGTTTGATACCGCTTCCCATCGACGAGAGTCTACCGATTGTGTCCGAGCATGTCAGGGCCGGACGCAATGTCGTGATCGTGTCACCGCCGGGATCGGGCAAGACGACGCGCGTGCCGGCCGCGCTGCTGCACGTTGTGAAAGGCGAGATTCTTGTGCTGGAGCCGCGGCGCTTGGCCGCGCGCCTCGCGGCCCGGCGAGTCGCGGAGGAAATGGGCGAGCGCGCCGGCGAAACCGTCGGCTATCAAGTGCGCTTCGAGGATGTGTCGTCGCCACGCACGCGATTGCGCTTCATGACCGAAGGTGTTTTGACGCGGCGATTGGTGAGCGATCCGCAATTGCGGGGCATCGGCGCGGTGGTCCTCGACGAGTTTCACGAGCGGCACCTGGAAAGCGATCTCGCATTGGCGCTGCTGCGCCGTTTGCAGCGTGGTGCGCGGAAGGATCTAAGGCTCGCCGTGATGTCGGCCACGCTCGACGCCGCGCCGGTCGCGAAATATTTGGGTGACGCCGCGATTGTCGAATCGGCGGGGCGATTGTTTCCCGTGGAAATCGAGTACTCGCCGTATTCGGAAAAACCCGCCGAAGAACAAGTGCCCGCCGCCTTGGCCCGGTTACAAGATCAACGCGAGGGCCACGTGTTGGTGTTTCTTCCCGGCGCAGCGGAAATCCGCCGCGCGGCGCGCGCGTGCGCGACGATTGCCGAACGCGCCGGCTTCGTCACCCTCCCGTTGCACGGCGATCTTTCGCCCGCCGAGCAGGATCGCGCGGTGGCGCCGAGCGAGCAACGAAAGCTGATCCTGTCCACCAACGTCGCCGAAAGTTCGGTGACCATCGACGGCGTGACCGCCGTCATCGATAGCGGACTCGCGCGCATCGCCGCCGATTCGCCATGGACCGGCCTGCCGTCGCTGACGGTGTCGCGGATCAGCCAAGCGTCGGCGGTGCAGCGCGCGGGGCGCGCGGGGCGCACCGGGCCGGGCCGCGCGATTCGCTTGTACACCGCGGAAGACTTTCATCGCCGCGCGGCGCACGAGACACCGGAGATCGAACGGCGCGAGTTGTCGCAAGCGGCGCTCGATCTGCGCGTGGGCGCGGGACTCAAGTTCGCCGACATCGATTGGTTCGAGGCGCCGCCGCAATCGGCGGTCGACACCGCGGAGGAGTTACTCGCGCGCCTCGGCGAAAAACACTGGCGCGAAATGGCGCGCTATCCTTTGCATCCACGGCTTGCGCGGATGTTGATTGAAGCAGGCGAAGACGGCGCGGCGATGGCAGCGCTCTTGAGCGCCGGCGATCGCCTCATAGGCCAACATCACGCCGGACCATCTGATTTGCTCGCCATGCTCGACGGCGAGATCTCGCCGCGCGCGCGAATGGCCTTGTCGCAGATTCGCAGAAACCTTCCGCGTAGGAAAAAAGCCTCGGAAGACAAGCTGCTCCAAGCGATTCTCGCGGCGTTCCCCGATCGCGTGGCGCGCCGGCGTGCGGGCCGCGAGCTGTTACTGGCTTCAGGCGCTGCCGAATTGGCGCGGGAGAGCGTGCTGGTCGAAACGAAGCACGAATGGCTTGTCGCGGTCGACATCGAGGAACGCCGCGAACGCGCGCTGCCCCTGGTGCGCCTGGCCAGCGCCATCCAACCCGAATGGCTGATCGACTTGTTTCCTGATCGCGTAACGGAATCGAACACCGTCGAGTGGAATCGCACAGGTGAACGGGTCGAAGCGCGGAGCGCGCTGCTCTATGACGGTTTGGCGATTGAGGAGAGTCGCTCCGGCACCGCCGATCCGTCCGCAGCCGCCGCGTTGCTTGCCACGCAAGCTTGGGAAACAGGATTCGCGCGATTCGACGACGCCGAGGCGATCGAGCGTTATCTCGACCGCGTGGCCTTCGCGGCCTCGCATTCGAATATTCCGCGCCTCGGCGACGGGGATGTTCGCGCGGCGCTGGAAGATTTATGCCAAGGCCTGCGCAGTTTCGCGGAACTCACGGCAGCGGCACGCGACGGAGGATTACTCGCGGCGCTTTCGCGATGCCTCTCGGAAAAAGATCGCCGGCTCCTTGAAGAAGTCGCGCCGGAGAAAATCCGCTTGCCCGGCGGACGCAGCGTAACCGTGCATTACCCATCAGGCCAGCCGCCGTGGATCGAATCGCGCTTGCAGGATTTTTTTGGACAGCGCGAAACGCCGCGAGTTGCCCGCGGCCAGGTTCCCGTAGTCGTGAAGCTGCTCGCGCCCAGCCAGCGTCCGCTGCAAACCACCGCCGACCTCGCGGGATTCTGGGCGCGGCTCTATCCCGAAGTTCGCCGCGAGTTGAGCCGCCGATATCCCAAGCATCAGTGGCCGGAGAACCCGCTCACGGCCACGCCGCCGGCCCCCAGATCGCACAAAAGCTAGTCCACAGATTACCCAGACTGCACGGATCGGGCGTCGGAAGGTTTTGACTCGGGCCTCGGAACTCGGCCTCGGAACTGCTGTTGCTATTCCGCGCCCTTCGGTTTCACATGCGCATCGAAGAACGCGAAGATTTTCGGGAACGCCGGCACCGCGATGCTTACGTGGCTTCCGCCGGGAACTTCGTCGTACACGATTTCGGTGTGCGCGGCCTTCGCCGCTGCCACCATTTCCCGCGAGCGCTCCACAGGCACGGTCTTGTCATTGTCGCCGTGCGTCACGAATTGCGGAATCGACGCGATCTTCGTCATCGCGGCGGTATTGCCGCCACCCGAAATCGGCGCGAGCGCCGCGAAGATCGTGGGATGCGCTTGCGAGTACGACCACGTTCCGTATCCGCCCATCGAGTGGCCGGTGAGATAAATCCTCTGCGGATCGATTTTGTAGACGCGGCGCACTTCCGCGAGCACGTCCGTTACGTCCTGCTCCGCTTGGCCCAAATACATGTCGGCAGTTCCGCGACCCTTCGGGCACGCCACGATGTACCCGCGCGCCTCCGCTTCTTTCTTCACCACGTTCGGTCCGCCGGTTCCCTCGGTGTACCCCTCGAACATGCTGTTCTCGTCGCCACCCATGCCATGCAGCGCAATCACTAACGGATACGCCTTGGTTCCGTCGTACTTCGCGGGAAGAAATAAGCGATAAGGCTGCAGCGTGTTGTCCGCCTTCGAAAGATATGCCTTGCGCATGTCGCCCCGGCGCGCCGCCCAAGGATCGGTGTGTTTGGCTTGCTCGTCGAGAATCGCATTGGCCTCGGCGATCTCCGCCATCAAATCGGTGCCGCGGCTCAGGGTGATGTCGCCCGCAACCACCGAGTCGTAGAGTGTCACGCGATACGCGGCCGAAGGGTCGGCGTCTTTCATCGCGGCGACACGCGCGCGTAGTGCGTCGACCTTGGCTTTCGCGCCGCGAACGATGCGCATGTTCGCGCCGGCGCGAACTTCGGCGTCGTCCGAACCCGGTGTCGCGGGACGCAGCATCACACCGAGCGAGTAGGTACCGTCGGGAAGATTAGGCACGGTCACCGTGAATGTCGCCGGCTTCATCAACCAATCGCCCGATTCAATTTCTTCCGTCTTCAGCACGGTCGGTTCGTTGGATGCGCCCGAGCCGACACGGCCGCCGATGCCTCCGCCGCGAATCACCGCGACGAATGCCGTCAACTTGCCCGTGACTTTTTCATCGGGCTCGTACCACTGGCCGACTTTCAACACCACCGACTGTCCCGGCTCGGGCAACGCGGTCGAGAGCTTGGCCACGAGCGAGGAATTCAACTGGCGCAGCGGCGACCACGCGCGACCCGCCACGACGGCTTGCGCGTGATGCACGTTCTTCATCGCCTCGCCGTATTTCCCGGCGCCGGCGGCGGCGCGCGCAGCGGCTTCGAGTTTGTCGATCTCGGCCTTCTGCTGATCCGTCATCGACGGCAACGCGTTGTTTTTCGCAGTCGTGTAGTTGACGTTCAACGCCAGCAGGCGCGCGGCGTCCGGCGCCGGCAGCGTGATGGTTTGTGCGAAAGCCGCTGGAATCGCCAGCGAGGTCAAGAGGAGTCCCAAGAGAATGTTGCGACGCGTAACTGATTTCATGAGGTGTATCGTATATCCATATGGCGGCCGTTGAAAACCCCGAAGAAAATCCGATCCCAAGCGTCGTTGCAAAGAACCGCTATATAGAGGATGCGGCCTTACGCGCGCTTCTCGACCGCCACATGTGTTCACCTGCGCGCGAAGCGAGCGAGCCGTGGCTTTCCGAAATGGGCGAGCTCTCTGCCGGGCGCATCAACGATCTGGCGTTCGTGGCGGACGCGCATCCGCCCGTGCTGGAGCGCTACGACGCTCGCGGCGAGCGCGTGGATCGCGTGGTCTATCATCCGGCGCACGATGAAATCGAGCGGTTGTCGTTTGGACGTGGGATTGTGGGGCGATTCTATGAAGCCGCGAATCGCGGCGCGTTGCGTGAGCACTTGTGGCAAGCGAAATTCGCGATGTGCTATCTCTTCGCGCAAGCCGAGCAAGGGGTGTACTGCCCCATCGCGATGACCGACGCGGCGGCGCACCTCATCGAGCATCACGCCAGCGCCGAACTACGCGACCGCTACTTGCCGAGACTCACATCCAGCGACGAAAAAACGTGGGCGCAAGGCGCGATGTTCCTCACCGAGCGCGAAGGCGGATCGGATGTCGGCGCCAATCGCACCCAAGCACGCGCGGACGGCGACGCGTGGAGAATCACAGGAGAAAAGTGGTTTTGCTCGAACGTTGGCGCCGAAGTCATGATGGTGATGGCGCGCGTCGCAGGGGCCGAAAGCGAGGGCACACGCGGCCTGGGACTCTTTCTCGTTCCGCGTTCGACAAGCACAATGCGCATCAAGCGGCTCAAGAACAAGCTCGGCACGCGCTCCATTCCCACCGGTGAAGTGAGCTTTCGCGACGCGCTCGGGTATGCGATCGGCCCCGTGGATCGCGGCTTCCACACTATGACCAGCATGATCAACGTGTGCCGCATGCACAACGCCGCGGCGTCGCTGGGGTTGGCGCGTCGCGTGTTGTGGGAAGCAGCCGAGTATCTGCGTCAACGCCGGACGTTTGGGAATCCCGCGGACCGTTACGCATTGGTGCAAGAAACGCTCTGCGGATTGTTCGCGGAACTGGAAGCAGGACTTGAAGCGCTGTTTTCTGTCGCGCGAGATTTTGTGGCTGCCGATGACGAGGCGCGCGCCTGTTTACGGCTGATGACACCGCTCTTGAAATTGCAAACCGCGCGACTCGCGGTGCGCGCGGCGTCGGAGGCGATCGAACTGATCGGCGGCAACGGATACATCGAGGATTCGGTGACGGCGCGATTCTTTCGCGACGCGCAGGTGCTGCCAGTTTGGGAAGGAAGTACCAACATCCAATACCTCGAGGCCTTACGTGCGATTGTAAAAGATCACGCGCATCGTGCGATTGGCGCGCGCATCGCGGCACTCGGCGGCGACGCCTCCGCGATCGTCAACGCGATGGACAATATCGAGAAGGCGCCGGTGCTCGATCAGCCGATTGTCGCGAAGCGTTATTGCGACGCGTTGTGGCGCGGATACCTCGTCGCGCGCTTGCAGGCAGCCGCGGCGGCGACGCCGCGCAACGATGTCGCGCCGCGACTGCAGGCTATCGCCGCCAGGTTGCAAACGCGTCCGTCACACCCGCTCAGCAAGGAATACGACATCATCGTACGCGGGGCGATTTCGTCATAATGCGTGCATAATTACCTCTATGTCTCCTGAGGACACATTCGACATATTTATCGACGCGGTAAAGAACGGCGAGGCCGACAAAGTCGCCGACATGCTGATCGCCAACCCCGCATTGGCCAACGCGCGCAACGCGCAAGGCGAATCGGCGGTGATGCAGGCGAAATATCGCGGGCGCGACAACATTCTGCAAATGCTTTTGGGACTGGAGCCGCAACTCACCGTGTACGAAGCGGCGGCGGTGGGCAAGATCGACGTGGTGCGCCAGGCCGTCGAGGCCGATCGCAGCGTGGTGAATCGCCTGGCGCCAGATGGATTCAACTTGCTGGGACTCGCAGCGTTTTTCTCGCATCCCGATATCGTGGATCTGCTCTTGGAAAACGGCGCGGACGTAAATCAACCGGCCGCGAATCCCATGAAGGTCACGGCGATGCACGCGGCGGCGTCGAGCCGTCAGACGGGAATCATCGCGAAGCTGCTCGCGCGCGGCGCGGACCCCAACGTCCGCCAGCACGGCAACTGGACGCCGTTGCATCAAGCAGCCGCGCAAGGACTCGAAGACATGGTGCGGTTGCTCCTCGCGCACGGCGCCGATCCCTCGGCGATCAACGATGCGCAGGAAACGGCGCGCGACATGGCGGTAGCAAAAGGTCATCCCGGCGTCGCGGCGTTGTTGTGAGGAGAGTTCGCAACTAGTTTTTGTCAGCTTTCTCGATCACGATCACGAAATTCGCTACCGTCAGCGTCCGCATGTTCTTATCGAGCCGAGCCACCCTTTCGTTGTTGGCAATCGGTGAATCTATCAATTTTTCAACAATGAACTCTTCCACACCGCCAATCGTTCCAATATGCAGGCCATAAGGTTTCAACACAGCGTTCAGCGGATCGAACGCATGGGACTCGTTCAGCAGAGCGGTGGCCCAGCCGATGCGCGTCTTCGATCTCGGGGAGCGCGCGGCGGCCAGCGCCAAATTAACCATCACATCTTGCTGGTGGATGTCGGTCACGATGTAGCTCAGGGCACGAGGGTCAGCGCCAACCGATGGCAACTCGCGCAGGACCTTATCGACAAAACCGGCTTCTTCGGCCAACGTAAGATCGAATTCAGACGCCTTTGGTGAATACAAACTCATCCCTAATGCTTTTTCATCGTTAGGCGGCCGAACCACGCCGATGATGACTTCGGTCTTCGACATTTTCGTGCGGAAGGTCCACTCTTTCTTGAATGTGGGCTGAGGAAGTTGGCCGGATCCCCATGGCGGAGAGAGCAGCAGGACAAGCATCAGTGCCATGAGGATCCTCATTGGAGGTTTGACGGTTTCCAACTGAGAATGTTCGCCCACAAGCGATACGCTCCGGGCACGCCGGCGGGCAGTTGACGGAACCATGCGTACGACGTGTAGAGGTACAGTCCCTTGCCGTACGCGGCGGCGAGCATTCCGCCGCGCTGCGGCGGCTCGCCGGGATCGTGAGATTCGAGCAGGGGCGTGTAGTGATCGTCCCACGTGCCCGGAAGATTCAAGGCGAGCTCCTGCACCCATCCCGCGAAATCGGCCGCGGTGATTTTGTTCGGCGTGTTGAACAGCGCGTGGTCCGGCATCAAAATGTCCACCGGGGCGTCTTCCACCGTCACGCGCATCAAGGGCCGTCCGAATTCCATCGGATAGGGACCGAACGTGATCGGCTGACCGCCTGACGTAAACGCGCCCTGATACTGCACCACGTAAACGCCGCCGTTCTTCACGTAGTCGAGCAGGCGCTGGTTCGTCGCCGCGAGATCGGGACGCACCGTGTAAGTGCGAATGCCCGCGACAATCACGTCGAAGCGCGACAAATCGCCCGACGCGAGATCCGCGGGCGCCAGCATCGTGAGATCGACGCCCAATTGCCGCAGGGCTTCCGGAACTTCGTCACCCGCGCCCATGATGTAACCGACGCGGCGATTCGCGGCCATCTGCACGTCGACCGGTTGCAGGATCGTCCGCGCGGGATGGAACCAATACTGCGGAACAATGTGCGGATAGTTGATGATTTGATATCCCGTGTCGTACGGCGTGGCGACGGTCGCCCCGCCCGGCTTGGCTTTATCGCTGGTCCGAACTTTAAATGTGTACGACGCTTCTTGTCCCGTTTTCTCGACCGAGAACGTTTGCGCGGCGGGCGTGACGGACCATCCCTGTGGCACATTCAACGAAATCTGTCCCGACGCTGATGCCGAAGTGTTGTTGCGCACGCGCACGCCGATCTCGTGCTCCGTACCCGGCGCGAAAATCTCGGTGGCGGGATCGGTCCACGCCGCGACAGCAGGAACTACGTTCACGCGCACGTCGCGCTGACCGTAAATGGGGTCGAGTTGGTGCGCGATCACGGGCGTCGAGCGGGAAAATGGAATCGCCGATCCGGCAAAGCAATCGGCGCACGATCGCGATCGCGGCGGCTCTTCGGCGCGGAACGCGAAAAACGATACATTCGCCGTCATCAACGCCGGCGACTCCGGGCGTCCGATCATCGCGTAATTCTCGACCGCAAAGCGATCTCCCTGCCGCGGCAAGACCAACCAATAAGGTTGGGACGGCTTCGCGTCGCTCGACGGCATGACCGTAAAACTGCGCTGCGCGCTTTGGTTGTAGAAAAGATGAGCGGTCTTGAACTCGTCCGTCTCCATCTTCCACCCTTCGGGCAGGGTCAGCCCGATCACCGGTACATCTAGCCACGCATGCACTCGATTCCACACGCGCACCGTCACCCGAACGCTTTGCCCGGGGATGATTTCGCCGCGATCGCAGACGGCTTCGATCAGCGCTCCATACGCCAGCGATAAGGCTTCCTTAAATTGCGACTCCTTGATGTCGAGCTCAAAAGCGAGGTCCGCATTCGCACCGTCGCGCATCTTGCGGAGCAATTCATAGCCGCGCGTTAGCGGGTCCGCAATGTTCTCCGGCGACTCAGGCCGGTAATCAGCAAGCGCCTTCGCGACGGCGTCCTTCAGCGCGTCCACATCGGCGGCCGAAGCGCCGAGTAATTTGTATCGGTCGAGCGAGATGTCGATGCCGTCGAAAAAATCTTTGTCGGGCGCGTCCGTCTTAGTAACCAACGTTTCTTTCAGCAAAAATCCCTGCGGCGACGGCCCCACGCCCGCGCCGAATCCCGCCATCCCCTGGCTGCGATGGAATGTGCGCCCCTCCGCGCCGATCTGACTGTACGACTCGCCGAGCACCGGATCGTACGCGCCTACGTCGATCGAGATCGCGCCCGCCGGGAACGGATCGTTGGCGTTTGGGCCGAAGCGATTGATCGTGAGATAAAACTTTTTCACTTGCCACGCGCTCAAACCCTCGGCGATCTGCTCGGGGAATCGCTTGGGATCGGCCGCCGCGTGGATCGCTTCCGGCGTAAGAATGCCCGACGCCCAATGATGCCCATGGCCGTCGGCGGCGGTTCCGGCGAAGCGCGAGACCACCACGTCGGGGCGATACTGGCGGATGATGCGGACGTAGTCCGAGAGAATTTCGTCGTGCCCCCACTTGGCGAAAGTTTCCTCGGGCGTTTTCGAGAATCCGAAGTCGAAGGCTCGCGTGAAAAACTGATCCGCGCCGTCGAGACGCCGCGCGTCGAGCAATTCCTGCGTGCGTAGAAGCCCGAGCGCTTCGCCCTGTTCGGTGCCGAGAAGATTCTGTCCGCCATCGCCGCGCGTGGCCGAAAGATACGCGGTGCGAATGTGGCGCCCGCGCGCCAGATACGCGAGCATTGTGGAGTGCTCGTCGTCGGGATGCGCGCCCGTGTGTAAGAGCGATCCGGTGATGGGCAAGCGATGCAGGACTTGATCTAACTCTTGAGAACCACGGAGCTGGGCCTGGGAAGGGTTGAACCACAAAGACACAAAGGACACAAAAAAGACCAAGATCCGGTTGCTGGTTGTTGGTGCTGGTTGCTGGTTTTGCATTTCTTTGTGTTCTTTGTGTCTTTGTGGTGATTACCTGCATTCACCCATGATCCGCCGGTAATACCGCACGTACTCGCACACGCCGGTCGACGCCGAAAATTTCCCGCGCGCGCGCAGCTTCGCCTGCCGGCCCATCGATGCGCGCAATCCCGCGTCTTCGATCAAGCGATCCGCCGCCGCAACGAACGCGGCCACATCTCCCATGGTACAAAGAATGCCCGACTTTTCGTCCTCCAGCACTTCCGGCACGCCGCCCACGCGGCTTGCGATGACCGGCATGCCGTGCGACATGCTTTCTAAAATCCCCATGCCGAACGTTTCGTCCTCGGAAGGATAAATTCCCATGTCCGACGCGTTCAGGTACGCGTCGATGTCGAGCACTTTTTCCTTCACGATCACGCGCTTCTCGATTCCGAGCTTACGAACGAGCGGCTCGAAAGGCGCAAAGTCGTTGCCGGAGAGAATCAGCAGCTTGAAGCGCCGCGACTTCACCTGCGCCGTCATGTGCAAGAGATCGGGAATGCGTTTCACGGGCCGCAAGTTCGAGGCGTGGATCGCCAAGACGTCGTCGTCGGAGAGCCGCAGCTCCCGGCGGACTTCCGCGCGCCCGCGGCTCGTCGGGCTCGGCGTGTAAAAGTTGTAGAGCACTTCCACCGGCCGCGACGGCTGAAAGATGCGCTCCGTTTCCTCCTTCAAATATCGCGATACGGCCGTCATGCCGCCCGAGCGCTCCATGGAATAACGGACCACCGGCAGCAACGCCGGATCGCGGCCGACCAGCGTAATGTCGGTGCCGTGCAAGGTGGTGACCACGCACGGCGGCGTGATGCCGTTGACGCGCAACATGTCCAGCGCGATGACCGCGGCCGTGGCGTGCGGCACGGCGTAGTGCACATGCAGGATATCGAGTCCGAATTCCTCGTGAACCCGGCACATTTTCACGGCCAGCGGCAGAGTGTAGTCGGGATACTTGAAAAGGTCGTACTCGTAGACCGGGACGTGATGGAAAAAAATGTTTTTCTGGTCGAGGTCGAGACGAAACGGCCGTTGGTACGCGAAGAAGTGCGCCTGATGGCCGAGTTTCGCCAACTCGGTGCCGAGATTCGTCGCGACAATCCCGCTGCCGCCGAAGGAGGGATAGCACGCGATGCCGACTTTCAGGTGTCGCTTCATATTTTGTTAGAAGTGCCGCGCGCCGCCCGGCAATTGCGAAATGCGATCGAGCAGCACGGGATCGTTCATGTACAAACCCATGGCGTACTCGACGCCCGCTTGCGCGCCCAGGCTTCGCGTGGCTGCCAGGCGCATCTCCACATAGTTGCGCGACGCCGCTTGGCTGGCATGACACAGCATGGCTTGCTCCCACAACTCGCGAGCACTCGAGATATCGACAATCAGGTCGGGGCGCGCGCCAAATTCGCGGGTCACCGAATAGTAGTAGAGGCTCTGGATGGTGTGCGGCGTTTGCACCGCGAGATCGGCCAGGCCGCCATAGCGGGCCAGTCTGGATGCGTCACGAGCGAGTTTGCCGACGTGCGCGTGATCCGGATGCTGGTCTTCGCTGATATGCGGCGCGAGCACGATGTCCGGGCGAAACGAGCGTATTTCCCGAGCGACGCGAATGGCGTTAGCCGGCGTGTACTCGATATGACAATCGCCGGCGAAATCTTCGAATCCCACTTCCGCCCCGATCAGCGCAGCGGCCTTTCGCGATTCCTTCTCGCGGATTTCCGGCGTGCCGTTCGAGCCGGCTTCGCCGAGTGAAAGCACCCAAATCTTCACGGCGGCGCCCGCGCGGATTTCGTTGATCAAGACGGCCGCGCAGCCAAACTCCACGTCGTCCGGGTGGGCGCCAATGGCAAGAACTCTCGGCGGAGGCATAGATATAGAGATGATTGGGCGCCGGGCTGGGGTTCGAAAAAACGTCGCGAAACGTCTACAGAATAACACCGTTCGAATGGTGCATCTTGGGCCGGTTACGCCATCGCAACTTTTTTACAAATCGGTGTTTAAAGTGGGCAGGAGGGTTTGAACCCCACAATGATCAAGACTCGGATTCTCGTTACGTTAGCTCTGTCGCTCGCTCTCTGCTCCATGGCGACCCTGGCTCAGGCGCCCGCCGATCGTCCGCACCCCGGCCCCGGTGGTCCGGGTGGTCCCGGTGGCTTCCGCGGCGGCATGCTTCCCTCGGAGATCATGAAGGACCTGACCGCTGATCAGAAGGCGCAGATCCAAGCGATCGCCAAGACGGCGCACGAGAAGCAACAGGAACTCGACAAGCAGGCGCTGACGCAGAAGGAATATCGCGCGCAGTCCATGCAGATCCATCAAGACGCGCGCGGCCAAATGGAAAACGTGCTGACCTCGGACCAAAAAGCAAGGCTCACGCAGATCGAAGAGCAGCATCGCCAGCATGGACCGGGCGGCCCGGATCGTCAGCGGCCGTAAGAACCGTTGCTGGTTGCGGTGCTGGTTGCCGGTTAACCCAAGAACACAAGCCGAGTCCCACGGGGCTCGGCTTTTTGTTTTTTCCGCTGTTTTTCCAGCAACCAGCGCCAGCAACCAGCAACTTTTCCAGGTTCTCGGTAATCTGTGTACTTGGGGGAACAATCCAAATGCAACTTGGCATGATCGGTCTAGGACGAATGGGCGCCAACATGGTGCGGCGCTTGATGAAGGGCGGGCATCAGTGCGTGGTTTTCGATCAGTCGCAGAAGGCAGTCGGCGATCTCGAGAAGGAAAAAGCCACCGGCAGCAACTCACTGGAAGATTTCACTCGCAAGCTCGCCAAGCCGCGCGCCATTTGGATGATGGTGCCGGCGGGAGTGGTCGACAAAACCATCGCCGATCTCGTGCCGCATCTGGAAGCCGGCGACATTCTCATCGACGGCGGCAATTCCTACTACATCGACGATCTGCGGCGCGCCAAGGAGCTCGCCAAGCAGCAAATTCACTACGTCGACGTAGGCACCAGCGGCGGCGTGTGGGGCTTGGAGCGCGGCTACTGCATGATGATCGGCGGAGAAGCGCCAGTGGTCGAGCGGCTGAACCCGATTTTCGAAACGTTAGCGCCCGGTGCCGGCACGATTCCGCGCACGGCGGGCCGCGAAAAAATCGGCGGGACGGCGGAACACGGTTATCTGCACTGCGGTCCTTCGGGCGCGGGACATTTCGTGAAGATGGTCCACAACGGAATCGAGTACGGCATGATGGCGGCGTACGCGGAAGGTTTGAGCGTGCTGCATTCCGCGAACGTCGGCAAGAAGAGCGACACCGTCGACGCCGAAACTACGCCGCTGCAGCGCCCCGAGCTCTACCAATACGATTTGAACTTGCGCGACGTCGCGGAAGTGTGGCGGCGCGGCAGCGTGATCGCGTCGTGGCTGCTCGACTTGACCGCGGCGGCGCTGGTGGAAGATCCGGAATTGCCAAAATTCTCCGGCCACGTCTCGGATTCCGGCGAAGGCCGTTGGACCATCAAGGCGGCGATCGACGAAGGCGTGCCCGTGCCGGTGCTCTCGACCGCGTTGTATCAACGCTTCACGTCACGCGGCGAAGCGGACTATCAGGACAAGGTGCTCTCGGCGATGCGCTTCGGATTCGGTGGTCATTTGGAGAAGGGCAAGTAGCTGATCACTGAAACTCGATCACGACAATTTCGGGATTCGATCCCAGCCGCAGCGGGGGTCCCCAGGTCCCCGCGCCGCACGACGTGAAGACCTGCAGGCGGCCGGTGCGGCTTAGACCATAGACGAATTGCCGGTAGACGCGCCGCGCAAACCACGTCCACGGGACGAATTGTCCGAGATGCGTGTGTCCGGAAACTTGCAGCGACACGCCAGCGGCCTCGGCGACGTCCGGATGGTTGGGCGCGTGATTCAACAGCACGCTGGCGCGGCGCGGGTCGATGGCGATGTCGCGCAGCGCCGCGGCAAAGCGATTTCGCTGGACCGCAGTCCGATACGATACGCCGACGATCTGCAATCCGTCGACCTCAACCTTCTCGTCGCTCAGCACTCGCACGCCCGCCTGCGCGACGGCATCGACAAATCCTAAATCTTCGCGGAACAGCTCGTGATTTCCCGCGACGAAGTACACCCCGCCTGTGGCCGCGAGTTGCCGCAATGGTTCCGCGGCGCGCGGCGCGTCGATGGCCGTGCCGTCGAACAGATCGCCAACGATGAAGATGACGTCGGGCTTCTCGCGCATGATCATCGCGACGATACGCTGGAGAAATCCGCGGCCCCGCACGTGTCCCAGGTGGAGATCGCTGACCACAGCCGCTCGGCGTCCGCGCCAAATCTCCGGCAGACTATCGAGGTGTATGATCGTTCGCGTAATCCGCGTCCAGTTGGCATTGACGAGTCCCGCGACTCCGAGCGCCGCAGCGAGAACGAACAGCGGCTCGACGATCGAGCGAAAGCTCACGCCGAATCCAATGACGCGCGCGATACCGAAAACAATCCACGCCGCGGCCGCCGCGAAAAAGAAAAAGCTCAATAGGCCCATCCACGCGGCGGAAATCTTGTACATCGTGCGCACGGGTGGATTGGTGTAGCGAAACGCCAGCACCGACGACGCCACGAAGCTCACCGACAACACGGCGAACACCATGTTCACAGTGAAACCCGCTCCATGTTCCGGCGCGAACGTCCAAGTTTCGTAAATGAAGGCATGTGTCGCCCAGACCATCGCTTGGATCACGACAATCAGGGGAAGCAAGCCTCTTCGCATCAGCGGCCCTTAGCCTGGTCGCCTCGAAGGATCAAGCAAGTGCTGGTCGATTTCGCCACGAGTTTTTCATCGGGCACCGTAACGACCTCGCATTCCAAATAGACCAGTGTTTTTCCCGCATGCACCACGTGGCCGCGCGCTTCGAGCCGCGCCTCTTTCACCGGCCGCAGAAAATTGATCTTCAGTTCGAGCGTGGTGAAGGATTCCCCTTCTTCGAGCATGCTTGCGCAAGCGAATCCCATAGCGGCATCGGCGATATCGCAAAGAATTCCGCCGTGCAGCGTGCCCATGGGATTCGCGTGCTTATCACGGCGGGCCTCTAAGCGAAAAACGGCGCTCCGCGTTTCCACCTTGACGAGTTCGAATCCAACGAGTCGTGCGACGGGCGGCGGGAGGGTCATCGGTCCATCCACGGCCTCGCCTCGCACATAACGCTGCATCGCTTCCAACGCGGTCATGGACGCCTCCAGCCGAGATCATCGCGAACGATGGAATAATTGGTGGGCCCTGCTGGATTTGAACCAGCGCGCGACGGATTATGAGTCCGCTGCTCTAACCGCTGAGCTAAGGGCCCGTCATTGAGTTACGGACGCTGGCGCAGGAAGTGTAGGGAGCTTTGTAGGGACTCCCTGCAAAATCGTCGGCTCCGGTGCATTTCCTGCGACCTGCCGGTTCATCGCTTCCAAACGCTCGAAAGCACGCTCCAAGGACTCCGGCGACGGATGAACGTATCGCTGGCTCACCACGACGCTGGAATGGCCCGCAATCCGCATAATGCGTGTGTCTCAGTGAGTGTACCACGGCGTCTTTGGGCAGGGTCATGACACCCTTTTCCTTCAAGAGCGCCTTCACGTCGCCTCTCCTCCAGGGGTAATTCCAGGATTTGTCAGTTGCTTTCCCGGCTGCGAGCCGCTATACCGCGCCGTCGTACGCGGAGCGGTTTCTTCGCACTTTTTGGTCGATGCCAGGGATGTTAAAGTGGTGACCAACCCGGCCTCAGGGTTAGCTCAAATGGGATCATTCCTTCGAACAATGATGGTTTTTCCTGTCATGCTGGCGCTCGGCGCCGCGATGGCGCAAAGCCAGGGTTCCGCGAACCAGCCTCGCGGAGTGCTCAGCGATCCGGTGGATATCAGCGCGGATTTTCACGACTACGCCAACACGTACTTTGTCGCGAATACCCTGACGAGTTTCGATCCTGCCACAGGACGGGGAATCTTGAACTGGCGGCGGCATCAGTTGGTGTCGCGCCTCGCGTTCGACAACATGAAGGAAGGACTGCAACCTTTCCCCGGCGCGACTTTTCCCGGCGGTGAATACGCCGTCGATCCGGCGCTTCCCTTTTCCGTTCAGTTTGTCTCGCCGCGCGCCATCCGCATCCGTATGCAGACCGGCACTCCCACGCGGCAGGACGCCGTTTCACCGATGCTCGTGCGGGAACCGCCATCGGACAGCAGTTGGAAAATGGAACCCATCGCCGGCGGTTATCGCTACACGAGCGTGGCGGGGTCGCTCACGATTCTGGAGAATCCCTGGCATATCGAATTTCGCGATGCCACAGGGCGTCTGCTCACCAAGAGCAATCATCCTGCCGACAATCAGACGTCGCTCGATGTGGTGCTGCCGTTTTCTTTTGTCCGCCGCTCCACGGATTATTCACGCAGCGTCGGAGCCGTTTTTTCGCTGGCGCCCGGTGAGAAACTGTTCGGCGCCGGTGAATCGTTCACACGTTTGGATAAGCGCGGACAGAAGATCGTCCTGTGGACCAACGACGCCAACGGCGTCGAGACCAGCCGAATGTACAAACCGATCCCGTTTTTCATGAGCAGCCGGGGATACGGGATGTTTGTACATACGTCCGCTCCCGCCACCTTCGACTTCGGAGCTTCCTTCAGCGGAACAAACGAACTGCTTCTCGGCGACGATGAATTGGATCTGTTCGTCTTTCTCGGAAACCCCAAGGAGATTCTCGGTGAATACACGGCGCTCACGGGTCGTGCACCGATGCCGCCGCTTTGGTCGTTTGGTTTGTGGATGAGCCGCATCACTTACAAGTCCGAAAAGGAAGTGCGCGATGTGGCCGCCAAGCTGCGGGAATATCGCATTCCCAGCGACGTGATCCACATCGATACCGGCTGGTTCGAAACCGATTGGCGCTGCGACTATCAGTTTTCCAAGACGCGTTTCGAAGACCCCGTCAAGATGATCGCGGATTTGAAACGCGACGGTTTCCACATATCGCTTTGGCAACTTCCCTACTTTGTTCCAAAGAACTCGCTGTTTCCGGAGATCGTGGCCAAAGGCCTGGCGGTGAAAGACGCGAAGGGCAACCTTCCGTACGAGGATGCGGTGCTGGACTTCACGAATCCTGCGACACTCTCCTGGTATCAAGAGAAGATCGCCGGCCTATTGCGCATGGGCGTGGGAGCGATCAAAGTGGATTTCGGAGAAGCCGCACCGGTCAACGGAATTTATTCCAACGGACGAACAGGATTCTACGAACACAATCTCTATCCCCTGCGTTACAACCAAGCCGTGGCGGAAATTACCAAGCAAGTGACCGGCGAGAACATCATCTGGGCGCGCAGCGCGTGGGCCGGCAGCCAGCGCTATCCACTGCACTGGGGCGGTGATTCGGGAAACGTCGACACCGGGATGGCAGCGACGTTGCGCGGCGGACTCTCGTTCGGGCTCAGCGGCTTCACGTTCTGGAGTCACGACATCGGGGGATTCACTTCGCGAACGCCGGAAGAGTTGTACCGGCGATGGCTTCCCTTCGGGATGCTCACTTCCCACAGCCGCGCGCACGGCACGCCGCCCAAGGAACCGTGGGAATTCAGCCCCGCGTTTCTGGACGACTTCCGCCGCGGCGTGGAGATGAAGTATCGACTCATGCCTTACGTCTATGCGCAAGCAAAAGACTCGAGCGAGCGCGGGCTGCCGATGCTGCGAGCGCTGTTCGTCGAATACCCAGATGATCCCGGCGCGTGGCTGGTGGAGGACGAATACCTGTTTGGCTCCGACATCCTGGTGGCTCCCCTGATGGAAAAAGGAATTCAGGCACGTGATGTCTACTTGCCGCCAGGCCAGTGGATCGATTATCAGACGCACAGAGTCTACGGCGGCGGCTGGCACAAGATCGCGGCCGGCGCGATTGCGGTTGTCATGCTGGTCCGCGAGGGAGCTGTGATTCCGCACATGAAACTAGCGCAGTCCACGGCACAAATGGATTGGACGAATCTCGATATGGTAGTGTTCGCGGACTCCAATCAGAGCGCGCATGGACTGGTGTGCCTGCCGCGGGACAATGTGTTGCGTCCCCTGCGCGTGGAGCGGCGGAATGGCGCGTTCGCGCTGGCCGGAGATCCGCTGGCGGGTCAAGGGACCGCGCGCGTTCAGACATACACGCAGTATAGCTGGTGAATTTCAAGATGGCACAGCCTTGAGACACAACAGCCTTGAGACACAAAGCACATCTTCGAGCGCTCGTGGCTTTGCTTGTGGCGGCAGGGGCAAACGCGCAATATCTGCGTGGTGTCAACGTCTCCGGCGCGGAATTCGGAGAGAACTCGATACCGGGTGTGATTGGACAGAGTCACACCTACAACAGCCTTCCGACATTTCAGTATTTCGCTAGCCGCAGCTTGTCGCTGATCCGGCTGCCATTTCGCTGGGAGCGGCTGCAGCCCGTTTTGCGCGGCCCGCTGGATCCCACCAATCTCAGCGCGTTGAAGCAAGACGTCGCTTGGGCGAAGGCCAGTGGTTGCCAAATCGTTCTCGACCCGCACAACTACGGCAGGTACAAGATCAACGAAAACGGCTCGCTCAACGAATACGTGATTGACAACGTTTATTCCGGCGTCGTGAAGGTATCGGCGGGCGATTTCGCCGATTTTTGGAGCCGTCTTTCGGCTGAGTTCAAGAACGAGCCGGCCGTCTACGCTTACGACTTGATGAACGAGCCTCACGACATGGGCACGTCGAGTTGGAAAAGCATTTCGCAAACGGCATTGTCCGCCATTCGCGCCAATGGCGACACCAAGCGGATCATGGTGCCCGGTGATAATTGGTCCGGCGCGTACAGTTGGGTGTTGGTCCATGGTTCGAACGGTTGGATCAACGATCCCGCCGGTAACTACATGTACGAAGCGCATCAGTATTTCGATTCCGACAACAGCGGCAGCTACGCGCACACGTACGATCAGGAACTCGCGGCCAACCCCAACCTGCCAATGGTCGGTGTGACGCGAGTGACGCCGTTTCTCAATTGGTGCAAGAACAACAATGTGTCGTGCTACTTGGGCGAATATGGATCTCCTAACACCGACGCTCGCTGGAACACGGTGCTCCACAATTTTTTGGCGGCTCTAGACACTGCGGGCATTCCGGGAACGTTTTGGGCCGCCGGCGAATGGTGGGGGACGTACGCGCTTTCGGTGCAGCCGCTTAACAGTTTCACCATCGACCGGGCGCAGACACCGGTGCTGCAAGCGCACTTGGCGCCAGGCGCGTTCACCTCGGTTTCCGCGGCGGCGACGTGGGGCTACTCGGTAGCTCCGGACACGTTGGCAGCCGGCTATGGAACGAACTTGACCTCCGGCTCCGATACAAAGGTCAAGCTCACTGACTCATCGGGCGTCTCTTCGTTCGCACAAATCCTTTTCGCATCGGTGGGCCAAGTGAACTATGTTGTACCCGCTGGTGTCGCCGCCGGCCGGGTGGATGTTCAGGTCACGAGTGGAGGAACTACCGTCGGAAGCGGCGTGCTTGAAGTTGACGTGCTGGCTCCCACGCTGTTCTCGGCAAATCGCAACGGCGCAGGTATCGCCGCGGCGCAGGTGTTGCGCATCGCGACGGACGGCACGCAGACCTACGAAAACGTCGCACAGCTCGATGGCTCCGGCCAGTATGTCGCCGTGCCGATCGATTTCCGCGGCGACCGACTGTTCCTGCTGCTTTACGGAACGGGATTCGATGCGGCGTCCGCGATGAACACCACGCTGCAAGTCGCCACGTCGGCGCTTACGGTTGCTTATGCCGGTCCGCAGGGACAGTATGTAGGTCTCGATCAAATCAATGCCGAACTCCCTTCCTCGCTGGCCGGGTCCGGCGTCGTGACGCTGGTAGTGACCGTGGGTGGAAGAACCGCCAACCCGCTTTCGATCACGTTTAAGTAAACTAAAGGAAGCGGCGCGTCATGGGAAAATTCGTCAATCCGATTTGTCTGATTCTGGTACTTGGCGTTTGTCCATCGGCGCAGAATCAAAACAAGGAGAGCCCAAACGCGGGTGCACAACAATTGGCGCGGCAGGCCGCGGCGGCGCGGGATGCCGGACGCATCGACGAAGCCGTGACCTTATACCGTCGCGGCGTCGCCTTGAAACCGAGTTGGGCCGAGGGCTGGTGGAACCTGGGGACGTTGGAGTACGATCGCGATGCGTTCGCCCCGGCGCGCGACGCGTTCACGCACGTCGTGAAGCTGGATCCGAATAATACTCCAGCGTGGGCGCTCCGCGGACTCTGCGAATTTGAGTTGAAGGAGTACCGGCCGTCTCTCGATGACATGCAGCGCGCCTTGCGCATGGGCCTGGACAAGGCGCCTCCGCTCGCGAAAGTGACACGCTATCACGCAGCATTGCTCTTAACGCGAGCGGCGCAATTTCAGAATGCTCTGCAACTCTTCTCGCAGCTTGCCGTGCTGGGAGCCGACGACCGCGACACGATTTTGGGAACGGGCTTGGCCGGTTTGCGCTTGCCGTTGTTCCCCTCCGAAATAGCGGCCGGGCAGCAGGAGCTGGTCTATCGCGTGGGCCACGCGATCCATGAAGGCGGACTGCGTCACGAAAACGAATCCCGCAAGGAGTTGGAGACGCTGATCGCGGAGAATCCCCGGCAACCCGAGGTGCACAATCTGCTCGGACAGTTGCTCCTGCTCAGCGATCCGGACGCGGCGCTGGAACAATGGAAGCTCGAGTTGACGGTTTCGCCGAACCACACACCAGCCAAGCTGCAAATCGCGTACGAGTATTTGAAGCGCGGCGATCCGGCCGCCGGCATGCCGTATGCGCGCGACGCGGTGTCGCTGGAGCCGGAGTCGTTTGTAGCTCACAACGCTTTGGGCCGGTTGCTGGTCGCATCGGGAGATCTGAAGGAAGGAATCGCCGAACTGGAAATGGCTAAGAAGCTGGCCCCCGAGAGTCCGGACACGCGGATCGAGTTGGCTTCGGCCTACGCCAAAGCCGGGCGCAGCCAGGACGCCGCGCGCGAGCGCGCGGAGTTTTTGCGGCTAAAGAACGATCACTAGCGCGGTCCGGAATGGCGTGACGAGGCTGAATCTCATGCGTGGCAAAGGCATTACTTACGACACGGGCTTTCGTAGCGCTGGGACAACCACTCACGAACCATTCGATCCTGAAATCGTGCGGCGAGAGATGCGCATTATCCACGACGACTTGCGCTGTAATGCTGTGCGCGTGACCGGAGCATATCCGGAACGCCTGGAGCTGGCCGCGAAATACGCTGCCGAAGCGGGCCTGGAAGTCTGGTTCTGCCCGTTTACGAATGGATTGACCATCGAGGAACTGCTCAGCTTGCTTGCCGATTGCGCCGAGCGAGCCGAGCGCCTGCGCCAACGCGGCGCGGAAGTCGTGTTCCTCACCGGTTCGGAGGTCAGCGTTTGTACCTTGGGCTTTCTGCCCGGGGATCGCCTGGAAGACAGGTTGGCGCTACTGGCGGAGCCGCTTCGACTGCGCGCCTTAATCCCAGAGATGCGTGCTCGCATGAACGAATTCCTTGGGAAAGCGGTCGAGATCGTTCGCGTGCGTTTCGGCGGAAGACTGAGCTACGCCTCCCTTCCGTTCGAAGGCACGGATTGGGGACGGTTCGACATTATCTCGACCGATGCTTGCTATCGTACGGCGGCGAATGCCGCGCGATTCCGCGACGACATTCGGGCGTTCGTCGCACAAGGCAAGGCACAAGGAAAGCCGGTGGCGGTCACCGAGTTCGGGTGTACCACCCACCACGGCGCAGCCGACACCGGCGCGAGCGACAGCGGCCGAAGCGACTCCATCATCGAGTGGGATGCGGCCCGGCCCGTTCGTCTAAAAGGCGAATTCACGCGGAACGAAGATGAACAGGCTCGTTACATCGGCGAGTTGCTGGATGTCTTCCAGACTGAGGGCGTGGACTCGGTTTTTGTGAACACCTTCGCGCGCTACGATCTGCCGCACCGCGCCGACCCCCGCGAAGATTTTGACATGGCCAGCTTCGGCGTGGTGAAGGTGCTCGAGGGACGTCATGGCCGGCAATATCCCGACATGATGTGGGAACCCAAGGCCGCGTTTACGACACTGGCGGACCGCTACAGTTCATCGAAACGTACGCTGGACTAATGCGGAATCGGATCGCCGGCACGAGCAATGCGAATCCAGTGATCCGTAAACTTGTTGTGGGCTTCTTTGATTTCGACCTTGGGCATGTGACAACTCGCGCACTCCGATTTTCCAACTTTGCAGAGCTTCGCGCCGGGTTTGCCTTTGGTAGCGGAATGGCAGGCCTGACACTGCTTGTCGAAGCTGGCTAAGGCCCGCGGCGCATCGTTGTGTGGATCGTGACACGTAGTGCAGCGAATGCGTGCGTCCGCGGCATCGTAGCAGCGGCTGTTGACTAAGCGGTAGGGTTGGAAACGGACGTTGGTGATGTTGTGCGGTCCTTGAATGGCGATGGTGGCCCAAGTGCGATGACACTGGCCGCAAAAATCCGCGGTTTCCTCGCTGGACATGCGGCCTAGCTTCGGTGGAATCACCACTGAAGCCGTTTCGAATCCTGCTAGATGCGCTTCGGTCTGCTCGTGGCAGCGCGCGCATTGCACACCGGCGGTAAGCTTGTCGGTGTTCAAGACGCCGCCGGGAAGCGCTCCCGTGGCATGACAATTGAAGCATTCTTCCGCGCCCTTCTTCGACAACTCGCGGCCGATCGCTTCATTCAGGCTGGAAGGAACTTCGGGACGCGCACCGACAGTGAGATCGAGACTGTCGGTATCTTTGTAGAAGCTCACGCGGCTCTCGTACCAGCGACCGTCGCGATTCAGCAAGTACGTTTGGCCGGCCGCGCCGAGTCCGAAGGACCACGAGATGGGAACGGAAAACTCTTCGGCAGCGGGCCCGGATCCAGACGTTACGCGGTAAATGCTCTGGTCACCTTGGCGTTCGATTGTGTAGGCGAAAGGGCCCTGGTGAAAAGCGAGTTTGGAGTGCGAGCCGAGGATCGGCGAGGAGGCCGCGCTTTGCAAAGCGTGCGCCATGCCCGTGGATGGCTGCGATGTCGCCTGCTGACGATGACAATCGGCGCACTTGGCCGCATGCTGACCGCTCGCCGCGCTGACGGCGACACAAAGCGCGATCAGGATGGGGAGGCGCGGTCTAACGCTCCGCATTGCGTCCCTCGCGGTCCTTCAGCCGCTGGAACTCCTGGCGCTCGCGGGCGGCGTCTTCTTTGCGGCCCAGCTTGGCATAGAGCGAAGCCAGCACAATATGCGGCTGCGGATGATTCGGGTCGATGGACCGGGCTTTTTCGAGTTCCCGCACACCCGCCTGAATATCGCCTTGTTCGGCGAGCAAGCGGCCGAGGAGCGCATGGGACGCCAGACCGTCGGGAAGAATCGCTACCAAACGCTGGGCATACGGCAATCCGGCAGCAGCGTCTCCACGCCGCAGGTATTCGGCAGCCAGAGTGGCCAACGCTCCGGGATGCGAGGGATTGATTTTCAATTCCGCAAGAAACTCGTCAAGGGCCTGGTCGGGGCTTTCGATCAATTGATAACTGCCGTACAAGTAGTGAACTCCGGGTGAAGAAGGATAGCGCGCCACCAGGTCGCGCATGGCCTCCGCGGCAGCCGTGCCTTTGCGCGCTCCGGCGTACCAGAATGCCCGGCCGGCCAAGTAAACCAGTTCGCGGTCGGACTCCGGCACGTCATCGGGGAGAACCGGTTTCCACAAGGCGGCAACGCCGGCCAGAGAGAAGTACGCGGGGCTTTCGTCGGCAATCTGCGCCAAACTGGCGAGAATCCCTAGAGCCGGCTCAAACATGCCGCGTTTTACGTAGAGGATCGTGAGTTGATATTTAGCTACTTTGTCGATGGCCAGGTTTCCGGCGCCGAGATCCTGGCCATCACGCAAATGCGTGAGAGCCTCGGCGTCTTGATGCGCCCCCATTTCACAAAGACCGAGCATGGTAACCGCCGGACCAGCTTTGGGCAGCAGGCGGGTCATCTGGCCGAAAGCCTCGCGGCATTCCACGTAGTGCTGCTGGGCATATTCGAGTGTGCCGAGCGCCCACCAGCCATCCTCCCAACGCGGATTGCTGACCAGGGCCTTGCGATAGAGGGCCGGCGCGTCGGGGCTTCCGGCTTTATGAGCATTTTCAGCCGCGGCCTTTTGAGCGGCTGCCTGGCGGGCACTTTCTGCAACTGAGGGATTGCTCGCCGCTTTCTGAGGCGCGGGCGCCATCCAGGCGAAGTCCGCCTCCCGATTCGCCGCCATCCAGGCGAAGTCCGCCTCCCGATTCGCCGCCATCCAGGCGAAGTCCGCCTCTCGATTCGGCGCGGCCAGCCAGAGAAGAAAGAACAACGTCACGGGTTGCGCTCCGCTTTCACACCCACTTGCTTCTCCTGCTCGGCCGCCTGCAATTTCTTGACGACTTCACGTTCGCGGTCGCCGTCGGCTTTGCGGCTCAGGCGGTAGTACAGCGTAGCGAGAGATACGTGAGCTTCCACAAACTCAGGAGCTTCCTTGATCAGAGACTCAAGTACCACGCGGGCCGCGTCCAGTTTGCTTTCCGCGATGTCGACGGTGGCCAGTTGGTAGCGCGCTCCGAAATCGCCGGAGCGAAGTTGCAGTGCCCGTTCCAGAAACATGCGCGACTCCGCGTACTCCTGATCCTGGCGCAGCAACTGGCCGAGCATGAGACAGGCTTCGAAGATATGCGGATCGATCGCCAGGCTACGGCGAAACTCGACGACGGCTCCGGCGGTGTCGCCGCTGCGACGCAAGGCCTCGCCGAGATAGGCGTGAGCCTCGGCTAAGTTTGGGTTGAGCTCGATGGCCCGCTTTAGGCTGGTTTGGGCGGAGACCAAGTCGTTGGCCATCATTCGGGCCGTCCCCATCAACAGGTGAGCTTCGGCGCTGTCGGTCCTGCGAAAGATTCGGTCAAGCCAAATTTGGCCGCGCCCGAATTGCTGATCACGGATCAGAGCCGTGCCGAGCACGTAGGCAACGGCGTCGTCGGCTTGTCCGGTACTCGCGATCGGTTCGAGCAGTTCGATGACTTTCTTGTACTCACCGAGCGCCAGATAGGTGTTGGCCAGCAAGAGGGTCGCCTGGGGATTGGCGGGATCGGCGGCGTGAACCTTGACGAACTCGCCCGAAGCCTCGGGAAACCGCCCGGACTTGTAAAAGGCCAAGCCGAGATTCAGGCGCACGGCACTGTTTTTTGGATCGCCTTCGAGCGCCAGCGAGTATTCCCGGACGGCCTCGTCGAACCTTCCCTCGTGGGCCAGTGCGGCGCCAAGGTTGGATCGGATCTGCGCAACCTCGGGATGAGATCGCAGAAAGCGTTGGTAGCCCTCGATCGCGCCGGCGTAATCTCCGGCCTGATGTTTCGCGATTGCGTTTTTCAGTTCGGTTTCGGCGGCCGAGGTTTGTGCAGCGATCGGCGTTGCACACAAAGCCACTGCAATCAGAACGCAGGTTGCCGCTTTGCCCATAAAATCAGAAAGGGGCGGCCCGAAGGCCGCCCCCTTAGTCTACTACCGCGGGCTTAGAAGTTGTACTTCAAAGCGAACTGGATGATGCGGTATCCCTTCTGTGAGTCGGCAAATCCAAACGTCTTGTTGGTCTGCTGGCCGGCCTGGTTGAAGGTGAGGTTGAAGTTGTTGTCGCCTGGAATGAACGACGTCAACGGGTGGTTCAGGAAGTTGTAGCCGGTGACCCGGAACTGCAGCATTTGGCGCTCCGTGAACTTGAAGTCCTTGAACAACGAAAGATCGTTGGTGAAGAACGCCGGACCGTGCATATACGGCATGATGTACGATCCATTGTGCCCAGGAGTTGGCACCGCGAAGCAACTGCCGTTAATGTACTGGCCTGGCGCCAAGTTCTTGCTGGGATCGCAGGTCAGCACCGGCAGCACCGGGTAATCCGGCGAGCCGGTAATCAGGTCCGAGGTAATGCCGACGCCGGTTGCCGTTACAACGGTCCCATCAGGAAGTTTGGTGCCCACGGGAACATAGCCGGAGACGTTAAAGGTGCCCGAAATGGCTGCCTGAATGTTCGGGCCGCTCTGGGCTTGCGAAATGCCGGAGAATTTCCAGCCGTTGACCGCACCGCTGGCAAACTTATTGTCCGTCTTCCACCTCGGTATGTCGATGACATACGCGATGTTGAAGATGTGGGTGCGATCGTTGGGAAGAACACCATAGTCATTCCCGACATTCAGCGGATCGAGGCCGCCGGGACCGCCACCCTCACCGCGGATACCCAACGCCTTGCTGAACGTATAGTTGGCCATGAAGTTGATATGGCCGGACTGCTTATTCCAACTGGCCTGCAGCGAATTGTAGTTGGAATACTCTACGTGGTTGATCTGCTTGATGCTTTGGTACAAATTGTAGGGGCGCAGCGCATCCGTCGACCCTGTAGCGGGGCTGGTACCATTGGTGGTGAAGAACCCGGGAATGTTGAACAGTGTTCCGTAGGGTACGTCATTGATGTTGCCGATGGTGTTGTTCCAGTTGCTCAGGTAGTCGCTCTTGTTCCCCACATACCCGATCTCAAACAGCGACTTCCACGGCAACCGTTGAGCGATCGTGAAGCTGTAGCTCTGCGTCCGCGGCTCCTGGTCGTCGTGGGGATCGAGAACGGTCAATCCGCCGGGGCGGACAAAGCCCGAGGCTTGGGCGGCGATGGTCGCGAAGGTCTGATTATTCGAAGTGTTCGAGTAGGAACCTTGCGGAATGGACAAAGCTCCCGCCTGAACGTTCTGTTCATCGTGGAAATGATAGATTCCGTAACCGCCGCGCAGTACAGTTTTGCCCTGTCCGAAGATGTCGTAGGCGAAGCCGAAGCGCGGGTTATAGAACAGAAGTCTGCTCGGCGATCCCGATGCCGGCGTGGCCGGGTTCTTGGCATGCCAGAGCACACCAGTCACATCGGTGGAAGCGGCCTTGGGGTTGTATTGGCTCGGATCGAAGACCGCAAATCCAACACCGGTCGTATCAACCCAGGGACCAAAGTGCGATAGGCGCAGACCGAATTCCAGAGTCAAATGCTTGGTGACCTTCCAGGAATCCGTCGCGTAAAACTCGATCGGGCGATAGCGCATAATGTAGAGCACATCCTTGTTGCTCTCCGTGTATTGCGCCATCTTGCCGGTCAGGATGTCGGCATATGCGTTGCCTGTGCTATTGCCGCCCCAACTCGAAAAGATCAACTCGCCATTGGCGTTTTGATTCGAAGGCTGATTGTTCGTGGTTGACTCGCCATAGAACCCGAACTTCATGGTGTGCGTCCGCCAGACCTTCGACAAATTGTCCTGATACGTCGGCAGCCACTTGGTGGCGTATAGGCTTCCGGTGAGTTGGAATCCGCTGGGCTGAATCATGTTGGCAATGCCGCTGCCCCAACCAGTCATCGAGGGGATCTCGGGACTGGTGTTATTCGCGGAGAATAGATGCGCATACTGAGTCCCCAAGAGATTGGGGTCGACGGCGGCGGGATTCTCGAAGCGATTCTGGAGATCCAGCTTGGTATACGTGTAGACGAACTCGTTAGTCAGCGTCGGTGTAAACACGTGGGTCAAGTTGACCGAAACTGAATCGGAGTTATTCCCCGAGGACAGGCGCGTAGGATACGGAACGGTCGGCGTCGGTCTCCACCACAACGTATCGGTGAAGTACGCTTGGTCGCGCTGGCGATTGTAACTGACGTACAGTTTCGTATTCTGGCTGATGGCCCAATCCACGCGAATCCGGAATTGATCTGCGTTCTGCGGCTTGGTGGACGTCGAAACGTAGTTGTACCCGCCATTCAACGCCGGATTGGCATTCGGTAGCGGGAACAGATTGATCAACTTCTGCCCGATCGGGTCGATGGCGCTCTTGGGAACAATACCACCCGGAAAATTGGGCGTGCCGGTGGCGCCGTAGACCACGCTGCTCGGGAGCGAGCTTACTCCACTGTAATCGCCGGTGCGCATCGCCGCGGTGGGAACGAATGCCGCATACGAACCGTTGTCCACAGTCTGGAAGTAGTACTCATAGGCCACGAAGAAGAACAACTTGTCGCGGTTCTTATTGAAATTCGTTCCCGGGATAATAACCGGACCGCCGATATTGCCGCCCGGGTAGATGTACTTGGTCTCGGGGCGGGGCAGAACCGGCGACTGCAGCTTGTTGTACGCATCGTTGGCATTCAGGGTGTAGTTTCGGAAATACCCGTACGCCTGGCCGTGAAAGGCATTGCCGCCCGATTTGCCGATCGCCGAAATCGTGATCGGTCCCTTGGCGACGTCCGCGCCGAAGTTGGAGGTTTGAACTTTCAGTTCCTGGGTCATGTCGACGTTGGTGTCGACCGCCTGTCCGCAATTGCAACCCGGATCGATAATGTGCGCGCCGTCGGAAGTAATGTCAAGGGCCGCGGTCCGCTGTCCGTTGGCGGAGAAGCTGCCGATCGGCCCGGATCCCGTGCCATGGATTTCACCCGTAAAGGCAGCGGCATTCGTTGCGCCCGCGGCAATCGCCATACCTGGAAGGATCTTGATGAATTCGGCCGCATTGCTGCCGAGAACCGCGACGCTCTGGAGCTGCTTCTCGGTAATAACCTGCGACTTCTCGCCGGAATCAATCGGCGTGAGGTCCCCGACGCCGGTCACTTCCACGGTTTGGGATACATTGCCGACGACCAGTGCGATGTTGCTCAGGTTGCGCTTATCGCCAGAGTCCAGGGTGATGCCCTTCGATTCCCATTTCTCGAAGCCTTGGGCTTCAATCGTCACCGTGTACGTTCCAGGCTGGATGGCCGATATCGTGAAGAATCCGGCAGCGTTGCTGACGGTCCGGCGCGTGTCGCCGCTGAGATCGCTCTTCAGCGTCACGGTCGCGTTCGGCACCACCGCGTGGCTTGCGTCGGCAACCGTGCCCGTTAATGCTGCAGTTGCGCCCTGCGCTAACGCCTGCGGGACGAAACAGAGCAAACAAACCGCCGCCAGCAGCCCCAACGCCAGCTTCCGTGCAAAAGGTTTTCTTGACATGAAGTTAGCTCCCCATCACCCAGATTCGAGATACCCCCGCTTGGACCTCTACACCCTTAACCCTAGTGGTTTTCCACTATCGCGCACTCATTTTGGACACTATCTGGAGGCCTGACAAGGCTGTTACGGTAGCAACTTTATGGTCACTTAGTTTTCAATTGGATACCGGGATCCAGGGACCGGTATCATACCTGTTAAGAAAATGTTTTTCGCAACGACTCTCATTATGTATAATGCCGCTCAAGAGATCGCAATCAAACGATCGATTTTCGGGATAGCCGCGCCAAGTTATTGCGCGTCGAGACGGGGAGAATGAGGTTTTTGCGAGGAGGTTTCGGTGGGCACAAACGGGGTAAGTGAATCACTCACGGCGTCCAAGGCGTGGACTCAATTAGACCGTCGCGCAATCCTGGATCAGCTCGATCGAATGCTGGTCAGTCCGCATTTCAGTCACAGCAAGCGGTATCCCACATTGCTGCGATACGTTGTTGAACAGGCTTTGGCCGGCCATTCCGATCAGATCAAGGAACGTGTCCTCGGCATCGAAGTTTTCGGACGCGCGTCCGACTACGATACGACGCAGGATCCCGTCGTGCGAATGACCGCCGGCGAGATTCGCAAACGAATCGCGCAGTATTATCACGAGCCGGGCCACCAGGACGAACTGCGGATCGAGTTGCCGTCGGGCACCTACGTACCGGAGTTCTACATTCCCGCCGAGCCGCTAAAGAGCGTTGCTATTGCCGCACCTATCGTTGTTCCCGTCGTCCCGGAAACACCTGCGCCACGAGTATCGAGGCGAATTAGCAGCCGGAAAACGTTCTTGCTCGTGGCGGGCGTTCTGGCGGTCGCAGCGGTGATTTCCGCGGCTTGGTACAAGCCATGGGTAACGCGATCAGCGCTGGATCGCTTTTGGGCGCCGGTGCTCGAGTCTCCCAATCCCGCGCTGCTGTGCGTCGGCCAACCGCACTTTAGCGCATTTCCCAGCGGCCAAGCTCTGTTTCCGCCCGTTCCGGTCGCAGCGAAACCGTCTGCTGAATCGGACGATGCTCCGGACTCGGCGGAGAGCCAAGTGAGTTTGCACGACTTGTACCGCATGGGCAAGCTCTACATATCCTTCTGGGATTCGGTAACGATGACTCGCATCGCCGCGCTGCTCGAGGGTAAAACCAAGCGCTATCGACTTCGACCGGAGCTTGCCACTTCCCTGTCGGACCTCCGCGACGGTCCAGCGATTCTGGTGGGCGCTTTCAACAACGATTGGACTCTGCGTTTGACGGGTCCGCTTCGTTTCAGTTTTCTGAA
The DNA here is from genome assembly GCA_021325275.1 of Terriglobia bacterium. GTDB lineage: Bacteria > Acidobacteriota > Terriglobia > JAJPHL01 > JAJPHL01 > JAJPHL01. The sequence goes on along the minus strand of JAJPHL010000042.1, from coordinate 116,531 downwards.
CTCGCAGCCCCACATCTATGCCATTCAGGACCAGCAAAATGCGTCCCAGACGTGGGTAGTGGATACGCGAATTCCCTACATGAGGCAGTCCGACGATTACGCGGTGATCTCGCGGGTCAAGGACGCGACTACCGATCGAACGATCGTCGCAGCCGGCGGCGTTGCGTATTGGGGAACGATTGCGGCAGGCGAGTTCCTGACCGATCCCAAGTACATGGAGGAAGTCGCCAAGACCGCGCCGTCCGGTTGGGAACACAAGAACATGCAAATTGTGATCGGCACCAGAGTGATCGCCGGGAACTGCGGACCTCCGCGAGTGCTGGCGACGTACTTCTGGTAAGGCGCCTACTCGATCACCAGCAGCGTTCGCTCCGTCGCGGTCTTGCCGTCCTGGCTGACCGTGACGCGCACCTCGTATTGACCTGGCTTGAAAGAGTCCAATGGCGTGGCGGCAATGTACGGTATGATCCCGCGACTATCGGGCGCCAGCAGTTTTGGTTTGCCTTGGCCGATCGGATTGCCATCCTGCAGGAATTCGATACTTAAGCCGGGAACGCTGGTCGATCCTGGCGGCACGTACACCGCAAAAAACAGAGACACTTGCGAACCGGCGCCAACGTGCGCCGTTTCGTCCAAGCTCGGCGAGATTTTGTCGCTCTCGACTTGAAAGGGATCGTTGGCCGCGAGCGTGTCCGGAACACCGGGAGAAACACTGCGAACGCGGACCAGGCTGCTGATCGCGAGATTGCCCGCGGACGGCGGAATCAGAACCGAAGATCGCATCGCGCCCATCTTTCCCGTTTGCCGGTCGATCACCACGGTCTCCAAAAGGTAACGGCCCGGCGGCAATGGCGCGTATTGCGAGTAGATGAAGTGCCCGTTCTTGAAGGCATCGAGTTTGTCGATCGGTCCTTGCCGCGGAACATCCTGGCTAAGCTTTCGAATCACCGTTCCATCCAAATCCTTGAGGAGCGCGAGCACGGAGAAATGTGTTTGGTAGAGATGATTGGCTTGGTCTCTCGCAAAATCGATGCCGGCCAGCGGAACATCTACCACCACAACAGCCAGCGGATCTCCCGTGGAAGACTTGAAGTGGAGACCCACCGCGCGAAACGGAATCGCGTTCGGCAATACCGCCGCCGAGAGCGCGCTCAACATGGGCACTTCGTAAGGCAGAATCGACTGGCCCGGCACGAATGGCAACGCATAGTAACCGTTGCGAGTCTGCACGCGGGCCTCGGGCCGGTTGACGGTAACGGTAATGGCGCGGAAGCGGCCGTCGTAACTCTTGATGCTCGGCGAGTACGCAAGTTCGTAATGTGTGTCGAGGTCTTCGGTGACGTGATGCATTCCCGGCCGCAGATCGTTGGTATTCGCGATCATGAAGCCGCCGGTCTTCTCGCTGATTTCCGCCAGTGAGAGCTGCGTATTGGCACGAATCGCAACGTTCGAGTGATCGACGATAGTCATCTGGTCGCGACTCACTGGACCACCGCGCGCCAACTGTTGCGATCCGCTGGCCGCAGCCGCCGACCTCAGTGCTCCCAAGCCGCCCGCGCTCGGCGACAAACTCGATAAGGCGCGCGCGTCGAAACCGTAGAAACTGACGTTCGCACGATTGGCGTTGCTGATCAGACCCTTGAATTCATCCACATATTCCGGCGCCACATAAAGGCCCTCGCAGAAGAACAGTACGGTCTTGCGGCCCGGCAAACGGGACTGCGGTCCGATCAGCGATTCGAGCGCGATCAAGACAGCCCGGCTGCGCCAGGGTCCCTCCACGTCCTCGTTGAACTGCTGCATGTCGTGCACCATTTGCGCAAACACGGCGGCGGCCGCCGAGCCGCTGCTCGGGGCAGCAGACGGCCCGCTGGCAGCAGTAGGGTCGCTGCCGGGAACCGGAGCCACAACTTGGTCTTCCTCGGCTTTGTAAACCGACGAGGTCGAGGACGTAATCCTGTCTACGGCTTTCCAGACCAAATCCTTGTTGAGGGTATACGGTTGGACGATCGTTAAGCGTTGGTCGATCGCGAAAACACCGAAGAAAAGATTGGAACCGCCTTCCGTCTTGAGAAGGTCCTCGACAGCGGTGCGAGCGTTTTTCCTGGCATCGGGACCAAGAGGACCAAACACCAAAGAGATAATTCGGATCTGTCGCAGTGGGTCGAGCGCGGTGCCGGGTTTTCCACCCGTGGCGCCAACCACCGTCGGGGCCACCGCGCTGGATGTGTTCGTGTCGGGACCACCCTCGAAGCGGGTCACCAGGCGGAAGGAGCGGATGGTTTGTTTCTGGCCGTCGTCAAGGAGATCGAAATCCTTGGCGGTCAGATCCTTGACCAAATGTCCCTTCTTGTCACGCACCACCACGTCGAGCAGAACTTCCTGTGAAGTGCTTTTGACCGTGGCTTGCGGCGCTTCCACCGGCCGGTCTTGCTGGGCGTGACCAACGAGCGCGACAACTGCGAGAGTTAGAATGAGCTTCATGTCGAATCCGCATGCCGGACTGAATGGCGAGCTAGAATGTCGAGATCGAAAGCGCCTATTCAGCCTTGAATTTCGTTCGTTCAGTCGCAGTCTTGCCGTTTTGACTGACGGTGAATCGCACCTCGTACTCTCCGGCCGTGAAGGAGTCGAGGGGAATCGTCGCGATGTAGGGAATCACGCCATTGTTGTCCGGCGGCGTGAGTGGCGGCGCGCCGCGGCCCAGTAACTGGCCGCTCTTGTAGAATTCCATGCCCAACTCCGGGGCCGTCTTGGTTCCAGCCGGCACGTAGACGGAGAAGAAGAACGATACGGTTTGGCCGGGACCACTTTTCACCGATTCATCGAGACCCGGTGAGATTTTCCCCGTGGACACCACGAATGGATCGTCGGTGAGAGAGGGCGTCTCGTTCGGCGCCTTCGGGGCGAAGTTTCGGACGCGCACGATGCTGCTGATGCCAAGGCTCTCCGAAACTGGCGGAACCACAACCGTGGACTTGCTGGCGCTGATCTTTCCGGTGTTCCGGTCGACGACCGCGGTCTCCAGAGTGTATTGGCCCGGCGCCACAGGAGCGTGCTGGGAGTAGATAAAATGGCCCATCTTGAAGGCGTCCACCTTATCGAGCGGACCTTGGCGGGGAACGTCCTGACTGAATTTTCGGACCACGGTGCCCTGAGAATCCTTCAGCAGAGCAAGCACCGAGAAGTGCGTCTGGTAGGTCTTCTTTTGCTCGTCCCTGGTGAACTGGATCCCTTCCAGAGGAACATCCAGCACCACGACACCGAGCGCTTCGCCGGTAAGAGACTTGAAATGCATGCCGGAGGAGCGGAACGCGATGTCGTGCGGCAGAGCATCAGTTTCCAGCGCATTCAACATGGGCATCTCATAGGACACTAGCGACTCGCCCGGCGAAAACGGCAGGGCGTAATATCCACTGCGCGTCTGAACCTTGACGTCAGGTCGATTGATGGTGACCGAGATCTTCCTAAAACGACCATCCATATTGCGAATGGTCGGCGAGTAAGAAAGTTCGTAGTGAGTGTCAATCTCCTCGGTGACACGATGCAAGCGCGTGCTCAAATCGTTGGTGTTGGCGATCATGAAGCCGCCGGTTTCCTGACTGAATACGTCCAGCGTGTTTTGCGTGTTGGCTTGGATGGCTTCGGCGCTGCGCTCCATGGCCGTAGCCTGACCGTAGGTCACCGGGCCACTGCGCTGCGTCTGCCCGCTGCGGCTGTCGGCTGTCGACTGCGACAAAAGAGATCCCCCGCTGCCGTTCAGCGACCAGGAAGCCAAGCTGCGTACGTCCACGCCATAGACACTGACGTTGGCGCGGTTGGCACTGCCGATCAACGCGTGGAACTCCTCGTCGTATTCCGGAGGAATATACATCCCTTCGCAGAGGTAGATGACGGTCTTGCGTCCTGGCAGGCGATATTGTTGTTTGATCAGCGCTTCCAAGGCGTACAGCGTGGTTCGGCCTCCCAGAGTGCGGTCCATGGTCTGCGAGAATTGCATCATGTTCAAGGTCAGTTGGGCCAGCGCCACCGAGGCCAGCGCGCCGCCATCGGGCGGCCCCGAGGTGGGAGTCGCAACCGCCGCATTGGCCGCATCTTGGGTTGCCAACGTCTTCACTTCCTCCTCGATGCGATCCGATTCGGCCTTAAAAAGCGTGTCGGTCACCGATGTGACTCTGGCAACAGCCTTTCGAACGAGCTCCTTGTTTGTGGTGTACTGCTGCAGGATGCTGAGCTGATTGTCAATCGAGAAGACCGAAAAGAAGAGATTGGGGCCGGTCTCATTCTTGAGCAAGTCGTTGATCGCGAGGCGCGCGTTATTCCTGCCGTCGGTACTCAGTCCCCCGAAGACCAGCGTGACAATGCGAACTTGGCGCAGCGGGTCGAGCCCGGCCGTGGCGTTGGCGTTGCCAGGCGCTCCACCCGGGGCGCGTCCGCCGGCGACGACACTGTCACCCGTCATTTCCGAGCCGCCAGCCAAGCGGAAGCTGCGGATGTTCTGCCGCTCGCCGTCGTCGGTGACGGTGAAATCCTTGGCCGTAATGTCTTTGACCAGCTTGCCTTTTTTATCGCGGACCACGACGTCAAGCAGCACTTCTTGCGAAGAACTGCGGATCGTGTTTTGCGATTGCTCCGCGGGCGGTGGAGTTTGTTGAGCGGAACACAGGAACGTTGATGCCAGTAAAACGACGGTGAATGGTGTTCGCATTTGCAGGCATGATAGCACTTCGAACAACCCGAGACAACTCACGATCGTTCGACGCCACGATTGCTCGAGGTGCTGCCCTAGGACTATTTCTCTGCCTCCACTTTGTCGATGACCAAGGCTTGCGAGCCCGAGCGTGTGAAGGAGCGGCCGCTCGCGGCAACGCGCTTTCCGGCAAAAGGCAGCAACTTTTCATTCTGGCCGGTGGCCGGCGTATCGGCGCCGATCGGCAGGAAAATCGTTCCATCGTCGCGGAGAATCACCAGCGGCGATCCCTTCTTGGCGCAAGCCAAGGCGCAGTCTCGGCTGATCGGCTTTTCCAATCCCTTGGTATACGCGCACGCGGAATCCAGCACCCATCCCTTAACCGTGAGGGGAGTGCCTTTGGCATCGGCCATTGCCAGGGCCAAACCAGCACACAGGATCAACGCAACACAAAGCACCGTCGTTTTCATGCGAATTCCCCTTCCTGATTTTGTTGTGACGCGAATCTTGATGGCTGAGCGTACTCGTCGGACAACCCTGCCGTCAATAGCGGAAATCGATTAGTTACTTTTTCTTTTGTTCTTGGATCTGTTTTTGGAAAAAATCTTGCATCTCCGCCATGGCCTTAGGAATATCTTCGGGACGGCGCGCCAGTCGCTGAAAGAATTCGCGCATTTCGAACGGCATTCCCAGAAAAATTCGGCGCTCGGCAACGGGCGGCGGCCCACCCGGGGATCCCGCGGGCGGGATCGTCGCCGGAAGGTGCACCGCGTACATGCTTCCTCCAGCAATCGCTTCCTGCGGGTACTGCGTGAGCCAAGCGCAGTTGTGACTATCCAGGATCATGTTGGCGGATACCACCACCCATTTGCCGGCGTCCGCGTCCGAAGGCGCCTGACAATCCCAGAGCCGTGAATTTGGCACCCACGCGTTGCTGTCGAACATCGCATAGGTGTCCATGGGAACGTCTGGCAGGTTGTGCTGCCGTACAAATTCGTTGACCTCCGGCAGCGCCTGGTTCCAATCGAGATTCGAGTCGGTAAAGTACCAATACGCCGGATGCCCAGACGCGATGGGGTCGATGTAGGCGAAGTAATTTGGATACGCCCGCACGGCGCTCGAGACGCAACCGACGGCCAACAACACCACGAGCGCACTGGAAGACCACGCAAGTTTGGGCGACGCCTCGCGGATCCGCGCCAACAAGCGCGGGACCGGCGCCAGCAGCAGAATCATCAAGACCAGGGGAATCGTGAAATGCCGGACGCTGACGTTGAAGTGGCTCAAGATGCAAATGGCGGCAAATGTCGAAAGCGAAACCCACAGCACGCGCCACAATGTGGCCGAGGTTCCTTCCACCACTGGAAGACAACCGAGCCGCTTGCCGATCCACGCTAATATCAGCGCCCCGAGGAGCAGGCCCAGGAATCCGGGCGGAGATTTCAGCAGTAACAACACCGGAAAGAAAAACCAGATGCCGTGCGGATAGGCGTGGCCGAGAATGAATGTTGGCCGGTTGCCGCTGATCACCACCAAGAACAAGCCGCGCAACACGATCCATATCGGCATCAGCAAGCGTCCGACACCAGCGGCCAATAAGCCGTGGCCCGCAAGGCCCGGTATGGTCATCGGCTGGTTCCACGAGAAAATGAAATAGACCACATACACCCACAACGCGGCCCAGCAAGTGGCAATCCTCATGGCGCGCCAACGGAGCTTGCGCCACTGCTTGGCGTCGACTTTCGAGGCGGGTTGTCCGGCCGAGGGCCACCAGCGTGTACTGAGCGATACCGCAATGAAGGCGAAGAAGACAATGGGCGCCGTAAACTTGGTGAGAATCGCGCTGCCCAGAGCGAGACCCATCCGCCGAACGTTTCGCCGGTCGGGATTTTCCCACAATGCCGCCATGGCCCACAGCGTCAGCAGCGTGAAGAAGGTAATCGGAACATCCGTCAATACAAGAGGACCAAAAACAAGAAAGGCCGGTGTGCTGGCATAGACCGCAACGCAGAGCAATCCACCCCAGTCGCCGCCCAGTCGCCGCGCGCACACGAACACAAGCCAGCCCAGCGCGAGAGTGAGAAGCAGCATCGGGAACCGGGCCCAGACCAGCGTGTTTTGCGGATCGTTCCAACGCGTAAGAAGATATTCGCCGAAAACCCACTCTCCCAGGAAGGCGGGAAAAAAGTCCACGCTGATCGTCCAGGTGATGTGCGAGTAGTCGGCGTGAACGCCGCGCAACACCAGCGGCAATGCCGCCAGCATCTTGGCCAGCGGCGGATGCTCCGCATTGAAGCGCAGATCGAATTTCTGCCAGTAGCTGACACCGGCGCCAATATGCGCGACCTCGTCGAAGGTAACGGACTCGCGCAACGCGGCGCCTCCCGCCAACACGAACATCAACGCGAGCAGCAGAACCGCCAAAGTCGATACACCGATGCGAACATTCATAGTCGATTGAAAGTCGATTTCCCTTTCCCTGGTTCTTTCGATGATTGCCCCGAACGAACGCCAACGCTCATCGTATACTGGCATATTCGTATGAAGAAAGGCATGGGAACCATCGCATGAAACTGCCAAAACCTGCATTATGGCTCGCTGTCGCAGGGTTGTGTCTAGTGGCGTTTCTCTGCTTGGCCTTCCCCATGTATGTGATTCGGCCATTTCGCGCGCAGGGAGCGACCGAGCTGGCGTGGGCGTTGATGGTACGGAGATGGGGACCGGCGCTGGCGATCCTTTGCGCGGCGATCAGCTTGGTCGCGGTGGTTTCGCTTTGGCGCAACGCAGCGGGCCGGGCGGGTCGTGCTGGAGCAATTGTCCTCGTGGTGTTGACCGTTGCGTTTGCGACCCTGAGCCAGGTGAACGTCTATGAGTTGATGTTCCATCCAATGCCAAACGCCGGATTCGTGGCAGCCGACAAGGCGCCGGTGGATGCTGATGACATGGTGTTGACGGTGTCGATCGCCGGTGAGCAGCGGGCCTTTCCGATCCGCACCATGGGCTATCACCACATCGTGAACGACCGCGTCGGCGGCGTAGCGATTGTGGCTACATATTGAACGCTCTGTCACACCGGTCTGGTGTGGACGCGGGAAGTCGGCGGACGAGTGCTGACGTTTCATCTGGCAGGGATCAACAACCAAAATTTTTTGATGCGCGACGACGAGACAGGATCTTTCTGGCAACAGATCAGCGGGCGGGCCGTTTCCGGCCCTCTGAAAGGAAACCAGTTGAGACTCGTCAGCACCGAGGAATTGTCGTTCGGCCTGTGGCGAAAAGAAAATCCTCACGGAACAGTGCTGCAGCCGGCGGCAGCCTACCGCAAATGGTATGAACCGAAGGATTGGGAGAAACGGATCAACGATTCTCCCACCGTAGTCAATACCAAAGCGACCGGATTGGTTCCGCGAACACTTATGATCGGAGTGGAAGTTGCGGGAGCAAGCCGGGCCTATCCCGTGAAGCGAATGCTGGAACTGAAACTGATCCAAGATCACCTTGGCGGAAAAGATATCTTCTTAGTCGTGGGACCGGACGGCAAGTCGATTCGCGCATTCCTCAGTGAAATCGATGGCGCTCCCACGCAGTTTTACAACAAAATCGAAGACTCTTCCGGACTGTTTATGGACAGCGCGACCGTCAGCGAGTGGAACTTCCAGGGATGCGCAATTTCCGGACCGGCCACTGGACGTTGCCTGAAGCCGGTCGCTACGATCAGCGATTTTTGGTTCGACTGGCAACTCTACCATCCGCAGACCACCGTGTTCCGGCACTAGCCGTAGCTTCATTTCCGGACGTAGCCGTACAATGCCGACCGCTTCCCTCCCTCACGGTGCGCTTCGTCCGAGAGCGCATGGACCCCGGTGGCATCGATCCAGCGATTGTAGAAATTGAAGAGTGCGCAGACGGTGATGGCGTAGTAGATCACCTCATCCGTCCAGCCGAGCGCATATAAAGGCTGCATGTCGGCGGCGGTGATGTTCGGCGATTGGCGATTGACCTTGCCGACGAATCGAAACAGCGCCTTCTCCTTCTCGTCGAGGCGCGAGCTCTCCAGATCGCGCAGGACACCTTGTACGAGATCCTCGTCGCCCAGCAATTCCGCCGCGACCGCGGCGTGCGACTTCACTCAAAATGGGCAGTGATTCTGGAAAGAAGTGTAGGCGGCGATCAACTCTCTTAGACCGGGACTGATCGGCGCCGGCCCCCGCAGGATCTCCTGCGTAAAGCGCGCCAAGTGTTCCGTGGCTTGCGGCAGAAAGGCAAAGAGGTGCCAGATCTGCGGATACTCCTGCCCGGCCTGCTGCATCGCGTGCACCAGATTACGGTAGGCGCCGGGTTGCGGATTCCCTTCCACATCGGGCAGGAACATGGGATCCATGAGACTAGTGAATCGCCGCGGGCGGCTGCGGATCATGATCCATGTGTTGGTGAGACCCGCGGTGGCGCGTCGGAATGCGGTAAGAGTAGCTTCCGAGCCAGACCCAATCGGCGAACGCCGCGTCGCCGTGGCCGCCGGTGATGATGTCAGGCACGCTGCGAGTGCGATCGCGATAGACTGCTCTTCCAAACTGAAAAGTGAAAAGCGATCCCTTGCGCGCGTACTGGATGCCCGGCTCCACCGAAATTGCAAAGCCCGGGCGGCGGAATCCCAAACTGTCGCCAATCAAATCGTGCGCGGGAACGCCCTCCATGCGCGGCCCGAGCGTTACGCTGAGTCCCCGTACTTTACTGATCGGCTGAGCGATGCCACCTTCCAGAAGATACTGGTCGGAGATGGAAACGTACTGCGTCAGAGTGGCCGGATTCGTGTTGCTGCTTCGCAGCACGTTGTTGACATTCTGTGGAGTCGCTAGATAGCTGCCGTTGAAATAAAGCTGTCGCTTCCAAACGTTCTTGTAGGCTGCCCATTGAAAGATAATTCCGTACCCGCCCGATCCCGGCTGAATGGAGTAATCGGCGAGGGAATTCACAATGCCTTTTCCGTTGTTGACCAGATTGGATTCGTTGTCCCGTCCGGTGGGCAGACTGATGCCGAAACCAAACTGAACGTTGCCTCGCGTGTTCTCCTGCGGATTCCAAAGCCACCCGGAAACCAGGAAGGAGGTGTCCCCAATTCCGGCGGTCGTATTCGTGTATGGGGAATTGTTGGCGCGCCGGCTGGCACTGAGCACCGGTAGGCTGGTGGTCACGGCGAAACGCGGGGTCATCTGGTAGGTGACGACCACGTTTTCCAAGTTGATCTTGTTCATGACCTGAGTGCCATCGGCGATCCGCTGGGTCTGCTCGGTCGGGCCAATGAAATGACGGAAGGAAAATTGGTGACGATAGTCGATCGCGAAATTGATTTCGCCGGGAGCCAGATAACCACCCTCACTCTGTGGACCACCCACCTCGCCGTTCGAGCGAGCCACGATACAGCCTTGAGCCCAAGCCGGCTGTTGACAGCAGAACACCGCCACCATGGCCATCCCAAATATGACCGACCAACAGAACTTTCGCATGACCCCTCCCAAAATCGCACCCGTAGCGGGCGCAGTGTCTTGCATCGTAAGGCGTGAACTTGGGTGAGCGCAATAACATGAACTAACTATGGCGACTACTAGGTGTCGTGCATCAGCAGAATGCCATTTATCGGGTCGTGGCTTAATTTGAATTCGATCACTGTCGAACTGTGAGCCAATCGGCTGCGCAGCCGCTCTGTATCAGGGCACGGCTTCAGCCGTGCCGACCCAGACGTTTGGAAATCGTGGGCTTCAGCCCCCGCAAACAACGGCTGATCCGCAATCTTGCCAAGTGCAAGGCCGCAGGGGCTAAAGCCCCAGGAACAAGGCCGGCCAGCGGCACGGCTGAAGCCGTGCCCTGATACAAAGCACCTACGCGCAAGGGTTCGATTTCCGCAACTCCTGTGATCGGAATTCAAATTGATTCACTACCGTTTATCGGCTGGACTGGGCGCTCGACTTCAATCGCTCGATTACGGCAGGTTGCGGACCAGTGCTTTCGGAGCAGGCAGTGACCGGTCTCCGGTAACCCATGCGAGACGTTCGTCAAGCTCGGCCTTCTTGATCTCTCCGAGGACTCGCGCGAAAATGATGCCTTCTTCATTGATGAAAGCTGTGTCCGGCACGGCCTCTCCCATCCGCAGGTCGGCCAAGTGATCGGCGTTGGCGCCGATCCAGATGGGAAAGCGGACGGCGTACTTCTGCAGGAACTCGGGAATGTTTTTCTGGGTTTTCTTTTCGTCCAGCGATGCACCGATGAAAACCACGCCTTTGGCAGACCAGGTCTTCTCGCTTTCAACCAACATGGGCAATTCTTCGCGGCACGGACCACACCAAGTCGCCCAAAAATTCAGGACCACAATCTTTCCGCGATAGTCGCGAAGATGAACTTTCTTGCCGTTAAGGTCGGCAAGGTTTAAGTCGACGGCGGAGGATTTCCCATGCGCGCCCAAGAACGCAATCGAAAAGGCCAAAACGACGATTGCCACGAATCGATTGGACATCCTTGCACACTAACTCTGAAGGGCGGCGGAAGTCAATCAGGGAAGCTCGCATTAGGGAAGGCTGGCGAGTCCGTTGCGAATTGCATAGACGACCAGTTCAGCCGTGTTGTGAATTCCGAGGGTGTCCATGATATTGGCGCGATGCACCGCAACGGTGTTGGCGCTGAGGTCGAGTTGCGAGGCAATTTCCTTGTTGGATTTACCGGCCACGATCAGCCGCAGGATCTCCAGTTGTCTGGCGGTGAGACCGCTGTTGCGTTCGCCCTTCAAGACGGAGGTCAGCGAGATCTGCGGGTCTAGCACCGTCTCGCCCGCGGCAACGCGGCGGACGGCCGTCACCAAGTCGAGGTCGACCGCGCTCTTCAGAAGATATCCTCGGGCCCCGGCGTCCAACGCCTGCCGGACAAGAGTTTCCTCCGAATGCATCGTCAGCATGAGAACGGCAGTCTTGGGACAGCATTCCGCGATCTTACGCGCCACGTCGGAGCCGCTCATGCCTGGCAAGCCGTAGTCCAACACCACGACGCGCGGCTGCAATTCCTTGGCCAGCCGGATGGCTTGTGGACCATCACCGGCCTCGCCCGTGACCGAGATATCGGATTCGTCCTCCAGAATGCGGCGGAAACCTCGGCGCACCAAGCTATGATCGTCCACCAGCAGGACGGTAATCTTTTCATTCATACGAGTTTCAATTCTCCACGGGAACCTTGAGCCGCACCAGGGTCCCTCCTCCCGGCGGCCGCACGAATTCCACGGCGCCGTTTAGTAGTTGGGCGCGCTCACGCAAAGCCACCAAACCCAGGCCGCGTTTCTCGGGATGCGTGGTGATTCCCGTGCCGTGATCTTCCACCTCCAGTTCCAACGCACCCGCTTCGAAACGCAGGCGCACCCAAGCTTGACTAACACCGGAGTGGCGAGCCACGTTGTTCAACGCTTCCTGCAAGATGCGGTAGACATGCACGGCCTTGCTTCCCTCCACTGGGAAAGAAGATCCTGATTTCTCATAGTGGATCGTCACGCCATTCTGACGTTCCACCGCCGGAAGATACCAGTCCAGCGTACGCTCGAGACCTGCTTCGTCCAACATCACCGGGTGGAGCGCTTGCGAGAGTCCACGCACATGCTGAAGAGCCGTTTGCGCGACTTCGCCAACCTCTCGCAATTGCGTTAGCAGCGGCGATCCTTCCGGCGTGTGGCTGCCGGCGCGCCGTAGCATCGACCCGATAGCCGTTAGGATTTGGCCGAACTCGTCGTGGAGTTCCAGGGAAATCGATCGCAGCGTGGATTCTTGCGCCGAAATCAGTTTCTGTGCCAAATCACGGCGCTGCTCCGAGAGCCGCGCCAGTTGCGCGAACAGACGGCGATTGGCGCGGATCAGGTAAAGACTGGTGAGCACGATCGCCGCCACGGTAGCCGCTAGAAAGCGGTAGATCTGTCCTTGAACGCGGTCGTAAATCTCTCCAATTCGAATGGTCGCCTGCTTTTCACTGTCGTTGTTTTCAACCAGCAGCCGGGCCACTGCGGCGTTGAGAGCCGCCTGCTGTTGCAACGATTGCCGGATTTGCTCACGAGCCGGCGACTCCTTTCCTTCCACTGCCAAGTCGAAGGCATGATCAACGGACGCCCAAAACTTAACGACCGATGTGTGCAGATATTCTTTCTGCTCGGGAGTCCGCTGGGCCGGAGCCATTTGCGCTTCCAAGCGGAAGCCATCTTCCAAGTCTAATCGAAGACGTTGAAATTCGGCCGACCAGGAAGTCAGCGCCTGATTTTGTCGTTGATCTTGCCGCTGATCTTTTCGCTGATCTTGTGAAGTGTCCAGCACATCACGCATCGCGATCGCCAAGGAGTGGAGATCGTTCTGGATTCGCAAAAGCTGCAGGGAGTCGCGGCGGCTGCGGTCCACCAAATCGCTTTGCAAGGCGCGCAGACCCGCGATCTGCATCGTCATGTACCAAGCGCACGCCACCAGCGCGACCAGCGTGACAAACAGTCCCGCCAGCAGCAGTGGAGTCGGTGAACGATTGGAATCTTGCGTCACGAATCGAGAATATAACGGAGGGTGCGTGCCTTGCCAGCGTCATCGTCAGGGGAAGCGCAGTAGAATCACTTTGGATGCCAGCTCGCACTCTGTTACTAAACTGGGTTTACTACAATCCCGTTGGCCATGCGGTCGAGGCGTTCAAGACGGCAAAAGGCTTGTCGAATGCCAACAAGAACGTAGACATCCACCTGCTGCTCAACAGCAAAACGCCGGTGGAACTGGCGGGCGCATGCGATTGGATCACGCGTGCGTATCCGATCGACGTGGACGAGTTTGCCGGAATGGAAAACGAGGACGCGGCCTGCCTCCGTGATCTTCCGGTGACCTGGGATTTCGTTGTGACCGATCACCGGGTCACGACAAGCCCGTTCCCGTTTGCTGATCCGCTGCGAAGTTTCCACAATGTCGCTGCGCGGCGGTTCCAGGCTCGCCGATGGAAGGGGGGCCAGCACCTGCTTCGGGACGCCCCGGGAGCGCCGGGCTACGAGCCGAACGCTACGATTCGCATGCGAGTTCCGGAGTCCGGCAGGAGTTTTGTCGAGAGCCTCAATCCGGGACGCATCAACATCGCCGTTCTTCCGGCCGGATCGAGTCCGGAGCCAATCTATCCGACCGCAGACTGGTGGCAGCTCGCGCTGTCGATTCTCGGCGATGAGTTCCCCGGTGCTCACTTCTTCCTCACCGGCAAGAGCCGCGCTGACGATCGATCAGCGACTCTGGCGTTCTCTCGTACCGATATCGAGCGATTTACGAGCGCATCAGACCGCATCTTCAACTGCTACGACGTCGGCATTTGGAATCAACTGGCACTGCTTGAGTGGTGCGACCTGCTCATTGCTCCCCACACCGGCTTCGCCTTCCTCGCTACCAGCGTGGGGACGCCGTGGCTCGCCATTTCCGGCGTGCGCTGGCCCGAGTGTTACTTCAACGAGGTTCCCTTTTACTGCGTTCTGCCCGCGTGCGACAAGTATCCGTGCTGGACGGAGATGTTGAGTGAGTGCGTGCAGCGCCTTGCTGCGCGGCAAAACGTCCGGTGTATGGACGAGGAGTTGGAGGCCAGAATCCCCGACCTCCTGAACGGCGCACGCCTGCTTCTGTCTAAAGATTTCTCATTCGACAGGGCAATGGCGTTGCATCAAACGCGTATCGAGGCAAGATTCCCGCGCGAGCGCTTTTTCCAGATTGTCTGAATTTGCATTTGGCAGCGGCCCGTGCAAATCCTCGCCGGGAACGAACTCCATCACCAGCCCCGTCGCCAGCGACGATTCTTCCATGCCGTAGATTTGAGCAATGTTGGGATGATTCAACGCCGCCAGCACTTGCGCCTCCCGTTGGAAGCGCGCCATGCGTTCGGTGTCTTGCGCGAAGGCGGCGGGCAAAATTTTTATCGCGACCTCGCGATTCAGCTTGGTATCACGGGCGCGATAGACCTCGCCCATCCCGCCCGCACCGGCCGGGGCGGTGACTTCATAAGGTCCGAGGCGCGAGCCGCGGGCAAAGGCATGAGTCAAGATTCTGCCACAGATGAACGCAGATGGACGCGGATCACGCTGATTTCTTACTCGTGTTCAGCTGGGTTGATCTGCGCTAATTCTTGGCCGGCGCTTTCCGCTGCAACTCATCGAAGAAGTTCAGCAGGAACGTCAGGTGCGTCACCGGCTTGGGACGGTCGGCGTCGTCGACTTCCCGCAAGAACGCTGCGATGCGCTTGCCGTCCGGGGCTAGATCGTAGTTCGGATACTGTCCGGGAACGATAACGGGTACGGGCGACCACGCCCTGGGAGTGCTGGCAGAGAAAGCTTCGCCTTTCACGGTGTAGCTGACGGTCATGAATCGGCCTTCGCCACTCCGAATCTTTTCGAACAGCAGGTCATGTCCGGAGCGAGACCAGACCGGGAAGCGGCCGCCACCGGTGGAGATTTGCCATTTTCCACCCGGACCAGGATACGGACGTACATACACTTCCATGGTTCCCGATTCATTCGATGCGTAAGCCAACCAGCGGCCATCGGGAGAGAAGGCTGGGTCCGTTTCGTTGAACGGCGTACCCAGGTAGGGCTCGGCCCTTCCGATCTCAAGATGGGCGGCATCACCAGAAATGGGCACAGTCCAGATGTCCGTGTTTCCTTCCTTATTCGAACGCACCGTAGCAAGTCGTTTGCCGTCGGGCGAAAACGAGAAAGGTGTGTCGTACTCGGACAAGCGCTGCGCCTGACCGGAGCCGTCGGAACGGATCCAATACATGCCCGGACCCTTCGGATCTCTGGAATCCCAGACAATGTTCTTGCCATCCGGAGTCCAGACCGGGAAGCGGTTGAAGCCTCCAACGAAAGTCAGCCGGGAGGGCGTGTCACGTTCCAGATCCTTCACCCAAATATCCTCTTGTGTCGGGCTTGCAAGCGTAAACGCCACACGTTTTCCATCCGGCGAAAGGCGAGGCGTTAAATAACGGCCGAGCGGGGCATGCAAGACTTGGCGCTTACCTGCGCCGTCCGACCAGAAAATGGAATATCCGGGCCGGGGCGTGCCGGGAACATAGACGAAGGAACCGGTTCGGGAAAACGCAAAGCCCCACGAAGAGCCGCCGCTGGCGACGTCTTCGAGAATGGGCACTGCTGGCCCGCTGAGTTCCAGGCGATCCAGATCGAAAGGCGCGGCGAACAATGTGGACTGGTGGAGATAGACCAAGTGTCCACTTTCCAGATAATGGCCGGAGTGGCCGCCGCGCTGCACGATCTTCCGCTCGCCTGTCTTTAAGATCAGCGCTTCGATATTGCCCTCGTCGTAGTTCGTCGAGAGGCTCGAGGTGAATAGCACCGCCTTGCCTCCCGGCAGTATTTGCGACCAGCGGTGGGTGTGCTCCTCCGGATTGAGCTTGGTGAGGGCTTCCAGCTTTCCACCATTGGAAGAGACCCGTACGAGTGCACTGGCGCCTTGGCCCACCGTCAGGACGATGTTGCCATCGTCGCCCCAGCTCGCGCCCCGCAGTTGCGGCGCATCGCAGAGGGTTACGGCCGCCCCGCCATCCACGGAGATCTTCTTGAGTTTACCGTCGGCGGCGAATCCGATCCATTGGCCGTCCGGGGAAAAGAACGGTCCCTCGGCATTCTCGGTGTTAGCCAGCGGTGTGATCGCGCTTTGGTTCAGGAGTCGCGTGCCCAAGCGGACCTTGCCATCGGCGCCCAGGTAGGTAAGCGCCAGGCGCGTACCGTCCGGCGAAATGGCCAGCGGGTTGCTGGCACGCGCCTGCGTCACGACGGCGTCGGAACCTACTTCGACGTTCAGACGCATCAGTGGACGCAGCGGCGCGGGACGCGTGGCGCGATACCATCCGGCTCCGGCGACCGCGAACGCCACGGCGAGAACGCCGGCGGCGATCCAGCCCCAGTGACTCGATGACGATTTTGTCGCGACAGCGGCCGGTTGCTCCTCGGGCGATTCGAAAACCAGTCGTGCTTCGCCGATGTCACGCAGACGCTTACGGGGATCGCGCTGCAGGCAGCGTTCGATCAATCGCCGAATGTGCGGCGGCGTGGACGCCGGCAATCCCGAAAAGTCGAGATCGCTTTTCAACACGGCCGCCATCGCTTCCGACGCCGTGGGTTCATCGATGAGGCGCTTCCCCGCCAGCAGTTCAAACAGCACCGCGCCAAACGCCCAAATATCCGCGCGCTTGTCGACCGCCGCGCCCTTGGCCTGCTCCGGCGACATGTAGCCGGCAGTGCCGAGGATCACGCCCATCTTGGTCGCGGCTAGACTCAGCGTCGGCGAGTTACCGTAGACCTGCGATTGCGGATCGTCGGTCATTGCTTTGGCCAAGCCAAAGTCGAGCACTTTGACTTGTCCCGATGAGCTTACTTTGATATTGGCGGGTTTCAAATCACGGTGGATGATGCCTTTTTCATGCGCATACTCCAGCGCTTCGGCGATCTGCCGCGCAATCGCGATGGCCTGATCAATGGGCAGCGGACCACAAAGCATCTCACCATCGACAAACTCCATCACCAGCGCGGGACCTTCTACTCCATAAATCGCTGCGATGTTCTGATGATTGAGCGCGGCCAGCATTTGCGCTTCGCGTTCGAAGCGCCGTAGACGTTCCGGGTCGCCGGCCATCGCCTGTGGAAGAATTTTCACCGCGACGTCGCGATTCAGCTTGGTATCGCGGGCGCGATAGACCTCGCCCATCCCGCCCGCGCCCAACGGGCCGAGGATTTCATAAGGACCGAGTTTGTCGCCCGTCGCTAGCGGCATTGTTCGACGAGCAGTATATATCAAAGAGAAAAACCGCTGCGGCGGGCGCCTACGGTCGAAGAGTCTACCGATTTTATCCACTTGGCACAGACCGTCGAGTTTCGCACAATGTGCCGTCAGGGGTTGCTCCTGGAGGACGCTACTCGGAAACAACCGCCACGTCGGACCAAGTGAGCGGCAAAAACCGCCAAGCGTCAACTCGAATTGCGGAGCGCCGACATGCGGGCTAAGATGGAACACTCATGCCAGGACTCACCGCTTTGTCCGCCGCCGCTCTCGCTGCAGCCGTCCGCGAAGGACGCCTCTCTCCCCTGGAAATTCTCGACGCGCATCTCGAGCGGATCGTCGCGCACAACCCCGCGCTCAACGCCATCATCGCCGTGGACGCCGAGCGCGCGCGCGCCGTCGCGCGAACGCACAATCGTCAAGGAACGTTGGCGGGCGTGCCGCTGACCATCAAGAGCAGCTTGGACGTAACAGGATTACCCGCCGAGTGCGGCAGCCGGTTGCGCGCCGGAAATATCGCCGCCACCGATGCGACGCTCGTGGCGCGATTGCGCGCCGCGGGCGCGTTGATCCTGGGCGTCACCAATGTGCCGGAGTTCCTGATGGCTTGGGAAACCGACAACGCGCTGTACGGTCGCACCAATAGTCCGTGGGATTTGTCGCGAACTCCCGGCGGATCGAGCGGTGGCGAATCCGCGGCCATCGCCGCCGGTTTGTCGGCGGGAGGAATTGGCAGCGACGGTGGCGGGTCGATTCGCGTGCCCGCGCACTTCACCGGAATTTGCGGGCTGAAACCGACGCCTGGGCGAATTCCATGCACCGGTCATTTTCCCGGCAGCGTTGGACCGTTCGTTCAGCTTGGAGTCGTCGGTCCCATGGCGCGTAGCGTCGCGGACGTGAGGTTGATCTTCGAAGCCTGTGCGGGATTGGACTGGGGCGACGTTCGCGCCGTCGATCTGCCGATCCGGAAGCCCGATACCGCGGGAGTCCGCGTGGCGTGGTTCGACGACAACGGAATCGCACCTGTGACGCCGGAGATTCGCGCGGCGGTCCGTGCGGCTGCCGGCGCGCTCAGCGCGGCGGGCATCGAGGTGGAACAGCATTACCCGAGCGGTCTCGACGGATTCTTCGACCTGTTCATACTTTTCTTCGTGCAATGCGGCATCGTCTTCCTGCAACCGTTGGTCGACGAACTGGGCGATCGCATTTCTCCGACGCTGCAACGGTACTGGACGAAAGCGCTACAGCGGCAACGGCCGGACTTTCCCGGGTTGGTGCTGGGTTGGGCCCAGCGCGATCAGATGCGTTTGACGTTGCTCGAGCAAATGCGCCGTTTCCCGATTCTGCTGTCACCGGTGTGTTCCACACCCGCGTTCCGTCACGGCGAGCGCGAGTGGAATGTGGACGGCCGCAGGGTTGAGTATTTGGAATCGTTCAGTTATTGCGAACTGTGCAACGTGCTCGGCTTGCCGGCCGCCGTGGTTCCTGCGGGAGTGTCGCCGGAAGGGCTGCCGATCGGCGTGCAAGTCATCGGGCGGCCCTTCGAAGAGGAACTAGTCTTGGCTGTGGCCGAGATCATCGAGTCGGCCCACTGGACTCCCAAGCGTACCCTGGCCGATGCGACAACTCTCGGGTGATCACGCGCTGTTATAGGCAACCGATAGTCGAGAATCGCGGTGGTTTCTGTGGCGCCGTCATGCATTGGCAGCGGCGATTAC
The DNA here is from genome assembly GCA_021325275.1 of Terriglobia bacterium. GTDB lineage: Bacteria > Acidobacteriota > Terriglobia > JAJPHL01 > JAJPHL01 > JAJPHL01. The sequence goes on along the minus strand of JAJPHL010000042.1, from coordinate 97,311 downwards.
CGTAAACGGGTAGGAAATCAAATAGTCCATCCCATTCCCGAAAGCCTCCGCCTTGAAAACCACCGTGCGCTTCCATCCCGCGGGCAAGGGTGGAAGGCGCGTGGCGTCGAACTCCAGCGCGACTTCGTCGCCCGAGGCCTAGATCATAGGCGTGCTGCTTTGACGCTTGCGCCGGCGGCGCGCTTCAAGCATCGCCGCGATGCCGGTGCCGAGCAGCAGCAGCGTGCCGGGCTCCGGAGTCGACTCAGTCGGAGCTTGGATTGCCTCTAGGAGCAACTGACCGCCGTTGGTGTCGACATTGTTGTCCCACACCAACTGCCATTCCAGGCCGTTGCCGAAGAACGGATCGGTGATCGTCAGGTTCTCGTCGCCTTCACTTCCCGTCCAGTTCAGGATGATGTATTCGGCGCCTAGCGAGGGAACGTAGTTTGCCAGCAGGTTGACGGTCAGATCGCCATCGAAGGCCACGTTGCCGTTCACGGTCTCCGCATCGAACGAGGGATTGTAAACGTTCGGATCGCCGATGTCCTCCAATAAGGTGCCGCCGTTGATGTCCAGATTGGCGAAAATCGTCATGTCCTGGGGATCGCCGGGCCCGAGCGTGCCATTGGTGTCGATGAACAGCGTGCCGAGGCCGCCGCCCACCGTGATCGTGCCGCCGCCGGAGAGCACGCCGCCGTCGATTTCCATGGTGTTCGCGTCGAGCGAACCGTTCACGGTGGTCTGTCCGCCGGTCTGCACAAACGAACCGTTGACATCGATCAGGCCCTTGTCGGTGACGAGTCCGCCCATCATGTTGAACGCACCGGCCTGGATGGAGCCGTCCGAACCAACCAACGTGGTGCCGGCGGTTTGCGTGTAGGTCCCGGCCGGATCGCTCTGGTTGCCCGTAACCACCAGCGTAGCGGCGCCGGAGTTGGAGGTTCCGTCTCCGACCGTCACCGACCCGGAATTCTGGAAGGAACCGGCGCTAAGCTGGCCGCCACCGCCGGGGATTCCGTTCCAACCGTCGTAAATTCCTCCCGTGATCGAGACGGCCCCGGCATTACTAAATGTTCCCGACACGTTAAGCGCTGAACCCGTGGCGCCATAGCCGCCGCCAATCGCGACGGTACCAGCGGCGTTGTTGGTGAAGGAACCGCCTCCCGTCACGTTCACAGTGTTCCCGAGTCCCGTGCCCCCGTTTCCGGCTGTCCAACCGTTCCCCGCGCCTCCCACAGTGAAGGAGCCGGAGTTTGTGATGCCGCCCGCAGTCAGGGTGCTGTTGCCATGGTTAGCAAACACAACGCTTCCTTCGTTGGTCAGCGTCTGCGCACTGACTGAACTACTGGTGTTCAGGTACAGTGTCGCCCCGGATTGATTGTCGAAAATCCCGGAAGCGCTGCTCAAACTACTGGAGTTGGTCACGTGGATGATGCCGGCGTTGGTCAAACCGCCAGCCAGGCTCAGCGACGAGCTGCTGTCCGTGGTCAGCGTTCCTGTGGCGGTATTCGTCAGGCTGCCAGTGAGCGACAGCGAAGCGGAGTTTACCAGCGCTAGGCTGCCCTGATTCGTATTCAGACTGGTGAGAGCGTTCGCGCCGCTGGCGCCGGCTTGATCGTTGGTGATCAGGGCCGATGAACCGTTCAGCGTGATATTGGCGTTGTTGTTCAGGATTTGCGCGCCGTTGTAGGCCAAAGTCCCCTGGATGTTGTACGTACCGCCGTTGAGCGTCTGCGTGTTGTCCAGGTTCGTGAATGATCCGGCGGCGCCTGTCACCGAGAACATGCTATTGCCGTTCACATTCAGGGTGCCATTATTCGTGAACGTACCGGTGTTGACCTGGCCTCCGCCGTTGGGCGTGCTGTAGACGTTTGCGCCGCCACCATTCAAAGTCACGGTACCGCTATTTGTGAACGAGGAGGCATTGATCACGCCACCTGCGCCGCTCCAATTCCCGCCATTCACGGTGAACGATCCCGTGGCGGTGTTCGTTAAAGCGCCCGTGGTGACAGTACTTGCAAGACCGTTGCTGCCCGACCAGCCACTCGATTGCGAGCCGTTCACGGTAAATGATCCTGAGTTATTGATGGCGGTTGTCGCTGTGAGCGTGGCGCCGTTGGCGCCATCGCCGACACTGACCCCGGATACGGCATCGTTGGTCAAGGTTCCGGTAATCGTTGCGCTCGCATTTCCGGTTAAACCCAGTGCGGCGCCCTGTCCGGACGCGCCTAGGTTAGCGAAATCCCCGTTTACCTGGAGATTGCCCCCCGCGACAGCGACCGCAGCGCCGAAGCCTGGAACCACCTGATTCGTCAAAGTTCCATTCACTGTCAGTGTGGATCCGCTTGCGACAGTCAGGACAGCGCTGGTAGTGTTGCCCATGTTGTCGGAGTTGAGCAGGGCCCCGACAGTCAGGTTCGCACCATTTGTCAAAGTCAGCGAGTTCTGATTCTGGACCAAGCTCGCCAGGGCGTTGCTGCCACTCTGGCCCGTGTAATCGTTGGTGATCAGTGCGGAAGCACCATCCAACGTGACATTGGCGTTGTTGATCTTAATGCCCGCTCCATCATACGCAAACGTACCGGCGATGTTGTAGGCGCCACCGCTCAGTGTTCCCGTTGCCTGGTCGAGATTCTTGAAGGCGCCGACGCCACCAGTGACTGAGACGTTCGATCCCGAGCCGACGTTCAGCGTTCCGGGGTTGGTCAGCGCAACCATGGTCATGTTGCTACCGCCGTTGGCGGTCAGAGTGCCGTTGTTGACCACGCCCGTGGCTGAGGTAAAGTTCACGCTGGCGCTATCTTGCAGGGCGAATAATCCGTTGTTGGTTTGCAGAGTGGTGAAAGGATTATTGGCGACGCTGGCGGTCAGGGTTCCATCGTTAATGAACGCTGCGCCCGCTCCAGTGAGAGTGACATTGGCGTTGTTGGTAATCACCGTGCCGCCGGTATATGACAGGATTCCGCCGACATTGTAGGTTCCGGTGGCCAAGGTGCCGGTGTTGTCCAAACTCTGGAACGAACCAGCCGCCCCCGTCACCTGGAGAGTGCTGCCCGCGTTCACGTTTAGCGTGCCGCTATTGTTCAATGACCCCGCGGTGACTGTCGTGTAAACGGCGGGAACATCCCCGCCGTTCAGAGTGAATGTGCCGGAATTGTTGAGGAGTCCCGTAACCGCAACCGAATTACCCGCTGTGGCGCCGTAACTACCTTGATTTGCGCCATTGACGACAAAGTTGCCTTGGTTGGTAAGAGCGCCGGCCATGAGCGAGGATCCACCGTAGACGTCACCGACGGTTACGGAGCTGCCGGAATCGTTAGTCAAGGTGCCGGTGATTGTAACGCTGCCCGGCGAAATGACACTTCCGCCGCTCGCAACATTTAAGCCGGCCCCCCCGCCGAGGTTGTTGAAATCTCCCGTTACGCCCAGAGATCCGCCGTTAACGTTGACGTTGCTGCTGGCACCCCAACCACTGTTGTATTGGTTGGTGAAAGATCCGTTCACTTGCATCGTTGCGCCGTTGGATACCTGCACCGTCGCACTGTCACCCCAATTCGCAGTGCTGTTCGTATTCGTAAAGGAACCGTTTACGGTTAGGCTGGAGCCCGTGCCCGAAACCGCCAGAACAGGACTGCTGCCGGTGTTCAATCCAGTGTTCTGCACGCCACCTGTTGTGGTCAATGTGGCGCCATTCTCAAGAGTGAGGGAGCCCTGATTCGTGGTCAGGCTGGCCAGTGCGGCGCTGGTGGAGCCGCCGCTGTAATTGTTGCTGAACACGGCCGACCCGCCGTTCATCGTGATGCTAGCGTTGTTGACCTGGATTCCCACGCCGTCATACGCAAACGCCCCAGCGATGTTGTACGTGCCCGACGCCAAAGTTCCTGTGGACGGGTCGAGGCTCAGGAAATTTCCAGCCCCACCGGTGACCGAAACATGGGAGCCCGCGCCGACGTTCAGCGTACCCGGATTGGTGAACGCGGCCATGGTGATGTTGCTGCCACCGTTGGCGGTGAGCGTGCCATTGTTTGTGACGCCGGGCGAGGTGATATTCAGGTTCGCGCTACCTTCCAAGTCCAGCTTGCCGTTGTTGGTTTGCAGCGCGACAAAAGGATTATTCGCGACGCTCGGCGTCAGCGTTCCATCATTCACAAACGCGCCCGACCCCGTCAGGGTCACGTTGGCGTTGTTGGTGACCACGTTGCCGCCGGTGTACGAGAGGATTCCGCTGACATTGTAGGTTCCACTGCCCAGCGTACCCGTGTTATCCAAGCTCTGGAAAGAGCCGGCAGGACCTGTCACCGAAAGCGTACTGCCCGCACCCACGTTCAATGTGCCGCTGTTGGCCAGAGACCCAGCGGTAACGGTCGTGTAAACGGCGGAAACATCGCCGCCGTTCAGGGTTAGCGTGCCGGAATTGTTGAGCAGTCCATTAATCGTGACCGAGTTACCAGCCGTAGCGCTGCTTCCGCTTTGGGAAGCGCCATTGACGACAAAGTTGCCTTGATTGGTAAGCGCACCGGCCGTGAGCGAGGACCCGCCGTAAGTGTCGCCGAGATAGACGCTACTAATCGAATCGTTGGTCAGAGTTCCGGTAATCGTTACCGAACTGCCAGTGCCGGGCGCTCCGGCGCTGTTAGCAGTCAAGTTACCGGCCCCAATGTTGTTGAAGTCGCCGTTTACCTGAAGCGTGCCGGCGCTGAGGCTGGTTTGGGCGCCTCCCCACCCGTTTGAGTTGTTGTTATTAGTAAAAGAACCGTTCACCGTCATCGAGCCGCCGTTGTCGATGTTGGTCTGCACGTGGTCGCCCCAGCCGGTGGAATTCACGTTCGTATAGGCGCCACTCACCGTCAAGTTTGAGCCCGCACCGGTTACGGTCAAAAACGGCTCGACATTGTTGAAGGCGTTTTGTAAGTCGCCCGTGGTGGTCAGCGTCGCGCCATTCTGGAGATTGAGCGTTCCTTGGTTAGTCGCCAGACTGTTGAACGCGTTGTTGCTGTGACTCAGATTCAATCCCTGCGAGCCGTCGTTCACGAAAGCCGCAGTCGCGCCATTCAAGGTGACGCTGGCGTTGTTCGTTGTCACGCCGCTGCCGGTATAGGAGATCACTCCTCCGTTGAGAGTGTAGGTTCCGGGATCCAGAACACCGCTCGTCGTCAGATTGCTGCCGGTTGCGTTGAACTGGCTGGTGGGACTGAGTTGCAACAGGCTCGTGGAATCGACAGTCACACTGCCGTTGTTGTTGAAGTTGCCTCCCAGCGATAGCGTACTGCCGTTCAGGCCCAAACTGCCGCCTACGCCATTGAAGCTACCGGCGACGGTTGCCGCGCTGCTGGTCAAAACGAAGCTGCTGTTGGTGTTGTTGAAGTCCCCGCCCACCTGCAAGCCCGGCGTAACCGATCCGTTGCCTGCGGTATTCAGCGTAACGTTGGATTGGACACCGCTACCGCCGTCAGTGTTGGTCAGCGTTCCTCCGATGGTAGCCACGGCTCCGTTGGAAACCGTGAGAGAGGAAGTACCGTTGACGCCCCCACCGTTCGTGCTGGTGTTCGAAAAGTCGCCGGAACCGGTTGTGAAAGTGGTTCCCGCACCATCCACCGTTAGCGAACTGTTGCCGCTGTTGCTGAAACTGCCCACCGACAACGAACTGCCGCCGGATACGCTGGCTGTGGTGGCGCCCCAATCGTCACTTGTTTGAGTGAATGCGCCGCCCACGGTCATGGCCGCCCCATTGGTGAGATTGGTGGCCGTGTAGCTGTGGTTCCACTGCGCATTCGACGACGACGCCATGAAAGATCCGGTGACGTTGACTTTGCTTCCCGAGCCGTCAGCGTTGATCGTAGAAAACGAGTCCGCCGAACCGAAGCCGATGGCGGCACTGCTGGCGCTGCCGTTGATTTGCAGCGTGCTCCCGCTGTTCACGTTGGTGATGTTTCTCGTCCATGTCGAGCCGTTCGTTTCCGTCTGCGTAAAAGAAGTTGCCGTGACGTTCGCACCACTGGCCAGAGTCAGCACATTGCCGGTGCCGTTGAGGGTGAGTCCGTTATCCAGCGTGAGAGAATTGGGGCCGGTTACATTCAGGTACGTCGAGGGTGCGCTGCTAAAGGATGGGTTGGCCGAGTTGAATGTCAGGGAAACTGCCGTCGCCGGGACGTCGATCGTCACCGTGGTGTTCAGCAGACTTAGGAAGGCGTCCTGAGGGTTCGCGCCGGCACCGTTGGTGGGCACTCCGCTGTCCCAATTTCCCGGGTTGCTCCACGTGCCATCAACCGCCCCGGTGAATGAATCCGCGGAGGCTTGCTGGTTGGTGAATGACAAAAACGCAACGAGCGTCAAAAAGAGCGCTTTTGCGGACGGTTTTTTGTGCCTCATCATATAGGGTCGAACAGCCCCTTGTTCTTTTAAATCTACCTGCCTGTCGGCTGCCTTACGACTACTACACAGTTTTCAATTCGGATCTAGTACTTTCACACTATCCGGCAAAATCGAGCAGGTTGACGGCCAAACCTAAGAATCTATTTATGTTATTGATTCTGCTAGGCCCCTTGGATTGACTTTTTAGCCAACCACCGCAATTCCTTGCAACTTTTGTCCCACTCCGAGAAGTACTAAGTTCCTCCGTAAGTCCAGGCCGGACAGTGCGGACCGTGTTATCCTAGTGACGAAATAAAATCGAACAATTCCGCAGTCGGGCCGCTGCCCGAGCCGCCCTCATTCAGGACCTTGCGCCACTGTGATATCGTGAATGTCTTTGCCATGAGGTTCTCCAAAGCGGCGGCAGGCATCGTTGCGTTTTTGGGTCTCCTATTCCTGACGGCGGCGATTGATTCCACGCTGGATTCTGGGCTGGCGGAAGTTCGCAAGTTCATCCAAGCGAGCCGTGGCGATCTGGGTTTGCCAGTCGCGCAAAAACTGGTGAAGGATTATCCAATGAGCGCCGAAGCGCATCACGTGCTGGGCGTTTGTCTTTTCCGCACGGGCAAAAAAGACGAATCGGTGACCGAGTACAAGAAAGCCATCGCTCTGAAACCGGCGATGGCCGACGCCTACCACGACTTGGGAGTCTCGTACTTGGCGATGGGAAAATCGCGCGAGGGGATTTCCGCCCTCGAACAGTGCCTGAAGATCGATCCGAAACGCGCACGCGTTTACTTGCTATTGGGCCAGACGCTCCACGACAACGCGCAGGACGTTCGCGCGATTCCGGTGCTGCAAAAAGCGCAGACCCTCGATCCGAAACTTCCGGAAGTGAATTACTACTTGGCCGCGGCGTACATGTTCACCGGTGATTTCAACGCGTCGTTGAGAGCGCTCGAAGCGGAGTTGCGCATCAATCCGAATTACGTGCTGGCCTGGGCGGCGCGCGGAACGATCCTGTTTCGCCGCGGCGATCTGGCCGGCGCCAAGGCCAGTTACACGCGCGCCTCGGAACTCGATACGCATCTGGAAGAACCGCAACTGGGCTTGGCGCGAATCGCGGTTCGCGAAGACCGGGCCGCCGAGGCCGTCCAGAGACTCATGAAAATCATCGCCTTCAACGACACCGCGCCGGCGCATTTCGAACTCGCGCAGGCCCTGCTGAAAATGGGTAAAAAAGCCGACGCCGATAAGGAACTGGCCACCTACCGGCGCATGCAAGCCGACGCGCAGTCCAAGGATCGCGCGGCGAAACACGCCGACGGCGGCGCGGCGCCAAAAGTCACGCTGCGCCCCGGCACTGTCACGGCGCTGGGGAAATCGCCCGAGGGCGCGCCGGCGTGGTTCGTGGACGTCGCGGAGTCCGCGGGCATCCGGTTTCGCCACGTCGGCGGCAACCCGGACAAAAACATGATCGTGGAAACGGTAGGCAGCGGCGCGGCGTTCATCGATTACGACAACGATGGCTGGCTCGACGTGCTGCTGGTGGGCGGATCGTCCCAAAAGAGCCGCTTGTACCACAACAATCACAACGGCACGTTCACCGAAGTAACGGAAAAAGCGGGTCTCGCGCATACCGGTTGGGGTATGGGCGCGGCGGTGGCCGACTACGACAACGACGGATACGACGATATTCTCTTAACGTATTTCGGCGGCGCGGCCTTGTACCACAACAACGGCAACGGCACCTTCACCGACGTCAGCGAGAAAAGCGGATTGCGCGCGGCCATCGCCGCGAGCACTTCCGGAAAAGGCGGCCGCCTGTGGGCTACCAGTGCGGCGTGGGGAGATTACGACCGCGACGGCAAGCTCGATGTGTTCATCGCGGTCTACGTGGATTTCAATCCGCTCGATTTCCCGCATCCCGGCAGCAAACCGAATTGCATGAACTACGGCGTGGCCACGCATTGCGGCCCGGAAAACTACGTGGGCGGGCGCGACATGCTCCTTCACAACAACGGCGACGGAACCTTCAGCGACGTCACCGACAAAATGGGCATCGAGCCGCCGCCGTACTACGGCGGACTGGGCGCGTTGTGGGGCGATTTCAACGGCGACGGTTGGCCCGATCTCTACGTCGCCAACGACACCACGCCCAGCGCGCTCTACATCAACCAGGGCGGCAAGGGTTTTGTGGAAGTGGGATTGGCGGCGGGCGTGGCAGTGTCCGAAGATGGCCACGCGCAAGCCGGCATGGGAATCGATGCGGCCGATTACATGCATGAAGGCCGCTTGAGCCTCGTGAAAACCAACTTTTCCGAGGACGCTCCAAATCTGTATCGCAACGCGACAACGGGAAACAATCCGGGAAACAACGTGACCTTCACCGACGACGTCTTTAAGGCGGGCATGGGCGAAGCCAGCCGTCTGTCACTGGGATTCGGCGTGAAATTCCTGGATTTCGACAACGATGGATGGATCGACGTCTACACCGGCAACGGTCACGTCTTCCCGCAAATCGATTTAATGAATCGCGGCATTACGTTCCGTCAACGCAACCTGTTTTTCCGGAATCTGGGCGGCGGGCGCTTCGAAGAAATCGGACTGCGCGCCGGGCCAGGCGCATCGCGCCTCGCCGTGACCCGCGGTCTGGCCGCCGGCGACTTCAACAACGACGGCCGCGTCGATTTGCTGGTGAATCATATGGACGACACGGCGTCGCTGCTCGAGAATCGCACCGCCAACGGAAACCACTGGATCACGCTCGATCTCGTCGGCGTGAAGAGCAACCGCAACGCGCTCGGCGCGGTGGTGCGCCTGAACGATCAGATGCAGGAAGTGCGGGCCAACGACAGCTATCTTTCCTCGAGCGACCGCCGCCTGCACTTCGGTCTCGGCAAGAAGACGGCGATCTCTCGCGTGGAGATTCGCTGGCCCAGCGGGCTCGTGCAGAACATATCCGCCGCCACGCTGGCCGTCGACGGCTTCTACAAGATTGTCGAAGGTCAGGCCCCCTCGAAAATCCGCTAGGTCCCTGCGACGCATTTGTTTTCCAGGGGAGCCTTTCCTGTATGCTCACCCGATGATACTGAAGACGTCAAGACGGGTGTGATTTTCGCGCGCGTCCTAGGCGAGATTCGGAAAACGGAAATGGAAAAGCGCCTGGACTGAGAACCTCCAGTTGCCGCGCGGTGAGACCCTTACTTCTTGCTCTCGCTGATCAGTTGCGCAACCTTGGAGGTTTCCGAGACCGGCTCCATCAGCACGATATGCCGCGTGTTGATGATCATGCGATCGGGACCATGCCACTCCTTGCCGCGCTTCACCAGAATGTTGCTGGTCTGCTTGGTTTCCGGATTCGTCACCGACTGCACGTAATAAACGTCGGTCAGCACCGTGTACGGCGACCAGGGCGAGCCGAGTGATTGCACTTGGCCGAAATAACCCTGCCCGCTATCGAGATAAACGGCATGGTACGCGGCGGTGAGCCGAATCTGGCTCTGCCAGTAGACAACAGCCACAATCGCGAGCAAAACCAGCGCCACTACGACGCTGGTCAACCACTGCGACACACCTCGCTGATTCTTCATGGCCGTTCAATGTAGCACGTCTTGCCGGGTCCGAGAATCTCTTTCGCAATTGGGTAGTGTCCTAATTTTACAGGCGCCGGCTGCGTTGTCAGAACCATTCGCGGTAGCGAATGGGTTCGCTGGCGTCGGCCACCGCGGACGAAGCTCGCTAAAAGCGGTATGGTCCGAATTCTGTTTTGATTAGAACCGTCGGTGCCTGGCGAAGGGCCAGCGAGCCCATTCGCTACCGCGAATGGTTCTGACAACGGCAAACACAATGGGCGCAAATTAGGACACGACCCGCAATTGGAGGCAGAGATCATCGAGTCGGCCAACTTGACTCCCAAGCGTAGTCTGGCCGATGCGACAACTCTCGGGTGATCACGCGCGTGTTGTAGCGCAGCCGATAGTCGAGAATCGCGGGCGTTTCTTGACGGCCGTCGTGGAGTGGCAACGGACCCACCGTGAAGGGATTCGGAATCAAATAATCCATGCCCTTCTCAAAACCTTCCGCCTTGAAAATCACGCTGCGTTTCCATCCGGCCGGCAGCGGCGGCAGACGGGCGGCGTCGAACTCCAACGCGATTTCGTCACCGGAGGCGATGATCGCATAACGATCGTCGGCGGCCTGCATCAAATCCGTCACGTCGCCGTAGCGCGTGTAGGCCCCGGCGTGACGAACGAACGGTGCGGTCTTCGAGATTTGCTGGTAATCGTAACTCTCCGGATTGCGGCGCAGCTCGCGCGGATAACCCAGGAATCGCAAATCGGCCTTCACCGGCGGAAGCTCGGTTGTGCGCACGTGCGTGTCCGTAACAGCGCCGCCGGCGAACGCCTTCTGCCAGTAGATTTCCATGTTGGTGGAGATTTTGACGCGCGGATCCGCGCGATTCATCAGACCCTTCAAGTCCACCACCATCCATTTCGGCAGGCCGGCGGGAAAACCCATCGAGGCGATCGCCGTCTTCCAGCCGCCATGACCATCCGGTACGTCCAAGCGCGGCGGGTCGGGCTTGAGTCCGGTGTGAAAGGCGTCGTAATTCGTGCTGGAGTCGTAGTATTCCGTGAAACCGTACAAGAGCAGCACATCGTCCTCCGGCCGCAAAGTAAGCGTATGCGAATGGGGCGGCGTGAAGCCGGAGAAGCGCGTTTTGCGGACGGGATCGCCGGCGATTGTCACTGGATGGGCGTTGCCCACCGCCCAAATTTTGTAGGAACGCGGTGGACCTTCCACGACGAATCCCTCGTTCGGCATCACCATCAAATTTGCGGGATGATCCACCACGAACAGCCGCGCGGCGTCGAGATACGTTACTTCTTCCATCTGCCCAGTGAACCGAAACAGATAACGTCCCTCGCGTGGTTGCGCACCTTCCGCCAACAAGTACTCGTCGGGATCGGGAGTGTCGGTGACGCCGGGCTCCACCCATTCCCCGATCACGCCGGCGCCGATAATGTCCGAAAGAAAGCGAAATTTCGTCCCATCCCATGCATACAGCAGCGGACACGATCCGCCTTTGCGGTCGAGTTCCTGGTACGCAACCCGCGCGACGGCTCCGGGAATCTCGTCTTGCATGACGCCGGTGGGCCACAAGAAGCGCACAAAGTCGGCGGACTTGTGCGCGCCGAGTCCGAAGATGATCTCGGTCGAGCTCTGTCCCACGCCGTTTCCGCCGCCAATTTCGATTTTTTGATACGCGTCGCCGGCTTGCGTCTCCACTTTGGTTCCAATTCCGTCGCGATTGTCTTTCAGGCCGCGCGCGCGAACCTTCAGGAATCCGTTCTTGTTGCCGCCGTCATTTCTCCAAAGCGTCGCGCCAATCAGCAAATCGGAGGCGCCATCGTCGTCGATATCCGCCGTCGCCACGCTGCCGGAAGCTTTTGCGAACGCCGTGCGGATCTCCTCGAAACGGCCGTTACCGAGGTTGCGGAATAAGTGCGCGCCCTGAGCGCCCGTGAAAACAAGATCGCGGAAACCGTCGTTGTCGTAATCGACCGCGGCCACGCTGAAAGTCGCGGACTCGTGGCAATCGGGCAGCGCTACGGGGACGAACTGGCGTCCCGCTTGGTTTTCCAAGAGCACGGGGCAACCGTTTGGCCGCGTGAATACCAAGTCCATCCAACCATCGTTGTTGTAGTCGATCACCGCAACCGAGTTGGCGTTGTCCACCGGCAGAGGGAGTTTCGTGAATCCGCCGTCGCGAGCATTCGAATAAAGCACTGGTGGGCCGCTTCGCAGAACCAACACCAAATCGATGTCGCGATGATTGTCGAAATCGGTAGCGGCCGCGCCGGCGATTTCCTCTTGCGTGATGCGGCTCGCGGCGCCGGCATCGGCGAAAGTTCCGTCGCCTTTGTTGCGATACAGGCGGCTGCCCGCCAGCACGTCGAGATAACCGTCATGATCGAAATCCACAAAGATCACCGTCGGGCCGCCGGCCAGTTCGGCGACTTTCTGGAATTTGCCCTTGCCGGCATTGTGGTAAAGCACGGTCTTCGCGCCTGAGCTGACCGCGAGGTCCGTGTTGCCGTCGTTGTCGAAATCAGCCGCGGCGCACGACACGCCGGGAATCGCCTCGCCGGCGCTCTCGAATTTGCCGCCGGTGTTGCGATAAACTCCGCCGCCAGGAATTACCAGGCTGGGCCGGCCGTCGCCGTCGAAGTCCAGGAAGCACGCGCCGCCTCCTCCGCCTTTGAGATTCGCGGGAAGTTCGGCAAACGTAACGGGAATCGCCGGCGATGCCGGAGCCCGCGAACGCGGATTTTCCTGCGCCAAAGAGTATTGACCTTGCTCGCCGTATTGCGAGCCGACCGGTTCGTTCCGCTTTCCTTCCGCAGTGAGTTCCTGGAATCGCTTCAGGTAGACGCCGCCCTTGGCCGCGTCGCCGGAAAGCACGTAGGAGCGACCGATCCCGAAGATCGCCGAAACGAAGCTGGGATCGCCTTCCACAACCTTCGTGTAGTGCCGGATGGCTTCGGGGTAGTGGTGCAATGCGAAACTCACCGCGCCCAGGTAATACTGCGTGTGCAGATCATCGGGATCGAGTTTTTCGGCTGCCTCGAAATCCACGAGCGATTGATCGAGATCTCCCGCTTCGCGGTGCAGCAATCCAAGATTGAAATGTGCGCGGATGTTGCGCGGCTCGCGGGCTGCCACTTCTTTGAGGGCGCGTTCGGCCTCGGGCGTTTGGCGCGCGGCGAGCAGCGCGATGCCTTCGTTCAGCCGGTTCCCAGCCTTGACGAATGCCGCGCGCGCCTCGGGATACTTGCCCTGGAACATCAGCGCGACGCCCAAGTTGTTCGCCGCCAGTTTGTCGCCTGCGGGGTCGGGTTGGGCCAGTTCAGCGGCCGTGGCTGCCAGAGCCGCTAGTGCGCCTGCTATCAGAAGCAACTTTCGCATACGGTTTCGATTCCGTGTTCCCCGCGCCTTCCGTGACGGTGTAAGTCTGTCCCGCGGCAAGATTGGTCAACCTCTCTTTGGCTCCATCCGGCCAGATGATCTCGACGGTCTTCGCAGCGGCATCGCGACCCAAGCCGAAGGTTAGAACATCTTCGCTCGACGAGCAATATCCTTGTCCGGCCTTCAACGATTGCCATTGCCATCCCCGCGACGTTTCCACGCGCACGCGAGCACCTATTCCTTGGCGATTCGCTTTCGTGCCTTGCAGACGCAAGCGAAGCGAGCGGTTTTCTCCGCCCGTATTGCGATACAAATACGCCGGGCCGCCATTTGTGGTCACTAGCACGTCCAGGTAGCCGTCACCGTCGAGATCGGCGTAGGCCGCGCCGCGCGCCACCTTGGGCTGCTGAAGGTCCGGACCGACTTTGGCCACGACATCTTCGAACCGCTTGCCTCCCAGATTGTGAAACAGATGCGGCGGCATCGCATAGAACACACGCTGTTGTACTTTGTGAATGTCGGCATCGAGATGGCCGTTGGCGATAAACAAATCGGTGAGGCCGTCGTTGTCGTAGTCCCAGAAAAACATGCCGAAGGCCAGCGTCAGCAAGCTGGCGCGTCCAACGGAAGAAGAAGGAGCTTCGTCCACGAACAGCCCCTTGCCTTCGTTGTGATAAAGACCCAGCATCTGATTCGAAAAGTTGCCGATCACCACGCTGGGGAATCCCGACGAATCATAATCGGCGGAATCGACGCCCATACCCGCGCGCGCCACGCCGTCTTCGCTGAACGCGACTCCCGCGGCCACGCCGCGCTCCGTAAACGTACCATTGCCGTTGTTGTGGTACAGCTTGTTGGGCTGTGTATCGTTGGCGACCAACAGGTCGGGCCAACCGTCCATATCGTAATCGAGCGCCACGACGCCCAGCGACTTGGAAGTCGTATCGTACAGGCCGGCCTTTTTGGTCACGTCTTCAAACTGGCCATTCCCCAAATTGTGGAACAGGCGCGACGCGGTGCCCTTGTAAGACTCCGGAGTGCAGTAGGACTTGTTGCGTCCGTCCAGCGTGCAGTAGATATCTTTTTCCGGCGACCATTCCACATAGTTGGCGACAAACAGGTCGAGCTTTCCGTCGCGATCGTAATCGAACCACGTGGCGCTGGTTCCAAAGTTGGCATTCACAATACCGGATTGCTTGGTGACATCGCGGAAATGCATTCCGCCTTGATTGTGAAACAGGCGGTCGCCATCGAGCGCGGTGATGTAAAGATCGGGGCGGCCGTCGTTGTCGTAGTCGCCCACGGCGACTCCCATCGCCTTCATGCGGATATTCAATCCGCTGGCGGCCGTGACATCGGTGAACGTGCCGTTCCGGTTGTTTCGATACAGCGCCGGATAGCCGTCGCCGTTCAGCAGAAGAATGTCGGGATAGCCGTCGCCGTCCAGATCCACGAAGGCGCAACCAGACCCGAGCGTCTCCGGCAGATACTTCTTGCCCGTCGCGCCCGTGGAGTGCTTGAAGGAGATGCCCGCCTTCTTGGTGATGTCCACAAAACTCTGGCCCGATGCGGCAACCGCCGTCAGCAGCGCCACGCCGGCCAGTACAAAACGCTTCAACATCATTCCGATTTCCTTCCGTGCCCTTAAATACGTTGCGCTTTGATTCATCCGTCCTTTGGCTCGCCCTTACAGGGCTTGCTATTTTCTACTCCTGACCCAGGGCGACGCTTCGCTTGCCCTGGGCTGACATAGCTCGGGCCGTTGGCCCTCCGATAGCGTGTCCGCCAACGTCGTCTGGGTCACCCAGCCCCGAAGGAGTCTGTGGGGACAACTCCGCCCCGAGCCTGCGGCAGCAGGCGGCACAATGTTAGCCCCTGGCGAGGCGTTTTTTGCCGAGCCTGGGGGCACTGTTGTTTCGAGTAACGAGCCTGCAGCGCAGGCGGCACAGGCGCATCGTATGGCAATGTTGTCTGTGTCGCCAGCTGCGCAGGCTCTGCTCGCTAACGGATGACCCCAGGCTCGGCAAAAAACGCCTCGCCAGGGGCTAACATTGTGCCGCCTGCTGCCGCAGGCTCGGAGTTGCGTTGTCACACAGACTGCTTCGGGGCGAGTTTTCACACAGACTCCTGCGGGGCTGAGTTTTCACACAGACTCTGTAGGGGCGCCCTAAATGCATTCATCTCGACTGGCCTTTGCTCATCGCCGGTTCAACACGCGCCGCGTGCTCGTGAATAGGCTGGCGCTCGTTGTTGTCCTCGGGATGGATGCGACGATAGTCGCCGGTGATGGCCTGCGACGATTCCTCGGCTTTGAAACGCAAGTACAGTTTCTCCTCGCGGTCGGCCGACGCGGCATCGCCGAGACCGCGGTAAGCCAACATCAAATTATAGTGAGCCTGCAAATCCTCGGGGTCGACCTCGAGCACGCCCTGAAGGGCCGCAACCGCTCCGGCAAATTCACGCTTCAGGAAAAGGATGCGGCCTTTCTGATTCAACACCACGCGGTCGCGCGGATACTGCTGCAGCACGCGATCAAGTTCCGCCAATGCCGGATCGTAACTGCCCGCCGCCTTTAGCACCAAAGCGTTGAAGAAATGCGCGCGAGCCAGTTGCGGCTGGCGCTCCAGGGCTTGTTCGATCCACGGAGCGGCAGCTTCCGTCTCGCCTTCCTGTACCAGACATCGCGCCACGTTGAGCCATCCGTCGGCGTAAGCGGGATCGAGGTCCGTTACTTTCTTGAAAGCCGCCTCCGCGGCTTTCAAATCGCCTTGCAGCAAGAGACCGATCCCGTAGTCGTTCCAGCGTTCCCGATCTTCCTTCGTGGCCTTTCCCGTTCCCGGCGACGACTGTGGTCCTACGTTGAGCGTTGCCTTCGCCTCGGCAATGACGGTGACAGGTAGATTGGGAATCTTTTTGACCGCGCCGGAAACGCCCTGGGTATCGCCGGTAAATTTCATTTCGCGATCGTCGAAGTCGGGTGTCATGTAACCCGATCCGGGCACGCCGGCGTAGGAGAACTGCGTGTAGAACCAGGCGAACTTGCGATAGTTCACGCGCGCCGTCAAGTGCAGATTGCCTTTGATATCGCGCGGTACGACGATACGATAGTGCACCGTATCCGCCGCGCCCGGTGGGATCAGCCGCGTATACAACACCGAGCGCGCCGCATAGGCGTTGCGCTTGTTGATGGGATTTCCGTGCGCGTCCAGCAGGAACGACTTATAGAAGTGCGCGCCGCGATCCACCGGACCGTTGCCGGAACCGTCGCCGTTGTCCTCGATGAATCCGCTGTGATACACCACGCGTCCGGAATCATCGCGAGCTTCCAGCTCCACCCAGACGTCGAAGGCATCCACCGTGCCGCCCGGAAAGAAGTGGCCGATCTTGCGAGTCCGCACTACGACTTCGACGCAGACGCTCTCGCCAGGGTGAACCACAGGCTGCACGCGGTCCAACGGCCCGATCACCGGAGCGGCTTCGCGCAACACGCCACCGCTCGACGGCAAACTCTCCTCTCCGACCGCAAACGTGGTGGAGAGTTTCGGTGCGTTATCACCCGCGCCGCGCGCTGCGCCCCCGCGCGGCTGCCCGCCGGCGCGGCCACCGGCTGATTCCGGAATCACGCCGAAGACGTCAACGGTGAGGAACCCGGATTTCAGAAAATCCTCACTGGCCTTCTTCTGCTCGTCGTCTTGATTGGCAACCGGAAGCGCGGTATTGGCGGCGGGGAAGCGGTGCGAGTGAACCAGGCCGTCGCGATTGCCGAAGTCGGCCGACTTCACCATGGGCATGTGGCACTGCGCACACGTGGAACTTTCTTTCGGATAGTAGAACGAGCGCGCTCCCTGTCCGGAAACGCCGCTGGCCTGCCAGTTATCGTAATCGTTGAAGCCGCGAATCCAACGATAGCGATTCACCGGCGCATCCAGATGGACCTTGTGACAACTGGAGCAAAACTCCGCCGAGTTCGCCACCATGAACGGCTTCAGAAAAATACGCCGATGAGCCTGCGGCGCGGCGCGCGTGACGAACTTGGCCACACCGCGAATCCAGGGATTCTTGCTCACCGCCAGATTGTGCAGCGCCGGATACTCGATGCGGAATCCGCCTTGGCCCATCGTGCTGTTCACCTGCACGATGGCGTGACAGGACATGCAACCCAAGCCGACCTGCGCCTCGGGTGTCTGGAGCGTCTCCGCGATGGGCTTGTCGAACATGCCGCTGAACAGCAGCGCGTGATCATGGCATCCCGCGCACCATTTCGAGGAGCGGATGCCGGCTACTTCTTGCATGTACTCGATGGACTTGCGGTAGAACTGATTGTTGAACGATCCGAAGTGGTGCGCCGATCCCTTCCATTGGTTGTAAATATCGCGATGGCACTCCATGCAACTTTCCGAGTCCATGAAAAAGTTCGATGGAATCGGCGCGCCGGTGTTGGTGCTGGCCGACGATGGAAAGAACGGTCCGCCGGGCCCATCGCCTTCACCGTCCATGTTAGTGGGCGGCGGCGGGTTGCGGATCTGGTCCGCCGGATTCGGCCTGACGCGGTGATAAGCCGCCATACCGAAGGGCAGAATCAAACAGGCCGCCAGCACCGCGCCGTAGTTTCTGCCGGCGAGTTGCTTGCGGGCAAGTGTGAAGGCCAACAGCAGAAGCAACAGCACGCTCGCGACAATGTGACTCCACAAAGCCCAGCGATGATCCCGCGTGGCGGCGAAGACCGCCAGGTAGAATCCCAATCCGCCGGCGAGAACCGCCAGCGCCAACGCGCCCCAGCGACCTGCGGAGGCATGAAACCAAACGAGCAAGGCGATGAAGAGGAATCCCAATCCCACGTGGAACAACACGTTGAAGACGTAGGCCAGTGTCGGATCCGCAAAGGAAGCGAGATACGCGCTGTTCAGCGCCATCGCCGCCGCGCCAATGATCACTAGCCTGTTAATCCGGCTCAACCTTGCACACTCTTCCCTTCAATCGCCAAACTTTTTCCCAGAACAGCGATCACTGTAGACCCGGGACCTGTATGCTGGCACTGTTTGAGCCGACGGTCAATAATGCAGAAAGATTAGGCGAGCCCGCCGGCAGTCCCGCGGGGTAACGGAAGTTCATCTGATCGATCACCAAGCCTGGCGCTGCGCCGCAATAGCTAACATTCGCATCCAAGCCGGCGATGCTCAGGTGGCACGTGTTAACCGCTGACGGCAGCGTAACCGAAGGACTTGGCACTCCGTCTTGCTGAGTCACAACCGTTGGTCCAAATCCATTTCCCCACAGAGTGCAGTCGACGCCTAGGCTGGGCGAGCCTCCGGTACACGTGACGATGGCTACACCATTGGTCGAAAACACTGACGGTGCGGTGGAAGAAAGCGCGATGGGTGCAACATTACTCGTAACTCCGTTCCTGAGCACCTGCACGCTCGTCCCCGCTCCGGTGGGAATCTCCCAAGGTATTTGGAAGTTGATCTGCGCCGATGAAACGTAGGTCAAAGGAGCCTGCCGGCCATTGACCAGGACCGACGTTCCCACCGCCGTTTGAGTAAATGCGCCTTGCGTAGCATCAAACAGATTGCCGTTTGTGCTATCCGCCAGACCGCTGCCAAAAACCGAAGCCAGACTCCCCGGCGCAAGCTGCGTAGCGAAGGACGCTGCATTCGCAATCCCGTTGGCATTGATCGTCGGAGGAATGTCCGGCTGATAGACGCGAACGTAATCAACTGTCATCGACTGCGGGAATGTCGTTGTGACGTCTGGATTCCCCGGCCAACCGCCTCCCACGGCGACGTTCAACAGAAGAAAGAACCCGTGGTTAAACACCCAGCTTGTGCCTTTGGGAAGCGAAGCGGTCGTCACCGTGCTATAGGACTGCGAATCTACGAAGAACTGGACGGTGTCGGGTGTCCAGATCACCTCGAAGACGTGGAAATCATCCGAAAACTTCTGACCGTTGGGCAACACGTATTGCGCCGTGATTCCATTGCCGCCGGAATATCCCGGCCCGTGGACGGTGCCATGAACGGTCGACGGCTCCCTCCCGATGTTCTCCATGATGTCCATCTCTCCGCAATTGGGCCAGCCCACCGAAGAAATGTTATCGCCGAGCATCCAGAACGCGGGCCATAGCCCTTGCCCAAACGGTATTTTGATTCGCGCTTCGATGCGGCCATACGTCGTGCTGAAGTTGCCTTGTGTTTTCATCCGCGCGGAGGTGTATCCGCCGGGCGTTTGCCGCGCAACAATCACCAGATTGCCGTTGCCGTCCAGGTAAGCGTTGTCGGTGGAATTGGTATACGTCTCCAACTCATTGTTTCCCCAACCGCCGGCACCCAGATCGCGGGCCCATTTGGTGGAATCGGGAGGCGAATTTGCAGGACCGTTGAACTCGTCGCTCCAAACGAGTTTCCAACCGGTTTGCGCGATTGCGCTAAGGGAGAGGAACAGAAGAGCCGGAAGAACAATTCGCAGCCGAATCATAGGTCCTCACAATAATTCGAGCTTACCACCAGCAAAAGCTGGTGGCAAAGCCGCTAAGGTTCTTTCACGGCGATATAGCGGTCCAGAGGAGGATTGTCGATCTTCTGGACTTTGCCGCTTGGCTTCGGCCACGTGATCTCCACCCAATCGATCTTCTCGGCCTTGCCTACACCCAGGACCTCGCGCGGATCGTGTGAGGAAAGATAGCTGCCTCCGCCATTTTTCTGGCGCGAGCGAACCACTCCGCCCGCCGACCAACGGATCTTCGCGCCGATGGCGTCACGGTTGCACGTAACGCCTTCCAACTTCAGTCCAATCCAGTGATTGCCGGCGCCGGCGCGATTCTTTAGGAGCACGGGAGCTCCGCCGTTGTTGGCGACGAGTACATCGATCATTCCGTCGTTGTTGAAATCGCCGACCGCCAGACCGCGCGCCGGAAAAGACTTGGTGAACGCGGAACCGGCCTCGCTACTGACGTTGCGGAGCTTGCCATTGTCCTGGTGGAAAAGCAGCAATGGTTCGCGGTACTTCACCTGCGCCGAGTAGTTCTCGATCATGTCGTCGGGATGGCCGTTTGACAGGATCAAATCGACGCTGCCATCGTTGTCGTAGTCGAAAAACTTCAGGCCCCATCCGCTGAGGAGCCGCGTGGCCTGCGCCACTCCGTTCACGTGCGCGACATCCAAGAACGTTTCGTTTTTCTGGTTCCGGTACAGGGAGAACATCTCCTGGTCCACGTTGGCGACAAACAGGTCCTGATAACCCGTGTTGAACACATCGCTCGAGTCCACGCCCATGCCGGAGCGGGCTCGTCCCTCCTCGCTGTATCCGACGCCGGCCGCCAGCGCCACTTCCTCGAACTGCCATCTACCGGCCTTGTCGGGACCGCGATTCAAAAACAGAAAATTTTGAACCGTGTCGTTGGCTACAAACAGATCCATTCGTCCATCATTGTTGACGTCGCTCGCGACCACGCCCAAGCCCTTGCCCAACGAACGCGCGATATCGGTGCCCGCCTGCACCTGCGTGAAAGTGCCGTCGCCGTTATTGTGATAGAGAAAGCTCGGCGTTCCTTTGAAGACGCGCGGAATGCAGTAAAAATGTTTACCGATCTTGTTGTCACCGCACGAGAGATGTTCCGTCTTCCCGTAATCGACAAAGCTGCACAGGAACAGATCCAGGCGGCCGTCGTTGTCGTAGTCGAACCAGACCGCGCTCGTGGTCCAGCCGGGCGTTTCCAATCCGGCTTTCTTGGTCACGTCCGTGAAAGTGCCGTCGCGATTGTTCTTGTACAGAATGCAATTACCGTACGCGGTGACGAAAATATCCTGCCAGCCATCGTTGTCGAAATCGCCGACGGCGACGCCCATCCCGAAGGTTCCGGGCTTGCCGCCCACGCCGGCTTTTTCGGTGACGTCGGTAAACGTGCCGTCACGATTGTTCTTGTAGAGCGCGTTGCGCGGCGTCTTGGATGGCTTGTAGAAGTCGCAGGGTCCGCTGTTCACGAAAAAAATGTCCATCCAACCATCGTTGTCATAATCCAGGAAGGCGCAGCCCGGTCCCAGCGTCTCCGGCAGATAGCGTTCGGGAGACATGGCGTTGTCGTGGACCCACACCAGACCGCTGGCTGACGGCGGGATTTCCTCGAAAAGCGGGGAGTCGGTTGCGGACAACCAACTCGCGACACCGGCTCCGGCGGCGATCGATAACCACTGGCGGCGGGAAAATTTCATTTCGCTTGGCTCTTCATTTTCACGATGACTTACGCATTATGATGGAGTCTCGCGCTTCGAGAAAGGCTTTTTTCACTCCGAACCGCTGCATGTTGAGCCTACCATCATGAAACACCCCGACTACGGAATCGATTCGCCCGGAATCGTGATGGGCCTGACCGTTGCCGGCGCAATCGGTTTCCTTTTGGCGTCGCTGTTCCCACACATCTTCGGCCACAACGTCCGTTGGCTGGAAATTCTCATCGGCGGATATTTCCTCGTAGGCGCCTTGGGAATGCTTTCCTACAGCTTGTCGGGCAAGGTGCGTCTGCGCGACGAAATTCTCGCCTCGATTCCCTGGCGGGGCGATGAATCGGTGCTGGACATCGGCTGTGGACGGGGATTGTACGTCGTTGGCGCCGCGCGCCGTCTGCGGACCGGCCGCGCCATTGGAGCGGATCTGTGGGTGCCAGGCGCGATCAGCGGCAACCGGCCTGGAGCGGTTTTGGAAAACGCCGCTGCCCAGGGCGTGGCCGATCGAGTGCGAGTCGCCGGCGCGGACGCGCGCCAACTGCCGTTCGCCGACGAGTCCTTCGACGTCGTGCTCTCCAACTATTTGATCCACGAGGTCAACACCGCGGATGAGCGGCGACAGATTCTCTGCGAAATCGCACGTGTGCTGAAACCGGGAGGACGTGTCGCAATCGTGGACTTCATTTTCACTAGCGAGTGCGTTTCGGTCCTGCAGAGCGCCGGCATTCCCGACGCCCGCCGCGACCGCTTGGGAGGAATCAGTTTCTGGTCGATCGCCATCATGTTCCTGGGCAGCACGCAAACTCATCTCGTCAGCGGACGCAAGGTCAACGCTTTCGCTGCTTAAGCTTGACCGTCTCTGCCCGCAGGACATCGATCGTCTCGCGGAAAAACTTGGCAATCGCGATCAGCTCGCGCCCGTTGTAGTGCCCGGTGATCTCGCCCATCGCGCGCCCCAACGACTGGAAGATCGGCAGCACCGTTTCTTTCAGCTCTTTCACATGCACGGGCTGCACGATCACGCTGCGCCGGTCGTTGGGATTGGCCTCGCGGCGAACGTAACCCGCGCCTTCCAGGCGGTCCACAATCCCCGTGATGGCGCCGGTGGTGAATCCCGATAACTCGGCGAGCCGGCTGGCCGTCGAAGGGCCATGCTGGTCGAGCAGCCCCAGACATTTCCACTCGGCCGCGCTCATTCCCAAGTGAGCCGCCACGGCCTCGTGAAAGAAGATGACGGCATCGCTCAATTCCCGGCCCATCAGGTCCGGGCGAGGCGCCGTGGCCGGAGGAGTTGATTTTTTAGCTGGCATATATCTTAGATCTAAGATACTTTTGTCTAAGACGATTCTAACAGAAACGGAAGGATCTTACGATGCCTCTTGACGCACATCCCGAATCGACCGCGCAACGGCCCTCTTGGTGGAATCGCAACGCCCCCATACTCACGCTCCTGCTGCTCGCCTCATTCGTTTCCGAAGTGCTGTACGGAGCGACTCGCCTCAGTGTGATCTTTGTGCTGATACCGGAGATCCTCACTTGGGGTTGCGCCTCCTTGCTGATCCGCGAGACGGTCCGGCGTTGGCATAAGGGTTGGCAAAGCATGTTGTTGCTGGGCCTCGCCCTGGCCGTCGCCGAGGAGTGGGTGATCCAGCAGACGTCGATTGCTCCGCTCGTTGGATTGGCACAGCACGCATATGGCCGGGTGTGGGGCGTGAACTGGGTCTATCTCCTCTGGGCCCTCGGCTACGAGAGCGTCTGGGTGGTGATGATTCCCGTGCAGCTAACCGAGTTGCTCTTTCCCTCTCGTCGCGAACAGTTATGGTTGCGGACGCGTGGCTTCGTGATCGCCAGCGCCGTCTTCGTGGTGGGTGCATTCATGGCTTGGTATGGATGGACGCAACGGGCTCGCGTCAATGTCTTCCATATGCCGCCCTACAATCCGCCGCCTCTTTATTTACTGGTCGGCGCGGTGGCCATTCTGCTGCTGATTCTTTCCGCATACCTCATACCGTCGAGCGCGGAGCGAGAGGACCATCGCGCGCCGTCGCCGATGATGGTCGGGATAATTGCGTGTGTGTTGGGATCGCCTTGGAGCGCCTTCGTCCTGCTGGGATTCGGTTCATTTCCCGCCGTGCCGTTCGCCGCTGCTTTAGCAGTGGGACTCGCTTGGTGCACCGTCACGTTCTGCTTGGTACAACGATGGACATCGAGCCGCGATTGGTGCGATGCCCGCCGCTTTGCGCTGGTGTGCGGCGGAACGCTGGCATGCATGATTGGAGGATTTGCGGTCTTCGCGGTAGGCGGCGCTCTACGCATCGACTGGATCGGCAAAGTTGTACTGAACGCGGCTGCCGTCGTATGGCTGATCTGGTTGGCCCGCAAAATAGGAAGAGCTTCGATTGAAGTTTAATGCACTGCGATCGTCACGCCGTCCTGGCTGGTGTTGGCGCCGATCTTGACGTGCACCGGAATCTGATTGCCGGGTTGCACGTTCGGCGACATTTGGGCATTGATCTGGACCAGACCGGGCATATTTCCAGGAGCCGCTCCGGCGTATTGAATCGTTGCGGGCAAGCCGCCGATATCCACCGAGACCGCCGCCAGCGGCTTGGGCAAAACGTCCACGGCCAAGCGGCCGTCCACGCCTGGCGGGTCGGTCAATCCCTCGCCGGTGGCCCAAAGGATCACCACCGAGCCGACGCTGGCCGGAGTCGCGGGCGAGTTTACGGTTACATTGTCGCTGTTGAGCACAACTCCTTGGCCTTGCCCGCTCTGGTCGATGGTGAATAATCCGGGCGCGGTCGCGGCAACGGGAATTTCCAGCGGATCGGAACGGACACCTTGATATTCCACCTGGATATGCGTCGTCGCTTTGAGCGCGCCAAGATAGGGCACTACCGCGGAACACTGCGCCGCCGAAGCGTATACCAATGGCGCGGGAACGCCGTCAAAGAGGACGCGGGCGCCGCCGATCGCGCCGCTCACCAAACCGTTGGTGTCAAGTTGCAGCGGAACTAACTTGGCGGGTCCCATGCCCGTGCCAAAGAGAACTACCATCTCGCCCGGTGCGATGGTCTGACCGTACGAGGCGGCGTTGGTGACCGCTGCGATGGCCGGCTTCGGCACCGGCAGCGACGCCGGTGGGATCACAAGCAGCGTAATGGAATTGGCGGGAAACACCGTGGCGATGCCGCCGTTCACCGCAGCATCCGGCTGCGCCACGATGCTGTTCAAGTTGGCGGGACTATAACGCCAGACCTTCGCCGTTGGACCCGCGGCAAAATTGGCGATGCTGATGGTGCTCGATAAATCGCCGCCGGTTTTGTTGATGACCATGGCCGTGAGATTCAAGTCCGAACGCAGCGCCCCATAGATCGCGAGTTGGCTCTGGTCGACGCTGGCCGCTTGCACGCCGGTCTCTCCAAAAGTCCCGCCGATGCCATCGTAATTTCGGTAAATCTGAAACGCGAACGCGCCGGGATCGGTCGATTTGGGCGGCCCCCACAACGTGGCCATGTCCAACCCTTCACGGCCGAAAATCCCCAGCAGATCGGCCTGTGCGAGCGCGCCGTTGATGTTGTCCAACGCGCCCCAGTTGTATTCGGTAATCGCGATCTTGGTGCCGGGATAGTTGGCGGCCACTAATTGCTTCATGCGGGGAATGAATTGCGGCGCCACCGGGCCACCACCATTGTCCACATCTTGAATCCAGTAATCGCCTGCGATGACGTAGGTGGGATCCCAAAACAGCCGCGTCAACTGCAAGCGAAGCGCTTGCGTGTTACTGTTACCCGCCGGCTGGAAGGCGATGCTCGTTGGAGCGAAATAGGCGTGTTCATCGACATAGTCGAGCAGCCGCATGCCATGCTGCTTTTCGTACGTTTGCATCTGCTGCAAGTACCATGGCAACAACGCAATTCCGCCGTGAGCGTTGCGATCGACGGGGTTCGACCAGTAATTGCCCTTGCTCCAGCCGGCCACGATGTCTTTCTTCGAGAAGAACAGCGACGCCCAGTTGTCGCCGACAGGTCCCGACACCAGCGCCGTAGGATCGGCGCTCTTGATGGCCGCGGCATACTTCTGGTCGAGGCTCAGGAGTTCATCGTAGGTGTAAGGATTGGGATGGATGTCGCGGTGCGTGCTGTCCCACCAAATTGGTTCGTTATCCAAACTCCAAACCGCGATGCCGCCCTGATTGCCTTTGCCGTAGCGTGTGATCAAGTAACGAATCCAGGCGGTCTGAAACGTCTCGTCAAATGTCGCGTAGGCATCGGTGGGATCGTTCCTGATATAGACCGGATTCGATGGAGCCTTGCCGTCGGCCACCGACGGATCGCCGCAAGCGGAAACATATTGAATCCCATTGCCGCAAGTGTAGGGGTGATATTGAGCGTAGGGATCCACTTTGCATTGCTGACCGTACTTCGCCACATCGAAACTGCACATCTCTTTGCGCGCCTTGGGCAGCCAGCCGAGAATCGGCACCGTGGCGACAACTTTGCCTCCACTGATACGAGCTTGATCGACGAACTGGTTGAAAGTCGACCCCGCGGGAAGCGCGGCTACGTTCACGCCGCTCGGCGGGAGCACTTCGTAGAACCAATCGTTGTCGATGTTGTTCACATCGAATTGCCAGTGATAAGTACTGGTGCCGTTCCCACCCCAGCGCCGCGCCGTGGACCGGATATTCAGCGCGGCGGCCGGCGCCGTGCCACCGCTACTCAGATCCCAGTAAAAGTTGATTCCGTAAACATCCGGGGAAATCGAATGGCGGTTGGCGGCGGCATCAATGGACAGTGCCGGACCAGCTTGTTGAGCGAACGCCGTCAAAGAAACGAGGGCCACCACAAGGATCATGCGTGTCATCATCAGCCTCGCGTGTAGATAGTATAGATGACCGGAGCGGAAAGCGATCCAGAAGATCGTTCAAGTAAACGGCGGCACGTTCCGCGAAGGCCGCCCGCTGCCATGTAGTATAATTCGCTCGAGTCTAGGCCCGCCATTCTCTCAGCGCCTGACAAGGCACAGAGGGCAGACAATGCGCTACATCGCGCTCGCCATCGGATTGTTGTTCGCGATGACCACATCGGCACAGTTACCAACTGCAACCCGGCCGGTGTTCGATGCCGACAACAACAATCCCTTTGCATCGAGTTGGGTTTCCGACGGCAACTTGACTCCCATTCCCGGCCGGCGCCTGACCCTAAGGTTATACAAGGACGGAGAGCAAATCGCCAGCACTCTTTGCGGCACCGATGGATCGTTTCACTTCAACGTTGCCCCCAATGAAGCACGTTATGAGCTTCGCGTAGAAATCAACGCCGACACGGAATTTCGGGCTCCCGTCTCATTCAAATCCGGCTTCCCAACGCTGGTCCGGATCGATGGATCTCAGAATTTATATAAGACCGGCGCCGGCTCCTCGAATGTCGCCGGATCTACCGTCAGCGTAGTGAATCTGATGGCTCCCCCAAAAGCGGTCCATGAATTTGAAACCGGTTGCGAACGGGCGGAGAAAGGGAAATACGAGGACGCTTTGGGGCGCCTGAAAAAAGCTCTTCAGATTTACGGCGCCTATCCGGCCGTCTACAACGAGATGGGCATCATCCAGAGGCGTTTGAAGCAACTAGCGCAGGCCGAGGAGATGTTTCGCAAGGCGATCGAACTGGATCCGAAGTGGCTGGAGCCTTACTTAAATCTGGCGAAGCTGCAAATGGCGAATAGTGAATTTTCAGACATGTTCAAGACGACCAGTAAGGCGTTGGCACTCGATGCCAACCACCCATCTTTGCATTTTTTCCAAGCCGTGGGCTTCTTCAATAGCAATCAACTCGACGCCTCCGAGAAAGAGGCGTTGTTGGCCGAGCAGAATGGGAGAGGCGTGAGCATTCCCGAAGTCCAGATGCTGTTGGGAACCGTTTATGAAGCGCGCGGCCAAAAAGCGGAGGCAGTCAACCGCTATCGGCTCTTCCTGAAGCAAGCGCCAGAATCTTCGAGCGCCGCGAAGGTATCGGCCCACGCGGCTGAATTGGAACGCGAACTAGGAAAGACCGCCAATGCCGGTGTTCCATAGATCGTTCCTTTGCGGGTTCGATTCCCGCCCCGGGCACTCAATTCACTGTGATCTCAGGCGGGTTGGGATTCTCGGAATCGTGCGCATCCTCGACGCGTTTGCGATTGAATCGCGCCCGGATCTTCGCCATTGCGCTCTCCAAGTTCCATTTCCCGCCTCAACCCCGGACGTGTGACGGAAGTACCATTGACCCGACGCGACTCCGTTTGATTTAATGAGCCATCCCCCGCTTCTTCTGACTTTCTGGGAGGTCAAGACCCCTTGAGTCTTGCCAATCGTTCGGCGACCTTGGTGATCGTTGGAGTTTTGCTGAGCAGTATGGGCGTTGTCGCAGCACAAACGCCTGTTGGAAATCCCGACGATCCGGTGTCATCCATGCAACCGCAGACGCTGCAGCGCCCCGAAAACTGCCTGCCGTGCCATCAACGCCAGTACGACGAGTTGCACACCGCCGTCAAATCGGGCTACCGCAACGTCAGCCCGCTGTTCAACGCGCTCGAGACGGCGTCGAATTTCCTCAACGGCGGATTGTTGCGGCCGGTTTATTCCGACACCGCCGGCAGGACGCAGACCAACGGCCAGCCGCTCACGTCGAACATGACCACCACGCCGCTGTTCACCGATCTCAATCAGGTGCGCGCGGGATTTTGTCTCACTTGCCATAATCAGCCTTTCATTGCGCTCGGCGACGGCAACTTGAAGTACCGCGAAGTGCCGGCGTTAGCCGGCATCGGCGCGAATTTTCGCCCCGATCTGCTCCGTCCTCTGCGCGACTACCATTTGATCGATGTAAACGGAAATCAAGTGCTGCCCACAAATCCCGGTGGTCCACCGCCGCCCGGATCGAAGCCGTCGCTGGGCGCCGCAGGCATCACGTGTGAAACGTGCCACAACACGACGGGGCCCGACATGGAACGCAGTTTCCACGGCGACGGATACGCCAACGCCAGCATGCTGGTGCAAGGAACCATCGACAAAGTGGGACCGTTCCAAAATCCCGTGACGCCGCAGAACTTCTTCCACACCGCGTCTCACGATCCCAGCCGCATCGCGTATCTGCGGAGCGGCGCGTTCTGCAATTCCTGTCACGACGTTCGCGTGCCGCTCGCTTCCGGCGGATCGCTCACCGCGGCCGAAGCCAGCACGCAGCTGGGAGTCAACGGCGTTTCGTTCTACCGCCTGGAGAATCTGAGTACGGAATGGGCGCTGGGTCCGTACAACTCCACGAATAATCCGTTCAATCAAGTGGTGCGCTGCCAGGATTGCCACATGTCGAGTTTCCCGTATGCCGGAAACTCCACGTACACGGTTAACGGCCAGACGATCACCAGCCCCACGCCGGGAATCTTCCCGCAAGACTATGCCGCGGTGCCCGGAGTCTCGACCGAGTACAACTACCCGCTGCAGAAGCGCAATGTGGTGACGCACTATCTCACGGGCGTTGACGTTCCACTGCTCCCGCTGAGCGAATTGCAGGCGCGCTTGGGCGCGACGTATCCCGATCCCAACTCGACGGCCATCGATGGGCACGGATTCCCCGCCGGAGTCGCGCAGCGCCGCCAGGATTTGCTGAAGGCTGCGGTGCGGCTCGACTTGAGCCAAAGCGACACCACCGCCACGCCGGGGCAAACGTTCACCGTGCGCGTCGTCGCCACGGCGCTCACCGGGCATCGCTTCCCTGCGGGATTCTCGCAGGAGCGCACCACCTACATCAATCTCAAGGTGACCGATGCCACGGGATTCGTGGTCTACCAATCGGGCTACGTCGTCGATAAGCCGCATCCCGACACTGGAGAAATGGCGCCCGACGGCAATCTCAATGACGAAGACCTCGAGCACATCAATGCCGTCGTCGATCCGGGACGTTACAACACCACGTACGTCACCGGCCAAGGTCCCACGGCAAACGGTCACACGAACCAAGTGTTCGTGCTGGGACCCGACGATGGTCCCGACTCGCGCGTGTTTGAAGGACGCAACGAAGGACTGGTGCTTTTCCGCAACGAACTGACGCGTGTGTTTCTGCCGGGGTCGCAGATCGGCCGCAACGACGCGAACGGAAATCCGATCACCGTGTTGAGCGGCGCGCACTTCGAGGAAACTTTCAGCGCGAGCTTCGCCAACGCCGTGGATAATTTCCGGTCGCTCGCGCCGCTGCGCCCCACGCTCTACAAATACGACATCACGCTGCCTTCGCAACCGGAGTTGGCGGAAATGGGCATCGCGGGATTGCAAGGGCCGCTGACGATTTCCGCCAGCGTGAACTACGAACACTTCCCGCCGCTATTCATGCGCTTTTTGTCGCGCACCACGGGACCGAACGGGCCCGCGGGCCACGATCTCGGGTTGCTTAACGAAAACACCATCGACACGCTGCTTGTGAATCTTCCGAATCTCACGTCGAACACGGCGAAAGTGACACTCACCGGAGCGGGCGTTGTTTCCTCGGGAGGTTCCAACTAATGCGAGCATCTCGCTTTTGCGTTGTGGTGTTGCTCGCGGCCGCGGTTGCGTACGGGCAAGGCTCCACGGCGTCGCGAACGAATAATCCCAACTATCCCACGCGGAATCCGTTTTACTTCGAAGGAAAAATCCAGTGGGAATTGTTGGGCATCGACACGCCGATCAACGAGTGGGAGTTCCTGCAACGCGGCATCCATAAGCAGGACGATTTGCAGGACACCGCCGGCGCCATCGCCGATTACCAAACGGCGCTGCAAACCAATAGCCTCTCGAACAACACCTGCCAGATCGTGACACAATCGGCGCCGCCCGCGAATCTCACGCCGCCGCCATGCATGTTCACGGTGCGCTTGCGCCTGGGCGTGTTGCTGATGCAGTCGAACCCCACGCAAGCGTTGTCGTTGTTCCAAGACGTGCTGAAGATCGATCCGCTGCGCCTCGGTGTGAACTCGCTGATCGGCGAAACGTATCAAGGCCAAGGCGACGCGGCGACCGATCCCACGAAGCAAGCGGCGTTTTACCAGCAAGCGATCGCGGCGTATCAAGCGGAACTAGCGATGTCGCCGGTCACGGCGCAATACACGCAACTCACCGGCGACACCGCCAACAACGCGCATGTGCATTGGCAATTGGCGGAGATTTATCGCGCGCTAGGTCAAGCGGCGAACGAAAAGTCCGAGCTAAGCAATTATCTGGCTGCCACGCAGTGGCACAGCGACACGTATCCGTGGCGCATCACGCTGGCCAACGCGCGATTGAAGAAGCTGAACGCGATGCCGGAGCGTACGCCGCGGCACGAGATAGAAAAAGGTCCAACAGGAAGCAGTACCAAGCGGGAGCAACAGAAGCCAGCCCCCCAAAACAAAACGGAGCAAGACAAACCTTAGGTCACTCAACGCCCACTCATGTCCTCCGCGTCTCTTCGGTGGTTGTTGTTGGGATGTTCGATGTCTCTCGTAGCCGCGCAAACGCCTGCGCCGGCCGCGCAAAATCCGCCTGCGCCAACCACACCCGCGCCGGCTCCCACGGTTCCCCTGCCGGATATCGTTCACGCCTGGGACGATCTTGTCGGCGACGTGATTCCCAACGCGCCGATCGACCCCGTGCTGAAGCCGCCGCAACTTCCGGTGTCGCACAAGCCGCTCGACGAATTTGGGAATCACTTCTTCTTCGAGAGCCGCACGGAATACATCCGCCAGGACGCGTTTTTCTCGGGATTGCCCACGACCACCGGTGTGATCAACGCGCCGATCACGAACATTTTCAATCCCGCCGGCGTCCCGTACCCGGACGCGTTTCAACCGAGCGCCAATTCGATCTATGAATTGATCAATCTCGGCACGCGCGGATGGCTTTCCGATCGTTTGAACACGAACTTCACGGTTCGCTATCGCGAAGACCTCACGCACATCGACGCAGGATCGGAATTCCAATCGCCGATCACGGCATTCCCCGCGGCGCGACGCTTCGAACTGCTGACCGGCGAGATTGAGCTGCACGGCGAGTCCGGCGACGGCGCGCTGCGCAACTCCACCCTTTCGGTCGGCCGGCTGCATGAGTACTCCACCGACCTGGCATCGTTCGACGGCGTGGCCTTCGGCGATCGCATCGGCAAAGTGTCGTTCAGCGTTTTCGGCGGACGGCGCTTCACGTACTTCGGCGATCCTGTCCAGCGGGCGATCGGCGGCAGCGAGATTCTCTTCCGCCTGCCGCACAACACGACGCTGGAGTATCAAAACCTTTTCTACGTGAAGGGATCGCATCGCGTCACGCTGCGCAAAGGATGGGAAAAGTCGATCACCGCGTCGAGCTCGCTCTCGATGGTGGGCGGCCATCTCACCAATAGCGACACGCGCTTGTTGTGGTTCCCGCGCGACGGAAAAACCACGCTGCGCTTGGGATTTCAGCAGGAACTCACGGACAAAGACTACGTTTTCGACTACACCGAACTGGCGCGCAACAACAATCCGCTGTTCGATTCCTTGCTGCGCTTGAACTTGGGACAGCTCACTCCGTTCAGCCAGGTTTTTGTCGACGGCCGCCGCGACTTGATCACGAATCGCCTGCGCACCGGCGGCAGCGCGATCGTGCGGCGCCTGGTTCCGGAAGCGCTGCAGGGGCCGTTCAACGATTCGTTCGAAGACTATCGGCTGAACTTCCAGTTTTATCCGTGGCCCAAGATCGAAACATTTTGGGAGTATCACCTGCGCGACACGCATCGCCGCAGCCCAGTCGGCGCAACCGCGTTCGACGATGTCACCATCGCCGGCGAGACGCGCGAGGCCGATTTCCGCGGCGAGATCCGGCACAGTTTCGGACACGGGCGATTGACCGTCAGCGCCGGCGGATTTTATCGCACCATCGATTTGCAGGATCGCTTCTTCTACCTGCCGAACACGATCACCAAGGGCGTGATCGGAAGCTTCAACTTCAAGTTCGACTCGCACACGCGCGTCTATTTCAACTACAGCCTGGATCGTGATTTCTACGTTTTCCAGCCGGACCTCTCGCGGGCGCAGACGTTGCGCGTCGGCTTGATTTGGAGATATTGACCGTGCCGATATTCGCTTTGCTCATGCCCGTGTTGTTGTTGGTGCTGCCGGCGCAGCAGGCCGCTCCCAAGCCCGCCGTACCCGCGAAACCGGCGGATCCCAACGCGCCGTTTTTCCTGCATCACGTCCACGTCGGCGAATTGAGTCTCGATTGCTCCACGTGCCACACGACGGAAGGTCCTACGTCGGTGAAGATGAAGCGCCCGGGACACGATCAGTGCATGGCGTGCCACTCCGACGCGTTTGAAAAGCCGTCGAGCACGCCGTCGGCCGTCAAGATTTGCGCGCAGTGTCACAGCGAGTCGAAACCGTCGGCCACCGACCTGAAGCCGTTCCCGCTCTACAAAAAGCAGCGGGCGATTCTCATCGATTTCGCGCACGCGCGCCACGTCGATCCTAAGGCGCGCCTCAATCCCAAGACCGGATTCCGCGCCGATTGCACGTTCTGCCACAAGTTCCAATCGGACGGCGTGTTCGCCACGTTCCCGGGTCACGCGGAGTGCGCCGGATGCCACGCCAAAGACGGCGCGCTGCCGCACTTGACGCCCGCGTCGGATACGAAAGATTGCCGCGGCTGCCATTCGCCCGAGGAAATCGAGAATCCCGGATTCACCAAGACGCGCAAGTTCGCCGACCACGTGGTGTCGGGTGTCCACGTGAACATCAAGTTCTCGCACATCGCGCATTTCAAGGCGAAAGAACGCGAGAACTTGAATTGCACAACGTGCCACTACTCAATTCCCACGTCGACGAGCTTGGCGGATTTGAATCTACCGAAGATGATCGACTGCGTGCAGTGTCACGACGTGTCGAAGGAAATGCCCGCGCAATTCCAGATGACGAATTGCCAAACGTGCCACATCGACGCGCGCACGGGCAACGCGCCCGGAAGCCACACACGCAACGTGAAACCGGCGTTTCACAACGAAAGTTTCCGGACGCATCATGAAGCGGAAGCGAGCGCGCCGGGCGCCAAGTGTTTCGTGTGCCACGTCGCTGTGAAAGCTCCGTCGGCGGCCACGCTTTCATCGGACACGCCGGGTTCGAAGCAATGCATCGGATGCCATCAGGTGATGCGCCCGGCGTCGCACACCGCGCGCTGGGCCGACGACGTTCATGGACAAATGGCCGCGCTCGACCGGCGGCAATGCGCGCTCTGCCACTCGGCGGAAACTTGCCAGGACTGCCACAGCCAAACGCCGCGCAGCCATTTCCCTCTGGCGACGTTTGTGAACGGCGGTCACGCGATGTTGGCGCGGCTCGATCAGCGCGCGTGCATGACATGTCACACGTACGCCGACACCTGCCAGAAGTGTCACGTGAGGTAACACCGAGGCGGGCCTAACTGTTCAACGGTCATCGCCGTCCAACTGGCGAGGGGAGATCCGATGGTGAAAGCGTCCATCGTTGCAGTCGGGGCGTTGATGATTCTGGCGCAAGGCCAGGCGGGGCGTCCCGAGTTCGAGGTCGCATCCGTGAAGCCGCACTCAGCCGCCGAGAACTCGGGGCCGGCGGCATTTACGCGCGAGCCTGGACGCTTGACGTACATGAACGTCACAGTGCGGGCGCTGATGCGCGAAGCGTGGGGGCTGAAGGTCTATCCGCTTTCACGCGGACCCGATGCACTCTCAACGGATCGCTACGACGTGATCGCCAAAGCCCCGCCCGACGCGACGAAAGAGCAGGTCATGCTGATGCTGCAATCGCTGCTCGTGGAAAGATTCAAGCTCGCGGCGCATCGCGAGACGAAAGAGTTGCCGATCTACAAGCTTGTGGTCGGAAAAACGGCGCCGAAACTTCACGCCGTCGCCGACGATGGCAGCGCGCCTGAAATCAATCATGACGGCGGTCATCAAATCGCGGCCAAACACATCTCCATGGAAGCGCTCGCATCCACGCTCCAAGGATTCATCGGCGACAAGGTGATCGATGCAACCGGATTGACCGGCCGCTACGACGTCACGCTCGATTTCAACGTCGACGAAAGTAAATCGATGGAAGGCACCACAATTTTCGAGGCGGTGCAGCGGGGCTTAGGCCTGAAGCTAGAAAGCACTAAGGGTCCTGTGGACGTGATCGTGATCGATCACGTCGAGAAACCCTCGGCGAATTGACACACCGGCGGTTCTGTCACCGCAGAGGCGCATAGAAAACCTAATCGATTCCGGGTTTAGGTTTTCTCTGCGTCTCCGCGTCTCTGCGGTGAAAAAATCGCCGGCGCCTATTTCAACGTCCGGACGTACGCGATCACGTTATCGAGATCGGCATCGGAGAGAGCCACCGGCTTCATCTTGCCGAAGCCTTCTTTTACTTCCTTCTTCAGCACGGCGTCGGATTTCGCCTGAACGTCTTTGTCGTTGAGCGCCTTGACGCCCATGGCTTTGGTCATCGCGGGAGGCGGATTGCCGCCCTCGCCGTGGCACTTCTTGCAGCTTGCTGTATAGACGTCTTTGCCCTTGGCGGCGTCGGCGGCGGCAAAGGTGAGCGTAGGAATCATCATGAGAACGACAGCAAGAACCACGAAACGCGACATCTTCATTGTTTAGTCTCCTGTGATGGGAGCCGTCAGGCTCGTTTCCCGCACGGACGAACGCTCGCGGGCTGTCTTTAGAATATCCTGGCGGGCGGCCGGAACCATCTTGCAAAGCGCCAGGAAATTCTCCTTGCCTAAAATCGCCAGTTTCGTCAAACGCGTGGCCCGCACGGTGGCGTTCCGCGGGCCTTCGGTCAACAAGGCGTTCTCGCCGAAGAAATTTCCTTGGCCGAGTTTCGCCAACAGCACAGGCTCGGCGCCCTC
Organism: Terriglobia bacterium; assembly: GCA_021325275.1. Lineage (GTDB taxonomy): Bacteria > Acidobacteriota > Terriglobia > JAJPHL01 > JAJPHL01 > JAJPHL01. Next base: position 61,902 of record JAJPHL010000042.1, on the reverse strand, counting down.
GGGCGTGCGGATGATCTCCACTTCGCCGCTCTCAATGAAATAGGCGCACTGGCCCATTTCCCCTTGCTCGAAAACACTCTGACCCGCCTGAAATTCCTCGATTTCGAATAAGCTGTGCCGCTTGCGAAACGCGACGATTCCGGCGACGGCCAGCAGCAGCATCGAAAATGTGGCAAGGCCCGGCGCCAGCACCGAGAACAGGAACAGCGTCGCGCCCGTGGTTCGATACATGAAAGCCAGCCCCAGCCCGAATGACATGAGCGTCAGCAACTGGGCGAAAATCAAACCGGCACGTTTCTTGGAGAAACCTTTTTTGGAGCTCATTCGGTCACCGTATGCGCAGGATTGTTGGCGCCGTGGCAGTCAAGACAGTGCATTTCGCCCTTGAACAGCGACTCCTTAAAGTCGCCGTGCTGGGCTTGCCACTTGACGGCTTGGGCGTGACACTTCAAGCAATCGCCGTTGGGATACTGCTCCCGCATCTTGATCGGTTTGTGAAAGGTCCGCGTGTAGTACTTGTACAAATCGACGATGCCGCTCATCTTCGCTTCCACGGTGCCGTTGATGCCGTACGACGTATGGCACTCGTAGCACTGATTCGCGGGAATGTAGCGATTCCGGTAGTGGATCGCGGCCAGACTCGTCGAGTTCGGATTGCGCATGTCGTCGATGTGGCCTTGCATCGCGAAGTGGCACGACTCGCACAGTTCGGGCTTTTCGGCGCGCTCGAACACCAGCACCGTTCCGAAGGAAAAAACCATGCCGGGGATCAGCACTAGCGAGACCAGCAGCAATCCCCACGCCGCGCCGGACGACGTTTTGCCCTGATACTTGATCAAACTGTACAGCACCAGAATGATTCCCAGTACCATGACGCCGGTGAGCAAGCGCGATCCATAGTGGTCAACGGGATCGAAGTGGAAGTCCGGTTCGTCGGGAGAGGCTGCGAACAAACGTGCCGTCACACCGAACGCCGCAGCCCGGGTCAAACGCCGGGAAAAACTCCGCACCCAGAGTGGCATGACAAACATTTTAATGGGCGGGGTTCTCTTTTGAACAGTCCCTTTTTTTGATGGCAAGAAGGACCCAGGGCTTTCGCATCATCGGTCTATGAGGAATTCTACGGAGGCAGCAACTTGTCGCCCCGGGCCGGGTTAGTGTCTTTGCAGTCAATTTCAACAGAAAGCAAAAAACAGCATGAAACGTTCACTGATCACTCTGGTACTCGCGGTTGTGGTGCTTGGCGCGTCCGCCTTCGCCCAAAACACGCAAAGCGTCGCGGCTCCCGGCGGTAAGGGCCGGTTTGGACGCCACGGCGGCGAATTCTCCGGCCTCAACCTTACGGCCGATCAACGGGCTCAGATCAAGTCCATCCATCAAGAGCAGCGCACCAAAATGGAGAACTTGAACAAGCAGACATTGACCCATAGCGACTTTCGCAATCAAGCGATGCAAATCCGCAAGGAAGCGCGCGACAAGATTGTCAACAACGTGTTGACCAACGAGCAACGCGCGCAAGTGCAGCAGCGGCAGAACAATCGTGGTGGGCACAATCGTCGTGGCGGCCCGGCGAACTTGTAGCACTTCAGTTGCTGGTTGCTGGTGCCGGTGCCGGTTAAAGCAGCCGGCGCCGGCAGCCCCTCCGTCCCGCCTCCGTCTTCCTCTTTTGTTTTTTCCAACCAGCACTAGCAACCAGCAACCAGATTTAGTACGATACCGCCATGGCCACCAACCTTAACCGCAGAGACTTCGTAAAAGCGGCCGGCGTTGCCGGCGTTGCGAGCGCGACCCTCAAGGCCGCAGCCAAACCACTCAACTTGTTCCGTTCCGCGAAACCGCGCGTGATCGGCGCGAACGATCGCATTAACCTGGCGCAGATCGGATGCGGCGGACGCAGCCGCGACCTTCTGAACCAGTTCAATATGATCAGCCAGAAGGACGACAAGGTGAAAATTGTCGCCGTCTGCGACGTCTACGAGAAACGCAAGAAAGCCGCGGCGGACAAATACAGCGCGCAAGGCTATCTCGACTATCGCGAGGTGCTGAACCGCTCCGATATCGACGCGGTAGTCATCGCCACGCCCGACCATTGGCACGCGCCGCTGGCGATTGCGGCGATGAAGGCCGGCAAAGACGTGTATCTCGAAAAACCGATGAGCCGTACGGTCGAAGAGGCCAAAGAAATCTACGAGGCATCGGTGAAATACAATCGCATTCTGCAGATCGGCTCGCAGACCACGTCGAGCGATCAATGGTGGAAGGCGCGCAAGGCGGTCCAGGACGGCATGATCGGAAAAATGATCATGAGCCAGGGTTCGTACCACCGCAACTCGACCGGCGGAGAATGGAATTACACCATCGATCCCGCCGCGGGACCCAACGGCAAGGGCGACGACTACATCGATTGGAAGATGTGGCTCGGCGCCGCGCCGAAGATGGATTACAACGCCGACCGCTTCTTCCGCTTCCGCAAGTATTGGGATTATTCGGGCGGTATCGCGACCGACCTGTTCTATCACGTGATGGCGCCGCTGAATTTGGTGTGGGGCGGCGGCGAATTTCCGTGGCGCGTCTCGGCGACCGGCGGAATCTACGTATTCAAGGATGAGCGCGAAGTGCCCGACACGTTCATGCTCACCGCCGACTATCCGAGCGGCCACAGCGTGGTGCTCAGCTCGTCGATGGCGAACTCGACGCACATCCCGGGGTTGATCCGCGGCCACGACGCCACAATCATGATGGTGGAAGGCGGCCAGTTCGAAAGCAAGGTCGATCACATCACCGTGACGCCGCAAAAGCACGCGGCCGACGACTTCGAAAAGAAGTACGGCACCAAGGAACTGAAGATCGAAGTGGAGCCGCGTGTGTCGCACTATCAGAATTTCATCGATTGCGTGCGTTCGCGCGAAAAACCCGTGCTCGATGGACTGACGGCGTACAAGGCGATGACCACGATCGCGATGTCGGTGGATTCTTATCGTCGCGGCCAGACGATGTACTTCGATCGCAAGAACCAAAAGGTCACCGACAAGCCGATGCCGCGTCCCCAAGAAGGGGAGTAAGACAGGGGAATCACTTTGGCGGATCAGAACGAACAAGACTGGAAGAAGGAGCTCACGCCGGAGCAGTATCATGTGACGCGCTGCTCCGGCACCGAGCCGCCTTTCACCGGAAAATACTGGGACAATCACGAAGCCGGGATGTATCGCTGCGTCTGCTGCGGCGCGGAGTTATTTTCCTCCGACACGAAGTTCGAATCCGGCAGCGGCTGGCCGAGTTTCTACAAGCCTGCGAATACGGAAAACGTAGCCGAAAACACGGATCGCACGCACGGTATGACGCGGACCGAAGTGGTCTGCTCCAAATGCAAGGCCCACTTGGGTCACGTGTTTGAAGATGGTCCAAAGCCCACGGGATTGCGCTATTGCATCAACTCCGCGTCACTGGATTTCGAGAAGAAGTAAAAACAGGTCGCCCGTTGCCGGATTCCGGTTGCCGGTCGATAGGTTCCTGTCGCTAATTACGTCTGCCTGTTCCTCGACCAGGTCCAACCGGCAACTGGTTTGCCCAGTCCTCCTAGGACTCGCGTTATGGGAGCAGTCTTTCCGCAGTGATAGCCTGAACTCATGGGCATATTGCTGTCTGTGCTCCTTTGGCTGCCGGTCTCAGGCAGCACATCTTTCGCAACTCACTCCGCCGGACGCGACATCACTGTAAGTTCTCACGGGGCGCTTTGGCAATTTCCCGCTGCGCGCGTGGAAATGACGCTTCCGGGATCGCGCGACGTCGCGGGCGCGGGACTCAACGAATCGCGCATCAACAACGTTACCGGCAACGATCCCGCGCAGTGGACCAGCGAAAAGGTTTTCGGCCGTGTCCGCTACCCTGATGTTTATCCGGGAATTTCGCTCGACTACCATAGTCATGGCCGCGATCTGGAGTTCGACTTCCTCGTCGCGCCGGGCGCGGATTGGCAGCGCATCGCCATCGCTTTTCCTGGCACGCAAAAAATCACGCTAGATCAGCAAGGCAACGCGAACACCAGCGGGATCACGCTGCACCGGCCCCGCGTCCTGCAAGCAGGACGTGTCTTAGACGCGCGCTACGTTCTGGCGCGCGGCAATGGTTTGAAATTGAAAATTGACGGCGTCGATCCAAACGCCGCGATGTTGATCGATCCGGTGATTGTCTTCGCCACGTATTACGGCGGCGAAGACATCGACAACGCCGAAGGAATCGCGACGGACAACTCCGGAAACACCTACGTCACGGGATTCACGGCGTCGGCGCAACTTCCGTTGCGCGCGGCGATACAAGGCGCGCGCGGTGGCGTATCGAAAACCACGAACGGCGCGGCCGCTTGGAGCGGATCGAGCCAGGGGATCACCAACGCCGACGTGCAATCGGTGGCCATCGCGAGCGATGGCACGCTATACGCCGCAAGTTTCGCGGGAGTCTTCAAGAGCGGCGACAGCGGCGCGACGTGGACTAGCGCTACGAGCGGACTCGCATCGTATTACGTAAGTGGCGTCGCGGTGGCGCCGAACAACGCGTCCACAATCTACGCGTCGACACGAGCCGCAACGGGCGGCGGTGTTTACGTGAGCACGAATGCGGGCGCAACGTGGACGCTGGCGGGACTCGCGGGCGTCGATATGGTTTTCGTGGCGATCGATCCGGCCAGCGGCGCGATTCTCGCGGGATCGCAAGCGGCGTCGGGTCCCGACGGCGCGCTGTATCGCAGCCCGGACGGAATCAACTGGACCATCGTGGATCGCAACTTTGTGCGGTCCGTGGCGTTCGATCCGCAAACACCCGGCACGATATACGCAGCGTTCTCCGATTTAGCCCAAGGAGTCGCCAAGAGTACCGATAGCGGCGTGACCTGGACTATGGCAAATAGCGGGACCGTCGGCGTGGCTCCCGATGCCATCGCCGCTGGTCCGGGCGTGTTATATGCCGGCGGAAATTCGTTCCTGGCAAAGAGTGTCGACGGAGGAAAAACCTGGACGACGCTTTCCGTTCCTCTCACTGGCTCTTTCAAGACGTTGCTGGTCGACCCTGTAACTCCATCTAACGTCTATGCCGGTTTCGAACAGGGCGTTCTCAAAAGCACCGATGCAGGCGCCACATGGACGGTCGCCCGCACGGGGCTAGTCAGCTACAACGTGTACCAACTGACGATCGACCCGCGCAATCCCTCGCAGATCTATGCGGCCACACGTGTGTTGAGCAAAGCGTTCGTCAGCAAGTACGATTCCAGCGGGAATCTCGTGTACTCAACATATTTCGGCGGCGCGGGGCCCGACGGCGGAATGGCCATCGCCGTCGATGCAGTACAGAATGTGTATTTCTGCGGGCTCACGGCGTCGCCGGATTTTCCCACCACGCCCGGCGCGTTTCAAACGGTTCTCGGCGCAACCTCCCGAACTGCATACCTGAACGCTCCGCCCACCTCGGTCGGCTTCCCCGCCGGCGGGAGTGACGCGTTTGCCGTGAAGTTGGACGCGAACGGCAAGGTGATCTACTCGACACTGCTCGGCGGAACGGGCGATGACATCGCCAACTCGATCGCGGTGGACGGAAGCGGCAACGCCGTACTCGTGGGCACTACGGCGGTCGCGGATTTCCCCGTGCAGAATGCTTTTCAATCCGCCATCAAAGGATCATCCAACGCCTTCATCTCCAAACTGAATTCCACCGGCACAGCCCTAATCTTTTCCACGTATCTCGGAGCGAGCCAAGACCTCGGCAACGGCGTGGCCGTGGACGGATCGGGAAACGCATGGGTCACCGGCTCAACCAATTTTGAATCGACATTTCCTCAACTGAATCCGCTGCCGGCGTCTTCGTTGGGACCGAATCCCCAGTCAGGATTCGTCGCTAAGTTCAATCCCGCAGGGACGCTGCTGTACTCCACGCTATTTTTGACCGGTAGGGGCATCGCCACCGACGCCGCGGGCAACGCCTACGTCGCAGGATTCGGCTCGCAAGGTTTTCCGCTCGTGCATCCGGCGCAGACTACCGGCCACAACTTTCTCGTGAAGCTTTCGCCCGACGGCGGCACGGTGATTTACGCGACCGCCCTGGCAGGATCACAGGGAGGTGGAATAGCGGTGGGAGTTGATAGCGCGGGCGGCGCCTACGTCGCGGGTACGGTTTTTTCGAACGATGTGCCGCTCGTCAATCCGCTGCAGTCAACTTACAATCGCGTCTTCGACGGTTTCATTGCCGCGGTCGATCCCACGGGATCGCACATTGTTTACTCAACGTACTTCGGAGGAACGGGTGACAACTGGCTGAACGCAATCGCCGTCGACGCGTTGGGCACGGCCTACGTCGCGGGATACTCGGACTCGTCGGGCTTTCCCGCCACCAACGCCGCGCAAGCGCAGCTCGGCGGATACATCGACGCGATCGTCGCCAAGATTTCGCAGACGCCGGGCAGTGGGCCGACATTGAATGCATCGATCGGCGGCGTGCAATCGGCTGCCGCGAGCGCCACCGCGCCCGCCGGTCCCGCGGGAAGCTTGATTTCGATTTACGGCGCCGGACTTTCCGCGACCACCGCAAGCGCGCCCGCCGTTCCGCTGCCGACCACGCTGGCTGGCGTCACCGTGACGATGAGCGGCACGGCGATTCCGCTGCTCTACGTTTCGGCGACGCAGATCAATGCGCAGATTCCCTGGTCGCTCGCGGGAACGGCGTCCGCCATCATGACGGTGACGAATCTCGGCGGCTCGAGCAATTCGTTCAATGTCGCGCTGCAAACGGCGCTGCCGGAAATTTTTCCTGTCTCAAGCGGAGGCACGACCTACGCCGCGGCGTTGATCGCGAACACAAGCATTCTCGCCGCACCAACGGGCGCATTTCCTGGATCGCGGCCGGCGCATCCCGGCGAATATGTGGAAGTGTTTTGTACCGGCTTGGGAGCGGTGAGCAATCCGCCCGCAACGGGCGCCGCGCCACCGTCGACTCCGTTATCCTCGACAGTGAGCACGGTCACCGCCAGCATCGGTGGTGTGCCGGCGCCGGTGTCATTCGCGGGTCTCGCGCCGGGATTCGTCGGTTTGTATCAAGTGAATCTGCAAGTACCGGCCAGTGCTCCAAGCGGAACCCAAAACGTGAGCATTTCGATTGGCGGTCAGACGGCGACGCTGCCGATCGCGGTGGGCAACTAAGGCAGCACGTTCGTATCCGCCCGGAACCCGTCCGTATCCACCGTTCCCATCACGTGCGGGGGACTCGGTGCGCGACCGCGATAAACCAGCGTTCCCTGCCCCGGGTCGAGCGTAACTTCGCCGCCGATTTTGGGGTCCGCCGACCGCACTTTCACCTGCGATCCGGAATCTGGCGGGCTCATGTTGATCACGTGCGAGAACCGGCCCTGACGATTGTTTTCCACGAACAGCGTGGTGCCAAGCACGCCGCAAACCGCCGTCGACGTGCGAACCTCAAACGCCGTGCTGCCGTTCATCCGCTTGTTGATCTCCGCGCGAACTTTGCCGTAGGCCAACTCGATCGCCGCCGGTTGCGTAGCGGCGGGCGCGGACTTCACGGTAAGCTGACTCGCCGCGCCGACGTTCAAGATGGATCCATCCCATAGCACCAAACGCGCACGTCCCGCCGCCTGGGTGAGGATTTGATCATTCTCCACCACGGGGTCGAACTCCGCCAGCCACGATTTCGTCTTGCCGTGGACCAATTGCACTTGCGGAATCACGCGCGTGGCGCGGCCCGCGGGACGCGGGGTTGTGGGAGCCGGCGCGCCAAGTGCGGCGGCGCCCAGTAGAAAAATGGCAATCGTCGTTTTCACCATGTCCAAGTATACGGAATGCGCTAGCGGACTGGATTCACCACGTTCAACGGCTGGATCAGCCGGATCTGCAATTCCGTGCCACTCTGCAAATCGACGTCTTTACCGCGCGTTACCAGCACGCCGCCGGTTCCCACAGCCGCGCCGACCAGCGCCCCGACCGCGGCGCCCGCGGGTCCGCCGACCACCGCGCCAATCACCGCGCCGCCCGCCGCGCTGGTGCCAACGACTTCGCCGTCGCGCTTCTTAGAGGTGTTGCCGTTGATCGTGCCTTCGCCCTGATCCACTTTGCCGGCATGGACGTCACCCACACCCGCCGTGGTCGCCGACATCGTGAAGTCGGTGCCGCCCGGCATCGTCAAGCGATCGTAGCGAAGATGCAATTCCGCCGTTCCCTTCACCCGGCCGGGACGCAATACGCGCGTCACCGAGCCGGAAATCTTCGCGCCCACGGGAACGGCAACCACGGTTGATCCCGGCAGATACACGGGCTCGCTCACGATCGCCGTGAAGACGTCGCCCTGCCGGCTGGTGCGCGTGCTGATGGTGTTTTCAAGACGAATGCGGATGACCGTGCCGTCGGAAACCGAGAGGCTGCCGTCGGGCGACGGGGGAGGCGGCGGAGCCGAAGCGCCAGGCGCTTGCCGCGCGGGAACTTCCGCCGATTCCGCAGGAGGATTCTCGCGGCGCGATTCGTTTTCACGGGCCTCCCGAGGCGTTTCGCGCATGGGCGGAACTTCGCGCGACGCGTCGCGTTCCGGGCGGTCGGGAGGCGCGGGCGTGGGCGCTTCGCCCAAGCCGTCCTTGTAGCCATCGGCGAATCCCGCGCGATAGTTCGTGCGATACGGTTCCAGGTCGCCGCTTACGCCTTCTTTCCAACCGTCGGTGGCGCGGCGATACGCCGAAGCCTGGGAGAAATCTTGTTTGGTTCCGGATTTTTTGTCGGACTGTCCGAGTTTGAATCCCGCTTGATAGCCGTTGTTATAAGCCAGATCGCCGGGTTTAGCCTGGACCTCTCCCACCTGGCCGTCCAGTTGAGTCACCGCGAAAAGCGGCGAGGCCGTCGCAAGAATGAGAGCACCGGAAAACATTAGTGCCTGCAAACGTTTCATAGTTCCTCCCTGAAAACGCTAAAAGTAACTCCATGTTAACGCGGACTCTGCCTGTTGCGCCAGAGATTCGCAGGGGTTGGCCCAGTCGTCATATACTGGATTGAGACGTACGCGTGGCGGGCGGCGGCTACGATACTCTGCTATAATTTTTGTTTCACCCTCGGGTGTTCGGCCGCCAGTTGCCGGTTCCACCGAGTTCAGGATTGCGGTTGACGTCGCGAAGATCCGAGGCCTACAGACAGGCAACCGGAACCGGCAACCAGCAACCAGTTTTTTTAGAAAGGTTCACCATGTTTCAATTCTTTCGGCGCCAAGACAAGCTTGTGCGCTGGTTTCTCGGCGGATTGCTCCTGTTGATCTGCCTGACGATGCTGACGTACTTGATCCCGGGCATGAATACCGGCGGCGATGTCTCGGCTGACGTCACGGTGCTCGCAAAGGCTTGCGGCGAGCCGGTCACCACCGTCGACGTGCAGCAACAATTCGACACCCTGAACAAACAGCAGCAGCGCCCGCTGCCCACCACGTTCCTCTCGATCTACGCGCCGCAGCTTTTGAAAACGCTGACCGAAGAAAGAATCCTCGACTGTGAAGGCAAGCGCATGGGCTTGCGCGTGTCGCCGGAAGAAGTGGCCGATCGCCTGAAGTCGTCGCAGGGATTCTATCCGGGCGGCGAGTTCATCGGCATGGACCATTACCGCGAGATCGTGGAACAGCGCATGGGCTTGACGGTGGAAGCGTTCGAGGACCAGATCGCCAAGGAAATCATGCGCGGCAAAGTCCGCCACATCGTCACCGACGCCTTGGTTGCGAGCGATGGCGAACTCGACGCCGAGTATCATCGCCAGAACGACAAAGTGAAAGTCAGCTACGTGGTGCTGAAGGCCGACCAATTCAGCAGCGAAGTGAAAGTCGATCCCGAGCGCATGAAGGCGTTCTTTGAGCGCACCAAGCAGAATTTCCAGATTCCCGAGCGCCGTCAACTAAAGTACGCCGTGCTGGACATGAATCGCGTGCGCGAAGGCACCGACGTGACGCCGAGTGAAATTCAAGCCTACTACGACCGCAATCGCGACGCGTACCGCGTGAAGGAACGCGTGCACATGGCGCAAATCATGGTGAAAACCACCGACTTGAGCGGCGACAAACTGAAGGAAGCGGAAAAGAAAATCAACGACGCCCTGGCGCAGATCAAGAAGGGCGGCGACTTCGCGGCCATCGCGAAAACTACGTCCGAGGATCCCGGCTCCGCGGACAAGGGCGGCGATCTTCCCTGGGCCACGAAGGATCAAATCTCGGACCCCAACATGGCCAAGGCGGCGTTTTCCCTGCAACCGGGACAAACCAGCGACGTAGTGAAGTCGTCATTCGGATTGCACATCATCAAGGTCATCGAGCACGAGCAGGCGCATCAAAAGACGTTGCAGGAAGTGCAAACGGATATTCTGACGAAGCTGAAGGCGGAAAAAGCGGAGCTCGCCAAGCAGCACGTGCTCGATCAGCTCGACGCGGAAGTCCGCAAGAATCCCAAAGGACTCGATGCCGTGGCCACGGCGATGAAGATGGGCGTACTCAGCGATCCCGGACATCAGCGCGGCGCGCCGCTCGCGGCCTTGGGCGTGTCGCCGGCCGCCGACGACGCGATCTTCGCGTTGAAACCGGGCGAAGTTTCCGGGCCCATTACGATCGGCGAGCAGAAAGCGATCTTTCAGGTGGTCGCCGTGCAGCCGCCGCGCACTCCGGAGCTCGACGAAGTGAAGGATAAGGTGGAAAGCGAGTTCAAGATCGCCGAAGCCGACGATCTTCTCAAAAAGAAAGCCCAGGAATTCGCCGATCTCGTAAAGAAAGACGGCGATCTGGCCAAAGCCGCCAAGGAAAAGAAGTACGAAGTGAAAACCAGCGCGGAAATTCCCATGACCGGCCGCGTGGACGAGATCGCCGTGGCGGATTTTCCGGCGCACGCGTTCAAGATGAAAGTCGGCGAATTCACCGGCCCGTTGCAAGGCAATCGCACGCAGGTGTTTTATCAAGTGGACAGCCTCACGGTGCCGAACGAAGCGGAAACGGCGGCGAATCGCGATAAAGTTCGCGCGCAGGTGACCGAAGACAAGCGCCAAGCTTACTTCGACGTCTACTTGTCGCAACTGCGCGATCGCATGACCAAGGAAGGCAAGCTGACCACCAACGAAGCGGCGATGAAACGCTTCACCGCGCTCTACCAGCAGCAACAATAAACTTGCGGGCCGGCGGACACCGGCCCGTTCCACTATCGCCATGGCGAGTCATTCGTTCTGGAAAGACCGGCCCACGTTCGTCACCGGCGCCACGGGCCTGGTCGGCGGATGGCTCGTAAAACGCCTGCTCGGCGCGGGCGCCGACGTGGTTTGTCTTGTCCGCGACTGGGTACCGCAGTCGGAAGCCGCGCGTTCGCACGACATCGAGCGCGTGAACGTGGTACGCGGCGACGTGCGCGATCAAGCGACCCTCGAGCGCGTTCTCGGGGAATACGAAATCGACACGGTTTTCCACCTGGCCGCGCAGACAATTGTCGGCATCGCCAATCGCAATCCCATCTCCACGTTTGAAACCAACATTCAAGGCACGTGGGCAATCCTGGAAGCGGCGCGGCGCAGTCCGCTGGTGAAACAAATTGTCGTGGCGTCTTCGGACAAAGCGTACGGCGATCAGGACGAGCTGCCGTACGCGGAAAACACACCGCTGGAAGGACGGCATCCGTACGACGTGAGCAAGTCGTGCGCGGATTTGATCGCGCAGGCGTACGCGAAAACGTTTGGATTGCCGGTGGCCGTCACGCGCTGCGGAAATTTCTACGGCGGCGGCGATCTGAACTGGAGCCGCATCGTTCCCGGCACGATCCGCTCGATCCTGAAGAACGAACGCCCGATCATCCGCTCCGACGGCAGCTACGTCCGCGATTATTTTTACGTGGAAGACGGCGCGGCCGCGTATATGTACCTGGCCGAGCATCTGGCGAATGATCGCGCGCTGGCCGGACACGCCTTCAATTTTTCAAACGAGCTTCAGTTGACCGTGATCGACCTGGTGCGGCTGATCCTGAAGGAATCGGGATCGAAGCTCGAACCCGATGTGCGCAACGAAGCGTCGAACGAGATTAAGCATCAATACTTGAGTGCCCAAAAAGCGCGCGAGATGCTCGGCTGGCATCCGTTGTTCACGGTGGAGCAAGGTTTGGCGCGCACCATCGCGTGGTACAAGGATTTTCTGCAGGCGGCGCGTCATGCCTGATTCAAAACCGCCTAACGCCGCGCAACTGCGCGAAAAGATTCTCGAACTCACCGCGGAGTTTTACGCCGAGCAATTCCCTTCCCGTCCTTTCGTTCCCGGTGAAACGCCGGTGCCGGTTTCCGGAAAAGTCTTCTTCGCCGACGACGTTCGCAATCTGGTCGACGCCTCGCTCGACTTTTGGCTGACCACCGGACGCTTTGCCGCGGAATTCGAAAGTACGTTCGCGAAATTCTTCGGCGTGCGCGCGGCGGCGCTCGTGAATTCGGGATCGTCGGCGAATCTGGTGGCGCTGAGCGCGCTGACCTCACCGAAGCTGGCGGACAAAGCGGCGCTCGCACAATCGGCAGGCAAACCGCCGCTTGCGCCCGGCAGCGAAGTGATCACCGTGGCCGCGGGATTCCCCACGACGGTGAATCCGATCATCCAGAATCGCCTGATTCCGGTGTTCGTCGACGCCGCGCCGCCGACGTATCAGGCAAAAACGGAAGACCTCGAGGCGGCGCTGAGTTCGCGCACGCGCGCGGTGATGATCGCGCATACGCTGGGCAATCCGTTTGACCTCGATCGCGTGGCGGAGTTTTGCCGCCGTAACAATCTGTGGCTGGTGGAAGACTGCTGCGACGCACTCGGCGCAACCTTCAACGGGAAAAAAGCGGGAACGTTCGGCGACGTCGCCACGTTCAGTTTTTATCCCGCGCATCACATTACGATGGGCGAAGGCGGAGCGGTCGTCACCGATATGCCGGCACTCAAGACGAGTATCGAGTCGTTCCGCGACTGGGGACGCGACTGCTGGTGCGCGCCGGGCAAAGACAACACTTGCGGCAAGCGCTTCGACTGGCAACTGGGCGATCTGCCGGCCGGATACGATCACAAATACATTTATTCGCACGTCGGCTACAACCTGAAAGCCACCGACATGCAAGCCGCCGTGGGCGTGTCGCAACTACGCAAGCTGCCGGAGTTTATCGCTGCGCGGCGGCGGAATTTTGGACACCTGATGGAACGATTGAAGCCGCTGGGCGACGCTTTGATTTTGCCGGAGGCGACGCCGGGATCGGATCCGAGTTGGTTTGGCTTTCCGATCGCCGTGCGGCCAGGTAAATTGTCTCGCGCCGATCTGGTGCGTTTTCTCGACTCGCGCAAGATTCACACGCGCCAAGTCTTCGCCGGAAACCTCGTCCGCCAACCAGCGTATCGCGGCGTGGAGTATCGCCAAGTCGGCGATCTTCGCGGCGCGGACTTCATCATGGAAAATGCATTTTGGATCGGGGTATTTCCGGGACTCACTACGGAAATGCTCGACTACGTCGCCGATTCGATTACGGAGTTTGTGCGGCGTTAACGAAAAACTAGCCACCGAGGCACCGAGATCACCGAGCAAACAGGAAGTGGCGCTCTCGGTGTTCTCCGTGTCTCGGTGGCTAATTCTTCCTTTCCTTCCTACCAATCGCGATCACCGAGCTGCCGAACGGCGGCCGCCAACCCATCGCGATCATCTTGCGTTCCGCTTCCATCACCGCGAGCAACGTGCGATCAAGCCACGGAGAGACGCGGCGCACGTCACTGCCGGCTTCGGCGAGTCTCAAAGGTTCGAGAATTCGCCGCTTGACGAACGCCAGCGGAGCAAGGAGCGCGTTGGCGTACGTCGCACGCTCGACCGCAAAGCCCGCGTCGGTGAAATGCGTACGGAATTCCTTGAGCGTGTAACGGCGGGCCTCGGCGTTTAGCTCGGAATGCTTCCCGCGCAACGACTCCAGGGCCGCCGATCGCGCGATCAACAGTCCGCCGGGACGCAACACGCGATGAAATTCGCAAAGCGCCTGACCGATGCGCTCCGGACCGCACATGACGAGCACGTCGAAGCACGTCACAACGTCGAAGCTCGCGTCGGCGTACGGTAAGGCGCTGATATCGGCGCCGGCAAGTCGCGGCACGCCGCGGCGCGCGCTGAATCGCAATGCTTCCGCGGAATAGTCACAGGGAAAAACATGCCAGCCGAAGCGAACAGGCATGTCGAGCGCGTTGAATCCGGCGCCGCATCCGGCGTCCAGGCATTGCGCGTGCGCTGGAGCGCGGCTACGGACCAAATCGTCGACCAAGCGCCGCATGCCGACGAACCACCACATACGCTCTTCCTGCTCGAACAAGCCGGCGTACTCGCCGGCGTCCATTTTTTCTTGGCCGCGCGCCGGCGGCGCGTTCAGCCGCGCAGGCATTCGCACACCGCGGTTACCTCGGCGTCGGTCATTTCAGCGTTCAACGGAAGCGAAAGAATCTCTTCGCACGCTCGCTCCGCACACGGCAAAGTGAATCCCGCTTCCACCCGGAACAGGGGTTGGCGATGCATCGGGATCGGATAATGCAACGCCGTCTCGATACCCGCGGCGAGCAGGCGCTCACGCAGCGCGTCGCGATGGGAATCGCGAATTACATAGAGATGGAAGACATGTTCCCCGGGCGTTTCCGGCCATTCGCCCACCGGCGGGCGAATCTCCGCGTAGCGGCCGGCGATGGCGCGGCGGCGCGCGTTATCTTCCGGCAAATGTTTCAGCAGCACGCGGAGAATCGCCGCCTGCATTTCGTCGAGGCGGCTGTTGATTCCTTCATCGGTGACCACCGCGTATTGACCTTGGCCGCCGTTCCGCAAGCGGCGCAGGCGCAAGGCGAGTTTCTCGTCGTCGGTGAGAACCGCGCCGCCGTCGCCAAAGCCGCCGAGGTTCTTGGTGGGATAAAAACTGAACGCCGCCGGATGATCGAACCGCATTTGCGCGCCGTGCGCGTGCGCGGCGTCTTGAATCACCATGAGACCGCTGGCATCGAGAATGTCCATCGTATCGCGCGGCGTCACACGCCCGTAAAGATGCACGGGGATCACCGCGCGCGTGCGTCCGTCGCGCGCTTGCGCCACCGACTCCGGATCGATCAGCAACGTTTCCGGATCGACGTCGGCCACCACCGCCGTGGCTCCGGCGGCGAGCACCGCCAGCGCCGTGAACGGCGACGTGACGGCCGGTAGAATCACTTCCGATCCGCCGCCGATGCCGCGCGCGCGCAGGATCAACTCAATCGCCTCGGTGCCGTTGGCGACTCCCACGGCGAATCGCGCGCCGAACGCCGCCGCGACTTCCGTTTCAAACGCTTCCACTTCAGGACCTAGAATGAATCGCCCGCGATCGAGCACACGCGCGATGGCGGCGTCAATCTCCTCGCGATGACGCGCGGCCTTCCGCGACAAATCCAGAAATGGGACGCGGTGCATTCTAGCGGATCTCCATCGTTTCGACGCTGGTCATTTCGGTCCCAATGTGGCGAGCGCCTTCTTTTCAACCTTGGCCACGACATGCACCAACGGATCGACAACTTCCGCGACATCGTAATGGATCGCCGTGCCCAGCACCATGGCGATTTCGTTGGGCGTCAATTTGTAATCGGCGGCCAGCCATTGCGAAAGATTCGTCGTCGCCTGCTGCACGGCGTCCGGCAGTGAGTTGGCGATTCCCGAGGCCATGCGATACTCGGCATTCTCGGCGCGCGGCATATTCAAGTTCTTACCCTTGATCAAATCCACCGAGAATGTAAACTCCATCGACGTTTCGAGCGCGTCACCGGTGAGTTCACCCGCGCCTTGCGCGGCGTGTCCGTCGCCGAGGAAGAGCAGCGCGCCGGGATGATTCACGCCGAAATACAGCGTGACTCCCTCGCCGAACTCGCGGTAATCCATATTGCCGCCCCACGGTCCGAGGTAACCGGACCGGAAAGCCTGCTCCTGCGGAGGCGCGACGCCGATGCATCCGAGCATCGGCTTCAGCGGCACGGTGTAATCCTTCAAGTGCTCTGATGGTTTCGCAGGACGCGCCACGCCATGCTCGCGATCGAGCGTCCATTCGCCGGAATAGTGTTCGTCCATTTTGAGATTGCGGAAATAGCCGGGTCCCAGGGCGCTGGGAACGATGTTGGTTCCACTGCCCGCCGTCCCGCGATTCAAGCGCACCCGCTTGAGATGAACCACGAGCGTATCGCCCGGCCAAGCACCTTCCACAAAGAAAGGTCCGGTCAGTGGATTGCCGCCGCGCGCGCGGCGCACGCCGTGTTCATCGGTGCCGCCGGCGTCGACGCTCTTGGTCTCGACGGTGTCGCCTGGGAAAATGTGAAGCGCCGGCGCTATGTTCCAAGCGAAATAGTTGTGGAACACGGTGGGCTCGAACTGGTGAGTCTTCGGACCGCCCGCCGGCGGCCCGATCTCGCGCTTGCCGATGAACGTGAACGCGCCTTCAAGATCCGCGCCTTCGCCTTTGATCTCGGCGCCGCTGATCGTAATCTTCACTTTGCCGGCCTTGGCGTTGCCGTTCTCCGTGACCGTGCCTTCACAGACGTTCTGGGACATGGTGCACTCGAAGCTTTCGTTTTCCCAAGTGACTTTCGCCTTGCCGGCCTCCTGCGTCACCGTGACACGGAGGTACTGTGTGCCCATCTGTTCCCAGAGCAGTTGCCAGTCGCCGGTAAAGGTCGAGGGTTGGGGTGCTGACAAGAGAAGAAAAGCGATTGTCGCAAGCATAACCCTATGTTGGCACAGAATGCCAGCGCGGCGGCGTTTTAGGAACGCTCGGAGGAGGTGGGATGATCGGCAGTCCGTGGTGCGGCCGCGGAGACGGCGCGCGGAGCCCACATCAACTCGAACCACAGGCGGATCAGATCGCGGAACGTCTTCCACAGCCAGTACGGGCGGAAAAACTGCGAGCGTCCCACGGAGCGGTGATAGTGATGCACGGGAACTTCGGTGAAACGGGCGCCCGAATCCTGAAGCTTCTTAATCATCTCGACGCAAATCGTTCCGCTGTTCGATTCGAGATCGATTTTTTCCAGGGCCGCGCGGCGCATCAGGCGAAAATCGCAATCCACGTCGCGGATGCGCAGGCCGAACGCGGCTTTGACGACCGCGTTGTACGCCCATCCGATCAGTTTGCGATACGCGGGATCGGAGCGCGCGATTTTGTAGCCGTTCACCACGTCGATGGCATCGTCCACACGATCGGCCAGCAGCGCGAGTTCGCGCGCGTCGTACTGCGCGTCACCGTCGGTATAGAAAACCCACTCTTTCGTGGCGCTGGCCAAGCCGGTGCGCAACGCGCCGCCGTATCCGCGATTGCGCGGATGACTCTCGACGCGCAAGCGGTCGGGATAAAGGCGCTGCAATTCCTGAAGCACTTCGGCGGTGGCATCGCGCGATCCGTCGTCGACCACGATCACTTCGTAGTCGGGCGTCAGCGCGGCGAGCGTGCGCATCGCCGCGATCACCATGCCGCCGATGGTCGCGGCGTCGTTGTACGCTGGGAAAAACGCGGAAATCGACGGACCGTTCACCCCGCCCATGTTGCCCCGGGAAAACATGCTACGCCAGAGTACGCGAGGCGGCTGGCGATGTCAAAGAAACTTTCGCACATGGCGAGCCTGTCTTCTGATCGCCGCGACGTGCACACTTCAAAACATTTCCCTTGAAGATTGTTTGATTTCCCTTGACATTGGCTGGCATGACCCCAATAATTGGGCTATCTCTCGGGTAAGGCCCAACATGTTGGGTCACAATGCATGCAAGCCGATCGGCCCCGCGCAGCCTGACCCAAGAGATTCAAGCAAGATCCTAGGGAGATTCGAAAGGTTCACAGGGAAGGAGGTTCTCATGAAAAAGAAACCCGCGAAGAAGAAAAAGAAGTAAGACAACTAAAATCTCGGACCGCTAGCTGAACCGGTCACGGCCGGTCGCGCGGACCAAGCCAGGATGAAAAAGGGAATCGGCCCCGCACGGACGCAACAAATCGGGGCGGTTCCCTTTTCCATTTTCTGGTACCAGTACCAATGGCGGTGCTCAACCATTGCTTGACGATCCTTCCACAAAATGCGTATCTTAGGAGCGGGTGGGAATCTGTAAGATCCTTTGAGCGTGACCCGTTGTCCATATCTGAGAGCTTAGTCGTCGCGTTAGCCAACTCCACGAGCGAGTTTCTCCTCGTGCTGAGTGAAAGTGGTTGTGTGCGCTACGCGAACCCCGCGTCGGCGCGCGCGCTGCTGAACGGACAAGAAGCCGCGGGCCAGGATTTGTTCGCCATGGTGGACGAATCGTCGGCGGAACGCGGACGCGAAGCGCTGGCCGAAACGCTGTCGGCGACCAACGGCACGAGTCATCAAGTGGAATTGTTCCATCGCGATGCCGGACGGTTGCGGCCGATCCTCTACACGTTTTCGCGATTGGAAGACGGCATCGCGGCGGTGGGTCACGACAAGACGGCCGACCTGGAATTCCTCGGCGAAATCGTCCAGCTCAACTTGCAGTTGGAAGAAAAGCAAACCGAGTTGGCCGACGCCAACACGCGACTGGAACAACTCGCCATCACCGATCACATCACGGGCCTGTACAACCGCCATCACTTCTTCACCGTGGTGCATCACATTTTCGCCGAAGCGCGCCGCTACAATCTGCCGCTGTGCTGCTTCATGTTGGACGCCGATCACTTCAAAAGCTTGAACGATACGCACGGCCATCCCTTCGGCGATCACGTGTTGCGCGGCATCGCGGATCGCTTGCGCCGCGCCACGCGCCGCAGCGACGTGCTGGCGCGCTACGGCGGTGAGGAATTTATCCTCGCCGCGCCGAGCACCGATCTGAAAACGGCGACGATGCTCGCCGAGCGTCTGCGGATGTGCATCCAGCAGGAGATTTTCAGCCTGGGTGCGGTGGTGGCGCGCGTGACGGTGAGCGTGGGATTCGCAAGCACCGAAACGTTCGCGGCGGAAGCGTTCGACGATCTGCTGCGCGCGGCCGATAAGGCGCTGTACGCCGCCAAGCAAGCCGGACGAAATCGGTCGAAGGCCTACGTGCCGGCCATGGCGGCGACGCTGGGGTCTGGCACCGGTTCGGATGTGTTGAAGCGCGCGTAGTTCTTCTGCGATTCAGATTCAGCGCTAAATTCCACGCGATCGTAGATGTCGGCCAGGAGCAGTGTGGCGTCGACGGACTTCAGTTCGATCACGTCCTGAGCGTCGCGCTTTTCCGAGAGTAACCAATCGCCGTTCGGCTGGCGAGCGTAATGCTGCACCAACCTTTCATCCTGCGCAACGAACAAATGTTCGGTGAGAGAGTCGATCTGGCGGTAGAGCTCCGCCTTCTTACCGCGATCAAACCTCTCGGTGGAACGCGAGAGCACTTCGATTAAGATTTTCGGATTCAGCAGCGTGTCGAATTGCTTATCTTCGAATTGCGGTTTGCCGCAAACCACCACAGTGTCGGGATATGTATACATGTAATTCCCGCACGGGTTCACG
Organism: Terriglobia bacterium; assembly: GCA_021325275.1. Classification (GTDB taxonomy): domain Bacteria; phylum Acidobacteriota; class Terriglobia; order JAJPHL01; family JAJPHL01; genus JAJPHL01. The sequence goes on along the minus strand of JAJPHL010000042.1, from coordinate 42,387 downwards.
CGAAGTCGAAGCTCGGTAGTCGCGGCGGTGCAGTCACGCCCCTTGAATTGAATCCCAAGACTGATCTGAATGTTGGCCGTAATCTGGACGTGAGCCCAGCGGTTTCCCGACATGGCGAACACTTCACCGTTGAGGTACTCGCTCTTGCGCTCCGCTTTCCGCTCGGCGGCCAGATACTCTTCCGGGGTATTAAGCGTCAACGGCGGCGTCGACATGCCCTGATTTTACGTCATTCCATTAACTTGCTGATTTCCGCAAACGGGATCGCTTCGGCGAGCGATTGAAACGTCCCGCGATCGCGGATTTCCGCGGCGGCGCGCATCAATGCGCCGTACGCAACACGCGATACGCCCGATCCCACACTGATTCGCCGCACACCCGCCTCCTTGAGCGCCGCTACAGTGAAATCCGCGGGTCCGGCGAGTACGTTCACGGCGCACGGGACTCCTTGGCAAACCTCCCTCACGGCGGCCAGGTCCGGTAGCGACGGCGCGTAGACGCAACCGGCGCCGGCGGACGCGAATGCCTGCAAGCGACGCAGCGTGTCGTCGAGATCGCGGCGTCCGTGCAGGAAATTTTCAGCGCGCGCAGTGACTACAAATGGAAACGCCAGATTTCGCGTTGCTTCCACGGCCGCCATCACCCGCTCCACCGCGAGGGCGTGATCGTAAATCGGATGCGCCGTGTCGCCGGAAGCGTCTTCCACGCTCGCGCCCACCACTCCCGTTTCCGCGGCGAGGCGAATCGTCTCCGCGACCGCGTCGGGAGAATCGCCGAAGCACTTCGCCAAATCCGCGGACACCGGAACGTCGCCCGCCGCCGCGGCAATCGCGTGACAATGCTGCATGTTTTCGTCGCGCGACGTTTGGTTGTCGCGACGGCCCAGCGTGAATGCGAATCCCGAGGAGGTCGTGGCCAGCGCGGGAAATCCAGCCGCCGCCAACAGTCGCGCGGAACCGGCGTCCCAAGGATTGGGGATCACGAAAATGCCCGACGCGTGCAACGCACGAAACTTCTCGCCTTTTTCCGTTTGAGTGAGCATGTGGAAATTATCCCACGCAGGGCGGCGATATAATGTGGTCCATGCTACTCACGGTTCTCTTGCACTTGGTGCTCATCGCAGTTCCTGCGGATGATGCATTTTTCCTCGGACGCTGGGACATGACCGTCACCACGACGAACGGTACGCAGCGCGCGTCTTGGATCGAGATCACGCGCGACGATAGCGGCGCGCTGAAAGCCCGCATGGTCGGCACGGGCGGCGGCGTGTTCACGGTGCCGGAAGTGGCGATCGAGAACGGCGAACTTGTTTTCAAAACATATTCGGGCAGCGGTGCGCTGCGCGTCGCCACGGTGTATCGCGGAAAGCAAGACGGCGCGGGACTCAAAGGCATGCTGACGCTCGGCGTCACCGAGCCACGGCCGTGGTCGGCCACGCGCGGTCCCGATTGGAAGACGCCGAAGAACGCCGCGGCGTCGAAAAAACTTGGGAAACCTATCGAGCTTTTCAACGGCAAGGATCTCACTGGCTGGCTGCCGCAAGACGAGACCAAGCCGCTCGGATGGATCGTGAAAGACGGCGCGCTCGACAATCAAGGCAAGGCGAACAACATTTATTCCACGCAGAAGTTTACCGACTTCAAGGTGGAGGCCGAATACGCCGTCGGCCCGGACGGCAATAGCGGCGTCTACTTGCGCGGGCGCTACGAAGTTCAGGTGCTCGACGATTTCGGAAAGCCGCCCGAGGCACATAGTCATGGATCGCTGTACAGTTTCATCGCGCCGCGCGTGAATGCGTCGAAGCCCGCGGGCGAATGGCAGAAAATGGAAGCGACCATCGTGGGCAATCGCGTCACCGTGATTTTGAACGGCGAAAAACTGATCGACGACCAGGAAATTCCCGGCTCGACGGGCGGTGCGCTCGATAGTCACGAGTCGGAGCCGGGGCCGATCTTGCTGCAAGGCGATCACGCGGGAATTCGTTTTCGCCGCGTCACTGTCACGCCGCTTCTCTAGTTCCGAGTTCCGAGTACCCGAGTGAAGGAGTCCTCATGAAAACGAAGCAAATGGGCCGGACCGGCCTGCGCGTGAGTGAGATTTGTCTCGGCACGATGACGTTTGGCCACCAGTGCGACGAAGCCGCGTCGTTCGCGATCATGGACGCGGCGGCCGCCGGCGGCGTCACATTCATCGATACCGCCGACGTTTATCCCGTACCGGTGAGTCCGGAAACGGTGGGCCGCACCGAGGAAATCGTGGGCAAGTGGCTGGAGGGCAAACGCGACCGCTTTGTGCTGGCGACCAAGTGCCGCCATGCCATGGGCGCGGGCCCGAACGACGTGGGACTCTCGCGCAAACACATCATCGAAGCGTGTCACGCGAGTTTGCGCCGCCTGCGCACCGATTTCATTGACCTGTATCAGGTTCACGCGCCCGATCCCGACACGCCGATCGAAGAAACCATGTCGGCGCTCGATTCGCTGGTGCGCGACGGAAAAGTCCGCTATATCGGCTGCTCGAATTTTCTGGCGTGGCAACTGGGCGAAGCGCTTGCCGCGAGCGAGCGCGGACGTTTCGCGCGCTTCGATTGCGTGCAACCGCGCTACAACATGTTGGCGCGCGACATCGAAGCGGACTTATTGCCGTTGTGTCGTCACGCGGGCATCGGCGTGATCGCCTTCAATCCGCTGGCCGGCGGTTTGCTCACCGGAAAATACTCGACTGTCGCGTCGGCCAAAGAAGCGCCGCCGTCGGGCGCGCGTTTTGGCCTCGGCGGCGCGACGGGAACGCTGTATCGCAATCGCTATTGGCACGACGAAGAATTGCGAGTCACCGCCGAGTTGCAGACACTCCTCGCGGCGCGCGGAAAAACGCTGGCGCAAGCGGCGATCGCGTGGATGCTGCGAATCCCTGGGATCACTTCGGCAATTGTCGGCGCGACCAGCGCCGCGCAACTCGCGCAAACGCTCCCCGCCGCGGAGCTGGCGCTGAACGATGAAGAAGCCGCGGCGTGCGATGCCGCTTGGTATCGCTTGCCGCGCAGGGCGCCACAGCATTGATTCGCAATCCCGGCGGTGAGTTTTCGCGCGAAGAGATGGCGGTGTTGAAGAAACTTTCGACACCGGAGAAACTTCAGCGGTTCCTCGACGATCTCGCGTACAACACGGAACCCGGTGGAGCGACGTGCCGGTCTCCACGGCGTGTGCTGCGCGACCGCACGGCGCATTGCATGGAAGGCGCGATGCTGGCCGCGGCCGCGCTTCGCGTGCACGGTCACAAGGCGCTGCTTCTCGATTTAGAAGCGGAACAGGACAGCGATCACGTCTTGGCGGTTTACCGTGTGCGTGGATGCTGGGGCGCCGTCGCAAAATCGAACTTCACGGGACTGCGTTATCGCACGCCGGTGTATCGGACCATTCGGGAATTGGTAATGTCGTACTTCGAACACTACTGCAATCTGCGCGCGGAAAAAACGCTGCGCCGCTACTCGCAACCGGTGAATCTCGCGCGCTTCGACCGCATCCATTGGATGACCGCGGAAAAAGATGTGTGGGCGGTGCCGGAATATCTCACCACGATCCGGCACTTTGATGTGGCGACCCGAGATCAAGTGCGGCGCTACACCCGCCTGGACAAACGCCTGTTCGCCGCCGCGATGTTAGGACACACCTAAGCTCCATCATTGTTGACGAACGTCGATTCCGCTCATGGACCAAGTAGGCGCTACTGACTCTCTAACGGCCGCCGCGCCTCTGGATAATCCTCGCAACGATGCTCGTCGAATGCCCGGAGTGTATTCGCCGTGGGACCAGTCTGGCGGTTCTCCGGCATTTTCGTCCATCCGCAATTTGAGCAAGTCCACAACTCGATGCGACGCTCGTGATCGAGTTTCGCCTTAAGCTTTCTCGACTTGGTCATTCGGTCACTTTCCCTTCCCGCCTCGCATGAACAATTGTTCCGACTCCTCGTGGACGTGCGCCAGACGCTTTCCGCGATTGTCGTACGACGCGCCGATGAACGCGCGGAACAGCGGATGCGGCGCCAGCGGCTTGCTCTTGAATTCCGGATGGAACTGGCAGCCCAAGAACCACGGATGGCCCGGCACTTCGCAGATTTCCACGTACGTTCCCTCGGGCGTCGAGCCGGAAATGCGCAAACCCGCCGCCGTCAACTGATCCTCATACTCGCGATTGAACTCGTAGCGATGGCGATGGCGCTCGGAGATTTCCAACTGCCCATACGCCTGATGCGCGAAACTTCCCGGCTCGATTTTGCAGATCCACGCGCCTAGGCGCATCGTGCCGCCGAGTTCATCGATACCCTTCAACTCGCGCAACTTGTAGATCACGCGATGCGGCGTGCCGGGATTGAATTCGCTGGAATCGGCTTCTTCCAATCCGCAGACGTTGCGCGCGTATTCGATCACCGCACACTGCATGCCGAGGCAAATGCCGAAATAGGGGATGTGACGCGTGCGCGCGTATTGAATCGCGTTGATCATTCCGGAAATGCCGCGCTTGCCGAACCCACCCGGCACGAGAATCCCGTCGCAATCGACGAGTTGGCGTTCCCAACCGGTGCCGTTCACGCCTTCCGCTTCGATCCATTGCAAATTCAGGCGCAGCGAGTGCGAGGTGGCCGCATGCACAAGCGCTTCCTTCAGACTCTTGTACGACTCCTCGTACTCCACGTATTTTCCGACAATGCCGATCGTCACGTCGTCGCGCGGATGCGTCATGCGATGCAGCAGTTCTTCCCACTTCTCCATGTTGCGCGGGCCAGCTTCGATGTGAAGTTGGCGCAACAGGATTTCGTCGAGACCTTCCTGCGCAAAACCCATCGGCACTTCGTAAATCGACGGGACGTCCTTCGCCGTGATCACCGCTTCCTCGGCGACGTTGCAGAACAGCGCGATCTTGCTCTTCATGTCGCGCGGCAGGAAGCGATCGGTGCGGCACAGCAAGACGTCGGGCTGGATTCCGATTGTCAAAAGCTCCTTGACGCTGTGCTGCGTCGGCTTGGTTTTCAGTTCGCCGGCGGTGGCGATGTACGGCACGAGCGTCAAGTGGATAAAGAGCGTGTTCTCGCGCCCCAACTCCTGGCGCATCTGGCGGATCGCCTCGAGGAAAGGCAAGCTCTCGATGTCGCCGACCGTGCCGCCGATCTCGACCAGCGCGACGTCGACGTCTTGCGCCACTTTCTTCATGGCCGCCTTGATTTCGTTGGTGACGTGCGGAATCACCTGCACGGTTTTGCCGAGATAGTCGCCGCGGCGTTCCTTCGTGATGATCGTTTCGTAGATGCGCCCGGTCGTCAGATTATGATCGCGGGTGAGTTTCGAGTGCGTGAAGCGCTCGTAGTGGCCGAGATCGAGGTCGGTTTCCGCGCCATCGTCGGTGACGAAGACCTCGCCGTGCTGGAAGGGGCTCATCGTGCCGGGATCGACGTTGAGATACGGATCGAACTTCTGCATCGAGACGCGCAATCCGCGGCTTTCGAGCAAACATCCGATGGACGCGCTTGCCAAACCTTTGCCCAAGGAAGAAACCACGCCGCCGGTGACGAAAATGTATTTAGACATTGGCATGCTCCTGTGTTTTTTCTTCCAGGCGCAACGCGATCTCACGCGCGCGCGCCAGGTCTTCGTCCGTATCCACACCAATACTGTCGTGCTCGGTTTCCACCACGCGAATCTTGTAGCCGTTTTCCAGGACGCGCAACTGCTCGAGTTTTTCCGCGGCTTCCAGCGGTCCCCGCGGGAGATGCGGGAATTTTTGGAGGAAATCGCGGTCATACACATAGAGGCCCAGATGCTTATACCAAACGGTTGGCGTTGTATCGCCGATGTCGCGGCGAAACGGGATCGGCAGGCGCGAGAAGTACAGCGCGTGACCACTCAGGTCGGCGACCACTTTGACCGCGCTGGGTTCAGCCGCACCGCCGGGATCGCGGAAGCGCGTCATCAGCGTGCTCATGACAGCATCGCCCCGCGAAAGCAGCGGCGTGATCGCCTGATCGATCGCCGACGGCTCGATGAATGGCTCGTCGCCTTGAACGTTGACCACAAGCGACGCCGCAAACAATTCGGCAGCTTCGGCGACACGATCGGTGCCGCTGGAATGCGATGCGCTGGTCATGAGCACCTGCGCGCCGAATGCTTGCGCGACGTCGAAAATCTCGGGACTATCGGTGGCGATCACCGTTTCGGTGACCAAGGTGGCCGCACGGGCGCGCTCCCACACGCGCTCCAGCATGGTTTTTGCACCAATCTTCAGCAGGGGCTTTCGGGGGAGACGAGTGGACTGTAGCCTTGCAGGAATCACGGCCAGGATTTTTTGTCCGGGCAGGCTTTGTCCAGGCACTATGGCGTCCAGCTCCTTATGTGAATCCGCAGTCTAAACCGCGGCTCGCAACTAAGAAATAGGGACTAGTACCTATTTGGGGGATCGGAAAAATAATCCTGTCAAAACTAGGTACGGGGTATTGTAACACACCGAGCGCGGGAGTATGATCACCAATGGAGGGGATCTCATGCGGCGCAGACCGGTACGATCCGCATGCTTTTTTCTGGGTAGTATTGCAGCGTTGATTGTGGCCGTCATCGCGTTGCAGGTTTCCGCCAGAGCCCAGCAAAACGCCGAACAGAATGCCGCCAATCCGGCGGACATCGCCAAGGCTGCCGCCGCAGGCGCCGGTGTAGGTGACACCGCCAAGCCCACCGGGCTCGCTTCCAAGGATTCCAAAGCTTCCGACAAAGACCACCAGCGTCCGATCCAAATGGACGTCAACATGGTGCTGGTGAACGTCACGGTCACCGACTCCATGAATCGATTGGTGACGGGCCTCGAGAAAGAGCACTTCCAAATCTTCGAGGAAAAAGAAGAACAGAAGATTATCCAGTTCAGCGCCGAGGACGTCCCGCTTTCCATGGGCGTGGTCTTCGACGCCAGCGGCAGCATGGGTAACAAGATCAATCGCGCGCGCATGGCCGCGATGCAATTCTTCAAAACCGCGAATCCCGCAGACGAATTTTGTCTCGTCGACTTCAACGATTCGCCGCGCCTGCTCTCCGACTTCACCGGCGACGTCGACGAGATGCAGAACAAGCTGAATTTCTCGCAGCCGCATGGACGCACCGCGCTGCTCGACGCGATTTACTTGTCGCTGAACCAAATGCGGCACGCCAAGAATCAGAAGAAGGCCATCCTGATCCTCTCCGACGGCGGCGACAATCACAGCCGCTACACGGAAAACGAAATCAAGAACATGGTGAAGGAAGCCGACGTACAGATTTACGCGATCGGGATTTTTGAACCGTTCGCTTCGCGCGGGCGCACGCCGGAAGAACTTTCCGGACCTTCGCTCCTTACCGATGTCGCCGAAACGACCGGCGGCCGCCAGTTCCCCGTGGATAACTTGAGCGAGCTTCCTGACGTAGCCGGCAAGATCGCGCTCGAATTGCGAAATCAGTACGTGATTGGATACCGGCCCACGAATCCCACGCGTGACGGCCGGTGGCGCAAGATCCAAGTAAGGTTGAAGCCGCCTCGTGGATTGCCTCCGCTGCACGCCTACGCGCGCACGGGGTATTACGCACCGACGCAGTAGCGAATCCTCAGCCGAAAACGTCCGCGACACGGCGGAACTGCGGGCGTAGCCAACTCGCCGCAGCGGCCAGAACAATCACCAGCCACAAAGCGATCACCGCGATGTTGGGGCCAATCTGTGTGGCCTCGAAATAGCGATACAGCGCAAACGCGATCAGCCACGTTTCCACGGTGAACATGGCAATCCAGGTCGTCAGCAAATCGTAGCGCAGGAAGACCGCGCCAAACACCAGTCCTTGAACGCCGCACCAGAGGAAATACGGCAGCGTCGGAAAAATCGATAAGCCTGGGAACGAGACCGCGCCGAAAATCCATAACAACGAAATGTTCGCTAGAATCATCGGCGCGTTCGTCCTGACCCGATAGAATATCGCGACGGGCCAAGCGATCAGCATCCATGCTCCGACCAGTGGCGCGGCCAGCGCAAACGTAATTGCCGCCGCGGGATTGCCGCCCAGCGCTTCGAACCAGTCGGTGCTCGCTGAGGCCAATCGCCTGTTGCCTAAAGCTAGCAAAGCCGACAACTGCACCGCCATGATGATCAGCCCAACGAACGCGCCGCGCAAAACGGATAATGCAGCGGGACGCTCGGCGGGTTCCAAGGTCGTCTTGAGTTTGTCGGGCAGAATCCGCAGCAAATAGTCGTAAGCGGGTGACAAGAAACCGAAGGCGGCCAACAAAACCACAATGAAAACGGGAGGATGCGGAAAGGCGTCGGAGGTCGCCAACGTCGCCGCCAGCGCGACAAGAGCGCTTAAGATCCAAAGCACAGGAACGGTCTTTCGGTAGAGACCGCGAAAGACCGCCAGGACGAAACTTGCAAGCGCGAGGAGCGCGAGAAAGCCTTCGCGCCACATACCCGCGATCTCCCAACGATCGTTGCGGAACGGAAAGTCCGCATCAGGCAAAAACCGGGCCGCTGCTTCGCGGCGAATCTCGTATAGCTGGCCGCCTTGGGCAAAGGCCTGAATGCGCTCTTGATAGGCGCTTTTTTCGACCTTGCGTTCCCAAACGGTAGGGATTATATTTCCTCCGCCCATGATTTCCTTCGTTCCGGCCCGCGTCCACAGGTTGTTGGTAGGATCGAAGGTCAGAGGAATGGGTGCGGTTCCGGCCAAGTTGATACCAAAACAATCGAGTACTGCCTTTTGAACCAGCGCCGCCGCCTCGGAGGGCGTGCCGAAGGAATTCGCACTCGGTTTTTGGCTCGGACGCCAGAAAACGACCAAGGCTTTCCCCTGCGCGTCAACGACTACGCCGCTCTGGTCGCAATTCACAATCCATCCAGGAGACCACGGAGCGGTGCCTACGACGACATTCAGGCTTTGGGCAAACACTTGATTCGGAAAATTTTTCCCGCGGATGGTTCCTAGCCTCAAGCGACAATCCGGGTTCGTGGTTCCCGGAGCGAATTTCTCGATGATTTTCTTGCCGTCTTCGAGCGCGCTCGCGGGAACGTGCGACGCGTAGATCCCGTACGGCAGCGTGTGATCGAATAGGAAAAGGAACACGGCCATTGCCGCGATCGCCGCCGCCGACAAAACCCAATCAGAGCGCGTCCATCGCGTCATGTGGACCGGCAACGCGATTTCGCGCAAATTGTGCGGGGCCGAAGAAACGCGTGGAGTAACATCCGCTTCGTCCAGCGCCGCCGCGACCGCCGCGACCGACGCGTAGCGATCAGCCGGCGCCTTTTCGATGCACTTCAGAATTACGCGCTCGATTCGTGCGGGCATGTCGGGGTCGATCTCCCGTGGCGGACGCGGCTTGGCGCGTACCTGCATCATCGCCGTCGCGATGGGAGTCTCGGCGCGGAAGCACATCGAACCCGAGAAAATTTCGTAAAGGATCAAGCCCGCCGAGTAAATATCGCTGCGCACGTCGACCGGATTTCCCTCCGCCTGCTCGGGACTCATGTAGGCGGGCGTGCCGATCATCGCGCCCATGCGCGTCATGGTGGATTCCGCCGTGCGCGCGATGCCGAAGTCCATGATCTTCAGCTCGCCCGTACGCGTGATCATCAAGTTCTCCGGCTTGAGATCGCGGTGCGTCACGTCTTGCGCGTGCGCTTCGGCGAGGCCCGAGAGAAATTGCTTCGACCACTCGAGTCCTTGGCAAATAGAAATCCCCTGCCGCCGGTTCAAGACGTGGCGCAGGCTTTCCCCGTCCACAAACTCCATCGCGATGCACGCCAGGCCGCCTTCGCGCTGGAATTCGTGGATGCGACAGACATTTTTATGCGTGATCTTGCGGGCGAGACGCAGTTCGTTCTTGAAACGCTCGAGAGCCTGTGGGTCGGCGGCGATTTCCGGACGCAGCAATTTCACCGCGAGCAACTCACCGGTCTCGCGGTCGCGCGCCTTTACGACCACACCCATGCCGCCTTCGCCCAGTTTCTCGAGCGGTTCATAGCGCGCAGGTAAAGTGTAGGAAGACGGCCCGGAACTAGGCCGTGATGTGTCGTCGATTGTCGGCTGGTCGCCGAAATCCATTAGTTGGAGCGGTGACGCGGAACCATATGGAATCCCGCCTTGTGCGCCTTGTGGCGAGCCGATTTGTGCTTCACGAAGAAATGACGATTGGAAGCGTGTTTCGCCGGTAGCGCGTGGCGCTCCGCGGCAGCGCTGCCGACAACCACCATGGCCAGCAGCGCGGTGGTAATAAGAGCCCTGAAGTAGTGCATTTGAGGATGATAGCGGGAAAACGCCGTCGGCACGTGGCAATCTTTCGGTGGGTATCACCTATCCATTTAGCTACATTGCGGGTTAACTCCCTTCCCGCCCGCTGCTCGCCCAACATAGAATAGCCAGAGCGTGGCGAAACGAAATCGCAAGAAGGCCGCCTTGGCCTCGACTCCTTTGGAAAGGCCCGCGCCCCCCTCTGGGAAATGGACTTGGGTGGACGTTTGGCCCTATCTGGCCCTGGCAGTTCTGGCGGTAGGCGTCTACTCGAACGCGCTGGGCAACGGGTTTGCCGCCGACGACGATTCCCAGCTCCTTTCGAATCCGCTGGTGACAAACTATCGCGAGACGCTAAAGGTTTTCGGCCAGGACATTTGGGCTTTCTCGAAGCCCGTGGGCGCGACGCCGTCGAACTACTACCGCCCGATCCAGATTCTGCTGTACATGCTGCTGTACTCGGTGGGGAATTTCAATGCCGTATGGTTTCATGCGGTGATGTTGGCGATCCATGCCGCCAACACGCTGCTGGTGTATCGCCTCGGCGTTCACTTTCTGAAAGACTGGCGGCTGGCCTTCGCCGCCGGCGCGCTGTTTGCCGTGCATCCGATTCACAACGAGGCAGTGGTGTGGGTCGCGGTGCTGCCGGACATTTTCATGACGCTCGTGACCCTCGTGATCCTGTTGCTGTTCACCGAGCAAGACGCGCGGCCGTCGCCAGGGCAGATCGCCTTACACACGGCGCTCTTCTTGCTTGCGATGTTTACGAAGGAAACGGCGGTGGTCGTGCCGGCGCTTCTCGTGGCGTACGAGTGGCTGTATCTCGCTCGCACGCCACGGGAAATCTGGCGGAATCGCGGAATGTATTTTTCGCTGGGCGGCGCGTTCGCGTTTTATCTGGCGATGCGTTTCTATGCGCTCGGCAGTCTCGCGCCGGCCCAGGGCGGACACTTCTTTCTCTCGGGCGCCACGCTCGTCCTCAGCATGATCACGCTGATGGGACACTATCTCGCCAGCCTGATTTTTCCGCCGGACTTGAGCTACTTTCACGTCTATCACCCGACGCGCGACTTCGGCATCGCCGTCGCCGCATCGCTGGCCGCGATCGCAACGTGCGTGGCTGGAGTTTTTTTGTGGCGGCGCGGCAAGCCTGCGCTGTCATTCGCGCTGTTGGTGATTCTGTTGCCGCTGATTCCGGTGATGAACATCAACGGTGTCGGCGAAAACGTGTTCACGGAGCGCTATCTCTATCTTCCAAGCGTCGGATTCGTGTGGATCGCCGCATGGGCGTGGGGATTCCTGCTCGAAACGCCGGTGCTCGCGTGGGCGCTGTACGCCGCGCTGCTCGGCGTTTACGCAAATATCGGATGGCAGCGCACGCCCGATTGGCGCGACGACATTCGCCTGTACACGGTCACGCTCAATCAGTATCCGGGGCTGGCGTCGCTGCGCAATTCGCTCGGCGGCGCGTATGAATTGCAAGGTAAGCATCGTGAGGCGATCGCCGAGTTCGTGCAAGCGCTGGCGCTCGAGCCCGACAAGCCGGACATTTACTACAACATGGGCCGGGCGCTCGAAAACTCAGGACAAGACCCGGCCGCCGAGCGTGCTTACGAAAAAGCGCTGAACATGCGTCCCGATTTCACGCTGCCCATGAATAATTTGGCCGTCTATCGCAGACAAGAACGCAACTACGAAGCGGCGCTGGGCATGTTGCAGCGCGCCGTGGCGCTGCGGCCGAACTTTGAAGAGGCGTGGCTGAACCTGGGACTCACCTACCTTGACATCCAGAACTATCCGGCCGCGCTGAATGCGTTCCACAGTGGATTAGAACTCGATCCCGCGGGGCGGCAGCCGTTTGCCTACATCGGTCACTACGGCTTGGGTGTGTGCGCGGAGCACATGGGCGATCCGGCGAGGGCGCAACGGGAACTGGAAATCGCGCTGCGAAATCATCCGAATTTCGCGGAGGCGAAGGCGGAGCTCGCGAAACTGGGGTCTGGCTCTCGATAAAGTCGCAGGCCGTCACCGCGGAGCTCAACCTGGCCTTGACCCGTCGCCTTGAGCTAAGATAGCATCTTAAAAGATGCGAATTCAATTCGAGGCTCCCGTATGGTCAATCTAGCCGAAGACATTCATCCGCTAACGGACTTTAAGCGCGACACGGTCTCGTTCCTGAAACGGATGCGACGGTCGAAGCGCGCCGTCGTGCTCACGGTGAATGGAAAGGCTGAACTTATCGTGCAGGATGCGGCGTCCTATCAGCAGATGTTGCAGCGATTGGAACGAATGGAAAGTGTCGAGGCGATTCGGGCGGGCCTGACCGACGTCGCGGAAGGGCGCGTCCATAACGCACGTAGAGCGCTAAAGGCGCTGCAAGTCAAACTTGGCATACCAGATTGAGATTTCCGACGCCGCGCTGATCGATGCGGAAGAGTACGTTCGGTTTCTTCGGATGGAGAAGAGCGCGGAGCAGGCGGCGCGTCGATGGTTCCGCGAATTGATGGCGGCGATCTTCTCTTTGGAGAAGATGCCACGTCGGTGTCCGCGGATTCCAGAAGCCGAGGAGTTTTCAACTGAAATCCGCCATCTCATCCATGCATCCCATCGAATCATCTTTCACGTTGACAATCGGCGACATAAAGTTACCGTTCTGCGCGTATATCATGGCGCGCGACGCCCGATTCACGATGATGATCTATAGGGAGGTTGATTGGTCGAGTGAGTGTGTTGCTTGAGACTACGCGACATGCCGCGCAATCAGCTGAATGATTTGGAGTCAGATTCGTATGACTTTCGACGATTACGCTGGTCCTGCTAGCAAGAAGGATTTGGCTGAGGTTCTGCGTGATGCAGAACGGTATTTTCATTTGTGGGGAGGGCGAGCAGTCCTGGCGACGGGAGCATTCGTTCTGAGTTGTGCATTGGTCTTGCCGTTCTTGGATGGGCACTCTCAGCACGCTCACTGGGAATCGGTAGGCAAGAATCTATTGCTTCTCTCGATGGCTTTGTTCGTCCCATTCGTTGTTTGCGTTGTGATTGCAGTTAGCGCTTGGATTCAACTTTGCAATTTGAGAAGAGTCAGATAATAGCTGTTCGCGCCCCGGCGAGTCCAGCAACTTGAACCCATGGTCGTGCTTAGCTTCCCGGGAAGAGCTGATTGAATCCGAGGATCGGCGTGCGATAAACTCGCCGCCATGAGAAAAACTGCGCTGCTTCTTTTCATTCCGGGATTACTTCTGGCCGCCCTCGTTTTCATGGCGGCGGAAAAAGTCGATACCGACATCCAATCGAGGATCCGCACGGAAGGCATGGATCACTCGAAGATCATGCACACGATGCATTTCCTCACCGACGTGTATGGTCCGCGCCTTACCGGCTCGCCCAATCACAAAGCGGCCGCCGAATGGGCGCTGAAGGAAATGACCTCTTGGGGATTCAAGAACGCGCATCTCGAGGAATGGGATTTCGGACATCCCGGCTGGGTGAATGAGCGCCAGGTCGCGTATGTTACGTCGCCGGTGAAGGACTCGCTGGTAGCCGAAGTTCTCGCCTGGACGCCCAGCACGAGAGGCGTGGTGAAGGCGGAGGTTTACCAACTCGTTCCGCCGGCGCGGCCGACCGAGGAAGAACTCGCCAAATTCCTGGAGGCCGAGAAAACCAAAGTGAAGGGGAAAATCGTTTTTGTCGGCGCGCACACGGTGGTCCCGTTCCAAGAAACGCCGCCCGCCAAGCGCCGCACCGACGAGCAAGTGAAGGAAGCGTACGGTCCCGGCGGCGGACGCGGCGGACGTGGTGGACGCGGCGGTCAGCAGGACAACGATCCCTCGAAGCTCACCGCGAATCAGGTGGACAATCGCGTCAACGATTTCTTGATCCAGAACGGCGCGTCGGTGCGCGTTAACGACGCGGGGCGCGAGCACGGGCAAATTCGCGCCTTCAACAATCGCCGCTACGACGCCGACAAGGCTATTCCCACGCTCGTGATGCGCAACGAAGACTACGGACGCATCGCGCGCATTCTCGGCGACGGGACACCTGTGTCGATGGAAGTGGAAATCGTCAACAAGTGGTTCCCGGATGGAAAAACTTCCTACAACACGGTCGCGGAAATCCCCGGAACGGATAAGGCCGACGAAGTGGTGATGCTCGGCGGACACCTCGACTCCTGGCATTCCGCCACCGGCGCCACCGACAACGCGATCGGCTGCGCGGTGATGATGGAAGCCGCGCGCATCATTCAAGCCATCGGCGCGCATCCGCGGCGCACGGTCCGCGTGGCGCTGTGGAGCGGAGAGGAAGAAGGATTGCTCGGGTCGAAGGCCTACGTCGAGAAGCATTTCGGCACGGTGGAGGATCCCAAGCCCGAGTTCTTCAAGCTCGACGCCTACTTCAACATCGATTCCGGCACAGGACGCGCGCGCGGCGCGAGCATTTTTGGTCCCGCGGACGCGGCGACGATTCTGCGCGAAGCGCTCGCCGGCTTTTCGGATCTCGGATTCGGCGGCGCCAACGCAACGGAGAGCCGCACGACCGGCGGCACCGACTCGACAAATTTCAATCACGCGGGACTGCCCGGCGTGGGCATGGGGCAGGACCCGATGGAGTATCAGAGCCACACGTGGCATACGAATCTCGACACGTATGAGCGCATCGTCGAGAAGGACGCGCAGACTTCGGCGGTGATCATCGCGGCGGCCGTGCTGCACCTGGCGAATCGCGACGAAATGGTCCCGCGATTCCCGAAGGAAACAATGCCGGCGATGCCGGCGCCGGCTCCGACGCCGCGACCTTGACAAGATCCACGCGACTTTAACTAAATAGGATGTACAGGATGAACAGGATGAAAGCGAGGTTTATCCGGTTCATCCTGTACATCCTGTTAAAGTCGGCCTTCCTGAAGTACAATCCTGTCTCTATGCCAAAGAAGCTTCCGCCACAAGCTGTCCTGTTGAACATGACCATCGGCCATTGGGTCGCGCGACTCATTCACGTCGCCGCCAAGTTGCGCATCGCCGATCACTTGAGGAAAGGCCCACGCACCGCCGCCGATCTTGCCACGGCCGCGCGTGTGCAAGGGGCGCCGCTCTACCGCGTGCTGCGCGCGCTCTCGAGCGTCGGCGTTTTCGCCGAGACGAAAGACGGGCGCTTCAAGCTCACGCCGCTGGCCGCTCTGCTTCGCACCGACGTTCCCGACTCCATGAACGGATGGGCGATGATGATCAACGAGCCTTACAACTGGAAGGCTTGGTGTGAAGTGCTGCACAGCGTGCAAACGGGAGAAAACGCCTTTCAAAAAGCGTACGGCATGAACTTTTTTGAGCGGCTGGAAAGGCATCCCGAAGATCTCGCGGTTTTCGGCGAGTCCATGACCAGCTTGTCGCGCGCCGAAAATCCCGCGGTCGCGGCGGCGTGCAAGTTGAAAGGCAAAGGAACGATCGTCGACGTGGGCGGCGGCCATGGCAGCCTGCTGGCCGCGATTCTGCGGACGAATCGCAAGTGGCAAGGCGTGTTGTACGATCAGCCCTCGGTCATCGCGCGGGCCAAGCAAGACGACCACGTGACGGCCAAGGATATTGCTGCGCGATGCCGCCTGGAAGGCGGAAGCTTCTTCGAATCGGCGCCGAAGGGCGGCGACGTCTACATCATGAAGTACATCCTGCACGACTGGGATGACGTGAGTTCCGTGGCAATCCTCAAGAACTGCCGCGAGGCCATGCATCCCAAGGGCCGGGTGCTGGTGGTGGACAACGTGATTCCTCCCGGCAACGATCCAGGCTGGGGAAAACTGCTCGACATCCAGATGCTGGTGATCGGTGGACGCGAACGCACCAAAAAGGAATTCGCGGCGTTGTTTGCCGAAGCGGGATTGAAACTGTCGCGCGTGATTCCCACCAAGGCGCCGGTGAGTATCGTGGAGGGTATTCGAGCGTAAACGGGAGGACCCATGCGGCTCAGGACGATCCTCGGCAGCGTCGCGCTGCTTTCTCTCTCCGCGCTGTCACCGCTCGCGACAGCGCAGGAGTTCCCTCCGCCTCCAGTAGAGACGGAGCCTGCCAGCTTCAGCATCATGGGTACGGTTAAGAACGCGGCCGGCCCGCTGGCTGGAGCATCCGTTGAACTGATTCAAGCGCAGGACAGTGGACCGCCGAGAGCCTTGCTCGGAACCACATCCGACGCTAATGGGGAATACGTCTTCATCGGCTTACCATTCACCATTCGGCGCTTGACGATTCGAGTCCGCCATTGGGGCTTTGAGATTGAGAACCGTCCTGTAGAAATCCCAGGGCGCGGTGAAATCAGGGTGACCATCGATGTCAATCTTCGGCCGCATAAAGCCGTAGTCGAAGCGGGTGCACCGACCTTCATCACTCAGAAAGTCTTTTACGCGACGGACCGGAAGGCAACCGGCGCTGCCGATCCGCTCAAGGCCTTCGGTACCGTTCAGAGCAAAAGCCTATCGTACGGCGCCTGCACTGTTACCGTGCCGGTTTCAGAAGCAACCGTTCACAAGGACGAAATCCTCTCGGTTCGGGTTGAGTTTATCGATGAGATCTCTTTGAGTACTCGCTTGCTCAAGGTTGAACCGCTCTCCCACGATGCGCTATTGGCCGAATTGACAACGCAAGCCGGCCGCTCCCGAGACAACAGTCTGCTCGTCTTCGTTCACGGCTATCGGGTGACGTTCGAGGAAGCCGCCCAGCGCACAGCGGAACTCGCGGTTGGCTTAAATCTTGACGGCCCCGCCCTTTTTTACGATTGGACTTCTCAAGGCACGCTCCGGGGATACCCCACCGACGAGAAAAACGTCGACTTGACTTTCGATCTGCTCCAAACTTTTCTCAACGATCTTTCCACAAAGACAGGCGTCAAGGTTTTTCACATCGTCGCCCACAGCATGGGAAACCGTGCCGTCACTCTTGCCTTGCGCGATCTGGCCAAGGCAGGAAACACCGCGGTGGCGTCGCATCTGGGCGCGTACGTTGCGGCGGCGGCCGACGTGGATGCCGACAAATTCGCGAACGACTCTGGGTATTTCGAAAAATTGTCTCGACGCGTCACGTTGTATGGCTCGAGTAATGACCAGGCGCTTATGATCTCGAAAAGGATACGCAGTGGATACCCGCGGGCCGGGGACGGTGGAAAGAATATTCTCGTGGTGCCCGGGCTCGACACGGTCGACGCATCGGCGGCTCGCACGGACTTCATGGGACATAGCTACTTCATCGAGCAGCGAGATATCCTGGAGGATATCCGCGCGGCGTTGCGAGGGACCGCGCCGCCGCAGCGACCGAAGCTGCAGCCATCACCACCGGCGAAGCCTGGGTATTGGATTTATAAGCCCTGAGCCGGGAACGTGGTGGAGTTTACCGCTGTTTCTGGATCGCCGCGAGGTGCTGCAGGAAAATCGGGTTGCGGGGCTGCAATTTCACGGCATTGAGCATCACTTTTTCCGCTTCCGGCTTGCTGCCCACGCGCATGTAGATCATCGCCAGCGTATCGGCGTACGCGGCGTTGTTCGGTTCCGCTTCGTGGGCCTTTTGCGCCATTTGCAGCGCGCGATCCATGTCGCCGCCATCGGAGAAAATGCGCCACGCCAGATTGTTCAGCGCCAGCCCGTTGCCGGAATCGAGCGCCACGGCCTTCTCATACCCGTTGGTCGCTTCCGGATAGTCGCCCTGATTCTCCATGAAACCCGCGTACAAGATCCACGATTGCGCCCATTGCGGCCAGTGATGCACCAGATCGTTGATCTTGATGCGGGCGTCTTCGTTGCGGCCGGAAACCACCAGTGTCTGCACCAGCCCCAGCACCGGGCCCGGCGATTCGGGACTCAGCGCGATGGCGCGTTCAAACGCCACCTTGGCCGAGCCGTAGTCGCCGGCGGCGCGCTCGGTTTCAGCGAGCAATTGGAAATGTACGTACGATTTCGGGAAGCGCTCCACTTGCTTGCGCACGCGCTCCACGGCGTCCTTGGGCTTGCCTTCGGCGAAATAACATTGCACGATCACCGACAGCATGTTGATCGCGCTGGGATCGTGATCAAGCGCCTGCTCCAACGCTCCGCGCGCTTGCGCCCACTGGCGTTTGTTCAGGAAGCGCAAGGCGTCCGCGTAGTAGGCCGGCACGCTGTTGGGATGTTTGGCGCGCAAATCGTCCATTTCCTTGGAGGCCAAATCGTAGTGCCCCATCGCCGAGTAGACGCGCGTCAGCAATAATTGCTCGACGGGCGGAGGATTCTTCGCCTGAGGATCCTGCTGCAACATCGTGAGAGCCGTCGTGGGAGCCGATTGTTGAAGCCAGTATTCCGCCAGCCACAATCGCGCGCCGATGAGATCGGGATCCATGCGCAAGGCCCGCGTCATGGCCACTTGCGCCTGCTGCATATCGCCCTTGCGATCTTGGCACGCGCCGATGAAGTACAGCGCGATGGCCGACGGGCGATATTCCATCGAGTTGTTCAATTCCACGATGGCCTTGTCGACCTGGCCGTCCTGAAAGTCGAGGATGCCCGCGAGCAGCGTATGTTGCGGATTGCTGGGGTCCTCCTTGATGAGCGTGTTGACAAGCTCACGCGACCTGGCCCGCTGTCCGGTGAGTAGATACGCCGCGGCTAGGCGCCCACGATTGTAGACGTCCTTCGGATATTGCTTGGTCAAGCGCTCCATTTCGGCGATCGCTTCGTTCAAGCGGTGCTGTGCCATGAAGAAGGCGGCCAGCGCGCCGCGCGCTTCCGGATCGTCGGGCTTCACTTCCGCGATATGGCGAAACTCTTCGTGCGCTTTGTCCAGTTTGCCCATACGCGCGTACATCCAGGCCATGCCTTTTCGCGGTTCGATGTCGCCGGGATCGATCTCGGCGCCCTTTTGATACGCTTCCTGCGCCTTGGCGTAGTTTCCCGCGGCCTGATAGAGATTGCCGAGCGAAACCAGCGTCTGCGCTGTGTGGTTTTGCTGCGCCGCGGCGTCTTCCAATTGCTTGATGGCCTCCGGCAGATCTTCTTTCGAGAGCGAGATCGCCGAGCGCACCATGCGCTCACGTTGGCTCGATGGATCCGACGCCAGCCACAGGTCCATTTCCTGCGCGGCTTGTTCGGGCTGCGCCAGCGCGGTTAAGGAAAACACCAGGACCTCGTGAGCCTTGGCGTTTTTCGGATCGCGATCAAGCACCCATTTCGCGAGATCGCGGGAATCCTTGAAGTCACGGCGCAGCAGCGCCAGGGAAGCAAGGCGCGCCTTGATATCGAGATCCAGTTTGGATCGCGGACCCGCCAGATTGTCGGCGGCGTCGAGGTAGCGTTTGGCGTCGGCGTTCGCGCTCAACTCCATGGCCGCGACGCCGGCTTGGTAGTACGTATCGGCGGTTCCCTGATCCTTGGCCATCGCCTTGCGCATTTCCACCAAGGCGTGGCTGTAGTCTTTCTTCGCGACCCACTCCATGCCCTTTTCGTAGTGATTGGCGCGGTCACAGCCGCAAAGAAGCACCAACGGTGCAGTGAGCGAAAGGAGCCCGAACCCGGTCTTGGAAACGAACTTCATCAAGAAACCTTGGCTGATCAATGCGTAGAGTCAGGGAGACGCTGTAGCGTCTCCCTCATTATATATCGATGGTGTTGGCGTGGAACTAGCTGAGCTTCCGCCGGCGGCGACGCAAGTACAGACTTGTGAGCCCGGTCGAAACTAACAGCAGCGTGGCGGGTTCCGGTGCATCGATCGTGGAGGTCTTCGTCAGCGTCAGGCCGGTGCCGGTAGTCGTACCGCCGGCGATGACCTCGCCGTCGACAACGCCCGCATCCATGGCGACCGTGCGGTCAGGAGAGAGAATCACCGCGTCGACGGTGGAAAAGCCCACCGGCGAAGGTGAGCTGCATGAGGCAGACGATCCGCCGGTTATGCAAACACCGGTTCCGGTTCCCACGACGTTGATCAGCACGTTGTAGTTCGGAAGGCCGCCGGATTCGGTAATGCTGGCGTCGTTGATCACCGTGAACGTGCCCGTCACGTTGATGACCACGGTGGTGGTCGAGGGATTGGTGCCGGTGGCATTCAGGACCAAGTTTCCGCCGGTGGTCAACGTCAAGTTCGAAAGGTTGATCACGTTCAAGCCATCGCCGACATTGATGGTTTGCGTGGTGCCGAGATTGCCGATATTGGTGACGCCGATCGTCGCGGCGTCGTTTCGGGCGTCGTTGTACGCCACCAGCGCGGAGGCTACGGCGGTGTTGAGAATCGTATTTGCATTGATGCCGCTTACGCCGTTATTGATGGTGCCAAAAATGTTCGTGCCCGAGCCGAACGACGGAATCGTTCCGTTCTGGAGATCAAGATCGCCGCGGATCGCACTGCCCGCGCCGGTCAAGGCAATGTTGCCGTGCGGTCCGACGCCGACGTTGCCTTCAACGATTTGCGAATTCGACGAGAGGGACACGTTGTTGTTGCCGGTTTGATCGCACGAAATCGGATTCACGGTGGTGCAAATGCCCAACGTAAGAACCCTCCAACTACCGGGGCCGGCACCGTTGTTCAGATCCGTAAAGGGATTCACATTCGTAGCGTGCAACTGTACGCTTGCCAATCCAAGGGCTACTGTGAGGACTACGCAGAAACGCATCTTTAGCATCATTTTATTCACCAATTGTTCGCTCCACGACTTGCAGCTATCTTCAGTACCGCAGACTAACGACGATAGTATATGCAATTCGGATGCCAGAATGGTACAAAAATCGTCCAAAGGTACCATATTTAAAGCCTTTCTTATCAACCATCTGCGTGCACCAAAAAGTGCCATCGGAGCGACTCTTCCTTGATCGGCGCAAACTTTTGCGTTAATTGGATAAAACGCAGGACACCCAAAGCATAGTACTAGGGGATACTGTACTAACCCTTCGCGAGGAGCCAGCGCGTCGGGACCGACACTTCATAATACGCGATCATGAACGAAAAACCTTCCGTTGAAAAACCGCGCCCGGCGGGTTCGGGAGTCCGCCGGACGCGGCTCGCTGCACATTTTCAGCCCGTTCAACTGAAAGCCAGCATGCCACCTGAAATCAGGCAGCCTGATATAATGAGGCTTCACTTGGGGCTCTGATATAGCTATGAGGAAAATTCTTTTACTGACGCTACCCACCGCACTCTTGATCGCCGCCGTGGCGTTCGCGCAAGCGAAGCCCGCCGCGCCCACCGCACAACCGAGCCGTCCCGCGGCCGCCGGGCCCGCGGTCAACAGAGAATTTGTCGCCGCGATGGAAGCGCTGAAGCAAGGGCGCATCGACGAGGCCGAGCCGGTGATCACGCGCCTGCTGAAATCCGCGCCGGAAAACGCCGACTACAACTTGGGCATGGGAACGCTTCTGGCGATGAAAGGCAACACGCCGGGCGCGCTGCCGTATCTCGAGAAATCGGTGAAGCTCAAGCCTTCGGGACAATCCTATGCGACGCTCGGTGCGGCATACGCCGACGCGGGACGCGGCGACGACTCGGTGACGGCGCTGCGCAAGAGTCTTTCGCTCGATCCCACGAATCTCGCCGCGAATTTCAATCTGGCGACGATCTACGTGCAGGTGAATGCCTTCGCCGAGGCGCAGCCGCTGCTCGAGAAAGTGGTGAGAGCGCGTCCCCAGGAAGTGGAACCGGCGTATTTGCTGGCGCTCTGCGAATCGGCGTTGAATCATCCGGCGCAAGCGCGCGGCGTGCTGCTGAAATTGCCGCCCAAGGTTCGCGAATCCGAGCAAGTGTTGTTGCTGCTGGCGTCGAACTCGGCGGCGCTGGGAGAAAAAGCCGAAGCCCGCAAATATCTGGAGCGCGGTCTCGAGTTGAATCCGAGTTCCACGCCGGTGATGGCCAATCTAGGCGGACTGCTGGTTCACGAAGGCGAGAAAGAACGCGGCATCGAGTTGCTGGAGAGAGCGTGGAAAACCGATAAGACGTCGTATCTGGCGGGCATGAGTCTGGCGCTGGCCTACTACGACAACGCGCGCTTCGATCAAGCACGCGACGTGCTGGCCACGCTGCTCACCAAGGGCGAAGCCCCGGAAATCTACGCGCTGTTGGGAAATAGCTTGGACGCGCTGAACGATCACGACCATGCGGTGCAGTATTTGCAGCGCGCCGCCGAGATGAATCCCGGCGAGCAGAGCCAGTTCGCTCTGGGCTACAGTCATTTGCAGGCGGGCAAGGCGGATCTCGCGGAAACGGCATTTCGGGCGGCGCTTGAAAAACTGCCGCTCTCGCCGCTCTTGCGCATGGGTCTGGGCGCGGCGTATTTGGCGGAGAACAAGAGTCAACAGGCCGTGCAGACGTTGCAGCCGTTTTCGGCGAAGGAAGAAAAGCCCGATCCGCGCGGCGTGGTGCTTTACGAATTGGCACAGCAATCGCTGGCCGGTACGCGCGACGACGCGAAGATCAAAGCGGCGATCGCGGGCCTCAAGCCGAAATAAGTGATGAGTGCTGAGTCGTGAGTGCTGAGTGATAGGGCCTACTCAGCACTCAGGTTTTAGTGCACCGCGATGGTCGCCGCATTGCTCGCGACACCGTTCTGCGTCACCACCAAGCTGATCGCCGATCCCGTGCCGATTCCGGCCGGCACCACCGCGTTGATTTGATATAGCCCCACAAATCCCGGCGCGACGCCCGCGTACTGCAACGCCGCCGCCTGACCGCCAATCGTCACCGCCGGCGTCACCACCGCGATCCCCGACGCCGCCGCTTGTCCTGTGACCGTCGGCGGATTCGTGGCGCCGAGTCCGGTGCAGAAAATCACGATGACGTCGCCCGACTTCGCGGGATTCGTGGCGTCGACCACTTGATTCGCCACGTTGAGAATCGCGCCTTGATTCGGCGCGCTCGTTTCCGCCGCAATGAAAATGCCGGGATGCGCCGATCCAACCACGATCGGCTCAGGAATCCCGTCAATCTCCGCGCCCGCCGATGGAATCCCGCGCGCCGCTACTTGACTGGTTGTGCCCGGCGTCAATTCCACGGGAATCTGCGCGTTCACTTGTCCGGTGCCGGCGTAGAAAATCGGCGCGTCGATTCCACCGATGGTCAGTTTGATATTCGCCAGCGTCGTCGGCAGAGGGAAGCTCGAGGCCTGATTGCCGTTGCTCGATGCCAGATTCGCGCCGAAGACCGACACGATCGATCCCGGCGCGAGGTCCGCGCCCGGCGCAAAGCTCGCCGCGTTCACCACGCCGCCCGATCCGATAATCGGCGGCGGCGCGGAGTTTGCGCCCACTTGTCCGCTGAAGATCAGCGTCGCCGACTTGAGCGGCGCTTGCGTCGCGGAAATGGTCACGGTGGATGTGCTGGCCGACACCGTCGTCGGCTTCCAGGTGGCGGAATAAATTCCGTTGCCCAATCCGTTCAGCACCAGCGCGGGATCGCCGTTCGAAAACGTGGCGATCGTAGTGGCGGAAAGCGCGGGATTGCCGCAATCGTCGATTACTTGCGCTTCCAGATTGATGGGCCAGCCCACCGGCGATGAAAAATTGTTGCCGAGTTGGCGCATCGCCATCACCAATTGCGTGGGCGTGCATGATGCGGCGGCGGGCGTGATATCGCGGCCTTCCGCCGAGGTGCTGGGGCCCGGCGTTACAATCAACGCCACGCTGACATCCTGCGACTCGCTGCCGTCGAACGGAAGAATCGTGACGGTTCCCAGATACACGCCCGCGGTCAAACCCGCTTGGTTCGCAGTGATACTGAATGCGCCGTTCGCCGGAGTCGCGCTGGCGTTGAGCCAGTTTCCGCCGGAGATCGTGGCCGCTTGGCGCGACACATTCGACGTCGAGACGTTCAGGGCGACCGGCGCGGGCGCGGCTCCTCCGGCGGTGGCGGTGAAAATGATCGCTCGCGGCGCGACTTGCAGCGGCGCAACCGATCCCGTTGGCAGCACGTTCAGCACCGTCGACACCAGTTGCGGCGAATTCGCCGCGCCCGGCGACGCCACTTGCAACAATCCGTAATAGCTGCCCGCCGCGAGTCCCGTGGTGCTTACTTGCACCGGAAGAATCGGCACTGACGCAGCGCCCGCGACACTCGATCCGCTCCCGGCGCCGGTCGAAAGGCCCGTTCCACGCACCACGGCATCTGTCCAATTCAGTGTGCCGGCGCCGGCGTTGGAGACGACCAGGAATTGCGCCGGTGGCGACGCGCCGCCTGCAACGGCGGTGAAAACCAATCCCGTTTGACCGAGCAAGAGCGCCGGACCGCTCGAGGAAATCACAAACTTTACTTGCACGGGCACCGGGCCGGGCGTCACGAGAATCGTTCCGGTATAGACGCCCGCCGCGAGTCCAGCGGGATTCAAAGAAACTTGCACGGTCGCGCTCGAATGCAGCGACACCGAGCCGCTGTTCGGCAACGGGGAGAGCCAGCTGCCACCGTTCGCGGTGGACGCCGACGCCACGTAGTTCAAACTCGTGCTGCTGGTGTCGCCGACGGTGATCGATCGCACCAGCGCCGTGGTCGCGCCGGCGGTGGCCTGCACGATCAGCGACGTGGGACTCACGGTGACTTGCGGCGAAGGCGGCGCCGCGGTAATCGTGAGCGTCACGGGTATGGTCAAATTCGCACCCGCGCTCACCGTAACTCTTCCGCTGTACGTTCCGGCGGTCAAGTTTGACGAGTTCACGGTCACGGCGAGCGTCACGGTCGCGCTGCTGAGGAATCCGGTGCCCGGCGAAACGCTCAACCAATTTCCGCCGCTTGTCGTGCTGGCGATCGAGTCGAAACTGAATCCGTTCGAACTGATGGTCACTTGTTGGCCCGCGGGACTCGATCCCTCGACGGCGGTGAACGTCAAACTGGTTGGCGACGCCGTAATCGTCGGGGCGGTGATCGTGAACGTAGCCGGCGCCGAAGTGATGGTCGACGTGCCGGTGTTCGACACCGTCACTTGCGCCGTTCCGCTGTTCGCAATGAGATTGGCGGGGACGGTCACGGTCAATTTCGTGGAACCTTGGAACGACGGGCCGGTGAGCGCGGTGCCATTCCAGTTCACGGCAGCGCCGGTGGCGGCGAAGTTCGTGCCGTTCACCGTGAGTGTAAATGGCGGTCCGCCGGCGACCGCGGTATTCGGCGAGAGCGAAGTGATCGTGGGCACCGTGCCCGCTTGAACCGAAGTGATCAGCGGATTGCTGGTCGCGCCGCCGATGGAAACGGTAATGATGATCTGGTTGCCGGTCGGCGTATTGGCCGGTATCGTGAAGATGACTTCGTAACTGCCCATCGAGAATCCGATGAAGCCTTGGTCGACGGGCGGCGTCAGCAGCGCCGACTGCGCGGTCGCCGCCTGACCACCGATGGAAACCGTTGGCATCGTCGTTGTGGTGCTGACGCTCCCGGGCGCGGTACCGGTGTTCGGTTGATTGTTCACGGGACCAAGGTCCGCGCAATACATCTTCACGGTTTCACCCTGCGATGCGGGATGCGTCGAGTCCACGGCGACGTTGTTCGACGCGTGCACAATGGTGGCAACACCGTTGTTGTCGAAAATCCCCGGATTCAAACCGATCGTCACAGTGAACGCTGCCGTGGGACCGGTGGGCGTGTTCACGATCAACGGCGCCGACGATTGCCCCTGCAACTGCCACGGCACTTGAATGTCCATCTGGGCCGGCGACACAAACGCCAGCGGCACGGGGAACCCACCCAGGGACGCGCTGACACCGCCGAGGGAGGTGGGCCACGTGGATTGCAGCGAGGCGTTCGCGTTCGTGCCGGCCGCTGCGAGATTCGATCCGAAGACCGATGCGGCGCTACCCGGCGTCACCGGCGCGGTAAAACTCGCCGAGTTCAAGACGGCCACCACGCAAGGCGGAGAAGAGCACGACTGCGCCGCCAACGAAATGGGAATCGCCAACGCGGCGACGACCAAGAAGAATGAAAGCTTGCGGCAACTCATATGAGAGCACTCCTACGGCGTATTGAAAGGTGCGTTCTGGGAAGTAACTAGCGTGCTGTC
Organism: Terriglobia bacterium; assembly: GCA_021325275.1. GTDB lineage: Bacteria > Acidobacteriota > Terriglobia > JAJPHL01 > JAJPHL01 > JAJPHL01. The sequence continues at coordinate 16,139 of JAJPHL010000042.1, read as the reverse complement.
AATAAACCAACGAACCGCCGTCGAGCGATTCTTGACTGGGGGCGCACCGTTCACGATCACATTTACGAGCGGGTGCGCGACAGCAAAACCGGCAAAGAAGACCAGCGCCGCGGCCATCCTAAAGATCCGAACATTCCGCATGAAAACTCCCCGATTCAAAGCCGTTGCTGTCCTTGAAACTTTGTCATTCTGAGTGGCCCAAAGTCAAGGCAGCGGTGGTATGATGCGGCGCATTGTGTCTTGTGGTGTCAAATCTGTTTTCGCGATTCTGCTAACAGCCGCGGCCTGTTTGCACGCGCAGCGCACGCCGTATCTCACCGGCAGCGCCAAAGTGGATCTTTTCCTGGTGCTACCGCCCGCACCATCCAACGGCGATCTGCGCGACGGCATGGATCGCGCGGTTTTCAAGGCCACGCGCTTGCTCGAAGGATCGGAGCGCTGGAAAATGGCGAAAAGCGACGACGCGAGCGAGACCCCCGCGCTGATGAAGGATTTTTGGTGCGCCTTGGGCGCCGCGCCCACCCCCGAAAATGCGCCGCGCCTGAACATACTGATCACGCGCGCGGGCGTCGACTCGGCCCTGAGCGCCGCCGACGCTAAGAACAAGTACAACCGCAAGCGGCCATTTGTTGTCGACAAAGGCGCCGTCTGTAAGGGTGGTCCCGATGAGGACAGTCCGGACTATCCTTCCGGACACTCGACGGTCGGCTGGACGGTTGGCTTGATCCTCGCGGAGATCGCGCCGGATCGCGCCGGCTCGGTGTTGGCGCGCGCCCGCGCGTACGGCGACAGCCGGGTGTTCTGCGGCTGGCATAACGTCAGCGCTGTGGAAGCGGGACGCATCGGAGGCTCGGCGATTTTCGGGGCGCTGCATTCGTCAAAGGAATTTCGCGAGGATCTCGCCGCGGCGCAGGCCGAGGTGTTGGCGTTGCGCCGCAAGAGCCCTTATGGCGCGCAGTCGTGCGTGACGGAAATGTCCCTCGACGCGATGAATCCGTACGCCGCGCCGCTCGTGAAGTAATCGCGAGCTTCGGCGGGAGGCCGACCGCCCGGTCCTCTTTTTTTTTCTCGAAACGCTTGCCGCAAATCCAGTGCTATACTGCGCGACCATGCGCCGCTTTCTCTGCGTTCTCGTTTTGGTGGCTTCGTCCGCATTCGCGCAAGACGCCACGATGCCGCGCTTGCGCATGGACGTGCAACTCGCCATGATCCCTGTGCATGTCACGGGCGCGTCGGGCGGCGTGGTCACGGGACTCGATCGCGCCAACTTCCGCTTGTTCGACGACGGCATCGAACAACGCATCGCCTACTTCGGCCAGGAAGCCGCGCCGCTGTCGGTGGGTTTTCTCGTCGACACGAGCAAGAGCATGGGCGCGAAAATCGCGAAGTCGCTGGAGGCCGCGCGGCAATTCCTGAAATCGAATTTGCCGGACGACGAGTTTTTCCTCGTGGAATTCAACGAACATCCCCGGCTTACCGTGGATTTCACGACCGATCCCGAACGCCTCTACGATCGTTTGAAGCACACCAGGCCGATCGGACGCACTTCCCTGCTCGACGCCGTTGCGCTCAGCCTGAAGCAGGAGAAGCGCGCGCGCAATCCGCGCAAGGCGCTGGTGATTCTCTCCGACGGGGGCGACAATCACAGCCGCTTGAAGGAACGCGAAGTGCTTCGCGAGGCGCGCGAGTCGGACGTGGCGATCTATGCGATGGGAATTTTCGATGAAGAGGGATCGCGTGGGTCGACCGAAGAACGCAACGGGCCGCGGCTTCTCAAGACGCTGGCCGAAGACACGGGCGGCAAACACTTTCCGGTAGAGCGCCTTGAAGATTTGGCCGGCGTTTGTGCACGCGTCGACGCCGAACTGCGTCATCAGTATGTGCTGGGATATTCGCCGCAAGCCGGCGGCGCCGTGAACGACGGCAGGTATCACAAGATCAAAGTGGTTCTCGATAGTCCCGCAATGCACGCCGAGTATCGGCCAGGATACTTTGCGCCGCAGTAACAGGCCGCGCCGCGACGTTTATTGCGGAAGCCGCGGCCGCGCGGATTCCAAAGCCTCGCGCGCCTTAACCAGCTTGTCCTTCAGCGTCTGATCGTCGGGTCGCCTCGATAACGCCATCGTGTAGAGCGTCGCGGCGGCAGCGTATTTCTTGTCGTCCATCGCCTTGTCGGCTTGCTTGATCCACTGATCGACAATCTGAGCGCTCCTGGGCCCCGTCATTCCGATCATGCCCGGCATCATCGGAATCTGGAGATTCATCTGCGGAAGATTGATGTTGAAACCGGGTGTAGCGGGCGATGGAGTCGCGGACGGCTGCTCGGGCGCTTCGGCGGCGGCCGCGGCTGTCTCCTTACCGGACTGCTTGGCGGGTACGGTCTTGTTCCTTGTCGTCGCCGGCATTGCGGGCAGGACCGTCGCCGGCGCCGTTGAGCCTGTGGCGCCTTGCGGCTGCTTGGCCGACGAATTCGTATCGTTGGAATTCACTTCCACCGAGCCGTCGGGACCGACGTGAACCCTTGGCAGGCTTTTCCGTCCGGCCGTCATCCACACAATCGCCACGACCATGGCGCAAATACAAACGGTTGGAATGGCGCATCCCATCGCGGTGATACCCATCGCCGTTTTCCACCATTTCACTTTCCCGGGTGGCGCGGGCACCATGGGTGGAGGCGGCATACCCGTGGTAGTCGTGCTCGGGTGAGCCGGAAGCGTGTGAAGCGGCGGCAAGACCTGCGGAATCGCCGTGCCCATTTGCAACGTGGGCTCGATCAACGTGGGAGGAGGCGGGGTTGGCGCGCGTTCCGGCAAAACAATTGCGCCGCCGGCGAGCGCCGCGTCGAGTGTTCCGACGGTCGCAAAGCGATTCGCCGGATTTTTCTCGAGACAGCCGAGAATCGCGCGCTCCAAATTCGGCGGCAGATCGGGACGCAGCAGGCGCGGCGGGCGCGGCGCTTCCATCACTTGCTTCATCACCACGCTCACCATCGTTTCGCCCGAGAACGCCGCGGTGCCCGTGAACAATTCGTAGAGCACCAGACCGAGCGCGTAAATATCGGTGCGGTGATCCACCGGTTTTCCTTCGGCTTGCTCGGGCGACATGTAGGCGGGCGTGCCGATGATCCCTACCGTCAATGTGTGGCCGGTGGATTCCACCGATCGCGCGATGCCGAAATCCATGATGGTGATTTTTCCGTGCGCGTCGAGCATCACGTTCTGCGGTTTCAGGTCGCGATGCACCACGCCTTGGGCGTGCGCCTCACCGAGCCCCGCGCAAAGCTGGCGCGCGATGGCGACACCTTCTTCGACCGAGAACGCGCGGTGCTGGTCGAGCAGCCAACGCAAGCTTTCGCCCTCCACAAACTCCATCGAGATGTAGGTGACGTTGTCTTCACGGTGAAAATCGTGGATGCGGCAAACGTTCTTGTGGGTGATCTTGCGCGCCAGGCGCATTTCGTTCTTGAAGCGCTCCAGCACCTGCGGATTCTCGAGCAACTCCGGCTTCAAGACCTTCAACGCCACGATCTCGTTCGTCTCGCGGTCGCGCGCTTTGTAGACGATGCCCATGCCGCCGCGTCCGAGTTCGCCCAAGATGTCGAAGCGCTGAAACACCGGCACGGGCGCCGGCGTGGGCGGCGCGATCGGCAGCGGCGTGAAGTTTGGCGGCGTGACTTTCAGTTGCGGGGCCGGCGTGGGCGATTGCGGCAAAGGAGTTGTGCCCGTGGAGGGGAGATTCCACACCACTTCGAACAAATCTTCTTTTTCGCCCGAGTCTCCCGGCGCAGGCGTGGGACCGGCGGGTGCGGCGATACTCAGTTGACCTTGCCACGTGCAGCGGACGTCAGACTCGCCGAGCACCGCCTCACGCACCGTGCGCGTCACCAGAATCTGCGCCGGCTTGGCATGCCGGGCGATTCGCGCGGCGATATCGCGATTGGAAGCATGCACGCCGACCCGCAGGTAGGCATCCGCTTGGCCCGAGGTGATCTTCAGGAATCGCCGCTGCATTTCCACCGCCGCGCGGACCGTCAGCACGGCGTCCGGAAACTCCGCCACGATCTCACGACCAGGCGGCGAAACGACTTCTCCGCGAAACTCCGCGACCGCCGCCGCGAGAATCGTGAAATACGGATTCGCCGCGCCCGCTTGCGTTTCACCGCTGTCGTCGAACGACGCGTCGAGAAATCCGGTGGCGGCCCAGAGGACGGTCATAGCGTAATCATCATATCCGAGCGAATTGCGGTAAGAGTCATTAGGCTAACACCGGCAGCGCGGGATGGGAACGCGTGGGACTAGAGGCTGGAACCATCAAGCTGCCTTCGGTGATTCCCTGTGGTGCAATACGCCGCAACGCTTCGCGTAGTTCCGTCATGCCGCGGCGATCTTGCAGAACACCCAAAAACGCCCGGCCCACTTGCGCGATCTCTTCCGGCGTTTCATGCACAAACTCCAGGCGGAAGTGGCGAATCCCGGCGTGGAGCCATTTTTCCAGATGGCTGCTCGCTTCCTGGGCCTGCGCGCCGAACACCGTGTTGCGGCACCCGACGTCGGCCATCACCGGATGCGCGCGTCCTTGGGGGTCGCGCAATTCCACTTGATGCGTATCGCAGGGGCGTCCGCAGTCGAGATAGCTCGTACCGGTCGAAAGGAAACGGCAGAAGACGCAGTGCTCGGTGTGAAACACCGGGAGATGATGATACGCGACGGCTTCAAACCGTGCGGCGTTGGCCGAGCGCGCCAGTTCCGCCACTTGATCGCCGTTTAAATCGTGCGCCGGCGTCAGGCGTTCCAGTCCCATCTTCAAAAACAAATCGGCGGTCACGACGTTGGCGGCGTTCAAACTGGCGTCGCCGATGAGCTCACCGTGCGCGCGATGCTGCAACGCTTCCAATAATCCCGCGGAACGGACGAGCAGCGCGCAGTCCAAGCGCAGCAGCGAGTCGACAATGCGTTCTTCGCCCGGCTTCAGGACGCGCGGTGCGGCTACGCGCGGCTCTACGCCCGCGCGCCGTGCGCGATCGACCGACGGACGCAATCCGTCGAGATCGAGATAATCCATGGTGACGCTCGCCGGCGCGAGATCGAGCGCGGCATCGAGTTGGCGCGGGCTGCGGACCAGCAAGTGCAAGCGCGCGGGACCATCGACGGCTTGGGCGGCGTGAAGCGCCGGTGGGCGGAACGTGAAAACGTCGCGGTGCGGCATGCATGTCTGCATCGCGACCAGTTTTTCCACCGCTTCGCGGCGCAGTTGATTCAACTGCGACGCCGCGACAAAGGGGCGTCCTTCGACTTCGACTTCGAAATCGCCTAACTCGTACGGGGTGTTTCCCAGGCGTCCGAGTTGTTCGCGCAGGAACTCGCGGCCGGTGGCGTCGCCGCGCGCGGCTTCCAGTTTTCCGGCGCTCAGCACGTTGACACGTACGTCGGCGTGCGCCGCCAAGCTCCATTGCGTTTCCAACGCGTGACTCTCGCGAGCGATCACCCGCACATTCACGCGCTGCTTCCGCACCGGCGACGCCGCTTCAAGATACGGGCGCGCGGCCTTGGCGATATCGGAATCGCTGGTGCGCCAAATCAAATCGCCGGAGCGAATGCGCGAGAAACTCACGGCGTTACGGGCGAAGGTCAGCTCTAGTTTCTTCCCGCCTAAAAGGCGCACTGAATAAATGCGCCCGCCTTCTTCCGTTTCCTCGGGACTCCGCCAATCCGCTGCGTCGAAGACGACGCCGTCACCCGCCTTCAGCGGCGCGACCGCATGCGCCGGCCCGGGCTCGATCACCACGCTCTCCGCGCCCACCGATTCCACACGGCCCATCGGTACGCCGCGATGTCGCGGCGCGCGTCCGCGCACCACGGTCTGATGATTGGTGCCGGTGATGAACGCCGCCGCAAATCCGCGCGAATAGACTTGGCGTAATTGCAATTCCTCGCGGGCACTCGCGCTCAAAGGCCGCCCGCTCCACGCTTCATCGACCGCCTTGCGATACGCCGCCGTCGCCAGCGCGACATAGTCGGCGTCTTTGTATCGCCCTTCAATCTTCAGCGCGGAGACGCCCAGGGTCACGATCTCGGGCATTTGATGCAGCGCGTACAAATCTTCCGGCGAAAGCAAGTACCGCGTGTCGGCCAATGGTTTCACACGGCCGTCGACGAGCATTTCATACGGCAGCCGGCAGGCCTGCGCGCACTGTCCGCGATTCGCGCTACGGCCGCCCCACGCCTCCGACGACAAGCATTGTCCGGAGTACGAAACGCATAACGCACCATGCACGAACATCTCGAGTTCGCAATCAGTACCCTCGCGAATGGCGCGAATCTCCTGCAACGACAACTCGCGCGCCAGCACGACGCGCGACACCCCGAGCGAGCGGATCAGCCGTGCGCCTTCCGCCGACGTCACCGTCATTTGCGTGCTGCCGTGGATCTCGAGATCGGGGGCGATCTGCCGAGCCAGTCTGACCACGCCGAAGTCCTGCACGATGATCGCGTCCACGCCGGATTGCGCGATCGCCGCCAACACTTCGGCGGCGCGTTCCAGTTCGCGATCGAAGACCAGCGTGTTGAATGTCAGGTATCCGCGAACGCCGCGCGCATGAAGGGTACGCATGGCATCGGGCAGTTCTTCTACCAGGAATCCGACTTTGGCGCGCGCGGTAAAATCCTTGAGCAAGCCGAAATAGACGGCGTCCGCGCCTGCCTCTATAGCCGCGCGTAACTGCGGCCAGTGTCCGGCGGGACTCATGATTTCGGGTTTGGAATAGGGGGCCATCCGGGTGCTGCGTCTATTACTATCTTTTCACAATAAAAGCAGGAAACTTTCGTCCTCTTTGTACGTCTTGACTGTAGGCCGTTCCACAACCACCTAGGGGAGTACTGTCATGAATCGAGCTTTTACAAGTTTTTGCTGCGCCGCACTGCTGGCGGTCACGGCATTTGCCCAGGAAGGCGAACCCGCCGCCAAGTTTCTCGCCGCCGACGTTCACCCTTCCATCAAAACGCGGAATTCATTCCTCAACGGACCGTTTCTGCGCGGTACGCGATATGAAATGCACTTCGCCACGCTGCTCGACATGATCGCCGAGGCGTACCACATGGATAACAACGACGTCTTTGGCGGACCGTCGTGGCTGGAGATGAATCAATACGACCTGATCGCGTTGGTCCCCGAACACACCAAGCACGAGGAGACGCGCGCGATGCTGCGCCAACTGCTGGCCGAGCGTTTCCACTTGGCGGTCCACAAGGACACCAAGCCCATGCCGGCGTACGCGATCACCGCGCCCAACAAGGCGTCGAAGTTGAAGGAAGCCTCCGAAGGCGCCGAGCATGGCTGCAAGGGCGACGTACCGCGCGTGGAACCGCCGGCGATCCCGCAATTCGTCTACACCTGCACGAGCAAGAGCATGGCGGATCTTGTGGCCGATCTGCGCAACAACATGCCGATGTCGGACCGCGTTTTCTACAACAAGCCTGTGCTCGACCAAACGGGACTCAAGGGTGAATACGAATTCACGCTGCGCTATTCGCTGAATGTGCGGCCGGGCGCCGATCTCTCGACAAAGGTCACGATGGAAGAGGCGCTCGAAAAGCAACTCGGCCTGAAGATTGAGCCGACCAAAGCGCCCCTACCGGTGTTGAACGTGGATAGCGCCAACGCCCAGCCGACGCCCAACGCGCCCGGCATCGCCAAAACTTTGGGATTGGAAGAAGGCCCGCCGGAATTCGAAGTCGCGTCGATCAAGCCGACCGATCCCACGTTCCAAGGAGTTCGATTCAACGTTCTTCCCAGCGGACAAGTCAACATTCAAGGCGCGTCGCTGAACTTCATGGTGCAACAGTTACACAACTACACGCCGGATATGGTTCTGGATGCGCCGAAATCGATGGACGAACGTTGGGACATCATCGCCAAGGCGCCGCCATCGGCGATGGTCGTGTTCACCAACGGAAACGGACCGGGCGGGAACGGCCCGCCGCGTCCCACCCTCGATTTCCAAACGGCCATCGCGATGTTGGACAAGCTGCTGGCCGAGCGCTTCCATCTGAAGACACACGTGGAAGAACGGATGCTCAACGCGTACACGCTATCGGCGGGCAAGCCGCATATGAAGCAAGCCGATCCCACGGCGCGCACGCGATTCCACGAAGGTCCCGCGACGCCCGATCCTAAGGCCGACACCCGCAACAAAGCGCCTGTGCTCTCCCGCCTCGTGACGGTGGAGAACATGACCATGGTGCAGTTCGCTGAGCAACTCCAAAACATCGCGCCCGGATATATTCACTCGCCCGTGCTCGATGCTACGGGACTCACCGGGTCGTATGATTTCGTGCTGAGCTTTACGCCGATCGGCGCATTTCAAAACCCGGGCGGCGGTGGCGGCCGCGGCGGCGACGGTGCCGCAGCCCCGCCGAAGGCGTCGAACGACGTGCCCAACGATCCCACGGGCGCGCTGACTCTACCGGAAGCGATCGACAAGCAACTAGGACTGAAGCTCGAGCAGAAGAAACGTATGGTCCAGGTGTTGGTGATCGATAAGGTCGACGCGAAACCGACGGACAACTAAAAGAAGTGCTGAGTGCTGAGTCCTGAGTGCTGAGTAAAAACCGGGACGCATTCAGCACTAGTTTCCTGTGCGTTTTCCCAATTGGAATTTCGCGCCCGCGTGGACCATCCGCGGCGTACCAATCTGTTCGGTCGGCGAATGCGAAATCGCAATCTGACGATTGAGCATGTTTTCGCCGGCCGCGAACAACTCCACGCGTGGCGTGATCGCCCTGCGAATCGAAAATCCAAACGTCGAGTATCCGGCGAGCGAGATCGTATTCGCCGAGTTGTCGAATTGCCGGCTGGCGAGCCGCACGTCGCCGGTGATCGTCACGTATCCGGTGTACGCCACTTGTCCCGAGCCTTGCTGGCGCGCCGACTGCACCAGCCATAATCCCGTGGCGTCAACCGTCGCCTCGGAATACAAATACGACGTCCGGCCCATCCAGCGGCCGCGATGGAGTTGCAACTCCGTTTCTACTCCCCTACCTGTCGCATTGCCGATATTCTGGCGTGTCTGAAACGTTTGCCCGCCGATCACCGACGTTGGTCCCGTGCCCACGGGATTGTCGAGTGAATTCCAAAATCCATTCACGCGAAACAAGGCCCACGACACAGGGAAAAAGTCCGCGCCGATTTCCTCGCCCCACAAACTCTCCGCGCGCAGATTTGGATTCGGCAGCGTCAGCGTGCTGCCTTGCTGGAACGGCCGGTACAATTCGTTCAGCGTGACGGCGCGAAATCCGCGATACACCGACATGCGCACCGTGGTTTTTTCGCCCGCGCGAATGTTCAAACCCAAGCGCGGATCGGCGGTAGCGTGAATGCCGCTGTTCTGATACTGGTCGCCGCGCGCGCCGGCCACGAGCGACACGCGGCTGCCGAGCGCGACGGTGTCCTGCACGAAGATGCCGGAGAGATTTTGCCCCAGGCTGTTGGCGCGGTCGTAGCGCCAATCGGCGCCGAACATGAACTTGCCCCACGACGTCGGGTCGGGCGTGATCACCACCGAGGAGCCCAAGGCCGCGATGGGAACTTGCTGCACGATCGACAAAGTTTCGGAATTGCGATTCGCCGGAATCGTCGAGAACGTCGAGTAGAACCAGCCGGGCTGTCCGTAGGTTTCCCACTGGATTTTTTTCTTCTTCACGCCGAAATCGATCAACTCCATGTGCGAGTTGTTCACTTGCAACGGCGTGCCGTTGTCGCGCTTCTCGTGGTAAACGTTCATGCCGAAGTGCCAATCTTCGTAGCCGACCCGCATGTCGAACGACTGATAGCGCGAATTCGCGGGAACATCAACGCGTCCGCGATTCACCGGCGCGAGCAGATAAAATCCTTCGGTGCCGAAAACCGATCCCGCCAGCAGCCACGACCACTTGCCGCGCCGCTCCGAATACATGAGCGATCCATCGAACGTGCCGCGGTTCGCGCCGAAGGCTTGGAGCGTGATCTGCTGCAAATCCGGCGGACGCGAGAGCAATTGAATCGCGCCGCCCATCGCCGCGCTACCGTAAAGTCCGCTCGAAGCCCCGCGCGAAATTTCCACGCTCTCAATGGCCTCTTGCGGCACGCGATTCCAGTACACCCATCCGCCGAAAGGATCGTTCAAAGGAATGCCGTCGAACAACACGAGCGTGCGTCCCGCGCCGCTCGGACCGATGTTGCGCAGCGACACGCCGTCGGTGGTCGGATGCGCGACGAGACTACTTGTCCGGCGGAACAAACTGAATCCCGGCACGTCGCGCAGCGTGTCGTCGAGCGTCATGGAAGGCGAGCGCGTCAGTTCCGTGCTGGTCACGAGCGTCACGAGCGCCGCCGCCTGTCCGATTTCCTGCGGTTGCGCCGCGGCGGTCACGATGATTTCTTCGTGCAAAGGTTTTTGCGGTTGGACTTGTCGAGGCGGGTCATCGGCGGCGTAGACCGCGCACGCGCAGAAGCACACCGCGCCCACCAAGAAGACTTGCCGCTTCGCCATGCGACTTACGATAGCATATTCCCTCTATGCGACTTCATCGTTCAAACCCGCGCTTTCCGAAAGAAGGTCTCGAATTTCTCCGCTCGCTGAAGCGCAACAATCGCCGTCCGTGGTTTCAGAAACGTAAGGAAGACTACGAGCGATTCGTGAAGGCGCCGATGATCGAATTCGTCATGGCGCTCGCGAACGATCTGCCGGACGAATACGTCGCCGACCCCGCGAAATCGGTTTTCCGGATTTATCGCGATGTGCGTTTCAGCAAGAACAAGGCGCCGTATAAGACGCACGCCGCCGCGCATTTTCCTCCGCGCGGCAAAGGACGCGGACTCGGCGCGGGACTCTATTTTCACATTGCGCCCACCGAAGTGTGGATCGGCGGCGGACTCTACATGCCGACGCCGCAGGAGGCGCTCGCCGTGCGCACGAAAATCGCGGAACATCCGCGCGCGTTCGAAAGCATTGTCGCGTCGCCCGAATTCCGCAAACGCTTTGGAAAGCTTGAAGGCGAAAAACTCAAACGCGTGCCGCGTGGATTTCCCGCCGATCACCCGGCGGCCGAGTGGCTGAAACACAAACAATGGATCGCCGGCGCGGAGTTAAAGCCGGAAGCGGCGCTGAGTCCCAAGTTTTACGAGACGTTGCTGGCACACTTCAACGCGGCGCTGCCGTTGCTGCGATTCTTGAACTCATAGCACGAGCCTGTACGTTGTCGGGATTGAGGCGCAGCGCCATCTCAGCGTCGGCGCGGGCGAGATCGGGACGTCCCAGCGCGAAGTACAGCACCGCGCGATTCGAAAAAACGCGACTCGACCGCGGCTGGTCGCGGCTCAGGTAATTCAACATCGCCAGCGCCTCACGAAAGCGTCCCGATTGCAGGAGGAGCGCGGCATAGGTCGTCGCGGTGTCGGGATCGCAATCGCCCGCGCGCATGGCGGCGAGTATTTCGCGCTGCGCACTCGGCCAATCGCCTTGACGAAACGCCAACGACGCGAGTCCCGCGTAGACCGGCGAGTAATTCGGCAGAATCGCGCGCGCTTTTTCCAGATGCTGGCGCGCGCCTGCGATGTCGCCGCGTTTCAGCAGCTCAGTGCCAAGGTAACATTGCGCGCGTCCGCACTCGGGATACGCGCGAACGGTCGCGTTGACCACGGCCCAGTCGTTTTTCCACTGTGTGTTGCGAATCATCGTCAGCATCGACAGAGCGAAGGCGATCGCACAGAGCGCGCCGATGGCCGCCATGGGCACGCGCGCTTCCACCCACTCGAACCCGAGGCCCAGGAGCAAGCAAAATCCGATCGACGGAAAATACGCCCACCGCTCGCCGATACTATTCCCGGCGACGAAGAAAATGTTCGACGTCACCGCGAATCCCGCCAGATAGATTGCTCCCGCCAGCAAGATCGCGCGCGAGCGCCTTGCCGCCACCGTCCACGCCGCGAGCAACGCGAGCGCCACCGCGATCCATCCGGCGAGCACGGACCAATCGCGGATCACGGGAATCGCATTCGGCGAGTAGTCGGCGCTCAGCGGCCAAGGCCAAAAGTGCAAGTGCAGCATGAAGAGTTGCAAGCGGATCGCGTTGGCGGCGCGCAAGAGCGGCGGCAACCCCGCGAGCGAGTTGTACTCAAACGGCGTTTCGTAGAGCCCGAAGATTCCGCCGCCACGAATGTGCAGCGCCGCATACATCGCCAGCGCGGCGGCGTAGCCGATGTATGGGCGAACATTCACTCGTCGAGGCAGCGCGATATCCCCGAACAAAACCAGCGCAGGCAACACCACCGCCGATTCCTTCGATCCCAATGCCAACAAAAAACACGCGGACGCCGCAACCCACAGGCCGCGCTCGTGCAGAATCCACGCCGCCAGCATGAATCCTGCGGCGAGCAATTCCATGAGACCCACGGCCGGGTCCACCGCTTCGGTGTGCAAAGGATGCACCGCGAACAACAACGCCGCCGCGAACGCGACGCGCGGACGCTCCAGCAAATCGAGCAGCAATTGATACAAGAGAAGGACAACTGCGGCGTGGACAGCTATATTCACCGCGTGAAACCAAAAAGGATTCGCGCCGGCGACCGTCCGAATGCCCACCTGCACGAGCGTAATCACGGGACGCCACAATCCCGGCGTGGGAGACGCCGCCCAGAGCAATTCGCTCAGCGGCAAGGTGAACGCTTCGCTTTCGGCCACCGACTGGTGATCGTCGTAGCAGAAAGCGTTGCCCAGCGAATTGGCATACACCGCCAGCGACACAAGCGCCAGAAAAGCTGCGGCTGCGGCTCGCTTCGCCATTTCCCGATTATCGCTTGAGTCTCCGCGTATTTGTGCTAAGTTGCCAGCGGAGGAAACCCGCCTTGTCCAAAGCGTCCGAACCGGCGTTTCAACCTTATGTCCCCGACGGTGACAAACGCTTCGAGTTCACCGTTCGCGCCATTCTGTTCGGCGCGATCTTCGGCATCATTTTCGGCGCCGTCACGGTATACGTGGGACTGCGCGCGGGCCTCACGGTGTCGGCGTCGATTCCCATCGCCGTGCTCAGCATCTCCATGCTGCGCGCGCTGAGCCGCTACTTGCCGCCGTTCGGCGCGCCCACCATTCTCGAAAACAACATCGTGCAGACCACCGGGTCCGCGGGAGAGTCGGTGGCGTCGGGCGTGATTTTCACTCTGCCCGCGCTCATCTTCTTGGGATTTCCGCTGCCCGGCTACTGGCGCATCTTCGCGCTCGCGCTGATCGGCGGATGGCTCGGCGTGGTCTTCATGATTCCGCTGCGCCGCCAGTTGATCGTGAAGGAACACGGCAATCTTTTGTATCCGGAAGGCACGGCGTGCGCCGACGTTCTGGTCGCCGGCGACAAAGGCGGATCGTTTGCCAGCCGCGTCTTTTTCGGCTTGGGACTCGGCGGCCTCTACACGTTTTTTCAAAACGAGAATCTCTTCGCGGCGTTTCCCAAGGAGCCGAACTACAGTCCGCCGGGAATTCCCGGCGCGTCGATTCGCGCCAACATGACATCGGAATACCTGGGTGTCGGCTACATCATCGGGCCGAAGATCGCCGGCGTGATTTTCGCGGGAGGTGTTTTTTCGTGGCTCGTGATGATGCCGGCGATCAAACTTTTCGGATCACTCGTACCCGTGCCGATCTATCCCGGCACGGTGCCGATTTCGCAAATGACTTCGGACCAATTGTGGTCGAGCTACATCCGATATATCGGCGCGGGCGCGGTGGCGGCCGCCGGATTGATCACGCTGTTGAAGACGCTCCCCACGATTTTCGCGGCGGTCGCAGCGGGCGCGCGCGAACTCGGCGGCGGCGACGCGGGCGGCGCGCGCGGCCGCAGGGAACATGACATTCCCATCGGCTTCGCGCTCTCGGGCGCGGGATTGCTTCTCGCGATGTTGTGGTGTTTCCTTACGTTCAATCCGATTCCCGGCGCGGAAACCAGCATGTTCGCGAATCTCGCCGCGTCGGTCTTCGTGCTGGCGTTTGGATTCTTATTCGTCACGGTCGCCTCGCGCATCGTCGGCATTATCGGACAATCGGCCGCGCCGATTTCCGGCATGACCATCGCTACGCTGATGGCGACGTCCGCGATTTTCGTCGCCGCCGGCTGGACGTCGCAAGCGTTCGCGGCGCTCGCCTTGACCATCGGCGGTGTCGTCTGCATCGCCGCGGCGAACGCCGGCAACACATCGCAGGATTTGAAGACCGGATTCCTCGTCGGCGCGACCCCGTGGCGCCAACAACTCGCGCTCGTGATCGGCGTGCTCGCGGCAGTCTGCGTGGTGGGTCTCACGTTGACACTGATGAACAAGGCAGGCGAGAAATACGCGCCCGCGCAACTTGCTGTGGATGTGAATCACTTGCCGGAAGGGGTGGCGATCCAATCGAAAACGTTTGATCACGACGGAAAAAACTATTGGCTGCTGAACGTGTTGGGATCGCCAACGATACCGGAAGGAAAATATCTCTACAATCCCGCGACGGATCGCGTGGAAACGCAGTGGACGCAAGGCATCGGCGGACCCGACGCTGCCGCGCCGCAAGCTCGCCTGATGTCGGTGGTGATCAACGGCATCTTGACGCGCAAGTTGCCGTGGGGACTGGTGATGCTCGGCGTGTTTCTGGTGATCGCGATCGAGTTGCTCGGCATTCGCTCGCTCGCGTTCGCCGTGGGATCCTATTTGTCGATCGCTACAACGGCAGCCATCTTTTGCGGTGGAGTCGTCCGTTGGCTTGTCGACCTATCGCTCGGTGAGAGCGGCGGCACGGAAAGCGAAATTAGCCCCGGATCGCTCTACGCCAGCGGATTGATCGCGGCGGGCGGCATCATGGGTCTCGGCGGCATGGCGTTGAAGGTCGCGGAAAATGTGGGGTGGGTCCACAAGGACGCGCTGAAGTTCGGCCCGTCAATGGCATTTCTGAATCACGATTGGGTCGCGGTGGTGGCGTTCGCGCTGCTCGCGGGAAGCTTGTTCTACTTTGCGCGCAAACCGCTCGCGGGTCCGAAGGCTTAGGAGTCCGGATTGTCCTTCAGCTCTTGAAGCCGCGCCATCAGGTCTGGTGGAAGCGAGGATTCGATTTCCGGCGTGATCAGTCCAACGCCTAGAAGATCGAGAACATGCACTCGGTCTTTGAAGCGGAAACTCGTCAGTTTCATCCGAACTAATGAAGGCAGGTCGATAACCGCGAACTCTCCACTTGGGCGCGGCGGATCGTTCGGAATCGGTGGTGCGGCGTGGGCATACTCAGGGCGAACTTTTTCTCCCGCGATGACAAGATGGATGGCATCGCGGGCGCGTTGCACGCCTGGCTCCAGTAGCATTTTCACGCCGAGCGCTTCGTCGTAGCGATAGCCCGCTTCCGCGAGCGCGGCCCTGACGCGCGGCAGATCTTCGCGGCGAACCGAGATATCAACATCCCGAGTTGTGCGCGCGGCGATGGGATCAATCGCGACGACCCACGAGTAGACGGCGATCCCGCCGACAATCTGGTAAGGAATTCCCCTCTGGTCGAGAATCGCAGCCACTTTGCGCGCGCGCTCCTGGACTTTTTCCACTTCTTCCTCCAGCCGATCCAGAACGGCGAACGGAAACCTCATAATCGTGATGCTACAGGATAGGGCATTGGATGTAAAGCAACGCCGCCTAAGCCTTCGGGTGACTCTTCGTATAGACGTCGAGGAGTTTTTGGATCGACACCTGCGTGTAGCGCTGCGTGGTTGAGAGCCGCGCGTGTCCCAATAACTCCTGAATCGCGCGCAGGTCGGCGCCGGAGTCGAGCATATGCGTGGCGTAGGCGTGGCGGAAGGAATGCGGATGCAGTCCCGACGTTTCCGCGAAGAGCATCCCGTACTTCTTCACGATCACCTCGACGGTGCGCGTGGTCAGGCGTCCGCCCCAGCGATTCACGAACACCGCTTCGTTACGATGCGTGGCCAAGCAGGCTTCCAGCGCATGCCGGGCGTGCTTGCCGTACGGCACGATGCGTTCCTTGCTTCCCTTCCCGCGCACGCGCAGCACGTCCGGCTCGATATCGACGCGATTCAATCCGACCAGCTCCGCCACACGCAAGCCGCAGCCGTACAACAGCTCGACAATCGCGCGATCGCGCG
>JAJPHL010000014.1 GCA_021325275.1 Terriglobia bacterium | reverse complement strand
GAATTTGTCAATTGGGAAGCATGAAAACTCGATTAAATAGTCTCGATTTAGTAGAGCAAGGGAGTTGCCCCGGAATGGTGAGTACTATCATCGCTAACCGGCTGTCCCTCGCGAATGGCCGTCGCGGACGAAGGAATCAACGGGACCAGCAAGAGGATCAGCAACGTGGCCCCGGAATTCAACCATGCTAGGTTCTTGAAGCTCAGTCCATACTTTTGATAAAGCCACGAACCCGACAAATCCGAAATCGCCACCGCGATATTTGCCGGCGTCCACTCCAGCGCCGCGCCGGCGGCTTCGTCGCCCGCGGGGACGGCGCGAATCAATAAATCGAGAATCGGCATCCAAACGAAACCGCGCATCAGGCCCGCCACTGCTTCCACGACGAGCGCTGAGTTGGGCGAGGCGTAAAAAATATACAGGCCCTGGCCGATGGCGTCGCTGATGACTCCAACAGTCATCAGCGTCCGCAGGCTGAAGCGCGAACAAATCCATGCGTAAGCGGCGGACGCAATCACCGAGAAGATCGCGTTGACCAACGCCAGCGTTCCGATAAATTGCGGAGAAAAATGCAGCGTGTTGGTCTTGTAGTAAAACAATGGCGTCTGAAATCCGGGAGAAAGCGCCAGCAGGAAAAATAACGTCGCCGCGATCCACATCGGTTTCGAGCGAGCCATGGTTCGAAAACTGGCGCGCAACTTCGGCCAACTCGACGTGGGCGGCGCCACGCCCACTTCAGTGCGATAGCGAATCGCCGCGATTGCCAGAAGAACCGCGAGCATCGCGCCCAACGTTCCGGTCAATTGCAACGGACGCCGCGCCAACCATCCGGCCAGCGGTCCCACGAGAAGCGCGGACACAAATTCCGCCACGCGCCGCACGGAGCTCAGCCGGCCGGTCGCGGCGAATTGTCGTCCGCCTTCGACGACCAGGCCGCTGAGTGTCGCCTGACAGATCATGATCATTGCCGTACACGCCGTGACCGCGGCGAGCAGCGGGTAGCGCGCACGAGGGCCCCATCCGATCGCCAGCCACAACGCGGCCGCGCACGTCGAAGCGAGCATCATGTAGGCGTGGCGGCGCGATCCGAGAATCGGGAAGTGATCGGAGAACCAGCCCGCCAGCGGTTTGAAATACCAGGCGATTCCGGCGATCGAGAAAAACGTCGCCATGTCCAGTGGAGTGAATCGCAGGTTTTCCTTGAGGAGGAACTGTAGCGGCAGCAGCCCGATCCCTTTTTCGGGACGCAGGAGTGTCAGGAGGAAAAACCCGGGGCCGACGAGAAAGAAGTATTGCCGGAGCCGTGTGCCTCCGGCATTTCTTCCGTGCTTTCCGTGTTCCAATCGCCGCTCTCCTTAGCGCGAAACCAGAGCTAGAAGTGTAACCTGATCCCGAACTCTAAGTTGCGCGGCGTATTCGCCTGGCTATTGATCACGCCAAAGTTCTGCGGGCTATCCAGGCTCAGCGACGGATTCGACGGCTGGAAATGGTTCAGGATATTCGTGAACTGGAACAAGAAGGTTGCGCCCACACGACCCTCGCCTGTGATCGCGATGTCTTTCGAAACGGTCATGTCGAGATTCCACGTCGGCAATCCGCGGATGACGCCGGTGCCGCTGCCGTTGGTGTCGAGTCCGAGAATCAAGCGCCGGAACTCTCCGTAAACCGCGCTGGGATTCGTGAACATGTTGATTCCCGATCCGCCGTTGGAGATATTTCCGTTGGCCCCGATGGTTGTGCCCGTCACCTGCACGCCGTAATGTGCGCTATCGCCGCCGGTGTACGGCGCCACGAGTTGCGCGTTTTCGAAAGTGCTGCCCGAACTGCAATTGATCTCTCCGAACGATTGGCAATTGCTGCCCGCGCCCTGGCTCATCGACACTTGCAGCGGCACGCCCGATTGCGCCGTGAAGATCGGCGCGAAGGTCCATCCGCCGAGCAAGTGACCGGTAACGCCGCGCTGCGACTGGAACCACCGAGGTTGATAGAGCATCGTCAGGTTGTAGAGATACTTCGTGTCGAACGCCTGCGGACCGTACATGGCGTGCAGATTCCACGCGTCGAGTGGCGTGTACACGACTCGCGACTGCGTAATGTCGGCGCTTCCGAGCGCTTTGCCCCAGGTGAAATTCGAAATCGCGCTGAGTCCATGCCAGTCGCGCGCTTGCCAGGAAACGAACGCGGCGTTGTAGTTGGCTTCGCCCAAAGTCGATTCCATCACGAGCGAAGTGAGTTGTTGCGGATTGGAACTGGGCATCGTGCGTCCCAGAATCCAACTGGGCGCGGCGTTCAAAGCCGCCCACAAATCGTAAACGCGCGTTCCGGTGATCTGCGTTTTCTGTAGTGTCGCCACGGCGTTGGTGCAACTGCCGAATCCGGCGCAGAAAGTGGAGGTCGCGCCGCCCAGCGCCGTTTCAAAAAACGGTTGCGCGCTGATCGTTTGACCGCCGGAAACTTGCTGGTACAAATTCGCGAAGGCTTGCGCGAAACTCTGCCCGCCGAGAGTGGTCATGTACGGAACGGAATCGAGATTGATCGGCATGTAGGCGTCGCGGATCATTCGTCCGATGTAGCCGACTTCGATCATGGTGTGTGACGACAATTCGCGCTGGATGGAGAACGTAAAATTGTCCGTGCGACTCGGGCGGAAATTTGGATCGAGCGCCGCGCCGTCGCCGGAGGGTGCGTTTCCGCCGACGCCGGGCAAGTAGGGCTGCGGCAGATTTTGCGACACGGCAGGGAGCGGCGCGGCGTTTCCGTCGCTACCGATGCGGAACGCCGTGGTGGGATTCACGCCGCCGTTGCCGAGACACTTGCCCGTGATGCTCGCGCCGATGCAGGCCACCGGCTGCATGAGGCCCGTGCCCAGCAGCGGTGTCAACACCAGAGCGACGCCGTTCAAGCGTCCGTAGATGCGTCCATATCCGCCGCGAATCGCGGTCTTGTTGACGCCGATGAGTTTGCCGAGCCATCCGTCGCTGAAGTTCGGACTCCACGCCAGCGCCACGCTCGGACTCAATCCGCCATAGAACGGGTGATACGGATACTTTGGCGCGCCCGCCACGTTGCCCACCGTCGCAAAGCCGAGGATCGGATCGTACGTTGTGCCGGCCAGCGCCGCCGTCTTCCGGGCGTTCAAATAATTCTGCAATTGGATCGGATTTCCGGTCTGATCCACCACCATCACCTGACGGCCTTGCAATTCGAACGGCGGCATTTCGATGGAGTATCCCAAGCCGTAGGTGAGCGTGAGCGTGGGCCGCACGTGCCACGCGTCGGTGGCGTACAAGTTGTAATAGTCGATGACATCTTGATCCGACGCCGGCGTTCCCAGCGGTTGCAGCGCGAGGTTAGAGCCGCTGCGCGTGTACAGCGTCTGCGGCTGCGAGACGATTCCCAAGACTTCCGCGTAGAGATTGTTGTAAGTATTGACCTGCGAAGAAGGCAGGCCCGTGGGAATGTACGCGGAAGGCATGGCGACTCCGCCGCCCGCGCCGACCTGGTAGACGGTCGCATTGGTGATGCCGAAACCGTTGTCGGTCCGCTCGTGATAATCGAAATTGCGCTCCCACATTCCTCCCCATTGGAAAAAGTGGTTGCGCTTCAGCATCGATACGTCGTCGCGCAAGCTGTGGTCCTGACCGTCCCAGAAGCGCTGGCGGATATCTCCCGCGTCGACATTGTAGGGAATCAGCGCCTGAATGCTTTCGCCGCCGATTTCGACGGCCCCGCCCAATCCCGGCAATTGCGGCGGACCACCCGCGGTCGCCCATTGCCAATAATTCCGCGTGTAATTGTAGTGCAGGTCGTTGGTGATGCTGGGCGTGATCGTGGTGCTTAATCCTCCGACGAGAAATTCCGGTAGCTGGTAACGCGGTCCATACGCCGCCGGAATGCCGAACGTGTCGCCGGGCAGCGCGCCGCCGATGTCCACTTGGCTGTTGGTGAGCTGGGTGAACTTCGTCAGTCGATAAGACGCCATGAAGCGCCACTTCTCGCTGAAGTCGTGATCGAGGCGCGTGACTATGGAATTGCTCTTCTGCGGCGTCTTGAGCGTGGAGAGAAATCCTTGCGTATTGAATTGATCGCCGAACGATTTGTCGTTGGGCAGCGGCATGTACTTGTTCCAGATTTGGCCGACGATGGGATTCAGGCCCAGGCCGCGTGGATCGCAAGACACCGCGCCGCAGACCGCCGGTGCGTAGGCGACTCCGTTTACGGTCACAGGCGCGGGGTTGAGGTTGTACGCGATTTCCTGGCCGCTTCCGTTCGGCAATTGGATCACGCCCGCGCGCATCAACGCCGTTGGCACCGTTCTTTCGTACGTGCCGTTGTTGGGATACTGGAAGCCTTCGTAGTTCACGAAGAAATACGTCTTGCCGCCCCAGAAATGCGACATGAGCGGACCACCCACGGTTCCACCGAAACGATTTTGATGCGTGGCCGGTAGCGCCGTGTAAGGCAGCCCATTCGCCGGGGTGTGGTCGTTTTTCCACGTGTTGGCGTCGCCGACGTTGGTGGCGAAATAATATTCGTACGCCGTGCCGTGAAATTCGCTCGTGCCGCGCTTGGTCACCATTTGAACCTGACCGCCCATGGAACTGTTGAAATCGGCGGTCTGGTTGCTCGTGGCGACACGAAATTCTTCCACGCTCTCCACCGGCGTCGGCACGACGCCCGTCGGCGCGCCGTTCGACGAGAAAGGAGTGGTGTAAACGATTTGATTGCCGTCCATGTCGCTGGTGTTGTTGCCGCCGTCGAGCTGAAACGTGTTTTGGTCGTTCATCGCTCCCGCGACTTGACCGCCCGGCGCGACGCCGGGTTGCAACGTGGCGAGCGTCGACGCGTCGCGTCCGAGATTCGGCAGATAAATCAGCGCGCGTCCCGGAAATGCCGACCCGAGCGTCGCGTTGGTGGTCTGCAAACCGGAGCCGGCTACGGCGGTTACCTCAATGCTCGTCCGTTGGGCTCCCACAGTCAACGTTGCGTTGATTGTCACTGCCAATCCAACACGCACTTCCTGGCTTTTTGCCTGGAATGTTGAAAAGCCTGCTTTGGCGATGGCCACGTCATAGACTCCCGGCGGAACGTTTCGAAATTGGAAGCGGCCGCTTTCATTCGTCTGCGCTGTTTGGACCGCCGTCGTAGCCGCATCGACCAACTTGATTTCTGCGCCGGAAACGACGGCACGCTGCTCATCGGTGACCTGACCGGAAACCGTGCCGCTGGCCGTCGATTGGGTGTGTAGAGACGCAGCAGCGAGGAAAGAGAGGAAAATCACAACCAATTTCACGGCGGCTGGTACTAGCCGATGGGAATACTTCACGGGGTCCCCCTTATTTACTACCGATAATTCGCAGGCCGCCCGGAAGCTTAGCACAGGTTATTCGTCGCGAGTGTCAAACTACAAACTGAATAGTGAAAGCCAAGCGGATCGCCTCAGGTTCGATGCTGCGGGTAAGCGATTCCGTAGATGCGCGAGGATCAAACTTCAAGCAGTTTCCACAAGCTTTCAGCAGAATTCTGCAACAAGTTCGATCAAAAAATAAGGAACATTCAAAACAATTGATCTCTAATCGGACCCGCGCGAGCGACGAACGAAGAAACCGTGTGTCCCGCGTCCGGCTACGGCCTTGTACGGACGAACGGATGATCTCTCCGCGCGCGCCGAAATCGTGGGTCGATCGAACGGAAATGCTGTGAAGAGTTCAAAATCAAAATGACCCTTTCAGCGTTTCCTCTACCATGGCCGCCGATTCCTTCGCATGAGGCGCGTCGGGCGGCAGGCTGAGCAACAACACTGCGAGTTTACTCAGCGCGTTTTTCAGGTTTTGACCCCTTGCCAACTCGGCAATCGTAGGTTTAGCGGCGGCCGGCCGCGTGGGTTTCGCACTCGCGAGCCATTCGCGGAAACCAGTGGCATCGAAATCGGCGCGAGCGATGATCGATAGCACCGCGCGGGCCATCCGCTCGTCTTCGCCAAATGTAAGGACCACATCCGCGCCCGAAAGCTTGCGGCGAATCGCGGACAAGATCGCCGCCTGATCGGAGGCGGAGAGATAGCGGCTGCGTCCGAGAAACTTCAGCAAGTCGGCGGTATGCGCGGCGGAGTGCATCCATCCTTTCACCGGATCATAGCCGCGCAGGTCTTTTTCGGAATCGGCGTATGTCAGCGCGCCTTGCAGAATCGTACGAAATTCATCTTCCTTTAGGAACGGCCGGTCATTGTCGCGCGCCACGACCACTGATAATACAAGCGCCGAAAAAGATCGCCGCAGCACGGCGTCGGTGCCGGCGCTGCCAATGTCTTTGGTGAGATTCTGCAACAACTCCGCCGTCACAGGACGCAGGTCTTCCGGCGAAAGTAAACGCTTCTGATAAATCCACGCGGTCAGCGTGCTGTAGGCGATTTCGTCCCGCAGATCCGGATCGGGTGAGCCAAGCAGCGCAACCAACTTGTGCGTTAATTCGGGGATGGAGCTGCCTTCAGGAGGTGCGTACCCGTTCTTCGCGATTTCCTGCCAGTATGCTTTGTCCTGCGCCGCGAGGGACGCCGTAAAAAGCAGAGTTGTAAGTGTCACCAGCCAAGAAGCCGTTTTGCGGTTGCTCATCTGCACCATCAGAGCAAGTCCAATGGCAAATTGCAACGTTGGCAACTCGGTGGTTCTACAGTCTTCGCGCGCCGCGAAGGGCCTCGCGGTGCTCGCAAATGGGACGCGCCTGTTCGGTGTCGGACAAAGCCTTTGCTTGATCGCGTGCCTGTCTGCGTGCGCACTCGCGCAATCGCTGCCCGCCCGCCAAGAGGCGATTCATTTTTCGAGCGACGGTTTTACTCTCGCCGGTACGCTTTATCTTCCGGCCGGCGCCGGACCATACGCGGCCGTCGTTCTTTTCCACGGCTCCGGAGCGCAGCCGCGCTACGAGTTTGAAGGACCATGGTTCGCCGCGCATGGCGTCGCGGCGCTCACTTACGACAAACGCGGCGTGGGCGAATCCACCGGCGACTTCCGTTCCATTCCGTTCATGACACTCTGCGATGATGGGCTCGCCGGGATTCAACTGTTGAAGGCGCGCGGCGATATCGATCCCAAGCGAATCGGCGTTTGGGGATTGAGTCAGGGCGGATGGCTCGGACCACTCGCCGCGTCGCGTTCCAGCGACGTTGCGTTCGTGATCGCCGTCTCGGGGCCGGGTGTTTCGCCCGGCGAACAAATGATCTATTTCTGGGAGAACGACCTTCGCGATCGCGGCGTGCCGGAGCGTCAAGTGAAAGAAGCGACCGCACTCCGCCGGGAAGTTTGGCAATACATGGAAACCAGCGTCGGCTACGAACGCGCAAAGGCCGACTTGGAACGCGCCCGCCGTGCTCCGTGGTACAAGCAAGTCAAGCAACAGCGTGACGATTTGTTCCAAACGATCGAGACGCCCGAAAAGTTGCACGCCTCCGTTCACCGCTGGTTTCAGCAAGAGGCGATCTATGACCCAATCGTCGCGTTGCGAAAGCTCCGCGTACCGAGCCTGTTTCTGTTCGGCGCAGACGATCACACGATTCCTGTCGAGGAGAGCGTGCGCATCATTCGCGAAACACTAGCCCAGAGCGGCGCCCGCGACTTCACCATCCGAACATTTCCGAAGACCGACCACGGCATGTTCGTGCGGGATGATAGCGGTGGACGCGCGCGATCGGAAGAGTATTTGAATACGACGGGTGGGTGGCTGGCGGCACATCACTTTTCTTCGCTAGGACGTTAAGCTGATCCTTCACATATGAGCGAAACTCTTCTTTCCGAGGACATCGCGATTCTCACGCGCACGCCGAAAGTCGTGAACGAATTGCTTTGGTCGGCGTACCTTTCGATTCTCCGCCGTTGATTCGGCTAGAATGCGCTCAGGACAATTCTAGGATGAGTTTTCCGGTCACTCGTTACTCTGCCGTGCGCGGCGCGTCGTCCGCGGATCGCGGCGAGCGCTCGCGCGCCTGGGACGTCTTGGCCGCCGCGTATTGGCAGCCGGTTTGTAAATACGTCGCGTTGAAGTGGCGCCTCGACCCCGCGGACGCGAAGGACTTGACGCAGGGATTCTTCGCCGCCGCGATCGAGAAGGATCACTTCGCGTCGTACGATCCGTCGAAGGCGCGCTTCCGCACGTTCTTGCGCGTTTGTGTCGACGGTTACGTAGCGAATGAACGCAAGGCCGCTACGCGGGTCAAGCGCGGAGGTGCCAGCGTGTGCGTGGAAGTTGACGATCGCATCGCGGCTTCTTCGTCGCTGGAAGACTATTTTCGCGACGAATGGGTGCGCAGCATGTTCGCGATGGCCGTCGAGGAATTGCAGCGGCTTTGTGACGATCGCGGGAAGACGATCGCGTATCGCTTGTTCGCACGCTACGATTTGGAGGACGAAGGACGCGATCCGGAAGCGAACTACAGAATGCTGGCCGCCGAGTTTGCGTTGCCGGTGACGCAAGTGACGAACCACCTCGCGTGGGCGCGGCGTGAGTTTCGCCGGATCGTGCTGGACCGCTTGCGCGAGATCACGGCCGACAATGAGGAATTCGAGAAAGAAGCGCAATTGCTGCTGGGAATATGCTCGAACTGAGTGACCGCAACGTCGCGGCGCTGCGCCGCGTGCTCGAACAGCCGGATTCGAATGGCCGCTACCATCCCGTGCGCGAAATCGCGCGCGGTGGCATGGGCGTGGTGTGGGAAGCGGACGATCGCGAACTGGGACGCCGCGTGGCACTGAAGATTTTGCCCTTCGGCGCGGCTTCCGCAGATTGGTTGTGTCGCGAAGCGCGCGTACTGGCGGGCCTGGAACATCCCGGCATCGTTCCCGTGCATGACGCGGGCCTTTTGGCCGACGGGCGCGCGTTCTACGCAATGAAATTGGTGCAGGGAAATCGCCTGGACCAAGCGGTGGCGGGCTTGACGCGCAACCAACGTTTGCGCATCTTTCAACGCATTTGCGAACCGGTCGAGTTCGCGCACTCGCGCGGGATCATCCATCGCGACTTGAAGCCGGAAAACGTGATGGTCGGCGAGTTCGGGGAAGTGCTAGTGATGGATTGGGGCGTGGCGAAACTTTCGAGCGGTGGACCAGAGACCGGCATTATCGGCACGCCGCAATACATGGCTCCCGAGCAAGCAGCCGGCGCGAACGATACGGTCGACCAGCGCAGCGACGTCTATGGACTCGGCGGCATTCTGCAATTTCTGCTGGCCGATCAACCGAGCTCTCGTCCGCTTCAAGCGATTTGCAAGAAAGCCATGGCGCAGGATCCGCGGGAGCGCTACGCGACGGCGGCGGCGATGTCGGCGGACGTTGGAAAATTCCTGGAGGGCGAGCCGGTTTCAGCGTACCGAGAAAATCCTTTCGAAGTGGCGTGGCGCTGGATGGCGCGTCATCGAACTTTGGTGCTGCTGTTTCTCGGCTACGTGGTCATGCGGGCTCTGGTACTTTATTTTTTGGGGCGTTAAAGGATTTTCGAGGAACGTTGAAGAAGAGAGTATGAACAAACCAACCATCGGATTATTGCTCGGCGCCGGCTTGGGCGTCTTGGACGGCTGCACCGCGTTTTTCTACCCTGACACCAAAGGCATGATGACCGGCATCATCATCGGATCCACATTTAAAGGATTGGTGGCCGGTCTGCTCATCGGATTCTTCGCCCGCAAGGTCCACAACATGGCCGCAGGGATCGCTTTCGGCGTGTTGCTCAGCGGACTGTTCGCCTTGGGCGTCGCGATGATGCAGGGAAATCACTATGCGGCTATCATCGTGCCGGGATCGGTGGTCGGTTTGATCGTGGGCTTCGCGACGCAAAAATATCCGCACGCTACCGCTTGATCGGGCCAGGCGAGCACTTCTTCCATGAAGATCGCCGCGTCTTTTCCAAAATAGATCGCTTCGTAGCCCTTCCACTCGCCGACCGTTTGGCGCCGCCGCATTTTTGCCATCGCCCACAGCCATCTGTTGTAAAGCACGCCGTTCTAACGCAGCGTAAGCTCGCCGCCGCCGCGTTTTTACAAGAAAAAACTTGCGTACGCCTAACACTGTAGTAGATTAGATGACAGGATTAGTAAACATGCCGAAGCCACGACTGTCGAAGTTGGACCTGCAAATCATGGACGCGCTCTGGAATCAGGGCGCGCTTTCGATCCGCGAGATCCTGGACGCTTTTCCGAAGAAGGACCGCCCGGCCTACACCACGGTGCAAACCATGGTTTATCGCCTCGAAACAAAGAAGGCGCTGCGCCGCATCAAGAAGGTTGGGAATGCCCACGTTTTTGAAGCGGCCATTTCGCGGGACGACGCGCGCGGACGGCTCATCGACGACTTGCTGCGCCTATTCGGAGGCCAAACCAAACCCGTCATGGCGCATTTAGTGGAAAAAGGCAAGTTGACCCTCGACGATTTACGCGAAACCGAAGCGCTGATCCGGCGTCTTGACGAAGAGGAGAAATCGCGATGATTACCGCGCTGGCCAATCACCTCTGGCAATCCACGTTTTTCGCCGCGGCGGCGGCCTTGCTCGCTCTTGTCCTGCGGGGGAGTCGCGCAGAGGTCCGCTGCTGGATCTGGCGGGCCGCTTCGCTGAAGTTCCTGATTCCTTTTTCGGCGCTGTCTGCCCTCGGGCATCGCATCGACTGGAGAACCATAGCGGCTGCGACTACCGCGGCTCCGGCGTCCATCGCCCAGACCGTGGAGCGCGCGACTCGTCCGATCGCTTCTCCATTCGATTTGTCGTTGGCTAGCTACAGCCTCGATCTGCCGCGACATCCGGGTTCCACACAGTGGCCCGAGATTTTCGCGCTGATCTGGGTGTGCGGCGCGTTCGTAGTGCTTTTCCGCTGGTGGAAGCAGTGGCGCGCGCTCCGCCAGTTTTTGCGGACCGCGACGCGTCTCGGTCATGAAAGCGGACTGCCGGTTCTGTCCTCTCCGGCGCTCGTGGAGCCCGGTGTCTTCGGGATTTTTCGACCAGTGTTGCTGCTTCCCGAAGGAATCGGTGATCGTTTAACGCCGCCGCAACTGAAGGCCGTGATCGCGCATGAGCGCTCCCATGTCCGCCGGCGCGACAACTTGTGGGCCGCCGTCCACATGACGGTGGAAGCGATTTTCTGGTTCCATCCGCTCTTGTGGTGGATTGGTCATCGGCTAATCGAGGAACGGGAACTCGCATGCGACGAAGAAGTACTGCTTTCAGGCGCCGAGCCGCGCGCCTACGCTACGGGGATTGTCGAAGTGTGCAAGTCCTATTTGGAATCGCCTCTGCCGTGCGCGGCGGGCGTGACGGGAGCGGACTTGAAGAAGCGCGTCGTTGGAATTTTGAATCACCGCTTGGCGCAACCGCTGTCGCCGGCCCGCAAATCGTTGCTCGCTGCCGCGTGTGCTCTCGCGATCGCCAGCCCCATCGCCATCGGATTGCTCCGGGGCCAAGCGGCGACGGAAACGTTTGAAGTGGCGTCGGTGAAGCCGGCCGATCCCGCCGCCACTGGAGCGGCCCTGAACATGCTGCCCGGCGGCGGTCTGCGTGCAAGTAACGTAACGTTACAAATGCTGATCACGTTCGCTTACAGAATTCAGGCCTACCAATTGTCGGGAGGTCCTTCATGGGTTGGATCAGAACGATTCGAGATTCTCGGCAAGCCGGCAGCCTCGCCGAATGCAAAGCCCCTGAATGCGCTCAGCGACTCCGAACGCGAGCAAGTGTTGGACCTGATTCGCGCGCGAACTCGAGCCTTGCTCTCGGAGCGTTTCCAGTTTGTCGTGCGCCACGAATCGCGTGAAGTCTCGGGCTTCGTGCTAGTGATCGACAAGGCGGGGATCAAGTTCAAGGAAACGACTTTCCCGCCCGACTACCAACGAATCGGTGGGCCTCCGGGAGATTTGAACGTGGAAGGCGTCGGCATGAAGACGGTGGCAACGGTCATGTCGCAAATCACGGGACGTCCCGTGGAAGACAAAACCGGCCTGACCGCGAAATACGATTTCCATTTGAAGTTCGTGCCGGCGACGAACGCCACTCCGCCGTCTCCCGACGGCACTGATAGCGCCGCCCCTGATCCCGAGGGTCCTTCGATCTTCACGGCGTTGCGCGAGCAGGCGGGCTTGAAACTTGAGGTGACCAAGACGACGATCGATCACCTGGTCATCGAGCGCGTGGAGAAACCGGCGGCCAACTAAGAGCGCAGCATTTTCCCGGCCCGCGCGCCACAAAAGGGTTGATCCACAACCAATGGCGCTCTCGCGGCGGGCGTCCGCCGACTCCCGGCGCCGCGACGAAAGATTTCACCAGGCGGCTTCCCCACGGAATAAATGGAAACGGTGGCAGAACCGCGCGGTATTCCACGGGGTCCGCGCTGTCGAAGCTACGCCGCTTGGCGCGCTCGACTCTCAAATGGTAGAGGAAGCGATTGTCCACACGTCCGTCGTGAATGCCCGGACCGAATACCCGCAAGCAGCCTGCAAATCCCAACGCGACCGACAGCGAATCGGTGTTCGTCAGCAACGGACCGTTGTAGGGCAAAGACGCGATTTCCGCGAACGAAGATTTCACCTCGTAAGTCGGTCGCGGAAGCCACGTGGCGCACAACGCCAACTCCACTGCTAACGCCGCACTGAGCGCAGTCGAGGCGAGCATTGGCGTGAGACGTATTTTGCGGAAGACCAACGCCATCGCAGCGGCGGCCAGCAACTGCATCGGGAAAAGATGATCGGGCGGATTGAACAGGGAGCGGCGGAAAATCTCCAGGTACTCGCCAAATCCGCTGACTGTCACTCGCAAGACGAGAAAGCCGACACAGAACGCCGACACGACTCCGAGGATCGGCCGGCGCGCCGCGGAACCGCGAAGCTCTTTCCATGCGGCTGTCGCCAAAACAATCGCCGCCGGCGTTAACATCAGAAATCGACGCTCCGGCTGATACGTGTTCACCATGATCCCCGCGGCGTTTCCGATCACGATCGCCGCCGCGTACGCTTCGAGCTGCCTCTCGCGGCAAAACGCTCGCCAACCGGAAAGACCCTCCGGAAATCGTAGCGAAAACAGATAGACCAGCGATCCGATCGCCGGGAAGAACATCCATAGCAACGCGGTGTTGGCGAAAAAAGCGGGCACGCCGTGCACGGTGGCGCCCCATGCCGTCATGGCCTTGATTGTGCGGGCCCATTCAACGATTGAAATCCCTCGAATAAGGAAATAGCCGAGGAGAATTGTGAGCGGGCCGCCGATGAACCACACGGCGTCGGTAGCGCGCCGTCGCCCTGCCGCCCATCCAGCTACGAAGATCAGCAGTAGCGCCGGCACGTCTTGCGCGGCCACGTGCTTCAAAAGGAAACTCGCGCCGAAAAGGAGTCCCGCGACGGTGACGGCAATTCGACCAGGGATGTACAAGCATCCCCACACCAGCATTTCGGCCGCCAGCAGCGTGGACTCCACTAATCCGACGCGCGAGTGGGCCACATGAAATTGGCAGAGGGAAAACCAGGCCGTCGCCACGGCGGCGCTTTGCGCATCCCAAACGCGGCGAAGAAATTGCCAGAAAAGGATTACGCTGAATATTCCCGCGAGCGCGGCGGGAAAGCGGATGGTCCACAGGGTCAGGCCGCCGGCGCGCATCGCGACGTAGGACAACAGCGAGTACAGCGGCGCGGTGAAGAACGCCAAATTGTACGGACCGCAATTCCAGCAGCCTTCGATCAGTTTGTTGCGGGCGCTGAACGCCCAGGTTCCTTCGTCGCCGAAATCAAGAGAAAGAAACGGCGGCGGGTCGGCGTCCAAGTGCCAAAGCCGCAGCAGAACACCCGCCAAGAGCGCGGCGCCTACCATCGCGTTAAGGTGGCGCGCCTTCACGAATCCACCTGGATCGTCCACTGGAGCAAGGGACGCATGACACTGGTGATCGAATCAGGATAATCGCCGCGTGCGTTTTTCTGGCCGAGTACGTCGGTCGCTTGGAAATGAACGGCGTCGGCTTGATTGAAGTGGAATCGCGCCGGAAAACCGGACGACACCGCGGCCGTAACCGACATCAAGCCTTCGTTCAGCCAATTTGCCGGGAAATTGATCGTGCAGCGATGGCGGCCGCGCGGCCGCGCTTTGCCGTGCCACGGCGATCCGGTATCGGTCGACCAAATGATTTCCGTGCCCCATTCATTGAAGATGCGGATGCTCGGAAAAAGCACCAGATCGTCGGCCGTGACGGCAAAGTCGAGATCGATCGTGAACGGCTCCGCGATATTGATGCTCGCCGCGGTCTGTCCCGACGCATTGGCCACACGAACGCGCCTCAATCGTGCGCAATCGTCGCCGGGCGCGTCCGATCCATCCGGCCACACTTGCTCGCCGGGATTTGCGGCGCCTTGCTTGAGATACGCGGCCGTCACCTCCGCCACGGGTCCTTGCCCGCGCAACTTGCCGCGATCGATCCAAAGCGCCGTGCGGCACAATCGCGCCACCGCTTGGAGACTGTGCGACACGAAGAGAATCGTCTGGCCGTTGCGGCTTAGGTTCTCCATTCGCTCCAGGCATTTTTTTTGAAACTGCGCGTCGCCGACCGCCAACACTTCGTCGACGAGCAGAATTTCCGGCTCCACATGCGCGGCGACCGCGAACGCGAGCCGCATGTACATGCCGCTGGAATACTGTTTCACGGGACTATCGAGAAAAGGCCCCACGCCAGAAAAATCGATAATCGCATCGAGGCGTCGCTCGATCTCGGATTGCTTCATGCCCAGCACCGCGGCCGCGAGGAAAATATTCTCCCGGCCTGAAAGTTCGGGATGAAAGCCCATGCCGACTTCCAGCAAGCTTCCCACGCGGCCATCCAGGACCGCGCGTCCCGACGTCGGCCGCAGAATGCGCGCCAGGATTTTCAGCAGCGTCGATTTGCCCGCGCCATTGTTGCCGACGATACCGACGGCATGTCCGGCGGCGACCTCGAAACTGAGTTCGTCGAGCGCAAGAAACGTTTCGCCCGATTGTCCGCGGGGAAAGCGCTTGCTCAGTTTGTCCGCGAGGATGGCCGGCCTCATACGCGTTCCGCTATCAAATCTTCAAAATGTCGAAACAAGATCACCGCCGCCGTCGCGAACACAATCGCGGAGCAGAACGACATCAGGAATAACATTGAGTCGAGCGGCGCGCCGTAGATCGCCGTGCGGAATCCCTCGAGTACCGCGGTGAGCGGATTGAGTCCCAGTAGCCAGCGCCACCGCCCGGTCACGAAAGACGACGGATAGATCACCGGCGACGCGTAGATCCACAACTGCATGGCAAACGGAACCGCAAACTTTACGTTGCGATTGAGCACGTTGGCCGTTGCCAATCCCAGTGAAGCAAAAAAAGCGAAGGCCGCGATGTAACCTGCCAGCAGCGGCAGCAACAACCAGCTTGCGCAGGGCGGAAAGCCGCACCAGATGCTCCAACCGCATAGGAGAATCGCACCGGTCGCCAGCTCCACCGAACTCGCCAGAATCGCGCTGGCTGGTAAAATCCCTCGCGGGAAATAAACTTTGTTCAAGAGATTTGCGTTCCAAACGAAGGTCATGCCGGCGCTGGAGACGGAAGTGGAGAAAAAACTCCACGGCACGAATCCGGCCAGCGCCGCCAGCGAGTACGGCACGCCGCCCGTGGCCGGCTGCAACACGCGCGCGAACACCACGGCAAAAATCATTGCCGGAAGCAACGGTTGCAAGATCGTCCACAGGATTCCGAGCAGCGGATTTTGGAAGCGCAGGCGGAGATCGCGGACCGTCAAGTGGCGCAGCAGTGTGGCGAATTCAAAGTATTCGGTTGCATTCGTCCAGAGAGTCCCGCGCCGGGACGCCTCGATGACAGTCAGCGGCAACGCATTCTCCTGTTCGATAAGGATCGCACCGACCAAATCTAACACGTCGACGCCCGGCATCGTTTGAATTAGCTGGTATTCTATTCAACGTGCCGAGGGCTCGGAACGTGCTGAAGTCGCTCACCGTTGACGGCGTGCAACGGATCTACACGAGCGAGTGCGCCAACGATCTGTGGGTGCGCGAAGTCGTTTTCCCCGGCAAAAGAAACGGCTACTTCGTCGAGGCGGGCGCGGGCGACGGGATTGCGTTCAGTTCCTGCTATCTGTTGGAACGTCAACTCGGCTGGACGGGCATCTGCGTTGAGCCACACGATTGGTTCTTTGCGAAACTCCAGCAGAATCGTCCCAACAGCATTCATGCCAACGTTTGTCTGGCGAGAACGAACGGCGTCGCCGAATACGTGATGGCGCCCATTGGCATTGACACCAGCCCTTATCTCAGCGGCGTACGCGAGGCGCTCGTGCGATACAAGTATCGCGGCGCGGAAGTGGCTGCTTCCGGCGTAACGGTTGCCAAAGAGGCATCCACGCTCGTCGACCTTTTGCGCCGACACAACGCGCCGCATGAAATCGAATATGGAGCTTTCGATATCGAAGGAAGCGAGTTCGAGGCGCTCGGCGATTTCCCCTTCGACGAATACCGCTTTCTGGCGCTGAGTTGCGAAGTAGACGGCACGATCGCGCCGCAACTTTCCGATTTGCTGGCCGCCAACGGCTACGTTGAAACCGAGAATCCCTATAAGCGCGATCATCCTTGGGAACGCTACTGGCTCCATCGGAGCGTTCGAACGTCGTGACCGGACCCATGACTGATTGGATCGCGAAAAAGTTATCGCGCATCACTTCTTCTGTCGAATACATCCCGGAAATCGACGGGCTGCGTTTTCTGGCGATCATTCCGGTGCTGGCGCTGCACGCCACGTACTACATGTTGTACCATCGCGGCGTCGCGCTGGAAGGTTGGGAGCGCCACAACGGCCTCATCGTTCAAGTGATCTCTACCGGCGCGATCGGCGTGCAGATGTTCTTTGTGCTGAGCGGTTTCATCGTTTCCCTTCCATTCGCCCGGCATTCTCTGCGTGAGGTTCCCGCGCCCAAGCTGGGCCGCTACTACTTGCGGCGATTGACACGGATCGAGCCTCCCTACATTCTGGCGTTGACGGCGATGTTTTTGTTAGCCGGCTACCATCGTCATTTACTGCCGGATTATTTGGCCGGACTGTTTTATCTGCATCAGATCGTCTTCGGAACCTTCAATCCCATCAACATCCCCAATTGGTCGCTGGAAGTCGAAGTATGTTTTTATCTGGTAGCGCCGTTGCTGGTCTGGGTGTATCGCATTCGGAAAATCAGCCTTGAGCGCCGCTTGTTCCAACTCGCGTTGATGCTTCTGTCCAGTTACTTCGTTTACGAATTGCTGATACCGATGGGCCCCCCGCGCTTGAATTACACGCTCGTCACCGAGCTTCCGTTCTTCCTAGCCGGAATACTGCTTGCGGATCTCTACGCGACAGGACGCCTTCGGCGCGCATCGCTTTTCTTCTGGGACGTCGCCGCGGTTGTTTGCCTTTCCGGACTTGTTTATGCCGAAGGTTGGGAGTGGCGGCTGCAGTGGCTCAAGCCGCTCATGATCATGGTGATCGTGGTCGCCGCATTTTGCGGACGTGTGGCGAACTGGTTTTTTCGACAACGTCTGGTTACCATCGTGGGCGGCATGTGCTACACGCTCTATCTCTGGCACATGGTCCTGATCATGAGCACCAGCAAGCATCTAGTCCCGTTGATTCCCGCGTCTTGGTCACAGGCCACAGCCTCGCTACTCTTCTGTTTCCTGATGATACCTGCGCTGATTGCCATGTCCGCGCCGCTCTACTATTTTCTCGAGAAGCCGTTCATGAGCCGTTTCCGCGAGACGGCCGCCGCACTCCAGCCGGACATGATGCGGCGCGCGGGCGGCGGCTAAGAGTTTCGGATGGTCAAACGAACCACAATTTCTCGAGTGATCGCGGCGTGGCTTTCCGCCATGGCCCTTGTGCTCCTGCTGGACATCGCGATTTTTCGCACCAAGCTCTACCCCTCGTACATCGAACCGATCTCCGCGGCAGGATGGTTCGAAATCACGTTCCGCAGAGAGCAGCAAAGTCCCAGGGGCGGCAACCTCATTCTCACGGTAGGGAATTCGCGTTTTGCATACTACCCGGAAGTGGCCAATCAAATCGCGCCGGCGTATGGCTACATCTTTCGGAATGGAAGCGTCGCCGGAAGCGATCCGCGAGTTTGGTACTACCTGCTTCGCGACTTGGATCCGCAAGCGGACCGCTATCGCGCCGTCGTGTTCGGCGTCGACGACTACGACGATTACGGCTACGATTTTGCCGACGCCCTGCAAGACATGCACCAAGTGATTAGCAGGCTACGCTGGTCCGATGCTGCGGACTTTCCCTGGACCTATCACGAGCCTGAAAATCGAATCGCGGCGTTTCGAGGGACCATCCTGAAGGGTGTTGTGTATCAGGCCGACGTTCTCGCGCTTTTGGACGATCCCAGAGGAAGAATCAAGAATGTCCGCGAGTCCCGCCTTTGGCGCCAAAGCCATCCTTACGATTACACCAACTGGGATAAGAGCGTGGTTGGTCTCGAAATCGATTGGACGACGAGAAAAGCGATTTTCCCCGCGACGATGACCCCGCAGGAACGCCAGATTGCCACGAATTATATTCAGTATCGGGGCGTGGCGGTACCCGAACTCGCCGAATACAAACGCTTGTGGTTTGGACGCATACTCGACCACTACAAAAACAGTCGCACCAAGATCGTTTTTGTGCGGTTGCCTCGCGGTCCGATCGCGCCTCCCCCCTTGCCGGTTCACCCTCGTGCCGCGCTGCGAGAGCTGGCGAGCCGGCCCAACGTCTTTCTATCCGAGGAGCATGAGTTCGAGTATCTGGAACATCCCGAACTGTTCAGAGACTACATCCATTTGAATCATGCCGGGGCGATGCAGTTCACGCCGCGCTTGGTGGAGGTCGTCATCAAAATTGTGGGGCGGCCGGACTAGCATGCTCTTCAATACCGCACCGTTTTTCTTGTTCCTGTTTGTCGTGCTGGCGCTTTTTTACGCGCTGCCGCCGCGTTTCCGGCGATATCTGCTCGTGGCGGCGAGTTATTTTTTCTATGCCAGTTGGAACTGGAGATTCATTCCGCTGTTGTTGGCGCTAACCGCCACCGACTTCGCCGCGGCGATCTGGATGGAGCGTGCGCCCGAGCGAAAGCGCCCACTGTTGATCCTTGGCCTTTCGGCCAACCTCGGATTTCTGGGATTCTTCAAGTACTACAATTTCGTCGCCTGGAACCTGTCGGCGTTGCATTTGCCTCATCATTACCTCAAGATCATTTTGCCGCTGGGCATCAGCTTCCACACGTTTCAAAGCATGTCCTACCTCGTCGACGTCTACCGCGGGGAACAGGAGGCGGTTCGCGATCCTTGGGATTACGCGTTGTTCATTTGCTTTTTCCCCCAGTTGGTCGCGGGACCCATTGTGCGCGCTCGCAATTTCTTCCACGACCTCTTCGGCTGGAAAGCGCCGACGGTCGACGACGTGTCGCGCGGAATGTTCCTGACGGCCTTGGGACTCACGAAGAAAATGGCTTTTGCCGATCGCTTCGCGATTGTGGCGGACAACTATTTCAATCACGTCGGAGATTATGCCGGCGCCTCCACGGCGTGGAGCGGAGTCTTTGCGTTCGCGATGCAAATCTACTTCGATTTCTCCGGATACACCGACATGGCCATCGGTATGGCGCTCTTGTTCGGGTTTCACTTCCCGGAGAATTTCCGGCGTCCGTATCTGGCCACGAGCCTCACCGATTTCTGGCGGCGCTGGCACATTTCGCTGTCGTCGTGGCTGCGCGACTACTTGTACATTCCTCTCGGCGGCAGCCGCCGCGGCACGTGGAACACGTATCGTAATTTGATGATCACCATGGTGCTGGGAGGTTTGTGGCACGGCGCCAACTGGAGATTCTTGCTGTGGGGCGCGTATCACGGCGCCATTCTGAGTATCGAGCGTGTTGTACTCGGCGCTCGCGCCGCGCATAGCGATCGAACGTGGCGCTATCCGCTTCGCGCATTGTTTACTTTTGCGATGGCCATGATTGGTTGGGTGTTTTTCCGCGCAGGAACCACCCGCGACCTTGCGCAGATTCTCGCGCAGATGTTCACGCGCGGTGGTGTATCGTTGCTCGAACCGTGGCATTGGGGACTGGCGGGACTCGCGCTGGCGATCGCCTTGGCGGAGGAACATGCTTCGTTGACGGAGCGCTTCTTGGAAGCGCCCGTCTGGGTGCAGACACCCGCACTGACCCTAATGCTGTTTATTCTGGAAATGTTCGGCGTGATCGATCGAGCGATCCCGTTTGTTTATTTTCAGTTTTGACCCGCCGACCCCGCAAAGAGCGGCTTGAGCACATCGCGAACCCGATCGAGCGAATGCGTTTCACGCAGCCAGGCGAGCGAGTTTCGCGCCAGGCGGGCCGCGAGTTCGTCGTCGGACATGAGCCGACGGCAGGCGCGTGCGAATTCCTCCGGAGTGTCGGCGATCAGCAAATGCGTTTCGTTTTCCACGCGCAGACCAGCGGCGCCGGCGGACGTGGAAACAACCGGCGTGCCGAAACTAAATGCTTCCAGGATTTTGATCCGCGTGCCGCTGCCGGCGCGTAAAGGAACAATCGCCGCACGGGCGCGCGCATATTCCGGGCCGACTTCCTTCACAGGCCCCACGATGGTCACGCCCGGCAGCGCGCCGAGTGCGCGCACCGCGGGCGGAGGATTCGGGCCGACCACGCGCGTGGTAACGCCGGCGCATTCGCTCAGCAGCAACGGAAGAATCGACGCGCAGAAATACTCGATGCCGTCGGCGTTCGGCAGATAGTCGAGGGTACCGAGAAACAACAGCCCGTCACGCGGCACGCTGGCCTGCGCCTCCGGCATGCGCACGACATTCGGAAGCACGAGGAATCGCCGGCCTGGATGGCGCGCCGCCAATGTGGCGCACTCCTCTTCGGATGCCAGCAGATTCACGGAGAAGCGTCCGAGCAGAATCGTCTGAAGTTTGTTTAGCCGCGATAGCTCACCGCGCAACTGATCGGCCGTTTTGCGGTCACCGGCGGCTTCGCGTAGCGGAACAAATCTTTCCGCGCGGCCATACTCGTCGTCATCGAGATCGAGCACCGCGGTTAGATCCGGATTTCCGAGAAGCGCCGCGACCTGAATCGCGAGCGGCGCCGAGACCAATCGAAAAACGTACATTCCAGCGATGGACGAACTTCGGCACAGCCGGTTCTGGACCAAATCCTGGATTGCTTCAGGCGTGACCGTGGCCGGCAAACGCACGTAATCGGCGGCGAATTTCCGGACCGCAGCGTAATTCATCACCTCCGAGCGATTGCCCCAAAGATCCTGATGAATCACGATCACCTCGAACGCCTCGGCCAGGATTTCCAGCGCGATGCCGGCGCGCATGGCGGAACCTTGCCCGGTGTCGCAGGGCAACGCGGGAGTAAAGAAGAGGAGTTTCATTTCTCGCCCAGAAGCCACGCGCGTAGTCGATCCAGGAGGCTGCGCTCAACCCTTGGTACGGACACGCCGAGCGCCCGCAACTCGGCGAGTCTTCCGACTGCCTCGCGCGCATACGCCGATGCCACGCGCGTCCAATCCTTCCAAACGATTTCATCGCGCGGAATCGACGCGGCGTCAACTTGCCACGGGATGATGTCGGTATCGTCGGCGGTTCTCCCCGCCAGAGCAGCGAGCAACGCGTATCCCGCTTCCAGCACGCGAAACGACATTCCTCCTGCTGCGAGAATGTCAACATGCTCAAGGAACCGGCGCTCACACTCGGACGCTTCCGCATGGGAAACCGGCAACGCGCGCCAGTGCAAGTATAGTTCCACGCCGTTTCGCGAAAACGACGTGAACATGCTCCAGTCGAACGCCTGCGACGCTGGAATTTCACCGTGCGACTTCCAGTCCGCGGCTCGAAGCGCTTCCATGGCAAGTGGAATCGCGGATCTGCGGACCAGAAAGCGCAGGTTGGAAATCGAACGAATCGATTCCTTCCGCGAATTACGCAGATGAACCGCCGCCGGTCCGATCAACACCGGCTCGCATCCAGCTTGTTCCAGTTGCGTGGCGGCTTCGTGCGCCAACGCCAAACGAACTTGCGCTTCGGTCCACGCTCGCCTCACGATTCCCTGCAAGATGCCCGCGTCGGGATCGCCTGAGAGCCACTCGTGGAATCGCGATCCGTTGAGAAACGGAATCAGTTGTTGTGCGGACCATGGAATCTGTTGGATGTCTTGGGAATCGCGCCATGATCGCCACGCGGCGTGAGCTTCGGATTCGCTTTCACTCAACGCCGCGCGCAACAGCAGAGAAATATCCTCGGTCATCTGTTCGATGCTCTCCGCCGTTCGAACAAAGTTCTTACCGCGAGTGTGTAGCCCGCCGACTGACTACGCGTGCTGTTGCCCGAGTGAATGCGGCGTCGCACCAAGACTTCGGGTACCAGCACCGTGCGCAGCCGCAAATCCTGCGCTAATCCGTACCAAGCGATGAATTCGCCGCACGGAACGTCGGGGAACGCGCCGACTTTCCAAAATGTTTCGCGCCGCGAGAGATAGGTGGATCCGCCAGGGAGCGAATAAGCGTCGGGGCGGCACGGCACCCGTAGCCGTTCATCCGCGTCCATCTCCGGGCTATGAAATTCCTGGCACAAACAAGAAACGATCGTCCCTTCCGGCTCTGCGTTACACGCGGACACCTGCTTCTCCAACTTTCCCGCCTGCCAGATATCGTCGGCGTCCAAAAACGCCAGGTACGTTCCCGTTGCCAAGAGACATCCGGCATTGCGGGCCGCAGCCGCGCCTGGCTTCGACTCCGTGGCGAGCCTCACGCGCGAACCGCACCTTTGCGTGACGATTTCCCGGGTGTGATCAGTGGAGTTGTTGTCGACCACGATCACTTCCAGCGAAACGCCGTGCTGCTGGAGCGCGCTGTCGATCGCTTCGGTAACAAATGCTTCGCCGTTAAGCACCGGGATCACCACGCTCACGTCAACCGGCGAGCTCATGAGCACTCCCATCCTGGCGACCGGGTCCGCTTCCCAGATAATCCTCCATACGAATGTGACGCGCGACGGATGGATCGTGTTCACCGCGGCGAATGCGATCCATTTGTCTCTTGTACGCCTTCACCGTGCCGAAACCGGCGCCCGATAGTCCGTGCGTCAAACTCCCGGCATGCCGACGGTAGTATAACGCCACGCGATCCACTTCCGCCTTGCGAACATCTTTCTCCCAACAGCGCATCAGGAAATCGAGATCCTCGCACAAGCGGAGACTTTCGTCGAGCAAGCCGACTGTCTCAAAGACATTTCGACGCCACAGGGCCGCGCCTAAATTCAAGAAACGATATGGCGCGGTGATGAATCGCTTGACTCCGGATTCCGCTTGAAAATTACGGATGAGCCCTTGGGCGAATTCGGCGCTGGGACCGGCCGAGAATCCCTTCACGAGAGCAGGCAGCGTACCGGCGGGCCACAGATCGTCGGAATCGAGAAACGCCACCAGATCCGAACGGCTCGCACGTATTCCCGCATTGCGCGCGGCCGCGGGTCCGCTTCCGGCGGGTACGTCCATCTGCCGGATCGCCACCGCCGTAACTCCGCGTACAAATTCGCGGCTATTGTCCGTCGATCCATCGTCGACAACCATCAACTCGAGCGGCGAGTAGTTTTGCGATTGAATGGATGCGATCGCCTCGGTGAGAAACGGCATCCCGCTGCGCACCGGCATCACGACGGTGATCGAGGGATTCATTCGAGTACTCGCCGGACCGCGGCCGGAATCTCGGCGAGATCGCGGCCCAACACGAGTTTGTACGCGGGAAGCTTTTCGGTGAGCGCCGCCAGGCGATTGGCGTCGGCTTGCGCGGCGCACGGCAATTGCGCGATGGTGCTCGGCGCCAGTCCCAGCAGCGCTTCGGACGGCGCGCACGCTTCGAGTCTTGTGTTCGGAGCGCCGGTGATCACCGGAAGCAAAATCGCGCGCAGAGGAAATCCGCTGGTCATGCGTTCCGGCCACACGTCCGCCAGAAGAAAGACGCCCTTGCCGTGACCGCCGCGCTCGAAGCTGTCGGAATTGATGGAACGATCGCGCACCTCCGGCACGCGAGCCACGTCTTCCTCGCCTTTCAACTTTGCTGTGTTGTACAAGCTGAACGCGCATGCGGCATGAGAGTCGATCAAACAATAGTCGTCGCCTACATATGAAAGTCCCGCGGCAGCGCAGAGCAACGCGGTGGTCGATTTCCCCGAACCGCCCTTGCCGGCGAGCAGCACGCCGCCGCAACTGCCACCCACGGCGGCCGCGTGCGTGAACTGCAATCCGCGCGACGCAAACCAACGATGAAGAATGTGACGGAACGGCGATCCTAGCTCCCAGAACGGCAGCGGATCGTCATTCTGCGCCAGAAAGTACGCATGGCCGCGCTCGAGATCAAGCACGCTCAAGACGTTGGGACCGGGATGGAAAATCGCGGAGACTGCGTCGGAATGAAAATCCACCAATTCGCCGCGAGGACCACAGACTTTCGTCCAATTCTCGCGCAGCCGCTCGAGTGGCGCCGCGAGAAGTGGTCCCGGCGCGAGCGAACTGCAATTCCACACGTGGATCGTCAAGTCAGGCGAGGCGGCCGCAGCGGCGAGATGCTCGAAGGGACGCCGAAGCTGCGCCAACTGCGCATCGCCCGCGCAGCGAATTCGCGTCGCGTGTCCACCCACCGAGTAAACGCCGTCGCTAGCCCCGGCCGCGGAAACTTCCGCGAAGTAATCGTCGAGCATCTCCGTGAACATGCGCCCATGGCGGTCGCGATGCTTGGGATTGGACGCGGACGCTTGCGCCGGATTGAACGGTCGCATAAGCTCTTCCATGTCGCGATAAACCTCGACATGAAATCCCGAGAATGGGAGACGCATTCCGCCGTTGGCATTGAACGGCGCCGTTCGCTCGGGAGATTCGTCCGGAGTCAGCACCACTAAGCGGAGTTGCCGCAAATTCCAAATCAAACCGATGACCGCACTTCGCAAATCCCGTTGCGCGACGTCGTATTTTCGCTGCAAATGGGCCGCGGCGTCGCTCACCGATCCGCGCAGCAAAGCGTGAAACGCTTCGGTCGTGGCCCGATTCAGCTTGAAGTAATATCCGGCGTCGCGATCGCAAATCACCATTTCACCGCCGGACTCCGTGACGATCAAATCTCGCGGAGCGACCGCGTAATGCATTTTTCGAGACGGGTCGGCGGATTCCATCGCCGGCTCGAGATTCGATTGCGGAGTGGCGCCGAATCGATCGAACGACGGCTGCCCGAAAACTCCCAGCACCGGCTGCGAGAAAGGAACGCCCGTGCCGCCGCGGGACAATTCCAATGCTCGGCCGCCGCTGCCTTCGGATTTCTCCGTAACGATCAGGCCCGCGTCGACGAGCTCATTGAGGTGCGCTTGAAGCGCCGATTCCAATTCCGCTTCTTCCACCGCATACTTCGCGTGAAGCGCGGCGCGGATCTCCCCGATCGTCGGTTCGTAGGGAAAAAGCAGGAATATGTCTTCGGCCACGCCGTTCAGACTGTGGTACGAGCCGCTGCCCACGTTGATCGCGACGGTCTCGTCGTCGAAGCGTTCGAAAATCACGTTGGGACCTGCGAGGCGGCAACGTGTCGAGGCGGGCATGATCTCACCGTCCCCAACGTACGCGGGATTATTGACAGCCGCGGCGCTGATGGCAGGTGCGGCGTTCGGCCAACCGGCTTCGTCGACGTCATGTACGGGATCGAGGAGAAACAGCTCTTGCAGATCGTTGAAGGTTTCGATTTTCGGCGCGGAGTAGGAAGCGCGCGCGGCCGGCTCCGTTGTTGTCTTCAAGACGCGCGGCGCGCCATCGCGCGCAGGAACAATCAAGCGCTGCGATTGCAGTTCCTCGAGGAAAACACTTAAATCCTGTTCGATGACTTCGCGCGAAACGTCGTAGCGGGCCAAAAGTTCCGCCACGACATCGTCCCGGGAAGCGCCGGCCGATCCAAGGATGAGGAACGCTTCGCCGGCGATTCCAGACAAGCTGTGGTAGTTGCCTGTCGCTAAGTGAACGACTGCTACTTCCTGATCGAATTGTTGACAAAGAACTCTAGGTTCGTTGACGCGAAAGCGCCGCTGCCCGTCCATCATTCCGTTCTCAGTGATTCAAGCCCCGCATCAGATTATCATACGCCTCGCGGACTCGACATCTGCGGCGCCGCTCAGTTTCGAGACACATGATCCTTCGCGCGCGCCAGAGACCTCACCATCTGCCAGCGGCCCGGTGACAGCGTCGCCGCGGCTTTCGCGAGATTCCAAAGGCGCGACGATAACGGCAGCGACGTTTCGCCGTTGAGCCGCTCCGATTCCTGCATGGAAGCGCGATAACGCGTCCAACCTGAAAGGGCCCCCGAAAGAATTTGTCGCAATGGTCGGTGGCTCGCCAAATATGCCAGGTCGGTGTTCAGCGCGCCTTCTTGAAGCTGATGGAAATAGAGCGCCGCCAGATTCTTGCCCGAACGCAAATCCTCAGCGGTGGCGTGAATCGAAAACAGAGGACGGGTGGAATCCGACCATTCGGCGGCCATTTTCTCCATGGCCACACACGCGCCCGCGAGTCCCCAGTTTTCTGCTGTAGCAAATGCGTCGCTTGGCGGCAAATCTTGCCAGCGCACAAAGTCGAGGACGTCGCGCGGAACGTCGTGGGGGACGAAATCGTTGCGCAGGACGTGATGCACGGTCAGCAGCATGCCGTCGATCGCGCTCACCACGGGGATTTCAGAATCAAACACGCGGCGGCGTTGCACACGGCCGAGAATCGCCGCGGCATCGATTCCGCCGAGTCGCCAGTGCAGATCGATCACGCCGCCTTGGGCGTCGCTGAGACTCGCCGCTTCGTTACCGACGTATCCGGGCGAGTTGCGAATGAACGCCAGATAGTCGTTCCACGGTTCCTGCGAAGTGCGTCGAAAGCCATCGTCCTCCAGAAGCTTCAGCGCGGCATCGGCGTCCTCGGGGCGGATCAGGATGTCCACGTCCTGCAACATGCGATGGCGCGGACTCGGATAGAGATACGAAAGCGCGGCCAAACCCTTGAATGCGGCGCAGCGGATTCCGTGGCCGTCGAGCGCCCGCGCGGCCGCGCATCCCGCGCGAATCGAGCGAGTGGTCTGCACGAAGGCCGCGGCTGCGCGCCGCGCGAGATCTACGCGCACCGTCCCCGGGACTTCGAGGCACATTTCCGTCACGCATATTTCGAGACTCGGCAACACGCGCCATTGGGCGGCAAGCTCGATTACGGCGGGCCACTCGTCGGTGTGCGCGATCTCATCGGCGGCTTGCCGCCGCCGCTCGACCGATCCGCACAGCAGTTGCATGGTGTGGAACCGCAGATTCACGTGTACAAGTATACCGTTCGCTTTTGCCGGTGTTCCGTTGTGTACAGCGGCGTTCCGGCAAATTCGTTATCGTGGCAGGATGGAGAAGAGACCATCCAAGAAAAAGTCGAAGCGGGCGGCGAAAACCCCCGAAATGCCGGGCTGCGAATCTTCCAATCAAGAGCAGTGGGATCGTTCCCGCGACGACTTCAACGAAGAACAGATGTCCACCGATGCGGAGTGCGGTCCCGTGGAAACCGATCCTGTGAATCCGCGCGACGACCGCGTGAAATCCGGACACATTCCCGGCGTTCTGGCATCCTAGGGCTTCGTTTGCGGCTGCGGATTGGCGTTCCACGATTCCAGCGCGATCCTCCACGATGCGTCTTTCTGGCGCTTCAGGATCAATACGATTTTGCCTTCACTTTCGAACGATCCGCGCGGCCCGGGGAATTGGATTTTCTGCCGGTTGATGCCCCATTCGTAAGCGACGTCCCCGTGGATCTGAATGTCCTGCCAGTCCACGGTGCACGATAGCATTTTGGCGCCGGCCATCTGCGGCGTCAGGCTGTTCAGCCACTCGCCGATCTTGGTTCTGCCGGTCATGGGCGCCATGCCCGGCAGCAAATCCGCGCCGTCTTCGGCCCAAAGTGCCGCGGTCGCTTGATTGTCCATCTTCAAGCAGGCGTCGGTGAACTTTTGATTGAAGGCATCGACCGACTGGCGCGCGCCGTCATCGGCACTCCGCGCGAAAAGCGCAAGCGACGAAAATACCAGGGAAATGAGGAGCAGCTTTTGTTTCATTTGTTCTCCGTTAG
Source organism: Terriglobia bacterium (assembly GCA_021325275.1). Taxonomy (GTDB): domain Bacteria; phylum Acidobacteriota; class Terriglobia; order JAJPHL01; family JAJPHL01; genus JAJPHL01. The sequence goes on along the minus strand of JAJPHL010000014.1, from coordinate 69,040 downwards.
CGCCCTATCAGCCAGGCGATTACTTCTTCCATGAAAATCGACGCGTCTTTTCCAAAATACACCGAATCGTCGCCGTCCCATTTCGTCAGTCGCTTGCCGGTCGGCGAACCGAGAAAGAGACTAGCCATTCCCTCGGACAGGACAACGACGCGGCCGCCAGTCTTGCTGATCGCCCAAGCGCCGTACGGAAGGCCCGGCTTGCCTTGCTCGTCCAGTTGAAACGCGAACGCGTGGCCGCCTTCCACCGCGCGTCCGCCGTCGTACGGCACTTCGCGATTCGCACGATTGATCGCACCGCGAATCGCCAGCGCGCCGGGATTCGGCAGGTACGGCGTGTCGGGCGTCAACTTCAAGCCGAAGGGCGCAATGATGTCGTTGACGCGCGTGACCTCCAGATGCTGGCGTTTCTCTTCATCCAGCACCACCAGCAGCGACCCGCCGCCGTTGACGAACGCGACGATGGCCTGACGTTCCGCGTCGGTAAATTGTCCGGACGGCGCCCGCAAATAAAGCAATCGCGTACTCTTCAGCGACGCCGGCGTGATCGGTACGCCGGCGTTCACGATTTCCAGATTCAAGTGCGACGCGAGCGCCGTCATGCCGGGCGGAATGGGAAGTTCGTTGTGCGCGCGATCGAAGTATACGCGGGCGCGATGCGATGGCGCAGCGCCGAGCGTGGCGCAAACCAACACCGAGAGCCAAGCCGTTCGGAACATGCCGTGATGATGCCGCCGAACGGCGCCGTAACGCGGTCATTTGTTGTAAAACTCCAGGTGGCATGCTACGTCGGATGCTACGGTCGGATGCTACGTCGGATGCACCCAGGGCTTGCGATACTCGCGACGCAAGAGGCGATTCGCTTCTTCGTCGCCCGCGACTCGTTGCGCAGCCGCATCCCAATGAAGCGTCCGGCCCAAGTTCATCGCAATATTCGCGAGAATACAACTCGACGTCGAGATGTAACCTTGCTCGATATCCGCCACGGGGCGGCCGCGCGACTTGATCGCGGCCAGAAAATCGCGCATGTGTCCGCGAATTGCCGGCGCACACTGCTTCTCGAGGTCTTTCTCGGTCTTGTCTTCAGGATATTGTTCCAATTCGTAGGTCACGTCTTTGTGAATCGGCGCTTCGCCCTTCGCCGCGGGCTTGAAATCGTAGCTATAGACGCTGGCCTTCAACGTACCTTTGTCGCCGTAGAGCGTCGCGCCCCACGGATAGTCTTTGTCGGGCGCCTCGCCCCAGGTGCGATGCTGCCAGATCACTTTTAGATCGTCGTATTCGAACGTAGCGAGTTGCGTATCGGTGATATTCGCCTTCGCGTTTTTCTGCACCAGGATTCCACCCGACGAACTGATCCGCTTAGGCCAGCCAAGGTCGAGCATCCAGCGGGTCATGTCGAACATGTGGATCGCCATGTCGCCGACGATGCCGTTGCCGTATTCCATGAACGCGCGCCAGCCACGCGGATGCACGATGGAATTGTAGGGACGCATCGGCGCGGGGCCGGTCCACATTTCGTAATCGAGATTGGCGGGCGGCGCGGTGTCCGGCGGATTCGTATCGTTGCGCATGTGGTAGTAGCAGTAGATTTCCACCAGTCCCACGCGACCCAACTTGCCTTCACGCACGATGCGCTCGCGCGCTTCCATCAAATGCGGTGTGCTGCGCCGCTGCGTTCCGATTTGCACCACGCGCTTCAACTTCCGCGCCGTCGCCAGCATCGCTTGGCCTTCGATCACGTCCACGCTGATCGGTTTTTGGCAATAAACATCCGCACCGGCTTGCATCGCGGCGATCGCCGTGAGGCAATGCCAGTGATCGGGCGTGCCGATCAGCACGATGTCCAAATCCTTTTCGGCGAGCATCTGGCGATAGTCCGCGAACGTGCGCGGTGTCTTGTGCGAGGCTTGCCGCGTTGCCACCAAGTCGGCGGCATCCGCGAGCATTCGACGATCCACATCGCACAGTGACACCACTTCGATCGGCGTTTCAGGCGAGGAGACTTGCACCAGGCGAAGTAAATCGGTTTTGCCGTACCATCCGCAGCCGATCAGTCCGGTACGCAGCGGGCGGGGAGCGGATTGGCCGTGAACGAACGCTGGCAGTGTCAGCGCGCCGGCGGTGGTATGGAGAAATTGGCGGCGATTCATGATTGAAGAATAGCCGAAAAACGGGACGGCGCCGCGGTTCCACCGAAACAATCGTGACCTGCGCTAACATGGGCAGCAGAGGTTTCTATGGTCACCCGGCGTCTGATTCTCCTGTTGGCCGCGGGCTCCCTCCTGAGCGCGCAGCCCGTTACTCGCGTGCTGTTCATCGGCAACAGCTATACTTACTACAACAATCTCCCGGAGATTTTCAGTAAGGTCGCCGCGTCCGGTGGACACCCCGTCGAGACATTTATGATCGCGCCGGGAAGCACGACGTTGGGACAGAACTTGGAAAACAAGGAAACGCGCGGGGCGTTGGAAAACGGCAAGTGGGATTTCGTCGTACTGCAAGAGCAAAGCTTGCTCGGCACGGCCGTATACGTCGACGGGCTGCCGCGCGTGGACAGCGACGGTTCATTCGAGCGTGCCGCGGAAAGCTGGATCGGCGCGATTCGGGGCGCGGGCGCGAAACCGGTCCTTTATCTCACGTGGGCGCGGCGGGACAGTCCCGAGGATCAGGCGGCGTTGAACCACTACTATTTCGAAGCCGCCCGGAGTGAACGCGGAGATTGGGATGCTTTGGTGGCGCCAGTGGGCATCGCTTGGGATCACGTTCGCAAAGAATCTTCCATTCCATTATTTCAACCAGACGGATCGCATCCGTTGCCCCCGGGAAGTTACCTGGCGGCCTGTACGCTGTATGCGACGATTTTTGATCGCGATCCGGCCGGGCTTCCTGCGAAGATCACGGGAATTCCGGTGGATTTGAAAACGGAGAAGCCGCAAGGCGATAGCGACGCCGTTCTCGTCGATCTTCCCGCGGATCAAGCGGCGATTCTGCAATCGGCGGCATGGAAAGCGGTCCGCGAGAGCCGGCAGTCGACGAGGTGGGAACTTCCAGAGCGAACTTCGACGCCGATGCCCGATCCTTCCGATGCACCTGTTGACGAAAAAAGTTTTGCCGGCGATTGGCTCGGGAAAATATATTTCTTTCCCTCCGGCCCATCCGACATGACGTTCTACATGATGCAAATGGGCAAAGGATGGCGCGTTCATTTCACTTTGAAGCATCACGCCAAGGGCGTGCCGGACGAGTCGCTCGACTTGGTCGAGACGGCCGTGGTCGGTGACCGTATCATGTTCACCGATCCGAAGTGTCTGGCGTTAAATAAATCGCCGGTGCATTTTAGCGCGTATCTTACGGCGTCGGGGGAAATGTGGGGATCCGCCGAGGCGAGCGTCGAGCGCCCAGGTTCGCCCGACGCCAAGCTATCCGGTCATTTCAGATTGACTCGCGCAAAGTGATTCAATGAGCGGCGATCGCGCGCTCCAGCCAAGAAAGACTGGAGTGCGATGCTAACCGCACCGCACTCCAAAAAGACTCGTTGGTTACTGAACTCGCGGCCAAAATGTCCTCGAGGACCTGAACAGACGAGCCGTACGTCTTGTCCCCGACCGTCTAGCGAACCATGTACACGCCCGGATCGACGTGCCACAAGACGACGGTGTACTCATGCCAGGTGTCCGCTGTGATCGACATCGGACTATAATGACCAATATGGACACGCGAACGAACACTTCATGGAATCTCGCGCAGGCCAAGGCTCGTCTGAGCGAGTTAGTCGCCCGGGCCAACGACAAAGGTCCCCAGACCTTGACTCGTCATGGCCGCAAAGTCGCAGTCGTCGTATCACCTGAGGCGTGGGAACGCCGGATGAGGCGCAAGGGAACGATTGTCGAGTTTTTCTCGCAGTCGCCGCTTCGTGGTTCCAAACTTGATTTGAGGCGTATCAAGGACAGCCCTCGTCCGGTGAACCTGTGAGCTACTTGCTGGACACAGATGTTACCTCCGAGTGGGCCAAGCCGCGACCGGATCAGCGAGTCGTGCAATGGTTAGGCGAAACCTATGAACACGAGTTGTATCTGAGCGTCGTTACCTGGGCCGAGTTACGCAGGGGAATTGAGCGCCTCGCGAGGGGTAAGAGACGAGACCGCCTTGCCGACTGGTTGGAAAATGAACTCACGCACAGATTCGGGGCACGCCTGCTTCCGATCAATGCCGCGATCGCCGATGGTTGGGGTGTCATCATGGCGAAACGGGAAGCGGAGGGACGCTCGATCCATTCAATGGACGCCTTCATTGCCGCTACGGCGGAGGTTCACGGCTTGACACTGGTGACGCGAAACGTCTCCGATTTTCGCGAGACGGTAAGATCAATACTGAATCCTTGGAACCTAGACTGAGACGCTTGATCAGCATTCGTCAGAGATGACCTAGAAAAAACTGTCAAATTCGGGCTGGCTCCTGTTTTCCTGAAGTTACGTCGACACCAATGGGCGCCGTTCCCACCGACAGCGTACGCACCTGCAACGCCCGGACCCTACATGAATTTTCGACCGAGGATTTCCGTTTGTCATTTTCCAGCCTTTTTCCCAAGGCCTACGACGAACCGTGAATTCCTCCGAACGCACGTTCCAATACTTCCATACACCGCACGATTCGATGCTACAGAGCGAGGACATGCTCGATGAGATCGGCTTCCAGTATCGGTTCGCTGCTCCCGTCGGGCATCAAGCGATGGATCGCGACGCCGCTCGAGTAGAGTATCGCGCCGTCGGCAGCAATATCGAAGGACAACACGCGCGACGCTAGTACCTTGGGGCGTTCTCCCGGCAGTTGTCGCACCAACTCCCAAGATGAGGGCGCAGAGCCCGGCAGTGAATCGTCTTCCGAATTCACTTGCTGCTGTGCCTGAGCGAGATTTCCGTACATGAAGAGCGTGCGCGGGTCGAGATTTTTCTGGACCGCGCCTTTCTTGGTCACCAGCGGCTTCCCGCTGTAGAGCATCGAGAAAAAATTGAAATACTGAAAGATCGCGACGGCCATTCGAAACGGAAATAGCAGCGCGTCTTTCAGCGACGATAGCAAATTTCCCGCGTGAACGCCCGATTCATACGGTTTGCGAATGTAGTAGATCGCGCCGTCGGTGGTGCGCCGCGGCTGAAGCAAGTCTTTGTCCGACTCGGCGGCGATTTCGGTCAGACTCCCGGAATCGAGATTCAGTTCCTGCACCGTGCAAGGTCCCAGCCCCGCGAAATGGCCGGCGCGGTTTCGGCCCACCCCGGCGCTTTGGAAAATCAGGCGCCGCTCCGGTCCGGGAACCCACTGCGGCAACTGATCGAACGAATCTCCCTCGGTTACCTCCAGCAACTCGGTGCCGTCGACCGGCATCACGAGAATGTTGGAGCGCATACCCTGCTGGTGAAACGCGGTCGCGGCGATCGTCGCTCCGGTGGGATCGAGTGCGGCATGCCGGATGCGAAAATCCGCAGTGTGAAACAGGCGCGTTTCAAAACCATCGGAGTCAACGCGAAAAACGCCGCTGACCGCATCTGTTTCCATCGAGTACAGGAGTGCCTCACCCGTGCCGCGCGTAAGTCCGGTCAGAAGAACCGCGGTGTCTTGCTGCGCCGACGCTGGTCCGCGGCCCCACGCGGCGCCCATGCCGCCCATGAACATCGCGCTGCGGCCCTGCGTTTTCCAGCCGTGGCGGCGCTCCATGGACGCGGCGCGCTCGCGCACTTGCCGCTCAAATTCGCTTTCCACAATCTTCGTGACGTTGTTCCGCCGTATGTGCAGCTTGTGATTCGCCAGAAATGCGACGGCAGGAGAGGCCATGTGGCGTATTCTACACGATCCTCTGCGTCGAGATGGAATCGGGCAAGGCACGCCCACGAGCTATGAGCCAAAAAAGGACCGGCGCTTTTCAGAGCCGGTCCTATTCGTTTGTCGGGTCTACAGAGGAACTACTGCGGTCGCTGCCAAATGTCCTCGAGGACCTGAACGGACGAGCCGTACGTCTTGTCCCCCACCGTCAAGCGGACCATGTACACGCCGGGATCGACCAGCGTCGTACCGCTGCCGCCGAACCCGCCACCGCCGCCGCGACCACCGGTGACAAATGGCACTCCCGTGCCACCGCGACCACCGCGTCCGCCGCCACCGCCGCCGAATTGTCCGCCGAGCGCATCGGTGAGAACTTGCTGAACGTTGACTTGTGGTGCAGGCTGCGCCGTCGCCGCTTGACCTGCCGGAGTCTCACCTGCCGCAGGCGGAGCGCCTCCCGCTGCCGGAGGACCGCCGCCGAATCCGCCTCGACCGCCGCGGCGACCACCGCCGGCCGGTGCTGCCGTCGTCGCAGGTTTCTGCATGTTCCACTGCACGCGGTTGATGCCGGCCTTCAAGTCGACGTTCATCGTACTCACCACCGTCGTGCCGGTCAGGAAGTCAAGCTTCGCGCCTGAAACATCCTTGGCGGACCACACGGAAATCGCCGTGCCGCCTTGCGGATTCTGTCCGTGGAAATCCATGGCCGTGGGATTGCGGCTGGAGAACGGATCGCTCTTCCACTGCACGGCCGGACGCGGGTCGAATAGCATTACGTCTACGCCCGACTTCGGTTTGTATTGTTCCAGCGCGCTGATGTCGTCGGCGATCCAGATGGAGCGTCCATGCGTGGCCACGATCAAGTCATGCTCGCGCGGATGAATCAACATATCGTCCACGCGAACGCTGGGCAGGCCCGTCATGAACTTGGTCCATTGCTTGGCGCCGTCGAGGCTCACGAACAATCCGAATTCCGTTCCCACAAACAGCAGGTTCGGATTCACGGGATCTTCGCGCAGCCCGTTGATGTTGCCGTGCGCGGGAAGATTTCCGGTGACGTTCGTCCACGTTTTCCCGAAGTCGGTGGTCTTGTAGAGATACGGGCGAAAATCGTCGTTGCGATGATTGTCCAGCGCCACGTAGCACGTGGCGGGATCAAAGTGCGACGGCTCGATGCGCGAAATCTGCACCCATCCGTGCGGAGCGTTCGGCGCCGGCTTGAGGTTGCCGATCACGTTGGTGAACGTTTCGCCGTCGTCCATGCTGAGTTGTAGGTTGCCGTCGTCGGTGCCGATCCAAATCACGCCGGGGCGCGAAGGCGATTCGCGAATTTGCGTCGCGAGCGAGCTGGCTGCATATCCGTCGTGCTTCGACGGCATCGGTTTGTCGCCGGCCACGCCCATGATCGCTTGCTCGGGCGCCCAACGGTTGACGTTCTTCGAGAGATCGGTGGGATTCATCCACCACGAGTCGCCGCGATCGCTCGATTTGAAGAAATACTGCGCCGCCATGTAGAGCTTGGCCGGATCATGAGGAGAAATCTCGAACGGCGCGTTCCAGTAGAACCGGAACGCATCGAGCTTCGCCGGAGCGTTGATCACGTTGGGAGCGCCGCCGCGTCCTCCGCCGAGTCCGCCGGCTTCCGCCGGCGGAGCTTCGCCGCCCGTTTCGCCGCCGCCCTGCGCGCCGCCCCGTCCGGCGTTCGGAGTGCTCGGACGGATGCTCTTCTGTGTGCCGTTGCGCAAGTCATGGCGCGACATCGAGCCGTCTTGCGATTCGCCGTAAGCAATCGCCCAATCGGTGGGATCTTGGCGCGTGTAGAATCCGTCGCCGCCCGCTACTGTGAACCAGTCGGCGTTGGTTGGACCATTGCCGGCGCGCATGGCGCTGGGCCCGCACCATGCGTTGTTGTCTTGCAATCCGCCGCAGACCCAATACGGCCGCCGCATATCCGCGGACACCTGGTAGAACTGGCCCACGGCAATGTCGTTGTGGTGATTCCAACTGTTCGGCTTGGCGCCGTTGTTGCTGCTGTCGAAGCCGCCGTCGTGACCCACCCACACTTGGCGCGAGTCTTTCGGATTAATCCAAATCGCGTGGAAGTCGGTGTGCGAAGCTTGCATGCCGTACCAAGTTTTTCCGCCGTCGATGGAGACGCGTCCCGGATTTCCGCCGGTGAAAATCTTCTGATCGTTATTCGGGTCAACGCGGATTTGGCTGAAGTACATTGGGCGGTCGTTGCAACCGCTCATCTGCTTCCACGTTTTTCCGCCGTCTTCGGAGCGATAGACACCATTGCCGTTCGGGTCGGGAGCCGGAGGAGTCGTGGCTCCGCCGCGACCTGCACCGCCGCCACCGCCGCCCGCGCCGCCGCGACCTCCGCCCGCGGTCCATTCGGGATCGGTGCCCGCCGTGCAACCGTTGTTGCCGCCGCCACCACCGCCGCCGCGTCCCGTCAATCCGAAAAGATTTTGCGGCTGGATCACGTTGTTGCTTACCGCGGTGCGGATATTCTCGGCCGTAACGATGCCGCCCTGGATCGCGCCGCGCATCTGTTCGGGAGTGATTTTCTCGGCCGCGAATCCCTCAATAATCTGCTCGGCAGTCATGCCGGCGGGAGGCGGCGCCGTCGCGTTGCTGGCCGGTTTCTGCGGTCCACCTTCTTTATCGGTGCCGCCGCCGGTGCCCGCGCCCGGTCCGGCTTCCACCTGCGCGTAGACGATGTTCGAGTTGCCGCGGAAGATCGATACCGCAATGCGGCCCCAAACGCCTTCTTTCGGTTTCGGCCAACCCGCGCCATCGAGCCGGGTCCAAGTGTTGCCGCCATCGGTGGTTTTCCAGAGCGCGCTGTTCGGTCCGCCGCCGTTCAATCCCCACCACGTGCGGCGACGCGAGTACGAGCTCGCGTAGAGCGTATTCGGATGCGAAAAATCGATGGCCACGTCGTTGAAGCCCGTGTCGTTGTCGATAAATTTAGAAAGCTTCCACGTTTTTCCGCCATCCGTCGTTTTGTACAGCCCGCGTTCCGGATTCGGCCCGAACAAATGGCCGCCGGCCGCGACGTAAACAACATTGGGATTCGTTGGATCCACAACGATGCGCCCGATCGACTGCGTATTCTCGAGACCGAGATGCGTCCAATGCGCGCCACCATCTGTCGTGCCCCAAACGCCGTCGCCGATCGATGAACTCTGGCGATTGTTGGCTTCGCCCGTGCCGACGTAGACGATCTCCTTATTGGAAGGAGCGATGGCAATGGCGCCGATCGAAGCGTTCTCCTGGTTCTCCCACAGATTCTTCCAGTAGTTTCCGCCGTCGGTCGACTTCCAAAGGCCTCCGGTCGCGAATCCGATGTACATGGTCATGGGATCTTGCTCGGCCGCTTGAATATCGTCGACGCGGCCCATCATGTTGGCCGGTCCGATGGAGCGAAACGTGAAGCTGCGCAGCAAGGGGTCGGTCGACTGGTTGGGCGGCGGAGTTGGCGGCGGCCCGCCGCCTCGTCCCTGCGCCCACATGGTTGTGGCGAGACCGAGAGCAATAACCGTTGTGATGATTCGGGAACGCAAAGACCGTGGACGCATTGCTTTACCTCTTCTTTCGGGAAGTGACGACTTTGGCTAGTCGATTGTGAAGAAGTTGCACCCCATCGTCAAGAGGAAATCCGGCTTACTCAAGGCGCGCTACAAAACTAAATACAACGCGCCTCGCATAAGAACGGGGCCGCCCGGCCTAGGAAGTCGCAAACTGCCCGGGCTGATCGCCCCAGAGGGCGGGCTGTCCTTGATGACCATGGCGGTGGGGCGCGGTAATCGGCTGGCAGTGAGGTACGTTAAGCCCGTGCCGCATCAAGAGGCCGCCGCCGGTCCGAGTTCTTAGAGATATGGATTTATTGCCAGCGATTGATTGAACAGTTTCCCACGCGGAACCTAGTACGAGAGTGGGAACACGGGCGGCGGGGATTTTAATGGTTTTTTCCAGAATTAAAACGCTCCGGCAGCCGAATTATGTTATTCTGCGACGCATTCGCCATGAAAGAACTTCGATCTGTTCCCCCTCAAGTTAGTTGGATAGCTCGCCTTTCCAAGGAGGCGCCGATGAAGACGCGCGCAATGGGTTTGGGATTACTATTGCTTGTTGCTGCGACCACAATGGCCGCGCAAACCCCGGTCATCTCCGGCATTAAGAACGCTGCGCCCAACACCAATGCCACCGGCAACGTGGCACGCGGCGAATTAATCAGCATCTATGGCAGCAATCTTGCTACGGGAATCGCTTCGGCGTTTACTCCCACGTCTCCGGTGACCTCCCTAGCGGGCGCATCGGTTTCCATCGGCGGCGTCGCCGCGCCTATTACATTTGCCAGCCCCATCCAGCTGGACGTGCAAGTTCCTTTCGAGATCACCGGCTCATCGGTGAACGTTGTGGTGACGGTCGGCAGCGCCAGTAGCGCTCCTGTCACGATGACGGTTGTCACGGCGGATCTTGGTCTCGCGTATGCGCAGATCGGCTCCACTCTTACGGCCGTCAGCGGAACCAATACCGCCGTGCTTCCCGCCACTCCCGCGGGAACCGGGATTATCCTTGTCGGCTATGGACTCGGCGCGGTGAGTCCCGCCGTTCCGAGCGGCACGATTCCGTCAACGCCCAGCAACGCACTCGCGGTTCCGCCGGTGACGATCAACGGAGTGCCGGTGACTCCGACGTCGGCGACGTATGCGGCGCTAGGAGTTTACGTGGTAATCGTTCCGGTGCCGAGCGGACTCAGTGGGTCGCTTACGGTTATTTTGGGCGATAACGGCAACGGTAACGGTAAGCCCGGTCCAACGGGTCCGACCGGACCGACAGGACCCACGGGAGCGACAGGACCCGCGGGCACGAATGGCACAAACGGCGCGACGGGTGCCACTGGCGCGGCGGGATCAAACGGAACGAACGGCGTGAATGGTGCGACCGGTGCGGCCGGACCAGTTGGTCCGACGGGTCCACAAGGTCCGCAGGGTGTCCAAGGTGTTCAGGGTGTCCAAGGCATTCAGGGTATTACCGGTCCAACGGGTCTCATTTGGCAAGGCGCGTGGAGCGCCACGGGAACCTATAACGTAACCAGCGGCGTCAGCTATCAGGGAAGCAGCTACATCTCGACGGTCAACGGCAACACCGGCACGCCGGGCGTGGGCGCAGGTTGGAGTTTACTCGCGCAGCTCGGTGCGACAGGTCCCACGGGCGCGGCGGCGACAATTACCGTCGGCGGAACGACCACGGGCGCGCCGGGCACATCGGCGGCCGTGGCAGCATCGGGCACGACCGGTGCGGTGAGTTTGAGTTTCACAATTCCCCAAGGCGTCACAGGACCAACGGGCGCGGCGGCGACAGTCAATGCAGGAACTACGACGACGGGCGCAGCGGGAACATCGGCTTCGGTGACCAATAGCGGCACAACATCAGCCGCGGTTTTCAACTTTACTGTGCCGCAAGGAATTCAAGGCGTCACCGGTCCCACGGGCGCAACAGGCGCGGCCGCGACAGTCGGTGTGGGAACAACCACGACCGGCGCAGCCGGAACTTCGGCGTCGGTGACCAATAGCGGAACCTCGTCGGCGGCGGTTTTCAACTTCACTGTGCCGCAAGGAATTCAAGGCGTCACCGGACCAACGGGTGCGCAAGGAATCCAAGGCGTCACGGGACCGACCGGCGCGCAAGGAATCCAAGGCGTCACCGGACCGACCGGCGCGCAGGGAATCCAAGGCAACACCGGATCGACGGGCGCGCAGGGAATCCAAGGTGTCACGGGACCGACCGGCGCGCAAGGAATCCAAGGCAACACGGGATCCACGGGTGCACAGGGAATCCAAGGTGTCACGGGACCGACGGGTTCGCAAGGAATCCAAGGCAACACCGGATCGACAGGCGCACAGGGAATCCAAGGCAACACGGGTGCAACGGGTTCGCAAGGGATCCAAGGCGTCACAGGACCGACGGGCGCGCAAGGAATCCAAGGCAACACCGGAGCGACCGGCTCGCAAGGAATCCAAGGCAACACCGGACCGACCGGCTCGCAAGGAATCCAAGGCAATACGGGAGTCACGGGACCGACCGGCACGGCCGCGACAATCGCTGCGGGAACCACCACAACCGGGGCGGCGGGAACGTCGGCCTCGGTAACGAACGCCGGGACATCGAGCGCGGCGGTGTTTAATTTCACGATTCCGCAAGGCGTGCAAGGTAACACCGGACCCACCGGCGCAACCGGCGCCACCGGAGCGACGGGCATCGGTTTGACTGGCGCATCGGGCGCAACGGGCGCGACTGGTGCCACGGGCGCGACCGGCGCGCCGTTGAGCGCCGCAGGAACATGGTCGGCGGGCGGTGGTAGTGGCCCAGGCGGCACCTACAACGCCGGCGACGTGGTGTTCTACACGCCGACGCAGTCTTCGTATATCAGTTCGGCGAGCAGTAACAGTTCGACTCCACCGGCAGCGCCGTGGCAGTTGTTGTCGGGTCAAGGAGCGACGGGCGTGACGGGCGCCACAGGTGCAACGGGCGCAGGAACGACGGGCGCAACGGGTCCAACCGGCGCCACCGGTGCGACCGGAGCTACGGGCTCGACCGGCCCCACCGGCGCGGGAACCACCGGCGCAACAGGTGCGGCGGCGACCATCGCCGTGGGAACCACGACAACGGGCGCGGCCGGAACCACGGCCTCGGTGACCAACAGCGGTACAAGCTCCGCGGCAACCTTCAATTTCACGATTCCGCAAGGCGCGGCGGGAGCCGCGGCAACCATCGCCGTGGGAACCGTGACAACCGGCGCCCCGGGTACTTCGGCGACCGTCACCAATGTTGGCTCCAGTTCCGCGGCCACCTTCAACTTCTCGATTCCGAAGGGCGCCACGGGCGCCACCGGAACCGCGACCGTTAACTATACGCTCGCCACGACTCCTTCCTCACCGCTGGCGGGCAACGGGACAATTTCGAGTGTCGGCGTCTACTTCGTCGCCTGCACTGGGAGCAACGTGACGCTGCCGTCAGCCGCCTCGGCCGGCGCCGGCGGCGTGGTGATCGTGATCTGCGCAACCGGTGGTTTTAGCTCGGGAACGAACGTCCAGCGCACCGGCAGCGATACGATCTTTGACTCCAACGTCTCAGGCAGTGCGCAGACGTCGATCGGACCCTATTTCTCGATGGAACTGATCAGCGACGGCAGTTCGAAATGGTATCTGTTCGTTACCAACTAGTTTTTCCATTTGTTACCGGCGGCAATTTGACGATTGCCGCCGGTAGTGTCTGGCATCTTCCTAAAATTATTTTTGACGCTCTTTTGACTGGATTTTTCACAGGTCGGGTGCTAAGCTGTCGAATTGTTTGCGTCTGGGGTAGAGCCTAGGCGAAAAAAGGAGAAGAGAAATGGATCCATTTATCGGGGAAATTCGCATGGTGGGATTCAATTTTGCGCCGACCGGTTGGGCGCTTTGCCAAGGTCAGACCTTGCCCATCTCTCAGAACGCAGCGCTGTTCTCGTTGCTTGGCACTTTCTACGGCGGCAATGGCGTTTCGACCTTCCAACTGCCGAACCTGCAAGGCCGGGTTCCGATCAGCCAGGGCCAGCTTCAGGGCGGCTCGGTTTACACGATCGGAGAGATCGCGGGCAACGAGAACGTTTCGATCCTGCTCTCAAACATGCCCTCGCACACCCACTTGGTGAATTGCGACATCAATGGCGGCGGAAAGACCACTCCGGGAGGCAATTTCCCTGGTGCTGTGACCGCCAGCGCCACCGAGAAAATCTACTCGGCGGGACCCTCGAGCGGGCAGATGGCGCCGACCATGGTTGCGCCTGCGGGCAACAACCTCCCGTTATCGATCCTGCAGCCGTTCTTGGTCGTGAACTTCATCATCGCGCTCCAGGGGATTTTCCCGAGCCGTAGCTAGCCGCTCGGTCCACACGTTCGGACAAAAGGGGCGCGCGATCCGGCGCGCCCCGCTTTCTTCCCCATGGAACCTCCCCGCGGACCCTATGCGATCCACCGGTTCGTCTGCTCCACCACGCCTTACGTCGACGAGGAAAAGGAACTCGCGCTGGCGCTTAACTCGCGATTCTGCGAGGAGGTCACGATGCCGGACCAAATTCTCCTGGCGGCCGCATCGTTTCGCACGCCGTTCGATCCGCTGGTCCACAAAGCCGGCGTAGAAGACAATATTCGATCGAGCACGTTCTTCCTCCAGATTCTCGACCAGGAAGAACCACCACCGCGGCCCTACAAAGCTTTCGTCGATTACGCGCTGAAATGCCAAGACGATCCACAAATGCCGATGCGCGCCGTCGCTGTGTTTTTCAAGGACACCGGCACCACGGCGCAGGAGGCGATCGCCTACCGCCAGTCGTTGGCAAGCCGCTGCGACGTGCGTGTTTTTGCGGATCGCCCGAGTTTCGAAACGCAATTGTGGGAAATTCTCTCCGCGTGGCATCGATTGCTGGCCGCTGAGGCTCCGGCAACGGGTCATCAAACTCTCCGTCGCAGCGAAACACCAGAGGACGAGGCGTTCCTGCGCCGCATGATTATCGCGACCGTCACCGAAGAATTGATGGCGTGGAATTGGCCCGAGCCGATGCGCAGTCAGTTGCTGGAACTTCAATATCGTGGACGCCGCCAGAGCGACCGCCATCCGGGAGCTTCGAGCGAGATTCTACTTCTCGACGGCGCGCCCGCGGGATGGTTGGTCGTCGCGGAGTCCGGCGATGAAATCCGGATTGTGGAGATCATGGTGGCGGCAGAAGTGCGCGGGCGCGGAGTGGCCAGCCGCGCGATCCGCGAACTTTTCGCGCAGGCCGATGCTTCCGGCAAATACGTGCGCTTGGCCGTGGCTACGGGCAATTCGCGCGCGCTGGCGCTGTATGAGCGCTTGGGATTCCGCAAAACCGGCGCCGACGAGGTCCAGGTTTTTCTGGAGCGGGCCCCTGGATCAGGTGCGGGCTCAACCTTGAACGCGCTAGTGGAATAAGATACGATTCCGACTGAAATCCTGGTCCGTTCAACGTCTCATGCAAACGAAATTCATCGCTTGCGCCGCAGTCCTGATCGTCTTGTTCGCGGCGTACAGCAATCACTTTCATAACGCGTTTCACTTCGACGACTCCCACACGGTCGCCGACAACAACTACATTCGCAATCTCGCAAACCTGCCGAAGTTTTTCACCGACGCCCGCACGTTCAGCTCGCTTCCCACCAACCAATCGTACCGGCCGCTCACCACCACAACGCTGGCCATCGACTATCACCTGGCCGGCGGCCTGCAAGACACGCTGTGGTTTCACATCGACACGTTTGTTTGGTACGTGGCGCTGCTGGCGGCGATGTTCGCGATGTGCGTGGCGATTATGAGGCGCGCTGCAGCTGTTGCTCCAGAGGCCGGCGGCGATCCATTTTTCGCCGCGCTCTTTGCGACGGCGTTATTCGGTTTGCATCCGGTGAGCGCCGAAACCGTCAATTACATCGTGCAGCGCGCGGAAATTCACGCCGCGCTCGGCGCCGTGGCCGGATTGGTCTGGTACATCTATGGGCCGTCGTCGAGGCGATGGGGCGGCTATCTGATTCCGGTGGCGATCGGATCGCTTTCCAAGCCCACGGCGCTGGTTTTTCCGGCGTTGTTGTTCGTCTATGTGATTCTGTTCGAAAGCAACGACGCGGAGTCCTGGTTGGCACGCGCTGTCCGCGCCGGAATGAATTGCGTACCCGCCGGCGTGGCCGTTGTGGTGATCGCGGCGATCCAGAGCGTCTTGACTTCCAAGTCGTACATCACTGGCGCCGTCAATCGCTACGGCTATTTCATTACCCAGCCGATCGTGACATTTCACTATGTCAAGCAATTCTTCCTGCCCACCGAGCTCAGCGCGGACACCGATCGCGGGCTGGTGAAGGGCCTTTTCAGCGAAAACTCGGTGATCGGAATTGCGTTCCTGGCGCTTTTCGCGCTGCTCCTTTATCGTTCGCTCAAGCGATCCGACATGCGGCCCGCCGCTTTTGGAATGCTGTGGTTCTTGATCGCGTTGTTACCTACGTCGCTGATCCCGTTGGCGGAAGTGGAAAACGATCACCGGATGTTTTTTCCGTTCATCGGTCTCGCACTGGCGGCGTCGTGGGCGGCGTGGGTGTGGATCGAACATCATCCACGCGTGCGGCCTCTCGTGCCGATTGCTTCGGCGGCGATTCTGTTGGCAGCCGCGTGGGGAACTCATGTGCGCAACGATGTTTGGCGAACCGAAGAATCTCTGTGGCAGGACGTTTCTGAAAAGAGTCCGCAGAACGGCCGCGGCCTGATGAATTACGGCCTCACGTTGATGGCGCGCGGCGATTTCGCCGGCGCCATACGCCTGTTTGATCGCGCGGAAATCTTCGTGCCGCAGTACGCGATCTTGAAATTGAATCAGGGCATCGCCTACGGCGCTACCGGCGACGATCGCAACGCCGAAAGTCACTTCCAAACGGCGATGAACCTCGCGCCCGGCGACGCGCAAACCTACTACTACTACGCGCGCTGGCTCGAACAGAAAGGACGCCAGCCGGAAGCCACGGCATTGCTGACGCGCGCGATCGAACTCAATCCGGTTTACGCCAATCCACGCTACTTGCTCATGCAGATTTATTCCGAGCAAGGCGACGCGGCGCGGCTGCGAACGCTGGCGCAACAGACGGTCGAGGCGTTCCCCGGTGATTCGATCGCGACGGACTATTTGGCGCGCGGCCCGCGTCCCGCGCCGGCCGCCGCGGCGCCGGCCGTTCCTCGCACACCCGAGGATTTCCTCAATTTGTCGCTGACCTACGAAAGAGCCGGCAAGCATCAGGAGTGCATCGACGCGGCGCGCCAAGCGCTGACGATGCGCCCCAACTACGCGGAAGCGTACAACAACATCGCCGCCGGGTATCAGAGCATGCAGCGCTGGGACGAAGCCATTGCCGCGGCGGAAAAAGCTCTCGAACTGAAGCCGGATTTCCAACTGGCGCGAAACAATCTGCAATACTCTCTGAGTCAGAAGCGTCTCGCGGAAGGCGGCGGGATCAAGAAGCCTTAGCGATGTCGCATTAGCGCCGCAAAGCGGAACGAATAAAAGCCACGGGCAAGTCTTCCATTCCGTTGCGCACCACCGTGGACGTGAAGACGCGATAATCGCGGATTCCTTCCACTCCCGCCGCCAGCAAAGCGAGCATCAGCAAGATTCGAAAATCGACCGCGGGCATTCGATCACGAACGAACCCGAGCAGCGCGCAAAAGCCAATGCCTGCCAGGAGACTATACGTACCATCGGCCGGACTCATGGTGTGCAGGTTCTGCACATTGGGAGCAAGCGCCGTGAAACCGACAAACGCCAGCGCCATCGTTACGATCACGCCGCAGCTATCGAAATCGGCGAGCCATGAGGTATCGATTTTGTCCCAAACAAGCCGCCGCAGGATCACGATGGTTCCGGCGAGCGCCATCGCAGCCGTCAACGGGCCAACCAGCCAGAGGACATAGAGGAATGAATACCACGGGCAGGATTCATACTGCTTGGCCCACGCGGAAGACAGCACTCCGTTGATGGAATGCTGATACGCCGAAATCACCGTGGCAAACTTGCCTGCCAGAAGCGTCCAGATGCCGGCGGACAACAACGCCGAAAGCAAACCGCCGCCCAGCAACAAAGCCGCGCCGCCGATCCAGCGTTCACGCCGGACCTGCACAACCAAAATCCACAGGCCGCACAAACCGTACCCCAGAAGTCCATTTTCCTTGGTGAGCATCAAGAACATACCCAGCAGAAAAAACACCGGATACCAGGCGATCCGCCGCGGCTTGCGGCAAATCTCGCACGTCACATAGGTGAGCAGTAGCATGGCCAGTCCGAAGGGAAGATCGCGCCACGCTCTCCGCGCCATGCCTAATTCCGCCACGGAAAACGAGAGGAAAAACACGGATGCCGCCGCCACCCAGGGAGAAAAAAAGCGCACTCCGATCCACGCGACAACAAAAAGGGAAAGAATGCTGCACCACATGGATACAAGCGCGCCGGCCGTGGCGTCGCGCAATCCGGTTGCTCGCATCATCGCGGCGAAAAGCACGAGGTGGCCGAGTCTCGCCGGCGAGGGTAGTGTCCAGTTGTCGGGATTCGCTTCGTACTCTGCAAACAACGTGGGAAATACACCAAAACCGTTGTCGGCGATCCGCGCGGCGAATGCGGTATGTACTCTCTCGTCCGGGCTGCGAGTGTACACGTCGTTCTGATGCGCCAGGCGCAGGGCAATCCCCAGCAGCAGCGTAGCGGCGAGAGCCGTCCACGCCAAGCCGTGATTCCTAGAATCTTGACGCGCAAGATTTTCAGTGGCCAAGGCGCTTTTGCTCCAGGGCCCAATTGAGATTGTTGCGAGCCAGCGTAGAGTCCGGTTTCAGGCGAAGCGCCTGTCGAGCGGCGGCAATCGATTCGTCCCATCGCCGCAAAGCCGAATAGGCCGCAGCGATGTTGTTATACGCTTCCGCATAATTCGGATCGATCTGCAGCGCCGCTTGCGCCGCGCGAATCGACTCCTCGAATTTGCCGGCTTGGTACAACGACAAAGAAAGGTTGAGCAATTCGTCGGGGCGCTGCGGTTGCGCCGGGGAAATCACGGGCGGCGCCGGCGGTTGCGTTTGCGGCTGCGTCGCTACGGCCGGCTGTTGCACGGACGGTGCTTCGGACCCTGCATCGGACGCCGCGACGTTCCGTTGGATTGTCGCCGCGCCGCACAGACCGAGGAAACACAAGCATGCTGCCGCGAGCAGCCGCAAATCCGTTCGCGGCGCGAGTTCCCCGGCACGAGCAATCGCTGACGCACCGGCGAGTGCCAAGCCGATCGCGGCCGGCAACGGCTCTGCCGGAACGATTGCGATCATCGCCAAGAACCACCAGAGTCCGAAGGACACTGTGCGAGTGTGACGCCAGCGTGCCGTATAAACCGCCGCAACGAAGAGGAAGATCATTGTTATGGCCGCCGCGTCCTGTCCGTCTGCCGTTGGGCTCGCGAAGAAAGGCGCGACCGATTGCCACAGAGTGCGCGCACCGAGCATGATCCTGGCATCGAATGCGATCGCAGGCGCGGACGCCAGGCCGATCGCCGGTAACGCCGCCGGCAGTGCCGCGAGCCATCCCGGCAACGATCGCGCGAATGCGACTGGAATCGCCGGCCACCGGGCGTCCTTTTCGAAAAGCCAAATGTACGCAAACAGCAAAGGACCGAACCCGAGTGCGGCGCGATGGCAGAACGCCGCCGCTACCACCGGCAAAAGGAATACTCCGGCGCGTCTCCACTCCGGCCGCCATTGGTAAAGCAGCAAGCCGACGACCATCCCGACGGCGGAGACCATAATCCGCCACGCTTGCGAGGGCATCAACGAGTCGATGATTGCAGGATTGAGTCCGAACCAGACGATTCCGAAGATCGCTCCATAACGTCCCGCATCTCCCGGCGCGCTGCGATTCACCAACGTCAAGAAAAGCGGGGTCACGACAATTACGGTCGCGAGGAGCGGGAAAAAGCCGGGAATCTCGACTGGAAATGGTCCCGAATAAACCAGCCAGATGATCGCGAGCGTAGCTGCCACGAGAATCTCTACTTGGTTTTCCTTCGGTCTTGTGGGGGTCACGTTTTGCGTCATCTCGAAATGGTCTCGTGTCATTCTCCGTGGCGCACTCGAACGAGTATAGTCCGATTTCGGACTCTACAATCGCCTTGCCGCGATCCCGCGCGCCGGGGTATCCTGTCCTTCGACCATGGATTCCACTGAGAACTTGCGGCCCGAGGAAGCGCCTGCCGAACCCGCGCCGGCCGCCGTAACGGACGCCAGTGCCGACGCTGCACCTCCGCCAGGAGATGCCGCGCCGCCGCAAGAGCAAGACACTTGGCTGGCCGATAACTGGCGATGGATGGCCGGTGGTGTTCTCGCTTTCGGATTACTGATGTATCCGATCGTGCGTCGCGTGGCAAATTCTCCGGACTCCGCGCCGGCCAACGCGCCCGTTGCAAATAACGGAGCTCTGCCCGATCTACTGACGTTGTCGATGCAGTACTATCAAGCCAAACGCTACCCGGAAGCGATCGTGGCGTCGAAGGCGGCGATCGAACTCAATCCGAATTCCGCGGACGCCTACAACAATCTCGGCGTTTCCTTCGCCGGGCTGGGACGATGGGCCGAGGCCGAGGCCAGTTTGCGGCAAGCCTTGCGCATAAATCCAAACTACGAGCTTGCGAAGAACAATTTGGCATGGATTTCCAGCCAGAGTCAGCAAACGGTGGTGAAGGAAGGAACGCCTGAGGCGTTCCTGAACAAATCTCTAGCGGAATATCAAGCGGGACATTATCAGGAATCGATTGCCGCTGCGCAGTCGGCTCTTCAGTTGCGTCCCAATTATCCCGAGGCCTACAACAATCTGTGCGTGTCGTACATCAGCTTGCATCAATACGATCAGGCCATTCAGGCCGGCCAAAACGCAGTGCGCTTGAATCCAAATTTCGCCCTGGCCAAAAATAATTTGGCGTGGGCCGAGACCGAAAAACAGAAAGCCCTCAAGAAGTGATCGCCACGGACGAGAAAGGCGACGCGGCGTGGTCTCGCTGGACCGCGGGTGTCATCCTAGGCGGCTTGTTTGCGCTGAGTCTCTATCGCGCGGCCACGCAATCCTTTGTTCACGACGAGTCGCTGTGGTTTCAATACTTCATTGATGGCCCGATCAGTTGCGTTTTCAACGTTCCCGCGGACGGCTACGCCGACCCAAGCTTTTTCTTCACTGTAATGATGCGCGCGGCCTCGGAGTGCTTCGGCAACTCCGAGTTTTCCTTGCGCTTGCCCAGCGTGCTGCTGGGCGGCGTGTATTTCGTTTCCATCTATCGCCTCTGCCGAATCGTCTTTCAAGATGCCTGGCTGTTTCTGATCGCCGTCTTGATCGCTTGCGGAAATCCGCTGGTGCTCGATTTCGCGGCCTCTGCGCGGGGATACGGTCCGGCGCTCTCGTTCTTGACGTACGCGATCCTGCAAGTGGTGCTCTATTTCCGTGAACCACCCGGCAAATTCTGGCATCCGCGATTAGTGAAAGCGGGACTGGCCACCGGATTGTCCTTTGCCGCCAACGTCACTTTGTGGCCTGCGTGCGTCGCCATTACTTTTGCGGTCACAGCGCTGTTGTGGCTGCGCGCGCGCAACCGGCGTGATGTGTGGCGCCCGGCCGTCTCTTACTTCGGCGCACTGTCGGTGGTGGCGTATTTGTTCCTGCTGATCTCTCCGTCGGTGCTCGCGATCCATGATTTCCGCCACTCCATGAATCCGAATCGCATGCCCGACGACAGCTTGCTCGGCATGATTCGCGAGCTTTCACAGAACTCGCTCGCCCACAACGCCGGCTTGGGCGGAATCAACTCTTTTGCGGCGTTGGATCCTCTGCGAGGTTTCATCGGAATCGTGCTCGTGCCGCTCGCCGTTGTGATCTCCGGCTGGTTTGGATGGCAGTGGCTCCGCCGCGATCCCGATGCATCCGCGCCGGCGCTTTTCGCTGCGCTGGCATCCACCATTGTGATCGGCGCGGCGCTGGAATCTCTCTACGGTCATTGGGCCTTCGACCTGATCATGCCTCATGGCCGATACGCCCTCTATCTTTTGCCTTTGGCCGGACTGTCCTTGATCAGCGCCGCCGATTTTCTGCGCCGTGAGCGAGGTTTTCTCCGCGCCGCGAGCCGGATCGCGAGCAACGTATTCTTCACTGGCGCGGTGCTGGCGGTGCTTTTCTTCGCCGCTCAGCTCAATTGGACCCATTTTCTGACGTGGCAATATGACGCGGACACGCGCGCGTTGTTGCAGCAAGTTGCCGCGCGCGTGGGCGACGATGCCAGACCTCACGTTGTCGTGGGAGGCTCCTGGTTCTTCGAACCCACCGCGAATTACTACCGCATCACGAAGCACTGGACCTGGATGTTTCCGGTTACCCGACACTCCAGTGATAGTCCCAGTAACTTTTATTTGTTTACCGCCGAAGATAACTCCTTCGCCGACCGATTGCATTTGAAACGCATCGCCCAAGGCCAGGTTTCCGGCGCGCTGCTCGCCGCCGCGCGCTGAACGTTCCTGGGTTAAGATTGGTGAGGCTTCCCTTGAAAAAGCCTTCGTCCAGATTCGCCGCCGCCGTTTGCGCCCTCGTTATCTTTCTGTCGCTCTGGAGCATTAAGGATTTCTACTACAATACCGCTCCCCGAACCGCGCCAGGCGATGCCTATGGCGTGACCGACGAACAAGCGCGTCTGCAAGAGTTGATCGCAAGCCTGCCGGCCGACCGCGTGATCGGTTACATTCCTGACCCGGGCCTTGATGAATTCACGCGTGCCTCGCGAAGGACCGGCGCGCAATACGCGCTGGCGCCGCGATTGCTCGTGCTGCAAAGCGAATCGCCGCAAGAATGGGTGGTGAGCGATTTTTCGCGGCCGATGAACTTGGACGGCTTTGCACGGGCGAACGGAATCCAACTGGTCAGGTCTTTCGCCAACGGGATCGCTCTCTTCCATCGGACCGGCCGCCCATGATCGAACTCCTTTCGCTTGGCCTGTCGCTTTGGATCGGGTTTCTGCTGGTTACAATTTTCGATCCTTTGGCGAATCTGCATCCACGCTGGGCCGGGCTTTTGTTTCGCATCAGCCTGGGGACTTGCGTGGGAATCGGCTGCAGCGCGTCGGCGTACTTCGCGCTGGTGATCGTTGGTGTAGCGCAACCTTGGGCAATCCTGGCCATCGAGGTTCCCTGCGCCGGATTCCTCACGGCGCTGTGGCTGCGCCGCGTTGGTCCCGCATCCGCCAGATCAAACGAAGAGTCGTCGCCTGCGCGCTGGATCGTTGCGGGAATTTTTCTCGTGGCGCTGCTGACTGTCCTCGGACGATTGACTCAGGTGAGCATTGCGAATCCTTCCGGCGAGTGGGACGCCACCGCGATCTGGAATCTGCGGGCGAAATTCCTCACCGACCAACAGAACTGGCGATGGGTGGCGTCGCAACAACTGGCAACGCGTCCGGAGTATCCTCTGTTGCTCTCGTCGTTCATCGCGCGCGGCTGGAAACTCAGCGGGGATTTCCGCGCGCTCGTTCCGTTGTCGTTGGGCCTGACGTTTTTCGCGACGTTGATCGGCCTGACGGTCAGCAGTCTGGTGTTGATTCGCGGAACGATCGCCGGATTGCTCGGCGGCTTGATTCTCCTATCGACGTCGCCGTTGCTTTTTTGGGCCCCCGCGCAATATGCCGACATTCCGTTGGCGTGTTTTTTCCTGGCCACGCTGGCATTACTGTTCATCGATGCGCGCAACGAAGAAAGGTCGTCTTTTGCTCTCATCTGGGCGGGCGTCTGTGCCGGTTTGGCCGGCGGTATGAAGAATGAAGGCGGCGTCTTCGCCGTAATCGTCACGATCGCGTTTCTCGCGCAACGGCCGCCGTTGCGGCGTGCGAAACTTTTTCTCGCGGCCTTGATCGCTGCGTCTTTGCCGGCGATTTATCAAAAGGTCGCGCTTCCCACGCCGACGTGGATTGGACAGGCACAAACGGGCGCAGGAGTTCTCGCAAGAATTCAGGACCCCAGCCGCTACAGCGTGATCGGGAAGGCGCTGATCGATCGACTGACGGGTCTCGGCTCGCTGCCCGGGCATCCTTTGATCTTGCTGGCGTTCCTGGCGTTGCTCGCGAGTCCCACGCGCGATCGGCGCGATCGATCGGCCGTATGGATCTCCTCGATCGCCGTGACCGGAATGTTTCTTTCCTACTTAGCCATTTATTTGATCACGCCGCTGGACCTGCCGTGGCAACTGTGGACTTCGTTCGAGCGCGTCCTGTTGCAGGTCTGGCCGTCGTTTGTTCTACTCTTCTGCCGTCTGCTACCCGGCGATGCCGGGTTTGATTGGACCAGACGGGCTTGATCACTGGCCGCGCGACGGTCTCACGAGAAACACAAATTCGTACGCGAGTAATCCGGGAAGCAACGTAGTGAAGAACCACGAACATGCGTTGACGATTCGCATCAAAGGATTGTCCGGCGCGAGTCCCAACACTAATTCAATCGGCAT
This sequence comes from Terriglobia bacterium, assembly GCA_021325275.1. GTDB lineage: Bacteria > Acidobacteriota > Terriglobia > JAJPHL01 > JAJPHL01 > JAJPHL01. The sequence goes on along the minus strand of JAJPHL010000014.1, from coordinate 45,129 downwards.
CACGGTCGGTCTCACGCTGACAATCTCGTAGCCGTTTTGCTCCAGCAGCCGCCGTGCGGTCTTGCGAGTGAAGAAATGCAGATGTGTGGCATCCAACACACCGCGATCGGTGCGGTTGAAGGTGCCAAACAAGAGTTTCAACCGAACGGTGATGTTGGCGACGTTCGGCAGGGAAACGACAACCATGCCGTGCTCCTTCAACGCGGCCCTCACTTCGTTCAACAACAACTCGGGATGGATACGATGTTCCAGAACGTCCAGTAGCAGGACGCGGTCGAATCTCGATCCGTCCAGTTCGCGCGACAGCGCGCCTCGCGCGTCGAGGTTCAAAGGGATGTATCGTTCCAGCACGCCGTCAGGCGGAGGCGGCTGGACGGAATCCACGCCGGTGACGCGATTGTCGGCCTCTTTCAGTTCCGCGGAAAAGCCTCCTTGCCGGCAGCCGATCTCCAGCACTTCCTGGCCGCGTCCCGCGAAATTTCGTGCGTAGTAATAGTTGGAGTGCTTCGACTGCTTCACCGGATAAGCGACGAAATACTCCGCGAATTCCGGCGCCGGCCAAACGCTGCGGCAAGTTTGCTTGTAGCGCCACACGGCACGCACCACGTCGCGCGCGTATTTCAAACCGTCGACGTTGCACAACTCGGTGCCGTACCAGGTGGGAATCGGCACTTCGCACAACTTCATCCCTTGGTGATGCAGCTTGATGATGATTTCCGTGTCGAAGTGGAAATCGTCGGTCATCTGCGAGAAATCGAGTTTGGCGAGGGCGTGCAAATTGTAGGCGCGATAGCCGCTGTGAAATTCGGTGAGGTGCGTGCCCAACGCCCGGTTTTCGATCGTGGTGAGAATCCGATTGCCGACAAGTTTATAAAACGGCATGCCGCCTTTCAGCGGTCCGCCGTAGTTGGGCATCATGCGCGAGCCGAAGACGGCGTCCGTTTCTCCGGCGACGATGGGATGGTACATGTGCGCGAGAAATTCCGGCGCATACTGACCGTCGCCGTGCAGCAGGACCACAAGGTCGAAGCCTTTTTCGATGAAGTAGCGGTATCCGGCTTTCTGGTTCCCGCCGTATCCCAAGTTCTTCGGATGTTTTAAGACACGCAGTTTGGGAACATGGAAAGCCGCTTTGATGCCCAGCGCCAACTCGAAAGTCGAGTCGCGGCTGGCATCGTCGAACACCAACACTTCTTCCACATTGTTCCAAACTTCCGGAGGAATACGCTTCAGCACGGACACCAATGTCGAGAGCGCGTTGTAGGTGACTACCAGGATTCCGATGCGTTTGCCTTGGCACGGCGCGAGCGACGGGTCGGCGAACTGCGCATAGGCGGGACGCGGCTCGTACGCCAGAGTCGCGGGGCGCTCGGGGAACGTTTCCGTCTTGGCCGCAGCCTCCACGGGCAAATCATAGCACGCCGCGATTATTCTTCCCGCAGCGCGATGGCCGGATTCACGTGAGACGCGCGATACGCCGGAACAAAGCAGGCCGCGAACGCCACGCCGAGGTAGACGTTCTACTATCTAAACGGTTGGCAAGGGATGGCCAACGAGGATGCTACACTAGCCCGGTGAGGAACGCCGCGGCACGCCCCTGGCTTGCGTTGTTAACCCGGCGCCATCCAGGCGAACTTCGCCTCTCGATTTTGACGGGCGTGGCGCTTCTCGCGGGCGTGCTGTTGCGCCTCGCCGCGCTTGACGCCGATCCGCCGCCGTTTCTCTCCACCGATTTCGGCGACGAAGCCACGTGGGCCTTCGCGGCACGCAACCACTTACTGCACGGACCGTGGACTTGCGGCAACTTCAACATTGCCTACTACACCGCGCCGCTCTTCAGTGCGATTTCCTACCTGTCGATGCGCGCCGCGGGTCTGACGCTGTGGGCCATCCGCTTTCCCGCTGCTTTCGCCGGAATCGCCGGCCTGTTTGTCTTTTGGATTTACTTGCGCCACACATGGGATGATCGCCGCGTGTTCGTCGCGACGTCGTGGTTTTGCCTGAATCAATTTCACGTGGCGCACTCGCGCGTGGGACTCGTGGAAACTTCCGGATTGCTGATGGAAATGCTTGTCTGGGGATGCCTTTTTTTTCCGGGGCGCATTGCCGCTGCGCTGGCCGGCGTCGTGTTCGGCATTAGTTTTCTCGTGAAGGCGTCGGCAGCGCAAGATTTGCCGGCGCTCGCGTTGATCTTTCTCATCGGCTGGTTCGCCAAACGCCGCCAGTGGATCGACACATTATATTTCGTCATCGCTGCTGGAACGGTCATCGAGAGTTTTTTCGTGATTCGTCACGTTTCGTTTGACAAATGGTCGTATGCGTTTCTGCAATTGGCCGGATGGGGCGTGGTTTCTCCGCGATGGTTCACTTTGTTCGGCAATTCTGCCATGTTGTTGCTGCTGTTTCCCGCCGTCGGATCGATTTTCTATTTCCTCACGCTCCGTCTGCCGGAAGGGCCTGGCGGTTGGCGTGCGTTCTGCGAGAAACGCACCATGGAAGCGTATGCGGCGGCCGTAGTGGTGGGCAATGTCGCGGCCATCGCGATGAATTCATATGTTCCCGAGCGCCGCTTCTTGATTCTCGCTCCCGCGGCGATCGTTTTGGCGACCGCGGCATGCTTTGAATTGGCGGATCGTGGCGAAAAACCGCGCTTGGGATTCTGCGCCGCCGGCGCGATCGCGTTGCTGCTGTGTTGCGCCGGTTGGAGTGGCGTCTCGCTCTACTTTGTTTTGTTCGAGCGTTCGGTGCTCAACTTTTTTCCTATGTTCGGGCGCATCGTTCTGCTCGCGGCGCTGGCGTCAGCGGTTTTGTTGCGCAAGATTCGGCCCTCGCGCCGCGCCGCGTCGATCGCCTTGGCCGCTGCGATCGTGTGGGAACTTGTCCTCGGCGCGAGTTGGGTGGGACGAGCAACATATTTCGGACGTGCGGCATTCACTGAGATCGCGTCGATGCCGGCGGACGGCGTGATGCTTTCGGCCTCGCATCAGGACTACGTGAATCTGGCGTTTCCCGGATGCCTGCACTTGGAGCCGTCGCGATATCCGGTGTATTTTCACACGTCGCTTTTTACCTACTACGCCAGCGGCGACATTTGGAAACCGCATAGCTTCGACGTTCCGCCGCTGGTGACCTACCATCAAGTGATGCGCGCGAGTTCGCCCCCCGGTGGCCGGCTCGTGAAATCGCTCGTGATCGTTCCGGGAATCGGCGACCAGCGGCCACGCGCGCGAATTTGGGTCTGGAAAATAGATCGAGTTACCTCCCAGCCGCAGTACTGCTGTAGTGGCTCGGGTGACACAACCGGCATGAGTTTCGTTGACACTCGTCGAACTCGATGACACACTAGCGGAGCGGTCTCGAAAAGTTCATGTCCAACCATGTGACAGTTGTGATCCCTGCTCACAACGGCCTGGAGCACCTCCGCAAGTGCCTCGCGGCCGTTCAATCATCAGTCTTGCAGCAGCCGATCGAATGCATTGTCGTCGACGACGGTTCGGATCAACCGGTGTCCGCGCTGGCCTCCGAAAATGGCGCGACCGTCTTGCGGAGTGACGAACGTCATGGTCCCGCGCACGCGCGGAATCTCGGCGCTCGCGCCGCCCAAGGCGACATTCTGCTGTTCCTCGACGCCGATGTTTGCGTGCATCCCGACACGATTTCCAAGATCCTAGCGCGATTCGAGAACGATTCTCGACTCGACGCGGTGTTCGGTTCCTACGACGGCCGCACCATGGCGCCCGGTTTCATCACGCGCTACAAGGATCTTCAGCATTGTTTCGAGCACCAGCACGGGCGCGAAGAGGCGTCCACATTTTGGAGCGGCTGTGGCGCAATTCGTAAACGCGTTTTTCTGGAACACGGCGGATTCGACGAGCGGTACACGCGTCCGGCCATCGAGGACATCGACCTCGGCGTGCGCTTGGTGCGCGCGAACCGGCGCATTCAGTTGGATCGCGATCTGCAAGTCACGCACCTGAAGACCTGGACCTTCTGGGGCCTGCTGAAGAACGACATGATGTGCCGCGGCATCCCGTGGGCGGAATTGATTCTGCGGTCGCGCTCTTTGCCGAACGATTTGAATCTCCGGCTGAACCAGCGCCTCAGCGTCGCGCTGATTTTTCTTTGTCTCGCGGCGATTCCGGTTGTGGGCTTCGCTGGTGGTGCGGCCGTCGCGCTCGGCGCTTTCTTGTTGAACGCGGAATTCTATCGGTTCGCGGCCGAACGTCGCGGCGCGTGGTTCGCCGCTGCCACCGTGCCGGTTCATTTTCTCTACCATCTCAATTGCGGCGTATCGTTGATGTGCGGTGTGGCGTGCTACTTCGTCGCCAAGCCGCAACCCCTGCCATGCGAGACCAGCGCTGCGATCGTCGTTGTGTCCTCCTCGCCGTCGACGTAGAACCGGACGGCCGCACGCACCTCGACGGTGGATGGTCCGGTTCCGCCATCGCCGTGCGCGAGTTGTCGGCGCTGCGCGTACGCTTGCAAGAAGCGATTTCCGACAGAATCTGCATCAATTGGTTTTTTCGTTTCGATCCGCAGATCGAACAAACCTGGGGACGCGCCGATTGGGTCCGCCAAGCGTGTCCCGATTTACTGGAAGAAGTCGCGCGCCACGGCGATTACACAGGCATCCATCCGCATTTTTGGAAATGGAGCGAAAGCCGCAAGACCTGGTACAGCGAGTTCGGCGACCCCACGTGGCTCGCGGAATGTGTGGCGCGCTCCATCGCTGGATACCGCACGGTTTTCGGCGTGGCGCCGGAAGCCTCGCGTATGGGCGATCGCTGGCTGTGCGATTCGCTGATCCCGGTGCTCGAACGCGCGGGAATTCGCTACGATCTCACGATCGAGCCGGGCATTCCGGATGTGCCGATTCCCGGTGCCGCCGCGTCGTCGTGGCTCCCGGATTATCGTCGCGCGCCGCGCGTTCCGTATCATCCGTCGCCCGAGGATTTTCTGATGGCATCGCCGAACGGATCCTTATGGATCGTGCCGCTCTCCACTACCGACCCTCCTCAATGGACGCCGGTTCGCCGCTTTCCTTTTCTGATGAAAGTGCGGCGCAGTCCGAACTGGGTGTTGCGTCCGCAGTCGCTGTGGAGATTTCTTGAGGCGGAGATGCAACGCTCCAGCGCCGTTCCTCTTACCCTGGTTTTGCGTAGCGGCGATCTGGGCAATCCGGCGTTTCTCGCAAATTTCCGCTACGTCGCGGAGCGTTTGGCGCGGCATTCTGATTTGGCGCGATGCCGGTTCACGAGCGTCGCCGAGGCAATGGATATATGGATCGCGCACCAGACCTCTCCGTCAGCATCGTGACCCGCAACTCCGCCGCCTGCGTCGAGGCGTTGTTTGAAACGCTCGCGCGGCAGCAGGGAGTGGAGTGGGAACTGTGCGTGGTCGACAACGCGAGCACCGACAAGACGCCGGGAATGCTCGCGCAGCCCCGTCTCTCGCGGCGCCTCGCGAATCTTACGCTGAACTCCCGCAACGTGGGACACGGCGCGGCGCACAACCAGAACCTAGATCGCTTCGCCGGTCGTCACGTGCTCTTCATGAATCCCGATGTAACGCTCGCGCCGGATGTTTTCGCGGGATTGGTAGCGCTCCTCGACAGCGATCCAACCATCGGCGCGGCCGCACCGAACCTGCGAGAAGGTCCGTCGCGAACTCCGTTTCCGCCGCGACGGTTTTATCCGGGCGAAGGAATGGTCCCGCTAACGAAAGGACTATTTCGAAATGAGTACGCGTGGGCATCGGGCGCATGCCTCGCCGTGCGGCGCTCGCTTTTCGAGGAGTTGCGCGGCTTTGATCCGGCGTTTTTTCTCTATGCCGACGATATCGACTTGTGTCTGAGAATTCGACGCGCCGGGTATCGCATCGAATGGCGGCCCGATCTCAAAGTCATCCACGAAGGATTGCAGAGTCAACTTGATGTTTCCGAATACGAGCGGCGTCGCCGTTTATTTGTGGGAATCGCGACGTTTTGGGAGAAGCACTATTCGCCGGCGGACGTTTATGCAATGGCGCGCTTCCAGCGCGTTTGCGCCGGGCTGCTGATGCAATTCAACATGGCGGATCGCCGCTTCGCTTCCGAGCGGTTGCGCGCGCGCCGCGACGTGTGCACCGAATGGTTGGCGCGCCACGACCGGCCGCCGGGCTCGATCATGTGGAAAATCGCCGCGCGACAAGCGGCAATCGCCGCCGAATGGATCCGCCAGGGGCGTTTTCCATTGGACGATTATTGATTCTTGGTTGCCCCTGTGTCGATCGGCAGTTCGGTGCGCTTGCTCCACTCATCCCACGAGCCGTCGTACATCCGAGCGTTGTAGCCCAGCAAGCGCGCGACAAACCACGTCAGCGTGGCGCGCTGTCCGATGTAGCAGTAGCTGACCACTTCGGTGCCGGGTTTCACCGCTGCCTCGCGAAGCAATCCGGCCAGCGTTGGCGATTCGAGCAGCTTCCCGTTGTCGTCCATGAATTTTTCGATCGGCAGACTCGCCGCTCCCGGGATATGACCGCGACGCGGCATGGCCCGCGACGTTTGCTCGCCCGCATAGTCATCCGCGAGGCGCGAATCGACCACCGAAACACCCGTTTTGTGCAAATGCTCGGTGATCCACTTGGCGTCGGCAAAAATCTCCGGATGAACGTTCGGCGCGAAGTGGCCGCGCTTTGCCGGCGCAGTCTCCGCGGTCAGCGCGTGTCCCGTGGCGCGCCAAGCGGCCATTCCGCCGTCGAGCAGCGATACGCGATCCCCCATGCCGAAATACGTGAGCGTCCAGATCACGCGCGTGGCTGTGGAAACGTTGTTGCTGGCGCAATACACAACGATCCGCGAATCGTTGGAGACGCCGCGCGTCTCCATGGCCTCTTGGAATCGCGTGGCCGTGGGCAACTCGAGGATCAGCGCGGTGCTCGAAGCGTCGCGCGGCTCGGAAATGTCTTGAAGCGAAACGAACTGCGCTCCCGCGATGTGCTCTTTGTCGAATCCATCCCGCGCGCCGACGTGAAGAAGCACCAGTTGCGGGTCTTTGATGTGGTCCGCCAGCCAAGACACGGAGACGAGAAGATTCGACTTCGGCGACTGGGCGTACAATTGGCTCACGAGCAGCGCGGTAAGCAAAATCCATGCTGACTTCATAGTCTCCAAGATATCGCAGCCTCTTGTCGAGTGTCTAGGGGAGTGATGTAAAACGATGTTTGCGGGAACCTTTTCGACCCGGCGGCGTCTGGAGGAACGGGGAGGGGAGAATGCGCTTAAAGGCGGCCTTTTGGCTGGACGTGACGCTGCTGGTTGCGGTCTGCGCGCTACAAACCGTTTCTTTCACGGGACTCGTGATCCACGAATGGCTCGGACTCGCGCTGATCGCGATGGTTCTTGCGCATCTGTTGCTGGCGTGGAGTTGGATCGCCACGCAGAGCCGCCGCCTCTTCGCTGTGCAGACGATCCGCGCGCGCGTGAACTACGTTCTCAACCTGGCGCTGTTCGGTTGCGTGACCGCCGCAATCTTTTCAGGTATTCTGATTTCGCAGCAGGCGATTCCCTCGCTGACCGGCAAGAGTCCTTCACCGGACATGAACTGGCGTTGGGATGTCTTGCACAATCAGTTTTCGGGGGCTTTGTTGATTCTCTCTGCGCTCCATTTGGCGATTAATTGGGACTGGGTGCTCGCCGCCGTGCAGGCCTTCTTCCGTCCTAAGGAAGGCACGCTGTGAAATTCGCTCGCCTCTTGCTGCGAACCGCCATTCTCTCGCTAGCGGCGGCCGCGTTTGTCTGGCTGACGGGCATCTTCGGCGACTCCCGGCAGATTTCCGCGCCGAATCGGGGATGGCAGGCGGAACGCGCGCATCGCGCGTCGACGCCACGTGTCGCCAAGTTTGCGGAATTCCTCGGAGCAGGTGTGATCGTCGCCGTCGTCGCCGCCATTGGACGCATCATCTTTCGGCTGAGGCTTTCGCCCGCTCCGCGCAACGCGGGGCAGCCGATCTTGTTGGACTTGCGAGCTGGAACCAGTCCGATAGAATAGCGTGCATGGCCGTGCACCTCTATCAGGCCGCCGGTGGGCGCGACGGTTGCCTTCGACTCGCTGAAGCGCTTTACTCGCGTGTAAAACGCGACCCGGTATTGCGGCCATTTTTTCCCGGCAAGAGTATGCGTTGCGCCATCGAGGCGTTCGCTGCGTTTCTCGCGCAATTCTTGGGCGGACCCGCGGAGGACGCCGAAAAGCGTTGGTGGCTAAGTCTGCGTGAGTCGCATGCGCGTTTCACGATTGGTCCGCGCGAACGCGAAGCGTGGATGAAACGTATGAACGAGGCGCTCGACGATGTCACGATGGAGGCCTCAATGCGGCGCGAGTTGGGCGTCTTCTTTGAACAATCGTCGGCGTACATCGCCAACATGGAGGAACCGCCGGCGCCGAAGCACAGCGAAGTATCGCAACGCTGGACCGAACAGCGCGCGCTCGACGATCTTGTCGCCGCGATTCGCATAGGCGACGCGTCCGGCGTTCGCAGGTTGGCCAAGACTCCGGCGCTCCAATGCAAGTTTGCGCGCGATCGCGCGGTGCTAGCGCACGTGCTCTCACTCATGATTGGCCGCGGCGGTCCACTCCTCGAGTACGTCCACGAATGGCTCCACGACGATCCGTCGCTCGTTCATGTTCATCACCGCTACCGGCGAACGCTGCTGCACGATGCCGCGGCGTGCGGCAATGTGCAATTGGTCGAGCGGCTGCTTCACCTCGGCGCCGACCCGAACGCGACGACCGGCGGCGGCCACACGCCGCTCTACGTGACGGCCAACGAATGCGCCGCTAGGTGCGGCGGCGATATTGTTCGCGCGCTGGTTCGTGCCGGTGCACAGGTTGACGCGCGCAGTTCCCAGGGCGCGACCGCACTGCATATGGCGGCGCGGCGCGGCAACACGGCGGTGGCTGAAGCGCTGCTCGAATGCGGCGCGAGCACAGAGTTGCGCGACAAGAAAGGCGCCACGCCGTTGCGTCGCGCCAAGAATTGCCACAAGCCGGGTGTCGCCGCGCTGCTAGCCGCATCATGATTTTCACGAAGCGCCTCCGCGACGGCGTGCGGCGCGGCGAAATCACCGTGTCGGTGCGGATTTGGAAATACCCGCACGTCAAAGTTGGCAATCGCTACGCGATGGAAGGAGGCCACATCGAGATCGATTCGATCACGCCGATCAATTTCACCGATATCACTCCCGAATTGGCGCGCGAGTCGGGCTTCCTCGGCGTCGTCGACCTCCTCAAAGTAGCGAAGCACGGCAAAGGCGAAAGAATATTCCTGGTGCGATTCCATTACATAGCGCCGCGAAATAAACGGAAGCGCTAGGCACGCTTTGCCCAGCCCCGCCACACTCATCCTCAGCAATTTCTCACCTTTGCCCGCGCCATTTCGTGGTGTGCCAAATGCACCTTCCTCCGTGAGGTCGACGTTTGTCTGCGGAGGATTTAATGTACGTGCGGAGAAATGCGCTGCTGCCAACGTTTTTGGCGGCGGTTTTCTCAAACTTCTTAGCGTGTTCTCTTCTGGCGGCAGGTTCCCCTAACGCATCCTTATCTTACGTGCGTCTGCCGCTGGTTTTCGAGGAGAACCGCGGCCAAGCCCGTCGCGAAGTGCGATTCGTCGCGCGCGGCGCGGGTTACGGCCTGTATCTTCGCGCAGATAGCGCTATGTTGACCGTCGCCGGTGAGACGTTGCAGCTCCACTTGGAAGATTCCGACAGCCACGCGGCAATTCTTGCCGGACAATTGTTGCCGGGCCGCAGTAACTACCTCTATGGAAACGATCCGTCAAAATGGATCACCGGCGTAAAGCAATATTCGAGCGTCACGTACGCCCAAGTCTATCCCGGCATCGACTTGGTGTATCACGGCGACAATGAATCGGGCGGACGTCTGGAATACGACTTTCTTGTTGCGCCCGGCGCGGATCCATCGCGCATCTTGCTTTCGTTCGACTCGTCCTCGCACGCTTCCCTGCGACTCGCGCGCGGCGGAGATTTGTTGCTCGCGGCGTCGCATTCCACACTGACACAGCTTCGCCCGCGGGTCTATCAAGTGATCGGCGGACGCCAGCGAGAGATCTCAGGACGCTATGTGCTCGCCGGGGACAGAAAGGCGCGATTCAAACTGGGCGCGTACGATCACGCCGTGCCTTTGGTGATCGACCCTGTGCTGCTCTACGGCACGGTGATCCCAGGATCGGGCAACGACGCGGGACTCGCCGTCATCACCGACGCTGCCGGCAGCGCCTACGTCACCGGATACACAAGCTCCAGCGATTTCCTAAACGCGTCGCCGATGCAATCGTCGCTTGGCGGCGGCAAAGATGTATTTGTCAGCAAAGTGAATGCCGCGGGAACGGCGCTCGTCTTCTCGACGTACATCGGCGGCGGTTCCGATGAGCAAGGCCAAGGCATTGCCGTCGATGCTTCCGGCGAGGTCATCGTTGCCGGCTGGACCAGCAGCACAAATTTCCCCACACAAGGGCCGTTGCAATCGTCGTTGTTGGGAATTCGCAACGCGTTTGTGTTGAAGTTGAACCCCACCGGATCTTTCCTTGCATGCTCCACGTATTTGGGTGGCAGCGGAACGGATCAAGCCAACGCCATCGCGCTGGACCCCACGGGCGCGATGTACATCACCGGTTCCACGAACTCACCGAATTTTCCAGCGATCTCCGCGCTCCACGGATCGCTCGCCTCTACCGGCGCGACGAATGCATTCATCGCCAAGCTCAACCCGTCCTGCTCGTCGATCATATACTCCACCTACTTGGGAGGTAGCGGCGTCGATAGCGGTGCGGCGATTGCCGTGGACTCGTCGAACAACGTGGTGATCGCGGGATCGACCACGTCATCGAACTTCCCGACCGTCAATCCGATTCAATCGAGCTACGCCGGCTCGGGCGACGCATTCATCAGCAAACTGAATGCCGCGGGAACGGCTCTCCTTTTCTCCACGTACTACGGTGGCTCCGGGCAAGATAACGGCTACGGTGTCGCGCTCGATCCCAGCGGTAATATTTATGTCAGCGGATTCACCAACGCGATCAGTTCCTTTCCCACGGTCAACGCGATGCCCGCGCCGCCGGTTGCGGCGTCCGGTTTTTTGTTGAAGCTGAGTGCGGCCGGAACCACGGTCTTCTATTCCACGATCATCAACGACAGCGGTTGCGGCGTGGCTGTCGATTCCTACGGCAACGCCTACATTTCTTACATCAGTCGCGTGAATGCCTCGGGCACGGCGCTCGACTATTCAGTCGCGCTCTCGGGAACCATTCCGAAAGCGATAGCTGTCGATCCCAGTGGCAATGTGTACGTCACCGGTTACGGCGCGACACTCGTGTCGCCGCTCGCGCAGCCGAAAAACTTCTTTAACGTGTCGCTGGTGAAAGAAGGCGAGCCGTCCGGCGGGCCACACGCCGGTTACATCACGCCGGCGGTCGGCGTGGCAGGCAGCGGTGCCACCACGGTGCGCATCATCGGCACTGGATTTGTCTCCGGTGCGACGGTCACGCGCAACGGCGTGGCGCGCAGCGCGACATTTGTCAGCCCCAGCGAAGTGGACGTTACGCTCACCTCGGGCGATCTCGCGTCAACCGGCTCTGCAACTCTGCTCGTCACGAATCCATCGTCGTCCACGCCATCGAATCCCGTGGTCTTCACGGTGCAAACTCCGGCCGTGACGATTTCCTCGCTCTCCCCGTCGACGGTGACCGCCGGCGCGGTGGCGTTTACGTTGAGCGTGACGGGAACCGGCTTTGTTCCCGGCTCGACCGTGCAGTGGAACGGCTCAGCGCTCTCGACTACGTTTGTCAGTTCCACACAACTCACCGCCAGCGTGCAAGCCGCGAACATCGGAACGGCCGGAATCGTTCCCGTGCAGGTGCAGGTTACCGGCGGAACGCTTTCGGCGTCGAGTTCGTTCACAGTGTCGAATCCTGCTCCCGCGATCACCACGCTTTCGCCCAACAGCGCCGCTACCGGCAGCGCGGCGTTCACGCTGACGGTCACCGGTATGAACTTCACGGCGAGTTCGGTGGTCCAGTGGAACGGAACGGCGCGCTCCACCACGTTCACGAGCAAAACGCAATTGCAAGCTTCCATCAACTCAACCGACGTCGCCGCTGCCGCGAGCAATTCCGTCACCGTGTTTACGCCGACACCGGGCGGCGGGACATCGCCGGCCGTCGCGTTCGCCGTCGCGGGACCGAATGCGCCAACGATCTCGTCGATTTCGCCGGCCAACGTGTACGCGGCGTCTGGAGCGTTTACATTGACGGTCACCGGCAACGGATTCCTGAATACGTCCGTGGTGGCGTGGAACGGAGCGAATCTCTCGACAACGTTTGTGAGTGCCACGCAATTGACCGCCGCCGTTCCTGCGATCAACATCAACGCGACCGGCACGGCGAGCATCACCGTAGTGAATCCCGCAGGAAGCGGCGGAACATCCGCCGGCGTTTCTTTTACGATTGCGGCGAATCCGGCGCCTGGAATTTCGAGCATCACGCCGTCGACGGCTGCGGCCAATTCGGGCGCGTTCACGCTCACCGTGAACGGAACCGGTTTCGAAGCGTCGTCGCAAGCGCAGTGGAACGGAGCCAGCCGCGCGACGAACTTTATCAACGCAACGCAATTGACCGTTTCGGTTCTCTCCGGCGATCTCGTGAGCACCGGCACGGCGTCGGTGACGGTAGTAAATCCGGCGCCTGGCGGCGGAACGTCGGTGGTTGCCTCGTTCACGATCACGGCGAATCCCACGCCATCGGTCGCATCGATTCTTCCGGCGACCGCGAACGCGGCGTCGGGCGCCTTCACGCTGACCGTCACCGGTAGCGGATTCATCGGCGCGTCGCAAGTGCAGTGGAACGGCGTGGCGCGTCAAACAACTTACGTTAGCGCCACGCAGTTGACGGCCGCGATCCAGGCGGCGGATGTCGGCGCGGCGGGAACAGCATCGGTCACAGTGGCGAATCCTTCACCTGGCGGCGGAACTTCAGGACCGCAGACGTTCACCATCAGCAATCCCGTGCCGGGCGTTTCCGGTGTGTCGCCGCAATCGACGCCCGCCGGTTCCCCGGGCTTCACGCTCATCGTGAACGGCAGCGGATTCGTGAGCGGATCGCAGGTGCAGTGGAACGGGGTGGCGCGGGCCACAACGTTCACCAACGCCACGCAGTTGAGCGCCACAATTTCCGCGGCGGATGTATTGACCGGTGGAACGGCGACGGTTTCCGTGGTGAATCCCACGCCGGGCGGCGGGACGTCGGGATCCGTTTCGTTTTCCATCATTGCGAATCCCGCTCCGATGGTGGCGTCGATCCTGCCGGCGTCCGCGACGCTGCAATCGGGCGCCTTCACGTTGACTGTCACAGGCTCGGGATTCCTTCCGGCGTCGCAAGTGCAATGGAGCGGTGTCGCGCGCAACACAACGTATGTGAGCGGCACGCAATTGACCGCGTCGATTCAATCCTCCGACGTTCTTACAGCGGGAACTGTGGCCGTCACGGTGATGAATCCCCCGCCCGGCGGTGGAACATCGCCGTCTGCGAACTTTACAGTGAACAATCCCGCGCCCGCGATCACGCAGATTTCGCCGGCGAGCCTCACCGCCGGTTCAACCGGCTTCACACTCACCGTCACCGGCACTGGATTCGTCAACGGATCGCAAGTGCAATGGAACGGTGTGAGTCGTGCAACAACATTCGGGAATTCCACGCAGCTAACTGCCACCATTAGCTCCGCGGATTTGTCCGCGCCGGGCGCCGCCGCGGTGACGGTAGTAAATCCCACGCCCGGGGGCGGAACCGCCGGCAGCGAAGCCTTCACGATCACGGCGAATCCCATGCCTCTGTTGACGGCGATTCAGCCGGTGTCGGCTGCGGTGAACTCCGGTGCGTTTACGCTCACGCTGAACGGCAGCGGATTCGTCAATGGATCGCAAGTGCAATGGAACGGCGTGAGTCGCAGCACAACGTTTGTGAATTCCACCCAACTGACCGCCGCGATTCAGGCGGCCGATCTCGCCTCGACCGGCGCGGTGTCGGTCACCGTGGTGAATCCGGCTCCTGGAGGCGGCGTCAGCGGTAGCGTTTCGTTCGCGATCACAGCGAATCCACTGCCGGCCATCGCGTCGATCCTGCCGTCGACGGCGACGGCAGGCGCGAGCGCCACAACGGTCACGATCACGGGCACGGGATTCGTGGCTGCGTCGCAGGCGCAATGGGGCGGAACGGGCATTTCGACAACGTTCGTCAGCAACACACAGTTGACGGCGACAATTCCGTCGGCGAGTCTCGCCACGGCGGGAACGTTCGCGATCACCGTGACGAATCCCGCCCCCGGCGGCGGAACTTCGGCGAGCGCGACGTTTACGGTGAACAATCCTGCGCCGAGTATCACGGGCCTTCCGTTTTCGTCGATCGCGGCAGGGTCGCCGGCCACAACTCTCACGGTGAACGGCAGCGGGTTTGTGGCCGGCAGCCAAGTTCAGTGGAACGGATCGAGTCTTGCCACTTCGTTCGTGAATTCGACGCAACTGACGGCGTTGATGACCGCCAACATTCTCGCGGCCGGCAGTTCGGTTGCCATCACGGTGCAGAGTCCCACGCCGGGCGGCGGCGCTTCCAACACAGTAACGTTCACTGTGTCGGCGAATCCCATGCCGGCGATTGCTTCCATCGTGCCCTCGTCGGCGACGATCAACTCGACGGCCTTCACATTGACCGTCACCGGCAGTGGCTTCATCACATCGTCGCAGGTGCAGTGGAACGGCTTGGCGCGAAACACAACATACGTGAGTCCCACGCAACTGACCGCCGCAATCAACGCCACCGATCTCTTGACGGCCAGCGTCGCTGCCGTCACCGTGGTGAGTCCCGCGCCTGCCGGCGGAACGTCGGCGAACGCGAACTTTACCGTTGGAAATCCCCCACCCACAGCCACCGTGATTTCGCCCGCGACCGCGGCGGCCGGCTCGAGCGCGTTCACGCTGACGGTCACGGGCACCGGATTTCTCTCGACGTCGCAAGTGCAATGGAACGGAGCGAATCGCATAACGAACGTGGCGAGTTCGACGCAACTGACCGCGCTGATCACCGCCGGCGATCTCACCACATCGGGCACGGCCACCGTGACGGTGGTGAATCCCACGCCGGGCGGCGGCGTATCGGGCGCGCTGTCATTCGCGATCACTGCGAATCCCGCGCCGGTCGCGTCGGTGATGCAGCCTTCGAGCGCCGCCTACAACGGAGGCGCGTTCATGCTGTCGGTGACCGGCAGCGGATTTGTGAGCGCGTCGCAAGTGCAATGGAATGGCGTCGCGCGCAACACAACGTACGTGAGCGCAACGCAACTTACTGCCACGATCAACGCAAGCGACCTCATGTCGCCGGGAACGGCGGCGGTCACGGTGATGAATCCCACGCCGGGCGGCGGCATTTCGTCGGGGCTATCGTTCACGATCGGAAATCCGGCGCCTTCGATCGCGTCGCTTTCGCCGGCCACCGTCACGGCGGGCAGCGCAACGTTTACGTTGACGGTCACTGGGATTGGTTTTGTCAATGGATCGCAAATCTTAGTGAACGGTGTGAGTCGCACCACGACGTACGCGAGCGCCACGCAATTGACCACCGCGATCAACGCGTCCGATATTACGGCGGCGGGAACGCTGGCGATCGCGGTGACGACACCATCGCCGGGCGGCGGGACATCGTCGGGCGCCACGCTGACGGTCAGCGGAAATCCGTTGCCGTCGCTCGCCGCGCTTTGGCCGGCGTCGGCGTCGATCGGTTCGGGATCGTTCACGCTTGCCGTCGTTGGCGCCGGTTTCACCACGCAGTCGGTGGCGCAATGGAACGGCGTGAATCGCGTGACCACATTCGTGAGCACCACGGAAGTCACCGTCGCGATTCTTGCCACCGACTTGAACACCGCCGGCCAGGCGCTCGTCACCGTGACGAATCCCACGCCGGGCGGCGGGACTTCAGGGCCCGATATCTTTACGATTACGGGGGCGCTGAATCCCGTGCCGGCGATTGCCACGCTTTCGCCCGCGTCCGCTACGGTGAACACGGGTGCGTTCACGCTCACCGTGAACGGCAGTGACTTCAACACGTCATCGCAAGTGCAGTGGAACGGCGTCAACTTGACGACGAACTTTGTCGGCGCGACGCAGCTTACTGCTGCGGTTCCCGCGGGTGATCCCTCGACAACGGGCACAGCCGCGGTGACGGTGGTGAATCCGCTGCCTGGCGGCGGAACGTCGAACACGGCGTCGTTCGCGATCAATTTGCTTTGTTCGTACACCCTGACGCCGCCCTCCACCGTGTTTCCCGCGACGGCGTCAACGGGAAGCGTGGCGGTTGCGGTCGCGCCCGGATGCGTGTGGTCGGCGGCAAGCCTGAATGCTTATTTGACGATTACCTCGAACGTTTCCGGTTCGGGCAATGGCACGGTTTCCTTCGCGCTCACGGCTGACACATCGAGCGCACGCACTGGAACACTCGTCATCGCCGGACAAAACGTGACCATTTCGCAGAACGGCACGGTGCAGGGCGTGGTGTCACCCGCGCCATCGGGCGATACCGCGGGCGGAACGGTGCGGATTCCGATTACGCTCGTCGCCAACACGGGCGTTAGCGCCGACAAGATTGCGTTCAGCATTCAGGTGACGCCTGACGGAGTTGCGCCGGCGCTCACCGGAACGCTGGCATTCACGCCTGACGCGGCTCTTGGACCTGCTACCACCGTTGATACGTCCGGCGGTGCAGGCATGATCAGCTTAAGTTGGCTCACGCCGGCGAGCACGGTGAGCGGCACACAGAATTTGGGAACACTGCTTGTCACCACGCCGTCGTCCGCGGCGGTGGGACAAACGTATACGGTGCAAGTGACCGGCGCGACGGCCAGCTATCAAGCGTCGAGTGTGGCGCTCGCCGGCGGCGGTAGTGCGTCGCTGGCGATTCGGCTCGACTACATGGTGGGCGACAACTATCCATTCACGGCGAACACGGTGGGCAACTTCGGCGACAACACGCTCAACACGCTCGATCTCGTTTACTTGTTGCGCGCCGCGACAAACCTGGCGGGATTCGTTCCGCCCACGTGCAGCGATCGCTTTGACGCGATGGATGCGTTCCCCGCCGACACGGCGACCACGCGCGGCGGCGACGGCGTGCTGAACACGCTCGATCTGGTGGCGTTGTTGCAGCGCGTCACCAACATCGACACGTCGCGTCCGCGCCGCGTGTCGCGAGGCCTGACGTGCAGCGGCACGGTTGGTGCGCAATCTCGGACACTGCCGCGCGCGGTGGCCGGTGCGATTCAAATTGTCGATGGCTCGGTGTTTCTCACCTCTGAGGAAGATTTGTCCCTCGATGGGTTGGCGCTATCCCTTGCCGGCAACAGTTCGTCGGAAATCACCTGGACCGCGGCGAGTGGTGTGAATCCCAATTTGGTGGATACGGAGATCCCCGGCACGATCGCGTTGGCGTGGATGGAAAAACTCGAAGTGCGGAAGGGCCGGCGATTGTTGCTAGGAACAGCGTCGGGCGCACCGAATTTTGCTTTGACGGGAACATCGGCGCACAGCGGTAGCGAGGAAGTTCGGCTGGCGTCAGATTCGCGCGAAAGCCGCTAATTCGTTTCTTCCGGCTCGTCTGCCCCGCGACGATTCCCCTCGATGACTTGCCGGGCGTCCTCGGCGTCGCGCTCGAAAACGCTGAGGCGAATATGCCCCATTGGTCCCGAAGTGAACGAATGGACGCGCTGGGCCGCCTGCACGGCGGTTTCGAGCACGTCAATCCCGCTCGACTCGAGCAAACCGCGCACTACCATTGCTTCTGATTCGTCGTTGGTATCGAATACGTCCACGAACTGCTCGGTGATCAGGTTGTCAGGCATACCGCACCGCCTTTCTCCTACGCGACTATTTTACTCCTGTATACGGCCATAACAGTTCCATCCGATTTGTTGCGGCGTGCGCGGATTCCGCCAGCGTTTCATAGCGCGGCTCTTTGTACGCGATCGCGGCGCGCCGCATCAGTGTCGCCAACTCCGTGCGATTCATCGGCTCGATCTGCTCGTGCTCCCACTGCTTCGATGGATCCATGTAGGGCGCGAGGTAATCGACAGCTTTGCGGATGCCGCGGCCGTCCGCGGTTTGATAATTCCATAGGTCGACGCCCGCGCGGTCTCCCAGCGACGCCAGTTCCATGAACGCGCGCAAATTCATCGTGCTGTAGCCGAACGATTTGGTGCGTTCCAATTCGCGCGGCATGCTGCCATTGGGCTCGATCTCGGCAGCGACGCGTTTTTGCTTGGCCGCCTCGAGCGTTTTCTTGGCCAGCGCGTCTTGACCCGTGGCCAGCGCCAAGGCGACAACTTGCGCGTCGTACCAAGTTCCGTGATTGTTGGTGGCCTCGCGCTCTTCCTTGCCGTTCTTGCTCGTTTCCAACCAATCAAGATACGTCGCGAACCACTGTTTTATTCCCGCGCGATCAGCGTCGCTCCACGCTTTCGATTTTTCGAGCCACGGCAGCGCGCGCGCCAAATCGACGAGCCCCGCCGTATCGATGATTCCCGTGCCGCGTCCTTCGTTGCGTCCCGGAACCGCTTGGCCGAAGTTGAGATTGGGGTTCATGCGCGTGGCGGGATCGAGAAACCACGCGCGCAACAGCGCCGTGGCGTGCTCGGCATATTTTTCCGATCCCGTTTCGCGATACGCGAGCGCCAGCGTGCCCACGGCGCTGAAAAGCTTCTTGAACTCGTCGTTGTCGGTGGCGGCGCTCGTGCGATCAGGATTGATCACGCCGTCTTTGCGAATGTACGGCAGGCCGTCGGGCTTGGTGGGATCGGGCCACCAGTAAGGGCCCACGCTCATGTAGTCGTGCTTGTCGCCGCTCGACGGCGCGAGTTTTTTGTGCATCACAGAAAACGGACCGGCGTTGAGATCGCGATCCGCTTGTTGGAGCAATGCGTCTCGTGCGGGCGATTGTGCCACCGCCCCCGCCGCGACGAAAACGAACGCGACGAAAACGAACGTGACGGAAACGAACGCGACGAAAACGAAAAAGAAGCGCTTCATGGCACTAGCATACGCCTTTCCGCCGCTAGCGGCGCTGAAGCGCCGCGGTTGCGACCCCAGCGGCGGTGTGACGCCGCGATTGATATAGGATGACGGCATGCGCGCCGCCTTCATCACGCGTCATGGACCGCCCGAAGCGCTCGAACTTCGCGAGGCGCCCGATCTCGAACCGGGCGCGGGAGAAATTCGCATTGCCGTGCGCGCCGCGGGAATCAATTTTGCCGACATCATGCAGCGCATGGGACTCTATCCCACGTCGTTCAAGATTCCCTACGTTCCCGGATTCGAAGCGGCGGGCGTTGTCGATCGCCTGGGCGCGGGTGTGGAGAATTGGCGCGAGGGCGACCGTGCCGTCGCGTTGCTGCCGTGCGGCGGCTACGCCTCGCAGGTGGTCGCGCTGGCCGCGCGCGCCATCGCCATCCCCAACGGAATGTGCTTCGAAGAAGCGGCCGCGATGCCGGTGGTCTACGTGACCGCGTATCACATGATGGTTCGCCAAGGACAATTGCGTCGCGGCGAACGGATTTTTATCCACACCGCGGCCGGCGGCGTGGGGATGGCCGCGATTCAACTGGCGCGCGCGATCGGCGCCTCGATCTTCGGCACCGCGTCGCCAGGAAAACATGCACTGCTGCGCGAGCACGGCGTCGATCACGCCATCGACTATCGCACTGGCGACTGGGCCGCGGAAGTCCGGCGGCTCACCAACGGTGAGGGCGTCGACATGATTCTCGATCCGCTCGGCGGGTCGGCGACGAAAATCAACTACAGCTTGCTTGCTCCGCTCGGCCGGCTCATCGTCTTCGGATTCTCGCGCGCGGCTACCGGCGAACGCGCGGGCATCGGCACGGCGATCGAGTGGCTGCTCGAAATGCGCATCAATCCGCGGCAGTTGATGATGGATAACAAGACGATCATCGGCGCGCACATCGGCCGCATGGACACGCCCAAGGAAGCCGCGCTCCTCCTGGAAGAACTTGCGGAGTTGCGCAAGCTTTACGAAGACGGCAAGATTCGCCCGACGATTGGGAAAATGTTTCCGCTGGCGGAAGCGGCCGCGGCGCATCGCTACATCCAGCGCCGCGAGAATGTTGGTAAGGTGCTTCTGATTCCCTAACGCAATCTTAATAGCTTAAAGGTGGTGTCAACCGTTAGAATAGCGGCTGGAATCAAGGTTACCCCCCAATGGATACAACGCGCCTCTTTCGCAATGCCGACAATGTCGTAACGTACGAACCCGGGCATGTGATCTTTAAAGAAGCCGATCCCGGCGATCTCATGTACGCCGTGCTAGAAGGCGAAGTGGATATTGTGGTCGGCGACACAGTGGTCGAGACGATCGGCGTCGGTGGCATCTTCGGAGAAATGGCGCTCATCGACGACGGCCCGCGTAGCGCGTCGGCGCGTGTGAAGTCCACTACAAGAGTGGTGCCGGTCACGGCGAAGCGCTTCATGTTTCTCGTGGAGCAAACGCCGTTTTTCGCGATCCATGTGATGAAGCTGATGTCGGATCGCATGCGCAAGATGAACCGGACGCTAGTTACCTCCGCTCGCCAGTGCTAACATCGAGTTGATGAGGTTTCGAGCGCTTTTCTTTTTGCTACCTCTGCTGCCGGTTTCCCAAGTTTTGTCCGCGCAGGGAATCCGCGTGCCCGCGATTTATTCGACCGTCGAACAAATTCGCACGGGCGCAATTCCGCTGACTCGTCTAAAGCCGAATGCGTTGTGCAGCTTGCTTGTCTTGGTGCCGGTGTCGTTGTTGGTCCCGGATGCGCGCTTGCGCGTACGGCTGATGAACGGCGAGAACGCTCTCGTCGAGAAAACACTTCATGCCGGCGACGCCGATTTGTACGCGATGTTCCATTTGCCGGCGGACGCGCCCGCCGCGCTGCGCTTGGACGCGACAGGCGTCACAGGGGAATTTACTCTACAGATCAATCGCTGGCCGGATTCGCCGCAATTGAACCGCGGCGCGAATCACACTTGGAAATCGGCGAGCGAGATGACGCTCGGCAAAACGATCTATGCATCCGGGGACGAACTGGAATACATCCCCGTGCCGGGAACGCCGCGCAAGAAATACGTCGCCGATGCGCGCGGCGAAGATTGGTATCGCTTTCGCTTCGATGGCGCCGAACCGAAACTGGTTTACTTCCAACTTGAGTTGACCGATCGCGACGATCTTCCTGTCGATGTGTCGGTCTTTCACGTGATCGACGGCAAACTCACCGAGTACACGCGTGGACAAGACCCCGTGGCCGCGCCGCATGAAGTGCAAGCCCTGCCGGGCAATAAGTTCACGCCGCGCGTGCTCGAATCGGCCGGCGATTACTACGTTCGCGTGCGCGCGAATCATCCCGAGTATCGCTTGCGCACGCGCGTCTACAACGCGCCGCCGTATCGCGATCCACACGAGGCCGTGCGCACGGCGGTCGATTACATCATGGGCGCCGGCGACTCCTGGTTTGCCAACACGCCGCGACGCGGCGGCACCATGGATCGCGTAGCACCGGTGCATCAGGAAACGTCGCTGTGCGTGGCGTGTCACGCCAGCCATTTTTCGCAGCGCGCGCAGTTGATGTCGGTGGTGAACGGATACCCCGTCGTCCAGCGCGAGCAATTGCAATTCCTGGAAGATCGCTTCTACCAGAATCCGCGGCCCTTCTATGGATTCGAGAAGGCAGACGTCGTGTGGTCGCGCGTGATTTCCGCGCCGGCCAACGTGTTGAGTCGCATGTCGGTGCTCGCAAGTTTATTTGAAACGAACGTTTCGCAACAGAAGCGCCCTGCGTATCACGAACAAGCCGCCAACTATTTGCGACTCTATTACGCCGGCCGCCATGAGTTGCCTCCGGACGAAACGAACGGGAATACTCCGTTGGTGTCAAACCAAGAAGTCGCGTGGTATTCGTGGAGAACTTTGCACGACCTGCATGAAGACACTCTGCACCTGCCGGAAATGATCGCCACCGCTCAGGTGAAGAACATGATCGACTTGTGCTACCAAACGCTGGCGCTGGCCGACATTGATCCTGCGAAGTATCGCGAGCAAATCGCCGCCAACGCGGCCCGGATTCTCTCGCTGCAGCGCGAAGACGGCCAGTGGTCGATGAAGTTTGAAGCCAAGGAAGCGGAAGTGGAATTTCAAACCGGCCACGCGCTGTGGGCGCTGCATGACGCCGGGATTCCCGCCGAAAATCCGCAGGTGAAGAAGGCCATCGACTATTTAATGCGCCGCCAGCAGGATTTCGGCGGCTGGATGGACCCGCTGCAATCGTTCGAGAATTTCAAAACGCCGTTTCGCGAGACGCAGTTTGCCGCCGTTGCGCTGAGCGCGTATTTCCCTCTGGCGAAACGCGCACCTGGATGGGATGCAGCGGCTCCCACGACGCTTTCCAGCGATCCGATGAAATTTCTGAATGAGACGGAGGAGATTTGGGCCAAACCGTCGCCTGCGGTGCTCGCGCAACTTGAAAAGGCCACGCACTCGAATGACGCACTGATTCGCCAGGCGGCCGCCGCGGCGCTCGGCCGTCCGGCGATGACCGAATCTGCGCCGGCGCTGGCGAAATTATTGGGCGATCCAAGCAAATTGGTTCAGCGCACCGCCGCGTGGGGATTGCGCCGCATTCCCGGCGCGGATGCACAACGCGATCGCTTGGTCGCGGCGGCGCTCGCGTCACCCGACGATCGCACGCGCTGGGGAGGAACGCGAGTCTTCGCGCATCATTTCAAGGATCTTGCAGGCGACGGCGCGCTGATCGACGCGTTGGCGAAAGACACGGCCGATCCTTCGCCCGCCATTCGCATGCAAGCCGTCCGCGGATTGTGGCAAAGCTGGTTCTGGAACGCTGACGATCACGCGCGCAACGAAATCGAGGACACGCTGCTCGCGATGTTTCACTCACCGCAGCATCCGTGGGTGGAAACAAACTTGCACGCCGCTATCTATAATCTGGCGGACGAAAATGTTCGCTACCTTTATCAGAATTGGGTTGCACTCCTTGGACGCGACGATGATCGCAAGCGATCGATCGACGGACGCTTGGCCGTCGAAGCGCGGTTGGCCGACAAATTCACCGCGTTTCTCTCCTCGCGTCCGGCAGCCGAACAGAAACGCTTGCTCCAGTCGCTCACTGATCTTCCGCTGCGCCGCGGCGACGCCTATGAAGTGGACGCGGATCTGGAAGGCGTCGCGCCGCCGGTCTACAGCCGAATCGGCAACGACATCGAGCAAATCGCCTTCTTCGGATCGAGCGCCGAAAAACTTTCGCGCGCGCTCCTGAAGATGGCGGACTCCAACGATGCGGAGACGCGCCAACTGGCGCGGAAAGCGCTTCTGATAGTCCGCGAAACGCCGTTCCGGGAAGTGGAGGCTCAGGCGGGCGGACGCAGCGAAGGCCAGAGGGAAGCCGCGCGCTATCTCGATAGTCACGCGGACGTGGCGGAAGTCGCGAAGGCATTTCACATGCCCGCGCCGCGACGCCCCGGCACCGGTGCGCGTCCGGCGACAGCCGCTGTCGCAAAGCCAGCCGGAAAACTCGACGAAGGATATTTTCACGCGTACGTCGAGCCAATCTTCCACATGAAAGGCTCGGACGGCTACGCCTGCGCCGACTGTCACTCGACGCACACGCTCTTCAACGCTACGTTTTCCACGGTGATGAACGTGGTGAATACCGCTGATCCCGAGCAAAGCCTGTTACTCCGCAAACCGATTTCGACGGCGGAAGCCGAAGGAGTTGTGGGATCGTCGATGACGGCACATGGCGGTGGCCGGCGTTTCACCGCGGGCTCGACGGAGTATGAGACAATCCGCAAGTGGATCGAAGGGGCGAATTTGCCATGAAACTTACCAGAAGGTCTTTTGTCGCGGCGAGCCTGAGTGCTCCCATCATTCTTCATGCCACGAACAAGTCGGGCAGCGCGTTGCCGATTGTCGGCGAGGGTGCGCACCGTTACGAGGTCACCCACGACTGGGGCGAGTTGCCCGCGAGCATTCGCTACGGCAACACGCACGGCGTTTGCGAGGATTCGCAAGGCAACATCTACGTGCATCACACTGTGAATGCCTCGAGCGAAAGCAGCGACTCGATGGTGGTCTTCGACGCCAAGGGAAAATTCGTGCGGTCGTGGGGTTCGGAATTCAAGGGCGGCGCGCACGGCTTGCACATCCATCGCGAGGGCAGCCAGGAGTTTTTGTACCTCTGCGACACGAAGAAAGCGCTCGTTACCAAACGCACGCTGAAGGGCGAAGAAGTTTGGACCATCGGATATCCTGAGCAATCGGACGCGTACAAGCCGGGCGCCGATGGAAAGAAAATCAAATATAGCCCCACGAACTTGGCCATCGCGCCGAACGGCGACATCTACGTCGGCGACGGCTACGGTTCGAGCTACATCAATCAATACAATCCAAAGGGCGAGTACATCCGAACGTTCGGCGGGAAAGGCAAAGAGGCCGGGAAACTCGATTGCCCGCACGGAATAGCTTTGGACGTCCGTGGAAAATCGCCGGTGCTGCTCGTGGCCGATCGCGCGAATGCACGAATCCAGCGATTCACGCTCGACGGCAAGTCCATCGACTTTGTGGACGGCACGAAACTCCCGTGTCACTTCGGATTCTTCAAGAACGGCGACGTGGTGGTGCCCGATCTCGGCGCGCGCGTAACGGTTTTTGACCGGAACAACCAAGTTGTCGCCCAACTTGGCGACGATTCGGAATCGGAGTGGCGCAAGACGCGCACGCAGCCGCGCGAAGCGTTCAAACCCGGGAAGTTTGTGGCTCCGCACGGCGCGTGCTTCGATCGCCACGGAAATATCTTCGTGGTCGAGTGGGTCGAGGTGGGTCGCGTCAGCAAATTGCGTCACGTCACTTAGCGCAGTACGCGGCCGTCGACGCCGAGGCGATTACTTTGATCGGCGCGCCGGATGGAATCACAAACTCACTCTCGCCGTAACGCACGAATGTGCCGTCCGAATAGCGCGCCCAATCGAACGTGTATCCAAGCGATGTCCATGGATATTGATATTGACTCGCGTAAGAGTTGTAATACTGGCGATAAAACCAGCTCGCGTAAGGTGTGTCGGCGCTCGCCGGTGGTGCAGCCGTGCAAGTGTGCGTAGTTGTCGAGGGGGCGCCGCAAGGGCGAAAAAGATTCGTCAACGACGGTTCGACTTCCAATTCAAGAAAGTCCGTGTAACCGGCGCCGGGCGGCAGACCGAGTCGCTGCTCGATACGCAGCGTAAGATCCGGCCCTGCGCCACGGCAGAAATTGCGAACTTCCGGAACTATCGTGACCCAAATGTCGCCCGGCGCCGTCATCACGGGCTTTCCATCTTTCATGAATAGGCTCATTTTTTTCTCTTTCGTCCAGGTGACCACGCGAACGGGCTTCGATGGGTCGACAGTGAAGAGTAAAAGAGAAACGTCCTGCTCGCGCGGTTGCACAGCCTCGCGGATCGCCTGCTTGTAGTCTCCGATTGGCGGCGCGGGAGCGGATTCCATGACCGTCGGTCCGGAAAAAGTCATGATTTTCAGCGAGATGGTGAGCTGTAGCTCAGTAGACCCCATCTCGACATGCTTGTACCACTTCGTGAATCCGTCCGCGGTAACGAGCAAATCGTACGCTCCTGCTGGAAGCGCGACGGAAGTCCTGCCCGCGCGATCTGCCGGTGGCGGCGCAGGCGTCCCAAACGGGAGCATCGCGACATCGAGTTTGGCTCGCGGGATTCCCGCGCCCGTTGGATCGTGCACCGTTACCGACAACGTGTGAAGATCTTGCGCCCAAACAATGCCGGCAAGAGAAACCAAAGCGAGCGCGCGCAGAAAGGTTTTCACGATGCCCCAATATAACACCGGCTTCCTAAGATGGCACGTCGACGAGTGTCATCAGCGCAATGCGATCTGCGCCCGCGCCCCTGGCGATATCGATCACACGCGCGATCTCATGAAACTCCAGGCTGCCGTCGCCTTCCACAAAAGCCGCACGCCCGGCGCGCGTCTGGTAGATCTTCGCCAACCGCGAGCCGAGTTCCTCCACAGTGATGGGTTGACGGTTGATCGACAACCGCCCGTCCTTTTCCACGCGGATGACAATTGGATTGGCGTCTCCAGAGTTCGGAAGGTGCTTCGAAGCGGGCTTCGGTAACTCCGCGGGTAGACCTTGCGGCATCAGTGGCGTGATCACCATGAAAATGATTAGCAGCACCAACAGAACATCAATCAGCGGTGTCATGTTGATGTTCGCTCCGGTCTTATTGGTCGTCGCGATGGCCATGGCGCTTCTCCTTATTGGGAATGTTTCAAGAAATAATCCATCAATTCGCTCGACGAGTTTTCCATCTCCACGTTGAACGTCTTGATCTTCGTCGAGTAGTAGTTGTACATCCACACGGCCGGCACGGCGACAAACAGGCCGATCGCCGTTGTAACAAGCGCTTCGGAAATACCGGCGGCCACCGCGCCGAGGCCGACTTCCTTCGCCGAGTAGATGGTTTGAAACGCGTCGATGATGCCGACGACCGTGCCGAACAGTCCGACGAACGGCGCCGTAGATCCAATGGTCGCCAGACCGCTGAGTCCGCGCTCCAGTTCCGCTTCCACAATGGCCCGGGCGCGATCGAGGGCTCGTTTGCTCGCGTCGATGGTCGATCCGGAAATCGCGGCCGATTCCTGATGCGCCTGAAATTCCTGCAATCCGCCGACGAGCACGCGCGCCAAGTGACTCCGCTTATAGTGCGCCGCCAGTTGCACCGCTTCGTCGAGCTTTCCTTCGCGCAACGCGCCCGCCACCGCGGGCGCGAACAGGCGCGATTGCTTGCGGCACGCGGAAAACGCGATCCAACGATCGATCATCACACCAATCGACCACGCCGACATGCAGAACATCACTCCGACGACACCCCACGCAATGCCACCCATGCGGGTAGCCATTTCGTGCCAATTCATGGCGGTCTCCTTTTTTGCCGGGCGGGGAAGCAACTGGCCGGCTTAAGGAAGATCAGACACCGCAGCTTGGTCGCTGGTTCCCGCGTGCGGGTTTTCATTGTCGAGTGCTTAGTCGCGATGCTGTGTCGCGCCGGACGTTTCAAGGGACGGCAGAGGAGTGTTCGTCACCATCGAGTACAGCACATCGGGATCAAGGTCGGCGCCGTTCGGCCACGAGATTGATCCGGTCTCGCGGTTCACGCGGACTTGCCGAAAGCACGCGAGGTCGTGCAACGGTTCGAAGACGCCCTCGAACGGAAGCATTCGGGCCACATCGACAATTCCTTCTGCGCCGTCCTCGAAACGGAGAAACAGTTTGTATTCGCTGAGCGGACGAGCTTCGACGATGTCCTGTAGCATGACTACTCCAGTGGCTCGATGGCCTTCAAAGCCATCTTACTACGAGCGCAATTCCAATTCTCTGTCAACTCTGTCTTGTGAAGCTCAGGCCATTCTCGGATCAGCCGTAAGCTTCGTGCAGAGATATGACCAACCAGCAAGCCGCCGTCATCAATCGCAACAATCGCCTTTTGCTCGCCGTAACGGGCGTGAAAATGCGGCGGCGGATGATCAGCGTAGAACATCGTTATCACGATCCCGTAGAAGCGGCTGATCTCGGGCATGCTTTACAACCGATACTTTTTCGCGTAGTGACGAAACGACCGATAACTCATGCGCAGCAGTTCGGCCGCTCTGGTTCGCACGCCGTCGGCTTGCTTCAAGGCGGCGCGGATGTAGCCGCTCTCCACTTCGGCGATCTTTTGCTCCAGGTCAAGACCATCCGCCGGCAAGGCTAAATCGTTTCCTCCGAGCGCCGGCAGCGAGGGCGCGGCGGACTCCGCCGGGTTGGTGACTTTCTCGGGGAGCGCGTCGAGTCCGATTTCTTCCGTCTTGCTCAGGGCCACGGCGCGCTCGATCAGGTTTTCCAGTTCGCGAACGTTGCCCGGCCAGTTGTACTGCTCGAGCGCCGCCGCCGCATTCTGCGCGATCCGCGACACAGGTTTGTTCATACGTTCGCGGAAACGTCCGAGGAAGTGCGTGGCCAGCGGCAGGATGTCCTCGCGGCGCTCGCGCAGCGGTGGCAATTCCACGGGAATCACGTTGATGCGATAGTACAAATCTTCGCGAAATGTCTTTTCCGCCACCGCCTGCTGAAGATCCCGGTTCGTCGCGCAGACCACGCGCACGTCCACGGCCACTTCCGCGGCGCCGCCCAGCGGACGCACGCAGCGCTCCTGCAGCGCGCGCAGCAGCTTCACTTGCATGGCCGGCGTGGTTTCGCCGACTTCGTCCAAGAACAGCGTGCCGCCGTTGGCGGCTTCAAACAGTCCCTGGCGATTGCTGGTGGCGCCGGTGAACGATCCCTTCATGTATCCGAACAACTCGCTCTCGAGCAGCGTCTCGGGAAACGCGCCGCAATTCACCGACACGAACGGCTCGTCGCGCCGCGGACTGCAGGCATGAAGCGCGCGCGCCACCAACTCCTTACCCGTTCCGCTTTCGCCGGTAATCAAAATCGTCGACCCCGTTGACGCCACTGTGGCGACCAATTCTTTCAAGTCCTTCATGGCCGCCGATTGCCCTAGCAAATTCTCAAGTCCGCGCTTCAGTTCGCGGCGCAGAGTGCGATTTTCCCGGCGGATCGCGCGAATCTCCACGGCGCGATTCACCATCGGCCGCAACTCATCGATCAGGTTGTGCGTTTTGATGATGTAACCGAACGCGCCCATGTTCAGCGCGCGTACGGCGGTGTCGAGCGTCGCGGCGGCCGTCATGAACACGACTTTGGCGTCGTCGTCGGTTTCGCGCGCCTGCTGTAGAACGTCGAGTCCGCTGCCCTCGGGAAAGCGAATGTCGCTGACGATGGCGTCGTAGATATTCGACTTCAGGCGTTTGCGCGCCAGCTCCACGCTCGTGGCGGTCTCGACACGATGGCCTTCCTTGCGGAAAGCGATATCGAGCATTTCGCAGAGCGACTTTTCGTCGTCGACGACCAGGAGCGTGGGCATGACTCTCTACGATAACGCAATTCGGGCGGCCGAAATCACTTGATGAACGTGGTCACCGGTTTGCTCGTCGCGCCGGCGGCTGAAATGGTCAATGATTGCGGGCCCGACGCTACGCCTGAGGGAATCTGCACATTCACTTGATAGAGACCCACGTAAAGCGGCGCGAGTCCCGAGAATTGCACGGAAGCCGTCTGGCCGGCGACGCTCGCTGTGGTCGCCGCGACGGTTGTGCTCACTGGACTCGCCGGCGCGGCTGTGCCCAAATTCGGCTGGGGTGTCACGTCGCCTAATCCCGTGCAGTACACGGTTACCACTTCGCCCGGCGCGGCGGGACTCGAGGACGTTACAGGCTGATAATTCGCGTGCAACACAATGCCGCTCGTGACGCCGTTTGCAGTAGCGGTGAAAATCGCCGGCGCAGCCGTCACCACTTGAAACGTCACCGCGTTGCTCTGGATTCCTTGCACTGTTGAAATGATCCAGGCGTAGCGATTGGGCGTCATCTGCAAGGGAAGTTGCACGTTCGCTTGTCCGGCGGAATCGAAGAACAGTGGCAGACTGCCGAAAACGTCGCCGCCGTATTGTTCGCTCGGAAAGTCGGCGCGGCCGAGCAGCAGAATCTGTGCGTGGTTCAATTCGTACGGCAGAGGAATGGCCGTTGCGCCGACTCCCGCACCGCCAATCGATGACCCGAACACGGAGATCATTTCACCGGGCGCGATTTTCGGGCCAAACGACGCCGCGTCGACCACGCCATTCACCCCCAGCGTCGGTCGTCCGAGCATCACCCAAAATGGAATGCGCAGTGTCGTCGCAGTCGATGTGCTTTTCAGCACGACGAATCCTTCGCTGATTCCTTGCGATTGCCCGGCCGCCGCAAGCGTCACATTGATCGTCGCGGTGGCTCCGGCCGCAAGCGTCACCGTGGATTTGTCGGTGGACCACGTGACTCCGTTGATGTTTACCGAAGGTGTCGCCGCGATTGAAAACGTTTCAGAAACGGTTCCGGTGCATTTCAACTTCACCGCCGCCGACATGTTTACCGGCGCGGTTCCTAGGCTCGTCATGCCAAAGCTCACCGCGGCCGGATCGGAAACCAGCGTTGTGGCGATGGCGGCGGGAATATTCAACCGCCCGCCGCCGGAGTTCATGACCGAAATCAGCGCGCCGTCCTGCGTCGCGGAAATCGGTGACGCCGTGCCGGAGAGCGCGCTGCGAACATCGTGCGGAGCATAGCCGGGATGCGCTTGTTTGATCGCGGCCGCCGCGCCTGAGATCATCGGCGTAGCCAAACTCGTGCCGGCCGCGTAGAGGAATCCGGAGGCGTCGTAAAACTGACCGTTCGGATCGATGGTTTCCACTGCGCCTAGCATGTCGCCGGGCGCGACGAGATCGGGTTTGATCAAAAAATCTGCCGTCGGGCCGCGGCTACTGTAGTCGGAAACCTGATCCGCCTTCTGCGCGAGCACGGTGAAGGGATTCAGTTGCACGGTCACGCCGCTGTTCTGGGCGAGAAAGTTTGTCAGATTCACGCCGTCGTTCAACGTGACGTAGACCGAAGGAATCGAGCTATTCGTCGTGAAATCGAAAATGTCGAAGAGCGGTTCGTCGAAATTGTCGTAGAAGATCACGCCGAGCGCGCCGGCGCGCGACGCGAATCCGATTTGCGTATCGGTGTCACACGCGTCGGTCAGTTCCACCAGCGCCCACACGCCCTGCAGTGCGGTGCTGGTGGCGGCGCGGCACAGCCTCTGCGTCGAGTCCACGCGATCTCCGTCGGCGAGCGTGACGGGACCGATGGTTTTCGAAATGGGCGAAACGCCGGAGGCGAAAAACGTCACGGCTTGGAGATTCGCCGGCGGAGGTACGGGTCCAAGAATCTGCAGCACCGGCGACACCATGTGGGAATTTGTCGATGCGCCGGCGGCGATCACTTCCGGCAGCAAGCCCGGCGACGACATCGATGCGTCGCCACCGGCCTGGCAATCGCCGAAGGGACCGCAATTACCGGCCGCCACCACCGTCACGATGCCGAGCGCGGCGATGTTTTGCGTGACCTCGGAGTACAAATCGACGAACGCCGTCGTGCCGCCGCCCCCGCCGGAGAAACTGATGATGTCCATGCCGTCGTTGACGGCATCTTCCAGCGCCGTGAGGATCGCGCTGTCCTCACCCGAGCCGAGAGAAGAAAAAACTTTGTAGTTGCCGAGAAACGCGCCCGGGGCGATTCCGGCGATCGTAGCACCGTCGGGCGCCGCCGCGCTGCGTCCGCCTGCGATCGACGCGGTAAACGTGCCGTGCCCCAATCCGTCACCGGCTTGGCGGTCGAGCGGATCGAAGAAGTCAATGCAGTCGCCGGTGAGCGGGCAAACGTAGTTCTTCGCGACGATCACCTTATTGTTGGTGTATTTCTGATTCGTGGAATTGTCGAAGCACGGAAAACCGGGCGGCGCGGCGAATCCGCTATCGGATAGCATCGGATGCAATACGTCGATACCCGAATCGATCAAAGCAATCTTCACGCCGCGTCCGGTTTGATCCTGACCGCCTGTTTGACTCCACACTTGCGGCGCACCCACCAGATTCGCGGCGGCGTCCATCATGACGTGCATGCGTCCGGAAACGCGCGCCGATTTCACCTCCGGCTGCGCGCGTAGCCACTCGAGGTCCTCGGGAGTCGCGTCGGCGATCATCACGGCGTTCAGCACCGTTTCGGTTTGCGCACGCACTTCGAGTCCCCGGGTGGCGATCCGTGCAACGAGCGGCGCTTTCGCCTGGCGCAACGCCTGGCGCAAGTCGCGGCCCTCGGCGGAGAAAATGCGCGCGTGATTCGCGGCCGGGTCCGTCTTTGTAAGCATCTCCACCGCAGCCGGCGCGTTCATTACGACGATCACCGATCGCGGAGCGGGGAGCGTCGCCGTACGTGCCTTGAATGTCGCACGGGAATGCGGCCGACCCGCCGTTGGGTTTTGGGCAAAAAGAAAAGAGGCGAATAGAAGGAACAACAGGACGTGCTTAACCCGCATGACGCCGATTATACGCCACGCGTCGCGCGGGTTACTCCGCCTTTTTCACCTCGACCGCAAACACATACGTCGGTCCAAACATATTGGAGCGGAAAATCACCCATTTGGCATCGGGCGAAAAACGCACATTCGGTTCGAGATGATATTGATGCTTCGACATGTTCACCAGTTTTTCCGCGTGAAAAACACCGGGACGCACCAGCGTCTTATCGTCCACACCTTGATTGCGCAGCAGTTCCGGGCGAAACAAGTAGATCCATTCGCCGTCGGGTGCCTTGGCGACCTGGCCCGGGTCGCCGCCGTCGCCGCAGAATAGCGTGCCGTCCGCCGTCACATTGAAGTGGATCGACCATTCGTTGCGCTGCATGTGATACCAAGTCCGTTCGCCCGTCGCGACTTTATACGCCGCCAGCCAAAAATCTTCGCCGCGCGGCGTTTGCAGATCGTAATAAATCGTGGAGCCGTCGATGCTCCAGAATTCGTGGCCGAAAATCTCCATGGCCATGGTGCGGGTGTGGATTTTCGTGAGTTGCGAACCGTCGGTGCGGATTGTCCAGATGCGATCGACCTTGTGCCACGGTCCTTCGTGACAAAACATCAGCAGCGTGGGATCGGTGGGCGAAAAAAGCAAATGATTCAGCCAGTCGGTAGCGCGATGGATGGTTTTCAACTCGCCGGTGTTCACGTCGATGACAAACATTCCCATGGGAATGTGCGCCGCGAGACGTTCTTCCATCATTTGTCCCTTGTTGGGCGGCTGTTCGAGCGGTTGTTGTTGCGGGCGCTGCTCGGGCGACGCGTAGGCGTTGCCGGCGGGTCCCGCCGTTTCAGTGTACGTGCCCGCGATCAGCGTTTCGTCGGCATTCACAGTGGCCACACCGCCGCGCGGCGGCAGCTTGGCGATTTCGCGCGTCGCACCGGTCTCGACGTTGGTGG
The DNA here is from genome assembly GCA_021325275.1 of Terriglobia bacterium. Taxonomy (GTDB): domain Bacteria; phylum Acidobacteriota; class Terriglobia; order JAJPHL01; family JAJPHL01; genus JAJPHL01. The sequence continues at coordinate 12,059 of JAJPHL010000014.1, read as the reverse complement.
AGAAAATCGCCCCGCTGCGCGTGTAGTAGACGCTCGGCGTTTTGTGACCCACTTCAATCAGCCGCGCGCCGCCTTCCACCACGCGCTTCGTTTCGTGCGTCGCGAGATCCTGTGTGTAGATGCCTGAGCGGGAGCTGAACACCAGCTTCTTGTTGTCGGGCGTGAACCAGTTTTGATTGAAGTACAACGTGGCGCTGCCCGGCTCGTCGGTGAGGCGCACGACGCGATGGCCCGTGCTTTGGTCGATCCAACTCTGGGGCGCAGCGGCCGGCGGTTGCGGCGGCGTAACATTCGTTTGCGCGAAAAGCGGAAGGGCGGTCGCCAGGGCCGTGCAAACGGAAAACAGTCGCATAGCCCATGATCCGGTGTACCGCGCCCCACGTCAAGCTGTTACACTTGTTGGGGAGAATTTGCTGTTATCGCCATGCCCGACACCTTAACCGTTACCGACAATCGCACCGGCAAAACCTACACGCTTGCGCTTCACGACGGCAACATTCGCGCGATCGACCTGCGCCAAATCCAGACCAACCCCGACGACTTCGGCGTGATGTCCTACGATCCGGCGTACACGAACACGGCGGCGTGCCGCAGTTCCATCACCTACATCGACGGCGACAAGGGCATTTTGCGATATCGCGGATATCCCATCGAGCAGTTAGCGGAAAAATGCACCTTTCCCGAGGTGGCGTACTTGATCCTGAACGGCGAGTTGCCGACGCCGGATCAGGCCCAGGATTGGAACGAGCATTTGATGCGCCGCACGATGCTGCACGAGAACGTGAAGAAGTTCATGGAGGGATTTCACTACGACGCGCATCCCATGGGCATGTTCATCAGCACCATGGCGGCGCTCTCCACGTTTTATAACGAAGCGAAAAAAGTTCTCGATCCCGAAGTTCGCAAGCTGGAAGTGCTGCGTGCCATCAGCAAGGTTCCGACGATCGCGGCGTACACCTATCGCCACAGCATGGGATTGCCGTACGTCTATCCCGACAATTCGCTCACCTACACCGAAAACTTCATGAATATGCTCTGGAAGATGACGGAGCCGGTGTACAAGCCGAATCCGGCGATCGCGCGCGCTCTCGACATTTTGTTCATCCTGCACGCCGATCACGAGCAAAACTGCTCGACCAGCGCGATGCGCGGCGTGGGCAGTTCGCAGGCCGATCCTTTTGTCGCGACGGCGGCGGCCGCGGCGGCGTTGTATGGTCCGCTGCACGGCGGAGCCAACGAGCAGGTGCTGCGCATGCTCGACGAGATCGGGTCGAAGGACAAAGTACCGGCGTACGTAGCCGCGGTGAAGAACAACAAAGGCAAGTTGATGGGCTTCGGCCACCGCATCTACAAGAATTACGATCCGCGCGCGCGCATCCTGAAGTGGGCGGCGGAGCGCGTCTTCGAAGTGACGGGACGGAATCCGAAGCTCGATATCGCACTGGAACTCGAGCGCATCGCTCTGGAAGACGATTACTTCGTACAGCGCAAACTGTATCCGAACGTGGATTTCTACTCGGGCATCATCTATCAAGCGCTGGGCTTCCGTCCCGAGATGTTCACGGTGCTTTTCGCGATCCCGCGCACCGTCGGGTGGCTTGCGCAATGGGAAGAAATGATCACCGATCCGGAACAGAAGATCGCGCGCCCGCGACAGGTCTACACGGGGAAGGCGCTACGCGACGTCCCGGCGCGGCCTTGACACCGAGCCGGTTACCACGGAGCACACCGAGAACGCCGAGGACACAGAGAAAAACAAGAACGATCCGCCAGGACAGACAGGATGAACAGGATGAGGAGCGAGCATCCTGTAAAACTTGTGCATCCTATTAGCTTGGCGGTTGTTTTTCTCCGTGCCCTCTGCGTTCTCTGTGCGCTCTGTGTCGACCTGCCATGCCGCGCGCCAAATTTGTTTTGTGCTACAACTAACTCCATGCGATTGCTCCTTTGCTTGGCCGTAGCCTCGTTTCTGTCCGCGCAGGAACCGTACAAAAACCCCGATCTTCCCGCGGAGACGCGCGCGCACGATCTTGTCTCGCGAATGTCGCTCGACGAAAAAGTCTTGCAAATGCAGAACGGCGCGCCGGCGCTCGATCGTCTCGGCATTCCCGCCTACGATTGGTGGAACGAAGCGCTGCACGGCGTCGCGCGCGCCGGTCAAGCCACCGTGTTCCCGCAAGCGATCGGCCTGGCCGCTACGTGGGACACCGACTTGATGCATCGCGTCGCCGAGGTGATCTCCACCGAAGCGCGCGCCAAGTACAACGAAGCGATTCGCAACAACGATCACACGCGCTATCACGGCCTCACGTTTTGGTCGCCGAACATCAACATTTTTCGCGACCCGCGCTGGGGACGCGGACAAGAAACCTACGGTGAAGACCCGTTTCTCACGGGACGCCTGGCCGTTGAGTTCATTCGCGGGTTGCAAGGCGACGATCCGCGTTACTTCAAGGTGATCGCCACCGCCAAGCACTACGCCGTACACAGCGGTCCCGAGCCGTCGCGCCACGAGTTCAACGTAAATCCCAGCGCGCGCGATCTTGCCGACACATACTTGCCGCAATTTCGCGCCGCCATCGTCGAGGGCAAAGCGGATTCGGTGATGTGCGCCTACAACGCGGTGGACGGAAAGCCCGCGTGCGTGAACACGGACCTGTTGCAGAAATATCTAAAGGACGAGTGGAAGTTTTCCGGCTACGTCGTGAGCGATTGCGGCGCCATCGCCGACATTTATCGCGGACACAAGTACAAAGCGACGGCAGCGGAGGCCTCGGCGGCCGCGGTGAAGGCTGGAACCGATCTGACTTGCGGGACCGAATATCGCTCGCTCGTCGACGCCGTGAAGCAGCATCTGATCACCGAAGCGGAAATCGACCGATCGCTGGAACGCTTGATGGTCGCGCGCTTCAAACTCGGCATGTTCGATCCGCCGGAGCGCGTGCCGTTTTCGAAGATTCCGTACTCGGAGGTCGATTCGGCGGCGCACAGGCAATTGGCGCTGGAAGCCGCGCGAAAGTCGATCGTGTTGCTGAAAAACTCGGGCGTGCTGCCGCTGAAATCTCCCGGCAAGATCGCGGTGATTGGGTCATCGGCCGATGACGCCGTCGCGCTGCTGGGAAATTACAACGGATTCTCGCAGCATCATGTGACGCCGCTGGAAGGCTTGCGCAAACAATTCGGCACAGAGCGAGTTCGTTTTGCGATGGGCGCGGCGTACACGGATCGCTCGTACGCGGCGATCGATCCCTCGCTGCTTGCTCTGAAGGTCGAATATTTTTCCGGCGCGGAGCCCTTGAGCGACCCGAAACTATCGCGCAATGAAGCGCAACCGTTCCCTCCTGCGGGACTCCCCGACGCCGCCGTCACCGCAGCCGTCGGCAATCGCAATTACTCAATCCGCTGGACCGGCACGCTGCGTACTCCGTACTCCGGCGACTACGTCTTCGGCGTGCAAGGCGCCGGCGGATTCGGGCCGAATGCGCGAATGCTGGCGCACGTTTTCCTCGACGACAAGGAGATCGTTGGCGACAACGCGGCCACAGGTCCCGGACGCGTGCGCGAAGCGCACACGCAGTTGGAAGCGGGGCACACCTATCGCCTGCGCATGGAATATACGCAACCGAATGCGGGTCCGCGTCCGCAACTTCTCTGGATTCCGCCGGCCGCTCCAATGCTCGACGAAGCGATGGACGCCGTCAAGAACTCTGACGTTGTGTTGGCGTTCGTCGGATTGAATCCGAGTCTGGAAGGCGAAGAAATGCCTGTGGAGATCGCGGGATTCAAGGGCGGCGATCGCACGAATCTCGATCTTCCTGCGTCACAGGAAAAATTACTCGAAGCAGTTGCGGCTGCCGGCAAGCCGGTCATCGTGATTCTCACCACCGGCAGTGCGCTCGCGGCAAACTTTGCAGCGGAGCACGGCGCCGCCGTGTTGGAAGCTTGGTATGGCGGAGAAGAGATTGGTACGGCGATTGCCGAAACGCTGGCGGGTGTGAATAATCCAGCCGGACGCCTGCCCGTGACCTTCTACAAAGGTGCGGATCAGTTGCCGCCGTTCGAGGAATACTCGATGACAGGCAGGACGTATCGATATTTCGCCGGCGATCCGCTTTATGGATTCGGCTTCGGCCTGAGTTACTCGAAGTTCAGGTACAGCGGACTGCATGCGTCGCGCGACCAGCAAGGCGGTCACGTCACCGTACGCTTGAAGAACGATTCCGCGATCGACGGCGACGAAGTCGCGCAGCTTTATGTCGATGGCTCTGGCGTTGGCGATGCCATCCGCTCGCTGCGCGGATTCAGGCGAGTCCACTTGCGCGCCGGAGAATCGCAAGAAGTTCGCTTCGACATTCCCGCTCGCGATCTGCCGGCGAAATCCGTGAAGATTCATGTGGGCAGCGGCCAACCGGTGAAAGGCGTCGCGCAAATCGAAGGCGCCTTGTAAGAACTACTTCTCTAGTAGGCTGGCGCTCCTACGTCTGGCCGGATGAATAGCGGAAGTTGCGAATTGAAAATGTCGGACACTCGGCGCAGTTGTTCAACAAGCTTGGGTCCGAGAAGCCGAGGGCCAAGGAACCGGGGGCTTGGTCTTACCGGCTGACTCGGACGCGGTTTCACCGATTGCGGCGCGACTCCATCACAGTCCGGATCATCTTCGTCCGGATCGGAAGCGTCGCTATCGTTGCAACTCGCGCTGACCGCCGGAAGCTGAACCGCAGTTTTCGACGTAAGGGTGCTGAGGTTGACTCTTACCGTTGTCAGGTCCTCATCAGAGATCGGGTCGACAATCTCAATTTCCGCGCCGCTGTAATTGAACCTGGGATCTCCCAACGGGATGAACATCCCGTAGGCGCCCGTGGGGTCGGCTTGAATCGAAAAACTGTCGAGATTCGAAGTGCTGTTGAGAACAACGCCGGTCAGGCCGGCAAACCCCGATCCCGCATTGTTGTTGACATTGGCTTGCCCCTCGACAACCCCAAAACCTTGAGTAGAGGAATTGAACGGCGTCGGGAACTCACTCCCCAAGTTAGCGGCAGTGGTTTTCAGATCGATGAATCCGGCGTCGGCGGCCACCTGCGCACCGGTCGCGATGAGCGAAGCAGACGCGATTCCCACGTCATTTTGGAGGGCCTGCGCTTCGCTTAGGATTTTCCCTTCCAGGCCAAAATAATTTGTGATGACGCCCGACACGCCTCCAGTCTCGAGGCTGAGGACATTCAGGAAGGTTTGCGTAAGATCCAGCGCGCCTTTGAATGCCGCGCCGTTCAGCTTCGTCTGTGCCGCAGCCAGCGCCGCGGGATCGTTGCCGTTCATCGCGTTCATGACGCCGGCGATATCGCTGCCAATGTTGTAGGCGTCCTCCGCCACCGCGATTGTCGAGCACACCAAGCCGAGTCCCGCGGCGAACATCTGCACGGTGGGATTGGGACTCAATCCGGCGATGCCGGCGGCGCCCGCGACCACGGAAAGGCCGATATCGAATTTGCTGGAATCGTCGCTCTGCATGGAGTCTGCGATGGCCGCACCCGCGTTCGCTCCGGTGATGAAGGCCAGGATATTCTTCATCGAGCTTAGGTTGACCGCGTCGGGATCTCGACGCCCATCCACCTTCTTGCTCTGGGTTGCGAGACTATGCCCCGGTCGCGGCCGGGCGTCGGCACGATGGATCCGAATGAGGGGTTGCTCGCGCTGATTCTGCATGGCGATGGCGGCTTGGGTATAAATCGGCACCATCTGCGTGAGATACATCGCCAGGACGCGATCGCTCATGTCCAGTGACTGCGATGTGTAATTGATCGCCGTGCCACCGCTGGATCCGCCATAGATGACCGTCGAGGGTGTGGCGGCCACCCGGTCCGCGTCGTTTCGCGCGAGGATCGCACCGTTTCTCAAGCTGATGAGATTCTTTTGCGTGTTGGACGAGTTCACCTTGTTATTCGGCAAGCCGCTGTACGCTTGCATTTGATTTAGCAAGCGCGAGTACTGTTGTTGGTGATAGTTCAGGAAGGCCCGCGTGATGTCGCCGGGTTTGACGCCGTAGCTGGCCACCGAAGGCAAGTCCTGAACGTTGATGGTCACGGGCGCGCTGGTCTGGCTGCCTTGCTTGATCACCACCGAGAGACTTGCCGCCGACGTTTGCGCCGACGTATTGGCATAGATGGGAACGGCTACGGCAACGGTGCCGTCGCTGGCCACTCGCAGCGCCGGCAGCGACACAGAGTATCCAGAGCTATTGGTAAATTGCACCGTGACGGCGGAACTGGTGTTGACGCCCGACGTCGTCAGATAAAGCGGAGTCAACGGCATCGGCGAACTATTCGAAACCGACTTGATCGCAAATCCAGCGGCCACCACCGGCGTCACCGTAACATTGGCCGAAGCTTGATTGCTGGATGTCGTGGACTGCTGGGACGACGTGGTGACGCTGGCCGAATTCGTTGTGTTCGTTGAACTGGATACACTGGCTGCGACCGCCGCGATGGTCACGGTTGCGCTGGCGCCCGCCGCCAACGTGCCCAGCGACGCCGCCACCGAATTTCCGCTGTGCGTGCACGATCCGGCCGTGGTGTTGCAAGAGGCGAACGTAAAACCCGACGGCAAGGTGTCGGCTACGGCGACATTTTGGGCGCTGGCGCCGCCCGTATTCGATGTCGTCAAAGTGTAAGTGACGGTTCCTCCGCTCGTGACGGAGGTAGGGTTCGCCGACATGTTCAAAGTCAGAGCCGGAAGGGGACTGCCCACCGCTGGATAGACTTTCCCCGACGAATCGGTCATGACGACGTTAACGGCTCCCGCCGTGTAACCCGATGCCTGCCCTTGTTGCACAACGTTGATCGTCTGGGTGACGGGCACACAAAAGCCTCCGTATCCCACGACGCCGGGCGTGAGATAACCACCTACCACTACGCCGCCCTCAAAACCTCCCGCGCCGGGAACTCCCCCCAGTTGCGATGCCATGCTCATTTGAAAAGTGCTGCTCGGCTCTCCCGCCGTACTGCTTACAACCACGGTGTAGTAGGTGGCCGGGTTCAAAGTTGGAGTCAGAAAATTCAAGGGTGGAACGCCGTTCGTTTGATAGACGAGCACGTTTCCGTTGGCTGTCACTTGATTGACGGTCACGGCCAGCCGTAAAGGTCCCGACGATGCCGGTTGCGCATTGATGGTAATGGCCACGGGCGACGCGGCGAGGTTGGTCGGCGTCTTGAACTGCCCGAATCCCGGGTACGTGCCATTGGGACCAAACGCCCCGCCAAGATTAAATCCGCCTGCCAGCAATCCCTGCGAAACCGCGACGATCAAACTGTAATTTCCCGACACTTGTCCGGGCGCCAGCGTCGCTTGGGCGATATAGAAGCTCGACGAACACACTCCCGTCGATGAAAGCGAATAATTCAGGTTCTGATCCGGAGGCGTCCCCACATTGAGCGTCACGGCGACCGTTTGCGGGCTGCCGGATGCCGCCGGCGCAGAAATTGTAATCGTCCCTTGGTATGTTCCCGTCGAAAGACCGGATGAATTCACGCTCACCGTGACGGTACTCGACGTCGTTACCGAGCCCGCCGCCGCCGGGGAAAGCGCGAGCCAATTGCCGCCCGAGCTGGTAGAAACGGTGCCCGTCCAGATCATCGAACCCACTCCGGTGTTCTGCACGAGAAACGTCTGCGCGGCAGGATTCACGCCAACGGCGGTTGAAAAGTTCAATTGTGTCGTGCTCAACGCCAAAACTGGCGTGCTGGCAGCCGCGGTCACCGTGAAGTTCAACGTAAAGAGAAGATTGGTTTGATCCCAGTACGTCTTGATCGTCCAAGTGCCGGGGTACGACGCGGCCGCCGTGCCGGCCAGATTCATCACGTACGAAAAGCACTGATAGCCTGTGCTCGTGGTGATCGATGACACACTCGAATTGAACGTTGTATAGAGGGTGCCGTCAGGCCGGTAGAATTGCATTTGCGCCGTATCGCCAACCGACGCGCCGTTCACGTCGAAGTAGAGCCAGACCTGCGGGGATGTCGTCGAAAAGGAAGTCACGGGCGACGGAGTTGCGCAGAGTCCGTTGGAAATGCCCGTCGTATTGGACGTAACGTCGTCGAGCAGCGTCGGAAATGAACCGCCCGGAGTTGCCGGCATCGCTTTGGCTGCGGATTCCAGCGGGAAAAGCGATAGCGCGGCAATTGCCAACAAGGCCGTCATTCCGATGCGGCGACTCACAGCTTGTTCGCTCATCGCTACCTCCGGTGGCGCCGTGGGAGCAGCGCGATTCCTCTTTCGCTTGAAGACAGACAGCATACTCTATTCAAAGACGAGAAGGCCAAACAAAAACCTTCCAGTTCAGAGCACGGAAAGAAAGAGCCAAAGGCACGGTGAAACAGGATGGGCAGGATGAATGCAGCTTTTGCACTTAAGAGCCTCATCCTGAATATCCTGTGTATCCTGTTAAATTGCTTTTGCGGTTGCGTTACAATACGTGCATGAAGCACCGAATCATTCTCTGTGTGTTGGCCGCCGCCCTCCTCGTTCCGCCCGTGTTCGCCGCCGACTGGAATACGCAACTCGCCGCCAATTATCTCGACTCTCGACAGAAAGAATGGTTCGCTTGGCCCGGCGCCAACAAAGCGATGGGCGGTCCTTGTATTTCCTGTCACACCAACATGACGTACTTGTTGGCGCGACCCGCGCTGCGCCACGTCCTTGGGGAACAGCACGCCACCCAGTATGAACAAGGACTGATGGACACGATGCGCGCGCGTCTCGACAAGCGCGATCCCGCGGAAATGTTCCCCACCACGAAAGGCCGCCACGGCACCGAAGCGGTCGGCGTGGAGTCGATCCTCGCGACGCTGTTTTTCGTGCAGCAAGACGCCGGAAAACCGCTCAGCGCCGAATCGCGCAAGGCTTTCGATCGCATGTGGGACTTGCAGCTTCGCGACGGAAAGTCGGCGGGCGCGTGGACGTGGAACGAATTCAACTTGGACCCGTGGGAGATGCCGGAGTCCACGTATTACGGCGCGGCGCTGGCAGCGATCGCTGTGGGTGAAGCGCCCGTGTCGTATCGCGCCGAGGCAAACGTGCGTGATCGCGTGACCGCGCTCGTCACGTACTTGCAGCGCGAGCAACAGGCGCAGCCGCTGCACAACAAATTGCTGCTCCTGTGGGCGTCGTCGGAATTGCCGGGCATCATCACCGACGCCGCGAAGAAATCTCTGATCGCCGAGGTGCAATCGAAACAAGACGCGTCGGGCGGTTGGACGCTCGAGTCGCTGGGCCCGTGGGAAAAACACGAACACGCACCGCCGGCGGCTGGTAGCAACAACTACGCTACGGGTCTCACCGCGTTCGCGCTGCAAAAGGCCGGAGTAAAACGCAGCGATCCCGGCATGGTCAAGGCGCTCGCGTGGCTGCGCACGCAACAGGACGCGAAGACCGGCTCGTGGGCCGCCGACTCGATGAACAAAGATCACGACGATCCCATGACGTCGCGCTTCATGCAGGATGCCGCCACGGCGTTCGCGGTGATGGCGCTGATCTCACCGGGCGTCCCTGGCGCCCGCTAGCCGCCGCACTTTAAAACTGCTATACTCCGTGCCAGTTCCACCAACGGGTACATCACGGAGGATTGCCATGCGCCTTTTCACCACCATCTCTCTCGTGGCCATTGCTGCCGTCGCAGCGCCGCCACCGGCTAAGACACCGCTCTATCAGCAATACTTGAGTCCCGCGTCGCCGCAAGAAGTCACTGCGGCGAAAAAAGTCGATCGCATCGCTTGGGTCGATTACGCCGAGGGCAAACGCAACGCTTACACCGCCGTCGCGCCCGCGTTCACGCCCGTGGCGCTCACGCACTTCACCAAAGACGACGGCATCATGATGGAGCGCATCAAGCTCTCTGACGACGGGTCGACGGCGATCTTCATGCGCGGCGCCGCGCCGAATCGCGACGGATGGTCGCCGAATCCCTCGGCCGATCCCGACGGCCCCGAGCACTCGGTTTGGGCCGCGAAGACGAATGGCCAAGGCGGCGCGTTTCGTGTGGTTGATGCGACGAATCCGGAACTGGCGCCCGACGGCAGTTCGATCCTCTTCGTGAAGGATGGGCAAATTTATCGCGCCAAAGTCACGGCGGCGAAACCCGCTACGGAAAAGGACCGCGGGGAAAAAGCGTTCATTACCGAATGGGGCGTGCAGAGCGATCCCAAGTGGTCGCCGGACGGACGCAAGATCGCGTTCGTGAGTACGCGCACCGACCACAGCTTCGTCGTTGTGTACGATGTCGCCAGCCGTAAAGTCAAGTACATGTCGCCGAGTGTGGATTTCGACAGTAGTCCGATGTGGCTCGACAACTCGCATCTGATTTTTATCCGCCGTCCGGGACTCCCGTTCGGAATGTCGCAACCGCCGGCTCCAGCGGCGGGCGCGCCGGCCGCAGCGCCAGAAACTGGCCGTGGCGGACGGGGACGCGGCGGTCGTCCTGAAAACGGCTCACTCTCGACGCAAGCGGCGCAAGCCAACGCGGCGGGTGCAGTCGGTGCGCGCGGCGGCGAGCAAGGTGGCGCGCGGCCGGTCGTGAACAACTCGCCGGGCATCATGACCGCGACGTTCAAGGGCGGGTACACGCTGGCGTTCTACAAAGCCGACGCCAACACCGGCGACGCGGTGGAAACGTGGCACAATCAACCGAACGATACGCTCGCGTACACGATCAACGGACCGCTGCTCGCGGGCGACATGGTGATCTTCCAGCAAGTGGTGAACGTAGCCGGTGGCCGCGGCGGCGGCGGTGGCCGCGGATTCGGTGGCGGACGCAGCGGAGCGCCTCCGCAGCCGGTGCAAGACAAAATCACCGATGAGTGGGAACGTTACTATACGCTCAGAGTGCTCGACTCGTCGGCGCGTCCCGTGCTGCTCACGACAACGGATGGTTTGATCGAAGACCGCACGTCGATCGCAGTGTCGGGCGACGGCAAAACGTTCTACTACTGCACGAACGCCAAGGACATCGAGCGCCGCCATATCTGGACCGTGCCCGCGGCGGGCGGAACACCCACGCAAATCACAACCGGCGACGGCGTCGAGACGTATCCCACGCCAGTGGCCTCCGGAAAATATCTCGCCACCTTGAGCGCCAACTGGAACATGCCGCAATCAATCGGAATTTGGAAGACCGATTCGCTGAGCGCGGCGGCGGCGCCGCAGAAAATCGCATTTCCAATGTCGCGCCCCGGATTCCCGATGGCAGCGCACGTGAAACCGGAAATCATTCTCACCAAAGCGGCCGACGGCATGGAAATTCACAATCAACTTTTCCTGCCCAAGGATTTGAAACCGGGCGAGCGCCGTCCCGCGATCGTCTTCGTGCACGGCGGACCGCCACGCCAGATGATGCCGGCGTATCACTACATGCAGTTCTATCATTGGGCATATGGAATCAATGAATGGCTGGCGAATCAAGGCTACGTGGTGATGTCGATCAACTATCGGCTGGGTACCGGCTACGGGCGGTCGTTCCGTCAAGCGGCGAACGGCGGCGCGCAGGGCAACAGTGAGTATCAAGATGTCGTCGCCGGAGGGAAGTATTTGCAGACCCGTGCCGACGTCGATCCGAATCGCATCGGCATCTGGGGACTTTCTTACGGGGGATTGCTGACGTCGGAAGCGCTGGCGCGCAACTCCGACATTTTCAAGATGGGCATTGACCTTGCGGGCGTGCACCTGGAAGGCAACTCGCTCGATCCGGAATCCGTTTCCTACAAATCGTCGGCGATCAGTTCGATCGACAATTGGAAGTCGCCGGTGCTTCTGATTCAGGGCGACGACGATCGCAACGTGGCGTTCTCGCAGACGGTCGGCTTGGTGGAATTGCTGCGCAAGCGCGACGTTTACTACGAACTGATTGTGTTCCCCGACGACGTGCACGAATCGCTGCTGCACAGCCGCTGGATCTACACGCTCGGTCGCATGGAGACGTTCATTCACAAGTTCCTGCCGCTCGACATGCCGGGCGGAGAGAACACGCGGAACGCGTCGTCGAGGTAAAGTCGACCGGACGTCGAAGTATCGCG
>JAJPHL010000013.1 GCA_021325275.1 Terriglobia bacterium | reverse complement strand
GGTTAAAGAAAGAATATGGCTACCTGGGAGAGGTCTGGCAGCGCGGCTTCTCGGAGGTCCGCGTCGAAGATCGGCGGAGCTTCTTGAGACACAAGGAATACATCGCTGCGAATCCCGTGAAGGCGGCCTTGGCGGACTCTCCCGAGGCGTTTCCCTATTGCTTTACGTATCTCGCGAGCAAGAAAGGCGCAGGGGCTAAAGCCCCGGAGCAAGAAACAGCTTGCGGCACGGCTGAAGCCGTGCCCTGATACAAAATCACTGCTGGCGACACGGCTGAAGCCGGCTAAAGCCATGGCCCGATACGAATCACTGCTGGCGGCACGGCTGAAGCCGTGGCCTGATACAAATCGCTGCTTGCGGCACGGCTCAAGCCGTGCCCTGATACAAGACCGCGCTCCTTTGCGCGATCGACAGCACGATCGACGACTCGCCGACAGCGACTAATTTTCGCTGGGCTTCTTGTCCATCGAGTCGATGACGATCGTAGGGACCGGCGCTTTCCGCGGATCGAGACGCAGCCCCAGTTGCTCTTGCACTGCGGTGAACAAAGAAGGCTTACCGTCGGGATCGGTCGCGGGACCGCCGCGATCGCCACCGGGGCCGCCGCCGGGCCCTCCATCACCGCTGCGCATCATGACGGGGCCTCCTCCGGGCATCTTCATCAAGTTGGCCATATCCGGCTGGAAGTCCAGCTTGATATCGTAGGTCCCTTTCGCCTCCGTCATGTCGATGATGGGACGGTCGGCGAAGCGCGAGAGCAGGTCGACCAGTTGCGAGAACGGCGCTTTGGTTTCCAAATGTCCGATCGAGCTCATTTGCATCCGGCCTACGCCCTCCGTCGTCTCCGGCACTTCCTTCACCTTGATCCCGTTCTTCCCGACGACCAGCGCGTAGACGTTCGTTTCTTTCTGGTCGCGATGGAACTTCATCTTGAATCGCTCGGCGAGCAAGGCTTGCAGCATTCGCGGCGTTTTGGCGCGATCAACGCCGTCGGGTACTTTGGCCATGATGTCGAAACGCTCGCTATCCAGCCAATCGGGACCGATGATTTGGTAATCCTTCACTTCGAAGGCACGCGCCAGGATCATGCGCAACGGCAGACCGCGGTAATCGATATGGCCGGGATCGCCGCCCATGCGGAAAGCCACGCGTCCATCGGTGATCGGCGCGGCTTCTTTGATTGTCGCGACTTCGAACTGCGGGACGTCTTGCGCGAAAGTCAACGTAGCGGCAAACGCCGCGAGAAATGCAGACAGCAGAAACTTACGAATCATGTGTTAGGTCTCTCCAGTATCGATAACGCCGCTCGATTCCAGAATATGACGTTTCCCGCGCCGAAACGTAAGCGTTACAATACTTCTTCCACCATGACCGCATTCGAAAGGCTCCGACTCGCCGTGTTCATCGCCGGGACTACAATGGCCGCCGCACAAGAAAAAATCATCTTCGACACCGACTCCGGATTCTTCGGCGACGACGGCGCGGCGCTCACCATGCTCTTGCGCTCGCCGGAAAAAGTGCGCGTGCTGGGCGTCACCGTCGTGTCGGGCAATGTATGGTCGAAGCAAGGCGCGGAGTACATGTTCGACATCATGCAGGCGGCGGGACATCCGGACGTCCCTTTGTACATGGGCGCCAATCTTCCGCTGCGCCGCACCCAAGCTTTGACGAATGAGGAAGCCGGCCGTTGGGGCAAGCTCGAATTTACGGGCGCCTTCGGCCGTCCACCCACTCAAATGCTCGCGCCCTTCGGCGGCAAGTTCACGGGACGCAAGCCGGAATCGGAAAGCGCCGTCGACTTCATCATTCGCACCGTGGAAGAGAATCCCGGCGAGGTAACGATTCTGGAAATCGCGCCGATGACCAATGTCGCGTTGGCGCTCCGCAAGCGCCCGGGGCTGGCCGAGAAGATCAAGCGGCTTGTCTTCATGGGCGGCAATCTTTACGTGCGCGGGAACGCCTCGAAAGAAGCGGAGTTCAACTTTTGGTTCGATCCCGACGCGGCGGACGAAGTGTTGCGCTCGATGATTCCGGAAAAAGTGATGTTCGGTTTGGACATCTGCGATCACGCCCCGATCACCAAGAAGGAATTCGACCAGTTGATCGCAGTGAAGACGCCGGTGACCGAACGGATCGCCGAGGATTTTGGAAATCGCTATCCGGGTTTCTTCAAGAACGCCAAGGCGTCGGCGTATATTTGGGACGCGTTGGCGGCGGCATATCTGCTCGATCCCGGATTCGTCACGCGCAGCGAAGAGCAAAGCTTGGCCGTGGAAACGCATTTCGGCGCGACCTACGGACGCGTGCGCGGCCTGAAAGATCCACCCGATCCGCCTCCGCCGCCCACGCAGGTGATGCTCGATCTCGATTTCCCACGCTTGTTCGGGATGTACAGGGGACTGCTCACGCGGAAATAACCACAGAAATAACGACGGAAATAACCACAAAGACACAAAGTACACAAAGAAAACCGGAAAAAGGCCGGGTGCGAGGCCGTGGTCGGGACGCTTCCGTCGGCGCGCCTCCGTCGCGACAATGGAAGTCGCCCTTGCCTTTTGCCTTTTGCCTTTTGCCTTTTGTTGTTCCGTTTTTCTTTGTGTTCTTTGTGTCTTTGTGGTTATAAATCCTAGCCCAAGGTCAAGCGTAACGCTTCCAACTCAAGCAGCTTTTCCTTCAGAGGCAACCCGCCGCCGTACCCGGTGAGCTTTCCGTTCGCGCCAATCACGCGATGACACGGAATCACAATGGCAATGGGATTCGAGCCGTTGGCCAGTCCCACGGCGCGCGATCCGTTGGGCGATCCCACGCGGCGGGCGAGCTCGCCATAGGAAATCGTGACGCCGTAGGGAATCGCGCACAGCTCTTTCCACACTTCCAACTGAAACGGAGTGCCTTGCGGCGCAAGGGGCAACGTGAAGTCGCGCAACTCGCGCGCGAAATAGGCGCGCAGCTGCTTGATGGTTTCGCGCAGCGTCGCGTTATCGCCGTTGGCGACTTCGCGCCAGCTCGGGTGCGGCGCGATGAACTTGCGTCCTTCCATGAAGCTCAGGATTCGCAAGCCGTCGTCCGCGGCGGCCAGCATCAGCCGGCCCGCGGGACTCTCGATGGTTGTGTAAACGATCGAGCCGTTCATCCAAACGATTATAGCCGCCTGCGATCCTGCGCCGCACAATGTCGCATCGTGTCGCTTGCCGCGATTGGCGCGCGGTCCTTAAAATCGCAATCCTTGGGTTCAAAAATCCTATAGGAGCTAATGACGATGCCCGCTTTTCGCTCATGCAAGACCCGAGCTTTATCGGTTGGAGTCCTATTGATGGTCCTAGTCTGGGGCTGTTCCGCGAACGCTCAATCGGCACGCTTGACGGACGACACCTACATTTCGCTCAATCACACCAAAGACAACAATGGCGGCCAGCAAACTCTCACGATCTCAGGCAAGGATCAGGATCTGGCGCTGCTGAAGTTCGACCTTGGCGTATTGCCGGCCGGCACAACGGGCGGCGCCATCGCCAAGGCGACGCTGCGCGTTTTTGTCTCCGACATCAACACGGCCGGGCCGGTTCTGGTGCAACGTGTCCTCGGGGCGTGGACCGAAGGCGCGGTAACGGGAAGCAATGCGCCCGCGCTGGGCGCTCCCGAAGGATCGCCGGTGACTCTCAGTTCTCAGGACGCCTATGCAGACATCGATGTCACCGCGGATGTTCAGGCGTGGCTCAGTGGAACGCCCAACAACGGTTGGGCGCTCGCGCCCGGAAACGACGCGGTGAACGTCGCGCTCGACAGCAAGGAAAACAATCAGGAAAGCCATCCAGCGGAGCTGCTCATTACGCTGATCGGCCCCGCCGGGCCACAGGGCGCGACGGGCCCCACGGGACCACAAGGACCCGCGGGCGCGCAAGGTGCAACAGGCGCGCCAGGTGCAACAGGCGCGCAAGGTCCGATCGGTCCGGCGGGAACCACGGGAGCCGCCGGAGCAAACGGATCGCCGGGCGCCACTGGACCAACCGGAGCGACGGGACCGCAAGGACCTGCGGGCGCGACCGGTGCGACGGGTCCGGCGGCGAACATCAGCCAGTTGCAGGCAACCGTGAATTCGCTGCAGCAAGCGCTCTCCGCGCTGACGCAACAAATCGCCAACGGCAATCCACCGATGAATATCGAGGTCAATTGCGGCGCGGGCCAAACGGTCGGCGCGGCGCTGCAACAAGGTCAGAACTACAACGGACCGTTGATCATCGGGATTTCGGGAACGTGCAACGAGCAAGGATTGGGCATCAACCGCAATGACGTCACGTTGGTGGGACAGTCGGCGGGCGCCGGCTTTCAATCCAGCGGATCAGTTCCGATCATCGGACTGAACGGCACTCGGATCCAACTCTTCAATCTCACGTTCGTGGGCGGCGGATCGGCGTTCGTCGCCAATCAAGGATCGCAATTCAGCGCCAACAATCTGGATATTTCCGGAATGTCCAACAGCGGCATCGACGCCTACGGCGGATCGGGAAACATCAACAATTCCAACCTCCACAACAACACGGGACAGGGCGCCAGTGCCGAGATGAGCGGGTCGTTGTTCGTCAACGGATCCACGGTCACCGCCAACGGCCAGCCCGCGGCCTTGATGGCCAACGGCGGGACAATCACGGTGCAACAGAGCAACGTTGCGAACAATACCGGATCGGGCATCCAAGCGCAGTTGGGCGGCTTGGTGAACGTGCTCAACAGCACAATTCAAAACAACGGACACGGCGGCGTCCTGCTTTTTTCCGGCGGATTCGGATTTCTTGGAAATGGAACCACCGTCAGCGGCAATCAAGGCCCCGGCTTGAATGAAATCTTCGGATCGTTCGGAATGCTCGGCCAAGTGACGATTCAGGGAAACAATGGCGGCGGTGTAGGCGTCAGCGGCAATTCGTCGCTGATCCTGGAAACCGCCGGATCGCCCACGATCATCCAGAACAACCCTGGCGGCGGAATATTCGCGCAAGACAACAGTGTCATCGGTTCGAACGGGCCCGCGAATGGCTTACAAATTACCGGCAACGGAGGGTGGGGCGTATTGTGTGCTCCCTCGCCGGCCACGGCGCAGATCAGCGCGGGACCGCAACAGGGCACGTTCACCATCACCGCCGCTTCGGTGTCCGGCAACTCGCAGGGACAAATCAGTTGCCCGGGGATCCTCGTGCCGTAAGGTTGACGGTAGATTGGGCGTTCGCGGCGCGATGGAGCGCCGCGACGTCTTCCGACGTCAGCGTGCGGGCGTACCATTCCAATTCGTCGATCGATCCCGAGAGGAAATCGGATTTCCCGGCGCGCGCACCCAAGCGCATTCCTCCGACGTTGAGCGGCAGCGTGACGCCCTTGTGTTGCGCGGCCAGCGCGCCGTCGAGATACAGCCCCAGCGTATCCCCTTCGCGAGAGACGGCCACGTGATGCCAGCGGCCGGCGGACACCGGCGCGACACTGAGAATCGCGGCATCGCCCGATCCGCAACGTTTCTGCGTAAGGGCTTCCCAGCAAACCTCCATCGTGCCGCTCGGCTCGAGCATGATTTGCAGCGCGGGACCGTCGTCGAGAATCATGGCCGGCGATTTTGCCGATGGGTCCGGTTTCACCCAGAAATCGGCGCCGAAACCGCCGTCGATGCCGGCGTAGGATTCCATCGGCGGAATATCCACGAATCCGCGATGGCCGTCGAAGCGCCAAGCTTGTCCCGCGACGCCCGGCGCGTAGGTGACGCCATCGTGCAGCACGGCGTTGTCGCGGAGCCGCACGTCGGCGGGTGTTCCGTCGGCGGGCCAGCGCGCCGCCAAGCCCGGCAAGTCGCCGCGCGTGGCGCGCGACAATCCATAAACCACCACCTGCGGCGGGTTCGACCGCAAGCGGAAAGCGCGCAGATGCGCGGCGTCCACCAGGGGTTTGGACTCGGCGATGTTGTTTTCCACTGGATGCGCCAACGATTCCTCAACCTGAAAATTGGTGGAGTTGATCACTTCCATGTCCGAGTTTCCCGCAAGCAGCACGCGAGAACCATCGGGGAGGAACGCCGCGCCGCCCGCGGCGCTGGGGACGGAAATGGATTGGATCGGCAAAAAATCGCTCAGCCGAAACACATGGATCACACGGCTGGGCACTTCGCGGCAACCCAAGTGATCGTACGCGGGATTGGAACAGGCATCGTTGGCGTCTTCCCACAACTGTGATCCGTCCGGCGACACCGACATCCATCCGCCGACGTTCGGCAGTCCGCTGATGGTCTTCACAGGCGTCTCGGAAGGCAACCCGTAAATCTCAATGCTGTCGTGTCCCGAGCGGCCGCGCGGGCCACCGCATTCATACGCGATGATGAGGCGCTGGCCGTCGGGCGTGACGGCCAAATGGGCCGGACACGCCGTGGCGGCGACCGAAGAAACCCGGCCCGTGGCCGTATTCATCTTCTTTAACCCTTGCTGCAACGCCGCGATGTACAGCACGGCCCCGTCCGGCGTCAACGCCACGTCGCGCAGCGCGCCGTTTACTTCGCTCTTGCGCACCGTGAACGCCTGGGTGTCCACCGTCCAAATGACGCCGCTGTTTTCTCCGACGTACAAGCGCGCGCCATCGGGAGAAATCGCCATCGCCGCGGGCAGTCCGTCGAGTGAAGTCCTGCCGAGCATGCGACCGGCACCCGGATCGAAGCGCGCCAGCCAATTCAGTCCCGCGACGTACAGCATTGTGCCATCGGGCGATAGCGTCAGAACGGTGGGATACTCAGGAACAGGAAATCCGGCGGGCTTGGCGCCCTCGCGCGTCGATTCCGCCAGAACGCGGGCGATGGGAATGGGCATTGCGCGAACCGTGGGCATCGCCGCGCCGCGTCGAAGCGCGACCAGCGACGCCGCCACCGCCAGAATCACGATCCCGCCGAAGGCCAGCGCACCCGGCACCAGGCTGCGGCCGGCGTCGCCGAGGTCGGGCGGAATTTCCGGAGCTTGCGGTGGCGATGAAAGCGGCATGGGAGCCGCCTGCGGCGATTGCTGCCGCGCCTGCCACCACGCGTCGAGCTCCTCCGTGTCGGCGTAGACGTTCGCGCCCTTCTCGTGAACCGTCCGGCGAACGGGCAATCCTTCTTTGGTCTCCCAGCGCTGGACCGTGCGCACGTCGCGTCCCAGGTACTTCGCGATTTCCTTCCAGGATTCCAGCCGGCGGTGTTGCATGTCGTCCCTTGCGGGAGATTATAGCAGGATGCCGTGATCTGTCGCACCGCGTCGCGTAGCCGCGATCGCACCAGGACTCCGTGAAGTAACCAAATATCGAAAAAAATTTTCGCAATTCGAATCAGCATCTTACGGCGAATTTACAGCGAAAACACGGCTCCCGCTCTTGACAGCCATGATAACCTGGAGAGTGGAATGGGCGAATAAAACACGGCAATCGAGGTCACGATCAGTCGCGAAAAAAGCAAAATTACAAAACGAACCTACCGAGTGGTTAAAGCTAAATAAATGAATTGCTTAGCACCCTAAAACCAGGGATTTAAGCGATACGTTCGAGGGGTCGCTCCGGCGGCAGGTTTTTCTCTGCGCGTCTCTGCGCCTCTGCGTCTCTGCGTTGAAAAAGCCGTTAGCCCTTTCGCGCCGCGATCGGTAGATAGATCTGCGGTTTTCTTCAACCCAGAGTCGCAAACGAACCACCGTCAGAAGTACAACTTCAAACCGAACTGAATGTATCGCGCGCTGCCCGATTGATACAGGTCACCGCCGCTATTCGAACTCGTCGCAAACTGCTGGCGCAAGCGATACTGCTTGTATCCATCGATGGTGCGGATATCGAAGCTGTTGGCTTGAATGCCGTAGAAGTTCGCCGCCGGCGGCACAGCGAAAAAGTTCGCCGGCAATCCGCCCGACGCCGTTCCGCCGGTGCGAAACGAATTGATGTTGGCGATGATCGCGTTGTACTCGGCCGCGCCCGCCGGCGTGCTCTGCAACGGTTGAGCGTTCGCCGACGCCCAGGTGTTGTACTCCGCGGTCGAGGGATTGGCCGTGGTCGGCGCGCCGAAAATGTCGGTGCCGCCCGCGTTGTTCGGGAAAACACTGAACACCGGGTGATTCAAAACGTTCAAGAAATCCGCGCGGAATTCCAGGAAGCGCTTCTCGCCGTGTCCCAGCGCGAATTTCTTGTGGACGTTCAAATCGAACGTTTGACCCCACGGTCCACGGACGCTGTCGAAGTCGCGCGGCGCGTTGCCGAATTGCCCGAACGCCGGACGCTCGAATGCTTGCGGATTCAAATACGGCTCGCAGCCGATTCCCACCGGACACGTGGAGCTCCACAGCGGATTGATCAGTGGAACGCCGGGAACGATGTTCGGCCGCGCGGTGTGTGTGGCGTCACCCAACTGATTGCTGTCGGAAAGCGTGGCCACCATCGGGAATCCGCTGTAGGCGCGGACAATTCCCGCCGTCGACCAGCCACCGACGACGTAATCGATTACTTTCGGCAAGTGGCTCGCGAAGCGGCGCCCTTCGCCGATCGGCAAATCGTAGACATACGTGCCGTTGATCACGTGGCGCTGATCGTACAGCGACACCGCGCGATCGTCCTGGCGCGACGCGCCGAACACCACTTGGCCGGCCACTTGTCCGTTCACCGCGCTGAGCACGTTCTTGTCGCCGCCGGCGCTGGAGGCGTCGTCGATCGACTTGGCGTAGGTGTAGTTCGCGGAAAAACTGAGTCCCGCCCCAACGCGATGTTGCACGCTGACGTATCCGGCGTGGCGAATGCTGTCGCCGGACGCATCGAACATCACGTTCAAGCTCGAGAATCCAAGATAGGGACTCCCCAAGCTGCCGTTTTGCACCGTGAGAATCTTGCCGGTTACAGGATTGATGCGTCCGAGCGGATCGTTGATCGTTCCCGTGCTGCTGACGTTTTGCGCCGACTGCGCGAGGATCAGGTTCACGTCCTTGGGATTCACGTCCTCGGCGCCCATGAACAGATGCGTGCCCTTGTTGCCGACGTAAGCCACTTCCACGACTGTGTCGCGGCTGGCTTGCCACGAAACGGTCATGTCCCAATTTTGAATGTACGGCGTGTGATAATTCTGCGAGATCGCGAATCCGCCGATGGCCTGCTGATAGTAGAGGCTGTTCATCGTGATCACGCCGTTGGATGGCGCGCCGACCACTTGCGCCACCGACGCCGGTGTCAACAGCGGCGGATTCTCGCCGAGACGCATGATGTTGTTGGGATTCGCCGTGGTCGATTGCGTGAGCGTCTGCGTGCCGTTGGAGGCCACGCTCAAACCACCCGGCGTGAAACTCGCGGTGGCGCCGAAATCGGGCAGCGGCAAGCGAAACGCTCCGGTCACCGGCGCGTGCGAAATTCCGTAACCGCCGCGGATCGTCACATGATGCGCTTGCAACGCCTCGGGACTCCAGGCGAAACCGAAGCGCGGCTCGAAGTCCAGGTAATCGGTGGGCGTGAGGTACTTCGAGACTCCGCCGCGTCCCGCAAATGCAAACGCCGGAATCATCGTCGACTTGACGACCTCGCCGTCTTGGAGCGTCAACGGCGTCGCCAGATTCACGCTGGTCGATTGGCTAAGGTCGAAGAAGCCCTGATTGTTGTACTTCTCGGTGCGCGGCATCTCCACGTTGTAGCGCAAACCGAGATTCAACGTGAGATTCGGACGGATACGCCAATCATTTTGCACAAATCCCGCGTAATACCACCAGCGATAATAGTAGGGAACTTCGGTGTTGCGCAGCGTCACGTTGCCGTTCGGTACGCCCAAAAGGTAGCTCGCGAATGGCGCGCCGCCGCTGCCGTTGGACGCGGCGTTGGAATCGGTTTGAATATTGCTGAACGTATACGATCCGCCGAGCGCGCCGAACAGCGGAATCACGTTCTCCAGCGACTTGGACGTTTCGAATCCGAACTTCCACGTCATGTTGCGGTGACTCCAATAATAAATGTCGGTGACGGCGTAGCGTTCTTCCTTGTCGTCGAGCGACGTCGAGCCGCCCGAACCGAGGCCCGTGCCCTGCGATCCGCCGCCGCCGAACGACGATCCGGGAAAGAGCCCATTGAACAGCGGCACTCCGCCTTTGGTAATGTTCGGCAGGCCCAGTTCGGTGTTCAGGTTCGCTCCGGTTTGCGCATCATACTGGGGCGCGGTGGTGGTGCTGAAACGCCCGCGCGTGTAGTTCAAGCGAAGATCGTTGAACATGGTCGGCGAGAGCGTGTGCGTCCACGCCAGCATCGCTTGGCGCGCGTAGCTGTATTCCGCCGCGTCGGTGGTGACGCTGACCGGCGTGAGTTGGTCCTTGATGATCGGCGACGTGGTGTAGCGGCCGAAGATGCGATCTTTTTCGCTGAACACGTGATCGACGCGAATGATGTAGCGCTTTTCGTTCTGCGTGAGCAAACGCGGATCGTAGATGTTGGAGATGTGCCCGTTGCTATCGAGATAATAAGGTCCCGGCTCCACAATGTATTTCAGCGACTTCAACGCGCTCGAGTCGAGCAGCGCCGTTGGAATCGTGTTATTCGGAAACACCTGATACGTCTGGCCGGTGGATGGAACCGCGTTCTGCACGAATTGATTGTTCGCCACCAGGTTGTACACCTGATAGATGTTGTTGTCGCCTGCGGGGGCCACCGCATTTGGCGCGATCGACTGAAATTGCTGCACCACGCTGGCCGGCAGCCAGCCGCTGTTGGTCGTGTTCACCAAACCGCTGAAATTTCCTTGGCGCATCGCGTCGGTGGGCACCAAGCCGTATTGATCCAAGCGATCGCGCCGCCAATCCGGCTCGAACGCCGCGTAGAAAAAAGTCCTGCTGCGGCCGTTGTAGATTTTCGGAATCCACACCGGACCGCCGAAATCGAAATGCGCTTGATTGTATTTGAGCGTGGCCACCGGACGATTCGCGGTGCCGACGCTCCACGGCGACGCGCCAAAGTAAGGATTGCGATTTACCCACATCGCCAAGCCGTGAAATTCGTTGGTGCCCGATTTCGTGGTGGTCATGATCACGCCGCCGCCGGTCTGGCCGTATTCCGCCGAGTACGCCGAAGTCAGCACCGTGAATTCCTGCACGTCTTCCGGCGTGAAACTCACCATCGCACGCGCCAAGCTGACGCCCGTGTTGTTCACGCCGTCGGCGACCATCAAAGTGTTGAGCGGCCGTCCACCGTTCACGCTGATGTTGCAGCCGGGACACGTGGTGGTGGTAACGATCGAGGGATTCTCCGTTCCGGCGCTGCCGGTGACGTTGGGCAGCGTGAGCGCCAAGTCGAGCACGCTGCGATTCACCAAGGGAGCTTCGCGAATTTCACGCTGCGTGATCGTGCCGCTGGTGGTGCCGTTCTCGGTGTTGACGCTGAGAGCCTGCGCCGACACTTCCACCGACTCCGAGACCGATCCGGTTTGCAGCGTCACGTGCACCGACGCGACACTGGAGGTGTCCACTTTGACGCCTTGCAGCACTTCCTTCTTGAAGCCCTTCGCTTCGATCATCACGCGATAACTCACCGGATCGAGATCGGGCACGCTGAACGCGCCGAGATCGGTGGTGACGGCTTTGCGAACCTCATTGGTTCCTTCGTTGATGACCGTAACGACGGCGCCGGGAATCAGCGCGCCTGACGGGTCCTTCACGTCTCCGCTGATGCTGCCGCGATTCGTTTGCGCATTCGCAAAAGTGCCAACCAGTGTTATGGCCAGGATCGCCACTCGGATCCGAAACATATTGATGTGCCCCCTTCTCGCTCACTCACCCAGACTTGGAATCGTTTTCACGGGCGGCCGTAACGAAATCACGTTTGGCGCTCGCTGCGCAATGCCTCACGAATTTTTCACTGAACCCTATTCTGCGACAACAAAACCCGAAACTCTTCGAGGATCGAACGAGTGACGGCGTTCAGAACCTCGCCTATACCGTAAAGTTACACCTCTTGAAGCGGCGTTGACAATAGCTTTGTTCCAGGGCGCCAACAATTTCGAAGCGGCCGACAATTTCCCGTGGGTAAGCAAAGCGTGGCATACTATCCAACCGAGGAGAGGGCTCAATGACTCAAACTGCCGCTGTGACCCGCAGCGCCAGCGAGGTTTTTGGCGCTGCGTTGGAAGACGGGTCATTCTACGAAAATCCGGGACCGGTGTGGGCGATGCTGCGCGAGGCCGGGCCGATAGCCAAGATTCCCTTCCGTGGCGAGACGTGGGTCGTAACCAATTGGGCGGCGTGCTCCGCGCTGTCGCGCGATTCTCGCTTGTCGGCGGCGCGCGCCGTTGCCTACGACCGCCAGCTTCCACCGGAACATCGCCATGAAATGCAGCCGATGATCGCGACGTTGAGCGAGATGGTGATTTTCATGGACCCTCCGCGTCACACGCAACTGCGCAAGATCATGGCGCGCGCGTTCACGCCGGAGGTCATCGAGCGCAGCCGTCCACGAATCGCGCGGCTTTTCGACCAGCTTCTCGACGACTGGATCGCCGCTGGGCGCAGGGAAATCACCGAAACCGTGATTCATCCGTTTCCAGCATTGGTGATCGCCGATTGGATCGGCTTGCCGCCGGAGGATTTTCCGCGTTTTCTGGAGTGGGCGAATGCCTTGCTAAAGATCATCGGCTCGCCGACCAGCGACATCGAACAAACTCGCGTATGGATCGCCGCTGTGGAAGAAAGCCGCCGGTATCTGGACGCCGCAGCCGCGCATCATCAGCCCGGTGACGAGAGCCTGTTCAGCTTGCTGATGGAGATGGAGGAAGGCGAAGTTCTGGATCGCGCGCAGTTGGTCGCGCAGGCCATGCTGATCCTGTTCGCCGGCCACGAAACGACGCGCAATCTCATCGCCGGCGGACTTCATCTCTTGCTCTCGCACGGCTACGACTGCCGGGAATTCCTGGCCGACGATCTTTCTGTGCGACTGGCCGTCGACGAAGTGCTGCGCATCGTTTCTCCCGTGCAGGTGGTTGGGCGCCTGGTGGACGAGGATTTTCAGTACGACGGAGTCTCGCTGAAAAAAGGCGAATATATTCTGCTCGGCTGGGCCTCCGCCAATCGCGACCCGGAGCAGTTTTCCGATCCTGACAAAATCGACTTGAAGCGCCGCAACAATCCGCATTTAGCGTTCGGTGCGGGAATGCACGCCTGCTTGGGATTGCACCTGGCGCGCGTCGAAGCGCAAATTGCCTTCCAACGCTTGTGGTCCCGCTTGCCGAACCTGCGCTTGTCGCCGCAGCCCGTGGAATGGACCAAGAACCTCGCCATTCGAGGCCCCGCGCGTCTGTACGTGGACTACGATCGGGTGTGAACGAACGTAAATTTCCAGCAGATTTCCTGAAGCCGCACGAACGAGCGATTCGATTGCTAGCGTTGCGGTCCTGCGAGTGAACGGAAGACGTGGCGAGAAACGCCGGGAAGATATCGAATCTGGTTTTCAATATCTGCCCGGAACGCGATCGACCAAACCAGGAGAAGTGCGTCGATCACATCGCCGACAGGTACCCTTCAATACGTCGAATGGATCGCCAAAAACCCAGGACGCTTTCAAGATGCTTGCCAAACCCGCCGGAGTTGAGGGAGTCTGAAGCTTGAGCGAAAGGCTGACTCCGCTCAACCATCATTACTATCGGCAATCTTGGCAAGCTCGCGAAGCACTTGTCCACCGGAGCCAAGCGCTCTTTCAGCAACGCCGGGAGTCAACTGTTTGCCGTGCACCGCCTTGTTGAGCATCTCTGAGATTTCACGAATCCGGGCAAGCAGATTGCTGGAGATCGGGGTGGTTTTTGACTTTCTCCAGAAGAGCGATGTGGTGGTACCAAGGCAACTGTGCAAGCGTTGCTTGCACAATTGCCTCATCCGGCCAGGTCTCGGCGAAGGTAATCCTCCTGACTTGCGACCCATCACGCCCAATAATAGTTCTGCCCTGCGCGTGGCGAAACCGTCGGAACCGCGTTCAGAACTTGTTGAGAGCTGAACTTCACCAAACTGGTCTGCTGGTCGAGAGGGGCTGAGTTTTCAACTGAGACGGAGCAGCATACGCGCGGGTCAGAACTTCCCCAGCCGCACCGATGAACAAAGACAGGCCTGTTCTCCTCCATCGCCTGCTCGCACAGCCGACCGATTTCCGCTGTCGTGGTAATAGCCTCCAATCGGCTGTCGTCGAGCCAGGAGTTAGACCATGGCTGGTGCGAGTCTTGGCGATGATGAACAACGATATGTAGTTTCACGAGCGTCCCCACGGAACGGCCTTCCTTCTTCACTGGCAGCATGGGCCGAGGCAGTCGGGTTAGCCCGCACGAACATGACCCCAAGGGCTAATGTTGCAGTGCTGAACCCGCTCGGAACGACCATCAATCTCAACGACGAAGGTCTTTCCCAAATCGTCGCTGACATCATAATGAAAGCCAGGAGGGACTTCAAAGCAGAACCGGAAGGACTTCAGATGGGCACGATCGGCCTGCGACCGCGCATGTCTGGCCAAGTCAACTCTAAACCGCCTGCGCCGCTCGTCTAGCCATGATCTGCCGCCCTGCTCGTCTGGACGGCGATGATGCCGTTCAACATCTACCAAGAGCCTCTCGGCGATTGCAAAGCGCTCTTGGGAATAGACGTCGCATTGTTCCCAGTATTTGGCGGTACTTCGATTCGTCGCGAAAACGCTCGGCGGCAGCAGGAGAGCATGCCGGAGATCCCTGGGACAGAACTTCTCCAGCCAGATCTGGTCAAGCGCGATCGCGGCCTGAATGTAGCTCTGGATGACCGGCCAGGTAACATCTCTGACCGGCTCGGCCAATCTGGCAATGTGCATCCGACAGTCGAATTGAAGGCGCGAAGAGATTTCCCGCCAATTCCGAACGGCGGCCAAAATGACGTGTGTAAATCCTTCGCCGACTGCCTTCGCAAGCTCCTCAATGTCCGACTGACGCAGGTTCCCGAGATCGTTCGAGAGAATGGGTGTTGATCGAAACTCATGTGGAGCGGGGACCGCGTTGGCCCAAGATCCCGACTCGTACCTTAGCCTGTTGTGAGCGCTCTTCGGTAGCCCAAAAAGGTGAATCTTCATCTCTTGTCGCGCGTGACCTTCAGCACCCACAACAGGGGAACCCGAATCTGAAGAAGGTCCTCGATGGGAAGGCTGTCCAGAAAATTGTAGAGTTCCGCGCGCTGGCTCATGGTTTGACCAACGGAGACGGTACGGGAGCGGAGAGTCTCCGGGCCTTCGTACGTAGTACCCGTGCTCCATCGCTCCGCTGGTATGTTATGCTCGTTGGCCCACGCAGCGACTTGATCCGTAATTAGCTTCTGAAGATACCGATTCCACGCATGCATGACGGGCGGATTCTCTCGCAAGCGACGCGCGAAGTCGTTGAACGGAGAACTGCCGCCACCATCCAGGGCCGCTAGGAGCGCGTTCTTGACATCGTCTGGCTGCTCCCCAGCGAACTGTCGGCGCCATTCGAGCTGGGTATCACGCGAAATCGGCTGGATCGCTACGCCCCGTTTTTGGATCGCGGCGTCTTCATACAGAACCTTATCCTCTACCTCGTCGTAGAGACGGACGGTGTTGGGCACGGGAAACTCTATAAATGCCCTCCAGAAGTCGCGTCGAAGTCGCGGCAAAGGGTGGGCATAGGCAGCCAGCGTTTCATTTGCGCTTGACGGAGCGACCAACATGTCGCTACCCGAGCGGATCTGGACGCTTATTCCCGGGGTCGTCCTCACGAACTCGACAAAATTCTTGAAGCCGAGCTCTCGCTCGCTGAAGGAAGTGCCTTGCAGGCGCGCTTCGCGAATGACCTTTGCCTTAAGCACGGCACCCGGCACCGGGCCGTGCCGTTGGGCATATAGGGTATCCACGGCCAAAACAAGCAGGGCACGGGACCGCTCTAGATCGAGCTTCGGAATCTCTTCATTCATATGTAAAAAGGGTCGCCTATCGGCGACCCTTTATTGGGTGTTGATTGCTCAAGCGCCCAAGATCTTGATGTGCTCGCCATGACCTTCGCGGGAGCCACGTGCTCTTGTGAAGCATGAAGCTGATGTGAGATCGCCACAATTCACGAGCGAGCCGCGAATTGGAACCCCACTCCCGCACAGTCCCTTCCGCGTGATGGCAATCTGCGCATCACCGGAATCATATATATTATGCGCCGCGAACGAGTTAGTGTCAATGGGGGTCCCATCGCCGCCGTTCCTGAGCCTTGTAGCGTACGTGGAACGGAGATCGTAGACGCGGAAGCACGGAACCCCCGCCCGGCGCAGCGTGAGCCGCCAGACAGTCTTGAACGACTTCTGAAGCCCCTCCATCTGGTAACAACTTACTTGGCTAACCGGCCTTCGTGGTAAGCTGGGATCGCCGTGACAGGGAGCGTGGTCGCTACCGTTGCCTTTTTGTGTTTTCGACAACGCCAAGGAGTTTCCCCGGTTTTGGGAACAAGAAATCCTCTATCGCCATCTGGCAAACTTGATCGGCGTTGAGAACGCGATCACCAACGAAAAACTCAAGCCGTTCCAAGTCCGAAGATGCGCGAAACGCGCAAATCTCACCAGGCATCTTGGAACTCTTCAGCAATCTCTCGCTCGGCTCGATGTACACCTCAATGGTATCGCTTGTCGATTGCACAACTATATTCTCACGGGAATTTGACTTGGCAACCGTTGTCAATCTCATGCAGAACTGGGATCGTGCCGTGCAATCTTTGCGCTCAACAATGAGATTGTTCCGCGAGACATTGAACTCATCCACAGCGCACCCGATGGCATCGCGCACGTCATTCCATAACGCGGGAATGCCCGTCTCGTATACATGATCCGTCTTGAGCCTGTTGTTCACCCATCCCATTTGGGGAATTATACCTCAGTTGGCTTTCTTGGCCCGTGCGCGCTTCCTGCGGTTCTTGGCCTTCCACTTGGCGTCGGCCTTCACGAACGCAGTCTTGGGCACCGTGAGAAACTTGCTAACGGCGTTGTCGAAACGCTCCCATTCGGTGTTGCCGGGAACGACGGGGGCAGGCAAAGGATTCATGGGGAAAGTGTACTATCAAAGCCCGAGACTTGGCAAATCTACGGTCTTGCGCGAATGATCTTATCGGGAGTACCCTATGGCGATCCACTAAGAAGGAGATTGCCAGTTTATGCGTTTGCCACTCAGAAGCGCGTTGGTCGTGCTGCTATCTATTCCCCTCCTGTTACTCGGCCAAGAATCGCAGCCTCCTGCTAAGCACGGTCCATTCGGGTTCGAGCGCGGCATGACCGTAGAACAGATCGTTAAACTCGTCGGGCAAGACTCCATCAAGAAAAGAGAGGACGATAGGGTCATCCTTACAACTGCGCCTAGTCCGCATCCGGATTTTGAGTTGTACATCGTCACAGTCAGTCCGGACGCGGGACTTCTCAAACTGAGTGCTGTGTCGAAGGACATCACTACGAGTGCCTATGGTGATGGCGTTAGATCAAAATTCTCTGAGATTCAAGAGGCTGTCTCAAATACCTACGGCAAAGGGAAATCCTATGACTTCCTTCGGGCCAAGAGCATATGGAATGAGCCAAATGAGTGGATGATGGGACTGCTTAAAGAGGAGCGCACACTTGCTGCGATTTGGGAGTTTGAGAAAAGCGACAAACTCATTACAGCAATATTGCTTGAGGCCGTCGCGAGCGGGACAGAGAAGGGCTACCTGCGCTTGGGTTACGAGTTTGACGGGTTCTCCAAGTACATGGAAGAAAAAAAGAAAAAGAAGTCGGTGTTTTAGCTTGGAGGACCACGACGATGCTAACACCAGACTTCGTTAGCTGCGCTTTGAAAATCGGGCGTGCCGAGGAACATCTCATGGCTCTCCAAACCGAGACCGTTGCTTGGTACAAATCCGAACCCTATACCGGAATCAAAAAGCGTAACGCTGACGGAAGCCGCTACAGCGTCATCGCAGAGATCAAGAATAAGCCCACGCTTGAACGATGGTCCTTGCTGTCCGCTGACTGCCTCCACAATTTGCGGTCTGCTCTCGATCATATGGTCTATGTCATTGCCGTTCGCGATAGTGGGCAATCGCCTCCCCCCGGAGAGAAGAGTCTCCAATTCCCGATTTGTGACACACCCGAGAAATTCGCCGGTCAACAGTGGAGAATCGGCGGGTTGAGCGACAGAGTGCAGGCAGCAATCGAGAGCGTACAACCGTACAATAGACCTTACCCAGACTTGCCGCCCCTGCTCGGGCTTCTCAGGGACTTCAACGATGTGGACAAGCACAGGCTGCTCAAGGTAGCGATAGCCCAACATGTCAAGGGGAACCTTACATGCTTCCTTACCAACCCAAAACCTGCTATTCATATCGGCTACAAACCTGGGCCGGTAGAAGATGGCGCAGAAATCGCATGGTTCACCGTTGACCCTCCGAGTCTTGACGTGGAATTCAAACACTCGGCTGCCGTGGCAATATGCATAGACCATGCCACTGGGCCAACAGGCATCACAAGCACTGAGGTCGGAGGTATCATGGAGTTCCTGACAAGTGAGGTCCGAGTGGTGATTGATCAGATCAGCGTGATTGTCTAGTGCGGTTTCTTGTTGCATTGGGCGCAATCCTGCCTTATTCTTGGATTGCCGCCAAAGAAGAGATTGTGAAAATGCTCCGATGCCACTCGGAGCTTTTTCTTTTTCGGATTGTTCCTTAGCGCGGCTGTTTCCCGCGCTTCAATCGCCCATACGTGTTAGTTGACCGCTTCACTACCAGACTTGCCGGTTAGAACATTCCACGTCAAACGCTTTCCTACGATCTGCGAGACGGCCATGCTGAATCGTTCGCCATCGTCCATCTTGCGATTGTTGTAGCGGTACATTTGTTCATCAAGATACCGGAACAAGTGAAACGGCTCAACCGAAACATATGTGCCGTGAAGACCGCGCTTCAAAAGCGACCAGAAGTTTTCCATACCGTTAGTGTGGACGTTTCCTTCAACGTACTTTTCGGCGTGGTCAATCACTTGATGCTGAAATTCATTTAAGCCGTTGTAGGATTGCAGCGCATCGGTGTAGAGCGCGGACCCGACTTCAACGTGCTTGCGAACCTCAGCCTGTAGCGCGGATTTCTTGCGGTTCGGAACAACGATAGTACGAACCTTTCCGCCGCGCTCCAAGATTCCCATGACGGCGGTTTTGTCTTTTCCGCCAGTGCCCTTGATTCGGCGCGCATGTACGGCCTTGTGCATGTTCCGCGCTTTCCCGCCAATGAAAGTTTCGTCGGCTTCCACGTGTCCCGACAGTTTCCCTTCAGACTCCAAGCCAAGAGCGAAGCGGATGCGGTGGTCAAGGAACCAAGCCGTCTTCTGAGTCACGCCGATAGCCCGATGAACTTCATAGGAACTGATACCGTTCTTACAATTCACGATCTGCCACATGGCCGTGAGCCACTTGTCCAAGCCAATCGGGGAATCTTCCATCACCGTTCCCACCTTGACGCTGAATTGCCGCTGCGAGTGCTGATTGCGGCACTTCCAACGGCGTTGGTTCGCCAGAAAGATCACGTCTTGGCATCCGCAAGTCGGGCACGTCACGCCATTCGGCCAACGCTTGGCTACGAGATAGCGCAGGCAGTTGTCGGGGTCCGCGAAGTACTTGATCGCATCTAGCAGCGTCTTGGGTTCGTAAGCTTCCATAACCCAATCCTACCCTAGACAGCCCGGTTAGTCAAGTAAATTATTACCCTCCATCTTCGTCGCTAGGAAGGACGTACAATTACCTCCAGCGTTCGGGAGCAGGGGCCCTTGGCGAAGGTGAGCCGCAAGGCATTATGCGGGTCCTCCACCCTTGAGAAGGTGAGCGATTTCGAGAGCAACGAGCAACCAAGGCTTCAGTCCACACCCTCAAAGACAAGTCTCCTGCGCCGAGGTTTTGGAATGAAATGGACTGAACGTGCGTTCCGACGTGCCTGTAAGCTGTTGAAAGAATGGTGGCCAGGGACGGAGTTGAACCGCCGACGCCGGCCTTTTCAGGGCCGCGCTCTACCACCTGAGCTACCTGGCCACGTGGGAGGAATTCAGTATACCATAGCGATCACACCGGCTAGTGCTCGCCGCGCCCGCGGATCAGCTCGACGGTGTGCTCCAGCAAATCGAAAATCGCTTCCAAGGATTCCACCGCGCCCTTGGGACTTCCCGGCAAGTTCACCACTAGTTTCTCGCGGCTGATTCCCACGATCCCGCGGGACAACGCGGCGCGGCGCGTTTTTTCCACGCCTGCCGCGCGCATCAATTCCGCCAATCCGGGGATTTCGCGTTCGATCGCTTGGCGCGTCGCTTCCGGTGTGACGTCGCGCGGCGCGACACCCGTGCCGCCGGTCGTGAAAATTACGTCGATCACGCTCGATGCCGTCAAACGTTCGATCGTTTGAGCGATGCGCTCCAGGTCGTCGGGCAAAATCTGCGGCGGCGATGCTTCCCATCCGCGCGATTCCAAAAAGTTCTTCACCGCGGGACCGGAAAGATCGTCGCGCTGGCGCGCATGACAACTGTCGCTAATCGTAAGGACGGCGGCCTTCATCATGGTCAGAGAAAATCAGCGGTTTTCTTCGTCCAGAAGCCGCATGGCTTCCATCAACAATCCTTGCGTGCCGGTCTCGGTGGATTTTTCGTTCGACTTCGGCGCGCTGAAGTTGATTTCAAAGGTGCCGCCTTTCCACTTCGCCACCTGATTCACCACCGCGTCGCCCTTCATTTCAATCGTCGCGGAACGCTCGGGCCGCATCGTGCAGTGATAGACCTGGCCTTCGGAAAAATAGATTTCCGCGAGATGCTCGCCGTTGCCGATCGAAATCAGGCACGTCTTCACGCCCATCTCCATGGCCTGGAAAAGGTCCATGATGTTCATCTCGGAAAGCTTGCCGCGCAGCGCGGACCCGCCCGCGGCCGCCGCTTCCCGCTGCTTCTTGTTGATGTAGATTTTGTCGAGCGATCGCTTGGCGCGCGCCGCGAGATCGCGCGCGAAAAACGGCTTGGTGACAAATTCGTCTACTTGATCGGCGAAGGCGTTCAACTCTTCGTCGATATCCGATTTCGTGGCGACCAGAATCACCGCGACTTCTTTCGTCTCGGCGCGGCCGCGTAAACGTTCCACCAGCGCGCGTCCGTCCATGCCCTTCATGCGATAGTCGCTGACAATCAAATCGGGCGGCGATGCGGCGGCGCGCGTCAACGCCTCGGCGCCATCGTGATACGCCTCCACTTCGCCGTGGGCGTCCAGGGTCTGCTGCATCAACGCCAGCACGTGCGGATTGTCGTCTACAACGAAAATCTTCATTTACGTTTCGCGTCTCTTTCGACAGGGCGCTTGAACGTTCCCGATTTTCCGCCGGTTTTCTCCAGCAAAACGATCGGTCCGATTTCGATTCCCTTATCGAGCGCCTTGCACATGTCGTAGATCGTCAGCGCCGCCACCGACGCCGCGGTCATCGCTTCCATTTCCACGCCCGTGGCCGCGTGCGTGGCCACCGAGGCCAAAACCTCGACGCCATTCTCACACACGCGCGCCCGGACATCAATATGACCAATCGGCAGCGGATGGCACATGGGAATCAGCGCGGACGTTTGCTTGGCCGCCGCGATTCCCGCAAAACGCGCGACCTCCAACGGATCGCCCTTGGGATTTTGCGGCAGCGCGCGCAGCACCGCCGGCGACAGACGCACGAACGCGCGAGCCGTGGCGCGGCGCGCGGCCGGCGTTTTCGCGGTCACATCGACCATGCGGGCGCGGCCAGTCTTGTCGTAGTGCGAAAGGCTCTTTGGCTTGGAGGCAGGCATCTTAGCGATCGAGCGGAAGCACTCCTATCCATTCTCCCACATTCATCTCGGGAGTGTCCGGCGGGACGACGATGAAGCAATTCGCGCGCACCAGCGCCGCGACGTCGCCCGAGCCGTGCCAACCAACCAGTTCGACTCCCTCGGAAGTGAGCGTTGCCGGGAGAAATCGTGTCAGGCCCGCCTTGACGCGAACCGGCGCGCGCAATCGCGCGCGCGGGAAAACCGCTTCCTGCGGCTCCGCGCCCGAGAGGCGCGCGATCGCCGGACGCGCGAACAACTCGAAGCACACCATTGTCGAAAGCGGATTTCCCGGCAATCCCAAGAACCACGCGTTGCGGCAGCGGCCGAAAACCAGCGGACGTCCCGGCTGAATTTCCACGCCGTCGAAAAAGATTTCCGCGCCCAGGCCGGTGAGCACTTGCTCGACAAGATCGAACTTTCCCATCGAGACGCCGCCCGAAAGCAATAACAGATCGGCGGTCAAGCCTTGCTCGATGATTTCACGCAAGCGGCCGATTTCATCGGGAGCAATCGGCAGCGCCCACGGCTCGCCTCCAGCGCGCGCGACTTGCGCGCGGAGCGAGTAACTATTGCTATTGCGGATTTGGCACGATGACGGCGTGCGATCGAGCTCCACGATTTCGTCGCCCGTGGGAACAATCGCGACTTTGGGACGACGATGCACCGTGACATCGGCGCGACCCACGCTCGCCAGCATGGCGATTTCCGGAAATCCTATGCGCGATCCCGCGTGCAATACGGGCGATCCTGCCGCCGACTCTGTGCCGCGCGGCACAATGTTTTCGCCCGGCGATATGCCACGCTCAATCGTGACGCGCGCTGCGCCGGACTCGCGCGTGTACTCGACCATGACCACGCTATCCGCGCCCTCGGGCACCGGGGCGCCGGTCATGATGGAAACGCATTGCCCAACGCCGACGCGTCCGCCGAACTCGCTGCCCGCGCGCACCTCGCCGATCACTTCAAGTTCATTGGGAACATCGGCGGCGCGGACGGCAAAACCGTCGCGCGTGGCGCGCGGAAACGGCGGATAGTCGCGATCGGCGTGGATGGTCTCAGCGAGAACGCGGCCGGCGGCGGATTCCAGCGGCACACTCTCAGTGGAGGGATGCGCGAGCGCAACGCGGCGCAAAACTTCCGCCCGCGCGTTGGAAAATGTTAGAACCATCTCAACCGATGCTCGCGCTGGGCGCCCACAGGGTCTGTTCGCGCTCGGGACCCGTCGACACCAGGCAGATTGCCGTGCCTGATTCGTCTTCGAGATACTTCAGGTAATCGCGGGCGCGTTGCGGCAAATCGCCGTACGACGTCAGTCCCTCGGTCGGCGATTGCCATCCCGGACGCGTCTCGTAGACAGGCTCGACCTTTTCCAGCACCGACGCCAGCGCCGGCATTTCCTGGAGAATTTCGCCTTGATACTTGTAGCCCGTGCACACGGGAATTTCCGCCAGATGATCGAGCACGTCAAGCTTGGTGATCACCAGTTGCGTGATGCCGTTGATCATGCGCGCGTAGCGCATCAAGGGAAGATCGAACCATCCGCAACGCCGCGGGCGTCCCGTGACCGAACCAAATTCATTCCCGCGCCGGCGGATTTCCTCGCCTTCCGGTCCGTGAATTTCACTCGGGAACGGACCGGCGCCCACGCGCGTGCAATACGCTTTCGAAACGCCCATCACCGCTTGGATCGCCGTGGGAGGAACGCCGAGACCCGTGGACGCGCCGCCCGAAACGGTGCTGGAAGAGGTCACAAAGGGATACGTTCCGTGGTCGATGTCGAGCATCGTTGCTTGCGCGCCTTCCATCAGTAGCGATTTGCCCGCCGCCAGTTCGTGATTCAGCAGCGCGGCCGTATCCACGGCGAGAGGCCGCAGCAATTCGGCGAACTCGGCGTACTCGCCTTCCACTTGCGATTCGTCGAGTTGTTCGGTGGATTCGAGCGCCTTGGCCAGCAAATTTTTTTCGCGAACCGCCAGCCGAACCTGCTCCCGGAAAGTCTCGCGATCGAGCAAGTCCGCTACGCGAATTCCACGGCGGCCCATTTTGTCCTCGTACGCGGGACCGATTCCGCGCGAGGTCGTTCCGATGCGCACGCCGGTGTTGGCGGCCTTCTCCATCATGCGGTGATGAGGAAAAATCAAGTGCGCGCGAAAGCTGACGAAGAGCCGTCCGTGCACGTCGATGCCGCGATCGGCCAGCATCGCGATTTCGCGCTTCAGCGCCGCCGGATCGATCACCACGCCGTTGCCGATCACCGCTTTCTTGCCGGGACGGAAGACGCCGCAGGGAATCAATTGCAAAATAAATTTGTCGCTGCCGATTCTGACGGTGTGTCCCGCGTTGTGACCGCCGCCGTAACGCGCGACAACGTCATAACGCTCGGCCAATAGATCGACGATCTTGCCTTTTCCTTCGTCGCCCCACTGCACGCCCACCACGACCAAGTTTTTCATGCCAACGAAAGATTCTATCAGGTTCCCGCGATGCACCGCGACACGCACTAAATTAGGTAGTGTCTCAGTTTGAATTTTCAAGGTCCTTGAGTTCTTCTAGAAGCTTCCGCTTGTGCTCCAAGTAACGAGCCAGCGCCCATTCGCCAAGGCGTCCTAGTTTCGCATAGGTCTGTCGGACGGAATCCTCATCCATCAAACCGCTAAGTTGGCGTTTCACTCGTGCCAACTTGACAGCCTTCGACTGTGGCATCCCACGGAACCTCAGTCGGTAATTGTACGCTTTTTGTAGGGTCCGCGTGGCCCGGCCTTCGGTTCGGTGGCGTCTCAGTTTGAATTCCAGCGGCTCCGCCACTGCTGTGTGCGGAAGGACGACGTCCTTCCGAGCCCGCATAGCAGGCGAATTTGCAGTGGAAGACGGCGTCCCCAAAGCTTGCAACTGAAGTGGACCCCTAACGTGAGACAACCAGTTAAGCCCGCGCTCCCCGTTCGACGAAAATCTGTGGACGCACCATCCCAACCGACCTCATTCTGGACCACGGCTGGT
>JAJPHL010000031.1 GCA_021325275.1 Terriglobia bacterium | reverse complement strand
CTGAATCGCTTGCTGAAGCGTCTGGGGTTCCGGGTTCGTTGCGATGACCATGAAGCAACTATAACGGACTCCGATGTATTAGTCAAGTATATTTTTGCCTTTTTTTCTTTCGTTGAATCATGCGCTTAGAGCTCGTGACGCCCGGACATGGCACGTCGATGTGTCACAATGGTTTTGATGTGGTTTTGATGCGCGGCGTCATCGAGGCAGAGCGGCCCGTCGTTGAAATATCAAAATTAGGGAATTATATACGTGGGTCCCTTGGTGGCCATCGCGCTGCTGGCCTTCCTACTTCTTTTCTGTCTCTTTTGGACCTCCTGTAAATCCTATCGGACCTTCGCCAACATCGTTCCATCCTACGCAACTTTTGGAACTGTACTGTCGAACTCCGGTTTGATATCCCTTTGGCACACAGAAACGAGTCCAGTGGTCTCCGAAATAATCCCGGTACGTGACCACTCCAAAGACAGCCAGATACGCCGTACCACTGCTCAATCGTCGCATCTCCTCGGCGTCCAAGGGACGGACGCTGCCATCGGTGTTGTTTGGTGTTCGACCGGTGCTGAATTCGCTAAAGTCGGATGGAAAAACAATATTCGTCCACACGTATTGATGGACCTGTCCGTTAAAAGAGGGAGCCTCATCTGCGTTCACAATTTGAACTACGATTTGCCCATCTACCTTCGAAGCTGGACTCTTGCCCACATTTCGCATCTGCCCGAGAATAGCGAAATCGGATGTCAGAGTCACTGGCATGTTAATCTCGACCCTGATCCAAGCCCGTTGGTCGGCGGCAAAGTTATGACGCAAGTCTCGCCATTGGACAAAGGTTACTGCTGCATAGGAAATTCCAGCGATGAAGGCCACTCTCTCCAGGCGGTCCTTCTTGAGAAAGAGCCTCTTGAACTGTCGCCAGAGCCGTATAGTTATTTTCCGCCTTGGTCTGGGTGTATTTACGCTGCGTTTGGATTGTTTGGAATTTGCTGGGGCTGGCGCAGGAACAGCCGGTCGGGTGTCGCTGCGTTGATTGTCGGTACCGTGTGCTGGTTCTGCGCGTGTCTCATCCTGTTGCCTTGGATGGCCCACTTTTAGAACCAAGGTCTCAATTCTAGATATGGCCCTCGACAACTCAGTCTTGATGAACTGTGCTAGTGCTTTATTGTCCATAAGGCCTTGGCTCCCTCTGCATCCGCAGAGCATAGCACAGAAAGTAGATAAGTCCCCTACGATTTTGCTTGACAAAGACCAAGGGACTCATCTACACTGAGCATATGAGCAAAAGCACCATTTCAGTCTACGAGTTAATGCGGTCCATACCGGACAACGAAACCGCGCGCCAGTATCTTGAGATGCGCCTGTGGCCCAACGGCCCCGTATGCCCAGAGTGCAAGAGCGGAGAGCGCATCACCAAGCGTAAGCGCGTGGGATTCTACCGCTGCAACGCTTGCGCGCATGACTTCACGGTGCGCACGGGAACGATTTTCGAGCGGTCCAAGGTTGACTTGAACAAGTGGATTTACGCGATGTACTTGCTCGTGACGGCGCGCAAGGGAATCTCCTCGATGCAGCTTGCCAAAGAAATCGGCATCACGCAGAAGTCGGCATGGTTTGTGCTGCACCGTTTGCGCGAGGCTTGCGCTGGAAAGCTGGAAAAGCTGCAAGGCATCGTTGAAGTTGATACCGCATACTTCGGCGGTCTGGAACGCAACAAGCACGAGCACAAAAAGCGGCATGATGGCCGTGGACCTTCAGGCAAGACGCCTGTGCTTGGGATGCGTCAGCGTGGCGGGCGCGCCATCGCGGTCCCGGTAGAGCAAATTGATGGCAAGGCCGTACGTCGCATCATTCGCAAGAACGTTGAGTCGCATTCGACGTTGAACACGGACGAAGGCAAAGAATTTCAGAACCTCGACGATTTGTCGTTCTTCAATCGCGAAGCGGTTTGCCATCGCGCTGGCGAGTACGCTCGTGGCGAAGTGACCACCAACTCCATCGAATCGGTGTGGGCCGTGATGAAACGCGGATTGCACGGCGTCTATCACAAGGCGAGTCCGAAACACTTGGGCCGCTACGTCAACGAATTCACGTTCCGGCTGAACGAAGGCAACGTGAAGGTTCACACGCTCGAACGTCTGGACAGTTTCATTGACGCGATTGTTGGCAAGCGGCTCACGTATGAAAGGCTGACGGCATGAAGCGAATCGAGACACCACCGATTCTCGACGCCATAGTGGATGTGGTGCTAGCGTATCGGCCAAAACCCAAGACGAAGGCGCACAAGAGACGCATTCGGAGAGCACGTAGGGCGAAAGCTAAGGCCGCGAAGCAAGAAAAGGGGTTAAAGTGAAAAAGGGACTCACGTATGTAATTCCCCAAAATTACAAAACGAACCTACCGAGGACCTAAACGGAATCGTTGCAATATGTTGGAAGGGCGAAAACGCCTGTCAAACTAGACCGTATAAAAACTGCATTCGGTGCCGTCGTCGCGCACCAAGGTTCCTTTCCAAACGGTGACGATGTCCACGCCCATTTGATCGCGCGTGTTGGCGCTCAGCAAAATCTGCGTCGTAAATTTCTTGTTCAGTGCTTCCAGGCGTGTCGCCAGTTTCACAACCTCTCCGTGGATCGTGTAGTCGAGGCGCTCGCGGCGTTCTTCGACGAATCCCAGTACGGCGGAGCCGGAATGAATGCCGATGGACGCCGTCCACGGATCTTTTTGGCTGATGCTCCGGCGTTCATTCAAGAGGTCCATGCGCGTGAGCATTTCCATCGCGCACACCACCGCGCGGTGCGAGTGATTCGGAAGGCGCGCCGGCGCGCCGAACACCGCGAGGATGCGATCGCCCATCAGTTGCTGCACAAATCCGCCGTGACGCAAGATGCATTCGCCCATTTGATCGACGTATTCGTTCACGGCGCGCAGCAACTCTGGCGGATCGGCGGAGGGAACCTGCACCGCGAATCCGCGCACATTGCACAACATCACCGTGACGTCGCGGCGCTCGGCTTCCGCAGGTAAAGTTTCGCCGTCGAGGACCACGCCAAGTACCGCCGGCGAAACGCGCGCGGCAAACGCGTTGCGCAACAGAATGTCGCGATGCTGGGGTGCGGTGGAAATGACCGCAGCGGCGCCGAGCGCGGCGAAAACGATGGCGAGTTCCGCGCCCGTCGCGTGCAAGATCACGCCACGCGCATTCGCCGCGAGCACCGCGGCCAGCACCAACGCGCCCAGGAACACGACAACGGGTCCGCTGAAATACCAGCGCAGGAAGTAGACGGCGGCCGCACCCAAAAGCCCGGCGCCGGCCACCAACATCCATTGCAACGCCGCCGAAGCCGCCTGCGGTGAGTCGTGCTGCTGAATCGTGGAAATTGTGTGCGCTTGAATTTCCACGTTCGACATCAGTCCCACGGGCGTTCCATTGTTCGATTCGCTTCCGCCGATCAGTACGATCCGTCCGCTGAACCACGAGTTGAGCCGTCCGCGATCGTTGGCGCGCGCCGCGCCCAGCACATCCGCCATGCTGACGCTGGGGAACGCTTGGCGCGGAAGCCCGTAGTAGCGGATGCGCACCGCGTCGCGAAGCACGGGACTATTCGCCAGTGAGAACGCCAACGGAGGAACGAGCGAGGCGGTGCCCGTGCTCGAAAGTTCGCGAACCAAACCATCGGCATCGGGTGTGAGTCGCGTGGAAACGAGATTGCCGTCGCTCGCCGCTTGCGCGTAGACGGGCAGGGAATCCTGACTCGGTTGCGGACGCTGCGCGCGATTGTACGCCAGGTA
This sequence comes from Terriglobia bacterium, assembly GCA_021325275.1. GTDB lineage: Bacteria > Acidobacteriota > Terriglobia > JAJPHL01 > JAJPHL01 > JAJPHL01. Next base: position 68,015 of record JAJPHL010000031.1, on the reverse strand, counting down.
CACGTGCAACTGCGGCCGCGCGACTTGCGTGTAGGCCTGGAAAAACAGCGGATCGGCGGCCTCGTCCCAGCGCGTCACCGGCGATTCGAACGGCTCATCGAGCGCGATCGCCGTCGCGCCGCCGGACGCCGCGCCTTGGATCACTTCGCCGAATTCGGCGGGCCACAACATCCGCGGCTTGTTCAGCAGCTCGGAGGTGGCGGGATCGACCGCCACAAGCGTGATCGCGGCGGGCTTCACGCGCGGCGCCAACCACGACATGCCGCGCGCCGTTTGCAGCACACAGTAATCGTCGAAGGCGCGATCGATCGCTGCCGCCGGGAGCGTGAGTCCCAGGAAATATCCGATCGCGGCGGCCAGCAACACCACTCCCGCGAGTGCGGCCCATCGCACCATGCGGGATCGTTGATGCTCGGCGGATGCAGATTGCTCAGCCATGATGCCGTTTCGTGGCGCGGTGGGGCGCGCCGCTTGGTTGAGAATATCGCTTCCCGGCGCGCGAGCACGCGGAAAATCGCCGGTGTATCCAAGTAAGCATGCACTATGATGAACTGATCATCATGGACATCGAAATCAGCGTTCAAGAACTGAAAGAAAAAATGGACTCCGCCAATCCGCCGCTGGTAGTGGACGTGCGCGAGCCGTGGGAAAACGAGCGTTGCGCCATCCCCGGCGCGAAACTGATTCCGCTGCGCCAAGTCCCGGAATCGCTCGACGATTTGAAGAAAGAAACGCGCGAGATCGTCGTGCATTGCCATCACGGCGGACGCAGTTTGCGTGCCGTCAACTGGCTGCGCAGTCAAGGCGTTTCCGCGAGGAATCTCACGGGCGGGATTCACGCGTGGGCGGAGGAGATTGATCCGGGGATGGGGAAGTACTAGATACGAGATACGAAATCAAAAATCAAAAATCAAAAGGCAAAAGGCAAAAGGCAAAAGGCAAAAGGGGCCTCCCCTTCCACTCGGAACTCGGAACTCGGAGCCTCGGAACTCGCTTTTCACCTCCTTGCCAAATCCAAGACCAAGCGCTCCAGCACTAAGCGATCGTCGGGGGGCGAGGAACGCAACTCGATGTCGGCTTGATGCAGACGTTCGAGCGCTTTCAACAAGTCTTTCATCGGAACTTTTTCGGCTTGCTTCTTGATTTCCGGCGGCATCCATTGTTGCGATCCCGCTTTCGCTTTGATCATGCGTCGGACATGTCCCGCGATCAGCCCCAGTGTGGGGATCGCGCTGTGACCCTCGCGCATCAGCGCTTCCAGGCGTTCGAGCGCGCCCGCGGGATCGCGGCGGCCGATGGAATCGCCGAGTTCCCAAATGATGTACACGGGCTCGGCGGGCACCAGCGCGCGCACTTCTTCCAGTCCCAGGGATTTTTTCCCCGCCGCATAGGTCATCAGCTTTTGCAATTCCATGCGGGCGCGTGCTAAATCACCACCCGTCGATTCGATCAGCTCGAGCGCGGCGCGTTGCTCAAACGTCACGCCGTCGCGCCGCGCATCTTCCACCAGATATTTCGCGGACTCCGCCGCCGGCGGACGTTCCAACTCCACGACCGTACATCCGGCCAAGAGTTTTTCAAGACGCGTGGCTTTGTCCTTGTCGTCAACGCGCGATTCGAACACCACCACGCTTCGATCGTTGGGACGCGCCATGTATCCCGCGATGGCCTCGGGGGAATGCCGCCCGGAAGCCGCGCCTTCGCGCCGCGGCAAGATCGCGTCGGCGTTGCGCAGCCAGACGGCGCGTTTGGTCGCGAAGAGTCCCAGCGTGGCCGCGTCGTCGAGGGCATCGCGCACCGCTATTTCGCCGAGATCGTGATCGACCAGTTCGCCCGAATCGCCGAGGAAAAACCTCTGCAGCGCTTCGCGAAACTTGTCGCGAAAAAATACTTCGCTGCCCGTCAGCAAATAGACCGGCGCGAACTTTCCTTTAGAGGCGTCGCGAAGAAAGGCGTCAAGTTTCATTTGGCGCGTCAGAAGCCGGAAAGAATTCCCGCGACCACCGTCGCGGCCAACGATTTGCTCAAGCGATCGGCGGCGGGAGAGCTTTCGTCGAAGTAGGCCGAAGCTTGTCCCGAGATTTCGTACTGATCGCGGAAACTCAGGTCGAGGTTTTGGTACAGCACTTTGTTGGTCTTCGCGTCGAACAGTTGAACGCGCATGCGCACGTTGATCTGTGCCGTTGTCGCACGGCCGATGGTGGGATCGTAAATCAACGAATTGGACGAAAACGCGAACACCGTGCCGCGCAAGATCGCGTCGGCGCCGGTGGTATCTTCCGAGTAGCGCACCTTGTATTGCGTGCGGGTCTGCAACTCGCGTACCACGGCGGCGGTGAGGCGCTGTTCGAGCTTGAAGGCGTTGGTGGAGTTCTTGAACGTCGGCACATCGATCACTTGCACGGTCTTGGGGATGGTGTTGCCCGCCGTTCCCACAACGTGGTACCCGCACGCGGCGCAAACCATCAGCGCGGCGACGGCGGGAATCGCAAGAAGGCGGCTCATTGCGTGTGCTCCGCGGGTGTGAGTTCCGCCTGCGGATGCGGGCGGCGCCGGAACATGTGCGCCACGCGCAAGACCACGCCCGATCCCGTGTAGATCACGGCGATCAGCAGCAACACGATTTCCGAGTTGAAATAGATCGCTCCGAAAACCGCGGCGATCAACACAATGTTGACGCGATTGAAATGGATGTCCTTAAAGCTGTAGTAGCGCCACGTGCTGACCATCAATAGCGCGGTGCCCAGCACGATGGCCATCCACATCACCGGCCAGCCGACCCAATCGTTCACCTGACCGTTTTCGTAGTGTACGATCGCCGCGATCACGCCGGCGCCCGCGGGAATGGCGAGTCCGACGAAATATTTCTTGCCGGGCTTGCCGGGATTGGCGGGAATCGGGTCGTGAGAAATATTGAAGCGCGCGAGTCTTGCCGCGCCGCAGACGAGAAACAGGAAACAAATCACCAGGCCCGCGCGATGCAAGTGTTCGGCAAACGGTCCCGCGGTGTGTGGATCGACCGCCGCGATTCCCCAGGCATACGCGAGAAACGCCGGCGCGAGTCCGAAGGTAATGCAATCGGCGAGGGAATCGAGCTCGCGTCCGAAGTCGCTGGTGGCGTTCATCAGGCGCGCGGCGCGGCCGTCCCAGCCGTCGAAAAGAATCGCCCAGCCGATGGCCACCGCGCTGCGATCGAAAGACTGCGCGCCCGCCACGCCGAGCGTATACCCGCGCACGGCTTGGATGAGCGCGTAAAATCCCAGCGCCATGTTGGCGGTGGTCAAGAGGCTCGGAATCAGAAATGCGCCTCGCTTCAATCGTCGCGGAGCTTTCATCTTGTGTGCCTCCCTCTATGTGACGCGGCGCGCGATGATCGTCACGCCGCCTTGCACCACTTCACCGGCGCCGACCTTGATGTCCCAAGTGTGATCGAAAAAAACGTCCATGCGCGAACTGAATTTCATCAAACCGATTTTTTCGCCGCGATTCACCGTCTCGCCGTCGTGTTTCCAGCAGACCACTCTTCGCGCCAATGCGCCGGCGATTTGCTTAAACACCACGTCGCCCGACTCCGTTGCGACAGTAATAGTGTTGCGTTCGTTTTCCACCGACGCTTCCTCTTTCCAAGCGGCGTGAAAACGCCCCGGCGAATATTCCACGTGCGTGACGCGCCCCGCCACCGGCGATCGATTCACGTGGACGTTGAGCGGTGAAAGAAAAATGCTGATTCGGCGGCGTCCGCCGTCGACGGGTTTTACTTCCATTACTTTTCCGTCGGCGGGTGAAACGGCAATGCCGGGATCGGCGGGAACGTCGCGCGCGGGGTCGCGAAAAAAGAACATGACAAACAATCCCACGGCGACCAGCGGCAAGGCCCACCAAGGATTCAGCAAAAATCCGATCAACAGCGCCGCCGCGCCGAATCCCGCACCGTATTGGTAGCCTTCGCGCAGCACTCGACTCGATTATACCGCGACTGGAAAAACCGGCCTGAGTTCCACGCCTGGTACGTTAGCCGGAGGCCGGCGCTCTTCTTTTAACGCAGAGGACGCAGAGAAGCGCAGAGACAATCTTGTCGTTCTCTGCGTCCCTCTGCGTCCTCTGCGTTAAACAAGACCGCCGGCGTTTGGCTAGTGTTTGTGCAGCACTGGGCGCGATATAATCCCGTGGGTATATTCCTACGTGCCTTCCGGATTTTTCCAAACGCTCACGCAGGTCGATTGGTTTCCGCTCTGGCTATCCTTGCGCGTGGCCGCCCTCGCGACGGTCATCTCCGTTGTTTTCGGTTTACTTGCGGCGTACTGTTTGGCCAACTTTGAATTTCGCGGGAAAGAATTGCTCGACGCCGTGATTACGCTGCCCATCGTGCTTCCGCCGACGGTGTTGGGATACTACTTGCTGGTCGTGCTGGGGCGCGATTCGTTTCTGGGCCGCTGGCACGAAGCTTTTTGGGGCGCGCCGCTGGTGTTCACGTGGCAAGCGGCGGTGGTGGCGGCGGTGGTCCACAGTTTTCCGCTGCTCGTGAAATCGGCGCGGGCGGCGCTGGAAAGCGTCGACGCGTCGTTCGCGCAGGCCGCGCGCACACTCGGTGCGCCGGAGTGGCGCGTGTTTCTGCGCGTGACCTTGCCGCTGGCGCGACGCTCGATTCTCGCGGCGGCGGTCTTCGCGTTCGCGCGATCGCTCGGCGATTTCGGCGTGACCATCATGATCGCGGGAAACATTCCCGGCCGCACGCAGACCCTCGCCGTGGCGATTTACGACGCGGTGGAATCGGGCAACGGCGCCCTGGCGCGGACGCTCTCGATTGTGATCGCGGCGGTGGCGGGGATTGTGTTGTATGTTGTGAATCGGCTGGGAAGGAGCGAGGAATAATGCTCTCCGCCGCCGTCGCGAAATCGTTTGCGGGATTTCAACTCGACGTGGAGTTGAACTGCGAGCCAGGCCTTACCGTTTTGTTCGGACCGAGCGGAGCAGGGAAGACGCTGACGCTCAACTCCATCGCGGGACTTGTTCGTCCCGATGCCGGACGGATTCTGCTGGGCGGCGAAATCCTGTTTGACGCGCAGCGCGGCGTGCATTTGCCGGCGCGCCTGCGCGGAGTCGGCTACGTTTTTCAGAACGACGCCGTGTTTCCGCACATGACCGTCGAGGAGAATCTGCTGTTTCCGCTCGCCCGCATGGGCGCGATCGAAAGGTGGCGGCGTTGTCACGCGCTGCTCGAGGCTTTTCACTTGACCCCGCTGGCGTCGCGCGATCCGCGCGGGCTCTCGGGCGGCGAGAAGCAACGCGTGGCGATCGCGCGCGCGCTGGCCGCGAGTCCGCGCCTCTTGTTGCTGGACGAGCCGGCGCGCGGACTCGATGCCGAACTGCGGGCCGACCTTTATTGGATTCTCGGCCGGGTCCTGGAGGAATACCGCATTCCGATTTTGTTGGTGACGCATGACCGTGACGAAAGCTTTCGCCTCGGCGAACGCCTGGTGATTTATCGCGGCGGAAAAATCGTGCAGCAAGGATCGGCGGAAGCGATCTTTGCCGCGCCACGCGACGCCGCCGTGGCGCGATTGTTGGGATACGGCAATGTTTTTCCGGCGACGATCGAGCATCTTGATCCCGGCGCCGGTATTTCCCGCCTGCGTGCCGGCCACGTCACGCTGGCCGTCGATTATTTGCCGGGACGCCTGCGGAACGATCGCGTGGAGTTTTGCATTCCACCGCATGCGGTCCGCATTGGTCCAGCGGCGGAAAACCAAGTGATCGCCGACCTGGTGAGCGAAGCGCGATTGCCCTCCAGCGTGCGTCTTACGTTTCACATTGCCGATCTGGGCGATTTGGATTGCGAAGTATCGCGCGAAAAATATGCGGAGCTCGGCCTTTCATCCTCACGCCGCGCCGCGCTGGCCTTGCCGCGCGCCGCCATCCACGTTTTTGAAAAAGGAAACGCATGAAGACACTCGCGGAATACCTCGAAGACGCCGCGGTCTCGCACGGACACTTGTGCGCCGGTCAAATTCTCGGCGTGCGATTGGCGATGGCCGCGCTCGAACGCCTGGGAATTTCCGATCCGCGCGGCGCGGACCGCAAGCGTCTGGTCACGTTTGTCGAAATCGACCGCTGTGCCACCGACGCCGTGAGTCTCGTCACCGGATGCCGCTTGGGCAAGCGCGCGCTGAAGTTTCGCGACTTCGGAAAGATGGCCGCCACATTTTGTGACCTGACTTCGGGACGTTCGCTTCGCGTCTCCGCGAAGGAATCATCGAAAGATCGGGCCCGCGAACTTTTTCCGCATCTCACGAATAAGAACGAACAACAAATGGCCGCGTACCGCGAAATGTCCGACCAAGACCTTTTCGAATTTTCGTGGGTCAAAATCGAAATTCCTCCCGAGGATTTTCCGGGATATAAGCCGCCGGTGCGCGTGGTCTGCCAAAACTGCGGAGAGGGCGTCAGTTTCAAGAGAGAAGTGGTGCGCGACGGCCGGACCCTATGCCGGTCCTGCGCGGGGGAAAGATACTACCAAGTTTTGTAGCGATTGGCCCCCCTTTAGTACTACAAGATCCAGCCCAAATCTGCTTGCGTGTGCAGCAGTTTTAGGAGTACCATAGGCTCGTCTAAAGATTGCGTAAAAGGACGGCTCGGCAAGCTAATTTGAAAGTCTCGGACGTTGCCGCTTGCTTTTAGAACTATCGGTTGCGTTTGGGAGAGTAGCCCCACTTTTTTGCACAGTGTCTTGCCTAGCGGTTCGGAAAGGTGTCTCCCATGCCAGGGGTGGCCCTCTTTGTAGACCATGAGAACATTTTCATCGGTCTAAAAGAGATGCTGGGTCTACGCGCGCCCGACCGCGGCGACGCAGCCGCCAAGGCTGCGTACCAGCAGCAAAACCAGTCCCTCGCCGCCACTCTGGCCACCGGCCTGCGCCGGGAAGTAGAAAGAATCGGACCGTTGCGCGTGGCGTTTGCCGTGGCGAACTTTTCGCAATTCGATTTTTTCCATCATCCCGGAATTTACGCGCAGTGCGGCATCGATCCTCGCTACAACCTTTCCGGACGAAACTCCGCCGACACGTTTCTTCAGACGCTTGTGAATGAATCGTTGAGCGACCCGCGCTACAACGACATGGAGATGTACGTGTTGGTCACCGGCGACGGCGGCTACTTTCAGTTGGTCTCCGACCTGTTGAAAAAGCAAAAGCAAGTGCATGTGTGGGGCGTCAGCGGACACACCAGCCGCTTGATGGAAGGATTTGCCGGCTTGGCGCTGAACGTTGGATACGTCGACCGTCTGGTGGATTTCGCCGCGGTGAAATTGGCCGCCGCCACGGGACACAAGTCGCTGCGTCCGTACACGGGCTCGTCGTCGGCCAGCGGTGTGACGCCGGCGTTCGGCACCAGTTTGGGTTCGCTCGGCCGCGGATCCTCCGACTACTCGACAGCGGTTCCCACGCCGCTGCCCAGCCCGCCGCCGCGCACCGGATACACGCCTCCGCATGGTGTACCGGTGACGCCTTCGCACGGCATGCCGGCGCCGTACACGTCGGCGCCGTATACACCGTCACATGGGATCGCCTCGCAAGGATTCACTCCTGCGCATGGACTGGCGATTCCACCGGGCTACACGCCGTCGCAAGGCTTGGCGATTCCGCCATCGATGCGCGGTGGAACGGCGCTGAGCGATTTGCAAGTGCTCACCGCCACGTTTCACGAATTTCTTTCCGCGCAGCGCCTGGATTTTCTTTCGCCGCGCTTGTTTCTCGATTTCCTCGAGAAGAGCCGCCTGGGTGGTCCCGACGACGCGTCGCGCAATCGCTATCTCGGCGAAGCGCTGCAAATCGGCGTGCTGAAGGAAGAAAAAGTTTGGCTCGGCGACCGCGAAGGTTTGCGCGTGCTGCCGAATCCGTCGCACGAAGTGGTGACGCACTATCGCCAGGTTCGCGACAACCTGTTTGGACCGGCGCTGGTGAAGCCGCTGCATCCCACCGATAGTTTCCGGCCGAAGCGCAGCTTCATCGTGTCGTCGATCTTGCGCGCGGCGCCGCACCTCGACGCCGACGAAGTGCATCGCTGGCTCGATTGGTTCGTGTCGCGAGGCGCGCTGATTTCCACCTACGAGCGCCTGCCGCGCGACGTGCAAGCCGCCAACATTTTGAAGATGAATCCCGACCATCCGATGGTCCAGGCGGTATTGGCCGAAGCCGTTTGGGTGCGCGTGTCGACGCCGCTTTTGGTCCTGACCGTGGCGACCATGTTGAGTGCGCCGAAGCGTCCATGGGTGGCGCTGTCGTTGTTGCTGCGTCACATCGGCGATCTCGTCCCGGTGTCGCGCGAGGATTTGCGAATGGCCATCGGTCAAGCGCTGGAGCGCGGATTGCTGGTGAAGCGCGAGTATCCGAATCCGCGGCGCGCCGAACCGACCAGCGGCGTTTTTCTCGGTGAATCTCCCGATGTCGCGCAGATTCTCGACTTGGCGCGCGAGTTTTTGAGCCGCTCGGTGGAACTGTCGCGTCCCACGGGTCAGGTGCCGATTTCGTTTTTGATCCAGCAGTGCGCGGGCGCCGGTTTGTGCGAAGGCGACTTCGATCGCATCAAAGACTGGATCACGATTCTCGAAAAAGCCGGCATGTTGCTGCTCCGCGGAGTCGCGCATCCCGCGCTGCAAGGGCAAACCATGACGGTGGTTTCACCCGACAGCTCCCGCTGCCGTGCGTTTCTCGGCGCGGAACTCACCGAAGTCACGCCGAGTGACGGCGTGGCGTTGGCGCTCTCGGAAGCGGAGATGGCCGCGATCAGTCCGGGCGCGGGAGAGTTGTTGGAGGAGTTCGCAGACCTTCCCGGTGGACTGCGCACGCCGCCCGGAGGCGTCCCGTTGCGCGCGGCGGCGCGCGCTCCCGAAGGTTCGGCGCCTTTAAACAAAGAAGCCCCCAAACCCGAAGCGGCGGATTCGGTCGCCGGCGCCAACACGAACGATCCTCCCGAATAGCAATCGTGCCGGAACCCGTGAAACAACTCAAACTGGAACCACTCGAACTTCTAGATCTTTCGAAGTGCTCGTCGGTGTCCGACATTGTCGGCGCGATGTCGCGCTGTTCGTTCGGTGCGCGCATGCTGGGCGAAGTCGCCGCGACGCTCACCGAATGGATCGCCAGCGGACGCCCGCCGCTCTGCATCTACGACGGAAAGTCCGACACGCCGCTCGGTCAACTGCTGCAATCGATGATCCGCCGCAAATGGCTCTTGGGCATGATGACGCCCGGCGAATACGCGCGCACGATTGCGCCTGGTGGACGGCTTCTGGTCGTCGGCGGATTTTCCGAGCGCGACGAGCAAGCGTTGTTCGAGCGTCCCGAGGACGCGATCTACATCAACGCCTACGATCTCGCGAAGCCGGGGCAAGTGCGCGACGGTTGGTATCCCGGCGCGGTGTTTTCCGATCCGCGCTTCGTGATGCCGGTGCTGAATCGCGTGTTGGAAGATCGCTTGGGCGGAGGGAAACTCAGCAAAGTCGCGGGGCTGATCTCCGATCTCGAACAGTATGGCGGGCTCGCCGCGGAAGTCGCGCAAGGCGCGAAGACTTTCAAGGCGATGGTGGAAGACAAAGACTGCTTCGTCTTCTTCACCATGTCGGGCGCGATGACCATCGCGAAAATGGGCTTGGTGATCTGCGACATGATCGATCACGGCATGGTGCAAGCGCTGGCCTCGACGGGCGCGCTGATGGCGCACGGCCTCGTCGAGAGCGTGGGCTTGAAGCATTACAAGTACGATCCCTCCAAGGGCGACGCGGAGCTTGCCGCGGCGCGCCTGAATCGCGTAACCGACACGCTTGAGCCGGAATCGAATCTCGATCACATCGAAGGCGTGCTCGACGATTTGCTGAACGGCTTTGAAGCGGGCCAACCGTTTAGTCCCGTGATTTTGAATCGCATGATCGGCGAGGACTTGGCGCGGAAACATCCCAACGATCGCGGCATTCTGAAATCGGCCTTCCAGAAAAACGTGCCGGTGATGGTGCCGGCGTTCGTGGACTCGGAAATCGGCAACGACGTTCACGTCCACAATCGCAAGCGCGAGCGCGACGGGCGCCGGCAGCTTGTGATGGACATGGAGTTGGACACGCGGCTACTTGTGGATCTCGCGACCACGCACAAGCGCGCGGGGATTTTCACGATTGGCGGCGGAGTTCCGCGCAACAACGTGCAGAACGTCGCGCCGCTTGTCGAAATCATGAACGAGCGCATGGGATGGTCGATGCCCGATTGTAAATTCCGCTACGGCTGCCGCATTTGTCCCGACCGGATGCACTACGGCCATCTCTCCGGGTGCACGTATTCGGAAGGAATGAGCTGGCGCAAGTTCGACACCGCGGGAATGTTCGCCGAGGTCCACGCGGACGCGACGCAAGTGTGGCCATTCTACGTGAAGTACGTTTTGGAATAGATTTCACGCAGGAATTGCACCGGGTCGACGATCGCAATCTGATGGTCGAGGCGATGCAATCGAGCGCCTTCCGGGCTCTTGGGATCGGCGAGGTCGAGAAGATCGGCGTCTCGGGTTACGAGGTAGTCCGCGCGAGCCGCCAAAGCCAAATTTAGGTACGGTTCATCTTTCGGGTCGCGAGGGTACTGGAAAGCCCGAGGAACCTCTGCGATGTATGTCGAGGACGCCTTTAGCCCGGTCAATAGCTCGTCCACAAAGCCGGCGGTCAACGCAGGAAATTTTCGCTGCAGCACCGGTCGCGCCAGCACATCGCGTATTTCCGTCAGAATCTCGTCGCTGAGAAAAAGTCGGATGGCGCCGGTGTTGGCCAAGCCGATACAAATTCCGGCGGGGCTGTCCTTTCGCGCGGCACCCTGAAGGAAAACCATGCAATCGAATACCGCGCTAGGGCGTGAATCGCCGGACATCGCGGGGTTGTCTTCCAAGCTATTTGCGGGCCGCTTGAAAGAGGCGAACTAGTTCGTCGTCGCTAATTCCGGATGCCCGAACCTGCTCGCGAAAAGGAGCTAGGATCTCGTCCAGCGGTCTCGGTCCGCCGAGATCCCGCCGCAGGAGATTCGAAATGTAGTCCTCCCGTTTGACTCCGGCGCCGTTTGCTCGGACGTCGAGGATTGCCAGGAGATCATCAGGAACGGGAACTTCGAGAACATGCGCCATAACCGGTGTCCTCCTTTCGCGAGGCAACTATAGATTACCAAACAATCATGCGGAGGTTACGACAACAGCTTATTCAAGCCATTCAGCGCCGCGACCTTATACGCCTCCGCGAGCGTCGGGTAATTGAACACCGCGTCGCGGAAATACTCGGCCGTTCCGCCCAGCGCCATCACGGCTTGGCCGATGTGTACCAGTTCCGTGGCGCCTTCGCCCATGATGTGCACCGCCAGCACCTTGTGCGACTCGCGGTGAATGATGATCTTAAGCATTCCGCGAACGTCGCCGATGATTTGTCCGCGCGCCAATTCGCGGTAACGCGCCAGTCCCGTTTCGAACGGGATCTTTTGTTCGGTGAGTTTCTGTTCCGTCGGACCCACGTAGGAAATCTCCGGCACCGTGTAGACGCCGAAGGGTAGCGTCTCGGTCATGTGGCACACCGGAGCGCCAAACGCGTGACTCGCCGCTTTGCGCCCTTGCTCCATCGACGTCGCGGCGAGCATCGGGAATCCGATCACGTCGCCCGCGGCGTAAATGTTTTCCACGGCCGTCTGGTAATTCTCGTTCACCGGGAGCCGGCCGCGATCGTCGGCTTGCAGTCCGGCGGCGGCCAAGTTCAATCCATCGGTATTGCCTTGACGCCCGGCCGCGAACATCACGAAGTCCGCGCCCATTTCTTTGCCCGATTCCGTGTGCAGCTTCACGCGGCCCTCGGGCGTGGCTTCAATGTTCGAGACGCGCTCGCCGAAACGCATCACGATGCCTTCGTCGCGCATGTGGTACATCAAGCCGTCTTCGATTTCGTGATCGAGGAATTCGAGCGGGCGCTGGCGTCCATCGATCAGCGTGACACGGACGCCCAGCACCTGGAACATCGTGGCGTACTCGGTGCCGATGATACCCGCGCCGACGATCGTGAGGTTCTTGGGCAGCACCTTGATCTTCAGCAAGTCGTCGCTGTTGAGAATCGTGGTGGCGTTGAATTCGATTCCCGGCGGTTGCGCCGGATACGTGCCCACGCAGATCACGATCTTGTCCGCTTCCAGCATGCGCATGCTGTCGTTGCACGTGACCATGATGCGGTGCTGATCGATGAAGCTGGCGGCGCCGGAAACCATCTCCACGTCGTTGCGATTGAGCTGGTTGCGCACCACTTCGATCTCGTTGCGGATCACCAGGCCGGTGCGCAGCATCAGATCGGCCATGGTGATCTTGTCTTTCACGCGATAGGAAGCCCCGTAAATCTCGCGCTGGCGGATTCCGGCCAAATACAGCACCGCTTCCCTGAGAGTTTTACTCGGGATGGTGCCTTGCGAAATACACGTGCCGCCGACCATCTCGGTTTTCTCGACCACCACCACGCGTTTTCCGAGTTTGGCGGCGGCGATCGCGGCTTTTTGTCCGGCGGGTCCCGAGCCAATCACCACCATGTCGAATTCGGCCATAGCGACTAAATGATATCCGAATTTGACCGCAATCTTCGGATAGAGCGCGAGTTCATGGGGGTTTCATAATGGCATTCGAGCGTAAAATTACTAAGGAGAACGCCTGTGAATCGAGAATCGCGTTTCTGGCGCGCCGTGACCCAACGGGACGCGCGTTTTGATGGTCAATTCGTTTACGCCGTGCAGACCACTGGTGTGTATTGCCGGCCGTCGTGTCCGTCGCGGCGTCCGCTGCGAGAGAGCGTGCAGTTTTTCGCGGAACCCGGGGCGGCCGAGCGCCGCGGATTTCGCGCCTGCCTGCGATGCGGGGGCCGCCGCGAGGAGTCCGCGCGGCAGATGGCCGCTTACATCGACAAACACTTGGAAGACGAAACGCGCATCACGCTGGCCGCGTTAGCGAAAGTCTTCGGGAAGAGTCCATTTCACTTGCAGCGCGTTTTCAAACGCGCCATCGGCGTGAGTCCGCGCGAGTATGCGGAGGCGCGCCGGCTGGGACAGTGGAAGAAGCATTTGCGCGGCGGCCGCGACATCGCCGGCGCGACGTATGAAGCAGGCTACGGGTCTTCTAGCCGGTTATACGAAAGGGCCTCTGCGCGACTCGGCATGACGCCCGCGGTGTATGGCCGCGGCGGCGAAGGAATGCACATCGACTACGTGATCGCCGACGCGCCGCCCGATTCCAAGCTGGGCCGCGTGCTGGTGGGATTCACCGAACGTGGCGTCTCCGCCGTGTACTTGGGGGTCGCCGCCAAATCGCTGGAAGCGGAGTTGCGCCGCGAGTATCCGCGCGCCGAAATTCGCCGCGCTGCGAACAACGCGTGGGCCCGAGCGATCGTTGAATACCTGCGCGGGCGACACACGCAGCTCGATCTGCCTCTCGACCTCGCGGCGACCGCGTTTCAGATGCAAGTGTGGCGCGAGTTGCAGCGCATTCCACGCGGGACGACTCAGACGTACACCCAAGTGGCGCGCAGTATCGGCAAGCCTGCGGCGGTGCGCGCCGTGGCGCGCGCGTGCGCCGGAAATCCCGTGTCGGTGGTCGTGCCGTGCCATCGCGTGGTGCGCGCGGACGGAAACTTGGCGGGCTATCGCTGGGGATTACGCCGCAAGGAAGCGCTGTTGTCGCAAGAAAAAACCAGGAACTGATTTCGGACCCCTGCTGTATGATGGGGCGCGGAGGCAGGGGCTCAACCATGAAATGTTTCCAGCGTGTCGGGGTGTGTGCGGCATTTATTCTTCTTCTTTCCGTCTCGGCGTTCGCCGACAACAGTGTTACGCCGAACGGCATGAGTTTTCTCGCCGTGGTGGGCGGAGCGAATCCGGCCGCGCAAAACTTCGCGGTGTCGCCGTTCTCGGCGTCTGGTGCATGGACCGCCCAGACCGACGGCGCGCCGTGGATCAGCATCTCGACAACCAGTGGCGCCGGCAACGGGACCATCGTCGTGTCCGTCACCACCGGATCGCTCGCCGCGGGCGCGTATTCGTCTACGGTGAACGTGACGTTCGCCGGCGACCCGCGCCAGTACGCGCAAGCTGTGCAGTTCAACGTGGCGCCGAAGCAGGTTACGTTCACGGCGAACCTTGGTGGAAGCAACCCGGCGTCGCAGACATTGCAGCTTTCTTTCGCGAGCGGTGGAACCACGAATGTGAATTGGAGCGCCACGGTCAACACGACTACCGGCGGCGCCTGGCTCAGCGTGTCGCCTGCATCCAGCTCCAGTACGCCCGGCTCGACTGGGACGCTTACCGTGTCGGCGACGGTCGCCACGCTGGCCGTCGGAACCTACACAGGCACGATCACGCTTGCCGGCGGCGCGTTTTTCACCGGCGGAATGAACAACGACACTGTAATTCCCGTGCAACTGAACGTCACCACGCCGGCTTTCCAGTTGTCGCCAACATCGACAACGTTAACCGGAACGCCGGGAGGTCCCGTCGTGCAATCGCAGCCCGTCGCCGTCACGGCGTCCCAGGCGTGGGTCGCCACGGTCACCGCGACCACGGGAGGCAGTTGGCTCTCCACGACGCCGACATCGGGCAACGGCAATGGATCATTCACCGTCAATGCCGATCCATCGAAACTACAAGCAAGTTCCACGCCGTACACGGGAACAATTTCCATCGGCCCCAGCGCGCAAAACAGCACCGCGGTGCCGGTGACCTTCGGCGTAACGTTTTTGGTGAGCGGCTCGGCGATCACCGTCGCGCCCACCCAGCTCGCGTTCAATGTCACCGCGGGTAACACCGTAAAAACGATGCAGACGGTTGCCGTCACAACAACGCTGCAGTGGACGCCGACCGTCAGATCAACCAGCGGCGGTAATTGGCTTTCGGTGCAAACCGCCGCGCCGTCGCCAACCACCGGCAACGGATCGTTCACCGTGGTCGTCGATCCATCGCAAATCACGGGCGGACCCGGCCAGTACACCGCGACCCTTTCGGTGGCGCCGCCCACGGGCACAGGCGTCACGATTCCCGTGACGTTGACCGCCGGCGCGGCGACCATTTCCGTTACGCCCACCACGCTCTCGTTCCAGCAAGTGCAAGCCGCCACGCCCGCCGCCGCGAAGACCGTGATGCTTTCGGCCACTCCCGCCGTGGGCTCGTGGAGCGTCGCGACGACCAACATGCCGTCGTGGCTCAGTGTGTCGCCGAACTCCGGCAGCTTCGGTCAAACGGCATCGATTTATCCGAACGCATCGTCGATGTCGCTCGGTCCCGGCTCGTATCAAACCACCGTGACATTTGCCGACTCCAATGGATCGCCGACATCGCTGGCGGTGCAAGTTGTATTGACCGTTACCGCGCCCACTGGCGCGCCGGTCTTGGCTGTGTTGCCCACGACGATCATCGTCACCGGGGGTGTTGCCACGACGCCGCTGCCAGTGTACGTCCAGATCTCGAATAATGGCGGAGGCACGCTGAATTGGCAGGCCACACTCAGTGTGGTGTTTTTGTTGAACGGGCAGTCAACACCTCTGAGTCAAGGGTCGGGCACTGCTACTCCGGGCTCGCCGTCGATCATCAATCTCCGTCTTCCGAATCTGCCGGGCGGCTTGTATGCCGGCAATCTTACGTTCACCGCGGGTACGCAAACTCAAACGGTGCCGATCATTTTCCAGGAGAGCAATATTGTCTACAGGGTGCCGGAAACCGGCTTTTCGTTCTACATGACGGCCGGTGGGACGCCGCCGCCTCCCCAAACGTTGTATATCCAAAATCCTCTGTCGAGCTCGCAGATTTTCACCATCGCGCAGGAGCGTGGACAAGTTCAGGAAACGATCACCTCTCCGGTACCCATCGCTGCCGGCAACGCCGGCTCGGCGACGATCACTGTGCCGGCGTCCGCGTCGAGTTTGGCGGCGGGCGAGTACGACTCGACGTTCGTCATCAGCGAGCAGAACGCGCCGTCCACTGAAGTGCTGGTGCAACTGCACGTGCTGCCGCCGACCGCGCCTCCTGGACCCAGCGCATATCCGCTGGGATTCGCGCTGACGCCCACGGTGCTGACGCAGAGCGTGCAGTTGTCGGCTGCCAACGCGTCGTCGCTTCCGTTCACCCTGAGCGTGTCGACGCTTTCGGGTGGAAACTGGCTCACCGCGACTTCCACGTCGACGCAACTCGGCGCCACGGGGGCTACGGTGAACGTTGCCGCATCGGCGTCGTCGCTGCCCACCACGCCGGGCGTTTACCAGGGAACGGTGACCGTCTCGTATCCCACGATTCCCTCGTCGCAAGACATTACGGTATTTCTCGTGATTCCGAAAAACAGCGGCACGCATCCGGAAATCACGCGCGGCGCGTCGGGACT
This sequence comes from Terriglobia bacterium, assembly GCA_021325275.1. GTDB lineage: Bacteria > Acidobacteriota > Terriglobia > JAJPHL01 > JAJPHL01 > JAJPHL01. The sequence goes on along the minus strand of JAJPHL010000031.1, from coordinate 51,615 downwards.
GACGTGTACGCCGGCGCAAATGATCATGGCGCTGCGCGGGCTCGGCAGTAATTTCAACTCAACCGTGGGATATCCGGTGAACTTGGAAGCGCAGTTGATCGACGATTGCGGAAATCCGATCACCAGCGCAACGGTGATCGCGGGTTTCTCCACCGGCGATCCGGCGTTGTCGCTTTCGCTGATCGGCACGGGCATTTACGGCGCTACGTGGACGCCGCTGTCGGCCAATCCCGCCACGGTGACGATCACCGGCATCAACGCGGGATTCACCACGGTCACGGGAATCGTGCCGGGCACCGTGGGCGCAAACGCCACGCCGCCGCCGGTGATTTCGGCGAACGGATTTGTGAACGGCGCGAGCTTTACACAGAACGGTCAAGTGTCGCCGGGCGCAATTGTTTCGTTGTTTGGATCGAACTTAGCGACCGGTAACAACGGCAACAGCGGATTCCCGCTACCCACCACGCTCGGCGGAATCAAGGTAACGATGGGCGGTGTGGATACGCCGCTCTTCTTCGCCGGCAACGGACAAGTCAACGCGCAGGTGCCGACGACCCTCACGCCCAATTCCCAGATTTCGGTGCAGGCGCGCGGTTTCAGCGGCAACACCGAAATGCTCGATTCGGTGCCGGCCAGCTTGTTCGTGCAAGCGACCACGCCGGGCATTTTCCTAGCGCCGGAGACCAACTTGCCGAATCAAGGCGCGATCCTGAACAATCCCGGATTGCAAGTGATCGACGCGTCGCATCCCGCAACCGCCGGCGACGTGATCACGATCTACTGCACAGGATTGGGCGCGACGAATCCGTCAGTGCCGACGGGTCTTGCAGCGCCGAGCACGCAGCCGCTTGCGCTGGTTACGAGTCCTGTGACCGTCACGTTCGGCACGCAAACCACACCGGTGATCCCGCAATTCGTGGGACTGACGCCGGGTCTGGTTGGTTTGTATCAGGTGAACGTCGCGGTTCCCGCAGGATTGCAAGCGAGCAACGCCGTGACGGTGGTGTTGAATCAGAATGGTCTGACCAGCAACGCCGCGACAATCGCGGTGCACTAACTGCGAAGTCCTGAGTGCTGAGTCCTGAGTGCTGAGTCCTGAGTGCTGAGTCCTGAGTGCTGAGTCCTGAGTGCTGAGTCCTGAGTGCTGAGTCCTGAGTGCTGGGTCCTGAGTGCTGAGTAAAGAGCGCTGAGTCCGAGTTTTTCACTCAGCACTCAGGACTCAGCACTCAGCACTCCTGATTTGCCTTGGAGCGCCTATTGCACCGCGATGGTCACGGTGTTCGACGGCGTGCCGCCTTGGTTCAGAATCACCTGCACGTTGTTGCCGGACGGCGCGCCCGCCGGCACTTGCAGGTTCACTTGATAAAGTCCCACAAAGCCCGGTGACAGTCCGGCGAAACTCACCGGCGCGTTGACGCCGCCGACGGTCGCCGTCGGCGTAACGACGACGGTCGACAAGTTTACCGCCGATGCCGCCGCGCCCGAGGCTGGGCGATTCGTGACGTCGCCCAACCCGGTGCAGTAGATCGTCAGATAGTCCACGCCTTTCACCGCGGGTCGCGATTGCGCGCCGGGAATGCTGGCCGCCGCGGCGGCGAACAACACGGTGTTGGCAATTTGAATCGCGCCTTGTCCGCTGCCCGATTGATTAATCGTGTAAATCGTCGGCGCGGCGGCCGTTAGGTTCAGTGTCACCGGCGGTCCGGTGACGCCAAACGCCGTCACCGTCGCCGAAGCCGAAGTTGCGCCGAGCAATTCCCACGGCATCTGGAAATTGATCTGCGTCGCCGAGACAAAAAACAGAGGCACCTTGATCGGACCGACGGCCGCCTTGCCGTTACGGCCACTCTTCGTCGACGGCGGACTCGTGATCAGCAACGACGTGTTGCTGTCGGCGAGTGATGTGGGCAGCGGCAGCAGTGTTGCCACTACGGTCTGCAATCCCAGGAAATTTCCGTAGAGACTCGTGGCGCCGCCGGGCACCGGCGTTCCCGCCGCCGCCGACCCAACGAATCCGCCGACATTCGGCGCGGGAACGCCGATTTGATTGATTGTGATGGAACCGCCTGTTACGCTCAGCAGCTGCGTCAACGGCGAAGTCGAGCCGGAAAACGCGCCGACGCCGATTTGAATACTGCCGCTTCCTTGTCCCGAAGTCGTCGACGCGGAAACGCCTCCGCTCGGAACCACCGACCACGGACATCCGGGACTTGTGGTGACGGAAATGATATTCGTTCCCGGTAGCGGCCCGAAGTCGAGCGCCGACGGCGACCACGAATACGTACACCCGCTGCCCGCTTGCTGCACGGTGATGGTTTGCGTGCCGATGCTGATCGCGCCGCTTCGCGAGGTCGTTCCGGTGTTTTGATCCGACGTGAACGAGATTGCTCCGCTGATTGTCGAAAGATGGATCCAAGGCGTTGTTGTCGACGGACTAAGCGGACACCCCGCCGGTTCGCTGAAGATCGGCACAACGGTGGCGTTGGTGATGTTCGGCGCGGACGCAATCAGACTCGTGCCCGGCGCATAGACGCACGGCGCCGTTCCGAGCACGCTGTTGAAACACGCCGCGAATCCATTGATCGTGCCGCCGCCGCAGCCGGAGCCGGAGCCGAAGGAACATTGGCTCGCGCCGACAATGCATATTCCACCCGAAGGAAGCAGCGCGAGCGCCGAGCCCGAATCGTTACCCGATCCGCCAAAGAACGTGCTGCTGACCAGCGGCGCCGCCGTACTGTTGGTGATCGCCGGCCCCAGGATTGTCAGGAAAGCGTCGCTTTGTCCGCCGGCATTCGATCCCTGGTAGGCATTGAGAATCGGAAAATTGAATGAACTGGTGTCGCCGGTCAAATAGGCGAGACCCGTAGGGCCCACCGCGACGCCGCTACAGGAATCGTTGCCGCTGCCGCCAAAAAACGTGCTGGAAAATGCGGGCGGCGTGCCCGACGTGTTGAACAGCGGAGGGCCGGAGTCCGCGATGGTCGCGAGGAAGCAATCGCCACCTCCGCCGTAAAGGAGTTGCTGCGGACTCTTGGTGGGAAAATTCGCGGACGCCGTGCTGCCCGCGACATAGATCGTGTTGTTGGGCCCAATGGCCACGCTGTAGCCAACGTCGTTACCGCTGCCTCCCAGCAGCGTGGAAAATGCCAGGCCGCCGGGCACAATAAACTTGGTGATGAAGACGTCGGATCCGCCATTGTTCAACGGCTGAATGTTGCCGGGCGTGATGGGAAAACTCACCGACGTGGTTCCGCCGGTGACGATCGGGTTGCCGGTGCTGTTGACCGCCACCGAATATCCTTGGTCCGCGCCCGGTCCGCCGAGATACGTCGAGTAGATCAAGCCGTTCACCGGTTGAATCGTCGGCGGATTGAAAACAGAGAGAAACGCGTCGGACGCGCCGCCCTGGAACGTCGCTTGAAACGGCGACATCGTGGGGAAATTCGTGGACGCCGTACCGCCGGTCAAAAAAACGCGCCCCAGCGCGTCGACGGCGATCCCGTTGCACGTGTCGTTCGCGCTTCCACCCAGATAGCTGGAGTACGTCACGCCATTGCCGTTGGCGTTGAGATGCGTGAAGAAACAATCTGAGCCGCCGGCGTTCGCCGACTGGAACGGCGCGATGCCCGTGGACAACGGGAAATTCGTCGACACCGTGACGCCCGCGATCCACGGCGTACCGTCGGGGGCCAGCGCGATGCCGTTGACCTGATCGTCGCCGCTGCCGCCGATGTAGGTGGAGTACACGATCGTCAGACCGTTCTGGCTCATCTTCGTGACGAAGCCGTCGGCTCCGCCGTTCGCCGTGCCCTGAAACGCGCCGCGCGTTGGGAAGTTGCTGGAAGTGGTGACGCCCGCCATGAAGAGATTTCCGGAAGCATCCACCGCGATTCCGTTGACCTGATCGCTGCCGCTGCCGCCGAGGTACGTGAAGAGTTGCAGGGAAGGATCGATCACCAGCGTGCGGGTGCGATCATACTCCTCAACCTTGAAGCCCACGCGATTCTCGCCCAGAAGCGCAAACTCGCCGCGCACCAAGCGGCGCTGTCCGCCGACACTTTGGTAGATGACCGGCGCGTTTTGGCGGATCTCGCCTCCCGGCGTATCCATGAACAAGCGCCCGGAAACTCCCAAGTGCATGCGCGTAACGCCTTCGAACTCCAGCGCGATCGACGCGACCTCGGCGCCCGGCGCCACTTCCAGGTCGTACTCGAAACTGCGCTGATCGCCGTGGAACACCAAGTCGACGCCCGGCGAAAAATCACGATAGCGCAGACGCGAGTAATGCGGTACGTCGATGAGCCACTTCGCGGGATCGTTGCCGATCAGGTAATTTACTTTGCCGGAAAGCGCGTCTCGGGCGTCGGCGACCGGTTGCGATCCGCGCGGCAGCTTCAGCCGCATCGCGGGATGCTGGTTGCCGTCACGCGACTCGAACACCGCGGCGTCGCTGGTGAGCGCCAAGCGGAATCCCGGCGCATTCGAAATGAATTTCACCGTCGCGTCGGCTTGTCCGCGATTCACTTCAAAACTGAGCGGCAAATGCCCGAACGTTTCCAGAAGTTTTGCTTTATTCAGCGCGCCGGAAGGACGCGGGCGAATTTGCCGGACCAATCCAACGGAGAGAACCACGAGAAGGAAAAACGTCACAACCCCGACTGCTGCTCGCGACTTGAGCATGTAAGCCTCCGCATCATTGTCTCTAGCCCCGGGGGATTGATGCGGAGTGTAACAGAGGAGGGCAGCCGCGGCAATGGTGCCAAACGGCTGCCCCTTTTGAAGGCGGAATTTTGGTGGGTTCTAGTGCGGATGATCTTGCGGATAGATCGGGCCGACATAGCTCGGCCAGAAGAACGTGGTGCGCGGCGTCCAATGCGTGGAGTCCGCGATGTTGAGGCCTGCGTCCATCGTCACGTTGGAGACGATGGAGTGCACGCCTTTCACGCCGGCCACCGAGTACAGCATGTCGTCGAGGATCATGGGATTCGGCTCGCCGCCCGCGAGGGTCACTTGTCCGCGATAGACCATGATGGTCAGCGGCGCGTACAGATTGCTGTATCCGTTTTCGGCGATCGTCCAGGCGACGTCCTTGCGGACTTTATCGTCGTCGGTGGGTCCGCCGATCACGGTGATGTAGTTGGCCACGCGCGAGGCCCAGGGATATTTGCGGAACTTGTTTTCGATATCCCAGGCGTCCGACAGTTTGTTCACCGATCCGCTCAGCGTGACGACGCAATCGTCCACCGAGACGGTGACGGTCTTGTACTTGGCGACGTCCTTTTCGAGCGAGGCCGCTTCCGGTGCGCTGCAACGCTGCGCGAAAGCCGCCGTTGCAGCAAAGACGATGATTGCCGCGAGAGCCAAAAGTCTGGTGTTCTTCATAAACACCCCCTACGAGTTAGACAACCACTCGCCGCTAAACGTTTCCCGAGGGAAATGCCCATCGGTTTCCCACTAAGTACCCATCATTTCGCTACTAAGTACTGATCCTGGGACTGAAGTGCCATAATCTAAGCCATGCGACTGGTCACTTTCTCGCTCTTCATTGTGCTGTGCGGCGCATTTACCGCGCAGGCGCCGCCTGCCGTTCCCCAAGTTGAATGCACATCGCCGGAAAAACCGTTCGTGCACACCACGCTCACCTTTGGCCGCGAGCGCAGTCTGGCCGCCAAACCGGGCACGGTCAGCGAACGCGAGTGGAAAGCGTTTTTGCGCGATGAAGTGACGCCGCGTTTCCCGAAGGGCTTTACGGTGTTCGATGGAAATGGTCAATACCGTCTGGCCAGTGGCCGGATCGTCCACGAAAAGTCGAAAGTGCTTTCCGTGCTCAACGACGGTTCGCCGGAGGTGCGCAAGAACGTCGCGGCGATCATTGCGGCGTACAAACAGAAATTTGAGCAAGAGGCGGTGCTATGGGAGACCGCGCATGTGTGCGCGGCTTTTGATTAACTATGAAGACGACACGCCGCAAATTTCTGAAGACGGCCGCCGCGGGAGCGATGATCCCCGCGACGCTGCCGATCCCGCAAGCAACTCTCCGGCCGCCGCGTATCGCCATTATTCGCCCGCGGGCAACCGCGGCGACGGCCGTGCTCGCGCGCGCCTTGAAGTCGCGCGGATGCGAAGTTTCCGAATTCACTAGCGATAAAGGCGTTTCGCGCGTCGACCAAAAGATTTTCGCGGCGCCCTTCGCCGGAATCGCCGAAGGCTTTGGGCTCACCATGACCGCCCCGGGAGAATTGTCGGTGGTCGGCGGCGATGCGCGCGGGCAGACCTACGGATTTCTTGAACTGGCGGATCGCGTGGAACATCTCGGGATGGACGCGTTCCATGCCATCGCGGTGGGGCCGCCGGTTTTGGATCACCCGACGAATCCCGTGCGCGCCGTCTCGCGGCTGTTTGTTTCGGATCACCACGACAAACCATGGTTCAACGATCGCGAAATGTGGCCCGAGTACTTCGAGATGCTGGCGAAAAATCGCTTCAACCGCTTTCATCTCGCGCTCGGCATCGGGTACGACTTCCTGCGCCAGGTCACGGATTGTTACTTTGTCTTCGCGTATCCTTTTTTCGTGTCGCCGCCCGGCTACAACGTGCGCGCGGTTGGTCTCAGCGATGCCGAACGCGACCGCAACCTCGAAACGCTGCGGTACATCTCGACGCTCGCCGGTGTTTTCAACCTGGATTTTCAGTTGGGAATTTGGACGCACGGATATCAATGGGAAAACAGCCCGCACGCGAATTTCACGATCGAGGGCCTGACGCCCGAGACGCATGCGGCGTATTGCCGCGACGCGCTGGCGATGATCTTGCGCGCGTGTCCGGCGATTACCGGCGTGACATTTCGAATTCATGGTGAGAGTGGAGTGGCGGAAGGAAACTATCCGTTCTGGCGAACGGTTTTCGAGGGCGTGGAGAAGTCGGGCCGGACGATCGAGATTGATCTGCATTCAAAGGGACTCGACGAAAAGATGTTGGCGACGGCGCTCGATACCAAAATGCCCGTCACGGTGTCGCCGAAATTCTGGGCCGAGCACATGGGAATGCCGTATCACCAGGCGGACATTCGTGAACTCGAGATTCCCAAGGGCGCGGCGAAGGGCCTGATGGCGCTCTCGACAGGCGAGCGCAGTTTCACGCGCTACGGCTACGCCGACTTACTGCGCGCCGACCGGAAGTATCGCGTGATCCATCGCATTTGGTCGGGCAGCCGGCGAATTCTCCTCTGGGGCGACGCCTCGACCGCCGCGCAATACTCGCGCGCGTTTGGATTTTGCGGAAGCGAGGGCGTGGACCTGATGGAGCCGCTCTCGTTCAAGGGTCGCCGCGGATCGGGCGTGGGATCGCGCTGCGGTTATGCCAGCTCTGAACCGGGTGCCTCATTGGAACCGCGCTGGGATTGGCAGAAGTTCTTGTACACGTATCGCATTTGGGGCCGCGCGATGTACAACCCGGCGTCTGCGCCCGGCGACGCGCGCCGTTTGCTCGCGACGCAATTCGGCAAAGCGGCCCCGGATGTGGAAACGGCTTTGGGGCACGCCACGCGAATCTTGCCGACGATCACGACGGCGCATTTGCCCTCGGCGGCGAACAACAATTACTGGCCGGAGATCTACACGAATCAGCCGATTGTGGCGCCGGGAAAAAATCAGTACAGCGACACGCCGTCGCCGAAAACATTCGGCAACACCTCGCCGCTCGACCCGCAGTTGTTCCTCACGGTGAATCAATGCGCGGCGGAAATTCTGAGCGGAGAGCGAAGCGGCAAGTATTCGCCTGTCGATGTGGCGCAGTGGATCGAAGGCGACGCCGCGGCGGCGCTCGAAAAACTGGCCGCAGCCGAGAAGAAGGGCGCGAAAAGCGTGGAGTTTCGCCGCCTGGCCGTCGACGTTCGCATTCAGGCAGGAATCGGACAGTTCTTTGCTTCAAAGTTACGCGCCGGCGTGTTCTACGCGATCTTCGCGACCTCTGGCGACCGGGCGGCGCTAGATGCAGCCGCGAAGCAATACCGGACTGCGATCGAAGCGTGGAAACAAACTGTGAGTTCGTCGCAAGGTGTGTACGCTGCTGACATCACGGCGGGAGAACAGCCGTGGCTGCGTGGAAATTGGGCCGATCGCATGCCGGCAATGGAGGCGGACCTTGCGGACATGCAGAGGACTGTCGTGCTCGTCGAGACTCACCCTGATGCCAGTGCATCAATCGCGCAGGTGCTCGCGGTGCCACGGATGCACGACCGCCCGTGCACGCACACGCCGCCGCTACCTTTTGCTCGCGGCGGCCCGGTTCCCATCGAGATGAAAGTGTTGGGCACGCAATCCGCGACCGCGACGCTCTGGTATCGCCACGTCAATCAAGCGGAGCGGTTTCAATCGGTGGCGATGGAACCGCGCGACGACGCGTTCCACGCGACGATTCCCTCGGAGTACACCGACAGTCCGTACTCGATCCAGTATTACTTTCAGGTGAAGGAAGGAAAGAACGCCTGGCTCTATCCCGGCTTTGCGCCCGGATTTGACCGGCCCTACTTCGTGACTGAACTCATGCTGTTGACTCGTTCGGCTCGCTAGGTGTAGGGTAAGATGGAGGAACGGATGGCAGATTGCCATCCAAAATTATGCGAGGACCAAGGTCGATCATCGAGATACCGCGGCAGTTGGCCTGTCAAGTGGACGCCATCGCAGGCGAAGGCAATCGCAGCAAGTTTGTCGCTGACATTGTCGGTCAGGAACTGCGCCGGCGGCGCCAGCTTGACGCCCTGCGCGCCTCGCGCGGAATCTGGAAGGACAAGGATCACCCCGACCTCGCTGCGATGGGAGAAGACGAATGGGTGAGGCGTCAGCGACGCGAGGGCGAGGCTCGATTCAAGCGGCTCCTTCGCAGCAGACGCAAACCTTAATCGGATGGATGTCTACCTGACGGACACGAACATCTTGATTGGCTCGATTCGCGGGCGCGCAGACCGGTTCGCTCTGCTGGACGAGATTGTCTCGTCAGGCGGACTGCTGGCTTGTTCCGTCATTACGGTCGGCGAACTTTACAGCGGCATGCGCGGTCATGAGAAAGCTCGGACGGAAAGGCTTCTGAAGGAAATGATTCAGTACGAAGTCACGCTCGAGATCGCGCGGCTCGCCGGCGACCTCAAGAACCGCTGGGCGTCGCGGGGCCGAACCCTCTCATTGCTGGACACGCTGATCGCCGCGACCGCCATCGTGCACGATCTAATCTTGGTGACAAGCAACGTGAAGGATTTTCCAATGCCCGAGTTACATCTCTATCCAGCGCGCTGACCGGCCCTAGGGTTGTTCAGCAAACAACGCCAGCTCCGTGATTTCCGCTTTCGCCGATTGTTGCGCGATGCGCAAACGCACGCGGCCGGCGGTCACGTTGCGGCCCAGGCGAAACAATCGGCGCGGGCCGATGCTAGTGGCTTCGGCGATCGTCTCCCAGTTGCCATCGACCTCGGCGTAGATCGTAAACGCGTCGATACGCTGGCCCTGGCGAATGTCTTCACGCACACGGATCACGTTGAACGCCGCGGGGCGTTTTAAGTCGAGCGTAAAATCATCGCCTTGGCGTTTCAGTGGAACGCCCGCCGCGTGATTCACTTCAAAGGTCGCGCGGCGCCAGCGGCCGAAGGCTTCGAGCGGTGTCGTATCCCACGTCGAGAGCAAGCCATCGCGATTCGGCGGAACATTCAACAACAGATTCGCGCCGCGTCCTACGGATTGAAAGTACAAGTTCACCAAGTCGCGCGTTGTTTTAACGCGCGGATTTTCGCGCTCGTGCCAAAACCACCCAGGACGAATCGATACATCGCATTCCGGAGGCAGCCAGTGCGACCCATGACGCGTACCCGTGGGCGAATCCTTCTCGCGCACGTTGCCGACGCCGGCCATGCCGCCATCCGCGCCCACCGGATCGTACGCCATCCAGCAAGGATCGCCGGCGATTCCCTTTTCGTTGCCGACCCAGCGAATGTCGGGTCCAATGTCGCTGAAGATCACCGCGTCCGGTTGCAGTTTGCGCACCAGCGCCCACGTGCCCGGCCAATCGTAGTAAGTGTTGCGATCGATGGTGCGTTTTTCGCGCGCGCCGCCGTAATATCCGTCGCCGCCGTTCGCGCCGTCGTGCCACACCTCGAAGATGGGACCGTAGCGCGTCAGCAATTCCGTCAGTTGACGGCGATAAATCTCCACATACTCAGGACGCCCGTACGCGGCGTTGTTGCGATCCCACGGCGAGAGATACACGCCGACGCCCAGTCCGCGGCGCCGCGCGGCGTCCGCGATTTCACGGACCACGTCGCCCTTGCCGTCGCGCCACTTGCTGGCTCGCACAGAATGATCGGTGGTCGCCGTGGGCCACAGACAGAATCCGTCGTGATGCTTGCAGGTGAGAATCACGCCGCGCATGCCGGCACGATCGAGCGTCGTGACGATCGCGTCGGCGTCAAACTTCGCGGGATTGAAAATCGCGGGATCTTCGTCGCCGTATCCCCATTCTTTATCGGTGAAAGTGTTCACCGTGAAATGGAGAAACGCGGTGGTTTCGAGTTCGTGCCAGCGAAGTTGACGTTCGCTGGGAAGTGCGTTCGCGGAACCCACCGCCGGCAGCGCGGCCGCGCCCAGTGTCGCGAGAAACTGCCGGCGGTCCACTATTTCCTTCCGTGCAGCAGCATGCGAACCATTTCCAACTGCTGCGGCGAGCCTTTCAGCAGCCACGTGGGAAACTGACGATACTGGCACATCTGATCGAAGATTTGCGGAGCCATGTGATGACGCAGCGCCGCGCCCGCAATGAACTCGAGGCGCATGTTACGGTCCAAGTTAACCGGCGCGTCGTCGAGCCATCCTCCGAGATCGTGATCGCTGCCCGCGTATGTGGCGAGCAATTCCGCCGCCGATCCCAAGCCGATTTCCGAGAGCGATTGCCGCACGCCGCCGTAATCGGGGCGATTCAAGCGCGCTTGCATCTTATCGACGTCGATGGTGGGATCGCCGTTCACGCCGATGATCAGCGAGTCGTAGCCTTCGCCGTCGATGTCGTTGCTCCAAATCGTGGCGTTCGGAAACACCTCGAAGAAAGTTCTCGCGCCGCTCTTCACCGACTCCGGATCGGTCTCGTAAAACGGCAGCCAATGGGCCATGATTCCGCCCGGTTTCAAGTGGCGCTTGCAGGTTTCGAAATACTCGCGCGTGGAAAGCGTGGCCGATCCACGCACCCACGGTGCGATGGGATCGCTCGTGATGATGTCGAACTTCTCGTCGGTGGTTTGGATGAAGTGACGCGCGTCGTCGAAGGTGATTACGGTGCGCGGATCTTTCACCACGTTGTGATTTTCACGCGCGAAGTAAATCGAGTTGGCTTGCGGGACGAGTTTTTCCAACTCGCAGATGTGGATTCGCTCCGTCTCCGGCTGCACCACGAACGTTCCGGCGGTGATGCCCGCGCCGCATCCCACGAGCAAAATCGACTGCGGCGAATCGGTCAGCAGCGCCGGCAAGTGGCCGAGCATGCGTTCCACGCGCATATCGTACGGTTCGGTGGACGCCTCCGTTTTTCCGCTGATGTGATAGAAGCGCACGCCGTCCGACGTTTCGCTCACCGCGATCGACGCGTCGCGCCCCTCGCCGTTGTAGAGCAGGCGGCCGTCTTTCACGGCGATGGTGGTTTCGCGTCCATAGGCGAAGACTTGCCACGGGACTTCCGGATACGCGAAGATTCCGATCAGCGCCAGGACACCCGCCGCGATGCCCCACTTCAATCGCGATCCCTTGGGAAACGCGCAGACGGCCGCCGCGGCCGTCAGCAAAAGGATATTGTGCTCGGACCGATGCGTGCCGACGCCGGGAATGAAAAACAAGCTGAAGCCGATCGCGCCGACAATCGCGCCGAGCGTATTCGCGGCGTAAATGCGGCTGGCGAGTTTGCCGGTGTCTTCACCGGGCACGGCCGCGGCCGCCAGCGCCAGCGGAAAACTCGCGCCCCACAAGAGCGCGCCGGGAATCACGCTCAAGAAAATGCGCACTACGTCGATGCCGAATCCGCGCCACAAGTCCTGATTGTTGTTGATGGGCACGTACGGCAAGATGCTGGCCATCGCGATCATCGTCCAGCCGATGCCGATCAGCAACACGAACTGCGTAACGCCCAGCGTGCGGCGCGCATTCCATCCTTGCCGCACGGTCCACGACGCCGCGGCGCTGCCGAGACCGATGCCGACGAGAAATCCCGCGAGGATAATCGAAAACGTATAGACCGTCGCGCCGACCATCAAGCCGAGCAAGCGCGTCCACACGACTTCCGCGCCGAGCGCCGCCGCACCCGAGAGTCCGATGGCCCAGTAAATGCTCGTCGGCGGTCCACTGATCGCCGGAAAATCTTGCGTGACACCTGGGGAAAGTTCCGGCGCCGGCAGCGGAGCGTAAGGCGTGGACTTTGCCAGGAAGAAGCTGCCGGCGGCCGCTAGGAAATTGATTCCCGCCGCGACAAACGCCGCCGACGGCATATCGAAAAGTCGCAACAAATAAAATCCCGCGAGCGTGCAGCCGACAAACGCGCCGGCCGTGTTCGCGCCGTAGAGATAGCCGATGCCGGCGAGTCCTTCCGGCTTCGCTTCCAGCCAGCGCGAGATCGCCGGCAGCGACGCGCCCATCAAAATGGTCGGCGGCAGCAGGAAGAGGCCCGCGAAAATCGAGCGCTCCAGCAATCCCGCGAATCCCGCGGCGGCGTGCGCGCTGTACCAACTGTCGAACGGCCCCAATCCCAGAATCACGAGAATGCCGAACACCCCGATGCCCGCTTCAATCGCCGCATAGACCAGCAGCGGATGCTTCTTCTTGTCGACGTACTTCGGATAGAGGAAGCTGCCGAGGAAAAGTCCGCCCATGTAGGCGGCCAACAGCACGCCGATCGACACGCCCGTGGAGCCGATCACAAGCTGAAGCAGCTTGAACCAGACAATTTCGTAGATCAATGCCGCGCAGCCGCTGGCCGCGAACAACAACAATAGAGGAAGAAGCAATAAAGGCATGAACTATGCATCATACAACAACGGTTGCTGGTTGCTGGTGCTGGTTGCTGGTTGAAAACAAAAAGGCCCACGGATTGTCTTCCGTGAGCCCTTCGTCCTAATCGGCAACCAGCAACTGTCTTACTTAGTGTCCGCGGCCACCGCGTGGACGTTCATGCTCTTCCACGTGCGGATGTCCGTAGCGCGCCGCCGAGCGTTCGCGTTCGGAACGCTCGCGCAATTCGTGATGCTCCTCGAAGTGCGCGGGACGCGCGCCGACGAATGCCGGCCGCTCGAAGCCGCGATATCCGCCGTGCCAGTAGGTCCAGCGATTCCCCCACGTGCGTCCCCACGGCACACCGCCGAAAAAGACGCGGTGTTCGCCCCAGCCGAAGCGGATTCCTCCCCAGCCCCACGGCGAGAAGAATCCACCGAGGTGAATTCCGTATCCCCAGCCGATCGCCGCGCCGACGAAGAATCCGGGCCGCGGTCCCACGAACACCACCGCCGGATCATAGTACGGCACGGGGATGTATCCCGGGTCGGTGGGCACGATTTCGATGAACGGCCCATTGCGCACGATCACTTGCGGTGAACTGCGGAGATATCCGTATTGCCACGCCTGATGGCGCTCGCGCTGCACCGCGTCTTCCACGTCATTCGGCTGCGCGAGGAAAGCGTCGCCCAGGCGATGCGTCCAGTTCATGTCGCTGGCCATGCGATCGAGCACCGCGGGGAACGGCAGCAACGCTTGCACCGCGGGGTCCCACGGCAAATTGTCTTCCCGGATGGCGGCGGCCAATTGTTCGGGCGACAAATAGTGATGTTGATCGGAGTATCTGGCGGCTTCTGGAATTTGATCGGCGTAAGTGGAAGCGGCCAGCACTTGTGCCAACAGCGGATCGGGGTAAAGCGCGATGCCCGACACCAAGCGATCGAGTTCGCCCGGCGGCAACATCGCCGGCGGCGGTCCCACCGGTGGCGGCGCTTGCGCCGCGAGCGGCATCGCGGACATTACGGCAGCGGAAAACATCAGAGTGAATGTCAACGTTCTGGTGAGTCGATTGGTTCGCATGTTGGTCTCCTCGAATTACCCTACCACAGCGTTCGACGCCGGCGTTTTGCGCCGCGTTGCACGTAAAGAATTCGAAAGAGATGAAACCTAGCGGGCATCCAACCGAGTGCCTACCAACTATGGTACTGTGGTCTTTATTTGACGCCATCTTTCAACCAAAACGGGGGAGTTCTCTTCAAATGAATCGTCGAACATTTCTCACAACTACCGCGGGAGCTTCGCTCGCGGCTGCCTCGGGCGCCGCGCAATCGCCGAGCATGAATCAGACCGTTGCGTCGCACAACACGTCGCTGAGTCTCGGCGTCGCCACGTATTCGCTGCGCGATTTCTATCGCCACAAAGCGCTTCTGATGCTCAAGGAGCTGCAGCCGATGGGCGTGGTCAACGTGAACGTGAAGGATTTTCACTTGCCGATGACCGATTCGCCGAATCAACTGAAGTTCGGGGTGAAAGCCTTCAGCGACGCCGGATTCAAGATCGTCGCGGGCGGCAACGTCAGCATGCAGAAGGAAGAACAATTGCGTCCGGCGTTCGAGTACGCGAGAAACTGCGGCTTCCCGGTGATCGTCTGCATCCCCACGCCGGACACGCTGCCGAAAGTGGAAGAGTTGGTGAAGGAATTCAACATCCCCGTGGCGATTCACAATCATGGACCCGAGGAGAAGAATTTCCAATCGCCATACGATGTGCTGAAGGCGATCCAGAAGCGCGATCCGCGCGTGGGCATGTGCATCGACGTCGGCCACACCACGCGTACCGGCGTAGACGTAGTGCAAGCGATCGCCGACGCAGGTCCGCGCCTGCTGAACATGCACGTGAAGGACTTGGCGAATAATAAAGATCGCGACAGCCAAGTGGAGTGCGGGCGCGGCATCATGCCGTTCCGCGCGATCTTCGCGCAACTCATCAAGCAAGGCTACAAAGGATCGGTCGACTTGGAGTACGAGATTCACGCCGAAGACCCGCTGCCGGGCATGCGCGAGTCGTTTGCGTACATGCGCGGCGTGCTCGACGGAATGAAGAGCTAAGGTGAACGCAACTTCGCCGGTAAACACGCGCCTGATCCTGCTCCTCGGATTCGGCGGCTTGCTGGCGTTGATCGTGCTATCAAGCGTCGACGCGCTGCTGGCCCTGCGGCGCATTGAAGCGACCGACAATTCCATCCGCCGCGAGTTCGTTTCGCGCAATCGTGCGCTCAACGAAATCCGCACATCCTTATATCTAACCGGCACGGCGTCGCGCGACTACTTGCTCGATCCCGACGCCGCGACCGCCGACGTGCATCGCGACGCGCTACGCGTGGTTCGCGCGCAACTCACCGCGCAAGTGGCGGCGTATCCTGTGCCGTCAGGCGATCTCACCGCCGCGCTGACCTCGGAGATCGCCCGATTCTGGGATGCGCTCGAGCCGGTGCTCGATTGGTCCGCGGAAGAACGCCGCGCGCGCGGCTACGCGTTTCTCAACGACGAAGTTTATCCGCGACGCACGTCGATGTTGCGCCTGGCCGATGCGCTTTCTGAACGAAACGAAAAACAATTGCATGAAGGCGGCGAGCGGATCGCCGCGATGTTCGCCGATTTTCGTCTGCGGCTCATCGCGGTGCTGGGGATTTCGTTGGTTCTCGGCGTGACGCTGGCGGGCGTGAGCATTTCGAACACCCTGCGCCTCGAGCGTCAGGCGTACGAGCGCTATCTGGAGATTGAACAAGCGCGTGCGGAACTGAAAGAGCTCTCGGCGCGATTGCTGGAAGCGCAAGAGGAGGAGCGCCGGACCATCTCGCGCGAATTGCACGACGAAGTGGGGCAATCGCTTTCCGCCGTGCTGCTGGAGCTAGGCGGCCTCACCGCCACACTTCCCGAAGCTTCGCGGCCGCGCTTGGATGCCGTGCGAAAGCTCGCCGAAAGTACGGTCGCCGTGGTGCGCAACATGGCGCTGCTGCTGCGTCCCTCGATGCTCGACGACATCGGCTTGCTGCCCGCACTGCGCTGGCAGGCGCGCGAGACGTCGCGACGCACGGGTCTGCGTGTGGACGTCGCGGCGGATTCCGAATTCGCGGATCTGCCGGACGAACACAAGACTTGCGTGTTTCGCGTGGTGCAGGAAGCTCTGCACAACGCGTCGCGCCACGCCAAGGCCACGGTGTGCCGGGTGACGCTCTCCCGCGAAGGGAACTCGCTGCGCCTTGCGGTGCAGGACAACGGTTGCGGCTTCGACCTGAAACAAGATCGCGGCTTGGGATTGCTCGGCATTCAAGAACGCGTAGCTCGCCTCGGCGGAACAGTTTCGATGGAATCGGAGAAAAGCAAGGGCACGCTGTTGGCGGTCACGTTGCCCATACAATAGACCTGTGAAGCCTCTGCGGATTCTTCTCGCTGACGATCACACCGTGCTGCGGCAAGGTTTGCGCTTGCTCCTCGAGCGCCAGCCGGAATTTCAGGTGATCGGCGAGGCGTCCGACGGACGTCAGGCGATCGAGATGGCCGAGGCAGGGCATCCCGACGTTGTGGTGCTCGACATCGGCATGCCAAGACTCAACGGCATCGAGGCGGCGCGGCAGATCACCGCGAAATTTCCGCAAACCGCGATCGTGATCCTCAGCATGCACACCGATGAGAGCTATCTGCTGCAAGCGTTGAAAGCCGGCGCGCGCGCGTACTTCTGAAAGACTCCGCCGACGCCGACTTGATTGCCGCGATTCGCGCGGTGAGCGAAGGCAAAGGATTTTTCAGTCCCGCGATGAGCCGCTTGCTCGCCGACGATTACGTGCGTCAAGTGCAGGAGCGCGGCGTGCAAGATAGCTACGAGTTGCTGACTCCGCGCGAGCGCGAGGTGTTGCAGTTGCTCGCGGAAGGAAAGTCGAACAAAGAAGTGGCCGTGCTGCTCGACCTGAGCGTATCGACGGTGGAGACGCATCGCGGAAAAATCATGCAGAAACTGAATCTGCACAGCGCGCCGGAACTCGTTTTGTACGCCGTGCGCAAGGGAGTGATTTCATAAAGGAGAATTCCATGCCCAAAGTGATTGTGTTGTACCCGCCGCCGAAAGACGTGGAGACATTCGAGCGCCGTTATCGCGAAGAGCACGTCCCGATGGCGCAGAAAAACCTCACCGGCGTGACCAAGTTCATCGCGTCGCGCGTGCTCGGATCGCCGGCCGGCGCGGCGCCCTATCAGCGCGTGGCGGAATTGTATTTCGATTCGATGGAATCGCTGCAAGCCTCGCTCGGTTCGCCCGGCGGCCAAGCGACGGTCGCGCATGCGCTGGAAATCTCCACCGGCGGACCGATGACCGTGCTGATCGCCGAGGATGACAAGCTGTAGCCGTCCGAAAGAGTTAGGAGCGCGATTTCTCGGCGCTCGGATGCGGCGCGCACAAAGAACTCTTTCGCCGTCGCGGACAAACGAGCGTCGCCGAAGAGAAACCAAACCGCAGAGTGCGTGTCGGCGACACCGGCGATCATTTACGCGCCTTGGCCGAAATTGCCGAACAATTCTCGACGGTTCTCGTCGATTTCCTCTGCTGACGGCGCGTGACCGTACTTGGCCCACATGCCATAGCCCGTCTGGAACGGATGGCCGTCACCGCATCCTTCCGAAACGCTCTTTTCGATTGCTTGCCGCGCGTAGCTGGAGGGAGAAACACCTTGCGCTTCAGCCTGCGCTTTCAAGGCGGCAGCGATGTCATCCGGAATCTCGATGGTGAGGTTCATCGTGTGTTCAACTCCCAATGTCAATCATAGGGCAATATGCCTATCTCAACAACCCCATTGCGTATTGCAGCGCGGCGTACTGATCCTCATAGTCGTACTTCGCGCTTAAGTCTTCGATTTGCGCTTTGGTTACATTCAACTGTGCTTGCGTGATTTCTACAATCGACGCGAGACCCAAGTTGTAGCGCCCTTGCGCGAGGTCGAGCGCTTGATTCGCTTGCTTCACGTAGTCGGCGGTGACGGACAATCGCTGATAGGCCGTCGTCGCGCTCGCTAGCGCGGCTCGCACGTCGCGCGCCACGCGGTCGCGCGCTTCGCGCAGGCGTTGATCCGATTCCATGGCGCGCTGCCGCGCGGCTTCCTCTCGCGCCGAAAACAGATGTCCGTTGAAAATCGGAAAGTCGATATCGATCGCCGCGCCTTCGTAGTTGTTCGGCACTTGCGTCGATCCCGTGGGATTCGGATAGAGGATCGGCAGAAACCCCGCCACGCCGATGACGCTCACCGTTGGGCGCTTCAAATCGTGCTCGGCTTCCACAAATTTGTACGCGGCATCTTTGGAACTGGCCAGGCTTGCGAGCTCCGGGCGATTGCTTAATGCTTGCGTAACGAGATCCGCCGCGCCCGTTGGCGGCGCGGGCGGCAGCGATTCGTCGGCCAGTTGATACTGCACGACTTGATCGGTGCCCAGAGCGCGCGCCAGCTCGGAGTACGCTCCGCCGACGCTTTCCTGCGCGCGCAGCAGCAGCAATTTCGCATCGGACACGTTCACGTCGGCAAACGTTACGTCGAGGTCCGAGCGCAGTTTGTTTCGCGCCAGCGTCGACACTTGATCTTGCAGCACGCCGCGCGCTTTCACCGTCTCCTCGGCGACACGCACGGTGGCTTGCGCGCGCAACACTTCGAAGTAGGCGTGATCGACGGCCACCAGCACGTCGTAACGCGTGGCCGTCGAGAGTTGCGCGCTGGCCTGCGCTTGCAATTTCGACGACTCCACAAGACTGCGTGTACGTCCGGAGTCGGTGATGAGCTGCGAAAGCGTCACGCCTTGAGCGAAGCGATTGAACAAGCGCGATGCGCCGACCGCGCCCGCGCCGACCCGCGCATCCTTGTTGCCTTGCGATCCCGTGAGATCGGCGGAAACTTGCGGATAAAGCGCCGCGCGCGACTCGGTGACCATTTGACTCATCGCGGCCGCTTCGTTCTCCGCCGCCATCACCAGCGGATGATTCTTCAGCGCCATGTCTTGCGCTTGTTTCAGCGTCAATGGTGTCGTGGTGGGTTGCGCCATTGCGCCGGCTGCAAACAGAAGCAGAAGAGTTTTTCTCATGCTTTTTCCTTCTTTCCGTAGACCAGCAGGTACGCGGCCGGCACGATGAAAACCGTCAACAGCACCGACGACGCCAGCCCGCCGATGATGGCGCGCGCCATCGGCGCGTATTGTTCCGCGCCCGTGCCCATCTTCAGCGCCATCGGCAGCATGCCGATGATCGACGCGAGCGAGGTCATCAGGATGGGGCGCAGACGCACGCGGCACGCGGTGATCACGGCGTCGGCCACGGGCAGTCCTTGTCTTTCCAGATTGTGCGCGAAGTCCACGATCAAAATACTGTTCGAGTCGGCGATACCGACGAGCATCAGCACGCCCATCAGCGACATCACGTTCAGCGTGGTTCCTGTCAGGGGCAGCGTGATGAGCACGCCGATAAATCCCATCGGGATTGCCAGCATGATCAAAAACGGATCGACGAAGGAACGGAACTGCGCGACGAGAATCAGGTACAGCAGCACGAACGAGAGAATGAAACCGACGGCGAAGCGTTGAAACGACGCCTCCATGCCTTGCACCATGCCGCGCAATTCCACGCGAATGTTTGTCGGCAGGTGCATGTCGGTGATCGCTTGCAACACTTGCGCGCGCACCTTGCCGAGATCTTCGCCGCGCGGCGTGACGTAAACGTCGGTGATGCGCTGGATCTGGTAGTGATCCACTTCGGTGGGCGTTTGTTCGTTCACGACTTTCACGACGGAATCGAGCGTGGTGGGCTGCGTGAGTTTCGGCGCGCGCAACGGAATGCTCTTCAAGTCGACGAGATTGTGAATTGACGGCTTGCCTTGCTCGTAATACTGCACGGTGAGGAAATAATCGTTGCCGCTCTGATAGTCCACCCAATAGTTCGGCGCGATCATGGTGTTCGAGTTGAGCGCGGTGATCACGTTTTGCACCACGTCCTTCAGACTCAACCCCATCTCGGCCGCGTGTACGCGGTCGAGCTCCAGTTTGATCGCCGGATAGTTCATGTCCTGCGGGATATACACTTCGTCGACGTTTTTCAGCGCGCGAATCCGCCGGCCGAGGTCTTCGGCGATTTGATGGCTCTTCACCAAATCCTTGGTGCTCACTTGCACGTCGATCGGCGCGGGCATTCCGGTGTTGATGATCGCGTCGACCATCGATCCGCTCGAGAAAAACGTGCGCAGTTCGGGATGACGCTCGGCGATGGCGCGGCGGACCCGCGCCATGTACTCATAACTGCCAACCGCGTGGTTTTCATTAAGCGCCACTTGGACCGTCGCGGTGTAGGGTCCCGCGTTCGTGGTGTAGAGGGCCGAGAAATCGGGAACCACGCCGATGTTCGACACCACCATCTTGAAGTCGTCTTTGGAGACGGTTTGTTTGATCAAATCTTCCACTTCGGCGACGGCATGTTCGGTGGTTTCGATGCGCGAACCGGTGGGCGCCTTCAAATTGATCGTGAATTGTCCGGCGTCGGTGCGCGGAAAAAACGCCAGACCCAGGAACGGATAGATCCCCAGACTGGCGACGAACAACGCCATCAGCAGAGCCACCGTCAGCGCGGGACGCGCGCACGCGCGCCGCACCCAGCGCTCGTAGAAATCGAGCAATCGCGTGAAGCCGCGATTAAACCAGTGATTGAATCGCGCGCCCCAACTCGGCGCCTTGATCAAGTCGCCTTCACCGTACACGGCGGCGTGGCCTTCGCCGAAGGCTTCTTCGCCGTGCTTCGGAACGTTCTTCATGAAATTCGCGCAGAACAGCGGAATCACGGTCATGGCCACGACGTACGACGCCAGCATCGAAAGCACAAACGAAAGCGCCAGCGCGGAGAACAGGAACTGACTCACACCGAAGAGAAACGTTACGGGATAAAAGTCCACCACATCCACGAGCGTTGCCGCGAGCACGGCCAAGTTGACTTCCCGGCCGCCTTCTTCCGCTGCCTGCTTCGGCGGCGCTCCCATTTCCAGGTGACGATAAATGTTTTCGAGCGAAATTACGGAGTTGTCGATCACGCGGGAGAACGCCAGCGCGAGTCCCGCCAGGATCATCGTGTTGATCGTCGAGCCCATCAGGAAGAGCGCCACAAACGCGGCCATCGCCGAGAGCGGGATCGAGAGGAAAACGGCGGTGGTGGCCCGCAGGCTGCCGAGGAAAACCAAAATCATCAGGCTCGTCAGCAGCAACCCGAGAGTTCCTTCGTGCAACACCGTGTCGATGGCTTGCTTCACGTACGCCGATTGATCGAAAACCACGGCGGTCTTCAACTGTGCGGGGATGTCGAACAACTTCGACGTCATATCGCGGATGCCGTCAACCACCGCGATGGTATTGGTGTCGCCGCCCGCCTTCATGATCGGCAGAAAAACGGAGCGCTGACCGTCGACGCGCACCACGTTGTACTGAATTTGCGCGGCGTCCTCGGCTCGTCCAACGTCGCCGACGGTAACCGAACTTGTGCCGACGGTCTTGATCGGCACCGCGTTCAACTCATCGACCTTATCCACCAAGCTGTTGGTGTAGACGTAGTAGTCGTATGGCCCGATCTTCACGTCGCCCGCGGGAAGAATCAGGTTGCTGGAGTTCACCGAGTTGACCACGTCCATCAAGCTCAACTGCCGCGACATCAGTTTGTAAGGATCGACGTAGACCATCACCTGGCGATACTTTCCACCGAAGGGCGGCGGAATCACCGCGCCTTTCACGACGGCGATTTGATTGCGGATCGTGAATTGCCCGACGTCGTGAAGCTGCGTTTGCGTGAGGCCTTCGCCTTTCAGCGTCACGAGACACACGGGCAAACTGCTGGAGTCGAATTTCAACACCACCGGCGGCAGCGTTCCCGGCGGAAGACGTTTCAAGTCGGCGAGCGACAAGTTGGCGAGCTGCGTGACGTCGGCGTCGGCGTTGGAGCCGGGCTGGAAAAACACTTTGATCATGCTCACGCCGAGCATCGAGCGCGATTCCATGTGATCGATGCCGCTGGCCATGGTGAAGAATCGCTCCAGCGGATTGGTGATGTCGGTCTCGATGTCCTGCGGCGGCATGCCGGAGAAAAATGTCGCGACTACCACTTCCGGCAGATTGATCGTGGGGAACAAATCCACCGGCATGCGCGAAAGGCTGGTCGCGCCGATGACCATCAGCGCGAGGCAAAGCACAACGATGAAGTAAGGATTGCGAATGGAGAACCCGGACATGGGCTATTGCTCCTTCGCCGGGTCGGCGGCGTCCGGCTTCGCCTCGGCGGCGATCTTGGGATGGACCATTTGTCCGGTGCGCAATCCGCCGCGATCGCCGGTGACGACGAGGTCGCCCTCCTTCAGTCCGGAGAGGATCTCCGCGTCGGTGGCGGTTTGAATGCCCAGCGTGACGCGCCGCGCGTCGAGCTTGCCCGATCCATCAACGACAAACACGATCGTCTCGGGACCATTCCGCGCCACCGCCGCCAACGGCACGGCGAGCGCACCTTCCTTGTGGTCGAGCGTGATGGAGGCCTCCGCATATTGTCCTTCCACCAGCGACCGGTCGGGATTCGGCACGTCGACTTCGGTGTGCATCGTGCGCGTATCTTCTTTTACGTCGGTGGAGAAACGCGCGATCGTTCCGGGCAGCGTGCGATTCAAGGACGGCACGCGCACTTCCACCGGCGATCCCACGTGGATCATCGGCACGTACGACTCGGGCACGGGAATGACCAGCCGGAATTTCTGATCCTCGGAGATGCGCACCAGCGGCATGGCTTGCGTCGAGGAACTCGTGCCGGCTTGCATCAATGTTCCGAGATTCGCGTAACGCTGGGTGACCACGCCGTCGAACGGCGCGGTGATCCTCGCGTAGTCGAAAAGCACTTTGTCGTGCTCTTTTTTTGCTTGCATCGCTTGCAGATCGCTCTGCGCGGCTTGCAAATTGGCTTGCGAGGCATCGACGTTGGCGGCGGCGGCGAGGTCCTTGCCTTGCGCGTCGTCCACTTCCTGCTGCGCGACCAGTCCCGGCTTTTCCTTCACGACGTTCGCGAGGCGGTCGTATTGAAGATGCAAAACGTTGGCTTGCGCGCGCGCGCGCTGCACTTCGCGCTCGGCCAGGTTCACGCGCGCTTCGGCGTTCCGGATCGTCGCCTCGTCCTGGCGAAGCTGCACTTCGAGTTCCGGGATTTCGAGAATCGCCAACACTTGTCCCGCTTTCACGCGCGAGCCGTAGTCGACAAAAAGCTGCCGAATAAAGCCCGATTCTTTCGCGTATACGTCGATCACTTGGAAGGGCACAAGTTCCGAGGATACCGTGAGCGTGCGATCGAGCGTCTTGCGCGCGACTTTCGCGACGGCGACATCGGGCGCCGTGTTTTCGGCAGCGGCGACAGGCTCGTTTTTCTCGCAGCCTGAGAGTAGTGCGAGCAAAGCAAGAAAAGGTGGTACAAGCAATGTGGGTCGATTCATAGGGAAGGGCGCTCCGGAAAGGACAAGGCAAACGACAGCACGCGACGCAGTTCTTCGCGCTGAAACGGCTTCGAGACAACGTCGTAGCCACGGCATTGGATCACTTCATTCCACAGATATTGGTCCATAACGCGCGAGGCCAGCAGCACGCACGGCGCATGCGGCAGGGCGGCGATGCGCGTGATGACGTCGCGCCAATCTTCATCCGGCAAATCCTGATCGCAGATGACGGCGGTGATCGGCTCGCCTTGCAAAAGCGCCATGGCTTGTGATTCCGTCCCGGCGATCGATACGCTCCAGTCGAGTTGCTCGACGACGCCGCGAAGTTGCTCGGCGTCGCCGGCGCCGGGCAGAATCGCCAGCAGGCGGACACTCCCCGGATTGTCGCATAGGCGCGTGGTCGCGTTGCCGCCGGCCGCCGGCGCGGATGAAAACCAGCGTCGTATATCAAACATGCCGAGCCCTGCTTTTAAGAACTGCCTTTGAAGGGGTGACCGGGTTATTGGAGGCGTAGCGAGGCATGCCGGCCACCCCTGGTGGAGTGGGTTACAGAAATCATTCTAGCGAGTGGGCTTCGCCGACTGGTATCGGGTAGAACCATGATTTTGCCGGGAAAAATCCCGTAGTGGGTTTCCCCAGCCGCAGCCAACAAAAAGTACTTTACAACGCAATGTGATTGCGCTACCCTGCGTGCATGACTTCTTCTTCCAGGCTGGCAATGGCGGTGGCTTGCGTGCTTTGCGCGGGCGCCATGGCGTTCTTCGGTCACTACGAATTGCACACCGACGATACGGGCGTGGAGGTGGGCCTGCTCTGCGTCACGGCGTTTACGCTCGGTTGTCTCGATCCGGCGAGGGCGTGGCTGTGGCCGCTCTTGGTGGCCGCGAGCATTCCCGGCGCCGAGATTCTCTTCGGAAAAGGCGCCGTAAAAGGATTGCCGATTGTCGCGGTGGTCGTGATGGCGATCGCGCTCGTCGCCGGATACGCGGGCGCCTTCGCGCGGAAAATGTTTTCCCCGTCGCCCTTAGCGAAGTGACGCCTATGAAAAACATTTGGACCATCGCTATGTGGGCGACGCTGGCCTTCGCTCAAGCACCCGCCGCGAGATTCGAAGTCGCGTCGGTCAAGCAGATTCCCGGTGTCCATCCGCCTCCCGACGACGTCGAAATGAACCTGTTGAGGCCGGTTATCCGCAACGGCCGATTCACTATGAAGAATGCGCCGCTCAGCCTGCTGATTCAGGCGGCTTACAACGTGAAGGACTTTCAGGTGCAGGGCGCGCCGGCTTGGGTGAACGCCGATCGCTACGATGTGATCGCGAAAGCCGACGGCGACGCTACGTCGGCCGAGATGCGCCCAATGCTTCAGGCGTTGCTGGCGGAGCGATTCAAACTCAAATTACGCCGGGAGTCGAAGGAATTTCCCGTCTATGACCTGGTGGCCGCCAAAGGCGGATTCAAGATTCAGAGCGCCAAGGAAGGAAGTTGCATCACGCTGGATCCGGCTAGTCCGCCTACGCCGAGTCGGCCGGCCAACATTTGCGGGGGGCTCAGGCGAACGATGGTTACCGCTGCTCCCGATCGAACGGATCGGGTCGACGCTTTTAGCATCGCGATGCCCAAACTGATCGAGGTGATCTCCAGCGATGTCCGTCGCACGGTGGTCGACAAAACGGGCTTCACGGAAAAATTCGACTTGCATTTGGAATTTGCGCCCGGCGATTCAACAGGCGCGCCGGATGCTGCTCCTTCGATCTTCACCGCGCTACAGCAACAACTCGGCCTGCGCCTGGAATCGTCGAAGCAGGCGGTCGAAGTATTGGTGATTGAACACGTGGAAAAGGCGTCGGAGAACTAAGGCGAGACCAGCGCCCACAGGAACGTCACCACGCCCGCTGCGATCAGCGGTCCCGCGAGACCGAGGAATCCCATGAACGCGAGTGGATGCGCGAGTTCCAGGGTTATGGCTTCCACGACAAGTCCCGCGGCGATCAGCAGGGCGGAGAGGCGTAGCTTGCGATAGATGGTTGGGACGCTAGGTTCGCTCATCTGGGCGCGCTCCACATTTTTGCGTTGCTCAAATGCGCCACGTCATGGATTTGGTCGTGGCATCCCGACGACACGCAGGAAAGTTTGTTCCCCTTGATATCGTCCATCATGGCCGAATGCACCGGGCCTTCCTCGAAGCTGCGCGCGCCCGCGTGACAATGCAGGCACTCGCGATTGTTGAAGGGCTCGTAGAGCTTGATGGGATTCGCGGGCGTTGCGATGTAGTACTTGTAAGCGTGCTTCAGCCCGCGGAGCTTGTCGTGCACCGTGCCGAAGATCGTGTAATTGGTGTGGCACGTATAGCACGCCTGGTCGCGCGGAATGCGCGCGTTTTGGAAATGCGCAGCCGGGATGAAGTTCTTGTCGTCGCGATACAAAGAGCGGCCGTAGGGTTCCATTACGTGGCACGAGAGACAAAACGACGTGTCCTTGGAATGCTCGTAATGCTGCGTCACGCCGAAAAAGCCGGCGGTGGCCGGAAGCAGGAACAGCGCGACGAAGGCCAGCACTTTGCCGCTGGGATTCGCCGTGACGCCCGGCGCGGCCGCCACCACGCATACCAGGACCAGCGCAACGCCGGTGAGAATCAGTGCCATGCGTTCTCCTGAAAAACGATTACTTCAAATCGCGGCAAAACTTCACCACCGCCTTGATGTCGGCGTCGGACAACTTGCCGTCGTACGCGGGCATTTTGTTCTTGCCCTTTTTGGTGGTGTCGAACAGTTCGGCGTCCGACATTTTCACAACCGCCGGATCTTGAAAAGAGATTACGCCTATCTTCTGGCCGACGGCGGAGCCTTTGCCATCGGCGCCGTGGCACGCCTGGCACTTTGACTTATAGATCGTCGCGGCGTCATCGGCCCACAGGCCCACAGCGGCTACCATCAGGATCAGGAACAGCAGTTTCAGCGAAGCTTTCATTCGGTCTCCTCTCGTCAATGGCAGTTTTACAGCGAGTACCGCAGCGACATGGTGATCACGCCGCCGTGAAATCCGCGCGGCAGCGTCGGTCCCGGAGCCGATTTCTCATGGTAATCGTAAAAACTCCAACTCGATTTGTAGCTCACGTGCTTGGAAAGCTGAGCGGCTAGAGAGACCATCGGCAGGTGGTAGTTATAGCTTAGCGGCCCGGTCGGCGCAATCGGATTCAGGATCAAGGTGTTTCCCGCCGTGCTGGTGATCGTGTAGCCGACGCCCGCCGTGACGTTCGACGCGGGCTTGAAGAAGAACGAAGTGGAGCCGTTGTGCGCGAGTTCGGTGTAATACGACAGTCCCTGCAGGTACGGCGATCCGCAACTGAGCGAATTCAGCGGCGCGGGCGTGGAGACAAAACAAATGTTGGTTTGCGAGAAAATGTCCTGGTAGCTGTACGAAAAATCGAAGCCCCAGTTGGCCGAAGGCGGAGCCATCACGGCGTTGAACGCGTAATTGCGATTGTGCTGCAAGTTGCCGATGGCCGCCGTATTGTTGCGATTCTCCTGGATGCGGATGGTCGACCCCAGGTTCACCCAGGGAAGCGGCTTGTAGACCGCGCGCCACCGATAGTCCTGCAAATGGCGCGGGCTGATGCGTGTGTATACGTTGTCGGCGTAGAAGATTTCCGCGTCGGCCGTGAAACGGAATTTCTCGTTGGGCCGATAGGTAAAGCCGCCGATGGCCGAATTCGAGTTGATCGGCACGAAGAAGTTGCCGTTGTCGATGCTCGGCACCGTTGTGGTGCACGTTCCCGTGGAACTGAGCGCGATGCCCGCGCACGCGCCGCGATTCGGCAGCGTGGGCAGGAACGTTTGCACCGAATAGTCGACCACATTGTCGGTGATCTCGCGGTGCTCGTAGCGATGGCCCAGGTGCGCCATGAGCTTCGGCGTGAAATCGTATTCCAACTCGAACGTGTTGATGGTTTGCTGCTGCGCCATGAAGTCGGTGCGATTATCGACCGTGAGATCGGCGCTGGAGCTCGAGGTATGCTGCGGGCAGCCGGCGCCGGTAAACGGCGACGGACACGTTGTCGTGGAAAACGTATTGGGATTCACCAGCAGCGACGCGCCGAACGTATCGGCGGTCACCAGGCTCCACGATCCCGGATTGCGGAACGCGGAGTAGCGCAGCGTGTCGACGATGCGCAACTTCTCGGTGGCGTGATAGGTCGCCGCGAAATCGCCGTTCAGGGCAATGTGCTTCGCCGTCGACGCGCCGGTGATTCCCTCGGTGCGAACGGCCGAGCGCGAAACGAGTCCATTGAAGAATTGATCGTAGGAAGGCAGATTGGCGGTGGCGTCGGTGTAGCTGAGCTTGCCCGAAAAATCCCACTGCGGACTTTCGCTGCTCTGAAAACTGGCTTGCTCGGTGGGAAACGAATTGCGTGTGCGTCCGGATTGCACAAAGCTAAGGTAGCCGTTGCACGTGGGATTCGCGAATCCCGTGGCCAACACCGGCGCGGCGCACGGCGTGGTGGCTCCCGTGTTGAACGGCAGTCCAAGATTTACGGGAATATTGCCGGCCAATTGAAACGACGGGAAACCAAACCCCGCCATCGTGGCGCTCGACGCCAGCGTCGCCGAGGTGTCGCCCTTGAAGTGCGTGAACATTTCATCGAACTGCAAACTGGTGCGGTGACGAACCTTGAAGGTGACACCGAGGCGATAGGTATCGGTGATATTCAACGTAGGCTCGTCGAGCAGCGTCTCGGTGCCTTCGTGATACGTGGTGAACGAGGTTCCTTGATTCGTCACGCGCGACCATCCGAGGCGGAAACGCACTTTGCTCACCGGAAGCAGCGTCAGGTTCAGGTCGGTCATGCGCCGGACGAGGAACATTTCGTGCGGCGATTGCAGCACCGGCAAGTTGGGGTTGGAGTTCGATGGGTTCAGCGGATTGGCGAACAAATCGTAATCGAACACGTTGACGTCGCGGCGAAATGTGCCGGTGAAGTTGTAATACTTGCTTTTCAAGATGCGCAGCCGGCTCACGTTGTTAGGATCGCCGCCATAGCCGAAATTGGTGAACGTCAAATCGTCGAAGAGCAATCCGTTGTGATTGGGCGAATGCAGGTCCAGCGTGTAATCGAGCAGGCGCGGACCCGTGCCGAGATTCACGAAGGTGTCCCACATGCCGGAGTTTCCGCCGAAATGCGTGGCGTGTCCGCCGAACTCGATGGTCTGGCGGATTTCATAGCTGCCCGCCATGGTGGGCTTGTCTGATTCCAACGGCGGGGCCAGCGGCGCCGGCGGCTGCGCTGCCGCGGCCGCCGCAAGGAGCGCCACAGACAACCCGACATACAAACATGCGTTACGGTTTGAAGAAGAATTCATCGGTGTTCGACCCATGAGTCGCGGTGTGACACAGCGTGCATGCTTGATACTTTTGCGCTTGATTGTGGAACGAAGGCGCGGCCGGAGCCGCCGAATCCACCGTGAACGTGTGACATTCGAGACAGAGCAAATTCACGTTGCTGCGTTTCAACAAACGCGGATTCGACGAACCATGCGGCATGTGACACGCCACGCAACCTTCCGTCTTCACCGGGCCGTGTTCCCATGCGAAAGGACCGGCCTTGTCGGTGTGACAAGTGAAACAAACTTGATCCTGCGCGGCCGTGGCGCGCAACTGATGCGTCAGGAATCCGCCGTGCGGATTGTGGCAATCGGAGCATTTCACCAATCCTTCATTCACGCGATGGTGGAAGGGCTTGGAAAAGTCCGGCTTCACTTCCTGATGGCAACCGTAACAAAGTTGCGGCTGCGAGGCTTTCATCAAATGGCTTTCCACCTTGGCGCTGTGGATGGAATGGCAGTCGATGCAGCCGACGTTATTCTTGAGATGCTGCGAGCGCAGAAAATTGGCGTGCTCTTCGCCGAATTCGTGACATTGCAAGCAGCGCTTCGACGATTCCTCGCGCTTCAATTTGGGGAAGCGAATGATCTTGGCGGCATCGGCCGATTCGGCGTGCGCTTTGCCGGGTCCATGGCACGCTTCGCAGCCTTGCCACTCGGGTCCCTGGTGTTTGCTCAGCTCGGTCTTCCAATGCGGCCCATGCTCGAAACTCTTGGCGGGCCCTTCGTGACACGTCTTGCACGTATCCGATCCGACGTATTCACTCGCGGGCGCCGGTTTGGCCTGCGATGCAGCGGGAGCCGCCTGTTTCTGTGCTGCCGGCGCGGCCGCGAAAACGGTCGCCGCCAACAACGCCAACAAGCAACCTTTCGCCACGCCTTGCGACATGATCTCGTCCTCCTGGTTCGTCATTATTTCCATATATCGTCACATCGTCTGTGACAGGAGTCACAAGCAAATGAGAAGAGAATCACTAAAGCGGTCCAATTTGGGAACTTTCCCGCGAAATTCGTCTCGAGATTGCCTCAGTGAAAACCCTTTAGTTTGGCTGGTTGATTGTTTCCGATCTTCAAAAGATGGAGCTCGCGCCCGTTGTAGCACTCTCAGCGCGGGAGATTGTTCGCGCGCCTCAGCCCCGGCGCTTCCATTGTTCATGCCGCGATGCGCTGGCCTTTCGGTCAATTCTTTCGGCTCGCCGCGTGTTCTTTCGACTGATGGATGGTTCTTTCGGCCAGACGATGATTTTCGGGCGGACGCAGCGGGCTGCGCCGCGGCGCGCAGCAGTGATAATCTGAATGTATGCCTGCCATTGAAACTGGTACTCACGCTCCGGAATTCACTTGGCCCGCCATCGACGGAAAAACGTACTCCCTGCGCGACGCGCTTTCGGCGGGGCCGCAACTGGTGGCCTTCTTCAAGGTGAGTTGTCCCACTTGCCAGTTCACGCTGCCGTTTCTCGATCGCGCCGCCAAGCATTTCGGCTGCGTCTGGGGCGTGTCGCAAGACGATGAGCGCTCGACGCGCGATTTCGCGAAACACTTCGGTGTGCACTTTCCGCTGCTGCTCGAAGACACCGACGACTACCCCACCTCGAACGCCTACGGATTGACCCACGTGCCGTCGATTTTCCTGATCGCACAGAACGGCGAGATCCTGGAGAGTTGCGTGGGCTTCGCGCGCGAAGATTTGCTGAGGATGATGGCCAAGCTCGAAACGCTAACCGGCAAGAAGGGCTTCTCACTCTTTCACGCCGGCGAGGACGTGCCGAAGGTGAAGGCTGGTTGAGGCGCGAAAAACTAGTCCCCGGTTCGGGGACGCCAAACATGGTCGAACAAACACTCGAAATCCGCGCCGCCGACGGCGTGACGGAAGCGGTGCTGTTCCGTCCCGAAGATTCCGCGCGCTTGCCCGGCGTGATTCATTTCACCGACATTGGAGGAGTCCGCGAAGCGAATCGCCAGATGGCGGCAAGGGTCGCGGCGTTGGGATACACCGTGCTGCTGCCGAACGTTTTCTATCGAACCAGCCGTTTGCCGGTTTTCGATTTTCCACGCAAGCCCGGACAGATGGACGAGCGTTCCTTGAAACGCATGAAGGAACTGATGGCGCCGCTCGACGCGGCGGCGATGGATCGCGACGGCGCGGCGTACGTCGATTTTCTGGCGTCGCACGC
Organism: Terriglobia bacterium; assembly: GCA_021325275.1. GTDB lineage: Bacteria > Acidobacteriota > Terriglobia > JAJPHL01 > JAJPHL01 > JAJPHL01. The sequence continues at coordinate 20,526 of JAJPHL010000031.1, read as the reverse complement.
GAGTGTCGAGGCGGGGCCGGTGCGCGTGGTGGGATATTGCTTGACCGGCGCGATGGCGTTGCGCGCGGCGGCGGCGCGTCCCGACGCGGTTTGCGCCGCGGCGTCGTTCCACGGCGGCGGATTGTGCACGGATTCGCCGGCGAGTCCGCACTTGGTGCTTCCGCGCGTGAAAGCCCGCCTGTACTTCGGTCACGCGGATCAGGACAAGAGCATGCCGGCGGGAGCGATCGCGAAATTCGAAGCGGCGCTCGCGGCGTGGGGCGGGCGCTATGAGAGCGAAACGTACACCGGCGCGCTGCACAGTTGGACCGTGCCCGATAGTCCTGTGTTCGACCAGCCGCAGGCCGAACGCGCTTTCCAGAAGCTCGCCGAGACGTTGAAGTAGAGGTTTATTCTTCGTCCGCCATCACCCGCTTGGGATGTTTTTCCGGCTTGAGCCGTGGATCGAGGATGATTTTTTCCGACGGTGGCGCGCCGATGCGTTCGCGCGCGATGGCCTTTACTTCTTTCACCGCGCGGAAGCGTTTTTTCTTGCGCTTTTTCACGGAATCTCGTCTTGGCGGAAGGCGGTGAGAATCGAACTCACCGCTGCCATGCCTTCGCGTAGCAGCCGCCGGCTTTGAAGGCCGGGCAAGTCACCAGACCCAATCGCCCTCCGGTAGTCGATTATACCTGGGTGGGAGCGCGTTCCCCGTGTGAAGCCTCTTGGCTAACGGCTCTTTCAACGCAGAGACGCAGAGGGCGCAGAGAAAACCTTATTCGTTCAGGCCGAGAACTTTTCTGCGAATGCCGCCTTCCGTGAGAATCGGGACGTTGTGCTCTATGCACTTCAATTCCGGCCCCGACAATCGCATTGGTTATCTCATTGATCTTCATCAGATGAGTCAATCAGGTTTTCTCTGCGCCCTCTGCGTCTCTGCGTTGAAAAGACCCTACCGATCATGCTCCGCCCGAGACGAGCTTGTCCGTCTCGTCGTACACCACTTTGTTCGTGCACAATTCAAAGTACCGGCGCGACGTGCATTCCTTCAGCGCAAAGGTGTGCGGGTCCACCCAACTGACCAGCGCTTCGCGGACCACCAGGCGCTGATACACTTCCGTCGACAGCGGCACCGCGCCCGAGTGCAGCGTGACGCGCTCGGTGCCCCACAAGGCGGGCAAGTCCGTTTCGACGGTGGAAAAGCGAATCTCGGTGCGCAGTTTCTCGAACGCGTCTTCACTCAAGCAAATGCCTTGCACGTTGTAGCGCACCAGGAATTCATCCATCGCGCCGGCCGCCGTTTCCTCGCTGATGGTTTGGAAAATGAAAACGTTGAACGCGCTCTTATTCACCGGCAGCGATTTCCGCGCCAGCTTGTGGCATCCCGAGAGCCGATCCGAGAGATTCAGCGCGTCGGAAATCATGATGCGATTCTCGCCGTCGAGCAAATAGAGCGGCGCGGTGTCGCGGAAAGTAATGCCAATGCCGATTTCGAGCTTCGGCAAGCCGCCCGCTTCGCTCTTGGCGTTGTACAGTTTCACGATTTCCACCATTTCGCGCGCCAATCCGCACGCCAGGCCCACGGTGTGACTGCGCCCGCCTTCGCGCTCGAACAACGCCAGAATCACCGCGTCGCCTTCGATAAATACTTTTTCCGCGCCGTAACGCGGCAGGAGTTTGTTCAGCGGATCGTAAAAGTTCAGGCTGAAATAACTGGCGGGATTCATGCCGCGCGCCAGCAATTCGGTGGTCAGGCGCGTGGAGTCGCGGATATCGGCCTTCAAAATCACGTGACCCGTGACGCGGCGCTCCACCGATTGCTCTTCGCTCGAGATCAGGAACTCGTAGAGCGTGCCGTTGATGCGCGACAACTCCTCGGCGCGATCTTCCATCGGCATGTGCAAGCGGTCGAAGAGCGCTTGCACGGCCGCCTGATTCCTTGCGTCGCGGTGATGCCGGAAGTAGTCGCCGGCGAAACGCACCATCGCCTTCCGTAGATCGAGCGGGGAAGCCGCGCGCACGCGTTCCGCCGCGTCTTTCAGCACGTTGATGCGGCTGTCCGGCATGCGATAGTGCCGGATCATGGTGTTGACCTTTTCGCGCTCGTCCGGTTTTAACAGCGCCTGCTTGAGGATTTGCGGATTGATCGGCGGACAAAAATCCGCATAGATGCGCGCGACTTCATACGTCGCGAAGAGAAACGGCAGCAAGCCGGCCCGTTCCGTGCGCAGGTACAGCTCGTCCACCAGGAATTTCTGCGCCTCGATGCGTTGCTCCAACTGCGCGACTTTGCCGTGATCCGACCGGCGGCGCGCGTCTTCCAATTGGCGCTCGTTCCGCGCGATTTCCAGAAGGTCCTCGGCGTTTTCCGGCACGCTCATCCACTCGGCGATCACTTGTTCGTAATGCGCTGCGAGTTGCTGCACCTGCGCATTGGCGTCGATCAATTGCCGCGCTTGCGTCGCCACTTCTTTGGCTAATTTCTCCGCCGGCATCGGGACCACCGGTGGATCGGAGCTCGTGCTGAACCACTTGCCGAGCACGCCGCGCGATTTGCCGGTGGGGATATACGTCTTACGGAATTCCTCCATGCGCGTGCCGAGCGCTTCTTCGCGCGCCACCGCCGCCGCCAATTCCTTGGCCTCGGGACCTTCTTGATCCACGTCGCGCAGAAACGAGCGCAGCCATTCGTCGACAAAATCGAAACGGTCGGGATCGTTCGAGTAGTTCCCGATCATCACGTATTTTTCCAAGTGCGTGTAATCGTCGCGGCCGTTTTCGGCGTAGAGCAGGGGATTGGAGAAATACGGAAACAAATTCGCCGCTTCGATGCCGGAGAGCGATTGCCGCGTCTTGCGCACGCTGTCGGCCTGCACTTCATTCACGATGCGCTGGACGTCTTGCGTGACCAGGCGTAGGGTCTGCTTGCGCGCCGTCTGAAAATCGTTGATGGTCTGCTGAAATTCCGCCGCCCGGGGGCTGGTGGTGTGGCGCGGACCCTCAAATTGCCGCGCTTTATTCTTGCCTTGCAGCAAAATGAAGTCGTAATTCTGACGCGCTTCATACGCCACATACTTCAGCACCGCAAGATTCGCGAGCAAATCGAGTTCCGGCAGCTTTCGCGCGCGCGCTTGATTCAGCGCGCCGAGCAGCACTTCGGAAATCAGTTGCTTCAGTTGATTCCGATCGGCGGCGGTTGGCACGTCTGGCAAACCGTCGAGGAAACGGCGTGCGTTACTGTACTTGATGAAGAGTCCGAACTGATATCGCGAGAGAGCCGTGACCAGCCGCGGACTCATCCGCACATCGATGCGCAGATTATCGACGCCCAGAGCCAGCGTTTGCAGTTTTAAATCTGGCGCGTATCGCGCCAGCGGCAAAAGGCTGCGAAGGGAAGGCGCGGAACGCTGGGAAGCTAACGGCATGACGCTCGATTCAAAACAGCAAATGGAAAGTCTAGCACGTCGCCGCGCTAAGTGGTTTGGATCGTCGGTACTGGAACTATTTTCTTGCTCCCGATTTGAGTCCTGTCGTGAGTTTGTTGCGGCATGGAAAGCGGTCCGCGAAACCAGGCAGCCGGATGGTTCCCGATGCGAGTTCCGCAAAACTCTCCTGTGATAAACTGCCGCGATCAGATGTGCCCGTTGAAACGCCAGCTTAATGCGGCAGCCGGACTTTTGGTAGTGTCCGCCGTTCTGACACCTGCCTATCAGGCGGCGCTATCAGATCACAAAATCGCGACGCAGTGGACAGGCCCGCCCGCCGTCGTCGAGACAACTGCGCAAATCATGGCGCGAGATGCGGAAAGGCGCGCTGTCGAGCGCACGCATCCGGGCACATTTCGAAAAGCGCGTCTTCCCGTTCATCACTTGCCGGATCGGCGGCATTTGTCCCAGAATCCAGATTCGCCTCACGATGTAAGCCGGACTTCCCGTAACCCAATGGCGGTTCCGCTGGAGAATAGGGAGCGCGGCGTGCCGGCTTCGCCGCAGACGGTCGGGCTGAGTTTTGACACATTTGATTCCGACCCCAGCGAAGGACCTTTTCCACCGGAGCCCGCGGGTGCAATCGGCCCTACGCAGTTCTTAATGGCCAACAACTCCGTCATTGAGTCGTTCGACAAAGGCACGGGTCAGCCGGACGGCCAAATCCACGTGGCCTTGGATTCGTTCTTCGCTTCGGTCAGCAACGGATTCACCGCCGTCGAACCGCATTTACGCTACGACCGCTTCTCCGGCGATTGGTTTGTCACAGCAATTAATACGGGCGTGCCCAATCGCCTTCTCATCGCCGTGAGCAACGGCGCCAGCATCACCAGTGCGACCACGTGGGCGTTTTATTATTACGATGTCAGCACGAACGTGCCGTCGGCGGCCAGTTGTTTCGTGGACAATCCCTCCCTGGGAGTCGACGTGAACGCGCTCTATATCGGCGCTGATCAATTTTGCGTGTCTGGCTCCCAGTATGAATACAGCGGCGCGGGCCTTTTTGTCGTATACCGGAACTCCGTCGTCAGCGGCGGACTCATCGTCGTAAACACAACTTACCAGCAGACCGGACCGGTCACGCCACAAGGTGTCGACAACGACGATCCGAACGCCACCCTCGGTTACTTTATTGGCGTGAGTTCCCAATTCTTCGGCGGGCTCGTAGCGGACGCCGTGGTTTTTAACAGCAACGGATCGTTCGTCACGCCAAGTTCCTTGACGGTGCCCGCAACCGATTTTCCTGTCGCCGTGCCTCATTTGGGCAACGCTAACGGAACGACTGGAGAACTGGACGGCATCGACGACCGTTTGACCATGGCCCATATCCGCAACGGCTACCTGTGGACGGCTCACGCGATCGGTGTCGATTTCACCGGAACATCCAACAACACGCGGCCCGACCGCAATGGGCTGCGCTGGTATCAACTAGGCGCTCCGGCGTCATCCGCGGAGCCTTTTTCCTTAGTGCAGGCGGGCACCGTTTTTGATCCAACGTCCACGTCACCTCGGAATTATTGGGTTCCATCGCTGGTCGTATCCGGACAAGGGAATGTCGTTCTCGCTTCGAGTACGGCCGGACTATCTCATTACATCGATGCGGTCTTCACGGCGCGGCGTTCCAATGATCCCTCCGGCCAAATGGACGCTCCGAGTTTCTACACATCCAGCAACACCGCGTACAACCCGCCGGGAGATACCGGGTCCTCGTTCGGCGCCCGTTTGTGGGGCGTATCGTCGTCCACCAGTTTGGATCCTTCCGACGACATGACCATGTGGACGATCCAGCAGTATGGCAGCCGAACTAATGCTTATGGCTTGCAGGTTGCGAAAGTCTTGGCTCCGCCGCCCGTTCCGTCATCGTCGACGCCTTCGGTCGCTCCCGGACAAGCCGCCGCCGAGATCACTGTTACAGGGACGGGTTTTTACGATCCTGGTCCCGCGTTTCCGAACCGTCTCAGCGTTCACATATCGGGCGGCGTCACGGTTAACAACCTGACATACGTCAATCCCACCACGCTCATCTTGAGCATTTCGACCACCAGCGCAACTCTGGGAGCCCAAGACGTAACGGTTACGAATCCGGATGGCCAGAGCGGCAAAGGGACCGGCATCCTACAAGTTTCCAACTCGGGCTGCGCATTCTCGATTGCGCCAACAAGCCATCCGTTCTCCGCACCAAGCGGAACGGGATCTGTTGTCGTCACCGCCGGCACCGGGTGCCCCTGGACGGCGAGCAGCAACAGCAGTTTTGTCAGCGTCACCTCCGGCGCAAGCGGATCGGGCAACGGTACGGTGAACTACTCGGTGGCCGCGAATCCGACTTCCATCGCGCGAACCGGAACGTTGGCCATCGCGGGCTCGGTATTCACCGTCAACCAAGCGGGATTGATCGCGACAAGCGTTTCCTTGAACGCCTCCGCGAATCCCATTGGGTTTGGCCAGCCCCTTACGTTGACCGCAACGGTCTCGCCGTCGACGGCCACGGGAACGATCACTTTTGCAGCCGGTGCGCAAACGCTTGGCACAGTCACTCTGTCGGGAGGTCAAGCGACGTTGACGCCAGTTCTGCCGATCAGCGTGGTGTCCTTGCAAGCGAATTACTCCGGAGACGTTAACGACGCGGCGTCGAGCTCAGCCGCATTATCCCTGACTGTCGCCGCGCCCTTGAACTGGCCTTCACCACCGACGAGTCTTTTAACGGGATCTCCCGGCGCTGTGGGCGATTTCAACGGCGATGGAAAAGCCGACTTGGCGATGGTGCAGAACAACGTTCAGGGTGTCAGCAGCCTCTCTCTTTTGCTGGGCAATGGCGATGGAACATTCGTCACCAAAAACGGTCCCGTGATTGGAGGCGCACCCGCGCAAATGTTGGCGGTCGATCTCAACAAAGACGGCAAAGTGGACTTAGCCATTAATAATCAATCTCCCGACCTCATTGCAGGAGAACTGGGCAGCGTGACGGTGCTGTTAGGCAATGGCGACGGAACATTTGGCGCTGCTGCCAACTATCAAACGATCAGGAATCTAAACTGCATTGCCGCCGGTGATTTCACGGGCGACGGAAATGTCGATCTGGTGGTGGGAGGTTTCAATGACGCCGCGTTCCTGCCCGGCAGAGGCGATGGGACCTTTCCAAGCGCCACCATTTTGGGTGTGTTGGGAGACACCTACTCGTTTGCCGTCGCGGATTTCAAGTTGAACGACAAACTAGATTTGGCGGTTGGGGTTCTGGGCGACTATGAGAACGGTAATGGATTAGTCCCAGGCCCCAACTACTACAGCATGTGGTTCAACACTGGCAACACGACAATCCTGAACCAGCTCTTCACCGGATTCCAGCAACTCAGCCCCGGGGGCTATACGGTCACAGGGGACTTCAACGGCGACGGCAAGCCTGACTTGGCCATTTCCAATAGCACCGGCGTCAGCGTTTTGCTCGGCAAAGGTGACGGAACCTTCCAGCCTGGCGTCTTCTACGCCACGGGAACAGGAACGGCTTTCAGCACCCGCATGGCGGTGGCAGATTTCAATGGAGACGGTAAGCCGGACTTGGCAGTGCTCAATGACAACGCGAACACGGTGAGCATCCTCCCAGGAAACGGTGATGGAACGTTTCAGTCGCCAATTACCTATGGCGTTGCTGGCCTTGCCGCTCAGTTTGGGCTATTCAACCTACTGTTGGGTGATTTCAACGGCGACGGGCGTCCCGATCTGGTGGTGACGAATTCGAACTCGACCAACTTCGCGATTTTACTGAGCACTTCGCCTCGTCTCGCCGTCGCATCGAGCCATACCGGAAATTTCCAGCAGGGACAGGCCGGCCAATCCTACAGCATCAATGTCGCCAACAGCGGCACGGCGTCGAGCGTTGGAACGGTCACTGTGACCGACACGTTGCCGTCCGGTTTGATTGCAACGGCCATCGCGGGGTCCGGCTGGACTTGCACCCTGGGGCCGCTCGCTTGTTTCCGTTCCGATGCGCTCGCGCCGACTAACAGCTACCCGGCGATAATGGTCACGGTCAGCGTGGCGGATAACGCGCCGGCCAGCGTCACAAACGCCGTGACCGTTTCGAGCGGTGGAAAGCTCAATTCCAGCACCGATATCACCACGATCAATGCGACCAGCTTGGTGTACGCGAGTCCCGCGAGCGCGATGCCGGGCAATACCGCGCAGATTCCCCTGACGCTCGCGCTGCCGGTGGGTCTTTCCCTGGACTCTCTCTCGTTCACTCTAAGTCTGACGCCCGTCTCGGGCGCGGCCGCCTTGAGCGGTACGCTTGCTTTCGTTCCTAGAGTCTCGCAACCGGCGCCGGTTTCATCAAACGCCGGCGCAGCGATGATTACGCTGACCTACGCCGGACTCAATCCCGCGTTTAGCGGGACCGTGCAACTGGGCACGGTGACGGTGACGGTTCCTGCTGGGGCCCTCCTCGGCCAGCTCTACACGACCCACGTCAGCGTCGCGAGCGCGTCGCTTTCAGGAAATACCGTCACGGTCATCGCCGGTTTGGACACCAATCTCGTGGTGGGCGTGCCTTACTTGGTCGGCGACGTCTTTCCGGCAACGACCGATGGTGACGGCCACTTCGGCGACGGCACGCTGAACACTCTCGACTTGATTGCCCTTCTGCGTGCCGTAACCCAGCTTTCGGGTTTTGTGCCGGCCACTTGTTCGGATCGCTACGATGCCATGGATGCATTTCCCGTGGACTCAGCATCGGCCCGTGGCGGGGACGGCGTTCTGAATACGCTGGACCTGATCACATTGTTGAAGCGTGTCACCAATCTCGACCCATTGCGGCCGACACGCGTGCCACGCGGATTGGCGTGTACTTCGGCGGCGCCGCAAAGCCGTGGCGCGCCGATGCCTGGACAACCGGAAGCGAGCCTGGAATTGGTCGGCGATGACGGCGGCACGGCGGTCTATCTGTCGTCGAGGGATCAGCTATCGTTGAGTGGATTTGCCTTTTCCCTGACCGGTCGCACGGGATCGCCGCTGCGGCTTACGCCTGGAAACCATCCGGCCTCGCTGATCGATACAGGGACCGGCAACAGCGCCGCGATGGCGTGGTTAGACGGGGTCGTGATTGGCAGTGGCCAGCGGATTCTTTTGACTCGCGTGGAAGGGACGTCGCCCGCAGATCTTCGATTCACCGGGGCGTCGGCCAACGAACTGGAAAGTGGACGCGACGTGGCGATCAATCTTCGCAATCGCTGAACGGCGGCAAGCTCCGTTCACTTTTTGGCCTGCCCCGACTTGAGCCCCGTGGTGAGTTTGTTGCGAACTTCCCGCGACACGCGCGCCGCCACCGGCGTCGAGGCGAGAAATGCACGCACCGCGCGCGGATCGCGTTTTGACAATTCGCGCAGCGCCCACGACAGTGCTTTCACCACCATGTCGTCGCGATCGTCCGCCAGCATCGTGCACACGCGCAACGTGCGCGGCGTGTCCCCGCGCCCACCGCGCGCTGGACAATTCAACGCCACCGTCGACACCAGCGCCGCGCGACGCAACCAGCGGTCGCGCGATCGCGCCCAGGCGTGGATCACGCGATCGGGGATTTGTCGCGCTTGCCACGCGGGTCCCGCGATGAAGCAGGCGAAGCAATCGACGTCGGCCCAACTGGCGATTCCTTCGCCGAATTCTTCCACGTCTTTTTGTCGCAATCCCGACATCGCGCCAGGGTGATGCTGCACCAACTCATAGGCGATCCAACGAAGCGGCGAGTGAACCAGCGCGCGCGCCACGGCCATCACTTCGGCGGCGTCGGATTTCGCGAACTGGCGCGAGAAGTCGCGGCGCACTCCTCGGAGGGTGGCGGTGTTACGCACCGGCAGCGCCGCGATGCGAGCGCGGATCTGGTCGGCCATCTTCATGGCGGTTATTCTACACAATACAAAGAAGATAATCATCCGAGATTCGTTTTGTAAATTCGCTTGACAAGAATGATATCACTTAGATATCGTGGTGATGTCAATGAACGAGGGGATTACCAGGAAGGAGCGGTTCGGAGATGGGATTTGAAACCGGTTTTGGGGGGAAGCCTAGGGGGATGTTTGGATCGATTCTCACGACGACCTTTGCCGGCGCGATCTTGATGGGTTTGCACTCGACGGCCCAATGGGCGTGCACTTTGCATCAGCAAATGCATTTAGCGGTGCCGGAGTGGATTCCCCGATTGATCGTGGGCAACGCGATCGTGGTTTGCCGCTGGCTTCGATAAGCCCGGCTTGGTTAGTGACAAGGAGGCGCATATGTTGCGCGAAAAAGAATTGAACGGTGTTTCCGGTTGGCTGATGGCGGGGATTTTTTTACTGACCTTCCTGGCCGCGATCTGGGCGTTCGTCACGGCGGTGCAAGCAGCGTGGGGCCTGGGGATTCTTGGCGCGGTCCTGCTGTTCGCGTCCGCGATTTTCGGATGCATCGGCTTGACGGTGGTGAATCCGAACCGCGCCGTGGTGCTGACGGTCCTCGGCGTGTACAAAGGAACGTTGAAGCAGCCGGGATTCCTGTGGGTGAATCCGCTGTCGTCGCGCAGGACCATTTCGCTGCGCATCCGCAACTTTGAAAGCGACAAGTTGAAGGTCAATGACATCGACGGCAACCCCATCGAGATCGCGTCGATCATCGTGTGGCGCATCGTCGAGACGTTCGAGGCGGTGTTCAACGTCGACGACTACGAGCAGTTCATGCATGTGCAGAGCGAATCGGCCGTGCGCGTGCTCGCCACCACCTATCCTTACGACGCGCACGAGGAAGGGAAGACCTCGCTGCGCCACTCGGTGGGCGAAGTCACCGACCGTTTACGCCACGAGATCCAGGAGCGGTTGTCGCGCGCGGGAATCGAAGTGATTGAAGCGCGCATCAGCCACTTGGCGTACGCGCCGGAGATCGCGGGCGCGATGTTGCGGCGCCAGCAAGCCAGCGCGGTGATCGCGGCGCGCCAGAAAATCGTGGAAGGCGCGGTGGGCATGGTGGAAATGGCGCTCGACCAAATCAGCAGGAAGCACTTGGTCGAACTCGACGAAGAGCGCAAGGCCGCCATGGTCAGCAATCTGCTGGTGGTGCTGTGTAGCGACCGCGGCGCGGAGCCGGTGGTGAACACGGGCACACTGTACACGTAGGAGATCGCGCGAGGCACAGGGATATTTCCATGGCGGAACGCAAAGCATTTCCGTTGCGGCTCGATCCGGCGGTCCATGAAGCGCTTCAGCGCTGGGCCGACGCGGACCTGCGCAGTGTCAACGCGCAAATCGAGTTTTTGCTGCGGCGGGCGTTGCAACAAGCCGGAAGACTCGACGGCAAATCGCCCGCCGCTCCGCCAGCGCAATCGGAAGAGCCGGGAGGTGCATCATGAACGACATTGTCAGCAGGATGCAGTCTCAAAAAGAACCGGAAGCGTGGCGGCCGCCCTCGGAACTGGCGAAATCGCTGCCGCGCGACGTGGCGTACACATGGCGAGGAATCGTCGCGATTGTCGCGTCGGTGCTGCCGATCGGAATCGCGATCTGGGTTTATTGGTTCATCGCGCACATGGATCAATTTCAGCGCGCGTATCGCGGCGGCCTTCACGCCGCTCCGCCCGAGTTGGTTCCATACATCGCGTTGGTCGCGGGGTTGATCGCGCCCATCATGATTTGGGTGCGGATCGCGCGGCAGCGATCGTTGCTCGCGAACGGACGCGTGGCGCAAGGGCGTTTGCTCAAAGTGGGCTGGACGCCGGCGAATCACAACGGCGGTCACTACAAAGCGTCTTACGAATTCGCGCTGCCGGGCGGCGCGACAGTCGCGGGCAAGACGTACGGACACCGCAGCCGCTTCGGATCGGATGGCGACACCGTGGCCGTGGTGTACGATCCGGACAATCCCAGTCGCAGCGACATTTATCCAATGTTGTTCGTGAAAGTCGCGGAGTTTTAGGCTGGCCTCCGTTCCGGGATGCACTCATCTTTTGGCCCCGTTGCTTGCGAAACGGGCATCGCGGAAACGCCAGCCAGCGGAGCTGGCGGAATATCTGTAGCCCACAGCGTAAGCTGTGGGTTCAGTTGCGGCGCAGGAAAGCCCGCGAAGGCGGGCGGCATAATGGCCAGAACATTTATGCCGCTCGCGTTCGCGAGCTTTGTTGCACGACGCGTCCACCCACAGCTTACGCTGTGGGCTACGATATTCCGCTGGCTTCGCCAGCTACGCCGGATATGCCGGTTGATGGGTTTTAAGGGAGACGAACATGCAAACCATTACCAGCAAAATGAATTCGCCGGACAACGAGTCTTGGCGCCCGCCGAGCGAACTCTCCGGATCCCTGCCGCGCTCGGTGCGATTCAGTGGGAAGGGTGTGTTTTTGATGTGCATCGTCGCGCTGCTTGCGGGCGGCGCGGTCTTTCTTCCCGTGTGGATTTATCAGCAGACGGCCAAGGAGCTGGAACTGGCGCGGCTCTTTGCGGCACATGCCAACTCGCTGACCAACGGCGTGGTGACCAACGTTGGCCCCGTCACTTCCGACGACGAGCAACATAAAGTCACGTATCGCTACGAAGTGCGCGGACGCTCCTACGAAGGGAGCGTGCGATTGAGCGGACGAAACGTCAAGCGCTTGCAAGAGCAGCCGGCAATTGTGGTGCGCTATCTGCCCGATTCTCCGGAGCGCAGCCAAATTGTCGGCTATGAACACCGTCCCCCGCCCGCGTGGCTGCCGCTGTTTATCGCGGGGTCGATGGTTTTCCCGATCGCGCTTCTCTCATTGCAACTGAAGCGGCAGCGTTACTTGCTGGCGGAAGGACGCACCGCGCGCGGCGTGGTCACGGGCCGGCGTTGGGTGCAGAGCGAAGGCGCGCGCCACACCAGTATGCGCTACGAGTTCACGACGCCCGCCGGCGGCACGCAGAAGGGCGGATTTCCCGGGTCGCCGCGCCGATTTCCCGAAGGTACAGTGATCACCGTGCTCTACGATCCCGACAATCCGCGGCGCAACGCGCGCTATCCGCTGGAGTTTGTGCGTATCGCCGAATGGTAATTGGAGTATGATGGCCCACCATGCAGGATCGTGTGGAAGTGCCGCCCGCCGGCTCCGGTTTCGATCTGTACATCTTCAGCTCCACTGAAAAACCCAACTGGCGCGCGCGTCAAGAGGGACACCGCACGCAAGCGCCCTTTCCCGGCTCCGCGATTTCCTACGAAGAAAACGTCTACGAAGTGATTTCCATCGGCCCGGCGCCGGGCACGCCGTACGCGTATCGCTACGCGCTGCGCGCGTGGGAGGAGCGCTTTGCCATCCGGCAAGTTTTTGCCTACAGCTTGCAGGCCGCACACGCTGAAACGCGCCATCTCGAAGAAACCCGCAAACAATCCGAGGGCCGGCGTATCGGCGTGATTTGGTTTGCGCTTACGGGACTGTTGCCTACGCCCGTCGCGACTCGCTGGCAGCGCGACTGGGGATTGCCGATGCGCGTCGCGTCGATGATTTCGATTTGGGTCCTGGCCGGTGGGGCGATGGCCGTCCTCAGCGCGGGGAGTCAGGAAAAGCCCGATCCCCGGCTGCTGCACGTCCTGATGTTCGTGTCGTTCGAGCAAGCTGTGCGCTTCTTGTGGTGGATGGGTTCGAGCGACGCGATCGGCTCGCTCTCGCTCAGCGCGATCTGGATGCTCTGGATGCTGGCGACCGGGCGCAGCTCGGAAGGCGAGGCCGTCACGCTGACGGCCAGCACCTTCGAGCGCCAGCGCGATGAAGTGCGCCATGTGGTTGGGTCGGAGGATCGCGGCAAAACGTACGATGTTGAGGTGCGCTCGATGCTTCGCGATCCCGTGTTGCTGGGTCCCGCGCCGGTGCGCTACTTCGGCGAGGTCTATCAGCCGCTGGGTTACACGCAAGAGGGCGAGGGAATCAACCGTCGCTACATTTTTCGTCTGAAGAAACTCGATCCCGCCACCGTAGCGCGCCGCGAGTATTTGCCGGAGCGTACGCCGGAGCATTTAGCGCGCCTGATCCCGTACGAACGCGAGCGCGACCGCGTGAATCGCCTCAGTTTTTTCTGTGGACTGCTTTCCGACGACCAGCAAACGGAGCTGGCACGCCGCTACGACTACGATGCCGGCTTGTGGACCGGCCGCACCGCGAAACTCGCGGCGGTGTCGGGCGCGGTGCAGCTTTGGGCGCTGCGTGGCGAACACATTGGTCCCGCGCATTTGGTCACGGGATATTTTTTCCTCGAAGGAATTTTCCGGCTGGCGATGCTTCACCTGCGCCACGACATCGTCGGCTCGGTGCTGGGATATTTGGTCGCGCCGTTTATGCCGAAGAAGTGACGGAGTGACACGGGAAGAAACGCCAACGCCAGTAGCGTGATGATCGGGAAGCGCGTCAAGTAAACGAAGCGCAGGCACCGAGCCAAAGGTCAGGGAATTCCGCTAAGTCGTTGTGAAATGCATGGTGGGACCGCGTTCCAAAACTTCTTTCACGATTTGCAAGCCGTCCTGCAGGCGCTCGCGCTTGGCGACGGCGCCGATACAAACGCGGATGGAGTTCGGCACGTTCTCGCGACGGATCGCGAACGCCGCCGCCGGAGAAAGGCGCACGCCGCGATTGCGGCACTCGGCGGCAAAGTCGTCGGCGCGCCACGCGGCCGGTAAGGAAATCCACCAATGCGGTGAATGGGCCGGCGGCAGCGCGACGCGCGGCAAGATGTGTTTCGCAATCTCGCGGCGCGCGGCGACTTCCTCGCGCTTGAACGCGATGATGCGGGCGGCCGTGCCGTTGGTGAGCCATCGCGCCACTAACGCGCTCATCAGCGGCGACGTTTCCCAGACGGTGGTGCGCACGGAGTTGGCGATTTCCGTCGCCATGCTTCCAGGGGCCGCCGCGTGAGGGCACACCGCGTAGCCGATGCGCAATCCCGGCGCCAGGCTCTTTGACGTGCTGACCAAATAGTACGTTTGCCCCGGCGCGTGCGCGGCAATTGGCAGCGGTGCTTCGGGCGCGAACAATCCCAACACGTCATCCTCGAGAATCGCGACGCCGTGCGCCTCGGCGATCTTGGCGATTTCCTTGCGGCGCCGCGCCGGCATGGTGATGGTGGTGGGATTATGCAGCGTGGGCGTGACGTAGAGGAATTTCGCGCCGCGCTTGGCGGCGTCCTCGAAGGCTTGCGCGTCGAGGCCCTCGGAGTCCATGGGCAGGCCGCGCAGATCGAAGCCTTGCAGCGCGGCGATCGCCTTGATACCGGCGAAGGTCAGCGATTCGGTGAGCACCACGTCGCCGCGCTTGGCGATGGTGGCGAGAATCGTGTGCATGGCGTGCTGAACGCCGCTGGTGATCACGATATCTTCGGCGGCGGGCGCATATCCCGCGGCGGTGGATCCAGCACGCTTGATCCATTCGGCGGCGGCCACGCGATGTTCCATCGCGCCGGCCGGATCTTGTTCTTCATCGAGCAGCAGCGCCGCTTGTCCGGGATCGCCGAACACCGCGAGTTGGGCGCGAATGTTGCCGTCGCGCGGATCGCGATTCACCAGATTCCGGCTGAAGTCGATGATGCTTGTTGGCGCGGCGGCGGGCGGGGCGACAAAAGTCCCGCGTCCCGTGGTGCCGGTGACGAGCCCCTGCGCCTGCGCCAGCGTGTAGGCGCGCGTCACCGTGCCGAGGGCGACCTGCAAGTGCTCGGCGAGCTCGCGATGCGTGGGCAGTTGCTCGCCCGGTGCGAGGCGACCGGAGTCGATGTCGGACTCCAGGACGCGAAGGATTTCGTTGGTTAAGTGCCGGCGCTGTTTGAGTTTCGGTCTCCACATTGTAATAGTGACAATATAAACATTGACACCATATTGTGTCAATGGTATTTTTCGTTTTGTTATGACAACAGCACCCGCACCTGTCTCAACGCCCGGCCCTTCCCAAGCCCACTCCCGTGCCACGACCACGCTGCTGGCCGACGCCTGCGCCCGCGCCGCGCGCTACTTGCGCGACATCCCCGAGCGCCGGGTTTACCCAGGGGAAGAAGAGATCGCCGCGCTCGCGCCATTGCGCGAGGCTTTGCCGGAGCACGGCGAGCACGCGGCGCGCGTGATTGCGACGCTCGATGAACTGGGATCGCCGGCGACGGTCGCGCAGAACGCCGGCCGATACTTTGGATTCGTGAACGGCGCGACGTTTCCCGTGTGCATCGCCGCGCAATCGCTCACCGCGGCGTGGGATCAGAACACCGGGCTGCGGATCATGTCGCCGGCGGCGGCCGCGTTCGAAGACGTGGCGCTCGCTTGGCTCATCGAATTATTCGGATTTCCCGCGGCGACCGCGGCGTCCTTCGTCACCGGCGCCACCACCGCGAACTTCACGGGACTGGCGGCGGCGCGTCACGCCTTGCTGGCGCGCGCCGGATGGGATGTGGAGAGCGACGGCCTGTTTCGCGCGCCCGAATTGCGCGTGATCCTCGGGGAAGAAGCGCACGTTTCTGTTCGCAAATCGCTTGGCCTCTTGGGACTCGGCCGCTCGCGCGTGACGCTGGTCCCCGCCGACAGGCAGGGACGTATGCGCCCCGAGCGACTGCCGCGTTTGGACGATCGCACGATCGTGATTGCACAGGCGGGCAACGTCAACACGGGCGCCTGCGATCCAATCCGCGAAATTTGCGAGATGGCCGCGGAGGAGCATGCTTGGGTTCACATCGATGGCGCATTCGGATTGTGGGCCCGGGTCGATCCGGCGCACGCTGCGATGGTCGATGGCGTGGAACTGGCCGATTCCTGGGCCACCGATGGTCACAAGTGGCTCAATCTCCCGTACGACTGCGGAATCGCATTCGTGCGCGATGCGCCGAGTCTCCGCGCGGCGATGGCGGCGCCCGCCGCGTACCTGCTGACCGAGGGTGAACGCGAGCCGTCGCATCACAATCCGGAATCGTCGCAACGCGCGCGTGGAGTCGCGGCGTGGGCGGCGCTGAAATTCCTGGGTCGTGCGGGCGTCGTCGATCTGGTGCGCGGATGCTGCGATCGCGCCACTCAATTCGCAGCGCATTTACGCGATGCGGGATTCAATGTCCTGAACGACGTGGTGTTGAATCAAGTGCTGGTGTCGTTTGGCGATGCGGAACGTACGAACGCGGTGATCCGCCGCGTGCAGCAAGACGGCACGTGTTGGTGCGGTAGCACGGTGTGGCAGGGACAAACGGCGATGCGCATCAGCGTGTCGTCGTGGAAGACCACGCCGGAGGACGTCGACCGCAGTGTCGCCGCGATTATTTCTGCGGCTGCCGCGGTACACTAAGAACCGGTCGCGCCTTCCGCCGGCCGTTCGATGCCTGACGTCAAATTGCTGGTCCTTCAGATGGCCGCGATTCTCGCGGCCGCGCGACTCGCCGCGCTGGCATTTCGCAAGATTCGCCAGCCGGCGGTGATCGGCGAGATTTTCGCCGGCATTCTCCTGGGACCGTCGCTGCTGGGGCGCATCGCGCCCAGCGTGATGAACGGGCTATTTCCCGCCGATCACCTGGGCTCGCTCTATGCGCTCAGTCAACTGGGACTCATCCTGTTCATGTTTCTGGTGGGACTCGAACTGCGCCCCGAATCATTGCGCGGCGTGGGGCGAGCCGCGTTCATCGCCAGCCAAGCCAGCATCGTCGCGCCGCTTGTCTGCGGTGGCATTTTGGCGTGGGCGTTTTATCCGCAACTCGGCGGCGGCGCTGAGAAACTGCCGTTTGTCCTTTTCATGGCGGCGGCCATGTCAGTTACGGCGTTTCCGGTGCTGGCGCGCATTCTCACCGACCGTCAACTGACGCACACGCGCGCCGGCGCGCTGGCGATTTCCATCGCCGCTTTCACCGACGTTACGGCGTGGTTTCTGCTCGCGATCATTACGGTGATCGCGCGCCACGATGCGGCCCTATCGGCGAGCGCGCAATCGCTTCCTTCGCGCTTCACGGGACTCATTGCCTACGCGGCGGCGATGTTTTTCATTGCGCGGCCCGCGTTGCGCCGTATTTTTCCTGATGACGCCGCGCCGAATCTGAATCGCTTTGGAATCGCGATGATCGTGCTGCTCGGGTCCGTGTGGGCCACCGAAGCCCTCGGCGTGCACGCGCTATTCGGCGCGTTTCTGGCGGGACTCGCCGTGCCGAAGCGCCCGCGACTGCAGGAGGGTCTGCGGGAGCGAATCGAGTCGGTGACGGTGGTGCTCCTGCTGCCGCTTTTTTTCGCTTTCGCGGGACTGCGCACGAATGTCGGCTTGTTGAGCAGCGCCGAAATGTGGCTCTCCTGCGCGATGGTCGTGATCGTCGCGGTGGGCAGCAAGATGGTGGTGGCGGCCGCGGCGGCGCGCGCTTGCGGCGTGTCGCGGCGGGAGTCGCTGGCGGTGGGAATCCTTGTGAACACGCGTGGATTAGTGGAATTGGTGATCCTAAATGTCGGGCTGGAATTGCATATTCTCTCGCCCACGGTTTATTCGATGATGGTGATTATGGCGCTGGTCACAACGTTGATGACCGCGCCGCTGATCGACCGCGTGGGACCTCTGGAATGAGCCGCGGCGTCAGCGTCACGCCGGTCCGAAAACGCGCCAAGTCCGGCGTTTCCTGTTTTCGCGCCACGCGTTCAGCAAAGCTTGGGTTTGCGCCGCTCCATTACGGTCGCGGCTAATTTTCGGGAAATTCCCGGTGGGACGCCGTCTCAATGTGGTAGCCTGAGCAGCGAGATTTAGGGAATACACTTCGAAAAAACAGGAGAAATTGCGATGAAAAAGCTCACGCTGCTACTGATGACGGTCGTATTTGCCCTTTCCGCGCTAGCTCAAGCACCGGCCGCCACGGGCGCGAAGGCCTCCACAGCGAAAATGGCGGCGGCGAAGGCTGCCGCACCTAGCGATAAAGACATCGCCGACGCCAAGGCCAAGGGACTGGTCTGGGTGAACACCGGAAGCAAGACCAAGGCGTATCACAAATCGGATAGCTCGTATTACGGCAAGACCAAGGAAGGCAAGTTCATGACCGAAGCCGACGCCCAGAAGGCGGGCTATCACGCGGCGGGAACGAAGTCCCCAGCGAAAGCCGCCACCGGGAAGAAGTAACGCGACCTTTTGGAGTGCGACGGTTGATCCTGCCAACCGCCGCACTCCAAATTACGCGACCGCGATGTCTCGGCTGAGATACACGTCTTGGATCGCGTTCAGAAGCGACACGCCTTCCTTCATCGGACGCTGGAACGCCTTGCGTCCCGAAATCAAACCCGTGCCGCCGGCGCGTTTGTTGATCACCGCCGTGGTCACGGCTTCCGCGAAATCGTTGGCGCCCGACGCGCCGCCCGAGTTGATCAATCCCGCGCGTCCCATGTAGCAATTCAAAACTTGATAGCGGCACAGATCGATCGGGTGATCGCTGCACAAGTCCGAGTACATGCGCTTGTCGAACTTGCCGTACGATTTTCCATCGGCGTTCATGGCGGGGAATCCGCCGTTGTTCTCCGGCAGTTTCTGCTTGATGATGTCGGCTTGAATCGTCACGCCCAAGTGATTCGCTTGACCCGTCAGGTCGGCGGCCACGTGATAATCCTTTTCCTTGGTCTTGAACGCGCTGTTGCGCAGATAGCACCACAGCACGGTGGCCAGTCCCGCTTCGTGCGCCGCCGCAAACGCTTGCGAAACTTCCACAATTTGCCGCGCGCTTTGGTCTGATCCGAAATAAATCGTCGCGCCCACCGCCGCCGCGCCCATGTCGATGCATTGTTTCACGGTGCCGAACAGCACTTGATCGAACTTGTTGGGAAGCGTCATCAACTCGTTGTGATTGATCTTCACGAGGAAGGGAATTTTGTGCGCGTACTTGCGCGACACGGCGCCGAGCACGCCGAATGTCGAAGCCACCGCGTTGCATCCGCCGTCGATCGCGAGCTTCACGATGTTCTCGGCGTCAAAGTACTCGGGATTCTTCGCGAAACTCGCGCCGCCGGAATGCTCGATGCCCTGATCGACGGGCAGGATCGACATGTAGCCGGTGTGCGCCAGGCGTCCGTGGCCGAACATGCGCTGCAGGTTCACCAGCACGCGATTGTTGCGGTCGGACTGCGCGTAAATGCGGTCGACGAAATCGGGTCCGGGAAGATGCAACTGGCTCTTCGAGATTTTCGGCGCGTTGAATCCGAGAAGTGATTCGGCCTTATCGCCGAGGTAAGTTTCAATCGTGCTAGGTGCAGTCGTGGTCATGATGCGTTCAATTTTATCATCGGACCAGCTACAATGGGGATTGTGAAAACGCAACGCTACATTCTACTTTTTGTGATCGCTGCCATCGCCGCGCCGCTCTCGACGGCCCAGGGCGTACATCCGATTTCCGGGCGCCAGATCGCCGGCGTCATGGGATTCGAAGGCGCGTCGTGGCTGGAACGCCCCGAGCGCAAGACGCAGGAGAATCCCGACCTCGCGGTGGACCTTCTGGAACTGAAGCCCGGCATGGTCGCCGCCGACATTGGCGCGGGCAGCGGATACTACAGCTCGCTGATGGCCAAGAAGGTCGGCGTCACGGGCAAGATTTACGCCAACGACATTCAGCCGGAGATGCTGCAACTGATCGACAAGAAGAAAATCCCCGGCGTTGTGACGGTGCTCGGAGCGGTGGACGATCCCAAATTACCCGCGGCGTGCTGCGACCTGCTATTGATGGTGGATGTGTACCACGAACTGAGCGAGCCGCAAAGAATGCTGCGCAAAATGCGCGAGGAACTGAAGCCCGGCGGACGTCTCGTGTTGATCGAATTCCGCAAGGAAGATCCCAAGGTGCCGATCAAGCCGGAACACAAGATGGATGTCGCCACGGCCAAGCTCGAGGTGGAGCACGAGGGCTACAAGCTCGATTCGGTGATCGAAAAGCTGCCCTGGCAGCACATCATCATCTTCAAGGCTGCCGAAGGGCCTGCGAAGTAGCGAAAACGCGGCAAAACCCAGGTTTTCGACTTAGGCCTCGGGCCGCGCGGCTCGGGAGCCTGTCGGAGATAGAACCACGACAAACACTTTACAACTGATTTGCCCTCGTGCATTCTAGCGGCGTGAGCAAACATTTTCGTCCGTGCGGACTGGATCAGTTG
>JAJPHL010000005.1 GCA_021325275.1 Terriglobia bacterium | reverse complement strand
TTCTTAATCGACCGGCAAGGCGTGATTTTCTTTAGCAAGATCGTCAAGGAGCACGGCGGGCGTACGACTGCCGCCGAGATCCTGGATGCGTTACCGAAACGCAAGCCTGGGCAATAGCGGGCGTGATCGCGCCATAGGTATAATATTCAACAGCACGAACCGAAAGGGGAACTGCAAATGGCCGCGAATGCATTGACAGCCCTCATTACGGGAGGAACCAGCGGTATTGGTCGAGCGACGGCCAATAAGTTGGCTCAGCTTGGCATCCATGTGTTGGTAGTGGGCCGCAATGTCGAGCGTGGGGAGAAGGCGGCTGCTGAAATCCGCGCAGCGGGAGGGAAGGCAGGCTTCATTCCCTCTGACCTTCAGGAAGTGTCGAGCGCGCGTGCAGTGGCAAAAACGGCGCTCGAACTAGCCAAGGGACCGATCGATATTCTGATTAACAGCGCGGGCATCTTCCCCTTCGGACCCACGCATGAAACAACCGAAGAGACGTTTGACCGCGTCTATTCGCTCAACGTCAAGGTGCCGTACTTCTTAGTCGCGGAGCTAGCTCCACTGATGGCGAAGCGAGGCAAAGGGATCATCGTAAATGTATCGACCATGGTTGCCGAGTACGGGATGGCCGGCATGGCTCTCTATGGGTCGACCAAGGCGGCGATCAATCTGCTAACCAAAGCCTGGGCGGCTGAATATGGCCGGAGTGGTGTCCGCGTGAATGCCGTCAGCCCCGGACCTACGCGCACTGAGGGCACGGCGGCCATGGGCGAATCTCTCGATCAACTAGCCGCGCAGGCGCCTGCGGGCCGTCCGGCTACCGCAGATGAAATTGCCGAGGCCATTGTCTTCTTGGCGACGGATCGTTCCAGTTTCATTCACGGCGCCATACTTCCGGTCGATGGAGGGCGTACCGCCGTTTGAGAATTGGCTTTGGCATTCTCCGATTGTGGAGGGGCATCGCCGCCTGAGACGCGGAGGAGGTTGGACATGAACCCCAGAATGTTGCCCTTATGCTTGACTGCCGCATTGATGCTGCCGGCAAATGCGCTTCCCCAGTCATTTCTGAGCACGTACAAGGGCTTGCCCTATCGCGACACGCGCTATCAAGATGGTCCGCAGAAGATCCCGGGAAGGGTGTTGTGCGCCTATTATGACTTGGGCGGCGAGGGAGTGGCCTATCACGATACCGACCCGCAGAATCACGGCAGCGGAGAGTTAAATCCGGCCGATGGAAATTACCTCAATGAATTTCGCATCCATGAGGGAGTAGATATTTCTTACACGAAGTTTGATCGGAAGGTTCCGATTGACGACAACCCCTTCAACAAGGTCGTTCCTCCCCGAGACTTGCTCTATGTCGGCTGGACCCAGCCCGGAGAATGGTTCAATATAACAGTCGACGCCGAGCGCGAGGGAACCTACGATGCCGATTCTCTTTATACGTCCAATCGCGGCGGCACAATCTCAATCGACGTGAACGGCAAAGACGCTACAGGACCGCTTCAAATCCCTACAACAAACGATCCGGCCGATCCCGTGGCTTGGCGTCAGTGGCATCATTGGAACATTGCTTCACAGCTTTTCAAGGTGGCCCTAAGCAAGGGGAGGAATGTTCTTACGGTGCACATCCTGACCGCCGGCAACATGAACCTGGCCTATTTCGATTTCAAACAGGGCCACTGACCAAAGCAACGCTAGTAACTTCAGTCCCCATGGTGTTTCGCTTGGCGCTACGGCGTATACAACGTCTCTATCTTTTCGTGGTGTAGTTTTCGTGGAGCCCATTCTCGACTCGACTCAAAATCCACCGTTCCGAAAGAACGTGGGGGGACGACTCCCCCCTTCCGCACCATCACTCACAGGACTTAGGGGATTCTTTTTCGGCGGAATGCACCAGCGACTCGTTCGCCTTATCCCTGTTTACAACTTTAGCGGTGGCCAGTTCAGTGTCTGACGCCACTTCCATGATTGGCACCGGGGTCTTCACAAACGCGCCAGTTCTTGGCCGAAATTATCGCCTGGACAAGACGAGGCGCGCATGCCTTTGGTTTGTGATTTCCGGCTATTCCGGATCGCGCCACGCTCCGGGAGCCACCAATCGATCCGCCTCGCTGGGTCCCCACGATCCTGGTTCGTAGGTAGGAACGGGCGTCGCGTTGCCCAACACCGGATCTACGATGGCCCACGCCGCGTCCACGCTGTCCTGACGCACGAACAGCATCGGGTCGCCGTGGATGGCGTCTCCCAGCAGGCGCTCGTAGGGAGTCATGTCGTCGGCCGTGGCCTCGTGAACCATCAGTTCCACGCTGTCGCCCGCCAAGATTTCACCGGGCTTTTTCACTCCCGCGCCCAGCGCGATAAATACGCTGGGACTCAAGCCGAAGCGAAAGTAGTTCGGCGGATTCACGCTATCGAAAACCTGCTGCGGAGGGTGCTTCAGTTGCACCCAAACTTCGGTGGCGGAAACAGGCAGCCGCTTGCCAGCGCGAATGTAAAAAGGCACGCCGGCCCACTGCCACGTATCGATGTGCAAACGCAGCGCGGCGAAAGTTTCCACTTGCGAATCGGCGGCGACGCCTTCCTCCTCGCGATATCCGCGATATTGGCCGCGCACCAAATCCGCCGGATCGAGCGGACGAATGGCGCGCAGCGCCCGGGCCTTTTCGTTGCGGAATCCATCGGGATCGCGAGCCGCCGGCCCTACCGGCGGGTTCATGATCAGCAGCGCGACTACTTGCAGCATGTGATTTTGCACGACGTCGCGGATGGCTCCCAATTCTTCATAGAGACGGCCGCGGCCTTCCACACCGAAATTCTCGGCCATCGTGATTTGCACGCTCTCCACGTAGTTGCGATTCCAAAGCGGCTCGAGGAATGAGTTGGCAAAGCGAAAGTAGAGCAGGTTTTGCACCGGCTCTTTGCCGAGATAGTGGTCGATGCGATAAATCGCCGCTTCCGGAAAAAACTGATGCAGCTCGGCGTCGATGCCCTTGGCGGAGGCCAGATCCCGGCCAAACGGTTTCTCCACGACAATGCGTCCGGCGGCGCTCGATTTCAAACCGGCGAGGCCTTTCGCCACGGTAGCAAACAGGCTGGGCGGAATCGCCAGGTAATAGATCGGCCGGCTCGCCGATCCCAGCGCCTCGCTCAACTGGCGGAATGTTTCCGGCGATTGATAATCGCCGCAAATGTATTTGAGGCGCGCGGAGAGTTTCGCAAAGGCCGCCTCGTCCATGACGCCATGCTTCTCGATACTCTCCCGCGCGCGGGCTCGCAGTTGGTCCAACGTCAATTGCGCGTTAGCCACTCCGATCACCGGCATCTCCAAGTGGCCGTGACGAGTAAGCGCTTGCAGGGCGGGGAAGATTTGCTTATAGGCGAGATCGCCGGAAGCTCCGAAAAACACAAACGCGTCAGAGTCAGATGCCATCGTTCGAGAGCTCCTTCTCCGTATGTTAATGCGAGAGGGGATCGCCTGTCGGTGAAACAGGGGCCGCTTGTTTCAACTGATCCAGCTCCGCCAGCACTTCCTGCCAGCGAGCCGCGTCCTTTTTCGTTGCAAACGGCGCCGAAGGATCGGCATAAAAGCGCAAAATGTCGGCGCGCAGTTCCGGCGAGACCAGCGCGAAGTTCTTCTTCGCCAATTGACCCAGCAATTTGGCGTATGACTCGTCGGTCAGCGTGTATTCGGCCGCTCGAGTGGGTTGCCCGGTATCGAAATCGCTATTCGGCAGACGCAGAGAGTCGCTACCGGTTTCCTTCAGCAAGATTCTGTATCGATCCGTCGTTTCAACGATGCTCTTGAAGTACAAGTCTTCCGTATGCGGCGTGGGATAGTTGAAGGCCAGCGCCTTGAACGGACCCACCTTGGGTACGAAACGCAGAATCGCGGCTAACACGCGCGCGCCAAAGCCAATCCTCTCGTAGTCCTTGCCCCACTTCTTCTCGTACTCGGAACGCTTTAGCCGAAACAGGAATTTCTTCTTATCTAGGCTGGGATTCTCGATCAACATTTGTTTCTTGTGGGTCTGCAGCGCGACCTTGGTCATCTCCGGGATCATCTGGCTGACCGCCCAACGATAGGAACCGATGGCTAGATCTTCGTGCGCCAAGACGTCCTTCAACTCCAGCCCGTACACGATCGGAAAAACGCGCTCCAACAGCGGCTTGGAGACTTGGAATCCGATGAACCGGTGATATTGATCCGAGGCATAACGATTCTTGGCCACTTGGGCCATGTCGAATCCAAACTCGATTTTCAAGTGCGAGGTTTTGTCATCCGCGTAGCGGACGGAATTGCCGAACTTGGCGCGCAGCTTTGGATACTCAAACGCCACGGACTGATTCACAGACGGGTGGCCCATGATATCCGCGGCATAGTGCGACAACGCGCCCAGCGCGAACGCGAATTCGTTGAGGTCCTGGCTTTGTTCCAGCAGCGCGATGACAAAATCCCCGCTGCGAACGTAATGGGTCAGGTTGCTGAATTCCCCGCTGCCAAACGGATAGTAGCCCAGGTCCTGGATCACCGCGCCGCCGTAGGCGTAGGCGTGCGCCTCGGTGAGCTGGTCGGCGGTGGAGTCCGGAAAGCGCTTCAACAGCAACGGCTTGATGGAATCCGACCACAACAGGTCCACGATCTCCTCGTGCGTCAACACGGAGTACGCGGACGCAGGTCCACTCCCGATCGACAGGACCATGAACCAGATAATTGCTTGTGCCAAGAGCTGGCGGCGCATGTTCCACCCTTCCGTCTATTGCCTTATCAGCAGCTTAACAGCCACAATCAAGACACACCTTCCCTGCCTTTGATGGATCACTGCCTTGGACGATCAGAGCCGCAAAAAGGTGGCTGTTTTCATGTAAGGGCGTGCAGGAGTTGCACCGCGGACGCAAGAACTGCACCGGGGCGGGCCTCGTCTAACTTCCATCATCCGCCATCCGTTGGGTTCTGACTGGCCTTGCAATTGCACTAAGCCTTGATATGAATGTTCGCCGTCTTCTGCTATCCATTGCCTCCGTGGTTCTGTTTGTCACCGCAATCCCTGCTCAAGATCTCTCCAGTTATCGAAAGTTCGCCTTCGGCGCGGATTTGGCTGTGATCGCGAAACAGACCGGCCTTCGCCCGGCGGAGGCCCAAACCATTTGTCAACGGCCGCAGTTGATCCAGAGTCTCGACTGGCAGCCGCGATCTACGTCCAATCCATCGCCGGCCGAATTGAAGTCCGTTAAGGGCGTGCTCTTTCGTTTCTATAACGGCGCCCTGTCCAGCGTGGCGATTACCTACGATCGCGATTCCACCGCGGGAATGACCGTGGGAGACATGATCGACGCGATTTCGGTGAACTACGGAACCCCGACCAAGCCGGCGGAGGAAGTTTTTTTCCCGTCAATCTACGCGGAAACACTGAAAGTGCTGGCTCGATGGGAAGACTCCGAGTATTCCTTCCGCCTTGTGCAGTCTTCCTACCCGGCTGTCTTCGGGTTGCTGGGGACCTCCAAGAGTCTCGACGCTCTGGCCAGCGCCGCCCTGACGCAGGCCAAGGCGATCGACGCAAAGGAAGCTCCGCAAAAGGAGATCGACCGCCGCCAGCGCGAGGAAGAAGCGTCTCGCCTGGAGTTGGAGAAGCTCCGGCAAGTGAACAAGATTGGATTTCGTCCATGAAAACATCGCACGCCGAGGAGACCCCGACCATGAACATACGTCCACTGCACGACCGGATTCTGATCCGGCGAATCGAGAAGGAAGAAACGGCTCGGGGCGGAATCATCATTCCCGATTCCGCCAAAGAGAAACCACAAGAGGCGGAAGTGATCGCCGTCGGCACCGGCAAGATCCTGGAGAACGGCCAGCGCCTCCCTGTGGATGTTCGGCCAGGCGACCGCATTCTATTCGGCAAATACGCCGGGTCGGAGATCAAGTCGGAGGGCCGGGAGTATTTGATCCTGACGGAAAACGAAGTGCTCGGCGTAATCTCCGGTTCGGCCAAGAAGTAGACTGCCAGTCATTGTCATTCGAACAACCGTTGTCATCGGAAAGCAGAGGATCAAATGTCCAAGCAAATTGCTCACGGCGAGGATTCGCGCGGCGCCATGTTGCGCGGCGTAAACCAGTTGGCGGACGCGGTCAAGATTACGCTCGGGCCCCGGGGCCGCAATGTCGTGATCGACAAGAAATTTGGGAGTCCCACGATCACCAAAGACGGCGTGACGGTGGCCAAGGAAATCGATCTTGAGAACCATCAGGAAAACATGGGTGCGCAGATGGTTCGCGAGGTGGCCTCCAAGACCAGCGACACGGCGGGGGACGGTACGACCACCGCCACGGTTTTGGCCCAGAGCATCTTTCGCCAGGGCATTAAGAATGTGACCGCCGGCGCCAATCCCATGGCGCTGAAGCGGGGTATCGAGAAAGCCGTCGAGGCCGCAGTGGGCGAGATCAAGAAACTGTCCAAGCCCGTAACGGGCGAGATGATCGCTCAAGTGGGCGCCATCTCGGCCAACAACGATACGGCCATCGGCGCCATCATCGCCGACGCGATGAAGAAGGTCGGCAAGGATGGCGTGATCACGGTGGAGGAGTCCAAGACGATGGACACGCAGCTCGAAGTAGTCGAAGGCATGCAGTTTGACCGCGGCTATCTCTCGCCGTACTTCGTCACAGATCCGGAACGTATGGAAGTGGTGCTGGAAAATCCTTACATCTTGATTCACGAGAAGAAGATTTCGGTGATGAACGACTTGATCCCGTTGCTGGAGCAGATCGCCAAGTCCGGTAAGCCGCTGCTGATCGTCTCCGAGGACGTGGAAGGCGAAGCCCTGGCGGCGCTGGTGGTCAATCGGCTGCGAGGCACGTTGTCCGCCGCGGCGGTGAAGGCTCCCGGCTTCGGCGATCGCCGCAAGTCAATGCTGGATGACATCGCGATTCTGGCCGGCGGCACGGCCATCATGGAAGAGACGGGCACGAAGCTGGCCAGCGTCAAGCTAGAGAGTCTGGGCCGCGCCAAGCGCGTGATCATCACCAAAGACAACACCACCATCATCGAGGGCGCCGGCGACCACAAGGCGATCGAAGGTCGAGTGAAGCAACTGCGCGCTCAAGTGGAGGAATGCACCTCCGACTATGATCGCGAGAAGTTGCAGGAACGCCTGGCCAAACTGGTCGGCGGCGTCGCAGTCATCAAAGTGGGAGCGGCGACCGAAACGGAAATGAAAGAGAAAAAGGCTCGCGTGGAAGACGCCATGAACGCCACGCGCGCGGCGGTGGAAGAAGGCATCGTTCCCGGCGGCGGCGTGGCCCTGCTGCGCGCGATTCCCGCCGTGCAGAAGCTCAAATTGGAAGGCGACGAGCAGATCGGTGCGGCCATCGTGTGTCGCTCGCTGGAAGAGCCGCTACGCCAAATCGCCGCCAATGCCGGCGAGGAAGGCGCCATCGTGGCGGAGCGGGTCAAAGAAGCCAAGGCCAATTTCGGCTACAACGCTTTGACGGGCGAATACGAGGACCTGGTGAAAGCGGGCGTCATTGATCCCGCCAAGGTGACGCGCTTTGCTTTGCAGAACGCCGCCTCGATCGCGGCGCTGATGCTGACGACCGAAGCGCTGGTGTCGGAGACGCAAGAGGACGCGGCACACGAGGAGTAGGTTGGGACACTACCCGATACAAGCGATCACCGCTTCGATCACGCGCTTGGTCTCATTGGGATCGCGCACCTGGATGGAGAGGGCGCCGGCTTCTTTCGCGGGGTAGTCGTTTCCTCCGGGAAACAAGGCGTCGCCTACGAAAATCATTTCGGAAATGGCAATCTCCAGAGTGTCGCGGAGTTTGCGGATTCCGTAAGCTTTGTCGATGCCGGGTTTGGTGATGTCAACCGATGTCGTTCCGCCCAGGCGCACTGAGAATTCCGGGATACAGCGATCCAGCAGCTGCTTGATCTTCGTCCGTTTGCTGAAATCCGGATCCCATTTCTTTTTCTCCTCGAGCGGAGCGTCTTGCCCCAGGGCCGAGAGCGTAATCTGACTGCCGCGATCTTCGATCTGCGCTCCCCAAGTCTGAAGCTCCCTCACGTGCGATGTGCCAATCGCCTGCTTCAATGCAGAGATCACCTGTTCTCGTTCCGTAGCGCTGAAATCTTCCGAATACAGCAGGCGCCAGTCCGTATCGTACCGATAGAACTTGGTGCCGCAAGTGGGCAGGAGAGAAAGATTCTTCAAGCGTTGATCGTGCGGAAGATTGGCCAGCACCTGCGTCTCAAACTGCGGCCAATTGCCGCCGGAAATCACCGCCACTTTCACAATGCTCATCAAATCGCCGAGCCGCGTGGCCATCTCGGCGTCGAGAGACGACTTGCTTTCTGCTAAGGTGCCGTCGAGATCGAAGACAATCAATCTCTTCATTTCAGCGACCCACCTTCCGGCAGAGAGAGTTCGAGCAGCGTAAGCCCGTGGCGTGGACGGCAGACACACTCACCCGCGACGGCCGGCATCAGCAGCACATCGCCTCTGCCGATGGAGTAATTCACGCCTTCGTGCTCCAACTGGCCGGCGCCGTCGATGCACACCAGCACTCGCGGCGTTCCCGCCACTCCGGTGTGAAAGGGCGCGTCCGAATACAGGCGCCACAAGCCAAACTGATCGCAGAGGAAGAGCCGCTCGCGGAGTGTGGGCGAGCCGGAGCTCTCAGACTTGGTGGATGGTTCCACAACGGGCTTCACAGCGCGCACCGGACCCTGTCCGAAATCGATGCAAGCCATGGCCTGATCGATTTGCAGCGGCCGGCGCTGGCGCATTTTGTCGAGGTGATTCCAGTCGAAGATTCGAAAGGTCACGTCGCTGTTTTCCTGTACTTCGAAGACCACCACGTCGCCCAGCGAATGAACGGTCCCGGCTTCCACGAAGATGCCGTCGCCGATCTTCGGCTTGAAACTCGCCAACTGGTCCTCTACTCTGCCGTTGATAACCGCCCGCTGCAGCGTGTCGGCGGTTGTCGCCGCCTTCAAGCCCGCATAGACGCGAGAATCCTCGCCTGCCTCCAGCACCACCCATGCTTCGGTTTTACCGGTCTCACCTGTCGGCAGATATTGCGTCTGGGTATCCGATGGATGCACCTGCACCGACAAGGTGTCGCGCGCGTCGAGGAATTTTAGAAGCAGAGGAAACCGCGTGAAGCGCCCGGCCAAGTTTCCCAGCAACTGTTCGGGCGACTCTTCCATCAATTGCGCGATGGTCCGGCCACGCAGCGGCCCATTGGCTATCCGGGTGGGATGTTCGGCGCGGTCACTGAGCACCCAAGCTTCGCCGATCGGACCGCTGCCGGGCAGCGGAACAGAAAGCAGCTTAGACAACCGCCGTCCGCCCCAAAGGCGATATTGATAGATCGGCTCGAACCGCAAAGGATACAGCGGTATTTGAGTCATGCAATTGATGTCAGTGATGGCGCGAGATCCAACGACTCCTCGCGTGGCGCGTGGACCCAATACGGAGGCCGGCCATAATGCAAATGGAGCCGGTGCTCATACTCGCGGCTGATCGGCTGGGACGCGACGTACTCGGGGGCGCTCTGGATGGCGTCGCGAAGCAGGGGGACGTAGACCTTTTCTTCGCGCCAACTGATCCTTTCGATCCAACCTGGCGAAATCAGCACTCGCTTCCCCGGCCACCAGTTCTGCGTGGACACCTCGACGTAGCGGATCGCCCAAGCTTCGTCGTCCACGACGAATCCGGCCACGTGGCCGATTTCCCCGTCGGACGCGTCGATGTGATAGCCAATGGTGCCGGCGGTACTGCGCAGGAATGAATCCTGCGATTCATCGCGAATTCGTTTGGCCATTGCTTCCGCCGATGCGGTCGCGGCCATCGCCGCTTGATGGGGAAGCTGGGCTTGGCCCCACATGTCGGGTCCGTCCCAATAGTAAGGATAGCCGTAATAGGAAAGATAGGTGGATTCATGCTCCCGCGAAATCGGCGCGTGTGTGCTGACGTTCGGGCTGTCACGGACCTGACTCTTGGTCAGGGCCACATCCAGCCGCCGAGCCTGCCAGTCGGTACCGCGGATGGAATAGGGGGAGATCAGCACAGACCGGCCAGCCAGCCAGTCGCCGGTCTCCACCGTGAGGTAGCGGACGGCCCACTTGTCGTCTTCGAAGTACACTTCCTCCACAGTTCCCAGTTCGCCGTCGGTCGCGCGGATCACCAGCCCTTTCAAGTCCTTCGAATTGGTCAGCATGATTGCTCCTTAACTCGCAACGGCGAGCGGCTCTTCGGCCGTTTGCAATTCTGTACTCTTAGGGTTGCAATTTCGGGTAAATGGGGCCAGGTTGAGGGGCCGGCAAGAAGACCGTCTTCGGCGTCCACTGGATGACGTCGTCGATGTTCACCAAGGAGTTAAATTGGACGTTTGAGACCACGCCGCGAACCCCTTTGATGGACGCGATGGCATAGAGCGTGGTGTCGAGCATCATCGGATCGCCCGACGCTCCCGTCACTGTCACCACACCGTTTTGTATCTGGAATCCGAATGGCGAGCGTAGGTCATTGTTGCCCGGTTCCCGCAGCATCCGGTTGACACTTCGGCGCAAGTTCTGATCGGTCACTATGGCTGCGACGACGACGAGACGGTTGGCTACGCCCGAAGACCATGCATCCTTGCGGAATTTTCGCTCGATGTCCCATGAATGACTGAGCTGGTCCACGTGACCGTTCAATTGCACGATGCAGTCATCCACCGTTACTACGACGGTCTTATACTTGGCCACGTCCTTACTCAGCGCGGCGGCATCAGGAACGGTGCAAGCCTGCGCCGTGGGAACCAATAGGGCAAGACCAACAACGCCAGCGAGAACAAGCACTCTGTAAGGCATGGCCTTAGAACCTCTTTTCGTTTGGGTCTTGGGTTGGGACCCTTCACACTTACTAAGGCAAGCAGAACACCAATGGCCAACTCACTCAAATGAGGAGATCCTGGACCCATGTTTTTCTGCGACGGGTGCAGTATTTGCTTCATTCGCGCAACAGTTGCAGAGGAGCCAGATTCTGTTTACTCCCAGCGAAACACTTTCACCGAGAGCGCCGTGCACACGACAAATACCAAGCCCAGCGCCGCGACGTCGCCCACGTGCATCGACCACGCGTCGCCGTTCCAAATTCCTTGGAGGAGCGACACCGCATAAGTGAGAGGCAGCACGCGCGCGACCGCCTGAAGCCCCGGTGGGAACGACGCGATCGGTACGAAGAGTCCCGCCAGCCCGATCATCGGGTACAGGATCGCGCCGCCGATCGGCTGCGCAAAGCGCGCCGTGGGAACAATGCTGGCGATGAGAAAGCCGATCGACAGAATGCTCCACGTGCTGATCAAAAGCGCAATCGTGAACGAAAACAAAGGAGCGTTGACGCCCACCGGATAGTAGCGCCGGCCTGCCAGGACCATCAAGGCGAGCGTGGCCGCTGTGAGCATCAGCTTGACCAGCACGTGAGCCGTCAGGATCGTCCACGCGCGCAAGGGTGTCGCGCGGAGACGTTTCAGAATGCCGCCCTCGCGGTAGATCGAAATAATCGTGACTAACGATAGCACCGCGCTGATGGCAATCAGAAGCGACGCGAGCACCGGCAATCCCACGCGCACAAAACTGCTGGCGGCGAGCGCGGGACCCGGGAGTCTGCTGCCGGCGAGGCGGCCCAATCCGAGGAAAACGACAACCGGGAGAACAATCGTTCCGAACGCGCCCATCGGCTCGCGCATAAAAATCTTGATCTCGATCCACGTCAGTTTCCAGAGTCCGTGCAGCATAATGATCGACCCAATCGCGAATCGAACGGCCGGTGAGATTGAGAAAAACGTCCTCCAGATTCGGCAGGACGGTGCGGAAGTCGGTGACGCGAATCCGATTCTCGCCGAGACAATGAATCACTTCGGTCACCAAATCGTCCCCGCGGCCGCGAATCGTGAATTGCGAGTCGTTACATACGACATCCTCCACGCCCGGGATCGCGCGAAAGCGATCGACGACGTTTTGGCCGTCGTAATCGGCGTGCGCTTCGGTGGCCAGCATCACGGTGCGCTCCGGGCAGTGACGCTTTACGAGATTCTGCGGCGTGTCGATGTCGATGATGCGTCCATGCTCGAGGATGGCGACACGATCGCACAAGCGTTCGGCTTCTTCCATCAGGTGCGTGGTCAAGAAAACCGTTTTGCCGCGCTCGCGGATCCCGCGCACCAAATCCCAGATCGAGCGGCGCGACTGCGGGTCGAGGCCGGTGGTCAATTCGTCGAGGAAGACTACCTCGGGATCGTTAATCAACGCCAGCGCAATGAAGAGTCGTTGCTTTTGGCCGCCCGAGAGATTCATGAACCAGGCATTCCGCTTGTCGATCAGGCCCAACTGGTCGAGCAACCGTTCGCCGTCGATTGTTTTTCGGTGATAGAGCGTGGTCCAGAGGTCGACGGCTTCCCAAACTTTGATCCGCTTCTGCAACTGCGCTTGCTGGAGTTGCACACCGATGCGGTCCTGCAACTTGTAAACGTCCTGGAAGGGATTCAGGCCCAGCACCGAGATGACGCCGCGGTCGGGCGTGCGCAAACCCTCGATGCATTCCATCGTGGTGGTTTTTCCCGCGCCGTTGGGACCGATCAAGCCAAAAATCTCGCCGTCGTTCACGTCGAACGACACGTCGTCGACCGCCAGCATGTGTCGTCCGAAAGAGCCGTAGGTTTTGCGGATGCCGGAAACTTGGATGACGGGAGGCATGAGTGTCGGCCGACAACACGCACGCAAGTTAGCGCCCCAATTACTCGATGTGCGCGTACGTGCCTAGCCGCGGATTGTATCCGAGATACCATCCGCCATGGTCGGGATCTTCATAGACCACGACTTGATCGCTGGTCCAGTCATTCGCAAGCTTTGCTTTCCTCTTCCGCACCATCAATTCTCAATAACCGGTTAAAAAAGCAGGAACATCATCCGTTTCAACGGTGTCTGGTGGAGTATGACAACCAACTACAACAAAGACTGGATGCTGCGAGTGCTGGCGCCCGTTGCGATCGCCGGCACAGGCGTCGCGCTGTTGGTCGCGACGCTGTACCACGATCTGCCGGGATTCCTCTCGGCGATGTTCTTGCGTTAGCCGCTACTGAGCCGAGGGCTGCATCAGCCACTCGAGGTCGATGGTGATCTGCGCGCTGTCCAGCACGCGATTCATTTGCTGCTGATCGCGCATGCTGTTCAGTAGATCGTCGCCGCTGTGGCTGACCGCCGGCGCTTGTTTTTGGGCCGTCGATTTCGATGCGCTCGGCGCGCCGCTGCCCGGAATCGCCGCCAGCCTCGGGCTGACGCTCGAGCGAATCCGCGCCACGCGCACTAGCGCCAGTTGATTGCCTACTTTGAACAGGTACGTGTGACCCTGCTGGAACATGCCGCTCGACGGCAGCGCGTCCGGCGACCCACCAGACCCACCAGACCCACCCGACCCGTCAGACGCATCGGCGTCGGGGAATTGCGCCGAGGCCAGCGTCATCGCGCCTAAATCGCGCATTCCGCCGTTGGGCGTGGACAAGTGAACTTCCAGCGTGCCCGACGACGTAATCACCGGCTGGACTTCCAAGTCCACCGATCCGCCGCAGCTCGATTGCGTGCCGCTGGAGAAGCGCACGCCCGCGCAGTTTTCGTTGCGCGCATTCACGGTCATGCGTTCGCGCGTGCCCGGCGCCGCGCCGATCTTCCTGCTGGCCGGTTGCGCTCCACCCACCTGCGTTGTGAGCGTGCCGTTCGCACCCGGACTCACAGGCACCGCGTTGCCCATGAAGCTTCCCGAAGCACCGGTGATGATCAAGTTATAGGTGCCGTTATTGAGTGCGTTGTTCGGGATCATCACGCTGACCGTGCCGAGTTCTAAGGTGCCGCTGATCGGCGGCGACAAAGTACTGGTCCACGAAACGTTGATGATGTTCGAATTGACGGGGTCCGTAATATTCGGCGATGGCATCGGCGACATCGCTGTAAACGACAGCGCACCGCTGAGCGCCGGTTCGCTGCCGTTGCCCGTGATCTGCAACCCGAAGCTGATGGTATCGAGCTGTCCTCCGGCGGTGATCGTCAAGTTGATGGGAACCTGGATCGTTTGACCCGTGAAGCCGCTAGTCGATCCCGCGGTAACCACGCCGCTTGCGGGCGGATTCGTGGCGTTGTACGGAGCGCTGTACGAAGCGGTGTCGTTGTTCAAATCGGTGGCGATGAAATTGAGTGTGCTGCTGCCCGCGCCGTTGCCGGCGACGTCGAAGATCAGCGTCTGCTGGCCGCCGGAACCGGTTGCTGTGAGCATCGCGCTGCTGTTGGCAGCGTCTGGCGTCACGGAACTGATGCCGGAGCCGGCGCACGAGATGCCCGCCGCGCCGCGGTGCACTGCCGGACGTACCATCGCCGCGGGCTGGCCGCGACCGACGCTCGACGGCAAGGCGGCGGGAGGTGGGCCGGAGCCGCAGCTCACCGACACCGTGCCGCTGTATCCGCTAGCGAATGTCAGCGTCACGCTCAGATGGCTGGTGGATCCATTTGTCACCGGCAACGGATTCGGCGTCGCCGTCATGGTGAACGGCGGTGTCACGTTGACATTCGACGTTTGCGTGCTGGTCGAAAAGCCCGGCGACGTCGTGGGACACGTGGATGTGGTGGTGGCGCACGCGCCGAACTGCACCGTGCCGCCGGCCGTGGTGACGCCGGAAATGGTGACCGAAAACGCCACCGGCGTGGAGCCCGTGACGTTAACGGTTTGCGCCGCTCCAATGGTTGCTGTAACGCCGGTGCCGGTGGCCGACCCCACGACCATCACTTGACCGTTGTAGCCGTCGATGGGAGCGATGGTCGCGGTCATTGTAGTCGTGCCGGCAGTGAGCGACGAAATGGCCTGAATTCCGATCGAGAAAGGATCAGAAAGTTGATATCCGCCGGCCGCCATAATGTTGCCGCTGGTCGCGGAGAACGTCATCGTGCCGGTGGTTGGCGTGGGATGCGAGCCCATTCCCGTGGCCGTGAAGACCACCACCGTGCTGCCCACAGCCATTTGCGACGTGGGCGCGAAAGTAATGCCCGTAATCACCGGCGCGGCGACGACAATGGTTCCGTTGAAGCCGTTGGCATCCGTCACCGCAACGCTGATGGAAGTGCTGAGACCGCTGAACACGCTGACTGGAGTGGCTCCCTGGATCAGAAGCGACGCCGGCTCGGCCGCCGTGAAATTCTCGCTGGTGGTTGCCGTGCTAGTGCCATCGGTCGCTTGGAAATGCATCACGCCGCTGCCCGTGCCATTACCCGTCACGGTGAACGTCACGTTGACGGTGTTGCCACTGCCGGTCAAAGGATTCGTGTTGTTCGGCAGCGTCACCGACGCGACGCCGAGGCCGCTGCAAGTGCCGGCCGA
The DNA here is from genome assembly GCA_021325275.1 of Terriglobia bacterium. Lineage (GTDB taxonomy): Bacteria > Acidobacteriota > Terriglobia > JAJPHL01 > JAJPHL01 > JAJPHL01. The sequence continues at coordinate 163,519 of JAJPHL010000005.1, read as the reverse complement.
AGGATCGAAGGCGACTCTTCGTTGACCAGATCCACCAGGTCCGCCGGGTGCGGTGATAATGCGTCCCGCGCGTTGCGGGCTTTGTCCCGTCGCGCCGATGTTGGTGCAGGAAACGGTCACCGAGCCGCTGTAGCCGTTCTCAAACGTAAGCGACAGCGTGGTGGTGGTGGTTTTTCCGTCGAACACCGCCACGTTGGGATTCTGCGGCGTCAGCGTGAACGCAATTCCGTTCACCGTCGATTGCAGCAGGTTGACGCTGAAGGTCGTGTGGCTCACGCCGCTCACGACGTTCGCGGACGCCGTACCTCCCAGAGTGACCTGAGTCGTGTTGGCGCCGACGGTCACGGTGAACGTGAAGGTCATCGTGGAATTGGCCGCTACTTGCACGATCATGCCACCGGAATTGCTGATGCTCGCCGAATTCGACGGCACGCTCGAAATGCTGGGTGTAATCGTGACCGTGCCGGCGAAGCCGTTGTTTGATTTCACGGTTACCAGATAGTTTTGCTGCATGCCTTGCATCAACGGCGTCGTCGGCTGAGTGGTCACCGTGATCGGATCGATCACCGTGTAGCCGAGTTGATACTGCATCGTAGTGGCGCCCGATGTTCCGGTGTAAGTCAGCGTTCCGCTCGTGCCGTTCGGTCCCGGATTCGAACCGGACGCCACCATGTTGTACGTGATTTGCGGACTCGCGGGCGTGGCTTGATTCGATCCGTTCAAAGTGATCGAACTGAAGCCCGGTGCGCTAGTCGGCCCTGTGACCGTCACCGTCGCGTTGAAGCTGTTCGAGTATGCCACGTCGATGAACTGCGCGAACTGGACCGTGCTGAACGTCGTGTAACTGTTTCCCGAGACCGGCGAACTCACCGAGAACGATGTCCCGGGGCCGACGTCAACCACGCCTTGTAGGATCGAGTTCGGCGCGCCCGTGACTTGAATCGACAAACTCACAAACTGTGATTGCTGTTGCGTTCCGCCGGCCGCGGAAAACTGGAAGTAGGCGACAAACGGCGTGTTGTTTTGCACCGTGCCGGAAGCGCTGGAGCCCGAGAAGGGTCCCGTGGCGGAAGTCGATCCGCCGTTGAACGTAATTCCCGTGTTCAACGAACCGGATTCGGTGACCGACACCGGCGAACTGAATCCGACGCCCGGCGTCACGCTGACCGCCATCACGCCGGAGCCGCCCGCGGTCATCATCGCCTGCATCGTTACTTGCGCGCTGATCGGGAAATTGAATTGATACGGTTCCTGGACGGTTTGCGGCGTCGGCAAACCCGTAGTGGTCGCGCTGAACGTGAGGTTTCCGCAATACGTCGGGCAACCGGTGTTCGCCGAGCTGTTGATCGTGTTGCCCGTCACGGTGAACATGACGGTCGGCGATCCCGGCGTGGCCGTTTGCGCCGCGGAAATACTCGCGACGCCCGCCGGCAACGTGCCGGGCGGCGAAACGAGAACGCTGCCCGTGAATCCGGCGCTGAACGTGACCGTTACGCTGACTTGCGTTTGCGTGCTCGGATAAACGTACGCCGTTTGCGACGACATGCTTGCCGTGAACGGCTCTTGCGCCGTAAACGGGGCCTTGTACGTCGCGGTGAGCGAGTTGGTATCGACCGCGCTGAAGTTGATCACACCGCCGCCGGTTCCGCTTCCGGTGATATCCCATGTGATGGTCTGCGATCCGGCGCTGCCGTTAGCAGTGAGCGTGGCGTTGCTCGAGGCATCCACAACGACATTACCGATGCCCAATCCGCTGCATGTGGGATTGGCCGCGCCGAGGCGCGTTTCGCTTGGACGCAGACCCGAGCGCGCGGGCACTCCGCCACGTACATACGACGGACTCGCGCCCGACGCTGTGATGCTCGAACACGATACGGTCACCGTTCCCACGTAACCTTGCACGAAATTCACGGTGAGCGAATACGTTTGCGTTTGTCCATCGAGTACCGCGTAGGTGCTCGAGGACATCGAGAACGGCGCGCCGCCGATTGTGGTGGCCGTGGCGTTTCCGTTCAGCGTGAAATTCGATAGCTGTTGCGACGTACTCGCGCCGGGTGTGGCTTGTCCCGTGGACATTGCCGTGGCGGTCGCGGTGAAGCTGGCCTGCTGTGCGGCGGAACTGGAGATGGTAACCGTCACGGGTCCGGTGGGGCTGAAACTCATCGCGCCGGAAGGATTCACCGTCGGGGTAACGCTAACCGTGCCCAGGAATCCGTTGTTCGGAACGACATTCACGACGTAGTTGAACGATTGACTATTGTCGAGCGTCGAGGGCACCGCGCCGAACGTCAGCCGGTATGGATCTTGCACGCTGTATCCGGTGGAAGCCATGCCGTTGCTGCCGTTGCCGTCGGTGGTGGTGAACGTAATCATTCCCGTGAAAAGCGACGGATTGCTTTGCGACGCCAACACCGTGAAGCACGCGACATTGCTGTTCGGTGTAACGACCACGGCATTGCTGCTACTCTGCGGCACGCGCCGCGATTGCGGTTGCGAGCCGAACGCGCACGCCGACCCCGCGATTCCCGCGATTCCTTGCGGCAGAACGGCCGGCGGCGTAATCGTCACGCTGGCGCTGTAGGGTTGGTTGTACGTCACCTGCACTTGGATCGACGCCGTACCCGTGGAGAACAAGACCGGCGCTTGGGTAATCACCGACACCGAATAGTTATTGTTCACCGCGACGTTCACGGTGCTGTTGCCGGTTCCCAGCGAAAATCCGCCGGAGATGGTGTTCGTGCTCAAGGCGATGCTCGTGACATTCGCGCCGATCGTCACTGAGAACGTCACGGGCGTGGATCCCGTCACCGGAACCGTAACGCCGCCGGAGTTCGTGACGGTCGCCGTGCCGCCCGAGGGCGTCACCGTGGGCGTCAGCGTGACTTGTCCCTGGAAATTCGCGTTCGGAGAGATGGTCACGACGTAAGGAACGGTGGAAGAATCGTTGAACGGCGCCGGCGGCGTGACCGACAGCATGTACGGATCGATCACCGAGTAACCGGCGGAGGCCTGCGCGTTGAATCCACCGGACGACGAGCCGAAACCGAGCGATCCGCTCCTGGCGGTGACATTCGTTGCGCTGCCGGTGACCGTAAACGAATACGAGCCGCTGGCGTTGGCTTGCAGCGAAGGCGGCGAAACGGATGCGATCCCCGTTAAGTTGGAGGGCGCGGTGATCGTGACCGGTCCGCTGAATCCTGCGGCGAAATTCAGGTTCACGCTGACGCTGGTGCCGATGCCGCTATACACCTGCACTTGGTTTGTGCTCATCGACATGGTGTACGGCGTCACGACGTTCACGTTGAACGTGATCGACACAGTGTTGTTGCCGCCGCTCAGCGTGACCACAACGGGTCCCGACACAGCGCCGGTCGACGCGGAGATCCCGTATGTGATGACGCCGGACGCGGTCAGCGAGGAATTGCCTTGTGCGAACGCACTCACGCCGCTCGGCGTGGTGATGGATGAGCTCACCGTTCCCGTGAACGACGGCGCGTACGTCACGTTGACGCCAACCGTCGAGTTTCCTCCCGTGAACAACGTCACCGAGGTCGACGTGGAAGCGCTGGCGGTGTAGGCGGTCACGATGGACACGGTGAACGTGGCCGTTTGACTGTACGTTCCCGCCTGCGCGGTTACCACGATGGTGGATTGTCCCGTGCTCGCATTCGCCGCCGACGTGGCGTTCACGGTAACGTTGCCCGATTTCGTCACCGAATTCGGATTGACGCTGCCAGTGGCGCTGCCGCTGGTGGTGGACGCAGAAAACGTCACGGGGCCCGTGAATCCATTTGTCAAAGTGATGGCCAACTGTCCGCTGGCGTTTCCGCCGGGATTCATCGAGCCGAGCGACGAGCCCGATCCCAACGTGAACGGTACGCCGATGGTTAGCGTAACGGTTGTACTCGCCGTAATTCCCGGAGTGCCAACCAATGTGCCCGTGAAATTGATCGTGCCGCCGGTGGTGACGTTCGACGGAATCGTGGCGATGAACGTGGCGGTGGTTTGACCCGCGGGGACATTCACGCTGCTCGGCGACAATATGATGCCCGTAAGACCGCTGGTAGGCGCGACGGACACGGCGCCGTTGAATCCAGCGCCGGGATTCACGGTGATCACGATCGGTACGGTTTGACCCGCGAATCCCTGTACGGTGCCGCCGGTCAAGGTGAACGGAACGCCGGTCAAAGTGATGGTGCCCGATCCGTTGACGATGATCGAGCCGCCCTGCGCGACGCCCGAGAAGTTTGCGGCCGGCGTCGTCGTGCTGCTCACCGTGCTGGCCACGGTGGCGGTGAATTGCGCCGACGCCGCTCCCGGCGCGACGGTCACGGAACTCGGCGTGAAGGTAACGCCCGTCGTAGGCGACGGCGTGACAATCACGGTGCTGGCAAATCCTGACGCGCGATTCACCGCGACGGTCACCGTGCTCTGGCCGCCGGGGAAAGTAGATGTTGCCGAAACTCCCAGCGAGAATCCCGCGACGAACGCGATTTGCACCGACGCTGTCTGCGTGATTCCGTTGGCGGTTCCGGTGAACGTCAACGTTCCGGGACCGGTTGCGTTTACGGTGTATTGCGCCGAATTTCCTGGCGCGATGCTGCCCGGACCGGAAGCGGTCGCAACGTTACTTGACGACGTAATCGCCACCGACGACGTGAAGGCGCCGATCGGCGTAACGCTGACCGTCACGCAATTCGTACACGCGCCGCCGCCGTCGAAGAAGCTGCCATGCAACGCGGCCGCCAAATTGAACGACGCGCCGGAAATCACTGTAATCGGCACCGTGATGGTGTGCGTAAGCCCGCCGCCGGTACCTGTCACGGTGAAAGATTGCACGCCCGCGATGGCCGCGAACGTAGCCGACACACTGAACGTCACCGTTCCGCTGCCGTTCGTCGTGGCATTTCCAACCACGGCGGCGCTGATTCCCGCGGGGAATCCGCTGGCGGTGAGCGTAATCGGAATATTTCCGCTGCCGCCCGATTGCGTCACGTTGATCACGATGTTCTGCGAGGTGTTCTGCACCACCGAGAGCGAAGAAGCCGGCGCCAAGTTGAAATCAGCGGCGGCGAGGGTGGTGAAATTCACGTTCGCGGTGGTGACGTATTTTCCAGCCGTGACCGTGAAGGTATCGGTGAGCGGCGCGCCTTGACGCACGGCTTGCGCAAACGCGAACGACGACGAAGCGGTCACGGTGAAGTTCGCCGTGCCCGAAGAATTGAGCGTCACTGAACTGGGCGAAAACGTGAGACCGCCTCCCGTCGCGGGAGGCGTCACGACCACGCCGCCGGTGAATCCCGGCGCGAACGGTACACTAATTCCCACAGTGGCCGGTTGTCCCGGCGCGACATTCACCTGCGACGGTGCGGAAACGTTCTGCACCGGTGCGGTCAAGTTGACGAACAACGGGAAATTGCTGACTTGGACCCGCGCCACCAGGATGTTGATGGTCGCCGATTGCAATCCGGTGGCGGAACTGTTTGGCGTAACCGTAATCGCGGCGTTGCCATTGGCGTCGGGCGCGCCCGGGGCGATCGCCGCGCCCGTGATGCCCGTGCCCACTGCCAATGTGGTCGCTTCCACAACGGGACTGATTGTGACGTTGGCCGTCCCGGTGCCGTTACCGGCGAACAATTGCAGCGGATTCGTCGACGACGAGCCCGCGCCGTTCACCACGGCTCCAATCTGCGTTACGCTGAATGGAATTTCTCCGAAAACGGGACCTATCGATCCGCTACTCGCGGAGAAAAGCACGCCAGAGCTGCCGATCGTCGTGCCGCCGTTGGCAAAGAATTGCAAGTAATACGTCGCCGGGCTGCTGCTGGTGATGTTGACAGAAGTCAGGTTGCTGAGTTGGGAGAGGCCCGCCGAAAACGTGTACTTGAACGTGATCGTGCCGAGGAATCCGTTCAACGGCGTGATTGTAACGGGAACCAAGCCCGATTTGCCGCCGGCAATGATCGGAACCGGAGTCGTCGGAACGGTCACGGTGAAGCTGGGAGTCGGCGCGCCTGTGTTTGTAGCACCCGCCGCGCCCGCGCCGCCCGTGCCGGTGCTCAATCCGGCTTGCGGATTGCTCGTACCCGGTACGCCGACAATGCCCGCCGATCCGAGCGATCCGGCAATATTGGTGATCAGCCATCCATTGGTCGGCAGATACCCGAGATCGAGAATCGCGCTGACGTTGATGGAAAGCGGCTGCGGTTGTGCCGTAAAGTTGGCGCCGGTCACGGCGTTGCCGTTTAGGATGGTCACGTTGATGCTGGCGGGCGAGAAGTTGAATCCGCTGCGCACCGGCGTCAAGGTGTACGCGCCATCGGGCAATCCCGTGAAACTGTAGCCCAGCGAGTTCGTGCCGGTTTGCACGAATCCGCTTTGTGCGCCGCTCAACACCACGAACGTGGCGACCGCGCCTGCCGATCCGCTAATCGATCCGTTGCCGGGTGTGCGCGCGCCGCCGCGCGTCGCGTTCACGTGCAGATTCGCGGGCGCCGCAGCACCCGTCGTTGTGCCCGTGCCGGCGACCGGCAGCGCCGTGTTCTTCAACGTGTAGCCGATCTGCATGGTCACGTTGTAATGCGCCGTGGACGCACCTGTAGCCACGCCCGCCGTCGTGAGAATATTCACGCCGGTAACCGTGATGTTATTGAATGATTGCTGAATCGATTGCTCCAGCGCCGCGAATCCGGTATATCGCACCGGATCGAACAGGTTCATAAACGTCTGCACCTGACCGGTTTGATACGCCTGCGCGAGCGCCGGTATGGTTGGGCCTGGATCGGGCGCGACTAATGTAAAGGTAAACGTAACCGACGCCGATTGTGGCGGTGTCGCGGTGTTGGTGACCGTCAGCGTTCCGGTGTATCCGCCCGGCGCCCATGTGTTGGTGTCGACGCTCAACACCGGGTTCGTGGAGCTGTACACCACTTGATTTAGCGAATTGTCGATCGCCCAGTTGTAGCTGCCGACCGAGCCCAAACCGCCCGTGGACGCGCGGCCATCGAGCGTCAAAGGCGCGCCGATCTTCAACTGCGGCGTGGGATTCGATACCGTCGGATCGGGATTCGTGGTGCCGCCCGTGTTGCTGACGATGCCGGCGATCTGTCCCGGCGTGGCTTGGGTCGGCTGCGTCGGGGGCTGTCCTTGATTTACTGTCGTGGTTTGTCCGGGCGTCAACTGCACCGATCCCGGAATACTGGGATTCGAACTCTTTACGACAACAATGCCGCTGATGGCGATGATGACGGTCGCCGTCGGGTTGTTGGCATCGATGGCTTCGTCGGTGCCGAGCACGCCGCAGACGGCGGTGTCGGTTCGCACCGTAAAGTCGGAGCCCGATTGCGAAATGTGCTGAACTTGGGCGCGTACTTGGCCGTACTTCAACTCAAATTGCGAGTCTTGCGTTTTCGCGTCGTGCTTGATGACCGTCAAATGCGTCTTCGAGCCGATGCTGAGGATCGATCCGTCGAGCAGTTGCGCGCGCATGCGGCCGCCGTCTTCCGTTCGCAGGATGTCCTTCCAGCGAATCTCTGTGCCGTTTGTAGCGGCCACCGCTTTGGGCGCGAGATTCGCGCGGGACGCCGGTTGGTCGACGAACGCCTGTCCCGACGATTTGGTGACTTGACCTGCTTTTTGAGCCGACAGTGGCGTCGCTAGAATACCCGCGGCCGCCGCCAACAATAGAAGATAGCCTCGTATGCGCATGGGTACGTCTCTTCAATCCTTCGCGCCCGATTCCTCACGCGGAACCAGTCTTAAGGCGCTGTACGTTTGGGGGACAATCTCACTCACGTTCCTATACAGGCACACCTCTTGTCAAGGTAACCAAGGTTTAGGCAAAGCAGTACCTTGGTCCCGGGCAGCGGTCGTGTGTACTTTTAAGTACCAAAAAAATTGGCACTTCTTTACCATTGCTAGGTGTCTTGGGGTGCGACATAGTTAGCGGTGATTTCAAAAACTAAGAGGTGTCTGGCATGCGTCGATTCGGAAAACTGCTTCCGTGCGGCTTGTTATTGTCTGTTTTGCTTCCGGTGAGCATACTGTCGGCTCAACTCCCGCCGAACAACCTGATCGAAACCATCGCAGGCACAGGTATCGCTGGATACTCTGGCGACGGCGGTCCGATGCGCTACACGGCGCTGAATCATCCCGAGATCATTCTCTTCGACTCGACCGGCAACATGTATTTCTCCGAGTCGGGGAACAATCGGGTGCGCAAGGTCGACACCAGCGGCAATATCACAACGATCGCGGGCAATGGCTCTGCGGGATTCTCCGGCGATACGGGACCCGCCACGCTCGCGCAGCTGAATTACCCCATCGGCTTGGCGTTAGACAGCAACAATAACCTGTATATCGTCGATCAAAACAATCAGCGCATCCGCAAGGTCGCGCTCGGTACGGGACAAATTACTACCGTCGTGGGCACCGGTACCGCTGGCTATAACGGCGACAACCAACAAGCCACTGCCGCGCAAATCAACAATCCGCACAGCCTGGCGGTGGATTCCAGCGGCAATCTTTACATCGCCGACCAAAGCAACAACCGCGTGCGCATGGTCAACACCTCGGGCGTGATCACGACGATCGCCGGCACGGGCACAGCCGCGGGATCGGGCACGGGCGCGTCTATCGGCGACGGCGGCGCGGCCACTTCGGCGAAGCTGAATGGTCCCACGGGCATCGCGGTCAACAGCGCGGGAACCACGGTCTGGGTCGCTGAAAACGCCGGACACCGCGTGCGTCAATTTACGGTCGGCGGCAACATCACCACGATGGCCGGAACAGGATCGGCCGGTTTCTCCAACGACAACGCCGCGGCCAACACCGCGCAGTTGAACGCGCCGCTCGGTTTGAGCTTGGATTCCAACGGCAATCTTTACATTTCCGATCGCGGCAACAATCGGATTCGCGTGGTTGTCGGCGCTACCGGCTCGGGAACCATCAGCACGCTCGTCGGCAACGGCGCGGCGGGATTCTCCGGCGACGGCGGATTGCCCACGCAGGCCGAAGAGAATCAGGCCACGCAGGCGGTGGTGGGCCCCAACGGCAATCTGTACATCGCGGATTGGAGCAACCATCGCATCCGCGAAACCATCGCCACGCCGACCGGCAATTCCGTCGCGACGTTGAACTCGATGTACCCGACGAACGTGGTGGCGAACAACGGAGCCTTCACGCTGACCGTGTACGGCGCCAATTTCGTACCGGGCGCTACCGTGCAATGGAAAGGCAGCGGTCGTGTGACCACGTTTGTCTCCCCCACGATTCTCACGGCGACGATTTTGGTAGGTGACGTCAGTTCGCCAACTACGGCTGCGGTAACGGTCCTGAATCCCGGCGTCTCGGCGTCCAGTTCGGCGACCTTCACGGTGCTCACGTCCGCCCCGACGACGGTCAACACCCTCATTCAGACTTTCGCGGGCCAAGGATTCAACAACGGTTCGGACGGCGACGGTGGTCCCGCACTTTATGCCGGATTCGGCACCATCGTGCAATCGACTTTCGATTCCGCCGGCAATTTCTACTTTGCGGATTGCGGCAACGGGCGCGTGCGCATGGTGAATCCGGCCGGTGTGATCAGCACGATCGCGGGCGGCGGCAACAGCAACCTGGAGAACATTCCCGCGACGGCGGCGGGCTTGAATTGTCCGAATGCTGTGGCGGTCGACAACGCCGGCAATCTCTACGTCAGTGAGTACAACGGATTCCGCATCCGAAAGATTGTGTTGTCCAGCGGCAACATCAGCACCTACACCGGCGCGACGCCGGCGGCGGGCAACATTCAGGGCTTTGCCGGCGACGGCGGCCCTGCCGCACAAGCCACGTTCAGCCACATTCCCAGCATGGTGATCGATCCGGCGGGCAATCTTTACGTGGTCGATCGCGACAACGAGCGCATCCGCAAGATCGGCGCCAACGGCGGGACGGTCACGACCATTGCCGGCAACGGCATCAACGGATATTTCGGTGAAGGCGGCCCGGCGCAGTTCATGCCGCTGAATGATCCGTACCAAATTACACGAGACTCTTCCGGCAATTTGTATTTCAGCATGGCGGGCGGCGATCGCGTGATGAAGATCGACTCGTTCGGTACCCTCTCCACCATCGGGGGCAACGGCAACGGCGGAGCCGGCGGAGACGGTGGCATCGGAACCAACGCCACCGTCAATAGTCCGGAGGGAATTGCGGTTGACTCGAACGGCAACGTTTACTTTGGCGACGCCAACAACGAGCGGATCCGTATGATCTCGGGCGGCGTCATCGTCACGGTCGCCGGGACCAACTACGGATTCTCCGGCGACGGCGGCTTGGCGCTTTCGGCGCAAATCTCCAACCAGCTTTACGGACTGTCCTTCGATTCAGCGGGCCGGTTGTACTTGAGTGATGCGAACAACTTCCGCGTTCGCCGCCTGGAACCGCCCAGCAGCGCGAATCCGATGCCCTCGATCACGTCGATGTCGCCTTCCGGCGCTCAAGCCGGTAGCGGCAACACTACCGTGAATATCTACGGTACAGGGTTCGTGGCGGGATCGGTGGCGAATTGGAATGGATCGGCACGGTCCACCACTTTTGTCAGTTCCACGCAACTGACCTTTGTCGTGCAAAGCTTTGACTTAGCCACCGCGGGCCAGAACGGCTCGGTGACGGTTTTCAATCCCACCACCGGCGGCGGAGGCGGCACTTCGGCCGCTGCGACGTTCACGGTATTCGCGGCGCCCTCCGCGCCGAACTCGCTGATGATCACCTATGCCGGCAACGGCATCGTTGGCTTCAGCGGTAATGGCGGCCCGGCGATCGACGCGACGTTCAATAACCTGCAGCAGATGGTGTTTGACAGCGCCGGCAACATGTATATCGCCGAATATCGCAACCATGTGATCCGCAAGGTTGCGGCGAACGGAATTGTCAGCACGTTCGCGGGCAACGGCACCGCGGGATACTCCGGCGACACCGGCCAGGCCACCAACGCGCAATTGAACGGCCCCACCGGCGTGGCGCTCGACGGCAACGGCAACCTGTACATCAGCGAGTACGACGGCAACCGCATTCGTAAGGTGAACATCTCGAGCGGAGTGATCACACTTGTTGCGGGATCGACCCTTGGAACGGCCGGCTCTAGCGGAGACAACGGGCCTGCGGTCAACGCCCTGCTCAACAATCCCTTCGGCATTGCGTCCGATAGCGCGGGCAACATCTATATCGCCGATCGCACCAATCACCGCGTCCGCAAAATCAATACTTCAGGGACTATCACGACGGTCGCGGGCACCGGACAGGCTAACTACTTCGGTGACGGCGGACCGGCGATCAATGCTCCGCTGGATACGCCGTGCGCCGTGGCGCTGGATGCCGCGGGCAATCTATACATCGCGGATCAAGCGAACCAACGGATTCGCCGCGTCGACATGACCACCGGCTACATCACGACGTTCGCCGGTAACGGCAACCCCGGCTTTGGCGGCGATGGCGGTCCCGCGATCTACGCGAACCTTTACAACCCCATCGGCCTGGCATTCGATGCCCAGGGGAACATGTACATCGCCGATCTTTCCAACCAGCGCATCCGCCAGGTCACGCCGTTCGGAACGATTTACACGGTGGCGGGCAATGGAACCAACGGTTACAGCGGAGACGGCGGTTTGGCCACCAGCGCGGAGATTTCGAGTGCGCAATTCGTGGCCGTGAATCCTCTCAACAACAATTTGTATCTCTCCGACAACGGCGACACTCACGTGCGCGAGTTGGTAGCTCCGGCCACCAGCACCACCGCGCCGGCGCTGACCGGCATGAACCCGTCTTCGATCGAAGCGGGCAATCCCGGGTTCACGATCACCGTGTTCGGCTCGAATTTTGCTGCTGGCGCGTACGTGCAGTGGAATGGATCGCAGCGAAACACCACGTTTATCTCGGCGAGCAAGCTGACCGCCACGATCAACGCGTTCGACGTGGCTACACCGAACACCACGGCGACGGTGACGGTCTTTAATCCGGGCGGCGGCGGGGCCTCCAATGGACAAATGTTCAACATCATCCAGGCGCCGGCAGCATCGACGAATTTGATCATCACCACGGTCGGCGTCAACGGCATCGCGGCGTACGCCGGCGACACGGGTCCGGCGTTGTTCGCGGCGATCCAACACCCCGAGGGATTGGTTTACGACTCGGTGGGTAATCTATACATCGCCGATTGCAGCAACAACGTGGTGCGCAAAGTTACGCCCGGCGGAACCATCACGACGTTCGCGGGCACCGGCACGGCGGGATACAACGGCGACAGCATTCCGGCGATCAACGCCCAGTTGAGTTGCCCGGTAGGCTTGGCCTTTGACAGCAACGGATTCCTCTACATTGCGGATCAGGACAATCACCGCGTGCGCCAAGTGACGCCGACCGGCTCTGCCATCTTCACCGTGGCGGGCACCGGCCCCAGCGGATACAACGGCGACGGCATCACCGCCACCACCGCGCAAATCACCCGTCCGCAAGGCTTGGCGATCGACGCCCAGGGCAACCTCTACATTGCCGACTACGACGTTCATCGCGTGCGCAAAGTAGTGATCGGCGGAAACATCACTACCTTCGCCGGAACTGGAAACCCCGCCTACGACGGTGACGGCGGTCCGGCGAATGTCGCACCGCTCTATCATCCGACAGGCTTAGCCTTCGATTCCACGGGAACGAATCTGTACATCGCCGACTACGACAACGCCCGAATCCGCATGGTGAACACCACCAGTGGAATCATCAATACGGTGGCGGGCAACGGCAGCGGGACGTTCTCCGGCGACGGCGGACCGGCGACGAGCGCCGCGATCAACAACCCGATCGGCTTGTTCGTGGATGCGCAGAACAACATCTACTTCGGCGACGCGTCGAACCAGCGAGTTCGCAAGGTCACCAGCGGCGGATTGATCTTCACGGTGGCCGGCAACGGCAACAATGGATTCACGGGCGACGGCGGTATGGCGACGAACGCCGAAATCTACACGCCAACGTACGTGACGCTCGATCCCAACGGCAACTTGGTCTTTTCCGATTACAATAACAGCCGCATCCGCAAGCTGGTGGCCCCGGCAACCTCGACATCTCAGCCCACGATCGCGTCGCTGAATCCTTCGCGGATCCAGCAGAACAGCTCGACGTTTACGATGGTCGTTTATGGCGCGAATTTCTCGCCGGGGGCCACGGTGCAGTTCAACGGCAACAACCGCACGACCACGTTTATCAGCGTCAATCGGTTGCTGGCGGTCATCAACAGCTTCGACCTTTCCGTGACGGGAGCGTTCCCGATCACGGTGGTGAATCCGGGTTCGGGTGGTTCGTCGACGGGTACGAACTTGACGATCTTCCCGACGCCTTCCGCGCCGACCGCCCTCATGACCACTTTCGCGGGCACGGGATTTGCGGGATTCTCGGGCGACGGTGGCCAAGCGCTGTTCTCGTCCTTGTACAATCCCAATGGAATTGTGAAGGACTCCAGCGGCAACTTCTACATCTCCGATTCCAGCAACCATCGCGTTCGCAAGATCACGCCCGCCGGCGTGATTTCCACGGTGGCCGGTACGGGCACCCCGGGTTATAACGGCGACAACCAGCCGGCCAACCAGGCACAGCTCAACAGCCCCACGGCCGTCGCGCTCGACTCGTTCGGCAATCTGTACATTTCCGAAAACGGCAACCAGCGCGTCCGCAAAGTCACCACCGGCGGAACCATTACCACGGTTGCGGGCAACGGCACCACGGGATCCAACGGCGACGGCAACCTGGCGATCAACGCCCAACTCAACAACCCATGGGGGTTGGCGATCGACTCCAGCGGCAACATCTACATCGCCGACCGCAGCAACCATCGCGTGCGCGTGGTGAACGCCAGCACCGGAAACATCAGCACCTTCGCCGGCAACGGCGTGAACGGATACTTCGGCGACGGCGGACCGGCGACGGTAGCGTCGTTGAGCCAGCCGATCAGCCTGGTACTCGATTTGGTCGGCAATCTGTACATTTCGGAATTCGGCAATTGCCGCATCCGCAAGATCGACTCCAGCGGAACCACGTACACCGTGGCCGGCAACGGATCGTGCAACTATAGCGGCGATGGCGGCATCGCCACCAACGCGGACATCCAAAACCCGGTCGGTATTTTCCTGGATGGCAGCGGCAATCTGTACATCAGCGACTACAATAACGCCCGCATTCGCGAAGTTACCGGCGGCATTATCAGTACGATTGGCGGCAATGGGACGTTTGCCTTCTCCGGCGACGGAGGATTGGCCGTCAATGCGGAAATTTACTATCCGGAGGGATTGTTCGTGGATGCCGGCGGCAACGTCTACTTTGCCGATACCAACAACAACCGCATCCGCAAGATCGGCGCGCCGTCGAGCAACAATCCGGGGCCGGCGATCACCTCGATGCAGCCGTCCAGCGCGCAGCAAGGCGGCGCCACGTTCACTATCGTCGTGAACGGTACCGGTTTCGTGGCGGGATCGACGGTGCAGTGGAACACGTTCAATCGTCCCACCACGTTCATCAGTGCGAATCAGTTGTTGGCCACGATCAACAACTTCGATATCGCCACGGTCGGCAATCAGACCGTGACGGTTTCGAGTCCCACGACAGGCAACGGAGGAGGAGTCTCGGCCGGCACGAACTTCCTCGTGTACCCGACGCCCACCGCGTCCACCGCGATGATCAACGCGTTCAGTGGACAACTCAACGGCTCGGCGGGATTCGCGGACAGCTCCTCGCCCTCGTCGGTGAAGTACAACGCTCCGCAATTCGCCAGTTTCGACGCGTCCGGCAATATGTACGTGCCCGATTGCAACAACAACCGCGTGCGTGAAGTCACGCCGACCGGCGGCGCCTTCACGATCGCCGGCGGCGGCAGCGTCCTCGGCGACAACGGTCCAGCCACATCGGCGCAACTGGCTTGCCCGATCTCCGCGGTTGTCGACGGCCTGGGCAATATCTACATCTCGGAGCAGAATAGCCACCGCATCCGCAAGATTGTGGGCAATTCGCTTACCAACAATGTGGTCACGCCCGGCACCATCACCACGATCGCGGGCAACGGAACGGCGGGCTTCGCCGGCGACGGCGGTGCGGCGGCCAACTCGCAGTTGAACGAGCCGCAAGGCTTGGCGCTCGACGCTACCGGCAACCTGTATATCGCCGAGTACCGCAACTATCGGATCCGCAAGATCGCGATCAACAACGGAGTCGTCGGCAACATCAGCACCGTGGCCGGCAACGGCATCAGCGGCTACTTCGGCGACGGTGGACCCGCGCTGAACGCGCCCTTGGTCGGTCCCACCGGCGTGGCTTTCGATGCGCTCGGCAATATGTACATCGCCGACTACGACGGCATGCGCATTCGCCAAGTCGATACCGGCGGCAACATCCATTTGATCGCCGGCACCGGCAGCCAGAGTTACGGAGGCGATGGTGGACCGGCGATTTACGCGGCGCTCGACCACCCGTATCAGTTGACGGTCGACACGGCTGGCAATATCTACTTCACGGATCACTCGAACTTCCGCGTCCGCAAGATCGATAACAGTGTGGACGTGGGAATCGTCACCACCGTGGCCGGCAACGGCAACCAAGGAAACACGGGCGACGGCGGTTTGGCCGCCAATGCGCAGTTGTTCGGTCCCAACGGCGTGGCGCTCGATTCCAACGGCAATTTGTTCATCGTCGACGGCGGCAACGGATCGTCAGGCGGTAACCGCGTCCGCGAAGTCGGCGCGGTCACCGGACAAACTTGCTTGTACTCCATCAGTCCGTCGAGCGCGAACTTCGGCGCGGCCGCGACCACCGGCAGTTTCATCGTGAACACGTCGGCGGGTTGCTTCTGGACCACCACGTCTCACGCCGCTTGGCTGACCATCACGAGTCCGGCCTCGAGCGCGGGTCCAGGCACCGTTCAGTTCTCGGTGGCGGCGAATCCGAATGCCGCTTCGCAGCAGGGAACCATCACGGCCGCGGGACTCACTTACACCGCGACGCAAGCCGGCACGGGTTGCAGCTTCACCTTGGCCCCGGCGCTGGTTGGCGGCGGCTTCGGAACCACCGTCGGAGCGGCGGCCTCCACCGGAAATATGGTGACGGTCACGTCACCGGCGGGATGTCCGTGGACCGCGGTAAGCAATTCGGCGTTCATTCACATCACGGCAGGAGCGTCCGGGACTGGAAACGGCACGGTCACCTACTCGGTGGACGCCAACACCCTGTCCTCGAACCAAGCGGGCAGCATGACCATCGGCGGACAGCTCTTCCAAGTGACGCAGACGGGCACGGCGTGCTCGTATTCGATCCAGATTTCGAGCGCCAACTACTCCTCGAGCGCGGCCACCGGCTCACTCGGTGTCACCGCGACGGCGGGATGCCCGTGGACAGCGGTCAGCAGCCAGACTTGGTTGATGGTTACCAGCGGAGCTTCGGGAACGGGCAACGGATCCGTCGGGTACTCAGTGGCGGCGAATACCTCGGCCAATCCGAGGAGCGCGACAATCACCGTATCCGGCAATACCGGTCTCGTCTTCACGGTGAACCAGCAAGGCTTCGTTTCGCCCGCCGGCAATGTGGCGGCGAGCGGGGCGACAGGTGCGGCCGGTGCAACCGTCAACGTACCCATCGTGCTGACCCTGAACACCGGACAGCTCGATAGCATCAGTTTCGGTGTACAAGTCACGCCGGTGTCCTCGGCGCCGGCGATCACCGGATCGCTCAGCTTCACCGGAGCCGGACAACTGACGTCGCCGTCGATCACCGATACCCACATCACCGGCAACATCAGCGTATTCTTCTCCGGTTTCAACCCGGCGATTACCGGCACGGCCACGCTCGGCACGGTGCAAGTGCCGATTCCGGCCGGCGCGTCGATTGGGCAAACCTACAGTGTCTCGATCACGGGCGCCAACGGCAGTTCCGCAGGCACGCCGGTAGCTTTGACCGCCGGCGCCAACGGGACCATTCTGTTGAGCACGAATTACCTCGTCGGCGACGTTTTTCCGTACACCGGCAATAGTGTCGGTTCGTTCGGTGTCGGAAACGGATCGAATTACGGAGCCAACGGAACGCTCGACTTGATCTACACGCTGCGGCAAGTGGTGGCCACACCTGGATTCACGATCGCATCGTGCACGGATCGTTTCGACGCGATGGATTCGTTCCCCGCGGACACGCTCAACACGCGCGGTGGCAACGGCGTGGTCGATAACCTCGACTTGATCCAGACGCTGAACTACGTCAACGGCGTCGTCACACCGATCCCGACGCGCGCCACGCGCGGTCTGTGCAACGCCGAAGCCGATTCCGCTTCGCCCGTACACACAGCTGCAAGCAAACCGCGTCAGGAGGGACCGGTTGTAGCGACACTCGAGCTGGGATCGCCGGACGAAAACGGCCGCATCCCGGTCTACTTGGACAACCAGGCCACACTGCCGCTGATCGGCCTGAGCTTCGCCGTGAATGTGGGCGATGCGCAAAATCCGCCGTCCCTGAAGTTCGAGGGCGCGGAAGGATTCAGCCCGACGCTGGTCGACACGGGCGTCGAGGGCGCGGTCGCGGTGGCGTACTTGCAAGGTCTCTACACGCCGCCGGGACGCACCTTGCTCGGTTACGTCACAGGATCGAACGGCACGCCGGTACGCTTCGGCGGAGTGGTGGCCAACACGCGCGACGGCGGTACGCCGCGCGTGGACACGCGGGGGTCTCGGTAAGATAGAGAGTAACTGCGATGTCTGTCGTAAACCGTAGTCTAGTTGTCTCGCTGGCGGCGTTCGCTTCGCTCGCGCCCGCGCTGCTGTCCGCACAGGCAGCTTCGGCGACCGTTTCCACAACGGCGGTGTCGGGCGCTCCCGGCTCCGCCGTTCAGATTCCCGTGACCGTCGCGACCACGCAGGCGCCGAATGGGAGTTCGAGTATCGACTCGCTCTCATTCGCTGTGAAAATCACGGCTAACAATGGTGCGCCGGCGTTTGCGGGGAGTCTCGCGTTCTCGTCGGCTTCGGGTATCCCTGCGCCATCGGCCGCCGTATGCTTTCCGAACGGAAACGCCGCGCAGTGCTCTGGCGGCGCCAATTTGATCAGCATAGGTTGGGTGCAGAGTCTGAAAACGGCAGGATCGCCGATCTCGGGAACTGTTTCGCTGGGCACAATCAATCTGACAATACCCTCCGGCGCAACTAACGGACAGACGTATACGGTTCACATCACTGGCGGCTCGGCATCGTTGGGCGACAACAATGGTGTACCGTTTGTCGCGGGACCCGATACCAACATCACAGCGGTTGTAAATTCACCGCCACCACCGCCTCCTGCTACGCCGACGCTGGCGCTCAACAGCACAACGTTCAATTTCACTTCGCAGCAAGGCGGCGCGGAGCCCGCGACGCAATCCGCCAACATCACAAACACGGGCGGCGGAACGCTTTCGTGGTCGGCGGCCGCGCAAGCCGCCAACGGCGGCAGATGGCTCAGCGTCTCTCCGGCGTCTGGCGTCGGCACGGGGTCGGTGACGATTACCGCCGACAATACGGGACTCACCGCCGGAACGTACTCGGGCACCGTGACCATCACCGCGCCCGGCGCGAACAGTTCGCCGCAAATGATCAACGTATCGTTTGTGATCGCCGCGCCGGCTACGCCACCGGCGATTGCGCTTAGTTCGTCCGCGTTGTCGTTTAGCGCGCAGCAAGGCAACGCGAATCCCGCGAATCAAACGGTCACCGTTTCCAACGGCGGCGGCGGAACGCTGACTTGGACCGCCGCGGTGACGAGCGGCTCCTGGCTCAGCATCACCTACGTCGGTTCGGTGATCACCGTTTCCGCGAACATTTCGGGTCTCGCGCCAAATACGTACACCGGCGCGATCCAGGTTTCTTCGAGCGTCGCGTCGAACGGGCCGGTGACGATCGCTGTAACGCTCGTCGTCTCAGCGCCGCCGCAAGCGCCCTCGATTTCCTTGAGTCCCGGCGCGGTTTCCTTCAGCGCGAATCAAGGCGGCGCGAGTCCGGCCAGCAAGACCGTGTCGCTCTCGAACGCCGGCGGCGGGACTCTAAACTGGTCCGCTGCGGCCGTGGGCGGATCGTGGCTCAGCGTCACGCCCGCGTCGGGAACCGGGCCCGCGACGTTGACAATTTCCGCGGTCACTTCGGGCCTTGCCGCCGGCAACTACACGGGATCGATTCAAGTGACGGCGACGGGCGCGGGCAACACGCCTCAAACCATCGCCGTGTCCTTCATCGTGGTGCAAGGTGCTTCTTCGGCCATTGCGTTGACGCCGATGTCGCTGCAATTCGTCACGGCTACAGGCACAAGCCCCGCCGCGCAAACCTTCCAGGTGCAGAACAGCTTTTCGAGCACGCTCGGATTCACCGCCACCGCTACCACGCTCTCCGGCGGCAACTGGCTTTCTGTGAGTCCTTCGTCGGGCGCAAGTCCCGCGACGGTGACGGTCACCGTGAATTCCAACGGGCTCGCCAAGGGCGTGTATCAAGGCGCCGTCACGATTGCGGCGCTCGCCAGCTCGAACGCCATCAACAGTCCGCAAACCGTGCAGATCGCGCTGGCCGTGAGCGCGCCGGTGATTGGACAAAACGGCATCGTCGAGGGCGCCGGTTTCGCGACGCTCGTCAGCTCGGGCGGCATCGAATCGCTCTTCGGACAGAATCTCGCGATGGACACCGCGTCGGCCACAACTCTACCGCTGCCGAAAACGCTCGCCAACACACAAGTGCTCGTAAACAACGAGCCCGCCCCGCTTTTTTACGTGTCGCCGACGCAGATCAATTTCCAGATGCCCGCGGAACCCGCGGGCGCGAGCGTGTCGGTGGTGGTCGTGTCGACGAACATCGTGAGTCTCGGCGAAACGGTGAACATCGCGGCGGCGGGTCCCGGGATTTTCACCACAAATTCCAGCGGCTCGGGGCAAGGCGCGATCTTGAATCAGGATTTCTCGGCCAATTCCTCGACCAATCCCGCGCCCGTTGGTTCTGTCATTCAGATTTTCTCAAGCGGACTCGGTTTGACGAATCCTTCTGTGCCCGCGGGCCAAGCGGCGACATCCTCGCCGTTGTCACTGACGGTCGCGGCGCCCATTGTTACGGTCGGCGGGAACAACGCGGTCGTGGGATTCTCCGGTCTCGCACCGGGATTCGTTGGTTTGTATCAAGTGAACGTGACGGTGCCTGCGGGAACGCCATCCGGCGCCAACAACTTGACGATTCAGATCAACGGACAGTCGAGCAACACCGCGACAGTAGCAATCAAATAGGCGAAGAATTTAAGTCAATCCGAATGGTCCCAGTGGAGTCTTCCGAGCATCGCGGCAAGCCGCAGCTTGATCCAGGCATTGTCTTTGACGTCCTTGCTCAGCTTGTCGTACGCGATGGCGGCCTGGTCGTACATCCCGTTTTCCTCGTACAAGAACGCCATTAAGATGCGCGGTCCCGTGTCTTTGGGATTGGCGGCCGCCTGTTTTTTCAAATCCGTTTCCAAAGTGTGAAACTGAACGGCCTGTTCCGCGGGCAGCGTTTGGAAAAACGAACCCTTCAAATCCGTGGGACCGTCTTTTCCGAGTGCCGCCACCTGCCACCAGTATTTCTGCCCTGGCTCGAGCGCGGGTGCGTCCTCGGGATAGTTGAGTTCGGGTGCTCCGACGACACCTCGGAACACCACTTGCTCGGTGCGATCGAGCACGCGCACTTCGTAACCCACCGCCTGTTTTTCAGGTTCCCACCAGAAGCGCGGACGCACATCCGCCACCGACACTCCTTCGATCGGCCCGCGTAACGTCCACTCCACGGCGCGCGATTTTCCCATGCCCACTTGTTGTTGGCTCGCGGCCGAAAGACTCAACGACGACGGCAGGCGGCATCCCGCGATCCTGTGATCGTCGGTGAGTTTGCCCTTGGCGACCTCCAGCGCGTTCGCCGTGAAAATCACTTCGCCGTCGGGTGTCAGGTGCGCCGCGCGCGATTCCGGACAATAGAGGAACGCGACTTCGCCGCCCGCGCCGGTGATCAAGCGATCGCCGACGGCGACGAGATCGGCCATCTTTGCGGGAACGGAGGTCTTTTGCCCGGCATGTTGGATCTGCACTGGGCCCTTGACGATCGAAACAAGTCCTACGGGCGCGTCATCGGCAAACATCGCGACCGATGCCGCCAGCGGCAAAATAGCTATGAGAAGCGAGCGTCTCACTCCACTTTTTCCCAGTGCAACTTGCCGAGCATCGTCTCGAGACGCAGTTTGATCCAGTTGTTGTCCGTAACCGTCTTGCTCAGCTCATCGTAAGACCGCGCGGCGGAATCGTACATGCCGTTTTCCTCATAGAGGAACGCCAGCAGAATACGCGGACCCGTGTCGGCCGGGTCGGCGACAATTTGCCGTTTCAAATCCGCTTCGGTGGCGAGAAACTCCTTGGCTTGCCCGGCGGGGAGCGTTTGAAAGAACGTTCCCTCCTGGTTCATCGGCCCTTCCTTACCCACCGCGACAACGCGCCACCAATATTTTTGTCCCGCTTCCAAAGCCGGGCGGTCCGCGGGATATTCGAACGTTGTTCCTGTCACCGTCGTTTTGAAAACCACTTCTTCTTCGCGATTCTGCAAGCGGACTTCATAACGCGTGGCATCTTTCACCGGTACCCAAGAGAACTTCGGGCGCGGCGCGGAAACGTAGACGCCTTCCACGGGAGTCACCAGACGCAACTCGCCGACGTCGCGCGTCTTCACGAGTCCTACGGTTTGCTGGCTCGCCGAGGAGAGCGCCAGCGTCGACGGCAAGCGGCAGCCCGCGATCTTGTGATCGTCGGCCAGTTTGCCTTTGGTCACGTTCATCGCTTTCGCGGTGAAAGTGATTTCACCCGCCGCCGTCAAGCGCGCCGAACGCGCGTCGGGACAATAGATGAACGCCGCTTCGGCGCCCGGCCCCGTGATCAGCTTGTCGCCCGGGCCGACCAGATCGGCCATTTTTGCGGGCACCGCAGCTTTCTGCCCGGCGTGCTGAATCTGCACCGAGCCTTTGACCAGCGACAAGAGTCCCACGGGCGCGTCGTCCGCGGCGAAACATGCCAGCGGCATCGCCAGCGCCATGCCAACCAAAAGAGTTTTGCGAAACATTGTTACCTCCAGGGACAGGCCAGGGCGCCTGTCCTACTTCCGATCACACCGTATAAAAGTGATCCTGCGTCCCTTCGCGCCCCTTTAGCGCCTGCGACCCTTTCCAGATTGTAGCAATATCGGGACCCATGCGCTCGCGCGTCGCTTCACTCAACAGAATCTGCGTGCCGTAATCCTTGTTCAACCCTTCGATACGGGAAGCCACGTTTACTGCATCCCCATTCGCAGTGTACTCCATTTTCTTGTCGCGAGCTCCCACGAAGCCGACCACGACCTCTCCGGTGTGAATCCCCACGCCGATCCGCCACGGTTCGAGTCCCGCGGCCCGGCGGCGCTCGTTCAGTCCGGCCATTTGCGCCACCATTTCTTGCGCGCACGTCACCGCGCGCCGCGCATGATCGGGATGCGGCACGGGCGCGCCGAACAGCACGAGCATGCCGTCGCCGATGTACTTGTTCACCATGCCGCCGTGACGCAGCACGCAGGGCGTCATCACGCTGAAGTATTCGTTCAACTCGCGCACCACGCTTTGCGGATCGCGACTCTGGCTGTAATGCGTGAACCCGCGCAAATCCGTGAACATCACGGTAACTTCGCGCAACTCGCCGTCGAGCGGCAAGCCGCCTGCGTCGATCACCGTCTTCAATACTTCGGCCGACACCATATCGGTCAAACTTTTTTCGAGCAACGCTCGGCGGCGGTCGCCGGTCAGCAAACGCGCGCCGTAGCTTCCCACCGTGGCGAGCACGATCGCGGCCTCCGGATCGACGATGTGTAGCACCGTGCCGTGCGCTTGCGCCACAACCACCAGGGCGAACGCCGCGGCCGCTAGCGCGAGCGTGGCCAGCAGTCCTTGCGGCCAGCGGATGGCGAATCCCACCAGCGCCGCGGCGAATGCCGCACACAGCAGGAGTGTCCACTGCTCGACAGCCGTCGCGGGACGGAGGAAATCGCCGTTCACGATCGTGGAAATCGCGTGGGCGTGAATTTCCGCGCCGGTCATCATTTGACTTGGCCCGCGCGTCGCGAGATAAAACGGCGTCGGATGGCGATCCGGCAAGTCGTCGGGACCAATCAGCGCGACGCGTCCTTGAAACCACTTTCGCAGCGAGGTTTTGTCATTCTGGCGCGCGGCGCGTAACACGTCGGCCATCGAGACGGAGGGAAACGTGGTGTCCGTTGGGCCGTAGTAATGAATCAACATCTGGCGCGCGTCCTCGGGCATGTCCCCGGCGACCGGAATGTGCGCGGCGGGATTCGATCCCAGGAATCCCGCGGCGATGCGCAGGGAAAACGAGAGCATCGGCGGTTCGTTTCCATGAGGCGCGGTCATCCACTCGACGCGCCGCACGAAACCGTCGGTATCTGACGCGAGTTCCGCGTACGCCGCGTTCTCCTGCGACATCGCCAGCATGTACACCGGCACGTGCGACTCGCTTTCGCGCCGCTTTTCTTCCGCTTCGTACGCCAACACCACGGGAACGCCTTGCTGCGTGGCGTCGGAATACGCCTTGAAGAACTCCATGTCGCCGCTGGGGTCCCAGTTCGTGATCGGGTAGCTGAAGTAATAGTCCAGTCCGATGGCTTTGGCGCCGCTTTCGGCCGCCGCGCGGATCGCTTCGCCGAAATAGCGCGGCCAAAGCATGCGCGGCTTGCCCTGCAGGAAATCGGCCGTTGGCGCGTCGATCCACACCAGCGTGATCGGCGCGGGCGTTTGCTTCGGCGCGAGCGCCGCCGGCAGCATCGCCCGCAGGCGGAAACACAGGTCGTAGGATTTGTCCTCGAGGATCCGCGCCAGTTCCATCCGGGCCATCAGGGTGCCGGTGAGCGCGCTCGCCAGCGCCACAAGCGCCACGGCGATGGCGGCCACGTAACGGCGGTTGGGGGAGGACCGCGTCGTGGGCGCAGGTATCGGAGAAGTCATGGTCGCTGTGCGGGATTATAGCCCACTCCCGCGTGGACGTTTTATACTCAACACAGGCGGTATTTTAGAATCATGCGGGCGAAGCTTTGCCATTCGATACTCGCGCTGTGGGCCGCAGTGTCGGCTATGTCATCGCCGCTGTGCGCCCAAAGCGGCAATCGCTGGGCCGTGGTCGTGGGCGTCTCGAAATTTCAAAAGCTCGACGCCGCGCAACAACTCGAATTCGCCGACAAAGACGCTGAGTCGTTCGCCAAGTTTATCGCCTCGCCGCGCGGGCGCGGCTTCCCGAAAGACAACGTCAAGCTGCTGGTCAACGAGCAAGCCACCACGTCGCAATTGCGCACGTCGCTGGCGCAGTGGCTGAAACGCAACTCCAAGGCCGAGGACATGATCTACATTTTCCTCGCCACGCACGGCATGGTCGACAAGGAAGAACCGCGCCGCGCGTATTTGCTGACCAACGAAGCCGATCCCGAGGATCTCTACGACAGCACCATGTCGATGAACGACCTGGGCGACATCATCTCCACGCGTCTGAAAAGCGCCGGCCGCATCGTGCTGTTCGCCGACGCCTGCCGCAGCGGCAAGCTGGGAAACAACATCGGTTCGGATTTGCAGAAAGGCGCCAGCGGAAATCAGGAAATCGTGGGACTGTTAGCCAGCCGCGCCAAGGAGTTTTCCGAGGAAGGCAAGCAATACTGCAACGGCCACGGCGCGTTCACCTGCTATTTGCTGAAAGGCCTGAACGGCGAAGCCGATGCCGACAAAGACAACACGGTGACGGTCGGCGAATTGATCCGCTACCTGCGCGACAAAGTGGCGCAAGCCACCAAAGACAAGCAGACGCCGCAGGAATTCGGGGAATTCGAAAACACGCTGCCGATGTCGTTTCCCGATAAACCGGGCGTCGAGCTGGGATTCACCGAACTAATGTTTCCCACGGGATTTCCCGGTACGTGGCACAAATATCCGAGCTTGTGGGCCGCGCTTGAACTGCACCCGGATCTCGCGCTCGACACGCTGCGCGTGGGATTCCGGCAAGCCATTGACGACGGCCGCTTGCTTTCGCCGCAATTGCAAAATGCCTGGGACAAATACCGGCAATTACTGCAATCCAGCGCGCCGCAATCGGAAAAAGAAGACGCGCGCGACGCGCTGGCGGTGTCGTTGGAAGACGCCGGTCAAAAAGTCCTGCTGACCTATCTCCGTGGCGACGCCTCTCCGCTGACCGCGCAGGACTATCGCGCGGGAGAAACGTATTTCACGCGCGCCGCCGAACTGAATCCCGACGAAACGCGTCTGCGCGCAAAAGCGCGCTTCTGCACGGGGCGCGCGTTGTTGTTCGACAAGCGGCTGAGCGAGGCCGAAGCCGCGTTGAACGATTCGGTTCGCATCGATCCCAAGGGCGCCTACGCGCACAACGCGTTGGGAAAATGCTACACGGACATGGGTCGCGCCGATGCCGCCATACGCGAGTTCCAAACCGCGTCCGACAACGCGTCGCGTTGGGCGTATCCGCATTTCAATCTGGCGCTCGTGTATGTGAAGGAGCGGCGCTTTCGCGAGGCGGAGCAGGAGTATCGCAAGGCTATCGAGCTGGGACCGAAATACGCGTACATCTACGTGAATCTCGGCGCCATGTATTTGGAACAGATGCATCGTCAGGACGACGCCGAAAAAGTGTTCCGTCAAGGCACCGATCTCGGATATGCCGAAGCGTACACTTGGCTGGGCGTTTTGTACGGCAAGCGTGGCGACCTGAAATTAGCGGAACAGAATTTCCGCAAGGCCATCGAGTTGGCGCCCAACAGCGTGGACGCGCGCATTAACCTCGCGCAGTTGCTTTCCGATCAGGGCCACAAGGACGAAGCCGAACAAACGCTGCGTGCCGCCGCGCAATTGAACGCGCGCGACCCGAATCCGCATTTCCGCCTGGCCGAATTGTTGTATTTGCGCAACAGCTATGAGGAAGCCGAGCTCGAATACGTACTCGTCGCCGGACTCACTCCCAACGATCCGATTGTCTTCGAGCATCTCGCCGATTTACACGTGAAGCAGCGCCGTTTCGGCGAATCGGTAAGCGAGTATAATCAAGCTATGCAGTTGGCGAAGGATCCCGCCGACCGCGCCCGGATCGACCGCAAGCTCAAAGCCGCCGAGAAGCAAAAATGAGGTTTGTTGCAGCAGCCCGCGCCCGCTTCCGGATTTTCCGCGGACCGCGCTTGCTGTTCGCGCTGCTGGTGGCCGCCGCTTCGCATGCCTCCGGCGCGGTGGTCGTAGTTCGCGCGCTCACATCGAATACTTCCGGCATCGTCGGGAATGCCTGCATCACGCCGGCCTCGGTCACGAGTTTCACGAACACGCAAAACGTTTTCTACTACGCCAGTCTCAACATCGCCAACGCGCAATCCGGCGACACGCTGGCGGTGAACATTGTGCGTCCCGACGGTGTGACCTACTTTTCGCGCGTGTATACGGGCGTCGGCGGCAGTCAATGCTATTCCGCCGCGGTAAATCTCAATGGCACTCCGTTCCTAGGCACGTGGACATTCCAAGCGTTTTACAACCAGTCGGCGACGCCGGCCTTCACGGTTTCATTCACGGTTACGTCCGCGTCCGTGATCACGAATCAACGCCTGCCGGTGATCACCACCGTGGCGGGCAGCCAGCCTGTGTTTCAAGGAAACGGAGGACCCGCGGCGAACGCCGTCATCGGATTGACGCCGGGAGTCGCGACGGATTCCAGCGGCAACGTTTACTTTTCGGATCAATCGAGCTGCGTGGTGGCGAAAGTCGCAGGCGGAATCGTGCAGATTGTCGCGGGCAACGGCGTTTGCGGATATTCCGGCGACGGCGGCCCCGCGACCAGCGCGGCGATGAATCAGCCCGACGGCGTGGCGATCGACGCCGCGGGCAACTTGTACATCGCCGACGCGCTGAATTGCGTGATTCGCAAAGTCACGCCGTCGGGAATCATCTCGACCGTTGCGGGACAAGCCGGTTCGTTCGGATTTCACGGTGACGGCGGCCCGGCGACGTCCGCCTTGTTGTGGTTTCCCTTTGGGGTGGCCGTCGACTCATCGGGAAACTTGTACATCGCCGACAGCGGCAACAGTCGCGTACGCATGGTGGATACTTCCGGCAACATCAGCACCTTGGCGGGCATGAACGCGGTGGGATATTCGGGCGACAACGGGCCCGCGACGCTCGCGACGTTGAATAGTCCCCAGGGAATCGCCGTCGATGCCGGCGGCAACATCTACGTTTCCGATAGCGGCGACAATCGCGTGCGCATGATTGCGGCGTCGGGCATCATCACCACCTTCGCCGGCAACGGTACATTGAGCTCCGGTGGCGATGGCGGCCCCGCTACCAGCGCCGGCCTTCTCACTCCCGCGGGACTGGCGGTCGATTTAGCGGGCAATGTTTATATTGCCGAGTACAACGGCGACCGCATTCGCAAAGTCAACACCGCGGGCATCATCACGAGCGTAGCCGGGAATCAGATCGCGGCGTTTGGCGGAGACGGCGGGGTCGCCACGAGCGCGTCGCTGAATCAGCCGTACTCGGTGGCCGTCGATACCAGCGGGAATCTCTACGTCGCCGACTTCCAGAATCGCCGCGTGCGCCAAGTCAACGCGGCCGGCACGATCACCACGCTGGCCGGCCACCCGGCGCTTGGCGACGGTGGACCGGCGACGCGCGCCTCGCTTACCAGTCCCTACAATATGGCCGCGGACGGCAACGGAAATCTATTCATCGCCGATACGCGCGACAATCTCGTGCGCAAAGTGGATGCCAGCGGCAACATTTCAACTTACGCCGGTACGGGATCGCCGGCGTATTCAGGCGACGCCGGACCCGCCACCAGCGCGGGCATCGGCGATCCCTACGGCGTGACGCTTGATGCGGCCGGCAACTTGTACATCGCGGATTTTCTGAGCTCGCGTGTGCGCCGCGTGACGCCCGCGGGCGTGATCACCACGGTCGCCGGCACCGGCCAACCGGGATTCAGCGGGGACGGCGGTCCCGCCACGAGCGCCGCGATGTATCTTCCTGAACGAATGGCCGTCGACGGCGCCGGCAACTTGTACATCGTGGATTACGGCAATTGCCGCGTGCGCAAAGTCTCTGCCAGCGGAACGATTTCCACCGTCGCGGGCGACGGACAGAACAATTGCGTCTATTCGGGCGACGGTGTCGTGGCGGTGGCCACGGCGATGGCGCCGTTCGACGTGGCCGTCGACAGCGCGGGCAATCTCTTCATCGCGGACGGCATCAACAATCGTGTGCTGAAGGTCGACGCGTCCACCGGAATCGTCAGCACCATCGCGGGCACGGGAACCGCGGGCATCTCGGGTGACAATGGACCGGCCACGAGCGCGCAACTCAACCGCCCCGTGGGCATCGCGCTGGATTCCGCCGGCAATCTCTACATCGCCGACAGCTTCAACGCCGAAGTTCGCATGGTGAATGCGAGCGGAATCATCTCGACGGTGGCGGGCAACGGAGCCGCCAACTTTTCCGGCGACGGCGGACCCGCGACCGGCGCCGAGCTCTTCACTCCCTCGGGTGTGTCGCTCGACCCGGCGGGGAATTTGTACATCGCCGACGCGTCGAACAATCGCGTGCGCAAAGTGCTGGTGCCGCAAGCGTCCACTCCGTCGCTCGCGGTGACGCCCACGTCGCTCAGTTTCACCGCGCCCGCTGGAGCCGGCGCCAGTATGCTGCAAGAACTGCTCGTGGCCAGCTCCGTCGCCGGATTGCCATGGTCCACCGTGGCCACCGTGATCTCGCCTGCCCCAGTTACGTCAGGCCCAGGATGGCTGACGGTCTCGCCTGCATCGGGCGCCACGCCAGGGGCGATCCTGGTGGCGGTGAGCGCCGCGAATCTTGTCGCGGGCGCCTACACCGGATCGGTACAAGTAATTTCGGGACTCGCGACGCCGAATACGATCACGATTCCGATTACTTTCACGGTTACCGCCGCCCTACCGTCGCAATTGTCGGTGCAGCCGCCAGCGATGGTTTTCAAAACGATCGCGGGCACGAATCCGCTGCGCCAAAATCTTTTCATCAGCAATCCGAGTGGCGCGTTCATCACGTGGCATACCAACGTCACCACAACCTCCGGCGGAAACTGGCTGACGCTGTCGCTCGCGCAATCGGGAACGTTCAGTTCCGCGTCATGGGCCACGCCTGTAATCGTGAACGCGGCAAATCTTTCGCCCGGAACGTATCAGGCGTCGATCGCGGTGACGAGCCCGTCGACCGGAACGAGCGCTGCTGTTCCCGTAACGTTGCTCGTCGCGGCGGCGCAGCCCGCGCCGCAATTACTGCTCACCCAAACGGCTCTTACGTTTACCGCGGTCGCAGGAAGTTCCGCCGTGCCGAGCCAATCGTTTGGAGTTATCAACTCGGGAGCGGGCGCGATGTCTTGGACCGCTGCGCCGACGACGTTTGGCGGCGGTAATTGGCTTTCCGTTTCACCCGCTAGCGGCACGAGTAGCGCGAATTCCACGCAAATTCCCACTGCCACTGTTTCCGTGAACACGTCGTCGCTCGCCGCAGGCGTGTATTCGGGCTGGGTGTGGGTGAGCACAACGGGCGCGGTCAACTCGCCGCAATTCGTCACCGTGAAATTGATCGTGTTGCCGGCGGGAAGTAACCCCGGGATTTCCGTGCAGCCCGCGGGATTGATTTTCGCTGCCGTCACCGGTACCTCGTCGCCGGGATCGCAAGTGATCAACGTTGCTACGGCGAATCCCGCGGGATCGAGCTACGTCGGCAGTGTTGTCTCAAGCACCGGATGGCTCACCGCGGCGCCGCTTTCTGCCATCCTGTCCGCGGGACAAGCGCAACAGATCACCGTGCAGCCGAAACTCGACGGACTCTCGCCGGGCGTCTATCAAGGATCGATCACGTTGCAGTTTGCGGATGGCTCGGCGCAAACCGTCGGAGTGACATTCCTTGTTGCGGCGAAAGCATCGTCGATCGGCGCGCAAAGCCGGTTCAGCGCCGGTCTCGGAGCATGCGTGCCCACCAAGCTGATCGCGCAAGATCGCAGCGTGGGCGGCAGCGCGAATGTGTCGGTCGGCTATGGCCGCTCGCTTGAAGTGGAAGTCTACGACGATTGCGGAAATCTCGTGAACAACGCGGCGGTGACGGCGTCGTTCAGTGACGGCGAGACGGTCGTGCCGTTGTCGCTTGTCACGACCGGAATCTACAGCACGTTGTGGAAACCAACGAGTGCAGGTGCGGTGACCGTGACCTTGACGGCGAGCGCGCCCGGCGTTTCTTCAGCGACCGTTGCTGCGTACGCGCAATCGGCGGGAAATCCTACGGCGCCGCTGATCTACACGGGCGGCGTAGTGAACGGCGCAAGTTTCGTGAAGAGCGCGCCGCTGGCGCCCGGCTCGATCGTTTCGATTTTCGGAAGCAATCTGTCGCAAGCCGCGCAGGGATCGAGCGCGCTGCCGCTTCCCTCGACGCTGGCCGGCGCCACGGTGACCATCGGCGGCATCGACGTGCCGCTTTTCTACTCCAGCAGCGGCCAAGTGAATGCGCAAATTCCGTTCGAGCTCAGCTCTTCGGGACAAACACAAGTGATCGTGCGAACCATCGCCACGGGAGCCACCGCGCCGACCGTGACCGTGCCCGAAACATTAAATCTCGCCGTAGCGGCGCCGGGAATTTTCACGATCGCCTCGTCCGGCAGCGGTCAAGGCGCGATCCTGATCGCCAACACCGCGACCTTCGCCGCGCCTGCGGGATCGATCCCCGGCGCGCCGGCCTCGCCCGTGCCGGGCGGACAGTACATCAGCATTTTCTGTAGCGGACTGGGCGCGGTCACGAATCAACCGGCCTCGGGCACGGCCGCCGGAAGCAATTCCACAACGGTCGCGACGCCCGTCGTGAGCATCGGCGGACAAAACGCGACGGTTACGTTCTCGGGACTCGCGCCCGGCTTCGTGGGCTTGTATCAAGTGAACGCGCAGGTGCCCGCGACCGTTCAGTCCGGCAACACTGTTCCGGTCACGCTCTCGGTCAACGGCGCGGTGTCGAATACGGTTACCATCGCAGTGCAATGACGGCCGCCGGTGTTACCATGGCCGTGTTGATTCCCAGTCGCAAAATACGGCTTACACTTGTGGTCGCGCTGTGGCCGATGCTCGTCGCTTTGTGGCCGGGTTCCGCGGTGGCCCAATCGTCGAACGGCGTGCTCAGCGGAAAAGTCACCGCGCGGGTGGACGGTCATTCGTTGCGCGCGCTGGTGACGTATCACAACGTTGCGAATGGGAGTACCAACTACGTTCTCAGTAACGCGCTGGGATTTTACTCCTTCCCAGCGCTCTTACCCGGCGTATACACCGTGCGCGCCGACACTCCCACGCAGCCGTTCGTGTCGCAGCAGCATGATGGCGTCGAGATCACTGTCGGCGGACAAGCCGTCGTCGACTTTTCCCTCGACCCCAAGGGCGCCGCGCCCGTCACAGTGGGACTCACGCCCACGCGCAACGCGATCCCCGGCGCACCGCCATCGCCCGCCACCGCCGCGCCGCCGCCGAATGCCGTGGAAGGAATCGCATCGCCTTCGGCCGCGCTGAAAGGATTCATCTCGTCAACCTACGGTCAGGACGCCGAAGTGCCGAATGCCGTGGTGATCGCGATGAACGTAGCGCTGGCGGAAGTTCTCGAAGGATCGCTTTCCACCGTCATCGACGAAAAGAAAATTACCGAGCTGCCGTACTCGGGACGCGACGTTTACACGCTGCTGGTGATGCAGCCCGGTGTCACTTCGGATAGCGCCACGGGCCGCGGGCTTGGTCTCGCCGTCGACGGTCAACGTCCGGCGGGAACGAATTTCCTGCTCGACGGCGTGGACAACAACGACGCGCTGCTTACCGGACCTTCCGCGGGTGTCTCCGCCGACGCCGTGGAAGAGTATCGCATGACGACCAACAATTTTTCCGCGGAGTTTGGACGCGCCACCGCGTTCATCGCCAACGTGATCACCCGCACGGGATCGAACGCCTGGCATGGATCGGCGTACGAGTTCTTCAATCACGATCGCCTCAACGCCAATTCGTTCTCCGACAATTTCTACGGTGCGCCGCGCACGCCTTTTCGCTACAACCAATTCGGCGCGACCGTCGGCGGGCCGATTCGCAAGGACCGCCTGTTCTTCTTCGCGTCGTTTGAACGCACCTATTCCAGCAGCCAGAGTTTCGATCAGCCGTCGAATGTGCCGGGCTTTCAGTCGCCGGTGTATGTGCCGAGCGCGGCGTTTCTCTCGATTCTTCCGTCGGGCAGCATCGCCAAGCAAGTGATGACCATGTTTCCGCCGCCCTCGGGACAAGCGGTGCCGTCGAATCCTTACGTTTCGCAGTTAACGATCCACTATCCGCTGCAGCAGAAGAACACCCTGCTCTCGGGACGCGTGGATTACAGCGTCCCCGGCGGCAAAGATCGCTTCACGCTGCGCTACGCCCTCTCGCAGCAGACGGCGCCGGATTTCGTGGAGAGCGTTTATCCGGGGCTGAACTCCCCGCTGGTGGTGCGATCGCAAAACGCCGCCTTCAACTGGACGCGCAAGATATTCGGCGGCGTGAACGAATTGAAACTGGGATGGAATCGCAGCCGCGTGAGTTTCGACCGCCCCGACCCGGGTATTCCCACGCTCAATTCCGCCGACGGCGTGACGCTGCCCGGCAGCGCGGCGGCGTACGGCTACTACAATCAGGACGGCACCGGCGAGCTGGTCGACAATTTTTCTCTGTTGCGCGGGCGTCATTCGCTGGTATTCGGTTTCGACGGCCGATGGAACGGCGACTACAGTCTCGTCTCCAACGCCGCCGCCGGACAATACGTTTTCGACAACGTGCTGGCATTCGCGTTCGACAATCCTTCGGAGCTGGACATCACTGTGAATCGTTTTACGGGACAACCGCTGTCGTCGAAGGACTACGCGCGCAGCTACCGGCAACTGGAATGGGCGGGTTTCGCCGAGGACAACTGGAAAATCACGCGACGTTTTACCATGAACCTGGGGTTGCGCTACGAATACTTCGGAGTGCCCGAGCGCACGGACGGTCCACCGGACTACAACTTGTTCTACGGCCCAGGATCGAATTTGCAGCAGAGCTTGGCGACGGCCACGTTGCAATCGCGGCCGCCGTATGCCTCCGATCGCAAGGACTTTGCGCCGCGCGTCGGCATGGCGTTCGACCTCACGGGCCGCGGAAAAACGGTGCTACGGGGCGGCTACGGAATCGCCTACGACCGCATCTTCAATGAGATTTGGGAAGATTTGCGCAACAACAGTCTGGCGTTCATTCAACAAATCTGCTTCTTCAATTGTCCGTTCACGTATCAGTTTCCGGCGTCGGCCGCCGTTCCCGCGAATGTGGCGCTGCGCACGCCCGCTGGTGGAGGACTTCCGCAGGCCATTGGCAGCTACATCACTACGCAAGTAGATCCGAACCTGCGCACGCCGTACGCGCAAAGCTGGTTCGGAGGAGTGCAGCACCAGGTGACGCGGGGCTTAGTTTTGGAACTCGACTATGCCGGCTCGCGCGGGCGGAAACTGTTGGCCATCGATGACGTCAATCGCGTGTACTCGCTGCCCTCGGGCGCGCGGCTCAATCCGAACTTCAACGAGATCAGCTATCGCGGGAACCAAGGCAAGTCCGATTACAACTCGCTGCAGGCGTCGGCGCGGCAGCGCTTCAGTCACGGCGTGCAGTTTCAGGTTTCCTACACGCTGAGCCGCACGTTCGACAATCAAAGCGATCCGTTCCGGCCGCAGGCCACAATCAACGCGAACGTTCCGGCATTCACGCGTTTGGAAGATCCGGGACTGCTCAACATCAATACGCAAACTTTCACGCAACAATTCAACTCCAACGCCGACTGGGGCCACTCCGATTTCGATCAGCGCCATAATCTGGTGTTCGCTGTGACCGCGACGACACCGGCCAAGGGTCCCCGTCCGTTGCGTGTGGTCACGCGCGACTGGCAAGTCTCCGCGTTCTCCGGATTTCGCTCGGGATTTCCGTTCTCGGTGCTGGCGGCCGGCGCCAACACGATCTACTCCACCAACGGCTTACTGCGATTCAACCGCGCCGATTTTTCCCCGCAAGGCAACGAGCAAAGCGCCTTTCTCACGACGCGGAAGCCGGGACCGGACGGCGAATACTTGTTGAACAAAGCGGCGTTTCAAGATCCCGCGATGAACGCGATCGGGGACACCGCCCGCAACGAATTTCACGGCCCGGGATTTTGGAACGCCGACATCGGCGCGGCGCGCTCGATTCCCGTGCGCCGCATGGGTGAGGCCGGACGCGTCCAGTTTCGCGCGGAGTTCTTCAATATTTTCAATCACACGAATCTCGGCAATCCCTCGAACGCCACGGTGTCGCAGGATTTCGGCCTGGCGACTTTTGGACGTCAGGGTTTCAGCGGATCGCTGCCGATCGTCTCGCCGATCAGCGAACAGCCGCGAAGGATCCAGTTCGCGGTAAAATTCATTTGGTAACTGCAACCGCCGATAAACGCCCATAAACGCCAATGAACGCTGCTAAAATCTTTCGATCTCTGCTTTTCATCTGCGTTTATCTGCGTTTATCGGCGGTTTGTTTTTCCCAAGACCCGCAGCAGGAAACTCCCACGTTTCGCACCGGCGTCTCGGAAGTTCGCATCGACGCGCTGGTGAACGACGGCAAGAAAAACGTCAAGGACCTCACCAAGGACGATTTTCTCCTCTACGACAACGGCCGCCCCATCGACGTGAAGCATTTTTCCTCCAGCGCGGAGCCGCTCGACATCGTTTTGCTTTTCGACATCAGCGGCAGCATGCGGCCGAAAGTGCAGGAGGCAGTTTCCACCGCCGGGGCCGCACTCGCGGAACTGCGTCCCGGCGATCGCGTGGCGGTGTGGACGTTTCACGATCGCACGCGCACGCTGCAACCCTTCACCACCGACCTGCACGCCGTGCAAACGATCCTCGAGTGGGATTTGCTGAGCGCCTACTATGGCGGCGGCACGCAAATCCAAGACGCCGCCGACGCAGTGGCGCGATTCTTTATCAATCAGCCGAAAAGCGATCGCCGCCGTGCGGTGCTGGTGATCTCGGACGACGACGGCGAGCGCACGATGAAGGACAAAGAAATCATCGACCACTTTTGGCAGGCCGGCGCGCTGCTCGCCGAGTTGATCATTCCCGATCCGCCGGGGGTCGACGATTTTCGCCGCTACAATCGACGCACGGAACGCGGCACGCTGAGAGTAGCGATCGAAAAGACCGGCGGCCAGGCGCTGCTGGCCGATCAAGAGGGCGGCGCGGGAGCGGCGTTTCAGCGCATGATGCAAGACATTCGCCAGCGCTACGCGCTGTTCTATCCCCTGCCGGCAGGCAAGCCCGGCGAGCCGCACGAGATTCGCTTGGAACTGACCTCCGCCGCAAAATCGCGCTATCCTAAGGCCACCGTCGTCGCGACCAAAGGGTACATGTTGCCGGAGCAGTGAGGCGGTGGTAAGGTGTTCTCCATGTTGTCTTATACACCCCGCGAATTTCTCCGTTTTTCACTGTGCTTGTCATTCGCGCTCTTGACCATTCCGGCGATCGCGCAGCGTGGACGTCAAGGTCAAGCGCCCGCCGCGCCGGCCGAGCAGGAAGTGCGCGTCTCCAGCCGCGCGTACGAGCCCGGAATGGGCGCGACCAGCAGTGTCGCGCTGCTGCCCGTCGTGGTGGCGGTGCGCGACTCGCACGGTCGCGCCGTCGCCGATTTGAAGTCGGCCGACTTCGTGGTGACGGATCAGGGGAAAGAAGGCGCGGTCGCGTCGGTTGTGCCCGTGAAGCGTCCAAGGTCGGGGACGCCGCGATTTCTCGCGATGTGCTTCGACGACTACGGCTCGTCGCAAGGCCAGCTTCTGCGCGCCAAGTCGATCGCCATTCAATTTGTGAAAGAAGGCATGGAGCAAGGCGACCTCGTGTCGATCAGCAGCACATTTTCCAACCGCCTCACGCCCTTCACCGGCGACAAAGCGGTGCTGGTGGGCGCGATCGAGCGATTGGAGCAGCACGCCGTGCCGTCGATGCAATCGCCGCAGCGCCGGGGAAATTTCGATATCCCGGGCGTGACAGGCGTAGGCGGACGCGGCGGCACTCCGCAAACCACCGCCGCGCAGGCCAGTTTGACGGCGGGCGGTGAATTCGTCGCGCTGAAATTCATCGAAATGATCAACTCCTACGACAACGAGTTTTCGCACATGGCCGGCAATCGCTCGATCCTGATTCTCTCGCCGGGATTCCTCGGCGTGCCCGAGCGCGAGCAAGATAACGCCATCAATCACACCGCGGCGACGAATGTGGTGATCAACGTTCTCGATTCCAAGAGCGCGTTCCGCGAAGTCGGCGCGGAAGCCGAAGGGGCCGGCGGATACTCGCTGCCGGCCGCCGCGTATACGTTCGACGTCGGCGGATTGGGCGTGGAAGCGGGCATGGCGGAATTCGCGCACTCCACGGGCGGATTGTTTTTCCATCACGACGGCGATCCTTTTTCGCACGGCTATCACGAGCTGGCCGACGTTCCGGAGACGAGCTACCTGGTCGGACTGCGCGGGGAAGAAGGCGACAAGTATCGCCGCTTGAAAGTACAACTCAAGTCGCCGGGCAATTTCGTCGAAGCCCGCACCGGATATTTCCCGTCCAAGGACGCGCCGCCCGCGCCCGCTTCCTCGGAATCCGATTCTCCGGCGATGCGCGCGAAACTCGACGCCCAAGTCGACTCGATGACGCCGGTGACGGGATTTCCGTTTACCGTGGCCATCAAGCAGTATTCCAAACTGCCCAACGGCAAGACCGGCGTCGAGGTGATGCTGCACACCGACATGAAGGCGCTGACCTTCGGCACGCGCAACGGCCGGCACACCCAAAAACTCACGCTCGTGGCGGCGATCTTCGACGAATCCGGCAAACGCGTCTCCGCAAAAGAAGGCGTGATGGAGTTCAACTTGACCGACGCGAAGCTCACCCAGATTCAGGGCGAAGGCGTGACGCCGTCGCTGACGCTCGAGGCCGAACCGGGAACGTATCGCTTGTGCACCGTGGGGCAGGACGCCGAAGGCAAACTCGCCAGCACGGTAAACAAGATCCAAGTGCCGTAACTCGGTTGCTGGTCGCTGGTTGGTGGTTGCTGGATCAGCTCGTCCGATTTGTCCCAGCCCGGTCCGTCCCGACCCACCCGTGGTGCGGGTTGGCGCATCGTGCTAAATTTGTTTCCGAAGCGGTTTTGGTGTTTCCAGCAACCAGCACCAAGCAACCGGCAACCGAGAGGTTTCACATGGCGGAAGCAGCATTCAAAGAAGGTTTGGAAGACGTCGTTGCGGGCGAGTCTTCTATTTGTTACATCGACGGAAACAAGGGCGTCCTCAGTTATCGCGGATACAACATCCATACCCTGGCGACGCACGCAACGTTTGAGGAAACGGCGTACTTGCTTTGGTACGGATCGCTGCCGAACCGGCGGCAACTCGCCGAGTTGCGCGCGCAGATGTCGGCGGAGCGCCACTTGCCCGATGCGGTGATCGGATTTCTCGATAGCCTGCCAAATGCCGCGCCCATGGACGTGCTGCGCACCGCGGTGTCGATGCTCAGCCACTTCGATCCCGACGCGCATGACATGTCCGACGCCGCGAATCTGCGCAAAGCGATTCGCTTGACCTCACAGATCGCCATGCTGGTGGCGTTTTTCGATCGCCTGCGCAACGGCAGGCGGCCGTTGGAGGCGAATCCCGCGGCCAGTCACGCGGCGGCGTTTCTGGAAATGCTGAACGGCCAAGCCCCCGGACCCAACGGCGAGCGCGCCATGGACGTGGCGCTGGTGCTGCACGCCGATCACGAATTGAACGCGTCGACGTTTGCGGCGCGCGTCACGGCGGCGACGCTTTCCGACGTGCATTCGGCCGTGGTGTCGGGCATCGGCACGTTGAAGGGTCCGCTGCACGGCGGCGCCAACGAAGCCGTGATGAAATTGCTGCTGCAATTCCCCGACGAGCAAGCCGCGCTCGAGGGCGTGGGGCAAATGCTGAAGGACAAAAAGAAAATCTCCGGCTTCGGACATCGCGTGTATCACACCGAAGACCCGCGGGCCACCCACTTGCGGCAAATGTCGGAAGCGCTGGGCCGTGAAACCGGCGATCTCAAGTGGTTCCGCATGTCGCAGGCGGTGGAAGAACTGGTGAAGCGCGAAAAAGGTCTTAACGCCAACGTCGATTTCTATTCGGCGTCGACGTATTACGTGCTGGGCATTCCCATCGACCTCTTCACGCCGATTTTCGCGGTAAGCCGCATTTCCGGGTGGACCGCGCACGTGCTGGAACAACTGCGCCACAACCGTCTGATCCGCCCGCGCGCCGAGTACATGGGTCCGCCGGACGGCCAGCCCTGGGTGGCGATCGAGGAGCGCGCGTAAGACACCAGCCTGCGATAAGCTGGACTCGTGAGCCAGGGTCTCAAGGTTGCGTTGTTTGTCGTATTGCTCGTCGGCGTCACGGCGGGAATCTGGCTGGAGATGCGGCGGGCTTCTCGCGCCGAGGAAATCAGCTATTCGCAATTCTCGCGCGACCTCGAAGGCGATCAACTCGACCAACTCGAGATTCACGGCTTCAGCGTTTCGGGAAAATACAAGGACGGCAAGACGTTTCACGCCAACCTGCCCTATCTCGACCCGCAGCTCGCCGACGACATCGCGGAGCACTCGGAAGCCTACTTCGACGAGCAGGATTCGTCTTGGCCGACGGTGTTGGCCGTTGGCATTCCCGCGCTGGTGATAGGATGGATCGTAGGAGTGCTGGCCGTTCGCAGAAAAGCCGGCCCTGCCCCAATCCAAAATGGATGAACGCGATTTTTTCACCGAAACCGAAGAGACCAAGCCGGCCTCACTGAATTGTCCGTCCTGCCGGCAAGTGGAAACCTACGATCTCCGCTGGGTCGTGCGCCGCAAGAAGAACGCGCTGCCGCCGCGCGCGAACGAAGAAGACCGCCGCCGCTTCGCCGCCGCCAAGCCGTACATGGTCCGCAAGGACGATATTGTGATGTGCAAGAATCCGCGCTGCCGCAAGAGGATTGAAGTGTCGGGCGTGCAGTCGGTGGCGTTTATCTAGCCGAAGTTCCTTCTGGTGTAAACTTCCACGGCGTCGCCTGCCAACCCATCGCGACTGCCACGATCTTTCGGTCGGCCGTCCACGCCATGTGGTGGAAATCTTGAAGGACTGATTATACGCGAGCGTCGCCGCGAGGGTTGTGGCGATATGCATCCATCTCCGACGTCCATTGAAGGAAGCGGCCGAGTTTCGCGCGTTCGCGCCAAGTGAATTTCCAGAAATCGGTGAAGGTGACTTTCGAAGCGGGCAGACCCGAGTACGTTTCAATCCGCCACTTCAAGTAAGGACTCCGCCAGGGAGTGAGCCGGTAGCCGCGCGATGCAATCCACAGGAAGCGGAGGGCGGTGGTCAATTCGATCCTGCCATTTTTTTCGGCGTGTAGTAACCGGTGCGCGTGCGCACCAGCAGTTTGTCCTTGCCCTGCGTCGCTTCCACGCGGATCTTGTGGAACGTGCCCGCCGGCGATTCGGTGGCCGGCGTGTAGGTAATCACGTATTGATTACGGATGTCGTGCGCAATTTGCGTGGCGATCGCTTCCACTTCGTGCACGTCGTTGGGGAAGAAGGCCAAGCCGCCGCTGGCTTCGGAAATCGTATCGAGCGCTCTTTTGGCGCGCTTCAAATCGCGGCCGCGCTCATCGCTGAACAATCCGATCGTGTAAATCACCACGTCGGATTCGTGCGCCGCGCGCTCGGTTTGTTCGAGCGTGGAGCGGCTGGCGTTATCGACGCCGTCGGTGACAACCAGCAGCACTTTTTTCACTTTTCTGCCGCTATCGCGCAAGTGGTCCATCGACGCGATCAGCGAATCGTAGAACGCCGTGCCGCCGCGGGAATCGATTTTCTCAAGCGCGTCCTTCAGGTCGTCGGGATTGCTCGTGAAATCGCGATCGAGGTAATAGTCCTCGTTGAAATTCACGATGCAAACTTCGTCCTGTGGGTTCGACGTTTTCACGAATGTCATGGCCGCGGCCGCCACGCGCAGGCGCTTCTCGCGCATGCTGCCGGAGTTGTCCACAACGATGCAGATCGAAACCGGAACGTCTTCGCGGCGGAAATCCTTGATCTTCTGCGGAACTTCGTCCTCGAAGACTCGGAAATCCTCGCGTTTCAAACTGGCGATGGAGTTCTTGTGCTTGTCGAGAACCGTGGCGTAGAGCGGAACGAGCTGGGTGAGCGATCCAAACGTAGGGGTCTGCTGCGCGGCGAAGGGTACCGCCATTGTCACCAGCGCAAGCGCGGCGATGAAATACAACCTCACACGATAATGGACGCTTCGCGGCATCTCTACGGTTGCTTCTATTCTACCGAAGTTTTGGGAAACGAAGTTACTAGGACTGCGTTTGCAGGCACGTGGCGGCCCATTGTAGGCCGGGTCCCACCGAGGCCATCAGTACTGGTCCAGGATGTTCTTCGCGGCTGAGGGCCGAAAGAATGTGGCACAGGCTCACTCCGCAGGTCGCCGATCCTAAATTGCCGGCGGTGCGCGCCACGGCGGGGATTTTATCGAGAGGCACGCCGGTTTGCCGCGAGAAAATCTCTACCAGTCGCGGATTCGGCTGATGAATCGCGTACGCCGCGAAATCGGCGCGCGCGGTATGGATGCGGTCCTCGAAATCGGCGGCAATTTCACTGAGCAGATTCAAAACGACGTCGGCCAGCACCATGCCGCGGAAATCGACGGCTAGTTCTTCGCTCTCGGTGTCCTTGAGATTCACGCGAATCGTGTCGGCGAACGAGGTGTCGCATCCGAACGTGAAGTCGCCGAGGCGAAACGCCGTGGACGGCGCGTCGGATGCGGAGCGCAGCAGGAAGGCGCATGCGCCGTCGCCGAAAAGCGCGCCCAATTTCCACGTGACTTTCTCCGGCGTGAACCAGCGGCTGTGTACTTCCGAAGCGACCACCAGCACCGCGCGCCGCAATCCCGAGGCGAGCATCGCTTTCGCCACGGAAAACGCGTGGAGTAAGCCGGCACACGCCCCGCCGATATCCATGGCCGCGCAGGTCGAGGGCAAATCGAGCGATTCGTGCAGCGCGGCCGCCAGCGCGGGATGTCCCACGTTGGTTTCGCTCGTGGCCAACAGCAAGTCGACCTCGGCGAGCGACCCGCCGGCGGCGGCCTGACAAGCGTCGCGCGCCAGCGTGACTTCGCTTGATCCGCCGGCCGCGCGCGCCAGGGACTCGATGCCGGTCTTGCGCTCCAGCGTTCCTTCGGTGAGACCGAACTGGCGGTCGACCTCGGCGGACGCGACGGCGGAGGAGCCGAGGGCAAATCCCCACCCCGCGATCGCGGCTTCTAGGCGTTTCACAAATTCTGAGGAGGGCGACGTGCTTTCGGTGGCCAGACAGGGTCCCCTTTCCGGGAGGCAACTTGAATTTACCACACTTAGGTGCGCGGACGAGCGCGCCCTTGCTCAGGAGTATAATCAGGACATGGATCGGGAAATCGCGCCGCTGGACAAGACCATTTGTGGAATGCCGGAAGAGTTGCGTTTCGAAGACGGCACGCCGGTGTACGACGAGGAAGGCTACGATCGAACGAGTAGCTTCAAGTACATGACTCCTGAACAGCGGCGGGAATGCGAAGAAGACTTGGCGCGCTTTGTTGAAGAATTCGACCGGCTACATCCCGACATAGCAGCGATCCGAGCCGCTGTCAGAAAGCAACTCCAACTAGGATCCGCCGGCAACGTAACCCCCTAAGCCCCGATGGAATTCCAACTCAAGTGCGACTATCGCCCTTGCGGCGACCAGGTGACAGCCATCCCGCAGCTCGTGCGCGGCCTGCGCGACGGCGAACAGCATCAAGTTCTGCTCGGCGTCACAGGGTCGGGGAAAACGTACACGATGGCCAAGGTCATCGAGGAAATCGGGCGGCCCACGCTCGTGCTCGCGCACAACAAAACGCTCGCCGCGCAGCTTTATCACGAGTTCAAATCGTTCTTCCCGAACAACGCGGTGGAGTATTTCGTCAGCTACTACGATTACTATCAACCCGAAGCGTACATTCCCGCGAGCGATACCTACATCGAGAAGGAAGCTACCATCAACGAGGAACTCGACCGCTTGCGCCTGTCGGCCACGCGATCGCTCTTTGAACGGCGCGACTGCGTGATTGTCGCCAGCGTGTCGTGCATCTACGGCTTGGGATCGCCGGAAGCGTATTACGGCATGTTGCTGATGCTCGAGAAAGGCCAGCGCATTTCGCGCAACGAAATCATGCGCCGTCTCGTGGAAATTCAGTACGAGCGCCACGATACGGACTTTCGCCGCGGCGGATTTCGCGTGCGCGGCGACATCATCGAGGTCTACCCGGCGTACGACGAACACGCCTATCGCATCGAACTGTGGGGCGACGAGGTGGAAAGCCTCGCCCAAATCGATCCACTGCTGGGACAAGTCCGGCAAACGTATCTGCGGCTGGCGATCTATCCGAAGACGCACTACGTGATGGACAACGACACGCGGAATCGCGCGATGGAAAGCATCATGAAAGAGCTGGAGTGGTGGAAGCCGCAGCTGATCGCGCA
Source organism: Terriglobia bacterium (assembly GCA_021325275.1). GTDB lineage: Bacteria > Acidobacteriota > Terriglobia > JAJPHL01 > JAJPHL01 > JAJPHL01. Next base: position 120,771 of record JAJPHL010000005.1, on the reverse strand, counting down.
GGGAAAACTCGTGGAAGCGCAGCGTCTCACGCAGCGCACCATGTTCGACTTGGAGATGATGCGTGAAATCGGCTACTGCCACGGGATCGAGAATTATTCGCGCCATTTTTCCGGCCGCTTACCCGGCGAAGCGCCGCCCACGCTCCTCGACTATCTTCCGCGCGACTCGCTCATGTTCATCGACGAAAGCCACCAGACGGTTCCGCAGCTTCGCGGCATGCTCCCGGGCGATCGCTCGCGCAAGGAAAACCTCGTGTCATTTGGATTCCGTATGCCGTCGGCGCTCGACAATCGTCCGCTAACGTTCGAGGAGTTCGAGCATCGCGTGAATCAAGTGGTCTACGTCTCCGCCACGCCGGGACCGTACGAGTTGACAAAAACCGCCGGCGTTTTTGTCGAGCAAATCATTCGCCCCACGGGTCTGGTCGATCCGGAAGTGGAAATTCGTCCGGTGAAGGGACAAGTCGACGACTTGCTGAACGAAATTCGCCGGCGCGCCGAGCAAAACGAACGCGTGCTCGTGACCACGCTGACGAAACGTATGGCCGAGGACTTGAGCGAGTATTACACCGAGGTCGGCGTGCGCTGCCGCTATCTGCACTCGGAAGTGGAAGTGCTCGATCGCATCAAGATTTTGCGCGACCTGCGGCGGGGCGAGTTCGACGTGCTGATCGGCATCAACTTGTTGCGCGAAGGTCTCGATTTACCGGAAGTATCGCTCGTGGCGATTCTCGACGCCGACAAAGAGGGATTTTTGCGTTCGCAAGGATCGCTCATTCAAACGATGGGGCGCGCCGCGCGGCACCTGAACGGCCGTGCGATTCTGTACGCCGATCAAATGACCGGATCGATGCAGCGCGCGATCGAGGAAACCACACGGCGTCGCGAAAAGCAGCTTGCCTACAATCGCGATAACGACATCACGCCACAATCGATCATTCGCCCGATCGACATGAGCTTGGTGGCTGTCGCGGAAGGCGATTATGTCACCGTACCGATGGACGTACCGGACGACGCTATCGCGACGACGGAACAGCGCGATTCCGTGATCGCCGATCTGGAGAAGCAGATGAAAGAAGCCGCCAAGCAGTTCGAGTTCGAGAAAGCGGCTAAACTCCGCGACCGGATTAAAGAGCTCAGGGCCTTGGAGGTCTAGGCGGAAATTTAGGGACACTCTCGATTCTCGTCAGGCCGCGAAACTCCTCGTCGTTGAGGAATCCCAAGTCTTTCGCTTCCTCCACGATGCTGATCGCTTCCATGTCGCGCGCGGCGGTGTTGGCGTAGCGCGCGAAATAGCGCGTGGAAAGTTGCAGGTGTTTTCGCATCGCGTCGTCCACTTTCAACGTCGCGAGTGCGCCGGCGCGCCAGTCGGCGAGGGCTTGCTCTACGAGCGCGAGCGAATCGCCCACACGTTTTTCATGAACCTGGCGAATCAACTCCTGGATGCGCGTTTCCTGCCCTTTGGTTAGTTTGGCGATGAGCCGTGGCGGAAAATCCGACCTGTCTGGCCGTTTGACGGCCGGCGCCCGCCCGCGGCTCGAACCTGAGCGATCATACTTCGGCCCTGTGCGATCAAACACGGATGTCCCTCCCAGTCATTTCCTGCGGTGCTTGCAAACCCATCAGCGCGAGAATCGTGGGCGCCAAGTCGCGCAACGAACCATCTTTTCTCAACGATGTGTGACCCTCTGATACGAGCGTCAACGGCACGGGATTCGTCGTGTGATACGTGTGCGGGCCGCCCGTCGCCGGGTCGATCATCAACTCGGCGTTGCCGTGATCGGCGGTCACAATCATCGCGCCGCCCTTGCGTTTGAGCGCTTCGTAAATTCCACCCACACAGCCGTCGACGGTTTCCACGGCTTTGATCGTCGGCGGAATTTTGCCGGAATGTCCCACCATGTCGGCGTTGGCGAAATTCATCACGATGCAATCCATCTCGCCGCCTTCGATTGCTTTCACCGCGGCCTCGGCGACGCCGAACGCGCTCATCTCCGGCATCAAATCGTAGGTTGCGACTTTCGGCGACGGAATCATCATGCGTTCCTCGCCGAGATACGGTTTTTCGTTGCCGCCGTTGAAAAAATACGTGACGTGCGCGTACTTCTCGGTCTCGGCGATACGTATGTTGCGCAGATTCGCGGCGGCCAAGGAGTTTGCCAGAATATTCGCGGGCGATTCCGGCGCAATCACGTAGGGCGCCTTCACGTTCTTGTCGTATTGCGTCATCATCACAAGAAACAAATTCTTCCGCAACGGCGCGCCGCCCGGCATCTCGACCCCGCCGCGCTCGGGACCGGTTAGAGCGCTGGTCATTTGTCGCGCGCGATCGGCGCGGAAATTGAAAAAGATCACCGCATCGTCGTCGTGTACACGCGCGACCGGCTCGCCCCCCGCGCCGGTGATCACCACCGGCTCGATGAACTCATCGGTGATGTTCTTTTCATAGCTTTGCTTGACCGCTTCCACCGCGGAAGAAGCTTTACGGCCTTCACCTAGGACCATCGCGCGATACGCACGCTCCGTGCGCTCCCACCGTTTGTCGCGATCCATGGCGTAGTAGCGCCCGCTGACGCTCGCCAGCTTTGCTCCATTAGAGCCGCCCACCTTGTACTTGCGCGTCTCGCCCTCAAGCGCTTCGAGAAATCCCGCGCCCGATTCCGGCGGCGTGTCGCGACCGTCCATGAACGCATGCACGAAAACGCGCTCCACTTTTTGTTCGGCGGCCATCCGCAGCAACGCGTAGAGATGAGTAATGTGCGAGTGCACACCACCGTCGGAAACCAAGCCGATCAAGTGCAATTGGTTTGTGCGACCGCGCTCCATCGCTTGCACCAGCAACGGCTCGCGGAAGAATTCGCCGTTTGCGATCTTCAGGTCGAGGCGCGTGATATCCATGTGAATGATGCGGCCCGCGCCCATATTCAAATGGCCCACTTCGCTGTTGCCCATCTGTCCCTCGGGCAATCCCACGTAAGGACCCGAAGTATGAATCAAGGTGTGCGGATAGTCGGCCGCGAGTTTGTCGATATTCGGCGTGTTTGCCATCGCAATGGCGTTGCCATGCTTGCTGGGATTGTAACCCCAGCCGTCGAGGATGCACAAAATTACTGGCTTCGGTCTAGCCATTACTTGGCGAATGGGTCGGCGTACGCTGCGGCCGCTCCCAATTCCTCCTCGATGCGCAGCAGTTGATTGTATTTGCAGATCCGATCGGTGCGGCTCGCCGAACCCGTCTTGATTTGTCCCACGCCGGTGGCGACGGCCAGATCGGCGATGAAAGAATCTTCCGTTTCGCCGGAGCGGTGCGACATCACCGCGGTGTATCCGTTCTTGCGCGCCAGTTCGATGGCTTCCATCGTCTCGGTGAGCGATCCGATTTGATTCACTTTGATCAAAATTGAATTCGCCACGCCTTCCTTGATGCCGCGCTTCAAGAACTGCGTGTTCGTCACAAACAAATCGTCGCCTACAAGTTGCTTCGACTTGCCCACTTTGTCGGTGAGCATTTTCCAGCCGGCCCAGTCGTTCTCGGCCAGTCCGTCTTCGAGCGAGACAATCGGATATTTCGCGAGCCATCCGGCCCAGTAGTCGGCGAGTTCCGCGGACGTTTTCGAAGCCGCGCCGGATTTCTTGAAGACATACTTTCCGTCCTGAAACCACTCACTCGACGCCGGATCGAGCGCGATAGAAACTTGCGATCCCGCTTTGTATCCGGCTGCGCCGATCGCTTGCAGCAACACTTCGATGGCTTCATCGTCGCTTTTCAGGTTCGGCGCGAAGCCGCCCTCGTCGCCGACCGCTGTCGAGAGTCCTTTGCCGTGGAGGATTTTCTTGAGGTGATGGAAAATCTCCGCGCCCGCGCGCAGCGCTTCGCGGAACGATCCCAGGCCGTGCGGCATGATCATGAATTCCTGGAAGTCGAGGTTATTGTCGGCGTGCGCGCCGCCGTTGATCACGTTCATCATCGGCGCGGGGAGCAGCGTGGCGTGGACACCGCCCAAGTAGCGATACAGCGGCAATCGACAATGGGCCGCCGCGGCGCGCGCGTTCGCCAGCGACACCGCCAGCACCGCATTCGCGCCGAGCTTGCCTTTGTTCGGCGTGCCGTCGAGTTCGATCATCGCGCGATCGAGTCCCGCTTGATCGAACGCGTCGCGGCCGTTCACGATTTTGCGGATCGCGCCGTTCACGTTCGCGACCGCTTTCAGTACGCCCTTGCCGAGATAGCGCGACTTATCGCCGTCGCGCAATTCCACCGCTTCGTGCTCGCCGGTGGATGCGCCGCTTGGCACGGCGGCGCGTCCCATCGCGCCGCTCGACAAACGAACATCCGCTTCAACCGTTGGATTTCCTCGCGAGTCGAGGATCTCCCGTGCTTGGATCAGTTCAATTGTGTGCATAGGTATTTGTGGGCGGAACTATTCCGCGCGATAACCAAGTTCTTCGGCGCCCTCCAGCGTCTGCACTGGACTGGGCACCACCGTAATTCCGTTTTCCGTGACGATGTAGCCGCGGGAGCGATCGAGATCGTGATTGAAACCGATCTCGGTGTTCTCGGGAATCTCCACGTCGCGGTCGATGATGGCGCGGCGAATGCGGCTGCGTCGTCCGACCACGACATTCCAAAACAAAATGCTCGAATCCACTTCGGAGTAGCTATTGATGCGGACGTTCGGCGACAAAACGCTGTTCGTCACGCGACCGCCCGAGACAATGCATCCCGGCGACACGATGGAATCGAGCGCCACGCCCATGCGCCGGCCTTCGTGCGGTCCACCCTCTTGCGCGAAAACGAATTTCGCCGGCGGATGCTGTTCTTGCCGCGTGCGGATCGGCCAGTGGCGATCGTACATATTGAACACCGGCGACACCGAGACCAGGTCCATGTTCGCTTCGTAGTAGGCGTCGAGCGTTCCCACGTCGCGCCAGTAGAGCGCTTCCTTCTGGTTTTCGTCGACGAAATTGAAAGAATACACTTTCGACTCGTGGATCGCTTTGGGGATGATGTTTTTTCCGAAGTCGTGGCTCGACGTTTCGTCGAGCGCGTCGTCGCGCAGCATGCGCACCAGCGTCGCCGTGTTAAAAACGTAAATTCCCATCGACGCGCTGACGTAATCGGGATTGTAGGGCGAGCGCCGCCTCGGGACTTTGGGTTTTTCCTCGAAGCCGACGAAGCGTCCATCGGATTCGAGTTCCGCAACCCCAAAGCGTTGCGTCTCTTCGGGCTTTTCGAGAATCGTGGCGACGGTGATATCGGCGCCCGAGCGGCGGTGCTGCTCGAGCATCGGCGCGTAATTCATTTTGTAGATGTGATCGGCGGCCAGCACCAGCACGTGCTCGGGACCTTCCTGCACGATGGTATGCAGATTCTGGTAAATCGCGTCGGCCGTGCCGCGATACCAATCGTCGGAAACGCGTTTGGTCGGCGGAATGATCTCGATGAATTCGCCGAGTTCATTGGAAAGAATATTCCAGCCGAGACGAATGTGGCGATTCAGCGAAAGCGCTTTGTACTGTGTCAGGATCAGTTGGCGGCGCAATCCGGAATTGATGCAATTTGAGAGCGTGATATCGATGATGCGATAGTTTCCACCAAAGCACACCGCCGGCTTAGCACGGTCGCGTGTGAGCGGATAAAGGCGTTCGCCGGCGCCTCCGGCCAGTAGAATGGCAAGGACATTTTCCATGGATCTTTTCCGTCCCGGATGATCTTCCAGTCTATCGCAAAGACGCGCCGGGCGGTAGAAGCGAAGCCTGTTATAATTGCTCTTGACTCAAAACGCGATTTGCAAGATCGTAGAGCGTTCGGAATTTAAAGGGGGTGGATGTCAAGTGGCAGAAGTAAGGCTTCAAGAGGGTGAATCCCTCGAGAATGCTTTGCGCCGTTTCAAGAGAAAAGTCCAGCAAGAGGACATTATCAAGGAAGTGAAACGGCACTCGTATTACCTGAAACCGGGCGAGAAACGCAGGGTGAAAGCAGCCCTGGCCCGGAAACGCAACCGAAAGAAGAACCGGCGCGATCCTGAGTAGCGCGCTGGCTGTCCACCTTCCGCAGTCTTACGCAAGCGTTGTAGCGCTTGCGTTGTTTTTGGTTTACTCGAACCGGGCCGGTGAAGTGAGGCCGGTCCGGAGCGAGACGCCAACTAAGTAAGCAAGATCATCCTTAAAAAAAGGGTTGGGCCTTTGGCCGCTTCGCAGGCGCCACGCGCTGGGTGTGTCTGTGTGCAGGGTTCGCAAGCGAGCCGGAAAAAGGGAATCGTGCTGCAGCGTCGTTGTAACACATAACGGCGCCGCAACATAACTCTCAGGAGGCCGGAACGGACCAAGGTGGACTACGCCGATCGAACGCTTACCTGCTTTGAATGTGGGGAAGAGTTTTTGTTTTCCGCGGGAGAACAGCGCTTCTTTGCCCAAAAGAATTTGCTGAATGAACCGCGACGCTGCAAGAAATGTCAGGCATCGCGGCGCGCCGCCCGATCGAGCGGCGGTTCCCTGAAGAATGAAACAATCGCCGTCTGCGCGCAATGCGGCAAGCAGACCACCGTGCCGTTCCGGCCCACGCAAGGACGTCCCGTGTATTGCCGCGAGTGCTATCAGCATCGCGACGCCACAGGAGCCGGCGCATCCTGAACTGTGCTACATTGGCGCGGGAGGACCGCTTGTTTCGATATCGCTTGTCTCGCCGCGTGTCTTTTTTCCTGGCACTTCTGCTTGTCGTGGGATTTTCCCTCGCGCAAGAACCCATAGGACCCCATTCCGGCATCGAGCCGCCGGCTGCCAAGGCGGCCGCGTCGCTCGCTGAGAGCACCAAAGCCTCGCCGCCCGATTTGATCACCACCGGCGAGAAGACCGGTTTCGAGGAAACCGCGCCATACGCTGAAACGCTGGAGATCGCGCGTCGTCTGGAACGTGCTTCACGCCTTGTACATGTGGAAACCATCGGCACGTCGCCCGAGGGGCGTCCGCTGATCGCCATCATCGTGTCGAAAGACCGCGCGTTCACTCCGCAGGCCGCGGCGCGCACCGGCAAAGCGATCGTGTTCATCCAAAGCGGCATTCACTCGGGTGAAATCGAGGGCAAAGACACGGCGTTGATGCTGGTGCGCGACATGGCCGTAACGAAGCGCTTCGCGTCGTTCCTCGATCAATGCATTTTCGTGATCATTCCGGTGTTCAACGTCGATGGTCACGAGTACTTCAGCCCCTATCATCGCGTGCAGCAGAACGGGCCGAAGTCTACGGGACTGCGCGCCACCGCGCAGCGCCTAAATTTGAATCGCGACTACATCAAGGCGGAAACGCCGGAGATGCAGGCATGGTTGCGCAAGTTCAACGCGTGGAATCCCGATTTTCACATCGACAATCACGTGACCGATGGCGCCGACTTTCAGTACGACGTAACCTGGGACATGGCCCGCAACCAAGACCTCGCCGAACCCGCGCGCCGCTGGGTGAACGATCAATTTGTCCCCGAGCTGAACAAGCGCATGGAAGGCGACGGCCACATGGTCGCGCCCTATGGGGCTTTGCGCGCAGGAGCCAACGGCAAACGCGAGTTCTACATGGAAGTGTTTTCGCCGCGCTATTCGCATTTGTATGTCGCGGTGCGCAACCGGCCGTCGCTCTTGGTGGAATCCCACAGCTTGAAGAACGCGAAAACTCGCGCCTGGGCCCATTTCGACATCATGCGTCACTCGATCGAAATCATTTGCCACGACCCGGAGGCGTTGCGCAAAGCTGTGCGTGACGCCGACAAGGAATTTGCCGCGCGCGCCGGCGATCGCAATGCCGCGCCGGTGTATCTCGCGGGAAGAGTCAGCGACAAGAGCCGGCCGCTGGTTTACCACTCGCTGAAGAATGGTCCCTTCAAGAGCGAAATCACGGGATCGATGGTGAATCGCTACTTGCCGGAAAAAGACGACATCGACACGGTGATCCACGACCAAATCGATACCACCGCCGAGGCGCAAATGCCGCTCGGTTACCTCATTCCCGCGGCGTATCGCGACATCGCAGCGCTGCTCGAATTGCACGGCGTGGAGACGCATCACATCCTGGCGCCCGTCGAGAAGGAATTTGAGACGTATCGCTTTTCCAACACGAAATTCGCCACGCAATCGTTTGAAGGCCGCGTGATGGTCTCGACGATCGATGTAAAGCCCGTGAAGGAAAAAATGCTTTTTCCCGCGGGATCGTACTGGGTGCCGATGAAGCAATCGCTGGCCCGCTTGATTCAGGCGATGCTCGAGCCCGCCGCGCCCGATTCGCTGATCCGCTGGGGATTCCTGAACGCTGTGCTGGAAAGAGGCGAGGGAGCCGGCGACTACATCACCGAGCCGGTGGCGCGCCGCATGATGGCCGACTCGCCCGAGTTGCGCAAAGAGTTTGAGGCGAAGGTCGCGAGCGATCCGGCGTTCGCCGCCGATCGCAACGCGCGGTTGCAGTGGTGGATGGGCCGGTCGAAGTACGAGCCGGGCGATACCGGGCGTTATCCGATCGCGCGCGTGTGGGAAAAAGATTGGTAGACTAGTGTCAATGAGTACAACCCGCTATATCTATTGGCAGGATGGCTCGGCTTGGCTGGGCTACCTAGAAGAGTTCCCGGACTACGTCACTCAAGGAAGCAGCTTAGAAGACTTACAGGAACATCTTCGCGATCTTCTTATCGACTTGAACCGCGGCGAGATTCCCGGCGTGCGCCGCGCCGCCGACTTGACCGTCGCATGAAGCGAGTGGATCTGATCCGTAAGCCTTCCGATTCTGGTGTGTGTTCATCCGGCATGGCGGCAGGCACGATTGGTATCAGAATCCTCGGACCGGTGCATCGCAGCCGGTTCCACGGCACAACGAAATCAAAGAGTTTCTTGCGCGTCACATTCTGAAAGAGCTACAAGGTTAAGCGCGTTTGCCGTGCAGGTCGCCATTAGCCGAACACGTTTCCTTCCGTACCCAACGTTTTCCTGTGACCTAACAAATATCCGACCTCAGCCGGTGCCGCGCGCTCCACTGCGTGCATCGCGCGATGCCAGTACGGATAAATCGGCGCGGGACGCGCGATCGATTCGATGCGCTCACTTTGCTCCGGCGTCAAGTGCATCGGCTCCGCGGCCAAATTGTCGCGAAGCTGTTTTTCGTTGCGCGCGCCGATCACGATCGGTCCAATGTTGGGGCGATCCTTCACCCACGCCAATGCCACTTGCGCAACCGACGCATTTTGTTCTTTCGCGACTTCCGTCAGCGTGTCGATCACGCGGTACAAACGTTCCTGATCGAAGATCCACGGCTCCGACCATCCCTTCGTGCCTTGCCTTGTGCCGGTAGGCGCTTTTTTGTCGCGACCCACTTTGCCGGTGAGCATGCCTTGTCCCAGCGGACTCCAGATCATCGCGCTGACGCCCAAGTCCGCGCCGGCCGGAAGCAACTCGTACTCCGCCTCGCGTCCTTCGGCTGTGTAGTAAATCTGTTGCGATACCGGTTGCGGCAATCCCGCGGCGCGCGCGGCCATCACCGTTTTCGTTAGCGACCATCCGCTGTAGTTCGACACGCCCCAATAACGGATTTTTCCGTCGCGAATCAGCGTGCCCATCGCGTCGACCGTTTCCTCCACCGGCGTTGCGCCGTCCCAAAGATGCGTGAAGTACAGATCGATGTAATCGGTATTCAAACGCTTGAGCGACTTCTCGCATTGCGCGAGAAGATGCCCGCGTGACGCGCCGCGATCGTTGGGCGCTTTGCTCATCGGAAAGCCGGCCTTGGTGAAGATCAGCGCTTCGTGACGCCGTCCCGCGAGCGCTTCGCCCAAAACTTTCTCCGAGCCGCCGAACGAATAGAGATTCGCGGTATCGAAGGCATTCACGCCCGCTTCCATTGCGACGTCGATCAACCGGCGCGCTTCGGCGCCCACCGCCGAGCCGATCGCCTCGAAGCCGTTCGTTCCGCTGAAGGTCAAAACGCCATAGACGAATTTGGGGACGCGCAGTCCCGAGAGTCCCAGGTTGATGTATTCCATACGTCGATCCTATACTAGGGACGATCGGAGAACGCATGTCCAACGAAGTCAACCCTCGCAGAAATTTCCTGCAACTCGCCGGTGCGGCAGTTAGCGGCGCTGCTTTTTCGGCGACCGCACAAGTGCGGAGCGGAGCTCCTGGCGCCATCGGCTCTTTCGACGTTCGCGTGTTCGGCGCGCAAGGTGACGGCAAGGCCATCGACACGCCGGCAATCAACAAAGCGATCGACGCGGCGGCCGCGGCCGGCGGTGGCACGGTGTATTTTCCCGCGGGTCACTATGCGTCGTACTCGATTCACCTGAAAAGCAACGTCGGTTTGTATCTCGATCAAGGCGCGGTGATTGTGGCGGCCGATCCGCCTGCGGACGGCACGGGCGGGTTTGATCATGCCGAGCCCAACCAGTGGGACATGTATCAGGATTTCGGTCACAGCCATTTTCAGAACAGTTTGATTTGGGGCGACGGCATCGAGAACATTTCGATCACCGGCCCAGGCCGCATTTGGGGAAAGAGTTTGAGCCGCGGACAAGGTGCGCAAACGCCCGGCGTCGGCAACAAATCGATCAGCTTGAAGAATTGCCACAACGTGCTACTCCGGGACTTTTCGATTCTGCACGGCGGACACTTCGGCATTCTCGCCACGGGCGTCGACAATCTCACGATCGACAACTTGATGATCGACACGCAGCGCGACGGCATGGACGTGGACGCTTGCCGCAACGTGCGCATCTCCAACTGCTACGTAAATTCGCCCTGGGACGACGGCATTTGTTTGAAGGCCGACTTCGCGATTGGCCGCGCGAAGGTTTGCGAATTCGTCACCATCACGAACTGCTACGTGAGCGGATGCTGGGAAGAAGGAAGCATGCTCGACGGCACGTACAAGAAGTTCGCTCCCGACGCGCGCGTGCCGCACACGGGGCGCATCAAGTTCGGCACCGAGTCGAACGGCGGATTCCGCAACATCACGATTTCGAATTGCGTTTTCGAGGGCTGCCAGGGATTGGCGCTGGAATCGGTCGATGGTGCGATTCTTGAAGACGTGACCGTCACCAACATTTCGATGCGCGACATCATGAGCGCGCCGATTTTCATGCATCTCGGCCGGCGCATGCGTGGTCCCGACGGCGTGCCGGTGGGCACGCTGCGCCGCGTGATCATCTCGAACATCGCGTGCTCGAACTCGGTGTCGCGCTTGGGATCGATCATCAGCGGAATCCCCGGACATGTGATCGAAGACGTAAAGATCTCGAACATTCAAGTGACGCATCAGGGCGGCGGCACAAAAGAAGACGCCGCATTCGAACCGCCGGAGTACGAAGAGACGTATCCTGAGCCGACCATGTTTGTCGCGCCGCCGCGGCCGAGCGGACGTGGCGCGGACGGCCAGTGGCATGCAGAAGGAGCAGGACGAGCCGGGGCAGGCCGTGCAGGACAACCTGGCGCGCCGGCTGGAGCGACGGCGCAACAAGGTCGCGGTGGATCCGGGGGCGGAGGTCCCGCCGCGCCGATTCGCAACATGCCGTCGCACGGATTCTACGTGCGTCACGTGAAAGGCATACAGTTCGACAACATCGAGATCCGCGCGCAGAAAGAGGATCAGCGCCCGGCGTTCATTCTCGATAACGTGGACGACGCCGATTTTTTCCGCATCAAAGCGCCGCAAGCCGTCGGCGTGCCCACGTTCGCGCTGCACAAAGTGTCGAACTTCGCCGTGCGGCAATGCGCCGGAGCGCCAGATGCGGAATTGAAATCGGCGGATAACAAGACGCTGTAACGCCGCGGCGCGGTAGTGGCTTGCGAGTGAGTTAAACTATAAGAGATGAGTCTTCATCTCTCCATTCATCATCGCGAGCAACATACACCCAATGCGTGGAACTTTCCTCTTGGTATTCCGGGTTTCCGGTTCGCCGATCTAAACCGCGTCCGCCGCATTCACGCGCTCGACAAGATTTTTCGCGAGGAACTGGCCGTAAAAGATCCCGAGCTCGCGCGCGCCTACGAAGAGTATCGCGGCGGCAAGTTTTCCAGCGACGTGATGATTCGCGTCGCCGCTTTCGTGGGACCATTCGTCGCGCGCCTGTTTCACATTGAAGCGGAAGCTAACGCGCTGCACGAGAGCCTGCTGGAACAAGGACGCATCTTCCAGTGGAAAAAACACTATCTCGATAAGTACGTGCTGAAGCCCGCGCCCTCGGCCGAAGAAATCGCGGGGTGGAACGTGGACGAGATGGAAGTCCGTTACCGCCGCGTGGTCACGAGCGTTCTCGCGAACCTTTCGCTGGCCGGAGATCCCGAACGCGAACTTGCGGAAACAGGGTTGCGCCTACTCGACGCGCCGAACCGCAGCGCCGATCTTGAAATCGTGAAGCAATGGGCGCGCGCCTTGGCGTTTCATCCGAAATTGCACATCCGCTCGGCGCACTTTTCCTCGTTTCATCAGCCGGAAAAGCTCGATTACGAACATCTCGTGCCGCTGGACCGTCCCGACGCCGCGCATCCCGAAAAAATGATGGGCCAGCACGACCGTCGCCGCTTCCGCGACGGCTTCGAGTTGACGGACAAACGCATGTCGCAGCGCGAGTCGATGCAGGAAGTGCATTACTGCCTCTATTGTCACGAGCGCGAGAAGGATTCGTGCTCCATCGGCATGATCCGCCAGGGGCAAGTTCAGAAAAATCCGCTGGGCATCAAGCTCGACGGCTGCCCGCTCGACGAAAAAATCTCCGAGGCCCACATGCTGCGCCGCGACGGCCACGGGATCGGCGCGCTCGCCGCGGTGATGATCGACAATCCGTTGTGCGCCGGCACGGGACACCGCATTTGCAACGACTGCATGAAGTCGTGCATCTTCCAGAAGCAAACGCCGGTGAACATTCCGGAAATCGAGACGGGCATTCTCACCGACGTTTTGAAACTGCCGTATGGTTTTGAGATTTACTCGCTGTTTACGCGTTGGAATCCGCTGAATCATCACCGGCCCGTTCCGCTGCCGTACAACGGAAAAAAAGTTCTCGTTGTCGGCATGGGTCCCGCGGGATATACGTTGGCCCATTATTTGCTCAACGAAGGTTTCGGCGTCATCGGCATCGAAGGTTTGCGCGTCGAGCCGCTTTCGGTGAACATGGCGGGCGCGAAGCGACGCGTGCCGCGACCCATCAAGGACATCGGCGACGTCACGGGCCCGCTCGACGAACGCATGATCCTGGGCTTCGGCGGCGTGGCGGAATATGGCATCACGGTACGCTGGGACAAGAATTTCCTCGACATCAACTACGTCAACCTGATGCGGCGCAAGAAATTCCGCCTCTACGACGGCGTGCGTTTCGGTGGCACCATCACCATCGAGGACGCGTGGAAAATGGGCTTCGATCACATCGCCATCGCCACCGGCGCGGGACGGCCCACGCTGGTGCCGGTAAAGAACAACGTGATTCGCGGCATGCGCCAAGCCTCCGATTTTCTGATGGGCTTGCAGTCGGCGGGCGCGTACAAGACGAACTCGCTCACGAATCTTCAGGTGGATTTGCCGGCCGTCGTCATCGGCGGCGGACTCACGGCCATCGACACCGCGACCGAATTGATGGCGTACTACATCGTGCAAGTGGAGCAAGCACTCGATCGCTACGAGCGGCTCGTCCCGGAGCTCGGCGAAGCGGCCATTCTCGCGAAGTTCGATCCCGAGGAAATCGAAACGTTCCAGCGCTGGCTCGATCACGGACGCCAGGTGCGCGACGAACGCGCGGCCGCCAAAGCCGCGGGGCGCCAGCCGGATTTCGCGCGCATCGTCAACGGACTGGGCGGCGTCACCATCGCGTATCGCCGGCGCCTGCAGGATTCTCCGGCGTATCGCTTGAATCACGAGGAAATCATCAAGTCGCTGGAGGAAGGCATCGCGTTCTCCGAGTTGCTAAATCCCGTGGAGTGCGTGCCGGATCAGTACGGCAAGTTGAAAGCGCTGATTCTCGAGCGGCAAGCGATGGATAACGGCAAGCTGCGCGGTACGGGTGAAATGGTCGAGATGCCCGCGCGATCCGTGATGGTCGCCGCGGGCACGCATCCCAACGTGATCTACGAGCGGGAGTTTCCGAACACCTTCAAGCTCGACGAGTGGAAGGAGTTTTTTCAAACCCACAAGATGGAGAACGGCAAACTCGTACCCGCGGCGAAGGGCGAAGACGGATTCTTCACGTCGTACGAGAAAGACGGCCGCTACATCACGTTCTACGGCGACAATCATCCGAAATACGCGGGCAACGTGGTGAAGGCCATGGCTTCCGCGAAGTACGGCTATCCGCACGTGGCGGAATTGTTCCGCGACGAAGTCGCGTCGCTGAAGAAAGAGCAGCAGTCCGATCGGGAGCTACAGTGGGTTTTATTTACCGAGCGCACCGACGATGAATTCGGCGCGCGCGTGGTCGATGTGCTTCGCCTGACCAAGAACATTGTGGAAGTGATCGTGCGCGCGCCGCTCGCGGCCAAGCACTTCGAACCGGGACAATTCTTCCGTCTGCAGAACTACGACTCGTTTTCGGAAAAGGTCGCCGGATTTCATTTGACCATGGAAGGCATCGCGCTCACCGGTGCGTGGGTCGATCGCGAACGCGGGTTGATTTCGCTGATCGTTCTAGAAATGGGCGGATCGAGCCGCTTGTGCGCGCTGCTTCAGCCAGGCGAAGAAGTCGTGTTGATGGGACCGACCGGAACGCCTACGGAAATTCCCGCGGGTGAAACGGTTTTGCTGGCCGGTGGCGGACTCGGCAACGCCGTGCTGTTTTCCATTTCCTGGGCCTTGAAGCAAAAAGGCAATCGCGTGATTTATTTCGCCGGATACAAACGGAAGAGCGATTTGTATAAGCGCTCGGAAGTAGAACGGAGCTGCGACATGGTGGTGTGGTCGGTGGACGAAGGCGAGTTGATCGAGCCGCGGCGCCCGCAGGATCGCACGTTCCTAGGTAACATCGTGCAGGCCATGCGCGCCTACGCCATGGGCGAGCTGGGTGAAACGATCATCCCGCTGAAGGAAATCGACCGCATCATTTCGATTGGATCGGACCGCATGATGGGTGCGGTGAAAACCGCGCGGAAAACCGTGCTGAAGGAATTTCTGCCGGAGAAACATGCCGCCATCGGCTCGATCAACTCGCCGATGCAATGCATGATGAAGGAGATTTGCGCGCAGTGCCTGCAAAAACACGTGGATCCCGAGAGCGGCAAAGAGAGCATGGTCTTCAGTTGCTTCAATCAGGATCAGGCGCTCGACCAAGTGGACTTCGCGCATCTGGCCGCGCGGTTGCGGCAGAATTCGGTTGCGGAAAAACTAGCGTCGCTGTGGATCGATCACTTATTTGAACAACGGCAAGTGCAGGAGGCGTAGCTAGACGTACTTCAGCGCCACGCCCTTCCGGAACGATCCCGGGATCACCTGCACGCGCGCGACTTCGGCTTGCTGTTCGATATTGTCCGCGCTGGCGCTGTTGTAATTTAGTTGCACTCTGGTGCGCTGGCCGATTCGATACGGACGCTCGGTCAGAAAATAGACGCCGCCGCGGCTCACGTTCACCGTGGTCGTGACTTCTTCAAATCCAAATTCCAAGCTTCGAACGCGCAGCGGAAGTTCCAAACGTACACGACGCGGTCCGCGGCTCTCTTGGTGTTCAACGCTGCCGTCCGCGGGCGCGGTCTTCACCGCGGCTTGTGCCGCAGGCGCGGGAACGGGACGCAGCGCCGCAGGCACGGGACGAGAGGGCGCTTCCGCCGCTGGGAAATTCAATCCGCCGAAATGGCGGCGATCCATGCCCGGACGGTACTCACCCGTGCTCGGATAGACGTGGTAGGTTTTTTTCTGACACGCGGCGCAGGGAATCAACGCCGCTCCCAGGTCCTTGATGGCTGTGAGTTCCGCCGGGATCAATTTCCATTCCTGACGCGTCTGGCAGATCGCACACTGCAAAAGCATGGAGAGTTGACCTTTGTGCCCCGCTTTTTCAAGTTTGCCACAACTACGGCGGCTGCGCGCGAAATATGCCGGCCAAACTATGCGAAAATGACGCCCATGATCCTCCGCACCTCTCTCGTCCTGCTGCTGGTAATTTCGGCACTGCTCGCGCAATTTCCCGCACCGCAAAATCCGGGACTGCTCGAAAAAATGCGCGTGGAAGCGATGGACCACTCCGAAGCCACCACCGTCTTCGACATGTTCACGGTGATCATCGGGCCGCGCCTCACCGCGTCGCCCGCGCACAAGCGCGCCGCCGTGTGGACACGCCAGTGGCTTGCCTCAAAGGGTTTGGAGAACGCCCGCCTGGAAGCATTCCATTTCGGCCGCAGTTGGACGCTCGACAAACTCACCGTCGAAATGGTGGAGCCCCGCTACATGCCGTTGATCGGGTACGCCGACGCGTGGTCGCCGTCGACCGCCGGGGAAGTCACCGCGACGCCGGTGATGATCGCGGGGAAATCGGCGGAAGAAATCGCGGGAATGTCGGCGCGCTTGAAAGGCGCGATCGTACTGACGCAACCAGCGATGACGGCTTTCGTGCGTCAGGATCGCGCGCAGCCGAGCGATCCGAGCTACGTCACGCCGCCGGCAGCGCCGGCCGGTGGTGGACTCGGCGGACAAGCGCGCGCTCAAGCGATCGCGCAGGCGATCCACGATGCCGGCGCCGCCGCGATCCTGAAACCGAGCCGCGGCGAGCACGGCACCGTGTTCGTGCAGGGGCGCGACGCCGGCGATAACGTCGTTCCGTCGATCACACTGGCGGGCGAGCACTACAACATGATCGTGCACATGCTGGAGCAAGGCGTGCCGGTGAAGTTGCGCGTGAACGTGCAAGCGAAATTTCCCGACGACAGCGGAAACACGTACAACGTGCTCGCGGAATTGTCCGGCTCCGATCCGGCGGTGCGCGACGAAATCGTGATGATCGGCGGACATCTCGACTCCTGGCACACCGGTGTCGGCGCCACCGACAATGCCGACGGCGCGACAACGATTATGGAGGCGATGCGCATTCTCAAAGCGACTGGCGCGCGCCCGCGGCGCACGATTCGGGCGGCGATTTGGAGCGGCGAAGAACAAGGACTACTCGGATCTAAAGCGTGGGTGCAGCAGCATCTCGCCGGCGACGCGAACGCCGAGGCGCGCGCGAAATTCGACGTCTACTTCAACGTCGACGCCGGCACCGGCCCGATCTACGGATGGTATTTGCAAAATCGCGAGGACCTGCGCGCGATATTCGACGCCTGGAACGAGCCGCTCAAGCAATTCGGTGTGCGCCGCAACGTGATCGACTCACTGGGGAATAGCGATCACGTGACCTTCAACGAAATCGGCGTGCCGGCGTTCAATCCCATTCAGGATTACGTGAACTATGATGTGCGCGAGCATCACACGAATGTCGATACGCCGGAGCGTTTGCAGGTGAAGGATATTCGCCAAGCGGCGTTGGTGACGGCGTGGTACGCGTATCAAGCGGCGGCCGCGGATCGAAAATTCCCGCGAGCAAAATAAAATGCAACCGCCGATAAACGCCGATGAAGACCTGAACTTCATCGGCGTTTATCTGCGTTCATCGGCGGTGCATTTGTTCTTTCTTGTTTACTGCACGTAGGTCGTCGGAGCGTTGCTCGTCGCGCCGCCGATCGAAATGGTGATCGTCTGCGGTCCGTGCACGCTCGACGGAATTGTCGCGTTCACCTGATAGAGTCCCGCGAACAACGGCGTCAGGCCGGCGAAACTCACGCTGGCGTTCGCGCCGCCGATGCTGACCGTGGCTGTCGCGGTCGTCGTGGCCGGCGGAATCGGTCCCGGATCGCCTTCGAAGATCGTGGGATTCGTCGCGCCGAGACCCGCGCAGTAGATCGTCACGACTTCGCCGGCGGTCGCCGGATTCGCGGCCGTCACCAGCGCGCCCGATTGATGCGTCACCACCGCCGTGCCGTTGGAGGTGAAGATTCCCGGCGACGTGGCGTTCGGCGTGAAGTCGAGCGACGAGGCGCCTTGCACTCCTTGTTGAAATACGAACACCGTAGCGGTGCTGCCGGTTTCCAGTTCGTACGGAATCATGAAATTGACCTGCCCAGACGAGCTGTAGAAGATCGGCGTGACAAACTCCGTATTGCCGAAGCCGGTGAAGTTTCCAAGAATTCCGACAACCGTGTGATTCACGTCGACCGGCAAGGGAATGAACGACGCTCCCGCGCCTTGCGTTCCCAGGTCGGTGCCGAAGAGCGACACGATGTCGCCGGGCGAAACGTTCTTGCCGAAGCCTGCGCCGTCCACCAAACTGCCCGCGGGGAATGTCGGCGTGCCGAGCATCACCCAATACGGGATGTGGATCGTTTGCGACGACGATTGGCTCGTCAGCACGATCGTTCCTTCGTAAATTCCGAAGACTTGCGCGCTCAGCTTCAGCGAAATCGCCAGCGATGTGGTGCCGCCGGGACTCACCGACACAGTCGACGGCACGGTGATCGAAAGACCGGCGTTGGTCACCGCTTGAACCACCGCGACGTTGTACGTTTCCGCCGAAGTTCCGAGTTCTTTCAGCGTTACGCTCTGCGATTGCGAGTAACCCGCTGCGGGGCTCGTGACCTGGCCGAAGCTGACCGATACCGGATTCGCGGAAATCATCGTATTGATCGCGCCGGGAAGATTCACGCGTCCACCGCCCGTCATCTGCACGCTGAGTACGGCCAAATCTTGCGTCGAGCTGAGCGGCGATCCGGTGTTCACGAGCGCGCTCTTGATGTCGAAGGCGTTCAGCGATGGCCGCAACGCCATCAAAACCGCCGCGGCGCCCGAAGTCATCGGCGCGGAATAGCTGGTTCCTTCGTTGTAGCTGTATCCCGAAGGATCGTAGATCGCGCCGTTGTTGATATCCGGCAGCGCGACTGGAGTCGCGACGAGCATGTCGCCCGGCGCGGTCAAATCCGGTTTCAGGCTGAAGTCGTTCACCGGTCCGCGACTGGAGTAGTCGGCCACTTGATCCGCGGTCTGCGGCGGTTCGCTCGGCGTGCCCGCGAATTGCCCGGTCACTTTTCCCGGGTTCGCATCGACATACGCCTGTAAAGCAAGTCCCGTTTGGTAGGTGATCAACGTGGAAGGAATGCTGCCGCCGGCTAAAAAGTTGAACGGTCCCAGAAGTTCTTCCGGCAGCGGATCGATATAGATGACGCCGACGGCGCCCGCGGCCTTCGCATTATTCGTGGACGTTGTGTCGGGTGTGCTCGAATCGCAGGGAAGATCGAAATCGTATTTGAGCAGCGCGATTTTCCCCGTGAGACTGCCGGCAGGCAGTGCGCTGCACGCCGTTCCCGAAGCGTTGATCGTCGCGACATCCACAATCACCGCGGGACCCGCGCCGGGCGCCGTGTACGAGGCCACTTGGGAAGTCGCGCTGGCGTTGAACACCGGCGCAGTCGCGATGGTTTGCAAACTCCCGGGCGCCGCCGACGAGAGGGTCAGCGCATTCCCGAGCACATGCGAATTGCTGCTGGCGCCCGCCGCGATCGCGTACGGCATGATGGCGGGATCGTTCACGGAATTGTCGCCGACGGTGATGCAACTGGGGTCCGAGCTTCCCGCGGGACCGCAATTCCCCGCCGAGACAATCACCGGCACGCCGGCCATCGCGGCGTTCTTGATGGCGGTGTACTCGTCGGCAAAGCTCGAGTCCGTGGGGGACAGGCCGGTGGCGTCGCCGCCCCCCGAGTAGTTGATGATGTTCATTCCGTCGGCCACCGCGTCGTTGATCGCCTGCGATTCATCCACGCCGTCGCCCACGGAGTTGAACACTTTGTAATTTCCCAGCCAAGCGCCGGGCGCCACGCCGCAAATCTGCACGTTGAACGGTGTGTTGGTCACGCAATTTCCGGCCGCCACCGACGCCGTACCGGTGCCGTGACCCAAGCCGTCGGAGCCGTTGTGATCCCAGCTCGTCGCGCGATCCGGATCGTTCGGGCAAGATCCCGTGGCCGCGGAGCAAATATAATTCTTCGCGACAATCACTTTCGCGTTGGTGTATCCGCTGCCCGCGCCGGTGTTGGTTTTCGGAAATCCGGCAGGTGCATTGAATCCCGACGCGGAAAACATCGGATGCGTGATGTCGATGCCGGAATCGAGCATCGCAATCTTGATTCCCGCGCCGGCCTTGGCCGCGCCGCCGATTTGATTCCATACTTGCTGCGCGCCGATCAACTGCGTCGCCGCGTTCAGGTGAACGTGATGTACGGCCGCGAAATGCGCGGACTTCACTCCGGGCTGCGTGCGAATCCACGCGAGATCGCCGGCGGTGGCGGAAATCGTGATCGAGTTGATGACGTGCTCGGCTTGCGAAATGATCGTCACGCCGCGTGCCTGCAACGCCGCGATCAGCGGCGTCTTTTCTTGCTGCAAAGCCTGGCGATAGGTGTCGCCTTCGGTCGAGAACATGCGTGTGCGGACCATCTCGGTGTCGATCGAATCGCTGGCGGCGCGGGAAGTATCGGCGACCGCGGCCGTCCGGCGCGATGTAGCCGCCAAGTGTTCCACCAGTGACGGGGTGGAGAATTCGACAATCGCCGAGCGGCGATCCGTCGGAGCCGGGGTGGCTGCGGGGCGTTGGGCCCGCTGTCTGGCGGCTTGTCGCGCGGCGTGGCGATCTGCCCCACGAGCGGGTTGATTCGTCACACTTCTTGTTTGAGCGGGTGGATTCGCATTTTGCGCACTAACGGATAAAGTCAACAAAATCACGCTGAGGGGAAGGGTGGAATGGAGTTTCATGGGTACCTTTAATTTATACGCACGCCGCGGGCCATTCGAGTACAAAGACGCTGCATCGCGGCTCGGTGTGACGGCGGGGCCCACAAAAACATTGGCGGCAAGTCTGGGTGGCCCAGGCCATTCGTACCGCGCGATGCTGATTGCGTTATCATGAGCCCATGAGGCGTGCCGTGAGGTTCACAACCATTGGTCTGCTTGCGGTGTTGACGGCTAGACTGTTGGACCGTGCCGCAACGCCGCGCGTTTACGCCGCCGACACAAAACTTGCGATCGTCGACGCGTTTTTCGAAGATCCCGACCGCCGCATTGTCCGCAGCTTGATCCTGAATGCCGGCGAAACCGTCTATTTCAGTTTCCACGTTTCCGGCTTCAAGCAAGACGCCAAGATGCACATGCAGTTGCACTATACGGTGCAACTTCTCGACCCGCAGGGCCAGCCGGTGGTGGAAGAGTTCAGCGACGACAAAGAAGCGACGCTTTCGCCGATGGATCAAAACTGGACTCCGAAATTCGATTATCAGCGCGTGCTGCCCACCTTCGCGCCCGCCGGCGATTACACCCTGAAGGTCCAGGTGGAAGACAAACTCGCCAAAGCAACCACCGATTTTCAAGGCACGTTCAAGGTCCGCGGCGAAACGATTCAACCCGGCGACAAACTCAGCGTGCATCAATTCATTTTTTCCGACACCGAAAACGGCCGCCAGAAAAACGACGACGTCTATCGCCAGGGAACCACGCTCTGGGCCCGCTTCAAACTGACAGGTTACAAAGTGGAAGACAAGGCCTGGTGGGTTGAGCAGGAACTCTCGATCCTGGACGCGGGCGGCAACGTGCTGTTCAGCAATCCCACGCAATCGGAAAAGAATCGCTTGTTTTATCCTCCGCGCGTGCTCTCCACGTCGTTCAATCTCGATATCTCCAAGGGTGTGAAGCCCGGCGAATATACGCTACGCCTCAAGATTCGCGACAAACTTACGAATCAGGAAACCAGCTACGACGCGAAGTTCAAGGTCGAGCCGTAGTTTGCTCAACCCGCGCGCCGATAGAAAGTCTCTATGACCATCCTTTGCCTGGCCAGTTACGAGAAGGGCCATGAATTCTTGCGTGAATGCCGCCGCCAAGGCTGTCGCGTGCTGCTGCTGACTTCGCTCAGTTTGAAAGACGAGGCTGCGTGGCCGCTCGACAGCATAGACGAGATTTTTTACATGCCCGATGACCAGAAAAAGTGGCACCGCCGGCAGACGCTGAACGCGGTCAGCTTTCTGGCGCGCACGCGAACGATTGATCGCATCGTTCCGCTCGACGATTTCGACCTGGAAACCGCCGCTGCGTTGCGCGAGCATCTGCGCGTGCCGGGAATGGGCGAGACCACCACGCGATATTTCCGCGACAAACTCGCGATGCGCGTGCAAGCGCTCGACCGCGGACTCGAAGTGCCGGATTTCGTCCACGTGCTGAATCACGAAACCATCGATCGCTACACGCACATGATTCCGCCGCCGTGGGTCTTGAAGCCGCGCTTCCTCGCGGGCGCCATCGGCATCAAGCTGGTGGGCGAATACGCGCGCTTGTGGGAACTGATCAACGCGCTGGGCGACGAGCAATCGAACTACTTGATCGAAAGGTACATTCCCGGCGACATTTTTCACGTCGACACCATCGTCTACGAGCGGCAGATTCGTTTCGTAAGCGTCAGCCGCTACGGCACGCCGCCCATGGAGGTGTCGCATGGCGGCGGCGTTTTTTCCACTTCGATTGTCGAGCGCGGATCGCACGACGAGCACGAACTGCGCGAGATGAACGCCCGCGTGCTCGCAGCGATGGGCTTGGTGCGCGGTGTGTCGCATACCGAATACATCAAGGATCGCGAAACGGGGCGTTTCCTTTTCCTGGAAACTTCGGCGCGCGTGGGCGGTGCAAATATTGTGGAGTTGGTGGAAGCCGCCACGGGACTCAACCTATGGAGTGAATGGGCGAAGGTGGAAATTGCCGGCGGCAAGACGCTGTACGATCCTCCGGCCGCCCGTGAGGACTACGCGGGATTGCTGGTGTCGCTGGCGAAGCAAGAATGGCCGGACACGTCGGCGTACGACGACCCCGAGATCGTGTGGCGAATGAAGCGCAAGAATCATGTTGGCTTGATCGTACGCTCACGCGATCGCCAAAGAGTCGAGCAATTGCTGGCGCAATACGCCTCGCGAATCCGCCAGGATTTCACGGCGACGGCGCCGCCGCGAGATCGGCCGACTAGTTGAGCCGCGCCTAAAACAGCAACTTCAACGCGAACTGCACGCGACGCGGATCGCCCGACGAGAGAATCTGGCTGAACGTCGGTGACCCCACGAAATTATCCGGCAAGTTGAAGTTGGTGTGATTCAAGATGTTGAAGAACTCGGTGCGGAATTGCAGCGTGCTGTGTTCGCCGAGCGGCGTATTCTTCAGCACCGACACGTTGAACGTCTGCAAGCCCGGACCATCGAGAATGTTGCGTCCCGAGTTTCCGAAGCTGCCGTACGGCGCCGTGACAAACGCCTTCGGATTGAACCATTCGTTCGGGCCCGGATTTGAAATGGCTCCGTCCGCGATCCGGTTGGGACGCTGGTTCGCGCCGAATCCCAGCGTGTCGATGCCGGCGTTGGCGTTGTCGTTGCCTGGCTCGAGCGCCACCGTGAACGGCTGGCCGCTCTGGAATGTCCAGATACCCGCGGTCTGCCAGCCTTTCAGTAGAATGTTGTGACCCTGCGGGAGATCGCAGTAATAGCTCACGGTCAAACGCTGCTGAATGTCGAAATCGCTGCGTCCACGCTCCAGGCGCAGGTTGTAGCTGTTCTGCGGGAAGTTCGGATCGCCTGTCGTGGCGAAGAATCCTGAGGCATTGTCGAGCGACTTCGCGAACGTGTAGCCGACAATCGCCGACACGCCGTGGGCGAGGCGTTGCTGCACGCGTGTCTGCAAGCTGTTGTAGCTGGAATTCGCTGAGGACGACTCGAGGTCGATGTCCGCGAATTGCGGCAGCGGACGCGGATTGCCGAAAATCGTGCTCGGATGCGCTTGATTGATGTCGCGCACGTCGAGCAACTTGGTTCCTTTCGATCCTACGTATCCAACTTCCGCCAGCAGCGACTTGTTGATCTGCCGCTGGATCGCCAGATTCCACTGCTGCACGTACGCCGTCGCAAGATTGCGCTGATACGCGAGCGCCGTAGGCGCCGTGGGTACGAAGAAATTTGCGGGGAACGGATTGGCCAGCGTCAGCGTGTAAAGCGGCGGCGAGGTCGGCGTCGGTCCAGGCACCGTGAAGTATAAGGCGGAATTAAAATACGGCGGACTGAAGTAAAGTCCTTCGCCCGGCGCGAGCGACGATTGATCGAAGTAGATTCCATAGCCCGACCGCACCACCCATCCGGCGTGCGACCACGCCAGGCCGATGCGTGGCGCAAAATTGTTGCGGTCCGGCACGTAGCCGCCGCGCGGCAAATTGCCCGTGCCCACTTGCGCCAGCTTGCCCGTCGACGGATCGAACAGGTTGGCGTGATTCTGCACGTCCACGCCAGGCGAGTTGTATTCGTAGCGCACGCCGGCGGTCAGCGTCAGGTTGGGGCGCATGCGATACGTTTCCTGCACGAAAAAGTCATAGCTGTGCGTGCGCAGATGCTCGGGATTGTTCGACGTCGCCGCGCCGGTCACCGTGGGATATCCCAGCAGCAAATCGGCCAGCGGAGCTTGCGTGAATGCACCGAGGAATTGCAGGAAGCCGCGCGACTCCACGTCGCGAAACGCGTTCTGCTGCAAGTAGCGAATGTCGCCGCCGAATTTCAAGATGCTGCGGCCGCGCACATACGACATTTGCTCCACGACCTGTTCGTCATCGGTCGCGCCGTGCTGCGGACTCGTGAGATCGTTGCCCAGCACCGAGTATCCCGGGATCGTGATTTGGCTCAAACCGAAATCGCGCGAGTTCGAAGAAACTTCCGGCAGCCCGACCGCTTTGTTGAGATCCGCGCCAGGATTTTGCAGGAGCACGCTGTTCGACACGCGATTCCCGCCGAAGCGCGTTTCGCTCAGCAGCGTCGCCGAGAACGGGTGCACCAAGTTGATCGCCATGTTTTGCGAGCGGCTGGGCACTTGATTGCCGTAGCCGGGGATCAGCGCGTCGCCGGTGCCGGCGAACGGCGTGTTCAAACGGCGATCGTCGAAGCTGTAACGCGCGGTGAGCACAGTGGCGCGTCCGAAAATCTGATCGAAGCGGACATCGAAATGATCGGAATCGTCAAACTGCGTCGGCGACGACACGTAATCCTGCCCCGGCACGTTGCGATTCGGCAGCGGATACGCGTTGGCGATCGCCGCGCCCACGGGACTTTGGAAGAACGATGGAATCGTGTTGCCCGGAAATGGAGTTCCGCTCAGCGGATTGATAGGCTTCACGAAGCTCTGCGAAAAATTCCCGGCGCGTTCGAGAACCGTGGGCACGTTCGACACTTGCGTGATTCCCTGGCGGAAGCGGCGCCCTTCGTAGTCGAAGAAGATGAAGCTGTGATCCTTCTTGATCGGTCCGCCGAGCGTGGCACCGAACTGGTTGCGGTTATCCTTCGGTGTGGGCTGTCCGGTGGGCGCGAAATAATTCAAGCTGTCGAGCGCGGAGTTGCGGAAGAAATCGTAGGCCACGCCGTGCCATTTGTTGCCGCCCGATTGCGTGACCACGTTGACTTGTCCCGCGGCGTTGCGGCCGAAACTCGCGTCGTAGGAACTGCCCAGCACTTCAAACTCGCGGATCGCGTCGACGGGCGTTTGCGTGCCCACGCCGTTCAGCTTGGGATCGTTGTTGTACACGCCGTCGAGCAGGAAATTGTTGGAATCCTCGCGACCGCCGTTGATGTTGATGGCGAACGCGCCGCGGACCGATCCGGCCGATCCCGCCGCAGGAGGATTGACGCCAGGAAGAAGCAAACTCAGCTCGTAGAAATTGCGGCCGTCGAGAGGGAGTCCCGTGACGTTGCGGTTTTCGATCACGTAGGAAACGGCGCCGGATTCGGCCATGAGCGGTGTGAATGGGGCTGCGACATCGACGATGTCGTAGTGTGGCGGGACGACCGACAAGGTGAAATCCCTCCGCACTGCTTGATCGACCACCAGGACGACGTCCCTTTGTGCCAGCGCGAAACCTTGCGCCGAAATCCTGGCTTCATAGGAGCCTGCGGGAAGGTTGGTGAGCCGAAAGGTTCCTTCCGCGCTCGTGCGTGCCTCTCCGCTTTGACCCGTCTCTCGAGAAGTGAGCCGGACCGTCGCGTTGGGAATCGCAGAGCCCTTCTCGTCTAACACGCGACCCTCCAGCGTACCCAAAACCGTTTGTGCCGCAGCGAAGGAAACGAAAAGACACAGCAGCGCTACAACGTTGACAATTCTTGTTTTCATGATGGCTCCCCGACCAACTTATACTATAGCAGTGACCTCGCACGCCCCTCTCGACCAGTTGCAAAAGAACGTCAACTCTGCGCGCGAACGCCTCGATGCGCACGTGCGCGAAATCGTCGCTTGGCACTTCGATCCCTCGACCGGTTGCCCGTTCTGGCTCGACTACGCCTCGAAACTCGGCTGGGATCCGCGCCGTGAGATTCACACGTACGACGATCTCGACCGCTTCGGAAACTTCAACGACGAATGGCTGCGCGGCGGTCCCGTGCGCCGCTGGGTTCCGAAAGCGTATGCCGATCGTCCGATCTTCGTATTTGAAACCGGCGGATCGACCGGCGTTCCCAAGTCGCGCATCAACATCGACGACTTCAGAATTGATTACGAAGATTTTTCCGAAAAGTTGCCTGACGCGCATTTCCCGAAGGGCGCCGATTGGTTGCAACTCGGCCCTACGGGACCGCGCCGCCTGCGTTTGGCCGTGGAGCACTTAGCGCAACATCGCGGCGGCATCTGCTTTCAACTTGATCTCGATCCGCGATGGTTCATCAAGACACTGAAGATGGGCCGCGCCGATTGGGCCGAGGACTACAAGCGTCACGTGATCGACCAGGCGTTGACGCTCTTGCGCGCGCATCCGAATATTCAGTGCTTGTTTACCACGCCGAAGCTGCTTGAAGCGCTGTGCGACAAAGTCGCGCTGGAAAAGGTCGGCATCAAGGGAATTTTCTGCGGCGGCACCGAGATGACGCCGAAATTTCACCGGCGCGCGGTTGAGGAATTGCTCGGTCCCAACATCTATTTCGCGCCGACGTATGGAAACACGCTAATGGGTCTCGCGACGCACAAGGCGCCGGCGCCCGAAGACGATTACGCCATCATTTACTATCCGCCGGCGCCGCGCGCGGTGATCGAAGTGGTCGATCCGAATGCGCCCACGCGTGTTGTCGATTACGGTAGAACGGGCCGCGTGCGACTCACCACGCTGACGCGCGAGTTCTTCATGCCGCGCTTCCTCGAGCGCGACGAGTGCGAGCGCGAAGCGCCGTGCGCGCAATATCCGTGGGATGGCGTGCGCAACGTGCGTCCCTTTTCCGCCTTCGCGACGACGGTCGTGGAAGGAGTGTACTAGAACAAATGCAACCGCAGATGGACGCAGATAAACGCAGATAAGAACAAGAGCCAGGTTTTTGTCTGCGTTCATCTGCATTCACCTGCGGTTGCTTTGATTCCTATGCGTATCCTATCCATCACCGCCGGTCCCGCGGGAATGTACTGCGGCAGTTGCATTCGCGACAATGCGCTGGCGCGAGAAATGATCCGCGAAGGCCACGACGTGACGCTCTTGCCGCTCTACACGCCGACGCGCCCGGATGAAGAAAACGTCAGCGACGAGCACATTTTTTTCGGCGGCATCAGCGTTTACCTCGAGGAAAAGGCGCCGCTCTTCCGCTACACTCCGCGCTGGCTCGACAAACTTTGGGACTCGCGCTTCGCCCTGGGGCTCGCGTCAAAAGGTTCGGTGTCGAATCAAGCCGACGACCTGGCGCCGCTCACGATTTCCATGCTGCGCGGCGAGCACGGCCATCAACGCAAAGAATTCGGCAAGATGCTCGATTGGTTGGTCACGCAGCCGCGCTACGACGTGGTCTGCTTGTCGTACACGTTGCTCTTGGGACTCGCCGAACCGCTCAAGCGCGCATTGAAATGTCCCATCGTGTGCGCGATGCAAGGCGAGGACTTGTTCCTCGACGGCCTCGGCGCGGCCAAGGATCAGGCGATCGCTTTGATCCGCGAGCAATCACAGCATGTCGACGCGCTCATCGCGGTTAGCGAATACTACGGCGAGTTCATGACCAGCTATCTTGGACTTCCAGCGAACAAGATTCACGTCGCGGCATTAGGAATTTCACTCGAAGGATATTCGCCTCGCAGCGAAATAGCTCAGCCCTTCACGATCGGCTACTTCGCAAGGGTCGCCCCCGAAAAGGGTCTGCACATCCTGGCCGAGGCGTATCGCATCCTGCGCCGCGATCGCGGCCTGCCGCCGTCGCGCTTGCTCGCCGCCGGATATTTGGGTCCCGAAAGCCGCGCCTATCTCGAACGCATCGATAAGGCGATGCAAGAAGCGGGACTCGCCGCGGAATTTCAGTATCAAGGTCAAATGACGCGCGAGCAGAAACTGGAATTCCTCTCGCAACTCGACGTATTTTCCACGCCCTCGATCTATCACGAACCCAAAGGACTTTCGGTGCTCGAAGCGATGGCCTCGGGCGTTCCCGTGGTACTGCCGAGTCACGGCGCGTTCCCTGAAATCGTGCGCAACACGGGCGGTGGAGTGCTGTGTGATCCCGA
The DNA here is from genome assembly GCA_021325275.1 of Terriglobia bacterium. GTDB lineage: Bacteria > Acidobacteriota > Terriglobia > JAJPHL01 > JAJPHL01 > JAJPHL01. The sequence goes on along the minus strand of JAJPHL010000005.1, from coordinate 92,226 downwards.
AAGTCCAGCGAGTCTTGCCGATGCGATTCTCTCGCAGCATCGCGACGCTGACGCCCGCCGCCGCATGGGCGCGGCCGGCGCGGCGGGCGTGCGCGAGCATTACGGCGTGGCGCGCAGCGCGCGGGACACGCTCAAGGTACTCCAGGCTGTACTACAATAATCTCGTGAAGCTCCTGAAAATTCTTCTCGCCTGTTTGTTCATCGCCACCACACTCTTTGCGCAGGACGATCGTGCCGAAATGCTTAAGAAAATGGACACACACGCCGCGCATTACGGCGACGTTTCGCGCCAAGTGTGGGAATTCGCTGAAGTCGGCTACAAGGAAACGCGCAGTTCCGCGCTCTTGAAGCAGGAATTGCAGGCCGCCGGATTCACGGTTCACGATCGCATCGCGGAAATCCCCACGGCGTTTTCGGCGACCTGGGGATCCGGCAAGCCGGTGATCTCGATCCTCGGCGAGTACGACGCGCTCCCGGGGCTTTCGCAGCAAGCCGCGAAGGATTCGCGCGCGCCTATCGTTACCGGCGGTTCCGGTCACGGCTGCGGACACAATTTGCTGGGCACGGCGTCGTTGTTCGCGGCGATCACGGTGAAGGAGTATTTGCAGGAACACAAGATGTCCGGCACGATCAAGTTTTTCGGCACGCCGGCCGAAGAGGGCGGCGGCGGAAAAGTTTATATGTCGCGCGCCGGCGCGTTCAACGATTCCGACGTCGTTCTGGCGTGGCATCCCGGCGATAGCAACGCCGCGCACATGGAAACGTCGCTCGCCAACATCAACGCGAAATTCCGCTTTTACGGCACTCCCTCCCACGCCGCCGCCGCGCCCGATGCCGGACGCTCCGCACTCGATGCGCTGATGGTGATGACCTACGCCGTCGAGATGATGCGCGAGCACATTCCCGAGACGACGCGCGTGCACTACATCATCACGAGCGGCGGCGCCGCGCCCAATATCGTGCCCGATTTCGCCGAGCTCTACATCTACGCGCGTCATCCCGACATGCCCACGCTCGACGGCATTTGGGCGCGCATCGTGAAGACCGCGCAAGCCGGCGCGCTGGCTACCGAAACGCGGATGGAAATGGAAGTGGTCAACAGCGTCTACAACATCCTTCCGAACCTTCCGCTGGCGCAGGTCGTCGAGAAAAATTTGAAGCGCGTGGGCGGAATCCATTACACGCCCGAGGAACACGCGTACGCCGAGGCGCTTAGGAAAACGTGGGAGCGCGCGACGGGAACCCTTCCGCTTGGCAGTGAAACGGAAATTCAACCGATGGCCACCGGCCACACGTCCGGATCGACCGACGTGGGCGACGTCAGTTGGATCGTGCCGACTACGGAATTCAACACCGCCACGTTCGTTCCCGGCGAGCCGGGACACAGTTGGCAAAATACTTCCTGCGCAAATTCGACAATCGGCCGCAAGGGCATGGTGAACGCCGCGAAAGTTCTGGCGCTTTCCGCCGTCGATTTATTGAGCGATCCCAAACTCGTGGCCGCTGCACGCGCCGACTTCGAGAAGCGCCGCGCCGGCAACGAGTATCGCTCGCGCGTGCCGGCCGATCACAAGGCGCCGTTGAATTATCGCGACAAGCCCGCTCAAGAATAGGCGCCAGAGCAAATGCTCGAGATCAGCAATCTCGCAAAGCAATACGACACGCCCGCGGGGCCCCTGCCGATTCTCGAGGGCGTGTCGATGACGCTGAAGCCCGGCGATGCGATCGCCATCATGGGTCCTTCGGGGAGCGGCAAGAGCACGCTGCTATACATTTTGGGCGCACTCGACGCGCCGACTTCGGGATCGGTGCGCTTGAACGGTGAAGATCCCTTCACGATGGACGAAGTCAAGCAAGCCGCGTTTCGAAATAAGCAAATCGGATTCTTGTTTCAAGACCATTGCCTGTTGCCGCAATGTTCGGTGCTTGAAAACGTGTTGATTCCCACGCTGCCTTTTACCAAAAAAGCAGCGCCGCAAAAAGACGATGAAGCGCGGGCCCGCGCCTTGCTCGATCAAGTCGGTCTTTCCGCGCGTGTCGATCACCGGCCGGCGGAATTGAGCGGCGGCGAGAAGCAGCGCGCCGCGCTGGCGCGCGCGTTGATTCGCGATCCGCTGTTGTTGTTGTGCGACGAACCTACGGGAAATCTCGACGAAGACTCCGCGAACAACGTAGCCACGCTGCTTTTCGATATTCAGAAGAAGCGCTCGAACATTTTGATCGCGGTGACGCACAGTCCCGAGTTTGCGGCGCATTTTCCGGCGCGCTTTCATCTGCGGCATCGCCGCCTTGAGAAGGAATAGTTATGCAGCCGCGCATCGACGGCGTTTTGGAAACGGCCCTGCATGTTGACGATGTCCCGCGCTCGATCGCCTGGTACGATCGCGTCTTCGGATTTCCGAAAATGATCTTCGACGAGCGCTTCTGCGCTTACAGCGCCGGTCCGCGCTCCACGTTTCTTCTTTTCAAGAAGGACGGAACGCTCCAACCGGTGCGAGTACCCGGCGGCGTAATTCCTCCACACGACGGCAGTGGTCACATGCACATGGCGTTCGCCATTCCCGCCGATTCACTTGAATCGTGGAAGACGCGCTTGCAGGAATGCGGCGTGGCCATCGAGAGCACCGTGAAGTGGATCGAAGGCGGCACCAGTTTGTACTTCCGCGATCCCGACGGGCATCTGTTGGAACTCGCCACGCCGGGAATTTGGGCGAACTACTAACGCATGACCATAGGAACACTCGCGCGCCGCAGCCTGTTTCACTACCGCGGAATTAACGCGGCCGTCATCGCGGGTGTCGCGACCGCGGTGGGCGTCCTCGCGGGATCGCTCGCGGTGGGTGACTCGGTGCGCGGCAGTCTGCGCGATTTGGTGCTGCAGCGCCTCGGCGCGACGCAATCGGTGGTCACGTCGCAGGAACTGTTTCGCGAAAAACTCGCCGACCCCACGCCGGCCTTCGCGCCGATGATGGTGCTGGAAGGCGTGGTGTCATCGGACGCCAGTGGGCGTCGCGTCAACAACGTCTCGGTCTACGGCGTCGACGCGCGATTTTGGAAATTCCACGACCGGCCCGAGCCCGCCGAAGGTCTCGCGATCAGCACCGCGCTTGCGCGCGAGCTCGACGTGAAGACCGGCGACACGGCGCTCGTGCGCGTCGAGCAATTTTCCGATATTCCGCGCGAGTTCATCCAAGGCCGTCGCGAAGATTCCGGCCGCACGATGCGCTTGCGTATCGGCGCGGTGTTGAGCAGCGGCGAATTAGGAGAATTCTCGTTGCGTCCCAAGCAAGGCGACGTGCTCGCCGCGTTCGTTCCGTTGCAGCGTTTGCAGCGCGACCTCAAAATCGAAGGCCGCGTGAATACCATCTTGTCCACTTGGGACTCGAAGGCGCTCCAAACGTCCCTGCGTACGAGAATCTCACTCGATGACCTCGGCATCCGCTTGCGTACTCTCGCCGACGGTACTGTTTCATTCGAGCGAACCAGCACGCTCATCGACGATGCGCTGGCGCAACAAGTTTTCGAAATCGCCAAGCAGCGCGACTGGGCCGTCACCCCATTTTTCACGTATCTCGTGAACACGATCCGAGTCGGCGATCGCGAGATTCCGTATTCGCTCGTCACGGCAGAGGAGAATCCGCCCGGCGGCGGTGACGGACTCGTATTGAATCAGTGGGCCGCGGAGGATTTGGGAATCACGAAACCCGGCGCGACGGCGACGCTGGAATACTTCGTCTGGAAGCCGAGCGGCGGACTCGCCGTGGAGCGCACCGAGATTCCCGTGACCGCGATCGTGCCGATCGCCTCAGGCGATCGCGACATGGTCCCCGAATTTCCGGGCATCAGCGAGTCCGCGCATCTCGCCGACTGGAATCCGCCCTTTCCCATCGACTTGAATCGCGTGCGCCCGAAAGACGAACAATACTGGGATCGCTATCGCACCACGCCGAAGGCGTTCTTGCCACTGAAGAAAGGCCAGCAACTTTGGGGATCGCGATTCGGCAGCCTGACTTCGATTCGTTTGAAAGTTCCGGCGGCGATGGAGGAATTCGGCCTTGGCAAGGCGTTCGACTCTGAAACCGGTCAGCCGATCGGGGAGGTTCGCAGAGCCCTCAGGGGACTCGATCCGTGGCGTTTCGGCATGACCGTCTACCCGGTCCGCGCGCAGAGCTTGGCCGCGTCCCAAGGATCCACCGATTTCGGCGAGTATTTTTCTTACTTCAGTTTCTTTCTCGTTGTCTCGGCGCTCTTGCTCGCAGGACTCTTCTTCAAACTCGGCATCGAGCAGCGAACCAAGGAAATTGGCATCCTGAGGACGCTCGGATGGTCGCCGCGCCAGATTCGCCGGGTATTTGTCCGTCAAGGATTGCTGCTCGCCGTCGTGGGCGGAATCGCCGGAATGATCGGCGCGCAGATATACACGCGCCTCGTCTTGATTGGCTTGCGCACGTTTTGGATCGGCGCGGTCGGCACAACGTCGCTGACGCTGCACGCGCGTCCCGCGTCGTTGGGCGGCGGATTCATCGGCGGCGTGGTGATTTCGTGGGTCGTGATGATTTGGACGCTGCGCGGCCTGGGCAAGCAGACGCCGCGACAACTTGTCGCCGGCGCATCGCGCGGCCGAGCGAAGCGAATGCCTTCGTGGATCAGCGTGGCGATTCCCGCTGTTATCGGCGCGGCGATACTCGCCGCGGCAGCGTTGGGGAAGATGGACGCCGCCGGTGGATTCTTCGGGTCGGCGGTAATGTTTTTGATCGCGCTGTTACGCGCGCAATGGATTTATCTTGCGCGCGGGACGGCGTCGCCTCGTTCGGCAATGGGCCTCGGTTTACGCAACGCCTCGTATCATCCCGGTCGCAGCATTCTGTGTATTGCGTTGATTGCGTCGGCGTGCTTCATCGTGATCGCCATGGACGCGTTTCGCCAACCGCCGCCGGGACGTCCGCCGTATCCGGTGATGGCTGAATCGGAGTTGCCGATTTACGAACGCTCCGAATTGCCGGCTAAGACGATGCCGTTTCGCTTGCATCCGGGCGACGACACGAGCTGTCTCAACTTATATGAGCCGCGAAATCCCCGCGTGCTCGGCGCGTCGCCGGAGTTTTTGCAGGAAACGCGTTTTCCTTTCGAAGAATCTGTGACCAAGGCGGAAAATCCCTGGACGCTGCTCGATTCCGGCACCGGAGGCGCCGTGCCCGCGATAGCCGACGCAAATTCGATCACCTATGTGCTGCACCGCAAGGTGGGCGACGAAATCACGCTGCCGGGCGGCGCGAGACTGCGCCTTGTCGCCGCGCTGCATGACAGTGTTTTTCAAGGCGAGCTGATCGTGAGCGACAAAAACTTTGTGAAACTGTTCCCGGACGATCAAGGTTTCCGATTTTTTCTGATGGACGCCGAGCCGTCCGAGATTTCCAAGTTCGACGAATCGCTCTCGCAATACGGCTTCGCAGCCGAATCGACCGCCGACAAGCTGGCCGGATACCATCGCGTGGAGAACACATATCTTTCCACGTTCCAGGCGCTCGGTGGGCTCGGGTTGATCCTCGGAACGTTCGGATTGGCGGCGGTCTTGCTGCGAAATGTGCTCGAACAATGCCGCGAACTGGCGCTGTTACGGGCGGTGGGCTATCGTCCGCGCGACTTGTCGGTGATGGTGCTGGCCGAAAACTTTGTTTTGCTGGCAGGCGGCCTGATCACCGGCGCGCTCACCGCGCTGCTGGCGATTCTCCCGGCGCTCGGATCGCACGGCGGCCACATCTCGGTGCTCACGTGGGCCGCGCTCGCGCCGGCGGTGCTGGCGGCCGGTGTGATCGCGTCGCTGGTGGCGGTCACGACGGTCGCGCGCCTGCCGGTGCTGGAGACGTTGCGCGCGGAATGACCTCACCTGTGGTGAAATACTCTCATGGCTACCAATGAATTCGGCACGGTTGAAGGCGCCAACGGCATTTTCACGATTCGCTCCGGCGAAAACGTACGCGGATGGAACAACATTCGCTACAAGTCGGGACTCTCCGCCAAGAACGTCGGCGCGAAGAAGCTTTCGATGAATGTCGCCACGATTCCTCCGGGCGGCGTGGCTTACGCGCACATTCACGTGGATTTTGAAGTGATGCTCTACATCCTCGCGGGGCGTGTGCGCCATGAGTATGGACCGGCGCTCGAACACACGCTCGAAAACGGGGCCGGCGATTTTATTTTCATCGAGCCGGGTGTGCCGCACGAAGTCTTCAACATGAGCGAGACGGAGCCGGTGGTCGCCGTTGTCGCGCGCTCCGACGCCAGCGAATGGGAAAACATCGTCAACTTCACGCGCCCCGCGAAGGCGTAGCGGCGGAAGCGGGCTTTTTCCATCGCAGAGTTTCCACATCCTCGAACAACGGAAGATCCTCGCGCAAAGTCGCCAGCGAGCGGAACAACATCGCTTGTTCGCGATTTTCCTTCAGCGTGTACGATAGCGCCGCCGCGCTCGACACATTCACGCGCCACTCGCGCCAGTCGCCGGGGATGGCTTCGAGATGGCGGAATTTCGCGAGCACCGCCGCCGTGGATTTCGCGCCCCAGCCGGAGAGTCCCGGGAAACCGTCGGCGGAATCGCCGACCAGCGCCAGGTAGTCCGGGATCGACTCGGGCGACACGCCGAACTTCGCGACCACGCCGGCCTCGTCGCGCAAGGCGCGCTTCCGGCGATCGAGTTGGACAACGCGCGTACCGCGCACGCATTGTGCGAGATCTTTGTCCGGCGTACAAATGATCACCCGATCCACGCCCGATGAGCGCGCGGCGATGGCCGCGGCCGAAGCGAGCGCGTCATCGGCTTCGCACTCCACCATCGGCCACACCACGTATCCCGCCGCGGCGAGCATTTCTTCGAGCAGGGGAAATTGTCCGAGCAGCACCGGGTCGACGCCTTCTCCCGTTTTGTATCCCGGCCACAAATTGTTGCGGAACGACTCGATCACGTGATCTGTCGCCACGCCAATGTGCGTGGCGCCTTCGCGGCGCATCGCATCGATCGAGCCGACCACGCCGCGCGCCGCCGCGATCTCGCGCCCCTGCGCGTCGCGCGAGGAGGGCAGCGCGAAGAAGTGGCGGAACAATTCGTACGTGCCGTCGACTAAGTGAACTTCCACGCGTTCTACTGTACCGCGCCCAGTGATAAAATCGCGAGAAATGGAGGTTTCGATGCCGTTCTTGACCGCGTTGTTGCTTGCCTTGTCCGTTACGCCGCCCGTGCCGATATCGCGCGCGGAACCGCAATACACGGAACTGGCGCGCGACGCCGCTTTCGAGGGCGTGGTTGCCGTGCAAGTGATCGTCGATCAAGCCGGCGAAGTCCGCGACCCGAAAATCGCCAAGAGGGTCGGGATGGGGCTCGACGAAGAAGCGCAGGCGACGGCGCTGCAGTGGAAATTCCGTCCCGCCACGAAGGACGGCGAGCCGGCCTCGGTTTTCGCACAAATCGAAGTGACGTTTCGCAACACCGCGAGCCACGATGTGGCCTGGATGCGCGCGGCCGCGCGCACCGATGACGCGGCGCAGCACCTGCGTCTCGGGAAAGCATATTACTGGGGCCGCGACGTCACGCAAGACTACGCGGCCGCACTCCTGTGGTTTCGCAAGGCTGCGGCCAAAGACAACGCGCGTTCAGAAAGCTATTTGGGAATGATGTATGCGCAAGGCCAAGGCGTAGCGCAGGACAGCGCGGAAGCCGCGCGCTGGTTCCAAAAAGCCGCGGAGCAAAACGATGTCGTGGCGGAGTTCTATCTCGGCAAAGCTCTGATGGCGGGCGACGGCGTTTCCATCAATCTCACGCAAGCGTACCAATGGCTGTCGCTGGCGGCGAGTCAACCGGGACAGAAAGCGCAGGCCACGGCGCTGCTCAATGAACTTCGCCCGAAGATGACGCCGTCGGAATTGGACGCCGGCAAAGTGTTGACCGCGAATTTCAAGGCGCGTCCCGCGGCGCCGTAATCCTAAGAAATTCGCAAGACCGCGTCTGCCGAAATCATCTTTCGCCCGCGCAGCCATTGTTCGAATTGTGCGTGGATGGCCGCAGTGTCCACGCGCAGGCCCGCCTCCAGCACGCCGTCGCCCGTGGGCAATGTTTCATCGAACGAACTCAGGCCCGTGAAGTGGCGCATGAAAAAATGGTCCATCCAATCTTGCGGACACGCGCGACGCGCGCCGTTCTCTTCGATTTCCACACGGAGTTTGCGAGCGAACACGCGCTTAGTATAATCTGCTGGCAATGCGGATGGCGCTTCGGAAATTGGGGCCCTTGATGGCGGTCTGTATTCTCGCTCTGGCGACGGCGGCGGGCGCGCAGAACTCGCTCGATCCTTTTTTCTCCACCGTGCCGTTCGGCGAGTGGGTGAAATCGCCCGGCGCGGGGCAGATTCCCCTGAAGGTTTCCGCCGACCCGCCGATGTTGGACGATTTCCAACGCCTCCAACTCACGATGAACATCAGCGTCGACGGCCGCGATGTCGCGAAGCGTCCGCCGAAGGGACATTTGCAATTTTTCCTGCAATTCGGCGATGCGGCGCGCAACGTTTATCAAGGTCACGGCGAGTTCGACTTGAAGGAAATGAAGCCGAACATCAAGCAGGCCGACGTGGTGTACGCGCAAGCGATCCTGGTGATGCCCGGCGAGTATCTCGCGGCGATGGCGGTCTACGACGACGAAACGCGCGAGTACGGAATCGTGCGAAAAACCGTGCGTGTGCCTGCTATGAAGGACGATCCGCTGCCCGTGGCGTGGCGAAACATGCCGCCGGTGGAGTTTGTTACGTCCACCGAACGTCCCGACGTGTGGTTTCAGCCCGACCTGACGGGACGATTGTTTTTGCCGCTCGCGCTGCGCACGCCCGCGCGCATCGATTTGCTGATGATCTTGCCGGGTGAGATGGGATCGACCGAACGCCAGAATCGCATGCGAGGGCGGCTCGTCGCGTCGCTCAAGGATTTGTCGCAAGTCGACGCAATGGGTTCGTCCGTCTCCGCTGCGGTGCTTGATTTAACGCGCCGTCGCGTGGCTTTTACCCAGGATCTCGGATCGCCCGCCACGCTCGACTGGCCGAAACTCGCCGACGCATTCGGCGAAGCGAACCCCGGCACCATCGACGTGGGCTCGCTTGCGAATCGCGGCAAGGGCGTCGAGTTTTTCGAGAACGAAATTGGACGGCGGCTCCAGTCGAGCGAAAAAAGCGCCCCACGCCACATCGTGATCATTCTCGCCGCCCCGATGCAGTTTCCCGAAGGCACGGAGATTCATCCGATTCAGTTGGACGAACCGGCGACCGCGGAACTCTACTACCTGCGGATCCACGGTGGCCCTGCTCCGCGGCCCGCTATCATGCCACCGTCACAGCGCGGCGGCGGACGTCGCGGGGGCGGTTCCCCAACGGGCGGCGGCCGCTTTCCGCCGGACGAAATGCGGCTGGGTCGCCTGCGCGAAGGCGACGATTCTCTCGAAGCCACGCTGAAACCGCTCAACCCGCATCTGTTCGACATTCATGGCGCGGAAGACTTTCGCAAGGCGCTCGCCGCGATGTTGACGGAAATTGCCAAACGATAGAAATGCGCCAAAAAAAGCGCGTCTTTCACCCCGGCTGGGCGATCATATCTATTTGATCGAGTTACGGGGCGTCAGCAAACAATTCGAGGGAAAGCGCAAAGTAACAGCGCTGGAAAATGTCGATCTTCTCGTCCCGAAGGGCGAGTTGGTGTCGATCGTAGGCGCGTCGGGCTCGGGCAAGTCGACGCTGTTGAACCTGATCGGCGGCCTCGACCGCCCGTCGTCGGGGCAAATCTTTGTCGACGGCCAAAACCTCACGGGAATTTCCGACGACGACTTGACGCGCGTTCGCCGCGACAAGATCGGCTTCATCTTCCAGTTTTTCAATCTGCTTCCCACGCTCACGTGTCTGGAGAATGTCGCGCTGCCGCTGCACCTGCGCGGATGGACGCGCGCGAAGGCGCACGAGCGCTCGCGCGAATTGCTGGAGCTTGTGCAATTGGGCGCGCGCATGGAGCATCAGCCCGACGAACTCTCCGGCGGCGAGCGTCAACGCGTGGCCATCGCCCGCGCCCTTTCGATTTTTCCGCCGATCGTGCTGGCCGACGAGCCAACCGGCAATCTCGATAGCCACACGGGCGCGGAAATCCTGCGGCTGATCCACGATCTGCGCGATCGCCTGGGTGCGACGGTGCTTGTGGTGACGCACGACGCGAAGGTCGCCGAGAGCTGCCAGCGGACGCTTACGCTGCGGGATGGAAGAATCATTGGAGATGAGCGGCGTGGGTAAAATGCGAAGGCAAAAGGCAAAAGGCAAAAGTCAAAAGGCAAAAGTGAACGCCTTGACGCCTGGCTCTTGCCCGCACCCCATGCGCTTGTTCGTGGCTGGCGTCGCCGCTGGAGGTCGTCCGTCCTTACTTTTGCCTTTTGACTTTTGCCTTTTGCCTTTTGCCTTCGTTTTGCTTCGGGTGTCCTCAATCCAATGATTCTCCTCCGCCTCATCTCCTGGCCCTACGTCCGAAAGCATCTCCTGCGCACGATGCTCACAACGGCGGGGATCGTGCTTGGCGTCGGCGTGCTAGTCGGTATGCGCACGGCGAACGAAACGGTGATGGGCGCGTTTCAGCACACCGTCGACAAGATTGCCGGCGCGACACAGCTGCAAATCTCCGCCGGCGACACCGGCTTCGAGGAAGACGTGCTCGAGCGCGTGCAGTCGGTACCCGGCGTGCGCACGGCGTCGGCGGTGATCGAAGCGGTCGCGGCCACCGATCTTCCCGGTCAAGGCAACTTGATGATCCTCGGCGTCGACATGACCGGCGACCGCAGCTTGCGCGAGTACAGTTTCGAGAGCGGCGACGAGGCGGTCATCGACGATCCGCTGGTGTTTCTCGCGCAGGCCGATTCCTTGATGGTCACCAGCGAATTTGCGGCCCGGAATCACTTGCAAACGAACTCGCGTGTGCCGCTGCGCACGATGGAAGGGCCGAAGCAATTCACCGTGCGAGGCATCATGAAGGCCGGCGGCATGGCCAGCGCGTTCGGCGGCAATCTCGCTGTCATGGACGTGTACGCGGCGCAGAAAGTCTTTGGCCGCGGCCGGCGCTTCGACCGCATCGATCTCGCGGTGAAGGACGGCTACACCGTCCCGCAAGTACGACAAGCGATCCAAAAGGCGATCGGCCCGGGATTCACCGTGGAAGCGCCCACCGATCGCGGCGCGCAGTTTGAGTCGATCGTTGCGGCGCATCGCATCAGCATCAATATTTCAAGCGTCTTCGCGTTGCTGATCGGAATGTTCATCATCTACAACTCCTTCACGATCGCCGTGACGCAGCGGCGCTACGAAATCGGAATCCTGCGCGCGTTAGGAGCCGGACGTGGACAAATTCGCACGTTGTTCCTGATGGAAAGCTTCATCGAGGGCGTTATCGGATCGGCGGTGGGTTTGGCGCTGGGCATGGGACTGGCACGCGGCATGATGGGCCAGATCGGCGGCTTGATCGAGTCGCTTTACGGCTTGGATCAGCCGGGCAACGGCGTGTTGTCCGCCGATCCTTGGCTGCTGGGCGCGTCATTCGCGGTGGGCGTTCTCACAAGCATGTTCGCGGCGCTCCTGCCGGCGAATGAAGCGTCGCGCGTGAATCCGGTGACCGCGCTGCAAAAAGGAAAGGCGCAGGAGATTTCCGAAAAGGAAACCCGTTTGAGAGGCTGGGCCGCGGTGATCTTTGGCGCCGTCGCCGCGGGGTGTCTTGTGTTCGGTGCGTATCGCTTCATTTTCTACTTCGGATTCCTGCTGACGATTTTGGGCGCACTGCTGCTGACGCCGACCATCGCGCTGGGCATCACGCGATTGCTGCGACCGCTGCTGAGCCGCTTGCGTCCCGTGGAAGGGGCGCTCGCCGCCGATAGTTTGATTCAAGCGCCGCGCCGCACCGCGGCAACGGTCGCCGCGCTGATGTTGTCGCTCACCATGGTCGTGGGATTCGGCGGCGTCGCCGGCGCCAGCTATCACTCGATTACTAAGTGGATGGAGATTGCGTTGAATCCCGATCTCGTCGTCGCGACGTCGGACAATCTCGCGTCGCGCACCTATCGATTTCCGGCGTCGCTCGGCGAGGCAATTCGCAAGCTCGACGGCGTGCGGGTGGTGCAAGACGTCTCCGCGCCGCGCATCATTTTCCGCGGCAAACCAATTTTGCTCGTGGCCATCGACATCACCAGCGTCCAGCAAAACGCGCCGCGCCGCCCCGTGCAGGGCGACGAGACCACCATGTATCGCGAAGCGTCGGCCGGGCGCGGCATCATCGCTGCCGAGAACTTGGCGGAGCTTCAGCATTTGCGACTCGGTGAAGTCGTCGATTTACCCACGCCCGCGGGTGTCTTGCATCTGCCGCTTGTCGGCATCGTGGAGGATTATTCCGATCAGCAAGGAACGTTCTTGATCGACCGCACGCTGTATAAGCGCGCCTGGAACGACGACACATGTTCGCTGTTCCGCGTTTATACCGCGAAAGGCGTCTCACCGCTCGAAGTCCGCCAGAAAATTCTCGATCGATTCGGCGGACAGTCGAAGCTTTTCGTTTTCACGAATCAAGAGTTACGGAATTACATCTTGAAAATCACCGACCAGTGGTTCGGCATGAGCTACGCGCAGATTTTCGTGGCGATCTTCGTGGCGATTCTGGGCATCGTGAATACGCTCACCGTTTCCATCACCGACCGCCGCCGCGAACTCGGCGTATTGCAAGCCGTCGGTGCGTTGCGCAATCAAATTCGCCACACCATTTGGATGGAGGCGGTCACGGTCGGCTTAGTAGGATTGCTGATGGGATTGGGGCTCGGCGCGATTTATCTTTATTACATGCTGGAAGTTTTGCGCCGCGACGTCGCCGGCTTGCGGCTCGGTTACGAATTTCCCGTGTCGATCGCGCTAGCGTTGTTCCCCGTGATCTTGGGTGCGGCGCTGCTTTCGGCGCTCGGTCCCGCGGAGGCGGCGGTGCGAGGGTCGCTGGTTGAGGCATTGGAATATGAATGAAGCGAACGCAAGGCAAAAGGCAAAAGGCAAAAGGCAAAAGTTACAAGTAAGAAATCGATGCGTTAGTACCGTCCTTTTGCCTTTTGCCTTTTGCCTCTTGCCTTTTGCCTTGCTCTTGTCCGGCTCGCGGTGTCTCGCACAGGATGCGCGCACGATCATCGAGGAAGTACAAAAGCGCAATCGCACCGCCTCGCAGCGATACGAAGGCACGCTGCAAGTGATCGACAACAAGAAGATCACCGACAAACGCTGGATCTACAAACGCAAAGGCTCGTTCGGCGAAAGCAAGTCGGTGCTGATCTTCACCGCGCCCGCCGAAGTGAAGGGCGTCGCGCTCTTGATCGTGAATCATCCCGATCGCGCATCCGACCAGTGGATGTGGACACCGAGTCTGGAGCGTGAGCGGCGCATCGCCTTTCAAGACCGCTCGACGCGTTTTTTCGGCACCGATTTCAGCTTCGAGGATTTGGAGGAACGCGACGCCGGGCAATCGGATTTCAAACTGCTCGGCGACGACAAACTCGACGGCGTGGACTGTTGGCTGATCGAGGCGCGGCCGAAAGAAGCGAAACAATCGCAGTATACGAGCGTCAAGCTGTGGGTGCGGAAAGATCATTGGATGTTCATGCAGGCGGAGAGCTACGTGAAAGACACGCTGGCGCGGCGCATGAATTACTCGGACTTCGCCGCCGTGCAAGGCATTTGGACCGCGCGCACGCTGACGATCCTCGACGCGCGCCGCGGCAGCCGCACGATCATGCGCTTGGAGAAGCTTGCTTATAACGAACCGATGAAGGACGACGATTTCACCATACAGGCGCTTCGGCGGGAAGGAAGCTGATGGGAGACAGCGAAGGCAAAAGGCAAAAGGCAAAAGTCAAAAGGCAAAAGGACGGAAACGGCGTATCCCTTTCTAACTTTTGCCTTTTGACTTTTGCCTTTTGCCTTTTGCCTTTGAGTTCGCAAACCTTTTCGCAACGTGGTTTCCTAGAGACTGATCTCACCCTCTATCCGCAAGCCGCTCCCAACGATTCCGGCCACGCGGTGAATTCTTGGCTGCTTCGCTACGAGCCTGCTTGGAAGCCAACATCGTGGCTGAAATGGCAGGCATCGTTCGATGCGCGCACCGATACACACAGGCAAGTAGATCGCGATTGGCATTTTGATTTATCGGATCGCGGTTTGCGCCAACCGCCGTTTTCCGTGCGCCGCTTGACCGCGCAGATGCATCAAGGGCGTTGGACCGTCGAGCTGGGCAAGCAATTTGTGCGCTGGGGCAAAGCTGACATTCTGAATCCCACAGACCGGTTCGCGCCGCGCGACTACATCAACGTAGTCGACAACGATTTTCTCGCCGTCACGGGCGCGCGGGTGACGTACGAAATGCCGTCGGACACCATCGACATCGTCTTCGTGCCGATTTTCACGCCGTCGCGCTCACCCTTGCTCGATCAGCGCTGGGTGGTCCCACCCGTCGGTGTGCCGATCGCCGAGGGCTCGGCGAGTTTTCCAGGCGGCACGCAGCAAGGCGTGCGCTGGAATCATTTGGGCCGCGGATACGAAGCGTCGCTGTCGTTTTTCGACGGCTACAACAATCTGCCATTGATTTCATACACCATCGATTTCACGGCCGGCCGGGTTCTGCTTTCGCCGTACTATGCGCGCATCCGAACGTATGGCGCGGACGCCGCGCTGCCGTTGCATTGGTTCACGGTGAAGAGCGAAGCGGCGTACTTTTCGTCGCAAACGCCCGGCGAGGACGAATACTTCGAGTACGTGGTGCAGCTCGAGCGCATCAAGGGCGAGTGGTCGTTTGTGGGTGGATACGCCGGCGAGTACGTCACCGTGCATCGCACCACGCTCGACTTCGCGCCGGATCGCGGACTCACGAAAGCCGTCCTCGGCCGCGCGGGTTACACGATCGACGCGACGCGCAGCGTGGCGTTCGAATTGGCCGAGCGGCAAAACGGCGCCGGCACATGGGCGCGCGCGGAGTATTCGCAAACTTTCGGCGCGCACTGGCGCGCCACGGCGGGAGTCTCGTGGATTCGAGGGAACACCGACGATTTTCTCGGGCAATACCGGCGCAATTCGCACCTTAGCTTGGCGCTGCGCTACAGTTTCTGACTTTACATCCCCTCGTAGTTCGGTCCGCCGCCGCCCTCCGGACAAACCCAGGTGATGATTTCGTAGGGGTCCATGATGTCGCACGTTTTGCAGTGGACGCAGTTCGAAGGATTCAGCTTGATTTCGAGTTTCCCGGCGCGCTCTTCCATCTCGTACACGGCGGCGGGGCAAAAATATTGGCACGGATTCCCGAATTCCGTGGTGCAGCGGTTGTTGCAGATGTCGGTGTCGGCGATGCGCAAGTGCGGCGGCTGATCTTCGGTGTGTTTCGTCGCCGAATGATACACGTCCGTGACTTTGTCGAAGGTCAGCTTGCCGTCGGGTGTCAGGCGCTCGAAATGTGCGCCGTTCAACTGCGACAGCTTCTTCATGCGGCGATGTCCGGCCTCGGCGGGATATTTGGCGTGCAACCCGCGGCCGCCGGAAAACTCCTGCAATCCGGCGTGGACCATCCCGGCGAGCATGCCGTGCTCGAATCCTTGATGGAAGTTGCGGACCTTCCACAATTCGTCCTTGGCCCAACTCGCTTCGAACGCGCGCGGATACGCGTCGAGCACCGCGGGCGTGCAATCGTCTTTGCGCAACGCGTCGAAGGCGGTTTCGGCGGCCATCATGCCGCTCTTCATCGACAAATGAATGCCCTTCAAGCGCTGCGAGTTCAGGAAGCCGCCCGACTCGCCGACGATCATCGCGCCGTCGGTGGAAAGCTTCGGCATGGAAAAGTATCCGCCTTCCGCGATGGTCTTGGCGCCGTACTTCACCATTTTGCCGCTATCGAGGATGCGTCGCACGAACGGATGCGTCTTCCAGCGTTGAAACACGTTGTGCGGATCGAAGAGCGGATTCGCGTAGTCGAGGCCCATCACGAGACCAATCGACACCAGGTTGTTTTTCATGCCGTAAATCCACGCGCCGCCGTACATCGACATGTCGAGGGGCCATCCCGCCGCGTGCGTCACATGTCCCGCGGGCATGCGGCCTTCCGGCACTTCCCACAATTCCTTTACGCCGATGGCATACGTTTGCGGATTGCGTCCGGCGTCGAGATGCAGCTTCGAGACGAGTTGTTTCGTCAGCGATCCGCGCGGACCTTCCGCGAAAATCGTGAGCTTGGCGCGAATGTCCGCGCCGGGTTGGTAGTTTTCCTCAGGATGTCCTTCTTTGTTGACGCCTTTGTCGCCGGTCCGCACGCCCGCCACGCGAGCGCCGTCCAGCAGCACTTCCATGCCGGAGGTTTCCGTGAAGATCGTGATGCCCGACTCTTCCACTTTCCCCGCCAACCACTTTACAAGCTTGTTCAGCGACACAATGTAGTTGCCGTGATTGTGAAACGGCGGTGGAACGATCGGCGTTTTGAACTGGCCGCCTTCGGTGAAGAAATAAACGGCGTCGTGCGTCACCGGCGTGTCGAAGACCGCCGGCGCTTGCGTGACGAAATCGGGGACCAGCTCGCGCAGCGCGCGCGGATCGCAGACGGCGCCCGAGAGCATATGCGCGCCGGTCTCGCGTCCTTTTTCCATCACCACGACGTTTTCCAGATTCAACGGATTGCCGGCGGCACTGTTGAGTTGGGCCAGACGCAGTGCGCAGGCCAGACCCGAGGGGCCCGCGCCGACGATGAGCAAATCTACTTCAAGCGTTTCACGTTCCATCGGGAAAAATCATACCACTGGCGGCCATCCGGAAAACGCAACCGCAGATAAACGCAGATGAACGCAGATGAACGCAGATAGGATTGATAACATGTCCCACGGAGGATCGATCATGTTTCGAGCGCGCACAGTTTTCCTGCTTCTCGCCGTCGCGGCCACTTCACTGGCGGCGCAACGGAAAGTCATCAACGTGAAGGACAATCCCAATCGCTTGTTCAACGACGCTGTACTTGTCGGCGACACGTTGTATCTCTCGGGCCAGATGGGCCGCGATGCCGACGGAAAATTTCCCGAAACGTTCACCGATGAAGTCCGACTCGCACTTCAGCATCAAGCCGATGTCCTCAAAGCTGCCGGCTACGAGTTCGGCGACGTCGTGAAAGTCACGTGTTTCCTGGCCGACATGAAGGATTTCGACGAATGGAACAAAGTGTACAAGGAATTCTTCAAGGGTCCCGATCTCCCCGCGCGCTCGACGGTCGCAGTCGCGGCGCTGGTCGGCCATGGACGCGTAGAAGTGGAAATGATCGCTGTGAAAAGGAAGAAATAATGTCCGACCGTCAACATTTCAATTCGTCGATTCATCCGCGTGGGATGCCGTTCTCGGACGCGGTGCTCGTGAACGGCACGCTCTATCTCGCGGGCGCCATCGGTTGGGACTACGCGCTCAAGGGACTTCCCGCGGAATTCATTGACGAAGCGCGGCAGACGCTGAAGAATCTCGGCGTGGTGCTGCATGAATTCGGATACGACTACGGGGACGTGGTGAAAGGCATGGCGTATCTCACCGACATGGCCCTGTTCGACGATTGGAACAAAGCGTATCGCGAGTTTTTCACTGAGCCGTACCCGGCGCGCTCGACGGTGGCGGTCGCCGGGCTGGCCCGCGGCGCGAGGCTCGAATTCGAGGCTATTGCCGTGAAGCGCGCCTGACGCCTATAATCGCCACATGATTACGCGACGGTCTTTGTTTGCCACTTCGCTCGCCACTCCGTTCCTAGCGGCCGCCTTTCGCAGCGACGGCGCATCAATCCTCTCGGCCGCCGTGCGCGGCGCGGGCAATCGACCCGCCGAAGATCTCGCGATGGACGAAGATTTTTGGCTCGAAGCTCAGAACGCCTTTACCGTCGACCGCAGCTACATCAACTTGAACAATGGCGGCGTGAGCCCTTCGCCGCGCATCGTGCAGGAGTCGATGAAGCGCGCGCTCGACTACTCGAATCAGGCGCCGGTTTATCACATGTGGCAGATTCTGGAGCCGCAGATCGAAAGCGTCCGCACGCGGCTGGCCGCCACATTCGGCTGCGACCGCGAGGAAATCGCGATCACGCGGAACGCTTCGGAGTCGCTCGAGAACGTGATGCTCGGCATGGACTTGAAGCCCGGCGACGAGGTGCTCACCACCTTGCAAGACTATCCGCGCATGATCACCACGTGGAAGCAGCGCGAGCGCCGCGACAAAATCGTGCTGAAGCAGTTCCCGATTCCCACGCCACCGGGCGATCTCTCCGAATTGACGCGTTTATTCGAGAAAAACATTACACCGCGCACCAAAGTGATGCTCGTCTCGCAGATCACGTTCTCGAGCGGCCAGATTTTTCCGGTGCGCGACATCTGCCGGCTCGGGCGCAGCCGCGGCATCGAAGTGATTGTCGACGGCGCGCACGCCTTCGCGCTGTATCCCTTTACGCGCGATGATCTGGATTGCGATTACTACGGGACAAGCTTGCACAAATGGCTGCTCGCGCCGCACGGCACCGGCATGCTCTACGTGCGCAAGAACAAGATTGCGAACATTTGGCCGTTGATGGCCGCCGGCGAAAAGCAAGACAATGACATCCGCAAGTTCGAGGAGATCGGCACGCACCCGGCGGCGAATCACAACGCCATTGCCGACGCGTTGACGTTTCACGACGGGATCGGCGCGGCGCGCAAGGCCGCCCGCTTCCGCTATTTGAAATTGCGCTGGGCGTCGCGCCTGAAGCAACTGCCGGGTGCGCGCATGTACACGAGCCTTGATCCCGCGCAGTCCGTTGCGATCGGCGTGATTGGATTTGAGGGCGTGCCGCCGGAAAAACTCGTTGGGCACTTGTTCAACAAACACCGCATCATTGTCACCGGCATCAACTACGATAACGTCCACGGCTTGCGCATTACGCCGAACGTCTACACGACGCTCGGGGAAATCGATATGTTCTGCGACGCCATGGAAAAAGCAATTCGCGAGGGTATTCCCGCATGAAGATTGTCGTTGTTCTCTTCACGGCTGCGCTTGCAGCGCAACAAGCTCCGATTGTTCAGCCGGGCGCGCCCGGCCAAAGCAGCAAAACGCTTTCGCCCGCCACGGTCGCCGCGAAAGCCCGAGAAGTCGCAGCGCCGGACACCGAGTTCATGCAAGGGATGATCCATCATCACTCGCAAGCCGTCGAAATGACCGACTTGTTGCGCACGCGGACCAAGAACCCGCAACTACAAGCGTTGGGCAAGAAAATCAGCATCTCGCAGACCGACGAAATCAAGTTCATGAAGCAGTGGCTCACCGATCGCGGCAAGCCGGAGATGGACCACAGCCACATGGATCACGGAAAGATGCCGCTCATGCCCGGCATGCTCACGCCCGCGCAAATGGACGCGTTGGCCAAGGCGACCGGCCCGAAATTCGATCACCTGTTTTTGACCGGAATGATTCAGCATCACACCGGCGCGCTTCTCATGGTGGAAGATTTGTTCGACCAGGGCGCCGGACAGGACGCCGTCCTGTACGACTTCGCCACCGATATCGACAACACGCAGCGCGCCGAAATCAAGATCATGCAGGCCATGTTGGCCAAGGAGAAAAAGTAAATGACGGTACGGACTTCGCGCCTTTCCCTCACGCTCGTTTTTCTGCCCGCGCTGTGCATCGCGCAAGCAGCGGCCCCCGCGCCCGCACCGAGCGGATCCAATATGCCGAGTGTCTACGTGAATCCTCGCTCAGGCCCGGACGATCCGCGCGTCGGCTTGAAGCCCGGACTGTACGACGCCGGCGAGGCGGCGTTCGGCATGCAACGGGTGATCTCGCTGCCCAAGCCGCCCGGCTTCGCGCCCGGCGACGACGCCACGGCTGCGACCGTAAGTTTGAGCTCGCCTGCGCCTGCCGGCTCGGGAGCCGCGACCGCGGCTGCCGGCGGAGTTTCCTATGGCTCGACGAATTCGGATCTCGCGTTCAGCGGGAATCGCCTCTTTGTCGGCAACTACAACGGCGTGAATTTTTACGACATCCAGGACCCCGCGAAGATCAAGCTGAAAGTTTCGCTGATGTGTCCCGGCGGGCAAGGCGACGTTTCCGTCTACGGACATTTGTTGTTCATGTCGGCGGAAGCGATGAATGGGCGCAATGATTGCGGCGTGCAAGGGGTCCCATTACCTCCGGGATACAAGCCGCCCGCGCTTCCCGCGGCGAATGAAGCGCCCGGCATCGATCCAACCGCACCGCCGCAGCCGGGCAACGCCGTTCCGGGACGCCGCCGTCCCCCGCCGCCGCCGAGTCCCGACCGTTTCCGCGGCGTGCGCATCTTCGACATCAGCGATCTCGCGAATCCCAAGCAAGTGGCCACGGTGCAAAGCTGCCGGGGATCGCACACACACACGCTGTTGGTGGACCCGAAGGACAAAGACAACGTGTACATCTACATTTCCGGCACCGGCAACGTGCGGCAGTCCGAAGAACTCGGCGATTGCTCGGGCGGCGATCCAGGAAGTAATCCGAACACGGCGCTGTTCCGCATCGACATCATCAAGGTCCCGCTGGCGCATCCGGAGCAGGCCAAGATCGTTTCGAGCCCGCGCATTTTCACCGACACGCAGACCGGCGCGATGAACGGACTGTGGAAGGGCGGCACGCACGGCGAAGGCACGCAGCGCACGTCGGAAACCAACATGTGCCACGACATTACGATCTTCCAATCGGCCGGGCTAGCGGCCGGCGCATGCTCGGGCAACGGAATCCTGCTGGACATTTCCGATCCCGTGCATCCGGTGCGCATCGACGCCGTGAGCGATCCGAACTACGCGTTCTGGCATTCCGCGAACTTCAACAACGCCGGCACGAAAGTTTTGTTCACCGACGAGTGGGGCGGCGGCACGCAGCCGCGGTGCCGCGCGGCCGATCCGATGAACTGGGGCGCGGACGCGATTTTCACCCTCAAAGATCGCAAGCTGACGCTGGCCGCGTACTATAAGATGCCCGCGCCGCAAACCGACAACGAGAATTGCGTGGCGCACAATGGATCGCTCGTGCCGATTCCCGGGCGCGACATTCTCGTGCAGTCGTGGTATCAGGGCGGCGTTTCGATCATGGACTTCACCGACGCCTCGCATCCGATGGAGATCGCGTACTTCGATCGCGGTCCCTTGAGCACGGAAAAACGCGCGACCGGCGGTCAGTGGTCGACGTATTGGTACAACGGATATATCTATGGGTCGGAAATCGCGCGAGGTGTGGACGTGTTTAAACTCGTGCCGAGCAAGTTCGTCACCCAAAACGAAATCGACGCCGCGAAGCAAGTGCATTTCGACGAGCTAAATGTGCAGAATCAGCCGAAAATCACGTGGCCGCAGAATTTCGTGACGGCGCGCGCATATCTCGACCAACTGGCGCGCGGGACATCGGTGGCCGCCGACCGGATCGCCGCGATCAACGCGGAGATCGCCAAGGTAGAAGCGGCGCCGACAAACAAAGCGGAGTCCGCCAAACTGAAGACGCTCGGCGCGAGCTTGGAGAAGGACGCGGCGGCGGCGAAGAACTCGGCGGACGCGGAGCGCATGCGGTCGGTGGCGGCGATTTTGGCGAAATAGCGGCGGACGCGTAAAATGGTTTCAAGGAGGTCACAATGCCGGATGCCGGGGCTGTGTTAGAAAGCGCGCTTAGCTTGAGCGTCGAGGAGCGCGCTGAGATCGCCGAGAAACTACTCGCCAGCCTCGACGACGTCAACGAGCAGGAAGCCGAGCAATTGTGGGCTGCTGAGGCGCAACGCCGCCTTGATGGCCATCGCGCCGGACGAGATCGAACGGTTAGCGCGGCTGAAGTCGCCGACAAGGCCCGCAGGCTTTTCAAGTGATTGCGGTCCGCTACCATGAGGCGGCCGAGGAAGAACTGCTTTCCGAGATTGTTTACCTCGACTCGCGCCGCCCTGGTCTCGGCAGGCGTTTCTTTTGCCGATATTGTTTACGCGGAAGACTTGATCTCGAGATTCCCCGCTGGTGCTCCTGAGATTCTGCCAGGCATCCGGCGTCAGCTGCTTCGCAAGTTCCCGTGTTCGCTGATCTTTTCCAACGAAGGCGAGTACGCGCTCATTCTGGCGGTCGCGCATGGCCGGCGCAGGCCGATGTATTGGATCCATCGTCTTTAGAGGGCTGGCAACCGTGTTGCACTAGGCGTACGCCTTCGCGATCACCACCAGGGCAAGAATATACGCGGCGAACATCGCGGCGAGATAGCCCTTGGCTTTCGCGCCCGCGCCTTCGAATTCCTTCCACACCAAGACGCCCCACAGCGCGGCCACCATCGGCGACGACTGGCCGATGGCATACGCGATCGCCACGCCGAGTTTGCCGCCTGCCACAAAATTAAAGACGGCGCCGGTGCCCCAGATCAATCCGCCGAGAATTCCCCACACGTGATCGATGCCGCGTGCGGCGAAGTATTCTGAAAACGCGACAGGCTCGCCGACAATCGGCCGCTTCATTAGAAATCCGTTGGCCACGATGCAGGAGAGAAACGCGCCCGCTGTGAATGCCACAGAAGTCCCGTAGGGTGTCAGCGCGACCTCGTGAGTCATTGCGCGCGTGACCAACGGAGCAAAGCTGCCCATCAGCAGTCCCGAGATCGCGCAAATGGCCACGCTTTTTCCCGACGCTTTCTTACTCGCGCCACTTAGATTTGCGTACGCGCGACCGTCCATAACAATCGCGATCACTCCGAGGAAAACGCCCGCACCCAACAGCGTCACGTCGCCGCGCGGTTGCAAAATGTAGCTTGCGACCACGCCTTCGACCATCGCGATGCCGATGGCCAACGGGAACGCGATCGCCAGTCCCGCGAGTGCGATCCCGGCCACCAGCAGCAGATTCGCAATGTTGAAGATGAATCCGCCGAGGGCGGCGGCCGCAATATTCGAGGAGTCTGCAGCGGAAAAGTTTTCGAGAAAACTGTTCGGGCCACCGCCTGCCGAGCCGAGCGTGAAAGCCCAAATCAGCGACATCAGCAAAATGCCCGCCGAAAAATCCCAGTACATCAACTCAAAGCGGAAATTGCGCGTGAGTTTCCCGGCGTTGGCCCACGATCCCCAGCAGACCGCGCTGAAGACGGTCATCAGTAGCGCGACGGCTCCGGTTGGCTCGAACACTTGGTGCCTCCTCAAATCAAAGATCAAAAGTCAAAAGTCAAAAATGGGAAATAACACCGCGGGCACCTAATGGTATTTTTGACTTTTGATTTTGATCTTTGATTTTTGATTTGACGTTTTCCTACCTCGCCATCAGCGCTTCCACGCGATCGCGACGCGCCATGGCGCGCGCGCCCACCGCGGTGCAGCACAGCGCCGCGCAAGCATTGGCGAACGACGCTACGCGATCGTGCGGCCATCCTTGAAGAAGCGCGAACGAAAGTCCGCCCATGAAGGCGTCGCCCGCGCCGGTCGTATCGACCACATTCACTTTGTACGCCGGACGATGCACCATGCCCGCCGCCGACGCGATCACGCAACCTTCGCCGCCCGCGGTGAGCGCCACGATCTTCGGACCCATCGCGAGCAGTTTCTGCGCCATCGCTTCCAGATCGCTCGCGCCGGACACTCCTGTCAGGGCTCGCGCCGCCGGTTTGCACGGTTTCAAAATATCCGTCAAGCGCATCGCTTCGGCGAGATCGGCTTCCGTGCCTAGTCCCGCTTGAACGAAATAGGTTGGATCGACGTCGAGATCGAAAACGTTCTTCACGCCCGCGTCGCGCGCGATGCGCATCGCTTCAAGCACGGGCGCGAGCGGCAACTGCGACGCTTCGGTGTGCAGATGCGCGGCCTGCTTGATGTACGCGCCAAACCGTGTGCGGATTTGCTCGGGCGTCACCGCGGCGGTGACGTTCGGGAACATGTAGATGCAGCGCTCGCCCTGCGCGTCGACGGGAATCCAGGTGATCGAAGAAAGTTGGCCCGGCACTTGCTCGACGGCACTTGTGTCCATGCCGTCGGCGCGAAACGCGTCGAGGATGATCTTGCTGTTCGAGTCGTCACCCAACAGGCCAAACCATCCAGTGGTCGCGCCGCAGCGCGCGACTTGTGTGAGATTGTTCGCCGTAACGCCGCCGGCGTGAATTTCCAGTTTCGTCGCGTTGACTTTGTCGTTGCCGTGCAATAGATGCGGCACCAGCGCGAAAAAATCTACGGTGCAGCTTCCCAAGCCTACAACTTGGACTTGTGCCATAGCGCGGCTCCTCTACACTTGCGGCGTGGGAGGTTTCGGCGCGGGCGGCGGCAGCGTGCGCGCCTTCACTTCCGACTGAAAGCCCGATTGTTTGTGCGAGCCGTCGCAAAACGGCTTGTCCTGCGACGCGCCGCAACGGCACAGCGAAATCGCGGTGCGGCCGGCGACGTCGAACGTGTTGCCGTCCATGTCGGACAATTTGAAATCCCCTTCAATGCGCAAAGGGCCATGATTCTTGCACGTGATGTTTGCCATGAGGGCGAGTATAGCCGAGCGGGCGGAGGGAGGCTAGTCCCGCTGAGTACTTTGTGAGTCGCGCCGCTTGGGCCGTCGTTGTTGCGCGCTAGCTGTCTCATGGCTGGCCGCATACTCCCATTTGCAAGAGTAGACCTCGCCGCCTTTGGCCGTGTGCTCGACGACGGTTCGGCAGACTTGTGGAAGATTCCAATGAAACTCCACGGCCGGACGCGGCGTTGCCGCCACTCGCGAATATGTGAGGAAGAAGAGAATCGGGACCACTGCGTTTTCCTTTACGCAGTAGTAATCGGTCTGTTCGCGGGAATGCTCCAGGCTGGGCTAACGGTTACAGATACATCACGACGCCTTCGGCGGCGGCCGAGCAATCCATGTCGCTGCCTTGCGCGGCGATGCGCCGGCGCGCGTCCTCCACGATCGCGTCGAGCGCGTCGTCGTTGCGATCGGGATCGTGATGCGTCAGCAACAAGTGGCGCACGCGCGCTTCGAGCGCCGTATCCACCACTTCGGTGTAACTGGAATGTCCCCAGCCGGTCTTGGCGGGAAAATCTCCCGGCACGTACTGCGCGTCGGCGACCATGATGTGCGCGTCGCGCCCGAAATCGGTCAGCCGCTGGCGAAGAGCCCGATCGCCCGGCGCGATTTCGTTGTCGCAGGCGTACACAAAACTCTTGCCGTTCACGCCCACGCGATATCCCAGCGTACTGCCGGGATGATGCAGCGGCATGGTGCGCACCGGATGTCCCGCCACGGTGTACGACCCTTCGCTCAGCGTCTGGAAATGCAATTGCGCTTGCATCGCGGTGAGCGGTACCGGGAAATACACCGCTTGCATTTGGTCGGCGATCACTTGCGCGAACGACGATTCCGGCTGGTCGGGACCATAGATCGTCATGGTGTTCTGCGGCAAGTACGCCGGGCGGAAAAACGGAAGTCCCTGAATGTGATCCCAGTGGGCGTGGCTGATCAGCAAGTGCAGGCGCACCGGCCGTCCCAGGCCAATGAGGAAATTCCCAAACTCGCGGATGCCCGTGCCGGCGTCGAAGATCATGTATTCGTCCATCGCCAGGCGCAGCGTGACGCATGAAGTGTTGCCGCCGTAGCGATCGTGCGACGGTCCCGGCGCGGCGATTGATCCGCGAACGCCCCAGAAGCGCAGCTCCAGCGTGCCTTTGCGTAAGTGAGAGAGCAGCGACTGCACGTGCTGATGGCCAAACGGTTTTTCCAGGCGCGCGTCGGCCACAACCTGCGAAGCCGAAGGCTTACCCGATTTGCCGGAGGGGTCGGGCGTCTCCATCACCACGAGCTTGATATCTTGCAAGCCCAGCTCGCGGAATTGCCGGCTCAAGTCCAGGCCGTTGACGCCGCGGGTCTGCTCGTCGAGAAATACAAAGTCGGGGGCGCGCTCTTGCGACGCGGCAACGAGTGCAGGTACGTCCTGATAGATCAGCGCCTCGCAGCCGAGGCTGCGCACGATCGTCGCGCACAGGTCCGCGTCGACCGGATCGTCGTCCAGGAAGTAGATCAAACTTTTCATTACATCATCGAACGTCGCTCAAAGCCCTGATCACGGATGCGCCGGACATGCCGTAAAGTCTAGAATCGGTGGGGGTAAAAGTCAATTCCCGAAGGCCTAGTCTGTTCGAAGGTATCCCCGAGGTTACTCCTGGTGTTACCTTCTGTAACCTACATCGTTGACGCCAAGGTGAGGCCTTCTAATCTTTTCAACATCTTGCGAGTGGCAACGGAAGTGCTTGTCTCAGGTCGGTATGTCGGAGCAAATCCAGGGCGCACTTGTGCACGAGATGTTGGGCCGCTTCATCGAGGAAGCGGTGGATCGCGCCGTTACCGCGCAAATGGACAAGATGGCCGAGCGGGCCGGAAAGCGCGCCGAAGAAGCGATCGCCGCCGGGGCCGCTAAGATGGCCGAGATGCTCGACCGCGCGTCCGCCGACATGCAGAAGCGCATCCATCGGATCACCGAGCAGAGCATGCGCACCATGACCACCGAAGCCGAGCGCATGGTGGAACGCAACGTCCAGCGGATGCAGGAAGCGTGCCAGAAAACCATGGACGACGCGCCGGTGACGATTCAGGAAACGCTGATGCAGATGATCCAAGAGAACGAGGCGCTCTTCCATCGCCGCGCCGAGGATTGGATGGCGCAGTTCCGCGCCGAGCAGGCCGCGGACATGAGCATGGTGCTGCAAGCGCAGTTTGAAGCGGTGCGGCGGAGCATGTTGGAGGAAGTGGCGCAATCCGCCAAGGCGATCACCGACCGTAATCTTTTCGATTTCCGCTCGGACTTCCAGAATCACATGAACCGGACTTTCCAACACGCCGCGCAACGGTTGACGGCGCCGTCGATGAATCAGTAAATCTTGGCAATGTGACGTTGTTGAGCTTTTCTTGGCGTCCCACTCAAGACCTACTTCGCCAACACCTGCATCATCTCAAGCGTTTCGAGCTCATCGTCGGCTACCGGCGTCAACGCCACGTCGCGATAATTCTTCGCTTCGGGATCGCGCTTCAAACTTTGCCGGAACCAGTAGTATCGCCAGATGAGCCGCAGGAATTTCGCGTGCTTCGACACGGATTCCCAAGCGTATCGCGGGTAAAACACCAACGGACTTTCGATCGGCAGTCCGGGCCGGCGGTCGAGGCGATACTTGCGCCGCATATATCCGCCTTCCAGCGGATGGATTTTTTCAATCGAGATGCAGCCGTGGAACCACAAGAGCAGGAACATCATTTTTCCCGCGCTGATTCCGCTCGCCGTGGCGCGGCGCATCACGGTGCGGATGTGTTCGTCGGTGTAATACGCAGCCCACGCCTGGCGATACAACTTTTCCCACCGCTCGCGCGACATCGTCGGATGCTTCGCGCAAACGTGCTCCAGATCGTACTTGTTCAGGTCGGGATCGAGGAATGCGCCAGCCTGATGCAATTTCAAATGATCTTCCGAGCCGGGCAGCGGCGTCAGGCAGAAGAATTCCAGCAAGTCGAGCGGCAGTTCACGCTTGATGATCTCAATGTCGTGCAGCAGTTGCTCGGGCGTGTCGCCGGGGAATCCCAGAATATAGCCGGCGTAGGTCGTGACTTTCCAGCGCTTCCATTCGAGGAGCATCTTGCGATACTCCTGAATCTTGTTCTGCTTTTTCCGCGCGCCCGCGAGACTGTCCGGGTTGATGCTTTCCAGTCCCAGAAAAACTTTGCTGATTCCCGCGCGCGCGCCTTTCTCGATGAAGCCGGGGATGCGATGGCACATCGTGTCCACCTGCACGGTGAACTTGAATTTCAATCCTTCGCGCTCGCGCAGCTCGATCATGCGGTCGAAGATCGGTTCCCAATCCTTGTTTCGCGCCAGATTGTCGTCGGTGATGAAGAAATGATTGATCCCCTGCGCGAGATTCTGGCGAATGATGTGCTCGATATCGTCCGCGGAACGCCGCCGCGACTTGCGCCCCTGCACGTTGATGATCGTGCAGAAGGAACACAGGAACGGGCAGCCGCGTCCCGCATCGACGGTGGTGAGACGACCCGCGGTGCGCTTGATGCGCGACGCCGGCAGCATCGGCGGCGGCGCGCCCTCCAGGGCGGGGAGGTCGGCGGCATAGTTGTAGAGCGGCTTCAGCGAGCCGGCCCAAGCGTCGCGCAAGACTTCCTCAAAATGATTCTCCGCTTCGCCGGCGTAGAGCGAGACTCCCAGGTCCATTGCTTCCTGCAATTCCGCAGGCATGGACGGAAGCATCGCCAAGCAGCCGGACACGTGAAATCCGCCGATGGAAACTTGAACGCCCGCGGCGCGAAATCGCCGCGCTAAATCCATGGCGTGCGGAAATTGATTCGACTGCACGCCGACCAGTCCCACGAGCCCGCGGCCGCCGTTGTCGCGAATGAGTCGCGCGAGTTTTTCGGGATGCACGCGCGTGTTCGTTTCGTCGAGCGCGCGAACTACCCACTCGACGCCATGGCCGAGAACGCCGCGCTTTTGGCAATCGACCGCCAGTCCGTGCAGCACGGCTAAGCTGTTCGACGGAATCGCCGAGCGAAGCCATTGAATCACGTAGCCGTCGTCGTCGTAATGCGACGGCTTGACGAGCACGAGTGTGAAGCGTTCGGGCACTGAGAGGATTGTACTACTTCGCGCTCGCACCCAGATGCCACTGCTGGACAGCCTTCTCGACCAGGCGCCGCAACTCGGCGATCGGCGTGGGATTGTCGTCCACCTGAAGACGCAGCACGACGTCGTTGTGCAGCCACACGCCGCCGTCTTTCTTCACGATCAGCATGGCGGCCGACTGCATTCCGCGCTTGTCTCCGCCCGCTTTCTGTCCCGCTTCGAGCGCCGCGAGCAAGCGCAGCGAGAGATGTCCAGAAGTTTTCTCGAACGCCTCCACCATTCCGTTGACCACCGCTTCGCCCGCCAAAATATTTCCTTGCGCGGTGCAGAATTTGCCGCCTTTGTTGCCGGCCCACTCGGTGGCTTTCGGTCCGGTGTATGCGGCGTATTCGCCCTTCGCGTTCATTACCGCGAATTGCCGGCCCAGCTTCGACCAGTCGCCCGGGCGCGGATCGGGATCGGAATCGTGAATCATCCGCACGATTTGTTCCGGCGGATATCCGAGTTTCAGCAAATTGATCGCTTGCGGACCGTAACTCACATCGACGATCGCTTGCGTCGCCGCGACGCCCGCGTTCGCTTCCGCCCACAACACGCCATTGCCCACCGCGAACACGCGCGATTGCACCGCGCCGCCCACTTCGCCGGTGGCAGGATCGTAGCCGAGAATCGAGAACGTCGCGATCGGCGACCAAGGCGCCGGTTTTTCTTGCGCGGGTGGTTGCCAAAGTCCGGCGGACGCCAGCAGTAGAACTGAGAGCAGGTTTGAAATCATAGATTCGCGAAGTCGACCGCCTTGCCTTCGGTCACGATGCGGCGAAGGTAGTCGATTTGCCCGAGGTGATAGTTGAAATGCCCGTAGAGATGCAGCAAGTAGAGCCGGTTTGTCCGCTGCTGCGGTAATCCTTGTTCCGGAAATGGTTCGTCGAGCTTGGCGTTCGAGAGACCCGCGATCACTCGCGAAATCGATTCAGGCAAGTCGCGCATCTGCGCCGCGAGCGCCGCCGCGGGCGCGCCCTTCGAGGAAAACTCCAGCGGCCGTTGACGCGTGTACGCGACGCCGCCCAGTTGCCGGCCAATGTACTCGCGCAAATTTCCTTCCAGGTGCAGGGCGAGATTTCCGGCCGAGTTCGTGACGCCGGGCGCCACGCGCCACAGGGCGTCGTCGGAGGGGAATGCTTCGATCTCTTGCAACAAGCGCTTCAAATCGCGCGCGTAAACGTCGGCCATTTCTTGTGAGAAGCTCATTTGGGTATTGTAGCGCGGCACCCTCATTCGCGGGGCATCGCGCCGCTGGCCAAGAGCTTCAAGACCGACCGGGCTTGCGGATTCTCGGGGTCCAACTGCAAAGCTCGCTCGGCATCGCCGCGCGCCAAGTCCGGTTGCCGTGCTAAGAACCGCAACGCGGCGCGGTTCGACCACGCGCGCGAATACGTCGGCGCTTCGGCGATTTCGCGGTCGAGAATCGCCAGCGCGACGTTCGGGCGGTTCGTCTGCATCATCAGCGCCGCGTAGTTCACAACCATGAAGTCGAAGTTCGGATTGTCGCGGCGGCTCATGTTCAAGGCGCGGCCCATGGCCTGCTCGGCCGTGGCGAAATCGTGCCGCCAGTAGGCCAGCAAACCGTAGCAGGTCATGGCGTCGGGATAGTCGGGATCGATCTCCAGCGCGCGGGAAAACTCCGCCAGCGCCAGATCGTTTTGTTTGCGTTGCAAATACTGTCCGCCCAAGCTGCTGTGGACTCTCGCGCTCTCCGGTTGTGCTTTCACGGCGGCGCTCCACAGCGACAACGAATCGTACCAGTCGCGATTCCTCACCACGCTACGCGCGGCAAACAACGCGCAAATCAGCGCCATGGCGGCGATCGCCGCGAGACGCTGACGCTGGAAAAGCCATTTCCACGCCAGCGCCAGGAGCAAACAAAATCCCATCGACGGCAGATACGCGAGGCGCTCGCCCATGATCGTTCCCGAGGCGACAAGTACATTCGACGTGGTCGCGAATCCCACGAAATAAATGCCGATCGCCAGAATCGGCGCCGCGAAAGCCCCCGCGCGATCTCTCGCGTAACGGAAAGTCATCCAAATCCAGGCGGCGGCCAGGGCCGTGAATCCCGCGCCGCCAAGCAGATTCTCTTTCCAACGGAGATACACGGGAATCGCGTTGAACGAGTAGTCGCACGAGAGACTCAACGGGAAAATCTGCAGCCAAACATATTTCCACGCGATGCGCAGCGCGTTGGCGACGCGCCACTGCGCGGGAATCCCTACCAGGGCATTGTCCAGGCGCGGCACCAGCGCCGCGCCGAAATGTCCGCCTTGCACGTTCCACAGGATCGCCAGATACGCGAGCGAAACGCCGCCCAGCGCCGCGTAACGCCACCACGGTTTCCACCGCCCGCGCACGAAATCGCCGAGCAGGACGAATCCCGGAAACACCACCGCCGATTCCTTCGCGCCGAGCGCCAGCACAAACGCGATCAGCGCGGGCCCTTGGCGATCGCGCGTGTGCAGCAGCCACGCCGCCAGCATCAAGGCGGTCGCCATTAGTTCAGAACGCCCCACGGCGGCGGCGACGGCCTCGGTGTGGATAGGATGCAGCGCAAAAAGCCACGCCGCGATCAGCGCGACGAGCGCATCGCCGAGCAGTTCGTATAGCACGAGGTAGACCAGCCAGCTCACGGCGGCGTGCAGCACGATGTTGACGATGTGATAGGTCCACGGAGTCGATCCGGCGAGGCGGTAACTCAACGCCAGCGTCGCGAATGTCAGCGGACGATAGACGTTGGTGACATTGTTCGGGCCGAGGATTTTGCCGGCGGTCGGCGCGGTCACCGTGGGATTCAGCGTGATGTACAGGCTGTCGTCCTGCGCGAATTGGTTGCGCAGAATATTCCCGTAGATCAGCGCCACCGCGGCGGCCAGCAACCACATCTTCCAGCGCTTACTCATTTCTTCGCCGTCCTCATGCGATTCACGAAATATGTTCCCATCAAAAGCGCGTAGAACGGAACATATTCAAGCGCGCGGAGAAAATCGGAGTCCCGCCAGATTCCCAGCGTGCCGTATCCGATCAGCACTTGGTAGGCAAGCGTGGAGAGTGCCGTCAACAGCAGCCATGCGGGATTCGGAAAAATCGCCAGCAGCGGAAGAATCCACGTGAGATACCACGGAAAACAATTGGCGGCTCCGGCGAGAATCACGCCGAGCAGAATAAACGCGGCGCGCGTGAGCGGAACGCGCCGCCACGCCAGGATCGCCGACGTTCCGGCGACCGCAGCCATGTAGATCCCCGACGCGGCCGAGAGCGATCCCGTGACGCCCGCGACGATGCCGAACAAGCTGTCGTTGTTGCGCCAATGTCCGCTGCCGATCGCCAGTGCCAACGTGAATCTTGGAATGTTCGAGCGAAAGGGCCACGCCACAACTGCCGTCAGCGCCACGGGCCATAGCAAAGCTCGTCCTGCGCGACTCGTAAAGCAGCGCCACTCGCGGACCATCAGCACCGGCGCAAGAAACACCGCAAAAACCTTCGCCAGCGCCGACGCCGCCAGCGCCGCGAGCGCCATCGGCGGCCGCGAACATTCGGCGAGCACCAACGCGGCGAGCAGAAAAAACACCGCGATCGAATCGTTGTGACCGCTGGCCGCAAATTCCACGATCGTCACGGGACACCAGTAGTAAATCATCACGCGCGACACCGGAATCCGCAGGCGCGCCAGCAAAATCGCCAGCAGGACCGCACAGCCCAGATCGAATGCCAGCGCCGGCAGCTTCATCAGCAGGACGCTCCAGACGCCGTCGCCACGCTCCGCGATCATCCAAGCGGCGCGCAAAACCAACTCCGTCAGCGGACCGTACGCCGTCGTGAATTCCTTGCCGTTCACGGCGGGCCAGGTCTCATCACGAAGAAACTGCGCTTCCGGCGCATCGGGCCGGATCACATACGGGTTCACGCCCGCCGCTTGTGCGCGCGCTTCCCAGCGGTATCGCAACAGATCGTCGGAGAGCGAGGGATAGAGCGGAAACAGCGTCGCGCGGAAGGCCATTCCTGCGACGAAAATCAGCGCCAAGAACCCACGCCCGCGTGTTGGAAAGCGTTCGGCGGCCCACACAGCCGCGAGGTATAATAAAGACGTTGCGAGTTGTAGCGCAATGAACTCGACCACGTGGGCCTTCAAGTTGCCCAAGCGCAGCATGGCAACGAAAATAGCCTCAAGGCCGGCGGCGGCGAGTCCAGCGATTACGTACGGGGTCACTCGAAGAAAGCTACCATGGGTTTTTCCTCCCTGCTTCTGCTATTTGCCACGTCGCCCGCGAAGCGATTCGTGGCTGAGTTGTTCGACAAGACCTTTGTCATAGGCAAAGCAGGCAAGCCGTTCTATCACCTCAACACGTTCGACGTCGTGTTGTTGATCCCCTACTTCGCGGTGCTGATCATTCTCGCGGCCTACGGATTGCATCGTTACTGGCTTGTCTTCACGTATTACCGCTATCGCAAGAATAAGCTGGGACCACCCGCCAAAGAATTTGCGGAATTGCCGCGCGTCACCATTCAGTTGCCGATTTACAACGAGCGCTACGTGGTCGATCGCCTGGTGGAGAGCGCGTGCAACGTGGATTATCCGCTCGAGTTGCTCGACATTCAGTTGCTCGACGACTCCACCGACGAAACGGTCGACGTGGCGCGCGCCTGCGTGGAGAAATACGCCGCGCAAGGGTTCCCCGTCGTCTACATTCATCGCGACAATCGCAAAGGATTTAAAGCCGGCGCGCTCGAAGCGGGATTGCGCACGGCGCGCGGCGAATTCATCGCCATCTTCGACGCCGATTTCGTCATCCCCAAGGATTTTCTGCGGCGCACCGTGCACTACTTCACCGATCCCTCGATCGGAATGCTGCAAACACGCTGGACGTTTTTGAATCGCGATTACTCCTTCCTCACGCGCGTGCAATCCACGCTGCTCGATGGGCATTTTGTGCTGGAACACGGCGCGCGGGCCCGCGCGAATTGCTTTTTCAACTTCAACGGCACGGCGGGGATCTGGCGGCGTCAGGCGATCGAAGACGGCGGCGGCTGGCAGCACGACACGCTCACCGAAGACACCGATCTCTCCTACCGCTCGCAAATGGCGGGCTGGCATTTCCTGTATTTGCCCGACGTCGAGTGTCCGTCGGAGCTGCCGGTCGAGATCAACGCGTTCAAGACACAGCAAGCGCGCTGGGCCAAGGGGCTGATCCAAACGTCGCTGAAGATATTGCCGCGCCTGTTCCGCTCGAAAGCGCCGTTCCACGTGAAGGCCGAAGCGTGGTTCCATCTCACGGCCAATATCAGCTATCCGTTCATGATCGTTCTCTCGACGCTGCTGATGCCGGCCATGATCGTGCGCTTCTATCAGGGCTGGTTCCAGATGTTGTACATCGACCTGCCGCTGTTCATGGCGTCGACGTTTTCGATTTCCTCGTTTTATCTCACGTCGCAACGAGAGTTGCGGCCCAAGACATGGATGAACACGTTCAAGTATCTGCCGTTCCTGATGGCCGTGGGCATCGGCATCGGCGTGAGCAACTCGCGCGCCGTGTTCGAAGCGCTGTTCGGCGTGCACTCGGCGTTTCTGCGCACCGCGAAATACAAATTGGACGGCAGCAAAAAGAGAACGATTCGCCCGAAGGCGTATCGCCGCTCGGCCGGCTGGACACCGCTTGTGGAACTGGCGATCGGAACGTTTTTCCTGGGCACGGTCGCCTACGGCATTGAGAGCCGCAACTTCGCCACGGTGCCATTCCTGGCGATCTTCGTGCTCGGCTACTACTACATCGGCTTCATGTCGATGTTCCAGGCGCCGCTTGAGAATCTCGCCAACATTTTCCGCCGGCCGGCTTCTAACACCGAAGAACTGGCCCCGATCGACACCGCGGTTGTAGAATAACCGCGTGACTTCTCCGCCCACTCCGCGCCGATCGCTCTCCGGCCCTTCCGTCGATCGGCTCTTCGAGCTAAAGACGCTAACGCATCAGCGATTGCTCCTACGCCTCAGCGTCGACGCCCTGAAACGCATTTCGCGCGACGGTTTGCGCGGCGAGGTCGCCGCGCTTGTCGAGCGGCTGGTGGCCGACGAGAGCCTGCCGATTACGCTCGGCGAGCGCGATCGCCTAGTGGAAGAAATCCTCGACGAAGTTTTCGGACTCGGGCCGCTCGAGCCGCTTCTGAAAGACCCGACGATCTCCGACATTCTGGTCAACGGCTGCCAGCAAGTTTTCGTGGAGCGGGGCGGCAAGCTCGAAGAAACGAAAGTCCGCTTCGCCGACAACAAACACCTGCTGCATATCATCGAGAAAATCGTGTCCAGCGTCGGGCGACGCATCGACGAAAGCGTCCCGCTGGTCGACGCGCGGCTCGCCGACGGTTCGCGCGTAAACGCCATCATTCCGCCGCTGGCCATCGACGGCCCCAGCGTGTCGATTCGGCGCTTTGGCCGGAAGGTTGTGTCAAACGATGACATGATCCGTACTCAAACACTCACCAAGGGAATGCTCGAAGTTCTCGGTGCGTGTGTCGAGGGCCGATTGAACATTGTCGTGTCCGGTGGAACCGGCTCGGGGAAAACCACGTTTCTCAACGCGCTCTCGCGCTTCCTGCCGGAGCACGAGCGCGTCATCACGATTGAAGATACAGCCGAGCTGCAATTGCAGGTGCCCGACGTGGTGCGCTTCGAAACGCGTCCCGCGAACATCGAAGGGCGCGGCTTGGTCAGCCAACGCCAACTGCTCGCCACCGCGTTGCGCATGCGTCCCGACCGCATTCTGCTCGGCGAAGCGCGCGGCGCCGAAGCGCTGGACATGTTGCAAGCGATGTCCACGGGTGTGGAAGGCTCGATGACCACGATCCACGCGAACTCGCCCGGCGACGCGTTCTCGCGCATGGAGACGATGGTGATGATGGCCAAGCTCGATTTGCCGCCGCGCTTCATTCGCCAGCAGATGGCCTCGAACATCAACTTGATCGTGCAAACCGCGCGACTCTCCGACGGCAGTAGGAAAGTGATCGAGGTTTCCGAAGTGATCGGACTCGCCGGCATGGACATTCAACTCCAACCGGTTTTCATTTTCGAACGCACCGGCGTCGGCGAAAACGGACGCGTGCAGGGACGCTTTCGCGGCGTGAATCAAGCGCCGCGCTTCCTCGAGCGACTGCGGTTGCAGGGCATTCGTCTCACACCAAGATTGTTTGAAGAAAACACCGTGGTGGCCTAAGTGGAAACCGCGCTCCCCGACGGTACGCCCGTCCGCATTCGTCCGATCCGCACGTCAGACGTTCGCTGGATGATTCCGGCTTTCCACCGTCTTAGCCGCGAGACAATCTACCAGCGCTTCTTCACTTTCATGTCCGACCTGCCGCGGCCGATGGCGGAGCACTTCGCCAACGTCGATCACGTGCACCGGCAAGCGTTGGTCGCGGAAATTTCCAAGGGAATTTCGCATCAGCCCGCGGGAATTGCCCGTTACGAGCCAGGCGAGAATCCCGCGCAAGCCGAGATCGCCGTGCTGGTGGCCGACGAGTATCAGAATCGCGGAATCGGCCGCGTGCTTTTTCACGCGATCATGGAAGCGGGCCGCGAAAATGGCATTGCGGAATTTTGCGCGGATATTCTTTCGGAGAACCACCGCATGTTGCACTTGCTCGAAAAGGAAACTTTGATCAAGCTGAGCAAGGTCCAGCAAGGTGTGACGCATGTTGTATTCTCGCCCAAAGAATCTTGACACAGAGATCACGGAGGACACAGAGAAGGGCAAGAACCCTTCTTGGGTTTCTCTGTGCTCTTTGGTCCTCTGTGATCTCTGTGTTAAATCTCTCCGAGTGTTCTGCGGTATGATTTTCGAATGCACGATGAACTCTTGGGCTGGCGGAAAGAATTCCCGATCCTGGAAACTTCGACGTATTTGATCAGCAACTCGCTCGGCGCGATGCCGCGCGCCGTCGCCGACTCGCTCGCGTCCTACGCCGACATGTGGGCGACGCGTGGCGTCACCGCATGGGAAGAGTGGTGGGACATGCCGGTGAGCGCCGGTGATCTGTTGGCGCCGATCCTCGGCTGCGGCTCGCGCGAAATCTCGCTGCACCAAAACGTCACCATCACGCAGGCCATCATCGCGTCGTGCTTCGATTTCCAGCCGCCGCGAAATCGCGTGGTTTTTTCCGACATGGAGTTTCCGTCGGTGAAATATTTTTGGCAGGCGCAGAAAGGCGTGGAGATTGTGATCGTTCCCTCGGACGGCGTCACGGTTCCGCTGGAACGCACGCTCGCCGCGATCGACGAACGCACATTGCTCGTCCCGATGAGCCACGTGCTGTTCCGCAGCGCGTTCATCCAGGACGCCGCCGCGATCATCAAGCACGCGCATTCCGTCGGCGCCACGGTGATTCTCGATTCTTTCCAAGCCGCCGGCACGATCCCGATCAACTTGAAAGAACTCAACGCTGACTTCTGCGTCGGCGGCGTCCTGAAATGGTTGTGTGGCGGACCCGGAGTGTCGTACTTGTACGTGCGCCCGGATCTCCGCGAGAAACTTGCGCCGCGACTCACCGGATGGATGGGCCATCGGCGTCCGTTTCAATTCGAAGCGACGCAAGATTTAACAGGCGACTCGTTTCGCTATCTGAACGGCACACCGCAGATCCCCGCGATCTTCGCGGCGATCCCAGGACTGAAGATTATCGGCGAAGTAGGCGTGGAAAACATTCGCCGCAAGTCGATGCGGCAGACGGCGCTGCTGCTCGAAGCCGCGCTCGATCGCGGATTTCCCGTCACCGCGCCGCGAAATCCTGCCGAGCGTGCCGGAACGGTTGCGATCAACGTGCCGAACGGCTATCAAGTGTGCCAGGAACTGATCCGCCGCAAGTTCATGGTCGACTACCGGCCGAACGCCGGCGTGCGCGTGTCGCCGCATTTCTACAACACCGACGTAGAAGTGGTCAGCGTGGTCGGCGAGATCGGCAAGATCGTCGCGAAGGCCGCGTAAGGGCGTTAAAACTTCACCATCACGCCCAAGCTGAACACCAGTTGTCCGCGGCGCAAGTCCGGGAACCAAACGTTGCCGGCGCCTCCGCAGTTGGCGATCGCCGTGGTCAGATCGCTCGTGCCGGACGCCGCGCCGCTCGTGCACGCGTACTGCGTCGGAGCGCCGTTGTTGCCGCCCGGCGGCGTGATTCCTCCGCGCCCCGTCCAATACGGCACGTCCGAGTGACGGTATCCCAGCTCCGTCCACCACGTGATGTACTGGCGCGGCATGTACTGCAAGTTGATGTTGGTGTCCCACATGTGCGCCTTGTCGCCGGGATTTTCGGTGAAGTAAGGCGATCCGGAAATCGCGTCGGCGCCATTGATCGGCGGCAGCAGCGTGAGATAACGTCCGGCATTATTCATTTTTCCGCCGCCGATCGTGACGGCATAGAGATCTTTGTGGAACCACATGCGGTTGTACGCCATGACTCCCAGAAACGCTTGCTTCGGCGCGCCGTTGCCCGTGCAGCTCACGCCGCTGCCTTTGCCGTATTCGCAGCCGGCGTCGCCGGTGAGCGAAAACGCCATCTTGGAAATTCCCAGGTTTCCGGGATTGTTGTAGTAACGCACTTCGACGCTGTCGTCAGTGTGAAGCCGCACCCGATTCGGCACGCCCAACGTGTCGGTGCCATTGCCGTAATTGTTGAAGACCATCGAGAGCCATTCGGTCGGGCGATACAGAATCTGTCCGCCGAATCCGTGATGGCCGTTGGTGCGATTGTAGGATTGCCAGCCGTTGATGATCCACGGCTCGATCTTCAGTTTGTTGGTGGGGAACCACTGGATGCGCACGCCGTTGAAGAACCACGGAGTGTTCGACGAAACAAACGACGGCTGGTACGCCCAGTTGTCGAAATTGTAGTAGCTGAACAAGCCGATGTACGAGACGAAAATCCCGGCGTCCACGTTCAAGCCGTGATTCACGTTGAAGTGATATCCGGCGTTGGCTTCCGAGAAATACTTGTACGCGCCACGCACATCCCACTGGCCCACGCCGGGGCTGGGATCGTTGCGCGGCGTGGTGACGGCGAATAGTCCGCCCATTGTCAAGATGCGTGCGCGGACATTGTCCCAGTGAAAATCGCCGCCCACGCTGATTTGCTCAAGCTGCACTTCGCCGGAGCGAAAGCTTTCCGTCGATCCGCCCATGCTGTGATCGCGCGGCTGATTGAAGTCGGACATGTAGTGAATATCGACGCGGACTTCCGGCGTGAAGAACCTCGTATCGAGCACCGTGTCCTTGTTGCGCGGCGTGCCGTTGAGCCACGTGAAATCGCCGAACGAAAACGGCGTGAAGTTATCGGGACTCGCCGCAGGCGCGGGCGCTTGCAACGCCTCCGGAATCACGTGCTCGGGCGGCGCGACAGGCGTGGGCTTGGGCTGCGGAGTGCGACTCTGCGGGGCGTACCCACCGCCCGCATCACCCGGAGATTCCGCGCTCGGTCCGCAACACGACGGAATCGCCGCGGGCAACACGAGATCCGCGCGGCTGCCGCGTCCCGCCGCGACGGCGATCGGCGCGTGCGTGAAATCCGGCTGACCATCGGGCTGCGCGACGATCGACCACGTTCCGGGCGCGACATCGGAAAACGAGTACACGCCTTCGCTGTTGGAAACGGTGCTTCGTATCGCGTTGCCGTCGAGGCGGCCGGCCGTGATGGTGATTCCGGCCAGCGGCGCGCCGCCCGCGTCTTTCACGACGCCGGTGATCGCTCCAAAGTCCGCAGCGGAAGCCGCGGCGACAACACAGAAAATGACCCCAAGAAAAGACGCTCGCAATGTCATTCCTCGATTGTCTGAGGAGAACCGCTAAGAGGTCATAACGAAGACCTTAAGATTTTATTGCAGAAACGACAGAGGAATTTTGCCACAGAGGTCACAGAGAACACAGAGAAAAACGCCCAATTCATTCAATGGGTTTAGGTTTTCTCTGTGTCCTCTGTGTCCTCTGTGTCCTCTGTGTCCTCTGTGTCCTCTGTGTCCTCTGTGTCCTCTGTATTCTCCGTGATCTCTGTGGTTATCGTAGGAGCGCTTGATACACGAGATCCGAATACTTCGTCTGAATGTCCGTCATGTTGGGGATCAACTGGATCATCAGCACGACCACCGAATGACTCGCTGGATCCACTTGATACGTGCTGCCGTACGCGCCGCCCCATCCGAAGGCGCCGACCGCGGCCATGCCTTTCGCGCCGTAGCGATCCACGGTTTCAAATCCCAAGCCGAAGCCCAGGCCGGTGGTCGAGTGCAGCGTGGCGATTTGATTGGTGGTCATCAACGCTACCGTGCGCGGCGCGAGAATCCGCACGCCGTCCAACTCGCCGCCTCGGCGGATCATCTCGAGGAATCGCGCGTAATCGTGCGCCGTGGAGGTGAGTCCCGCGCCGCCCGAAAAACTTTTCCGCGGACCATCGACGTACGCGCCTTGACCCTTTGCGCCCTCAGGCGCCCGCACGGCGCCTCCGGCTCCGCTTGAATAAACCGCCGACAAGCGATCGCGCTCCGCCGGCGGAACAAAGAATCGCGTGTCCTTCAATCCCAGCGGACCCGTGATGCGTTTGCGCAGAAATTCATCGAACGGCATCCCCGACGCTTTCTCCACCACGCATCCCAAAATGTCGGTGTTGTATCCGTAGACAAACATTTCGCCCGGCTGCGCGACAAATGGCAGCGTACCCAGGCGTTCCATGGTCGTGCAGATCGGTTCGTCTTTGTCGGCGGTGTACCAACCGTATCCCGCGGCGGGTCCCAATCCCTTCGCTTGATACAGCGCCGCCACTTGCGGATTCGTTCCGTAGGAAATGCCCGCGGTGTGCGTGAGCAAATCGAAAATTGTGATGGCGCGCTTGGCCGGCACGGGTTCGCCCGTGTCGAGCGCCACGGTGGTCCTCTTGAACGTGGGGATGAAATCGCCCACAGGTTCGTTCAGCGAAAGTTTTCCGTCTTCCAGCAGAGCTAAGATTGCCACGCTCGTGAACGCTTTGCTCTGCGACGCGATCCGGAAAATCGTGCTCGGCGTCATTCTGCGATGCGCTTCTTTGTCGGACCATCCCGCGGCGTGTTCGTAGACCGGCTTTCCGTCGTGCAGGACGAATCCCACCGCGCCCGCGATCTTGTTTTGCTCCACGTATTGGTCGAACATTTCCGTAACGCGCTTCAGGCGTTCCGGCGAGTAGGCGGTATCGGCGGACTTTGGCGCTTGCGCGGCACACAGAGCAGCGAGGACGAGAAGGAAAACGATCAACCCCTTTTTCATGGGGTCATCGTAGCACGTCCATATGAGACGCTCATATGAGAGAATAAAACATTGGCTGAGCACATCCGCAATTTCAGCGTTATCGCCCACATCGATCACGGGAAAAGCACTTTAGCCGACCGTCTCCTCGAGATGACAGGCGCTTTGACCGCCCGGGAGATGTCCGCCCAAGTCCTGGACTCCATGGACCTGGAGAAAGAGCGCGGCATCACCATCAAGTCGCACGCCGTGCGCCTGGAATATCACGCCAAAGACGGCCAGGATTACGAGCTGAACTTGATCGACACGCCGGGTCACGTCGATTTCAGCTATGAAGTGTCGCGTAGCTTGGCGGCGTGCGAAGGCGCGCTTCTGGTGGTCGACGCGACCCAAGGCGTGGAAGCGCAGACGCTGGCGAATTGTTATCTCGCCGCCAACAACAATCTCGAAATCGTTCCGGTGATCAACAAAATCGATTTACCGTCGGCGGAACCGGACCGCGTGCGCGAGCAAATCGAGCACGTGATCGGAATCGCCGCGCACGATGCGCTGTTGATCAGCGCGAAGACCGGCGTCGGCATGGAGGAGTTGCTCGAAGCGATCGTGCAGCGCATTCCGCCGCCGAAGGGCGATCCCAATGCGCCGCTGCGCGCGCTCATTTTCGACTCCTGGTTCGATGCTTATCGCGGCGTCGTCATGCTGGTTCGCGTGTTCGACGGCGCCATTCGCACCAACATGAAGATCAAGCTGTGGTCGAACGGCGAAATCTACCAGGCGGAACAATTGGGCGTTCTGACGCCGAAGCCGGTGGTGGTGGAAAGCCTGGAGGCGGGCGAAGTCGGTTTCGTGATCGGCAACATTAAGCGCGTTTCCGACGCCAAGGTCGGCGACACGGTCACCAGCGCGGAGAATCCCGCGTCGGCGCCGTTGGCGGGATTTCAAGAATCAAAGCCCATGGTCTTCGCGGGACTTTATCCCGTGGACGCCGACAATCACGGGCCGCTGCGCGACGCGCTCGAAAAACTGCGTCTCAACGATTCGTCGTTTTTCTACGAGCCGGAGAGTTCCGTCGCGCTGGGCTTTGGATTCCGCTGCGGATTTTTGGGGCTCTTGCATATGGAGATTTTGCAGGAACGCCTGGAGCGCGAATTCAACCTGAACTTGATCACCACCGCGCCCGGCGTGCGTTACCGCATCACGGGCACCAATGGCAAGACATTCGACGTAACGAATCCCGCGGATTTTCCGGTGGCCGGCGAAATCGACAAAGTGGAAGAGCCGGTGATCACCGCCACGATCATCACGCGCGAGGAGTACGTCGGCAATTTGTTGGCGCTGGCGGAAGAGAAGCGCGGCATCCAGAAAAACTTCGAGTATCTGGGGCCGGGCCGCGTGATGCTCACCTACGAGTTGCCGCTCAACGAGATCGTCCTGGACTTTTACGATCGCCTGAAATCGGCGTCACGCGGCTACGCCTCGCTGGACTATCATCTCTCGGGATTTTGGGAGTCGCCGCTGGTGAAGCTCGATATTCTCGTCGCCGGCGAAACGGTCGACGCGTTGTCGATCATCGTGCACCGGGATCGCGCGTACGAGCGTGGCAAGTCGCTGGTGCACAAGATGAAGCAACTGATTCCCCGCCAGCAATTCGAAGTGGCGCTGCAGGCGTCCATCGGTAGCCGCGTGATTGCGCGCGAAACCGTCGGGGCGATTCGCAAGAACGTCTTGGCGAAGTGCTATGGCGGCGACATCACGCGCAAGCGCAAGCTGCTCGAAAAGCAAAAAGAAGGCAAGAAGCGCATGAAGCGCGTGGGTCGCGTGGACATTCCGCAGGAAGCGTTCCTCGCTGTCTTGCGCGTGGATTCCGACGATTAACAAATGGCAAAACGAGGTTGGGCGATGTGGACTCTATGGTTTGTGCTCGGAGGTGCGGCGCTGATCGTGCTGCTCGTCTGCATCGGTTACGCGCTGCCGCAGAATCACACGGCTTCCCGCACGCTCAGACTGAAGCAATCGCCGGAAGCGGTCTGGCAAGCGCTCACCGATTACGCGGCGCAACCACAATGGCGCGCGGAACTGAAGAAGATCGAGAAGCAGCCGGATTCCAATGGGCGCGAGACGTGGAAGGAATACAACGCCATGGGCGAGATGACGCTGATTACCATTGAAGCGGCAGCCCCTCGCAAATTAGTCAGGCAGATCGGTCCGGGACTCGCGTTCGGCGGAGCGTGGATCTATGAAATCACGCCCGACGGCAGCGGCAGCAAACTGAAGATCACGGAGAACGGCGAGGTCTACAATCCGGTGTTTCGCGTGGTTGGGAAATTCATGGATCCCACGGCGTCGATGACCGCGTTCATGACGGGACTCGCGAAAAAGTTTGGCGAAACTCCAGCGTTCGAGTAATTTTTTGGAGTGCGGCGACTTGTCACCGCTTTGGTAGCCCGCGACTTGTCGCGGGCCGCGCTCAAGCGTTGTTACAACCGGGCGTGCGAGTCACCCCTCGCACGTCGAAAGCGGCGACAAGTCGCCGCACTCCAAATTATTGCGGAATCCTTCGCGCCGGTTTTTCAATCTCCGGTTTCAATGATCGCGGCGGTCCGGCGTCGACGGTGGCGCGGACAATTTCCGGAATCGTTTTTTCCACCAGCTCGCGGCATTGCGCCAGCGGCGTTTGCGTGAACAGCACGGCGACCACTTCGCGCTTGTAATCGATCCAGGGATAGGTTCCAAAAGCCCCGCCGTCGCTCACCACGGTTCCAATGCCCTTCGCGTCCATTTCGTTCAGCCACGTGCCGAGACCATAGTGCGTTGTTCCGCCGGGCGAGTATACGATTTTCGCCTTGCTCGCTTGGTCGGTGCGCAGCGTGATCGCGGAATCGTTGGAGATCAGTTGCACGCCGTGATAGCGTCCGTTGCGCCACTGCATCTCGAGGAAATGGCTGTAGTCGGCCAGCGTGGAGTAGAGACCGCCGGCCACGCGTGAGTTGCGATTGGTTCCGTCGGGCGGCGGGAAGACCATACGAAATCCACCTTCCGTTTGCGGCGCGTACACCGGTCCCGTGCGGCGGAGTTGATCGCCGGAGGGATTGAACGTTGTGTTGTTCATGCCGAGCGGTCCAAAAATGCGGCGGCGCAGAAAATCCTCAAACGTAGAACCCGCGATTCGCTCGATGACCGCGCCGGCCATTTGATACGACACGCCGCCGTAGCGAAACTCCGTGCCGGGACGCGCCACTAATTCCGGATGCGATTTCAGAATCGCCGCCGCCGAATCGTGCAGCGTAAGATCGG
Source organism: Terriglobia bacterium (assembly GCA_021325275.1). Taxonomy (GTDB): domain Bacteria; phylum Acidobacteriota; class Terriglobia; order JAJPHL01; family JAJPHL01; genus JAJPHL01. Next base: position 47,963 of record JAJPHL010000005.1, on the reverse strand, counting down.
GAAATCCCAACTCCGGCGATTGCTCGACGTACCCGGCGGTGTGCGAAAAACACTGGCGGAAAGTCGGATTCGCCTTTTCACCCGCCGCGCCGTGCACGGGCAAGTTGGCGAACTCCACGTAGTATTTCGAAATCGGATCGTCGAGGGAGATTTTGCGGTCGTCGACCAGCATCATCATCGCGGTGGCGCTGATCCACTTCGTCGACGACGCGAGATTCAAGATGGAATCGGTGGAGAGCGGCACGTGGCTTTCGATGTCCAACTGTCCGTAGGCGGACTGGAAGATCACTTGGCCGTGATGCATCACCAGCAGCGAGATTCCCGCGACTTGATGCGCCGAGATCGCGCCGCCCAGCGCTTCTTGGAGCTTCGTGAAATCGTAGCCCGGCGCGTTTTGTGCGTTGGCCGCGCAGACGACGAAAAGGACGGCGGTGGTGAGCCTCATGCGAAGATTCTACTTCATCGCGGATACGGCATGACCCGCGGCGGGTCCTCGTCGGCCAAAACGATCCACGCCGTGCGGTCGTGGAAATAGGCCAGCAGCTTGCGATCTTCGTCGCCGTCGATTTGGCGCGCCCAAACGACTTTGGCCCGATCGATGTCCGCCGCATTGTAAACCCATTCGACGTGAAAGTAGTGATCCGGATTGTAGTGGACGAACACAAGTTGATCCCCGGACTGGCGCGCCAGTTGCGCGGCGATTTCCGCGCGCTTGGTGTTGCCGGGGGTGACGCAGCACCACGACATTGCGCCGTCGCCCATCGGGAGGATCGCGAACGGCCGCAGCGCCGCGATCATCACGAGCATGACCAGTGGCGCTTGCGCGAGGAACATACCGATTCTGGTGCTCTGCGGCTCCTGCGCGCGCCGCGCACGAAGGAGGCGGATTCCCTGCACTGCGAGGATCAGGAAAATCCCCGCGACGGGCGCGAGGTAATGCGGCGTCGCCGACTGTCCAGCCATCACGCCCGCGACGACGAGCAGGAACGGCGGGGCGAGCCGCCGCGTGCGCACGTAGCGCCAGGCGCGCTCACCGAAGAACACTAGCGGCAGCGTCAGCAACGGCCCCAGGAAAAAACTCCACAGCCGGCGAACGCGCAACCAAAACTCGTTCCACAGCGCGCCCGGCGAGCGCAGTTGGTCGTGGGCTTGCTTTTCCCAATTGTAGTAATCGCGCATCGGTTTGTGGATCGATGGCTCGACCACGGGAGTCGGCAGCCAAAACTGCGTCATCGGCCAACCGTACGTCGCGCGATTCACTTGATACGGCATCCGAAACGGACTGCCGGTGACGGCGTTGAAGTAAATTCCCATGCCGATCGCTGCAGCGAGAAGCACGATGCCCACGGGAATTACCAATTGCCTCAGCAGGCGGCGATCGAGCGTGATCAACACGCCGATCGTGAAAAGCACGCCTTCGAATGGTCGCGAGTTCGCGAGAATCGCGAGGCCAATACCGAAGGTGAGCGATAGAACCAACGACGGACGCTTGCGCAATCGGCCGATCGCGCCTAACACCAGCGATCCGCCGATCGCCGCGTGCGCGCCGCCCCAATAGCTGTTCATCCAATAGCTGAGCAATCCGTAATGCAGTGCGCCGAGAAATCCTCCAAGCACCGCCCAGCGCGGCGGCAGATACGCTTGCAACATCCACACCAACGCCGCGACCATCGCACCGCATGCGAGCCACACGCCAATCCACGGATTGCCGAGCAAATCGCCGACCGCCAAGATCAATCCTTGCATCGGCGGATACATCGACTGATACGAGGGCACGTGGAAAATATGCATGCTCTCGAAGAATCGCCACATCGGATGCGTGGGATTTGTCAGGTGGCCGTGCGCGAACGTATCTCCTTGCAAGAGGTAGCTGAATTCATCGTGGACGCCCGGCACCGGAACGGGCATCCACGGAATGAGAAGAAAGCGCAGCGCCATCGTCCCTGCGGCGAGGGCCGCCGCCGCATGCCAGGGACGTCGCGGCGACGGCAATGGAAGAATCCAGCGCGAGCGTCGAACAAAATACGCCGCGACGAGCACGAGGACTTGCGCGACGTACTCGGCGAGGTTGAGATCGCCTTGATGCAGCGTCGCTGGAGCCATCGCCATGCTTTTTGCTGTGACAGCCTACTTCGCCGCGTCGGGCTTACCTCTGTCCACCAAGTTCTTGAAACGCCCGAACTGGACAGCCAGGACGTTATCCACAACCGGCGCGAGCGCCGCCATACCCGTCGGCGAATATGCAAAGACCGCGTAACTCATGTCGACGTGGGTGCCGCCGTCTTTCGCGGTGAACGTGATCGTCATCGCTCCCGCCCCCGCGAAACTTTGCAATGGACCTAAGCCGCCCGAAAAGCGCAGCGTTTTCCCCGGCGCGAAGTAGATCAACTCCATGTGACGAACACCCCCGCCACCCGGCAATTTCTCGCACCAACATCCTTGCGCCTTTTCCTCAATACTCAAATTGTGCGCGTTCTGCGAGAACGTGTGCGACGACTCCCACCACTCGCCGACGGCCAGGAACTTCTTATAGGCGTCGGCGGGCGAGGCTGCGACGTCGTAGGATTGCGTCAATGTAAAGCCATTGGCCGCGGAATCTTTCACTGTGGCCGACGCTCCAACGGTCAGGAACATACAAAGAATCGCCAATCTTTTCATAAGGGAACCATCGTACCATTCGCCGGACGCCGTAAATTCATATCGTTTTACGATATAATTGTTCGCTGGAGGATACTACATGGCGCATGACGCCAGCCGAGTGAAGGACCTGGGCGATTTTACGACCACGACGCGCGTCGTGCCGCTTGCGTTGCTGGCGTGTGCCATCGGCGCGCTGGCCAGCGGCGTGGCCTGGGCCTTGAGCCGGCTGATCGGGCTCTTCACCAATTTGTTTTTCTTCGGACGCTGGGATTGGGCGCTGGTTTCGCCAACCGGACATCACTTGGGCGCGTGGGTGATTTTGATTCCCGCCGCGGGTGGCTTGGTCATCGGCTTCATGGCGCGCTACGGATCGGAAAAAATCCGCGGCCACGGAATCCCCGAAGCGATTGAAGCGATTCTGATGCGCGGCAGCCGGGTGGAACCGCGCGTCGCGGTGCTGAAGCCGCTGTCTTCCGCCATTTCCATCGGATCGGGCGGACCGTTCGGCGCGGAGGGACCGATTATCATGACGGGCGGCGCGTTCGGATCGATCGTCGCGCAGTTTTTTCACTTGAGCGGAGCGGAACGCAAGACGCTGCTGGTGGCAGGCGCGGCCGCGGGAATGTCGGCGACCTTTGCCACGCCGCTGGCAGCCGCCGTGCTCGCCGTGGAATTGCTGCTGTTCGAGTGGAAACCGCGGAGCCTCGTGCCGGTGGCGCTGGCGTGCGCCGTCGCGGCATTCTTGCGCCGTGGATTGCTCGGCCCCGGGCCGATGTTCGTCACGCCGCCGCATCCAACTTTCTTGAGCGTGGCGGCGATCGGCGCGTGCGTCATCGCGGGATTGCTGGCCGGCGCGTTGTCGTCACTGCTGACCATGGCCGTTTACGCGGCGGAAGATTTGTTCGGACACTTGCCGTTTCACTGGATGTGGTGGCCGGTGCTCGGCGGACTCGCCGTGGGTTTCGGCGGATGGCTTTTCCCGCAAGCGCTCGGCGTGGGATACGACACCATCGGTAGTTTGCTGCAAGGTCACGTGCCGGTGCAAACCATCGGCGGAATTTTGCTTGTGAAGGGCGCCATCTGGGCGATCGCGCTGGGATCGGGAACGTCGGGCGGCGTGCTCGCGCCGTTGCTGATGATGGGCGGCGCGCTCGGCGGATTGGAGGCACGCTTTCTGCCGGACTGCGGTGTAGGATTTTGGCCGCTGGTCAGTATGGGCGCCGTGATGGGCGGCACGATGCGCTCGCCGTTCACCGGCGTGATCTTCCTGCTCGAACTGACGCACGACATCAACGTGATCCTGCCGCTCTTGATCGCCACCACCGTGGCGCACGGCTTCACGGTGCTGGTGATGCGGCGGTCGATTCTTACTGAAAAACTGAGCCGCCGCGGATTCCACTTGAGTCGCGAGTACGAAGTGGATCCGCTGGAAGTTTTGCAAGTGGCCGACGTGATGCGCGTGGAACTGCCGCCCATGCCCGGTACGTCTGACGCGTCGCAAGTCGCGTTCACCGATGAGACGCTGCGCACGGTGGTCTATCGCATGGCCGAGAACAAACTGACCGCGCTTCCGGTGGTCGAGCGGGATGCGCCGATGAAACCGGTCGGCAGCGTGGCGTTGCACGATTTGTTGCAGGCGCGCGCCCGCAACTTCGAAGAGGAGACCAAACGCGAACGCCATTTAGGGATCGGATTGGACGGCCATCCCGATTAAGCGATTGCTATTGGCACATAAGTAGTTGACTTAGGCAACTATCATATGGCACAGTACCGGCATGAATGCCGCACCCGACTCTCGCGTAGCCGCCGTCCGCCGCTTCAACCGGTTCTATACGACGCAAATCGGCTTGCTGAAGCCGGCGTACCTCGACTCGGGACTTTCGCTGACGCAGGCGCGCGTACTCTACGAGATCGCCAACCGCAACGGTCTCACCGCGAAAGATCTGGCCGAGGAGTTCGATCTCGACGCCGGCTATCTCAGCCGTATCCTGAGCATGTACGCTCGCCGCGGATGGATTCGCCGCCAAGCGTCGCCGGACGACGCGCGGCGTCAACACCTGACTTTGACGCCCAAGGGCCGCGCCGCCTACGCGCCGCTCGAGACGCGCAGCGAGAGCACCACGCGCGCCCTGCTCGGCCGCTTGCCCGAGAATGCGCAATCCCGCCTCGTCGCGGCGATGCAGACCATCGAGCGATTACTGGCCCCGGGCAAAAACGAAACACCGAACCTGCTGCGGCCGCATCGCCCCGGCGATATCGGTTGGATCATTTCGCGTCACGCGGCGATCTATGGCCGGGAATACGGATGGGACGAGACGTTCGAGCGGGTGGTGGCGGAAATCGCCGCCGCGTTTCTGAAGAACTTCGATCCCAAGCGCGAGCATTGCTGGATCGCGGAACGCGACGGCGAATTCGCCGGCTGCGTCTTTCTGGTGCGCCGGCCGGGACAACCGAAAATGTGCCAGCTTCGGTTGCTGCTGGTGGAACCGAGCGCGCGCGGGCTCGGCATCGGCTCCCGGCTGGTGGAAGAATGCCTGCGTTTCGCGCGACAGTGCGGCTATCGCCAGATGATGCTTTGGACGCACGCGTGTCTTACGGCGGCGCGCGCGATCTACAAGAAAGCCGGCTTCCGCCTCACGGAGTCCGAAAAGAAGAGAAACTGGGGTTGCGACGTGGTCAGCGAAATCTGGGAGATCGATTTGTAGCGATAAACTGGATCAGGCGGGGAGACGCAGCGCTCGATGCTTGATCATCAGGCACAATTTGGCTGGTGGAACCGGGTCACGCGGCGCGTGGACCAGTTTCGCAACAGCGAACAACAACTTTCGTTGCTGCTGAGCCTGACCATCGGGGCGGTGGTGGGCTTGATTGTGGTCGCGTTCATACTGCTGACCGGGCGTCTCGCGGCGCATATGTATCCCGCGGGCGGCTCGGGTTGGCGGCGCGTGTTGGCGCCGACGCTCGGCGCGCTGGTCACGGGATTTCTCCTCTACAAATTCTTTCCGGAAGCGCGCGGCAGCGGCGTGCCGCAAACCAAGGCCGCGCTTTTTCTGCGCGACGGCAACGTCTCGTTCGTAACCGCCGTGGGCAAGTTCATTTGTTGCGCGGCGTCGCTGGCCAGCGGAATTTCGCTCGGCCGCGAAGGACCTTCCGTGCAAATCGCCGCCGGCGTCAGCTCAACGATTGGGCGGCGCTTGGGCCTGACGCCGCAGCAAATGAAAATGCTGATGCCGGTGGCGTCTTCGGCGGCGCTGGCCGCGGCCTTCAACACGCCGATCTCAGCGGTGCTGTTTTCTCTCGAGGAAATCATGGGCGATTTGCATGCGCCCGTGCTGGGGTCGGCGGTGATCGCTTCAGCAGCCTCGTGGATGGTGCTGCACATGGTGTTGAGCGACGACCCGTTGTTCCACGTGTCGGGATACAAACTGGTGCATCCGCTGGAATTCGCGATCTACGCAGTGCTCGGCGTGGTGGGCGGCACGGTGTCGGTGATCTTCGTGAGATTCCTGCTGTGGCTGCGCGCCCAATTCCAGAAGTGGCCGAAGCAAACGGCGTGGATTCAGCCGGCGGCCGGCGGACTCGCCGTCGGCATCATGGGATACTTCGTGCCGGAAGTGTTGGGCGTCGGCTACAACTATTTGGACAACGTGTTGAACGGCGTGATGGTGCTGAAACTGGTCGTCGCGCTCATCGGACTGCGCATTGTCGCGACGGCCGTGTGTTACGCGTCGGGAAACGCCGGCGGAATCTTCGGACCGTCGCTGTTTATCGGCGCGGTGACGGGCGCGGCATTCGGCAGCGCGGCGCACTTTGCACTGCCGTCGTTCACGGCGGGTCCGGGAGCGTACGCGTTGGTCGGCATGGGCACGGCGTTCGCCGGAATCATTCGCACGCCGCTCACGTCGGTGATCATGATCTTCGAAATCACGCGCGACTACACGATCATTGTGCCGTTGATGATCTCGAACATGATCGCGTTCTACATTTCCAAGCGCCTGCAACCCGTGCCGATCTACGAGGCGCTGCAAGCGCAGGACAACATCCATTTGCCGACGCGTGAATCGACGGAAGCCGAATCGCACTTGCTGGTGATGCAGATTATGCAGCCGCCGCCCGCGGACTTTGTTGTGCACTCTGAAAAACTTCCGCACGTGCATCCCGATCACAGTCTCAGTTGGGCGTTGGAGCGCATGGGAGAAAACGGCGTGCAGACATTGCCGGTGGTGAGCCGCGCCGACATTCGCGACATACTCGGCGTTGTGACGCTCGACGCGATTCTGCACGCGTATGGCGTCGGAGGGAAGGGAGATCATGCCGGAAACTAACGGCCGCCCCCGCGCCGGCGCGTTCCTCGGAACATTCGCGGCCGTCTTTTTCGCCATCGCCGTGCTGTTCGTGGCGGATCGCGCGCTGGCGCGGCTCGATCGCGTGGAGAATCAGGCGGAAGCGCAGCATTTCTATGAGCAGGGAATGCGCGCGGAGCGCCAGCGCCGTTACGAGGACGCCGTGAAGTCGTATCGCGCGGCCTTGGCCGACGCGCGCGAGAATCGAGAGTATCGATTGGCGTTAGCGCGCACCCTGGCGCTCAATGGCGAGTATCAGGAAGCAGAACAGTTGCGCCGGGAGATCGAGGCGTGCGGCGATGGCTCCGCGCCGCGATAGTTAGGGTCGCTTGGGCGGCGGCAGAATTACGGGCGTCTTGAAATCTTCGGCCTTCGGTTGCGGCGTCTCCGGCGGCGGCGCGGAATTCCAAATGCTGCGGTGGACTTTCCAACTGCCGTCGGGCTGGCGCTTCAGAATGCGCATCACGCGAAACTCCGACTTCAGTGGCTCGGGCGAGCCTTGCTTGCCCTTCACGACGCTCGAGAAGATGCCCCATTCGTACGCGTACTCGCCGAGGATTTGCAACTCTTTCCAGTCTTGCTTGTAATCCAGAATGTCCACGAGCTTGGCCATCGGCTCGGCGGCCACCAGCATGTCGTGATTCGCCTTTTTGCCGACGATGGGCGGCGTGGCGGGCGGCATGGTCACAACGTCGTCGGTCCAAAGCGACGTGAGCGTTTCGATGTCGTAGGCTTTGTTGGCGGCGATGTCGCGCTTGTGCAGTTCTTCGATAGCCTTGAGATCCGCCTTCTGATCGGGTGCAGCAGCGAGTAGCAACATAAGCAGCACAACTCCCATGGCAACACCTCCACGTAAGCTTCAATTTATCACGAAGAGCCGCGACAGGAATGGAGCGGAGGACTGCTGGACCTCAATGGATGGCCCGGTCGCGGTGCTCTAGGACTGGCGCGGCGATTTCGCGATCACTGACGGAACCAGCGTTCGCAATTCCACAGCGCGACCGGTTCCACGATGGCCGGAGTAAATCCACCAATCGCCGTGCGCGAGGCCGCCAGCACGTGCGGACTCACCAGGAAAACTACGGGGAGATTCGCCGACACCAGCTCCTGCACTTTGTCGATGGCGGCGCGGCGGTCGCTGGCCGACGCGATGGTCGCTTGCGCTTGTACGAGTCTGTCGACTTCCGCTTCCCAGGGCTCGAGCTTTGGCGCGGGCTGGTCTTTCAAGCGCAAATTCCACATATGCAGATTGCCCGACGCTTCCCAAACGTTGGCGTCGGAGCTGGGATCGGGGTCGCCGCCGGCCACGCCCCACAGCGCCGCTTCGTATTTTCCGGCGTGCAGCACGCTTTCCACCATCGACGAGAATTCGGTCGGCGTGGAGTGCGCGCGAATGCCGACGGCGGCCAAATCTTCCTCGACGATGGTGGCCATCTTGCGCCGCGCCGCGTTGCTGGCCGAGACCATCAGGGTAAACTCCACCGCGTGGCCTTCGGGATCGTGGAGCGTCCCCGACGCGTCGCGCGTAAAGCCGGCGTCGCGCAACAACGCGGACGCCCGCGCCGGGTCGTGCGCGTATTGCGTGACCTTTTCGCTGTGCCAAGCGCGATTTCCAGGAGTGACGTGCGACCAAATCGGCGAAGCTTTGCTTTGATAAACCAGTTTGACAATCGCATCGCGATCGATGGCATGCGCCACGGCGCGGCGAAACGCCAGATTGCGAAACCACGCGCGCGCGGGACCCGTGGTGTTCCAGTTGAACGCGATGAAGTTGTACTCAAGGCTGGGGCCGCCGTCGTGCACGCGCAAGCCGTCGAGCGCCGCGACGGCCGCGGCGTCATCGGCGCGCAAGCGCGGCAGAATGTCCGCCTCACCCGCGCGCAACCGCAGCATTTGCGCGTTGGCGTCGGCGGCAAAACTGTACTCCAGGCGATCGAGATACGGTAGCGAGCGTCCGCCGGAATCTTTTTTCCAGTAAAACGGATTGCGCTCCAGAACCAGCCGCTCGCCCGGCAGGTATTGCTTCAATCGAAACGGTCCCGCACCGGTGACGCCGGCTGCGGCGGTGTTCCACGCTTCACCGATATGTCCCTCGCGATAAGCCTTCTCGAGCTTGGCACGCGGCAAAATCCAAACACCATCGAAGATCGTTTCCCCCGGCGCGTAGGGCGCGGGAAAATCGAATCGCACGGTGTCGGCGGAAACTCTTACCACGCCGATTGGTTTGTCGTCCACGAGCAGCGTGTCTCGCTGCGTGGAATTGACCTTGGGATCAAGATGGAGTTGAAACGTGAAGACCACGTCGTCGGCGGTGAGCGGCGATCCGTCGGAGAATTTTAGTCCTTCACGCAGTCTTACGACGTAGTGTTTCCCGTCGGGCGATACCGTCCAGTCTTTGGCGAGCGCCGGCTCGGTCTTCAGTGTCACGCGATTCAAATGGATGAGATCGGCGCTGAGCGGATAGATGGCGTCGCGCGACGGTTGATCGGCCGCGATCAGCGGATTGAAAGTTTTGGGCTCCGCGCCCGCGGCGACCGTGACCACGCCGCCGGATTTTTGCGCCGATGCGGCGACACACAACACGCCAAGAGAAAGTACCCGGAAAAGTCGGGGGAAGCGCATTGGAACGCCCGCTTAGATTACCACTGCGGACGTGGTTCCGGTCGCGGCGAAGACGTTTTCCATCTCCGGCCGCGCGATTCGGGTGAAGCACTGCACCACGGCGGGATCGAATTGCGTGCCGCTCGCGTCCTTCAAGCGGCGCATCGCTTCCTCAAACGGCAGTCCCTTGCGGTAGGGCCGCGACGACACCATGGCGTCGAAGCTATCGATCACCGATACAATGCGCGATCCCACGGGAATCTCCGAGCCGCGCAATCCCGCCGGATAGCCCTTGCCGTCGTATCCTTCGTGATGATGCAGGATGAAAAGACTGGCGCGCTCCATCGTGGGGAACAAGCGAATTGCGCCCCAACCGTATTCGGGGTGCTTCTTCATCACGTCGTATTCGTCGGCGGTGAGTCGTGCGGGCTTTTGCAGGATGGAATCGGGAATGCCCATCTTGCCGATGTCGTGGAGCAGCGCTGCCACTTCCAAGTTGTGCAGCGACGATTCGTCCATGCCCATTTCCTGCGCCACGCGCACGGCCCATTCGGCCAAGCGCGTGGAGTGGAAACCGGTGTTGAGATCCTTCAGATCGAGAAGCTGATTCAGCGCGCAGATCAAGGCGGTGTGCATGGAGTCCATGCGCTCCTCGAGTTCCTTGATCCGCAGCGTCGGAGCCAGGACGGAGTCCGACGCATTTAGAGTGAGTTGACGAAGGCCCATTCGGCTTCCTCGATCCTTTACCGTTTAATGGAACAAGCCGCCGAGCAGGCCCGAGGAGTTCCACGCTTGCATCGCTTGATAAAGATCCAGGCGACCGTGATTGAGCGTCGGATCGACGGAGACGGCATGTTGCAGCGCGCTCGTGGCCGTGCTCTCGTTGCCGGAGTGAATGCTCAAGCCCAGTGCCGCGGCGCCCGCCACCATCGGTGTCGAGAACGACGTGCCGGAGCAAGCCGCGTAGGTGTTGAACGGATACGCCGTCACGATATTTTCTCCCGGCGCGGCCATAAACACGGTTTGCGATCCGTAATTCGAGAACACCGAACGCTGATCCAGATTGTTGGTGGATCCCACGCCGATCACGATATCGGTGTAGCTGGCGGGATACGCCAATTCCTTGGCGCCGTCGTTGCCGGCGGCGGCCACCGAGATCAGGCCGTTGGAATTGGCGTACTTCAGCGCCGTGTGCATTTCAAGGGAATACGCCGGGAAGCTGAAGCTCATGCTGATCACGTTAGCTTTGTGCGACGTGGCGTAGTAGACGGCGCGCACGATGTCCGAGAGATTCGCACCGCCCTGGGAGTTAAATGCTTTCAAGGGTAAGATCTGCGCCTGCGGCGCGACCAAGTGAATCACACCGGCGGCGCTGGTGCCGTGACCGAACGCTTGATACTGCGTGTTGTCCAGGACCGCGGCCGAAGAATGATCGAGAACCGCGGCCGAGGAGTGATCGAGTATGATCGGCTGCGCGCTAGGATCGTTCGTGTTGCTGTCGAGCACGGCGGCCGAGGAGTGATCGAGATCGTTGGTTTCGTTGGCGTTGGCTTGATTGCGCGTGAAATCGTAGCCCGGCAGCACTACGGTTTGCAGCATCGGATGCGTGGGATCGACGCCCGTGTCGATCACTGCCACGATGCCCTTGCCGGTCAGGCCCATGCCCTGCTGCACCTTCGGCAAGTTGACAATGCCGGCGGCCGGTTGATTCACGTAGCCGCGCCACACCGAAGTCCCGTAGTAGTTCACCAGCGTGGTGTCGTACAGTCCCGGCGTCGAGGCGGAAGCCGTGGGTTGCGTCGATTGCGCGACGCCCACCAACTGGTCCACTTCCGCGTCTACGATACCCAACGCGCCCAGCAGCTTGTCCAAAAAGGCAATCGTGGATCCGAGCGGGCCGGTGACGGAGAAAAGTTGTCCCTGGGGATCGCCCAGCGATCCATTGACCGAGCAGCCGAGCAGGCCGCAGACCAAGTTGAGAACACCCGCACCGAGGGTTTCGCGCACGATGAAACGGCTTTGGGCAGTGGCGCTGCCCCCCAAGGCGCAAACTAGAACGACTACCGCCCAGAACTTGCGAAGTGACATCATATAGAGCCCCATTCTACGGGCTGAGAGAACCCCTTCATGAGCCTTTTCATGATGGAGCCGTCAGCCGGTCCAAGTCTATGGTACAGAGGTACCTCCCAAGGGTGAAGATCCTGGGGTGGGACCTCGGGAACTTACTAGCTGGCTCTGACCAAGCCCGCACTGTTCGAAACCCCGTCGAGGGGAATGAACAGCGGACTCTGTCCGAGCACATCAAGGCGCAAACGCAAATCATCTTTCTCTGCATACTCCAACACGAACTCACCGAACTCATTGGCGACGGCGGCCGCCAATGCCGAACGTCCGCGCTCCAACAACACGCGAACCGCCGGCGATCCGATACTTTCCCGCGACAGGTTCAACACCTGTCCCACCAGGATCACTTGTCCCGCGCCGGCCGGAGTCAGGCGAAGGTCGACCACTACCGAACCCGAGCGGAACAACATCTGACGGATGGAGCTGCCCATGGCCGGGGCGGCGGCGCGAACGCCGACGGTCGCCGGTTCCAAGAGACTATCGAACAACAAAGTGGCGAAGCGTCGCAAGCGGGAATGTTTCCGAGGGCGGTGCAGGGCGAAGGCGCCCTTTACCGTGCGAACCACGGCGTCGGGCGCCTGCGGTTGAGTGCTGCTCTCGACAACCAGCCGGGCGCAACGGGCGAAAGCGCCCCAAGCGGCCATATCGCGCCGGCATTTCCGGCAAGACTGCAAGTGGATCTCGGCCTCCGGGGTCTTGGCGATGCCCCGGGCGAGATCGGTGAGACCGGCTTGCGAATAGTGCGTCATAGGCTCCTTCCTGAGCTAAAGAGCGTGGAGGTGTCGGAAAAATATAGGGGTTGAGGTAGATTTTTCGTACTAGCCCCATGGTTTGGGTTCGCTGGACGCGTGCGACACCTTGCTCGGTAGTGGCTTAGCGTGGAGATAGTCCCTACGCGTATTTCCCCACCAGCAAAAACGGCGCCCAATAGAAGGGATGCGGGTACTGCTCCCGTAGCGTCCTCGCGGCTTCCTGCACCGCGCGCGCTTTCCCGCGATGCGTCGCCAGTTGACGGTAGAACAGCTTCATAAACTCCGTGGTGCTGCCGTCGTGGACATCCCACATTGTCAACAGCAAGGAATGCGCGCCGGCGTAGAGCAGTCCCCGGACCAAGCCCAGCAACTCGTCGCCGGCGGCCAGCGCATTTTGTCCGGTGGCGCATCCACTCAGCGTGATCAAGTCAGCCGGCAGCTTCAAACGATAGAGATCGTAAAGGCTCAAGTGACCGTCGCCCAAGCGGATTCCCGAAAACATGGGATTATCCTCGCGGAAATGTCCGTGCGTGGCAATGTGGATCACGCGGCTGTGCGCGCCGATCTCGCTCAGCACGCTTTGCTTCGCTTGCTCGCCGATGAACAACTCCGACGGCGGCAATTCGCGCGCCACGGCCGCCACTTCTTCGCTGATCGCCGGCGCTTTCGCGTCGGGAATGCCCATCACCAGGCTCGACGCCGACGTTGCCGGCGTCTTGGTTTGGCAATGCGCGAAGATCGTGGCGCTCGGCGCGTAGGAAATCGTGTAATTGTCGATCAGATATTGCGCGCCGTCGAAAAGCGCGTGGAACGGAAGATAGTGCAGCAAATCGTGCGGCACTACCACAATGTGTTTGGCTTGAATCGACGCACAAACCGGCTCCATCAGCTCGTGGTAGAGCTGATACAGATGGGCGTGCGTGGCGGCCATCAAGGTCTGCTCGAAGCTGCGGAGATACCCGCCGCCCATGCGGAATTTTCCGATTTGGAATTGCAGCAAGCGCAAGAGACCCGCAATGCGGCTCACCGGCGTCAAAGGCAGGATCTCCAGCGAATCGGCAGTGATCACGGCGGCCAGCAAGTGTTCGCGCACGCGGAAATATTCCACCAGCGCGCTCTCGGGACCCAGCGCCGCGCGGATCACGTCGAGGTTTACGGTCGCTTCCGCGGTCAAACCTTGGCGCTCCATTTCTTCGCGCGGAGCCTCGCGCAACACGCGCAACAATTCGTTCTCGTGCGACCGCGCTTGGGCCTGCAATTGCTCGACGCGTTCCGGCGAGCGCTGCTCTTTGGCCAACTGTTCCGTTTCGATCCGGTGATAGAACCAGTTCAACTCGTCGCGCAGGTTGCGGATCTTCCGCACCAGCGGGCTTTGGCTCGATTCCTCCACCGGCGGCGCGGCCGGCTGCGCTTGTCCGAAGAGCAAATCGCGCAGGCCGCGTGATTTCGCTTCTTCCATGTAGCCGAAGGCTTCCTCGCGCGACGCCAGGTCGCGCTCGGGCCCATCGGCGTCGCGGGCCATGCAAAGATGCACCAGGCTTTCGTACACCTCGAGCTTGTTTTTCACGAACGCAATCTTCAATTCCTCGCCGCGCAGACTGCTGCGCAACGCTTCCAGCGACGCGCGCGCCTCGCGGCACGATTCGTAGGCGCCCTCAAAATCCTTTTCCGCCTCGCGCACTTGGCTCATCAAGAAATGCGCTTGACCATGCAATAGCGGCGCTTCGGTGTGCGACAAAATGTCCAGCGCGGCTTGGCATTCCGCGTTGGCCTCGCGCTGCTCGCCCGTGCGCATGGCCAGCCGCCCCAGGAGCAAGCGGCAAAGGATTGCTTTGGCGGGTAACTGAGACGACGAAAAGAACTCCAGCGCGGCCGCGGCCAGACGTTTCGATTCAAACAGCCGGCCTTCGTTGAACAAGAGCAACGCTTGATACAAATCGAGCAGCGAGGCCCACACTTCGTTCTTCTCGCGCACGAACATTTTCCGCGCTTCCACAAACAACTCGATGGCGCGAAAGGCTTTTCCTTGCTGGCCGGCGGCGATGGCCAGATTGGCCTTCGCTTTCGCCGCTTCGTAGCCCATGCCCAGTTGCTCGGATCGCTCGAGCGCTTCCTGCGCCATCTCGCCGGCGTCGGAGGAAAGATTCAACTCCAGGTACAAATCGGAAAGATCGAGATGGCAGAGCGCGACGTGGTGGAGATCGCCGTTCTTCTCGCAAATTTCCCGCGCCTCGCGCAGCATGCTGATCGCCTTGCTGTACTCGCCGCGTTGATAGTGCAGCCACGCGATGTTGTAATCGGCTTGGCCGGCCAGCAGCGGCATGTCGTGCGCGGTGCAATACTCGCGTGCCTTTTGATGCGTGGCCATGGCTTCGCGAAAATCGTTGAGAAGCATTTGGCACACGGCCATGTTGTGCAGCGACACTGCCACGCCTTCCACCTCGCCGCGCGGCAAAAGCTGCTCGTAGGCGCGCGTGTATCCGGCGAGCGCTTCGGCGAAGCGGTCTTGACGCAAAAGGATATTCGCGGCGTTGATTTCCAGCCGCGCGAGACGGCGCTGATCGCCTAGCTTCGTGAAAATCTCCCGCGCGCGTTGCGCGGCGGCCAGCGCGCGATCGTGCTCGCCGAGCAAGAGCATCGGCTGAAGACTGGCGCTGAGCGTGCGTCCGACTTCTTCCCACGCGCCGGCCTGCTCGAACAACGAGCGCGCGCCTTCGTGCAGCGCCAGCGCTTCCTGATTGCGTCCCATCAGGTACAGCACGTTGGCCTTGGCGCGCAGTCCACGCGCTTGCGACACGCGGTCGCCGATTTCCTCGGCGATCGAGACGGCGCCTTCGGCTAATCCCATGGCTTCGCGAATATCCACGCGCAAGCGTTGGATCACTTGGTCGGCGAGACGTTCCACAACTTCGGGAGTGAGCAGTTCGCGGCGCCGGCGAATGAATCCGCGCCGCGCGCCTTCGGTTTGCAGCGCGGCCAGCGCGGCGAAGGAATCCTCGGCGGCCCGGCTGGGCTTACGCGCGGGCTTTCGAGAGTCGTTGGCACTGCTCATAGTTCCTTCGCAAAACCCGCGCGGTCCAGAAGGCCGCGCATTTTTTCCAGACAGCGCCCGCGGATGAAGCCGATGGAACCGGTTTTCAATCCCAGCGATTGCGCGATTTCCTCATACGGCCGCGCCGGCGTTTCAAAAAACAACATGTGGATCAACTGGCGGCAGCGCGGGGAGAGCTGCGCGAGTGCCTGCGTCAAGCTCCGTTCCTGCTGAAAGTCGAAAAGCGCTTGCTCGCCCACGGCCGGATCGAGCTGGCCGAAGCGATCTTCTCCACCGGGGGCATCGCCGTCCTCTTCGATCGACGTGAAGCGATTCTGCCCGCGTCGCGCCGCCAAACATTTGCGCGACGTGGTTTGGATCAGCCATTTCGGCAACGCCTTGGGATTGCGGATTTCTCCCAAGTGCGAGAGCAACTCGAAGAACACGCCTTGAAACACGTCGCTCGCCTCGTCGCCCGCCAGTCCATATTTCAGCGCCACCGAATACACCAAGCTCTTGTAGCGATCCACCAGCGCGGACCACGCCTCTTGATTGCCCTTGAGGCAAGCTTTCACCAGCCGGTCTTCGGTCCAATGGCTGGGAGCGTTGGACAAATTGCTCGGAGCGTTGGACAAATTGCGCGGAGCGTTGCTCCTGGCTGAAGGCATATAATTCGGCCATGTCTTCGGCGAATCCAGCACGCACGGACACGTACGAGACTCCGTACGACCATCGGGCGAGCCCCGCATCAGAGGCGACCACGGCAGAGTACGCGTCGCCTTGGCGCTTTTTCGCCGCGCGCGTGGGAAACGCGGCCGTCGTCGCGCTGTTGGTGCCCGTACTCACTTTGTTCCTGTTGGGCCGCGCACCCGGAGACTATCTGAGCGAACTGGCGGCGAATCCACAGGTATCCCAGACAACGCTAGCACAGTTGCGCGCGGAGTACGGAATTGACCAACCGTTACCGTTCAAGTACCTACATTGGTTGCGTAACGCCGCGCACGGCGATTTGGGATTTTCACTGGTCTATCAGCGGCCGATTGCCGACTTGATCGGCGCGCGATTGTGGAACACCGCGCTGCTCAATTCCCTGGCGTTGTTGCTCGCGTGGACCATGGGAATCGGCGTGAGTTTGCTGGTGTCTCTGCCACGCCGGTCGCGATGGCCCGACTGGTTGGCGGGCGCCGCCGCTACTTTGATGGCGTCGGTGCCCGCGGTGCTCGCGGCGTTGTTGCTGCTCGCGGCGGCGGCCGCAACGGGATTGCCGGTCGGCGGAATGACGTCGCGCGATTGGGACGAGCTCGCATTCGGCGTGCGCATCGTGGATTTGTCGCGGCACTTGCTACTGCCGGTGATCGCCGTGTCGCTGGCTTGGCTGCCGGTGGTGATCCGTCACACGCGCGCGGCGCTGGACCGCACGTTGCGCGAGCCGTACATCGCAACGGCGCGAGCCAAAGGAGTGTCGAGCGCGCGTGTGCTGGTCGCGCACGCGTTTCGCAACGCGATTGGACCGCTGGCCGCGTATTTTGGACTTTCCGTCTCGGCGCTGTTGAGCGCGTCGCTTCCTGTGGAAGTCGTGATGGGATGGCCGGGCTTGGGGCAACTCGCCTACGACGCGGTGTTGAAGCGCGACATTTTTCTGGTGACCGACCTCGCGGTGATTGCCGCGCTCCTGTTGCTCGCCGGAAATTTGATCGGCGATGCATTGTTGTACTGGAGCGATCCGCGGTTAGGGGCGCGCGCGTGAGCGTGCTCCGCAAAGTTTCCTGGACCCTGCTGGCGATCGCGCTTGTCGTGTCGCTGGCTCCCGGATTCGTCGCGCTTTATCCGCCATCCGAGCAGCATCGCGACTATCCTTACGCCTCGCCGGGCCGGCATGGCACTTCGTTTTTTCCGCTGGGTACCGACGAATTCGGCCGCGACATCTTCTCGCGACTCTGTTACGGCGCTTCGGCGTCACTGCTGCTCGCCCCGGCGGCGGCCGCGGTGTCGTTGGGCATCGCGATGGGCTTAGGAATGCTCGCGGGATCTCGCCGCGGCTGGCCCGATGCGCTGATCACCAAGGCGAGCGAAGTTTTTCTGGCGCTTCCTTGGTTCTACTTTGTGGTGGCGCTGCGCGCCGCGCTTCCCCTGCGCATGGCGCCCGCAACGGCCGCGCTGACGCTCTTCGGATTGCTCGCCGGACTCGGCTGGGCCGCGCCGGCGCGACTCTTTCGTAGTCTCACGATGAAGTTGATGGCCGAGGATTTCGTGGAAGCCGCACGGGCCCTCGGTGCACGTCCCGGACGGGTCATGTTCGTGCACATTTTGCCGGCGCTTTGGCCTGCGGCGCGCGCGCAAATGCTGGTGAGCTTGCCGGCGTTTATCTTGACGGAAGTGAATCTCTCGTTTCTCGGCCTGGGCATCACCGATCCCACGCCGACGCTGGGAAATCTGCTGACCCCGTTACAGCAGTACACAGTGTTGACCTCGTATCCGTGGATGCTCGCGCCGGCGGTGGTGATCGTGCTGGTGTTTCTCGCGCTGCAAACGGTGGCGGATCCGGTCCACAGATAAAACATCCCGAAAGACAATCCACAGATTACACAGATTGCACAGATTAGGACCTCAGGCCAAGAGGCGTTGGGGACTCGCGGATCGCGATACTCGGCGCAAACCTAATCTGTGCAATCTGTGTAATCTGTGGATTGCCTTTGAGTCCCTTGATGTGATCCGTGGAACTGCGCATTTCCCCAGCAGGTGAACCCCTATTGCGGAAAGTCCCATCTTTTGTTATAGTCGCGTTCCGCGTGTCTCATTGCGTGAGCCCGACCCGAGGGTATCGATTCCGTGGGCGCTAAAGCACTGAAAGGAAAAACGTTGAAAGCCAGCGGCAAAGGTCAGGCGAAGGGTAAAACCGGCGCTGCGGCCGCCAAGAAGCACGCCCCGCCGGCCCGCAAGCCGGTTCCGCCGCCGCGCCTCCTCAAGATTGTGGAGGACCCACGCGTCAAGCTCGCCCGCGAGCAGTACGAAACCGCCGTTGGGCTGATGAGCAATCACAAGTTCGAGCGCGCGCTGGCCGTTTTCGAAAAAGTCCTGGAAGGACCATCGGCGGAACTCGCCGAACGCGCCCGCGTCCACGTGAGCATCTGCAAGCAGCGCATGGAGCGCAAGGCGCCGGCGTTCAAGACGGCCGACGATCATTACAACTACGCTGTGGTGCAGATCAACACCGGCAATCTCGCGGACGCCGAAGAGCATTTGCAGAAAGCGATGAAACTGACGCCGCGCGCCGGGCATCATTATTATGCCCTGGCCGCGCTGCTCTCGCTGCGCCGCGACGTGGAAGGCGCCCTCGGAAACTTGAAGCAGGCCATCGAGTACGATTCGCGCAATCGCCTGCTGGCGCGCAGCGACAACGATTTCGGCGCGCTCTACGAAGATCCACGGTTCGCCGATTTGGTCTATCCGGAGCGCGATTAAGCCGCGGCCTTCCCCACGGGCCCCCCAAATCCCTATGCTGAACGTCGTCGCGATTGGCGGCGGTACCGGACTCTCCACGCTGCTGCGCGGACTGCGCGAGCATGTCTTCACGCGCCTGACCGTTCCTTCGGCGCGACACAGCTCCATCGCCGAACTCAGCGCGATCGTCACCGTAGCCGACGATGGCGGCAGCTCCGGCCGCTTGCGGCGGACTTTCGGTGTACTCTCGCCCGGTGATGTGCGGCGCTGTCTCGTCGCGCTTTCCGAGGACGAAGCGATGCTCGGCAAACTTTTCGAGTATCGTTTCCGCCGCGGACGCGGTCTCACGGGACATACGATGGGCAATCTGTTGCTCACCGCGCTCACGCAGATCACCGGCGATTTTGGACGCGCGCTCGAAGTGGCGTCGGAAGTGCTCGCGACACGAGGCCGTATCTATCCCGCAACGCTTGCGCCGGTGCGATTGCGCGCCCGGCTCGACGGCGGCGCGATTGTCACTGGAGAAACGCGCATCAGCCGCAGCAAGCGGCCGATCGAGCGGTTGAGCTTGCTGCCGTCGCGATGCCAGCCGGTGCCGGAAGCGCTCGGCGCCATCGAACGCGCGCACGTCATTTTCTTCGGTCCCGGATCGCTGTACACGTCGATCATCCCGAACGTTTTGGTGAAAGATCTGGCCAAGGCGCTGGCGGCGTCAACGGCGTTGAAGGTGTATATCGGGAATCTGATGACTCAGCCGGGCGAAACCACGGGCATGACGGCGTCGCAGCATATTGCCGCGATCCTCGAGCACGCCGGCGAGAAAATTCTCGATTGCGCGATCCTCAACGGATCGGCGATTCCCACCGGAGTGTCGCGCCGCTACTCGGCGGAAGGCGCAACGCCGGTGGAAAACGATGTGGACGCCGTGCGCAAACTCGGCGTGCGTCCCGTGCTCGCCGATCTGGTGAGCGTGGATACGGTAGCGCGGCGCTCCGTGTTGCGTCATAATCCGGAAAGGCTGGCGCGCGCCGTATTGAGTCTCACGCTGAGCGCGACGTTCGCCAAAGCGCGATAATTTTTGGAGTTCACGGGCATATGAGTCAGGACCGGGATCTCGCCGTCGCGATTCTCGCGGCCGGCTTGGGCACGCGGATGAAGTCGAAGTTGGCGAAGGTGCTGCATCAAGCGGGCGGCCGCACGTTAATCGAGCATGTCGCCTCGACCGCCGCGAAACTCACCGCGCCGGAACGCATTTTCGTTGTGGTGGGCCATCAAGCCGACGCCGTTCGCGACGTTGTCCGCGCCGCGCCCGGGCTCTCGGGCGTGCAATTCATCCATCAGACCGAACAACTCGGCACGGGTCATGCGATCCTCGTGGGTCGCCAGCAGCTTCAAGGCGCGGCGAAGAGCTTGCTCGTGCTTTACGGCGACGGTCCACTGCTCGGCGAAGCGACGCTGCGCGGATTGCTCGATCAGCACTCGCAGAATCAGGCGGCGGTCACGCTGCTGACGGCGAAGCTAGAAAATCCTTTTGGGTACGGACGCATTGTTCGCGACGCGCAGGGCAAGCTCGTAGAAATCGTGGAGGAAAAAGCGTGTACTCCGTCCCAGCGCGAGATCAAAGAGATCAATCCGGGGATCTACGTCTTCGAAACCGCAAAACTCTTCGCGCACATCGACGAGTTGAAAACCGATAATCCCGCGAAGGAATACTACTTGACCGACATGGCCGCGGTCCTGCGCCGCGCGGGTCTCGGCGTGGAGACGCGCTTCGCGCCGGACGCGCACGAACTGCTCGGCATCAACACGCGCGCCGAACTCGCCGCGATGGATCGCGAATTCCGCGACCGCAAGGCGCAGGCGCTGATGCTGGCGGGTGTGACGATCTATCGTCCCGAGACGTGCGTGATCGACTCGGCCGTGGAGATTGGTCCCGACACCGTGATCGGCCCGAGCGTGGCGCTGTACGGAAACACGCGGATCGGATCGAATTGCGTCATCAAACCGTTTTCCACGCTGCGCGACACCGCGATCGCCGACAACGTGACGGTTCTCGAAAGCTGTTGGATGGAGAAATCACGTGTCGAGAGCGGCGCGAGCATCGGTCCGTATTCGCGTCTGCGTCCCGGCTCGGAAGTTTGCGAAGGCGCGCACGTAGGGAATTTCGTGGAGCTCAAGAAAACGCGCCTGGGTCGCGGCAGCAAGGCGAGTCACTTGACGTATCTCGGCGACGCCACCGTCGGCGACGACGTGAACATCGGCGCGGGCACAATCACGTGCAATTACGATGGTGTGAACAAGAACCAAACCGTGATCGAGCCGCATTCGTTCGTGGGAACGAATAGTTCGCTCGTGGCGCCGGTGACGGTCGGCGAAGGCGCGTACATCGCGGCGGGATCGGTGATCACTCAGGATGTTCCCGCGGGAGCGCTGGGCATTGGGAGAGGCGTTCAGGAGAATAAGGAAGGATGGGTTGCGCGGAGGAGGGAAAAAAACGAAGGCAAAAGGCAAAAGGCAAAAGACAAAAGGCAAAAATAGGGACGCCGCTTCTTAACTTTTGCCTTTTGACTTTTGCCTCTTGCCTTTTGCCTTGTGTTTCTTTCCTACCGGCCAACCTCGCGAGCATAAATCATAAAGGACGCCTTGGGTGGTTCGTCTCCTCGGTGATATCTCCGCACCCGATCGCGCACCTTGCGATCCGATTCGGTCAGCCGCTCGCGTTCGCGCAAAAACTCCACCCACGATTCCGTCACAAACTGCTCCACCACTCTCTCCGGCCTCGCGGTATCGCGAAACACGCCCCAGCGCGACGCGCCGTCGCGCAGGCGCACGGTGCGCAGCCGATGGATCGCGCGCGTGAACGCTTCGTAGTCCTCGGGGTCCACGCGATACTCGATGCTCACGAGCACGGGACCGTCGTCGGGATCCGGTTGCATCTCCACCGCGGGCGCCGCGCGCGGCGGTTGGAAAGGACTCATGTTCGGCGGCGCGCCGCGCCACAACTGGAATCGGCTCACCAGCGGCGCGGTGACGGCGAATCCTACGGCGGCCGCGAGCAACGCGTTGCGCGTCACAAAATGCTCGGCGATGTCGCCCCACGCCCAACTTCCCAACGCCATCCCCGCCCAAAAGATCGTTTGATACGCTCCCAGCGCGCGTGCCTGAACCCACGCCGGCACGCAAAGCTGCACTGACACGTTGAGCGTCGACGTGGTGCTGGTCCACGCCGCGCCTGCCGCGAGGAGCGAGACAACCACCGCGGCTTCGTTGTGCAGGAAGGCGAGAATGGTCAGCGTGACGGCGAAAACTCCGCTGGAGATGAACACAATCTGGTTGGCGTCGAGGCGTTTCCTCACGCGCGGCAACATGATCGCGCCGCCCACCGCGCCCACGCCCAGGCATCCGTTCAGGAGTCCATAGCCGAGCGCGCCTTGGTGCAAGTTTTGCTGTGCGACCACGGCCAGCAGCGCCCACACGGCGGATGCAAACAGCGTGAACGCGAAGACGCGCACGAAAGTCGCTTGCAGCGGCGGCGCGTGCAGAATGTAGCGAAAGCCCGCGCGCACCGATCCGGCGAGCCGCTCGGCGGGAAGCGCGCTCTTGAACATCGCCTTGCGCTTCCACATGTACAGCACGATGATCACGCCGACGAACGACGCGGCGTTGAGTAGAAAAACCAGACCGGCGCCGCGTACCGCCGTGGCAAATGCGGCCACCATAATGCCGCCGAGCGCCGGACCCACGGCGCGCGTGAGATTGAATCCCGCGCTGTTGATCGCCACCGCTTCGGGCAACTCCTCGCGCGCGACGAGCTCGGGAACAATCGCTTGCCAAGCAGGGCCATTCAACGCGTTGCCGATGTTCAGCAAAAACGTGAGCGACAACAGTGTCCAAGGACTCACGATACCCGCGAGCGTCAACGCGGCGAGGATCGCCACGCTCGTCAGCATCCACGATTGCCAGAAAACGAGCAGCCGCCGGCGATCGAAAATGTCGGCGGTTGCGCCGGAGACAAATCCTAAGAACAGCGCCGGGAGACTCGCGGCCGTCTGCATCAGCGCGATCAGCAGCGGCGACGCCGTGAGCGACGCCATGAGCCACGTACCGGCGGTGTCTTGCATCCATCCGCCGGTATTCGACACAATCGCCGCCAGCCATAAGTTACGAAACGCAGGCGTGCGGAGCGGCGCCCAAGCGGAAGGCGCGTCGGGCGCGGACGTGGTGAGGGTCTGCGGTTGCAAAGATCAGCTTTACCACAGAGTCCACCGTTGAGGCTTGGAAAAACAGGACGCAAGACGCAAGGCAAGACGCAAGGCAAAGGAAAAGGCTAAGGCAAAAGGCAAAAGGCAAAAGGCAAAAGGCAAAAGGACGGAGCTGACCAGGTCCTTTCCCGGCTCCTTCGCTCTGTACTTTTGCCTTTTGACTTTTGCCTTTTGCCTTTTGCCTTCGTCTTTCCCTCGTCTTTCCCTCGTCTTTCCCTCGTAACACCCGCCCTCTCTGCTCGTATCACCACACAGGGCACGTGAACCCTCGTGCTAAAATAGAAGCATCGATAGTACCCGGCCCGAAAAATGATCCACTCCGTCCTCGCAAAAGTTTTTGGTACCCGCAACGAGCGTGAGCTCAAGCGGCACGATCCGCGCATCGCGGCGATCAACGCGCTGGAGCCGGAGATGCAAGCGCTTTCCGACGCTGAGTTGCAAGCCAAGACCGACGAGTTTCGCGTCCGCTTCCTTCAAGCGGTGGAAGGAGTTCCCGAAGAAGAAACCGAAGCTCGCGCCGCCGCCGAAAAACAGGCCCTCGACGATTTGCTCGAGCCGGCTTTCGCCGTATGCCGCGAGGCGGGACGCCGCGCCCTCAACATGCGGCACTTTGACGTTCAGCTCATCGGCGGAATTGTGCTGCACGAGGGAATCATCGCGGAAATGAAAACCGGCGAGGGCAAAACGCTCGTCGCTACGCTGCCGGTTTACTTGAACGCGCTAGCCGGACGCGGCGTACACGTGGTCACCGTCAACGATTATCTGGCGAAACGCGACTCCGAGTGGATGGGACGCCTTTATCGTTTCCTCGGGCTCACCGTCGGCGTCGTCGTGCACGACATGGAAGACGAGGACCGCTTCATGGCCTATCGCTGCGACGTGACCTACGGAACGAACTCCGAACTGGGCTTCGATTACTTGCGCGACAACATGAAGTTCCGGCCCGAGGATCGCGTGCAGCGCGGCCACAACTACGCCATCGTCGACGAAGTCGATTCCATCCTCATCGACGAAGCGCGCACGCCGCTGATCATTTCCGGCGCGAGCGACGAATCCACCGACAAGTATTACCGCGTCGACCGGATCATTCCGAAACTCACGCGCGACACCACCGATAAAGACGATCCCACCATCGGCACGCCCGGCGATTTCACACTCGACGAAAAGCATCGCACGTGCGCGCCCACTGAAGCGGGCGTGACCAAGATCGAAGGACTGCTGGGCATCGAGAATCTTTTCGATCCCGCCAACATCGAACTGAACCACTGCGTGCAGCAGTCGTTGAAGGCGCATCATTTGTATACGCGCGACAAAGACTACGTGGTGCAAGACAAGCAAGTGATCATCGTCGACGAATTCACCGGCCGCTTGATGCCGGGAAGGCGCTGGTCCGACGGCTTGCATCAAGCGGTGGAGGCGAAAGAAGGCGTCAAGATCGAGCGCGAGAACCAAACGCTGGCGACGATCACGTATCAGAACTTTTTCCGCATGTACAAAAAACTTTCCGGCATGACCGGAACGGCGGAAACCGAAGCGGCCGAGTTCGACAAGATCTACAAGCTCGACGTGCTGGTCATGCCCACGAATCGCAAGATGATCCGCAAGGAAAATCCCGACGTGGTCTATCGCACGGAGCGTGAGAAATTCGACGCGGTGGTGAACGAACTGAAGGTGCTCGCCGAAAAAGGCCAACCGGTGCTGGTCGGCACCATCGCCATCGAAAAATCGGAGCATCTATCGAAGCTGTTGAAGAAAGCCGGCGTGAAACACGAAGTACTGAATGCCAAGCAGCACGAGCGCGAGGCGTACATTGTGGCGCAGGCGGGACGCAAGGGCGTGGTGACCGTGTCCACGAACATGGCCGGCCGCGGCACGGATATTTTGCTGGGCGGCAACGCCGAGTTCATGACCAAAGACGCGTGCCTCAAGGAAAAAATCGCCGAACGGCTGCCGGGAAATCAAGAAGCGTTTGGATCGGACGAGCACTTCGTCTACTTCTTCCATCTCGAATCCTTTTATCGCGTGCCGACGGCGAAATGGGACGCGCTGTTCGCGAAATTCAAGGCGCAATGCGACCAGGAGCACGACGACGTGGTCGCGCTCGGCGGCTTGCACATCCTCGGCACGGAGCGCCACGAAGCGCGGCGCATCGACAATCAGTTGCGGGGACGCGCGGGACGCCAGGGCGATCCCGGCAGCTCGCGGTTTTATCTTTCGCTCGAAGACGACTTGCTGCGCATTTTCGCCGGCGAGCGCATCAGCGGATTGATGAAGCGTTTGGGCATGGAAGAAGGCGTGCCCATCGAGAGCGGACTCATCACCAAGCGCATTGAAGCCGCGCAGAAAGCCGTGGAAGCGCAAAACTTCGAGTCGCGCAAACATCTCCTGGAATACGACGACGTGATGAATAAGCAGCGCGAAGCGGTCTACGGTCTGCGCAATCAGCTTCTCGATAACAACGATCAACGCGACTTCATTCTGCAAACCGCCGACGGAATCGTCGGCGCGATGCTCGACACGTATTGTCCCGCGGAGAAGCACGCGCAGGAATGGGACATGGCGGCGCTGCGCACCGACATGATCGGACAATTCGGCATCGACGTGGATCGCGAAGGTCTCTCCGGCCAGTTGAATCGCGAAGAATTGCGCGACGCGCTCCACGCCATGACGCACGGCCGTTACGAGCGGAAGGAAGCGTATCTGCCCGCCGAGCAAATGCGGCTGAGCGAACGCATGATCATGCTGCAAGTGGTCGACAACCAGTGGAAGGATCACTTGCTGGCGATGGACCACTTGAAGGAAGGCATCGGCCTGCGCGGCTACGGCCAGAAAGATCCGCTCATCGAGTACAAGAAGGAATCGTACGACATGTTCCAGGCGTTGATGGATCGCGTGGAGAGCGAGACGATCCGCGTGCTGTGGACGATGCAAGTAACCATCACGCGGTCCGGCGACGGTGGCGAAGAGGTCCCCGAACAGCGCGAGCGTCCGGCTCCGCAGCAGCGTCCTTCGCAGATGGACGACTACATGCGCGATCTGGAGCGAAAACGCCAGAAGCAGCTCGACGAGGTTCGCCTTTCGACGGGCGGCGACGCGCCGGCGCAACCCATCGTGCGCGGCGACAAAGTGGGCCGCAACGATCCGTGTCCGTGCGGCAGCGGAAAGAAGTATAAAAAGTGCTGCGGCGCTACTTAGTTCCTGTCCTGGCCCTCGCCAACTTTGTTTCGGCCGCGCCGGCCAAGCGCACGCCTCCACCTCAACCACAAATCCGCGCGCTGTGGGTCGACGGATTCCACGCCGGATTCCGCTCGCCGCAGGAATGCGATCAACTCGTTGCCGACGCGGTGGCGGCGCACTTGAATTTGCTGTTGGTGCAAGTGCGGCGGCGGGGCGATTCCTTCTACACGCATTCGCTCGAACCGCCGGCTGAAGACGATGCCTATCGCCCGGATTTCGACGCGCTCGGTTACTTGCTCGAGAAGGCGCACGCCGCGGGACTGCGCGTTCACGCCTGGCTGAACGTCACGCCGATTTGGCGCGGCGGTCCGCAACCGCCGCTCGATCCGAAGCACGTCTTTAATCTGCACGGACTCAATGCGCCAGGCGCCGACAATTGGCTGACCCAGACCGACGGCGGCGAAAAACATTTTTCGGTGGGATATTTTCTCGACCCCGGACATCCCGCCGCCGTGCAGCACATCGTTTCGGTAGCGGTGAACGTGGTGCGCAACTATCCGGTCGACGGAATTCATCTCGATTTCATTCGCTATCCCGAAGCCGAAGGCTCAACCGAAGCGGGCGGATCGCACGCCGGCTACAATCCCGTGAGTGTCGAGCGTTTTCACAAGCGCTATGGCGGCACGGGACAGCCCGCGGCGAACGATCCCCAGTGGTCGGCGTGGCGCCGCGAGCAAGTGACGAACCTGGTGCGGCGGATTTATCTGGAGACGCACGCGCTCAAGCCGGAGTTGGAACTCTCCGCGGCGCTCATCCCGTGGGGCGACGCGCCGATGCGCCGCGCCGATTGGCCGCACGCGCACGCCTACTGGCGCGTTTTTCAGGATTGGCTGAATTGGCTCGACGCCGGATGGCTCGACATGGCCGTGCCGATGAATTACGACGTGCAAGCGAAAAAGAAAACGCGTTTGTACTTCGAGCACTGGATCGAGTTGGAAAAGAACAACAAGAAAGACCGTCAACTGGCCGTGGGTCTCGGCGCGTATATGAATTCAGTGCCGGAAAGCGAGGCGCAGTTGCGCCGAGTGGCCGCGCGCTCTTCGTTGAAGCGGGCCGCGGATGGTTACGCGATCTATTCGTATTTTGCCAGTTCGAAGGATTCCGGCGGCGCGCTGCTCGCGAAGCTTGCCGAGAAACCGGGCGCCACACCGCCGCTGCCGAAGCGTCCCGCGGCGAAAGAAGGATCGCTGGCCGGTGTTTCTCCCGATACCGACGGCGCGACGGTGGAGATTTCGCGCAAGATCGGCAATGCTCGAACGGGTAAAAGGTGGTCGCCGCCGATTCGTGTGCTCACCGACGGCAACGGATTCTTCGGCGCGACGCGCCTGAAGCCCGGCGCGTATCGCGTGAAATTCGGCGATCACGTGCTTGAAACGCAGGTCACCGCCGGCGACGTCGCGGTGCTTCCGGTTCCCGCACCGCGTTGACGAGAGCCGCGCTGTTAGCGTAGTCTGAACCCATGGAAGTCCAATTCTCGCCAGAACTCGAAGCAAAGCTGAATCAGTCGGCAGCGCGACAAGGCCGTCGGCCCGACGAACTCGTGCAGCAATTGGTCGAGCGACAGCTCGACGAGGATGCGCGCTTCATTGAAGCCGTCCGAATCGGCGACGAAGCTTTGGCGCGCGGCGAGTACGTCACACATGAGGAAGTCGGCAAACTCTTAGAACCTTACTTGCGGCCGTGACGGTTCTTCGGTGGTCGATGCCGGCCGCGAATGACCTGAAGCGCATTTGCGATCACATTGCCAAGGACAATCCTTCCGCGGCACAGCGCGTTGCTCGCACCATTTACGAGGGTTGTAATCGGCTGAAACGTTTCCCTAATCTAGGTCGGGTCAGCACGCGCACGCCCGGGAAGCGGGAACTGATTTTCCCGCCTCTGCCGTACATCGTCGTCTATCAAATCAAAGATGCGGTGGTCGAGATCTCACGTATTTACCACGGCGCGCAAGACTGGCCGTAGCGCGACTTTACTTCCCTTTCAACGCCGACCACTTCGCCATCAACGACGTGTACGCGGCCTGTTCGTCGGCGCACGCCTTGAGTTGCGCGAGCGTCGGCGGCATTTCCGCGGACTGCATCGCCATTGCCGCGGCGACCATGCGCGTCGCGATGTTCGCGAGATTCGCGGGCGGCAGCGGTTCTGCAGGAGCGCCGAAACCACCACCACCGCCGAATCCTCCGCGTCCACCGCCGGCCGGCTCCGCCTGAGCTTCCGGAACGAGCGACTCCAGCGTCTTCACCTTCGCGTCGCGCGCCGGCGACGCCGGCTTCGATTTCTCCGCCGCGAGCATCTCCCGTGCCTGTTTTAGCGCGTCAATCGCAGCGCGTGCGCCGTCTTCCATTTGTGACGTCAGCATGAAGATGCGCGCCACTTCCGGCGTAACTTTCACGCGTGGATCTAGCTTCACGGTGATCGGCTGCGTTTGCGTTTGTCCGTTCACGGTCAGGCGCACGACGTAGTTGCCCGGCGCGACCCACGGTGAATTCACGCTCGAATACGTGCGATGCGGCACGGCTTGGTTTCCGCCGCCACCGCCGCCGCGTCCACCGCCGCCGCCCGAGGGAAGCGGATCGTAGTGCATGTCCCAACCGAAGCGATGCATTCCTTCGCTTGTTTTGATGCTCTGCTGCGGCGCGGGCCAATAGAGCGGCAAGGCGCACTCGGCGGCCGACGGTTGCTTCTGGCAAACTTCACGATCGTATCGGGCGGGATCTTCTCCTAGATCGAGTCCGCGCACGCGATCGTTGCTCGAATAGCTGCGCAGAACCTTGCCGCTCGCCGCGCCTTGCGTTCCGAGAATTTCAAGCTTCACTTCGCCCGACGCTCCCGCCGGCAAGTAGTAATCGATGAGCGCGCCGTATGGCGGATTTTCACCCGCCGGCAATTCCGGCGGCCACGGCGTGGGATCATTCGTCGCGAAACGGATGCGAATGCCGGTTTCCGGCTTGAACAAATACGCATGGGACGCCGACGCCGCTTCCGCCGCTTGGCGCAACGGTGTCAAGTCGTCGAGAATCCAGAAGCCGCGGCCGTGCGTACCTGCGACCAAGTCGGCGCACATGCACTTTTCGTCATCCTTCACGTAAATGTCGCGTACGGAAATCGCCGGCATGTTCTGACGCACCGAATGCCAGTGATCGCCGTCGTCGAACGACACCCAAACTTGCGTGTCGGTGGCGGCGTAGAGCAAGCCTTTCTTACGCGGATCTTCGCGAATTGAGTTGGCCGGCGCGCCGGGCGCGATGCCGTTGGAAATTTCGGTCCACGACTTTCCGCCGTCGTGCGTGCGCCACAGATGCGCGTGCATGTCGTCGAGCCGCAGCGTGTTGGCCGCGGCGTACGCGGTGCCGGTGTCGAAATGCCCGGCGTCCATGTTGAAGATGCGCGTCCACGGTTTGATTTCCGGCGGTGTTACGTTCGACCATTTCGCGCCGCCGTCGGTGGTGACTTGAATATTTCCGTCACCCGTTCCGGCCCACAAAACTTTCGCGTCGAGTGGCGACGGCGCGAGCGCGGTCACGGTGCCCAGAGCTTCCGGAGTGAAGCCTGTGGCGTACTTGCCCGCACTTGCGGGAACGGCCCAATCTTTTCCACGCGTGAGATCGCCGCTGATCGGCGTCCAACTGCGCCCGCCGTTGGTGGTTTTCCAAACGCCGGCTGTTCCGAAGAACAAAGTGTTCGGATCGGCCGGCGACCAAATGAGGGGCTGCGTGCGCACCGTGCGCGCGGGAGGCGCGTCTTTTGGCAGGGGCGCGCCCGCGCCGCCGCGACCGGCTCCCGGAGGTCCAACCTGAGCGGTCTGGCCCGTGCGGCGATCGTACAAGCTGACTTTTCCGCCGTACACCAAGTCGGGATCCTTGGGATCGGGCGCGGCCTCGCCGTATTCTTCGATGTTCACGGGATGCCAATCGTGAAATGTGATTTCGCCGTCCATGCTTCGGCTCGCCACGCACGCCGATCCGGAGTCTTGCTGACCACCGCACAAACGATACGGAAACGCGTTGTCGGCGGTCACGTGATACATCGCCGCGGTCGGTTGCGTGTACCAATTGCTCCACGACTCGCCGCGATTCGCGGAAATCACGCCGCCTTGATCGGCGACGAGTCCGATGATGTCGGGATTGTTCGGATTCACCCAGCTCTTTTGATAATCGTCGCCGCCGGGCGCGCCGCGCACCGCCGACCACAACACGCCGCCGTCTTGGGAGCGCCAAAAAACGGTGGAACAACTGTACAAAACGTTTTCGTTTTTCGGATCCACGGTGATCGTCGGCAGATCGCCGCCGCCGATGCGTCCCAGCGGGCGCGGATCGCGTTGATCGTCGCCGGCCGTCGCGGCCCAGTGCTCGCCGCCATCGGTCGTTTTGTAGAGCGCGATGGCCCCGCCGCCACCGCGTCCGCCGCGACCTCCACCGCCGCCGCGTCCTCCACGTCCGCCCGCGGTCGCTGAAGATGCGATGGTCGCGTAAATCACTTTGGGATTACTCGGCGCCACTGCGAGATTCGCTTCGATGATCGCGCTAGGAAGTCCGCCGGCGAGTTGCTTCCACGTGCTGCCGCCGTCGGTGGACTTGAAAATGCCGCCGCCTTGCGTCGCGTCGGCGGGAGGAAACGCGCCGTTCTCGTAGAATCCTTGCTGCTGTTGCCACAGCGCCGCGTAAACAATGTTGGGATCTTTTGGATCGATACGCACGTCGTTGGCGCTGACGTACTCGTCTTTGTAGAGAACTTTTTCAAACGTCGATCCGCCGTTGGTGGAGCGGAAAATTCCGCGCTCCGCGTTCGGACCGTAGGGATGTCCGAGCACCGCGACGAACAAACGGTTGGGATTCTTGGGATCGACGTCGATGTTGGCGATCATTTGCGAATCGCGCAGACCGAGATGCGTCCACGTCTTGCCGGCGTCGGTGGATTTGTACATGCCGTCGCCGGTGGCGAGATCGGGCCGGATGATTCCCGCGCCCGAGCCGACGTAAATCACGTTGGGATCGGACGGCGCCACGGCAATCGCGCCGATCGAGCCGGTGGATTCGCGATCGAACAACGGGGTCCACGTGGAGCCGTAGTCGGTAGTGCGCCACACGCCGCCGTTGTCAAAGCCGATGTAGAAAACGTTCGGCTGACTCGCGACGCCGGAGATGGCGCGCGCGCGTCCGGCGCGCGTGGGACCGATCGAGCGCCAACGCATTTCCGCCCACAGCTTCGGGTCGATCTTGCTGTCGTCGACTTTGACGTCGGCTTTCGGAGCGGATTTCGCGACGGGTGCCGCGGATTTTTGCGCGGGCTTCGGCGCCGCAGTTTGCGCGAGCATCAAGTAAGTGGCAGGAACGAGCGCCATGCCAAGAAACGTCAAACGTTTGAACCAAGAGCGGGAAACGAGCATGTGGAGTCTCCTGAGAGTCACGAGTCTATCCGATTCGATGGATAGAGGGAAGAGTGCCCAAGCACTACCGGTGGTAATATCAGCCTATGGCCCTGGCAACATCTAAGATCACTGCGCAAGGTCAGATTTCCGTGCCGATCGAAGTGCGGCGCAGGCTCGGCGTCGGGCCGGGCTCCGTGCTCGAGTGGAAAGAGGACGGACAGAACCTGATTGTTCAGCGCGTCGGGAAGAAGTATTCCTGGGACGACATCCACAAGATGCTCTTTCCCGATGGACCACCGAAACGGCGGAGTTTACGAGAGTTGAAGAAAGCCCGCGAAACGTACATCCTGGAACGCCATGCGCTCGGCCGATACTAACGTTCTTGTTCGGCTGGTCGCTCAAGACGATCCATCCCAGACCAGAATCGCGAAAGCATTCGTGCAAGGCGGTGTCTGGGTATCACACATTGCGTTAACTGAATGCGTGTGGGTGTTAAGGTCGGCTTTTCGCTTCGACCCATCCCGTGTTGCCAACGCGGTGGAGTGGCTTCTCGCGCACGACAGTCTCTCTTTTCAAGAGCCGACCATCGTCATTGCGGCACTGAAGCTCTTTCAAAAGAGGCCATCTTTGGGATTTACCGATTGCATGATGCTCGAGACGGCTCGTCACGCCGGACACCTGCCCTTCGGTACATTCGATCGGGATCTCGCGAAAATGGATGGGGCGGAGATTCTCTCTTGATCCGGCTGGTCTTAGCCGCTGCTCTCGCCACGGCCACATTGACCGCGCAGGATGCGACCGCCCTTCTCGCCAAAGCCAACGACGCGTTTCAGAAAAACCAGGCCAAGATGGTCAACTGGAACTGGACCGTGGAGGAACGCGCGTTCACGCGCGACACCGCGGGAAAAACGGTGCAGGAATTTCCAGTCGTCAAAGCTGAATCAATTGTCCGCAGCGATGGCCGCCGCTGCGAGGCGATTCTCTCCTGGAGCGACGGCACGCCGCCGTATCCCGAGGGCGCGGACAACGACACGCGATGCCAGCTCGTGGAAACCGATCTCAATTTGTCCACGATGGCGCTCGACAAGCTCTTGCAGAGCCGCATGGGCACGATCTCCGCGGAAACGGCGACCGACACGACCATTGTGATTTTGCCGGACAAGCATCTTCCGTCGAGCGATCCTCTGGCGAAATGCGCGGCGGCGATCGCCGGTACCGTGCATCTCGACCGTGCGACGTTCTTCCCGAAATCGATTCACGCCGAAGTCGTCGCGGGCGGATGCCGCATCAAGCACGGACATCAGGAATGGTGGCTCGACAAAGGAACCACGTTCGAGCTCGACTACACGCTGCAACACGACCGCGCGGGCCGCGCTGAAAACGATTTTTGGATCGTGACGCGCAAGCGCGTGGAGACCGCGCCGGAAAAGCCCGGCATCTACGTCATGCGGGCACGTAAGTTTGCGCCAAACGCGCCAAAGATGAAGCAAGGACTCGTCTCAGAATCTCGCACCATCGCGCAACAGTTCGGCGCGCAATCGACCATCACCTTCGGCGACGAGCCGGTCAAGAAACCATAAGGTATGTCAGAATCGGGGGAGATGCCTCTCGCCCCCGGCACTCGTCTTGGACCTTACGAAGTGATCTCGCCGCTCGGCGCCAGCGGCATGGGCGAGGTGTATCGTGCGCGTGACACGCAATTGAATCGCGACGTTGCGTTGAAAGTCTTGCCGCACGCCATGGCCGCCGATTCGGAACGTCTCGCGCGATTCACGCGCGAAGCGCAAGTGCTCGCGTCGTTGAACCACCCCAACATCGCGCAGATTTACGGCATCGAGGAAAAAGATGGAACGCGCGCGCTGGTGATGGAACTGGTGGAAGGGCGCACTCTCGACCAAGTGATCCCGCCGAGCGGCGTTTCGCCCGCGCAATTCTTCGATATCGCCGGCGCGCTGGCCGCGGCGCTGCACGCCGCCAACGAAAAGCACGTCACGCATCGCGACCTGAAGCCCGCCAACATCATGATCACCGACGCGGGCGCGGTGAAAGTTCTCGACTTCGGATTGGCGCAAGTTTCTTCTACCGAACCCGCCGCCGACTTCGAGTCCGCGGCAACAAAACTGGAGCTCACGCAGATCGGCGCGGTGATCGGGACCATCCCGTACATGTCGCCGGAGCAAGTGGAGGCGCGCTCGCTCGATCATCGCAGCGACCTTTTCTCCCTCGGCGTGATCCTCTACGAAATGGCGACGGGCGCGCGGCCGTTTCGCGGTGACTCCTCACCGGCGTTGATGGCGTCGATTCTGCGCGAGCATCCCAAACCTGTTTCGCAGACGCGTTCCGATTTGCCGGAAGAGCTTTCGCGGCTGATCGCGCGATGTTTGGAGAAAGATCCGCGCCAGCGCGTGCAAACGGCGCAGGAAATCTTATTGGAGCTGAAGGTGCAGCGGCGCGTCTTCGAGTCTGGACCGCAAAAGATCGCGCCTGCCGCGCGCGCCAGTTCGTTTCGTATCGCCGTCTTGCCGCTCGCGTGCCGCGGTGGGAACGCGGAAGCAGCCGATTGGGCTGCGGGATTGCAAGAGGCCATCGTCAACGGACTGTCACGATTTCCTTACTTGAGCGTGATCGCGCGGGGAGAGTCTAGCGTCGCAGCGGCGCGCTACCTGCTGGAAGGCGGCGTACGCGCCTCACCGTCCGCGATTCGCGTCACGATGCGCTTGACGGATTCGGAAACGGGCGAGCATCTTTGGTCGGAAATCTACGATCACGCGCTCGATGCCGCCGCGCAAGACGTCTTCGCGATTCAAGACCAAATCGCGGGACGCCTGGTGGCCACCGTGGCCGATCAGCACGGCGTGTTGCTGCGCTCGATGGGGGCGTCGCTGCAGAGTCGTCCCGTGGAGGATCTCACCGCCTCGGAGCTGGTATTGCGCTTCTTCGCGTATGTGCAAACCTTCCGAATGGACGAACACGCGCGTCTCCGCACGGCGTTTGAAAACGCGTTGCGGCGTGAGCCGGGGCATGCCCAAGCTTGGGCGTGCCTGGCTGGTATTTACGGCCACGAATACAGTGCGACGCCGCACCCGCGCCAGGAATCTCTCGGGCTGGCGCGGCAGGCCGCGGAGCGCGCCATCGAGCTCGATTCGTTTTGTCAGGATGCCTGGCGTCAGTTGGCGTTCGTGGCTTGCTATTCGCGCGATCGCGAAGGAATGAACGCGGCGGTGGAGAAGATTTTGGCAATCAATCCGCTCAATACCGTTTCCGTCGCGGCGGCGGGCATCATGGTGGCGAACTCCGGCGATTGGGAACGCGGCATGGCGATTGTGCGCCGCGCGATGGCCGTGAATCCCAACCACGCGCCGTGGTTTCACAGCGTATTTTTCGCGGACGCGTATCGCCGTGGCGACTACGTGGAAGCATTCGCGGTGACGCGGCGCATCAACCTGCCGTCGTGGCCGCGTTCGCTGCTGGGTGCGGCCGCGGCCGCCGGCCAGCTCAAGCGAACCGCGGAAGCGCGCGCGGCGCTGGAAGGATTGGCGCGCCTCGATCCGTCCCTGTGCGAGGTCGAGACGGCGCGGCGCATGTGGGCCGCTTGGTATTGGAACGAAGCCGACATCGATCACTTGGTCGAAGGCTTCTTGAAAGCCAAGGCGTTGGTCGAGACGTCGCCTGCCGAAGCGGTGTCGCCCGCGAAACCGGCATCTGGCTCCGGCACAAGCGCGGGCAGCGGTTCGGGTACGCGCGCCGCGCCGGCCGTCGCAAGGAATTTAGGAATTGCGGTGATGCCGTTTTCCAGCATGAGCTCGGGCGACATGCAGGAATTGGCCGCCGGTCTCACCGCGGACATCACCGCGGGTCTCTCGCGATTTTCTTACTTGACCGTCATCTCCGACGCCGCCCGCGCGCATTACGTGATCGAAGGAAGCGTGCGCCAAGCGGGGTCGAGCATTCGCGTGAACGCTCGATTGGCCGATACCGAAAATGGATCGCACCTGTGGGCGGAAACGTATACGCGAGATTCGTCCTCCGGCGATCTGTTCGCGCTGCAAGACGACATCACCGGCCGCATTGTCGCCACCATCGCCGATTCCACGGGCGTCTTGGTGCGCGCGATCGGCGGTCCTCTGCGCGATCGCCGGCTCGAAGAATTGACCGTGGAAGAGCTCATGATGCGTTATCTGGTTTCCACGCAGCAGTTCAATGCCGAAGAACAAGGGAGGCTTCGCGTCGCCCTCGAAGCGGCCGCCGCACGCGAGCCGGCGCACTTAGGGCCGCGGTGTTGCCTGGTGACGCTCTACAACGCTTGCTATTTGAATCTGCCGGATCATCCACCCGAATTGTTGGAAGCGCTGCGCGTGATGTCGCAGCGCGTGATTCAACTCGATCCCGTGAACCAGATTGGTTGGTTCGGACTGGCGTTGTGGTCCTTCAGCGCTCGCGATCTTCCCGGGATGCGCGCCGCGATCGAGCGATCGCTGGTGTTGAATCCGCTGGCCGCCAGTGTCGTGGCGACGGTCGCGCGGCTGCAAGCGTACACCGGCGACTGGGAACAAGGCGTCGCGAATGCGCAGCGCGCCATGGATTTGAATCCGAATCATCCCGGTTGGTATTACCTGCCGTCGCTCTACAACAGCTACCGCATTGGAAACTACGAGGAAGCTCTGCGCATCGCCAAGCAGATCAACGCGCCGGGCGCGCCGCTGACCGCGTCGCTTTTGGTTTGCACGCTCGGGAGACTGGGACGCGCGGCGGAAGCGCGTGCGGCGCTGGAAGCACTCGAAAAAGCCGATGCCTCGTTGCTCGATCCCATCAAGTTGCGCGAGGCGTTTGCGGTGGCGATTTTGGACGATGCCATGCTCGACGATTTAGTCGAGGGATTCCAGCGAGCCAAGATGCTGGTCGCTATACTAGAGCGGGTATCGCGGTGACGCCGCTCGGCTCCAGGAAAAACGCGTTCACCTTCTCGATGATTTCTTCCGCCGTGTGCGAATCGTGGATGGCGCGGCGCAAGCTCGCGCCGTTGATCACGCCGTGCGTGAAGTATTTCGCGAATTGCTTCATGCGTCCCATGCATTCGGGATGGCGCTCGGCCACCAGAATACTGAAGTAATCGCGCATCATTTCAAAACGATCCAAATCCGTGGCCACCTCGTAGCTGCCGCGCGTCCGGAATTGCGCGATTTGCCGGAAAATCCACGGATTGCTGGCCGCCGCGCGGCCGATCATCACGCCGTCGCAGCCGGTTTCGGCGATCATGCGCTGGGCGTCCTCGGGCGTTTCGATGTCGCCGTTGCCGATCACCGGAATGCGCACGGCTTGCTTGACGTCGGCGATATGCCGCCAGTCGGCGCGGCCCGCGAATCCTTGCTCGCGCGTGCGCGCGTGCAGGGCCACGGCGCACAAGCCGCAATCTTCCGCGAGTTGCGCGACTTTGGTGGCCACAATTTCTTTCTCGTTCCAGCCGACGCGATACTTCAGCGTGAACGGAATCGTCACCGCCGCGCGCGTCGCGCGCAAAATCCGCTCGATCAGCGGCAGATCGCGCAGGAGTCCCGAGCCGCCGTTGCACTTGACCACTTTCTTGACGGGGCAACCGAGGTTCAAGTCGATGATGTCGAAGCCCAGATCCTGGCACATGCGCGCGGCGTCGGCGATCACCGCGGGATCGGAACCAAACAGTTGCGCGGTGATCGGCCGCTCTTCCGGCGTGAACGCCAGATAGCGCGCGGAGAATTTGGTCTTGCCGGGCTTCAGGCGGGAATCGTGCATGATGCCGTCCGACGACGTAAACTCGGTCATCAGCAGACCGCATCCGCCCATGCGCAGGATGAAACGGCGGAAAGCCGTGTCGGTGATGCCGGCCATAGGAGCCAGCACCGTCGCCGGTTGGATTGTGACACCGCCGATCTGCATCTCCCTATTTTATCGCATGCCGCGGGACAGGCGAGGACGCATGTCCTACTTGGTAGTGGTGCTTTTGTGTGGAGACGGGGGCGACTTTCTTTTCTTGGCTGATGGCCGAGGTCTCCGTACAGGTTTCGCGGGCAAGTTCAACCACTTTCTCCATGGATGGAAGGTGGTATCGCTGATGCCCAGGAATCTAGTTCTGGGCAGTGATCGGGGCAGGACACTATCACTTTGGTTCAACATTCTACTTTGGTAACTATGGGGACATTTCTACTTTGGTTTGACAACTGTGAAATCTCCTGTTGAGTTTCACAGCCGATTGCCGGATACTTGAGTTGCGGACTCGTGCGGCTTCGGCTGTGCGATTCACGGTCCTGGTGGTGGGTTAGCGCAACTGCCAGGACTCTTTCGTTAGTGTTTGGCGACCCCTGCCGGATTCGGACCGGCATCACCCCGTTTAGCAGACAGGCGCTTTTTCCGGTTAAGCTAAGGGGCCGCATCGAAGTGGAAACGGCCCACGAGTTGGATGTTGTGTCCATTACTCGTGGGCCGTTTTCCTTTTCTTGGTCGTTCTATTTTTGGGCTGGGCAGCAAGCAATGCACCGTGCGGTAGTAACGGGATGTCTTTCTGGACCGCCTCTGCAATTGCCATAGCCACGAAGCCTTTCAGAGTGGTCCCATGTAGAGCTGCGCACGCTTTCGCTCGGCGCACCAGTTCCTCCGGCAGGTCTCGCAGGTTGATAGTCTTTGTATCCATGTTGAAGAATGTATCCGATGATACAAATGGCGTCAAGCTCTATTTTGGGTTGACGATATCTTGCGAGTGAAACAGAATCTCAGATGAAGGCTTCAGGGTCTGCGCGCACAGACGCTGGAGTGTTCCCCACACACATCATGGAAGGGTGTGCCTATGAATGCCATTGATACAACCGAGGTGCTGAGGAAAGCGCCACGCAACTGCTGGATTGCGCTGAATGCGGATGAGTCCGAGGTAGTTGGCCGAGGTGAGACCGTTGCCGAGGCTGTTGAGGATGCCAAGAAGCACGGTGTCGATGACCCCATCATCACCTGGGTGCCCAAGCTCTTCTTGCCATCCGTCTACCAGAGTAGGTGTATGTGCTGAAGACCTATACGAAGTTCCCCCTGGACCTTCCGCCGGACAAAACCCACCCGATCCACGGTACGGAGGGCG
Organism: Terriglobia bacterium; assembly: GCA_021325275.1. Lineage (GTDB taxonomy): Bacteria > Acidobacteriota > Terriglobia > JAJPHL01 > JAJPHL01 > JAJPHL01. Next base: position 9,065 of record JAJPHL010000005.1, on the reverse strand, counting down.
TTGTGTGGGTCCCGACGCTCAAAGTCCGAGTGGCCAAACTCAAGGCGCACGTGCAAACCATGCGGTTTGACGTAGTGGTAGACTCTGGCTCGCCCTGCTGCCTGTTCAAAACCGATCTTGCCGACTTTCTTGGGATTGATCTCAAGAGTGGGGAGGTGGACAGCATGGGCGGAGTTGTTCAGGGAATAACAGAGCCGGTCTACTTTCACAAGGTGCGAATCTTCGTGGAGAGCGATTGGGTGATTGAAGTAAAGGCTGGCTTCATGAAGAAGCTATCGGTCAATGGAATCCTAGGACGCAATGGCTTCTTTGACAAGTTCCAGGTGCGGTTCGACCATTCGGTCACGCCCCACCAGTTCGAGATAACCAAAATCGAACGTCCGCAATAGGTCTCCACACTAAAGCGCCACTACCTCCTATTTGGGATAACCGGCGTACGTCTTGACTTCCAGGATCTGCTGGTTGTGACGCATGTTGTGCAACGGGATGTAGATCAACCACTGATACGCGCTCAGCGTGCCGAACACCGGGAACGGATGATCCTTCACGTGGGATTTCACTTCATCGTCGGTCGTTTCGGCGTACTTGATCGTTTTGGCGCGAGCCGCTTTGTACTTGGCGATGGTTTCCTCACGCGTCCACGGCTGGCGTGGTTGGATGGCTTCGGGCGCCTCAGCCTTGTGGCTGCGATCAGGCATGACTTTCAGGAGGAGTGGAGTTTTGCCGGCCGTCTTCGTTTGCCAATCGGGAATCGCGGGCGCCGCCATGGCCGCTTCCACTTGACTGAACAACAGACCTTCGGCCAGCACGATGTGTTCGGCGCACTGCGCGATCGACCAGCGCTCGCGGCCATCGATGGGCGGCGATTTGAAATTCCATTGCGCATCGTTCAGGTTCTCTACCGCATCGAGAAATTCTTTCTGCGACAAGTTCAGCAACTGGCGCAACTGCCCGCGCTCGCGGTCGGACATGGTCGGCGTGTCGGGGACGGCGGCCTTCTTGTCGTCGGCCTTTTTGTCGTCTTGCTTTGGTGCTTGCGACACGATCAGGGAGGTAACGAACATGGTGAGTGCGAGCGCGAGAATGGCAACGGCGGTTTTTCGCATAGCTACGCGTATTATATGATAGCGATGGCTTGACAATTCTGGTATTTCCTCGTAAGCCAGCCGAGAGGGAAACAATTGCGCGGGCGGTAGCACGCGAGTGGCCCGACGCGCGAGTGGAAGCACCCGCCGCTTCGGCCATGCCGCAACGCCTCACGCAAACTCCTTGCGACGTAGTGTTGTGCGCGCTTCAGCCGGCGCTGCTCTCGAGCGACAAAATCCTGCGCGAAGTAAAGTTGTGCTTCCCGGATTGCCCCGTGATTTGGTACGCCGCCAAGGGCGAAGAACCACTCGACGTGATGGCGCTGGCCGCGGCGGTTCGGGAAGGACTCGACGATTACCTCGGTCCGCTCGACAAACTGCCCGTGCCGCTCGGCGAATCCATTCGCCTGGCGTTGCAGCGCACCGCGTTGGTGCGCGACGCGGCGAACCGCGCGCTGCACGAATCGGAAATGCGCTATCGATTGCTGTTTGAAAGCAATCCGCAACCAATGTGGGTGGCCGACCTGGAGAATCACAATTTTCTAGCGGTGAACAACGCCGCGATTCGCCACTACGGATATTCGCGCGAAGAATTTCTGTCGATGAAGACCATCGATATTTCGGTGGAAGAAGAAGTCCCGCGTTTAATGGATTTGATGCGGGCCATCCGGCGGAAGGCCGGCAGCATGGGAGATGCCGGCACGTGGACGCACATCCGCAAGGATCATTCCACGGTGCAAGCGCAAATCACCTGGCACGCGCTCAGTTTTCTCGGCCGTCCCGCGGGATTGGTGCTGGCCAACGATATCACCGAGCGCCGCAAACTCGAAGATCAGTTGCGCCAAGCGGGACGCATCGAGGCGATTGGGCGATTGGCGGGCGGCGTCGCGCACGATTTCAACAATCTGTTGAGCTTGATCATCGGCTACAGCGAATTGCTGTTGGAAGGCTTGGGTCCGGTCGATCCACGCCGCAAGAGCGCCGAGGAAATTCGCGCCGCCGGACAACGCGCCGCGTCGCTGACGCGCCAACTGCTGGCGTTCAGCCGAAAACAAGTGCTCACGCCCGAAGTTCTCGACTTGAACGAAGTCGCGGAGCGCACCGGAAAAATGCTGCGCCGGCTGATTGGCGAGGATATCGAGCTGGTTTTCAAACCTGCGCCGCAACTGCACGCCGTGCTCGCGGACCGCGGACAGATCGAGCAGGTGTTGATGAATTTGGCGGTGAACGCGCGCGACGCCATGCCCGACGGCGGAAAAGTCACCATCGAAACGGCCAACGTGGAACTCGACGCATCGTTCGCGCGCCAACACAATCCGTTGCAGATGGGGCACTACGTGATGATTGCGTTCAGCGACAACGGCCACGGCATGGACGCGAACACGATGGCGCACATCTTCGAGCCGTTCTTCACGACCAAGGAAACCGGCAAGGGCACGGGCCTCGGTCTCGCGACGGTGTACGGAATCGTGAAACAGAGCGGCGGATTCATTTGGGTCTACAGCGAGCCGGGCCAAGGCGCGACGTTCAAAATCTATTTACCGCCGACGGGCGTGGCGGTTCCCGTCGTGGCGGTGGAGGAATCGCTGGTGCCGGATTCGGTTCGCGGCGGCGAAACGGTCCTGGTGGTGGAAGACGAAGCGCCGCTGCGCGAACTCGCCGCGGATTTTTTGCGTGGATGCGGCTACAACATCTTGGAAGCCAGCAACGGAGCCGAGGCGCTGGACTTGGTATTGAATCTCACCGGCACACTCGATCTGCTGGTGACCGACGTCGTGATGCCCGGCATGAGCGGACGCGCGCTGGCCGAGCGCCTCTTCGAGCGCGGCGAAAAACTGAAAGTGCTGTACCTTTCGGGATACACTGATGAAGCGATCCATCGTCACGGTGTGTTGGAGCCGGGCGTGGCGTTTCTCCAGAAGCCGTTTCGCTTGGCGGATCTGGCGAGGAAGGCGCGTGAAGTCCTCGATAACGGCTGATCTCACCGCGACTTTCTTCCTGCGGCGGCGTTCAATCGCGAATGCCTTCCGCATTTCACGAAACAGCCTAAACTTGACACTTGATTCCCACCGTAAACGTGTACAATCACCCCGTGGTGCACCTCTTCGTTGAGGCGCTGTCGCGGAGCGCGAGCGGCGGGAGATTATAGCGCGTCCGAATCTTGAAAGGAGATTTTTGTGCAATTGGGTTGGAACGGGGCCAGCAGCATGAAGGCCGACCTCGAGACGGATATTGAGATTGCCAAAAAGGTGGGTTTTCCGTTTTTGGAGATTTGGGGCGCCAAGTTGCGCCATTATTTGCAGCGCCACTCGGTGGCCGAGTTGGCCGACCGTTTCAAAGAATCCGGAGTGAAGCCGCTGAGCATCAACTCCGTGGATCGCGCGACGTTTTCGGGAAAAGATTTCGACGGTGTGGAGAAAACGTGCCGCGAGTTCGCCAGCATCGCCGGACAAATCGGCTGCGAGACGCTGGTGGTGATGCCGGGCAAGCGTCCGCCGGGCGTCACCGATAGCGAAGTGAAAGACGAAACGGTGGCCGTGCTGGAAGCCTTCGGCGATATCGCCGCGACGCACGACGTAAAAATCGCGCTGGAGTTTCTGGGATTCCCCACCAGTTCCGTGCGCACGCTGGAAAAAGCGTGGGAGATTGTCGCGGAAGTGGATCGCCCCGACGTGGGCCTGGTGATCGACACCTTCCATTTTCACGTGGGCGGATCGCAGCTCGGATCGCTGCGGCGCATCGATTCGTCGAAGCTTTTCATCCTTCATGTCAACGACTGCGAGGATCGCCCGCTGGCGCAATTGACCGACGCGAACCGCCTGCTACCCGGACATGGCGTGTTGCCGTTGAAGCGCATGGTGGAAGAATTGAAGTCGATTGGATACGACCGCCTCGCCAGCATCGAGCTGCTTCGCCCCGAATACTGGGAACGCGAGCCGTTCGAAATGGCGGCCGAGGCCAAAGCGGCGACCGAAAAAGCGTTCAAAGGTTGAGAGTTCTCGACACGGAGAACACCGAGAAAAACTAGAGGACACAGAGAGCGTCGGCCCAAGGGCAACGTTCTCTGTGTCCTCTAGCCTTTTCTCTGTGTACTCCGTGGTAAAGAGACGGGCTAACTCGGAGGCTCTAACTGATTGATTAAATTGTCTTTAGCTCCTCGGTAGGTTCGTTTTGTAATTTTACGTTTTATGCACCCAAGCCCGATTCAGTTGACCAAAACAACTTTCGCTCCATTTGATCCATCGTGACACATTGCTCATCGCCGTGGCCGCGCCGCGAGACGTAAACGCTTGATTGGATGAGTCAAAAAAAACGCAGTGCCGAAAAGCTCGCCCCGCGGACTCTTGTCTATGTTCTTGGAAACAAAGCTTGGAAATTGACGATCGCCGACACTTCCGGCAGTTCCTGTCAATAGTTCGAAGCCTTCCCTTGACAAGCGAAGAAAACACGTATATCCTCTTTGAGACTGGCGCTTCCCAAAAGAGTCTGCTAGAATCGCGCGAGTTTCGCAGGAGGGCATTATGGCCGACGAAAATACCGAAAAATCCCGGGCATTAGATCTCACTTTATCCCAACTGGAAAAACAATATGGCAAGGGCACGATCATGCGCCTGGGCGGCAAGGACGCTCTGGTCGGCATCCCGGTGATCTCCACTGGCGCGCTCTCGCTGGATGCTGCGTTGGGTGTCGGCGGATTGCCGGTGGGCCGCATCATCGAGATTTTCGGGCCGGAGTCGAGCGGAAAAACCACGCTGGCCCTGCAAGTGGTGGCGCAGGCGCAGAAGGGCGGCGGCATGGCCGCGTTCATCGACGCGGAGCACGCGCTGAGTCCCGGATACTCTAAAAAACTGGGCGTCGACATCGACAATTTGCTGGTGTCGCAACCGGACAACGGAGAACAGGCCCTGGAAATCTGCGAAGCGCTCGTACGATCGGGCGCGGTCGACGTGGTGGTGGTCGATTCGGTGGCGGCGCTCGTACCCAAGGCCGAACTCGACGGCGAGATGGGCGATCCTTCGATGGGCTTGCAGGCGCGCCTGATGTCGCAGGCGATGCGGAAACTCACGGGAATTGTCTCGAAATCCCATACCTGTTTGATATTTATTAACCAAATTCGCGAAAAAATCGGCGTGATGTTTGGAAACCCGGAAACCACCACCGGAGGCCGCGCGCTGAAGTTTTACTCTTCGGTGCGCATCGACATCCGCCGGATCACCTCGCTGAAAGACGGCGAGACGGTGATCGGCAACCGCACGCGCGCGAAAGTAGTGAAGAACAAGGTGGCGTCGCCGTTCCGGGAAGCGGAATTCGACATTTTGTACGGCGAAGGCATCTCGGTGGAAGGCGATCTGCTCGACTTGGCGGTCGAGAAGAACATGGTAGAGAAGAGCGGATCGTGGTTCAGCTTCAAAGGCGAACGCATCGGTCAGGGTCGTGAGAATGCCCGGCAATTCCTGAAGGAAAACGTGGATATCCGCACCAAGCTCGACACCGAATTGCGCAAGATGCTGAATCTACCCTTGGCCGCCGTCGCCGCGGCGCCCGAGCCGGCTAAGGACGCACACGCCGCGAAAAAGGCCGCGGTGAAATAGAGTGCTATCATTACCCCGATGGAGCAAACGACTCACTCAACGATCAAGGACCCTGCAAGCCTCGTGCGGAAGCAGCCGTTTTCGCTGGAGCGCTTGTTGAGTCACATCGACGCAGGCCCGGTGGAGGAATCCGAGGCATTCGTCCAAACCATCTATGAGCAGCGCCGCGCTCAGTTTCAGATTCTTGCATCCCGGAAGGGATGCTAGCTTGTAGCCGGTGGTTGAGCGTTTTTCGCGATACCACCGGTACCCATTGGACAAGAACCACGATCCCGGAGGGATCGCAGCGATCGACGAAACCCCTGCGATCCCTCTGGGATCGCCATTTTTTTTGCCTGAACCGGTGGTATCGCAAACAGCGCTCAACCACCGGCTACAAGCTGTGATCCCTCCGGGATCGGACGAACTGAGTACCGACCGAACATTTCGGTGACCTGATCGGCTAGCCGAAGTGACGGTTGCCGAACGCAACGACTGATCGTGATACCGTAAGCGCATGAAGCGCTTTTTTCTATCGCTCCTGGTACTTTCGCTTGCCGCTTGCGCTCAACGCAAGGACACGCAACCCGTCGAGCCTTACCGGATTGCCGGCAATTTGTACTACGTCGGCACCAGCGACATCACGGCGTATCTTGTCTCGACGCCGCAAGGTCACATCGTGATCAATGTGGGGTACGAGGACACCGCGGCGCAGGTGCGCGACAGCATTCAAAAGCTCGGTTTCAAAATCACCGACGTAAGAATCCTGCTGAACGGCCAGGCGCATTTCGATCACGTGGCAGGAATGGCCGCGTTGCAAAAAATGACCGGCGGCGCGAAGATTTTCGCTTCCACCGCCGACGCCGGCGTGATGGAGTCGGGCGGCAAGACCGATTTCCGCTGGGGCAGTGAGTACACGTACCCGGTGGTCAAAGTGGATCGCAAACTCTCGGACGGAGACAAAGTCGAGCTCGGCGGCACGACACTTGTGGCGCACGTCACCGGCGGCCACTCGATCGGCTGCACCACGTGGACCATGCAGGTCGACGACGGCGGCAAGAAGCTCGACGTCGTGATCGTCGGCGGGACCACGGTGAACCCCGGCGTGCAATTGCTGAACAATCCAAAATATCCGGGCGTCTCGGACGACATGGCGAAAACCTTCCGCGTCCTGCGTTCGCTGCACTGCGATATTTTCCTCGGCGCGCACGGCGGTTATTACAACATGGCCGCGAAGTACGACCGTTTTAAGCGCGGCGAGCAACCCAATCCCTTCATTGACCCCGCGGGGTATCAGGATCACATCAATCGCATGGAAAAAGCCTACCTTGATCTCGTCGCCAAGGAAAAAGCCGCTTCCGGACGGTAACACTCTGCGGTAAAGTATCGTTCATGCGTCGCACAATCTTTTTCGCTTTTCTGGGGTTCGTTTTTTCCACCGCGGTCTTTTCCAATGCACTTCATGCCGCACCGTGCATCACGCCATCGACTTGTACCGAATGGGTGAAACTCACGGGCGGTCGATCGCTGATCTATCGGACTTATTCGCTCGAAACGAAGAATCCCGCGATCACGCGCGTGCTGGTGATGGTCCACGGCGCGGGCCGCGATGCCGACAACTACTTCCGCACGGCTACCGCCGCCGCGTTTCTCGCCGGCGCGCTCGACGACACGCTGGTGATCGCGCCGCGCATGGCTGCAAACGCCGGCGGCGGCTGCCAGGACAAACTCGATACCGACGAGATCAACTGGAATTGCAACAGTTGGCGGTCGGGCGGCGTCGCGCAATCCACCGACAAAACTACGTCCTATGATTTCATCGACGAGATCTTGCGCAAGGCCGCAAATAAAAGCGTGTTTCCGAACGTGCGCGCGATCGTTGTGGCGGGACACTCGGCTGGGGGACAATTTGTCAATCGCTACGAAATGTCGAATCAGGTCCACGACAAACTCGGCGTGCCGGTGACATACGTTGTCTCGAATCCTTCAAGCTACGCGTATCCCGATAGCAACCGTCCGGCGGAATCGTCGTACAGCGTGAGCGCGCGCGCGCCCGGCTACGTGCCCGCGCCGGCGGCAGGCGAAGGCGGAACAACAGGTGGTCGTGCGGGACGCGGCGCGCAGCCCGGCGGATTACGTCCCTTCGGCGACGGCCGCAACTGCACGACGTACGATCAGTGGCCGTATGGATTCAAGAATCGCAGCGGATATTCCGGCAGCCAGTCGGACGACCAGATGAAGCAGCAGCTTGTTTCGCGTCCCACGACGTACTTGCTGGGCGAACTCGACGTGCTGCCGCTCGGCGGATTCGACGGCTCGTGTCCCGCGATGGCCCAAGGTCCCACGCGGCTTGCGCGCGGCGAGGCGTACGCGAAATACGTGAACGAAGCGCTCGGCGCGCATCACAATGCCGTGCTTGTGCCGTTGTGCGGCCACAACGCGCGGTGCATGTTCACCGCGGAACCGGCGCTGGCGCTGATTTTCCCGAAATAAAGCAACCGCAGATGGACGCAGATGAACGCAGATAAAACCAAATCGATCTGGTCTTATCTGCGTTCATCTGCGTGTATCTGCGGTTGCAGTTTTCTTATCTGTGGCCGCGATCGTCGTCATCATCCGGCGGACCAAATCCGCCGGCGGCCGGCGCGCCCACCGCATTCACGTCGACCTTGAAGTACGGGACGCCCGCGTCTTGCATCTTCTTGTTGAGCGCTTCCACTTCACTCATCATCGGATCGACCTTCGCGAGACTGTCTTTCAATTGCGCGCCGCATTTTTCGATGTCCGCCATCTGCGTGGCGGTTGGCGCGCTCGAATAGTTGTCGATCGATTGCAGCAGGCGTTGCAACTTTTGGTTCACGGTCGGAGGATTGTACTGCAACGCGGGACCCGCGCCGCCGCCGCGACCACCGCCTCCGCCCGCGCCTTCAAAGGTGGCGACCAGTGGTTTCAAATGATCGCGAACGTCACCGACAGCCTCTTTGATCGCTTCGGGAACGGCCGGAGCGCTGGCCGCATTCCAGCTATTCGCCAAGTTGGTCAACGCCGTGTTCATCGCCGTCACTTTGCGGCGCGCTTCGTCGGCCATTTTCACCATGAGGTTTAGATGGACCACCGCATCACGGCGCTTCTTGCGATCTTCCGCCGAAAACTGCACACGCGGATCTTCCTCCACCGTAACTTTCACAGTGTCCGATTTTCCGTTCTGCGTCAGCGTGACCGTGTATTCGCCCGGATCGACTTGCGATCCGCGCGCCGCGCCGAATCCGCCGCGACCACCACCACCGCCTCCTCCGCCACCACCGCCCGCTTGACCTTCCTCCGGGTTCGCGGCGCCTTGCTCGCCACCTGCGGGAGCACCTTCCGCCGCCGGTGCTGCCGCGCCACCACCACCGCCACGTCCTCCACG
>JAJPHL010000040.1 GCA_021325275.1 Terriglobia bacterium | reverse complement strand
GAAGTGGAACTGATCACGCCGGTGGGCGTGGAGAAGGAAATGCGCTTCGCCATTCGCGAGGGCGGACGCACGGTCGGCGCGGGTACGGTGGCCGAGATCATCGCGTAAGAACGGTTGCTGGTTGCTGGTGCTGGTTGCTGGAAAAGGCAAAACTGGCGACGAAAATTGAGAGGTTAAAGAATGCCGCGAGAGATCATTACGATGCAGTGCGAGGAATGCAAGAACCGCAACTACTCGACGACGAAGAATCGCAAGACCATGACCGAGCGTCTCGAGCTGAAGAAGTTCTGCAACACTTGCCGGAAGCACACGGGTCATAAGGAAGTGAAATAGTTGCTGGTTTCTGGTTGCCGGTGCTGGAAAAAACAAAACCAGCCACCAGCAACCGGCAACCAGCAACCCAACGGTTTCAAGGGGTGTAGGCTCAACGGTAAACCGTCGGTCTCCAAAACCGATTTTCTCGGTTCGAATCCGGGCGCCCCTGCCAGATTTTGAAGTGTGTGATCGGAAGAAACGAGTTGTATGAAAACCATGGCCGATAGAGACAAACGCGTAACGAACGGCGAATCCGCAGTCGCGCGGACGCACGGATGGTTCTCCGACAAGATCGAGGAGTTTCGGGAGTTCTACAACGAAACTCGCTATGAGATGCAGCGCGTCACGTGGCCCACACGCGATCAGGTGCAATCCACCACGATTGTGGTGGTTCTCACCGTGTTTTTCTTCGGAGCGTTTTTCTACGTGGCCGATACGCTCATTATGGGACCGGCCATTAAGTGGCTGTTCGCCAAGCTGGCGCAAGGATCGTAAAAAAGAATCGTATGTCCGACGAGACGACACCGAATTCGCCGAACGAAACCGCTGAGCACACCGAGCACGCGGAGAGTGCCGCGCCCGCCGAACAGGCGCACGCGCAGGCTCCCCACGCGGAAGAAGCGCCGCCGCCGGCCGCATCGGCGCCCTCGGGCCCCGCGGTGTCGAAGCAGTGGTACATCATCCACACTTATTCCGGTTTCGAGCGGAAAGTGGCGGAGAGTCTGCGCAGCCGCGTGACGGCATTCGGCATGGATGCCAGCTTCGGCCGCATCGAAATTCCCACGGAGACCGTCGCCGAGCGCCGCGCCGGCAAGACCATCGAGACGCAGCGCTTGTTTTATCCCGGCTACGTGCTGGTGGAAATGGACGCCGAGCAGAACACCGGAAAAATCGCGGATGACTTGTGGCATCTGGTGAAGTCGACGCCCCGCGTGACGGGCTTTGTCGGCACCGGACAAACGCCCACGCCGTTGTCGGCGCAAGAAGTCGATCAGATTTTGAACCGCGCGATCGTGTCGGCGGAAAAACCGAAGGCCAAGATGACCTTCGAGAAGAACGAAACGGTGAAGATCGTCGATGGACCGTTCAACACGTTCACGGGAGTTGTCGACGAAGTGAATCCGGATCGCGGGACGCTGCGTGTGCTGGTCACGATTTTCGGTCGCGCCACGCCGGTGGAATTGGATTTCCTACAAGTGGAGAAGACTTAAATGGCTAAGAAAGTACAAGCAATGGTGCGCGTGCAGTGCGTAGCGGGAAAAGCTACGCCCGCGCCGCCGGTGGGTCCGGCGCTCGGTCAGCACGGCATCGCGATCATGGAGTTTTGCAAGCAATTCAACGCCAAGACCAACAGCAAAGATCTGGAAGGCATGGTGATTCCGGCGGTGATTACGGTCTACTCGGACCGTTCGTTCACCTTCATCACCAAGACGCCGCCGGCCTCGGTGCTGCTGAAGAAAGCGGCGGGCATTGCCAAGGGATCGGGTGAGCCGAACAAAAACAAAGTCGGCAAAGTCACCGAGAAGCAAGTACAGGAAATCGCCAAGGCCAAGATGGCGGACCTCAACGCGGCGTCGCTGGAAACGGCGATGAATTCGATCCGCGGAACGGCTCGCAGCATGGGCCTGGAAGTGGTGGCATAGGGGAAGCTATGGGTCAACGAGAAGGCAAGAATCAAGCGAAAGCCAAACAGCAAGTGGAACACCGTCCTTATAAGTTGGACGAGGCCGTGCCGTTGCTGCAACGAATCAAGTACGCCAAGTTCGACGAGACCGTCGAATTGGCCGTCCGCCTGGGCGTCGATCCCAAACACGCCGACCAAATGGTTCGCGGCACAGTGGTGTTGCCGCACGGTTTGGGCAAAGACAAGCGCGTGCTGGTGATCGCCAACGGCGAAAAGCAGCGCGAGGCCACCGACGCGGGCGCCGATTTTGTGGGCGGCGAAGACATGGTCGCGAAGATTCAAGGCGGCTGGGTGGATTTCGACGCAGTGATCGCCACGCCCGACATGATGAAGTCGGCGGGACGCTTGGGTAAAGTGCTGGGTCCGCGCGGACTGATGCCGAATCCCAAGACGGGTACGGTGACGTTCGATATCGCCAAGGCCGTGAAAGAAGAAAAAGCGGGCAAAGTGGAATTTCGCACCGACAAAACGGGCATCGTGCACGTGCCGGTGGGAAAAATCAGTTTCACCGCGCCGAAGCTGGTAGAAAACGCCAGCACGCTGCTCAACGCCGTGATGAAGGCGAAACCGACCACGGCGAAGGGCAAGTATCTGCGCAGTGTCACGCTGGCGTCGACGATGAGTCCTGGAATTTCCATCGACACGGCGGCTATGGAGGCGGCGCTGTAAGGCCTGAGGCAAATCATGCATAAGAACGAAAAGAAAAAACAATTCGACGAACTCAAAGACAAGCTGGCGAAGTCCAAAGGCTTGATCATTACCGGATTCACCGGCATGACCGTCGAGCAGGATTACGAATTGCGCAAGCAAGTTCGCGCAGTCGGCGGAAAATATCGCGTGGTGAAAAACAATCTCGCCGAACTGGCGGCCGAAGGCACACCCGCCGAGGGCGCGCTCAAGGGATTGGCGGGTCCCACGGCGATTTCCTTCACCGACGGCGATCCAGTGGCGCTGGCGAAAGCGCTCACGACGTACGCCAAGAACAACGCGGAAACGTTTAAGTTCAAGGCCGGCTTCGTGGAAGGCCGCGTCGTGAACATCGCTGAGATTGGTCAGCTGGCGACGCTGCCCTCGAAGGAAGAATTGATTTCCAAACTGCTGTTCCTGCTGAACGCGCCGGCGCAGCGGTTGGTGACGGTGACGGGCGCGGTCGCCCGTAACTTGGCCGTGGTGGTGGATCAAGCGGTCAAGGAGAAGAAGTTTGCCGAGTAGTAGTTGCCCGTGCAGTTAAATCCGCGCGGGTTGCCGCGCTACAAATGAACTGAGGAGAAGGAAATGTCGGAGAAAATCGAAACGATTGTTGAACAAATCAAGGGCCTCACGCTTCTGGAAGCGTCGCAGCTTGTGAAGAAGCTGGAAGAGGTTTTCGGAGTGTCGGCGGCGGCGGCTGTGGCGGCGCCCGCGGCGCATGGTGGTGGCGGCGGCGCGGCTCCGGCGGCAGCGGCGGAAGAACAAACCGAGTTCTCGGTGGTTCTGACCGCGGCGGGCGCCAACAAAATCAACGTGATCAAAGTGGTACGCGAAGTGACGAGCTTGGGCTTGAAGGAAGCCAAAGACTTGGTGGACGCCGCTCCGAAACCGATCAAGGAAGGCGTCAACAAGGACGAGGCCGAAGCCATCAAGAAGAAGTTCGTCGATGCGGGCGCCACGGTCGAGGTAAAATAGTAGTTCAAGGCATCAACGAAAAAGCAACGCCATTTCGAGCGCCGGGTCTTCCGGCTCCTTTTTCAGTCGCGCTTCTTTTGGTTTCATAAGATGAGCGGCGAGGAGCTTCGGAAGCCGGCGCACGAGTGTCTTTTCTTCAGAATCGCGCGGTCGTAACCGCGAATGACCGGATTCAACGAGCGGAAAAAAAGAGGAGAGCGGACTCATGAGTAACCGTGCAGAAGGCGCCGCCCGCAACGGCGGCAGCCGCCAGCGCATCGACTTTTCCAAGATCAAAACGACGCTCCAGATCCCCAATTTGATCGAGGTGCAGAAGCGGTCCTACGATCGCTTCCTGCAAATGGATCTGTTGCCCAGCGAGCGCGAGGACACCGGCCTGCAAGCCGTGTTCAACTCCGTCTTTCCGATCCACGATTTCCACGGAGTCTCCTCGCTTGAGTTTGTGGATTTTTCCATAGGAAATTGGGAGTGCAAATGTGGGAATCTAAAGGGTTTACACCATTTGCGCTCGACCTGCCGTAATTGCGGCGCGACGGTCATTACGAACCCTTACGCCATCGGCCAAGAAGTGCTGTGCCACAAGTGCGGCACGTTCAACAAGAACGTTTCGACGTTCTGCGGTAAGTGCGGCGATCCTGTGGGATTGCAATTGAAGTACGACATGGCGGAGTGCGAGGAACGCGGCATGACCTACGCCGCGCCGCTGAAAGTCACCATCCGGCTGACGATCATGGAAAAAGATCCCGTCACCGGCGCGAAGACGATTCGCGATATCAAGGAACAAGAAGTATTTTTCGGTGAAGTGCCGCTCATGACCGACAACGGCACGTTCATCATCAACGGCACCGAGCGCGTGATCGTCAGCCAGTTGCACCGTTCGCCGGGCGTCTTCTTCGAAATCACGAATCAGCGCACGTATTTCCTCGCCAAGATCATTCCGTATCGCGGATCGTGGGTGGAATTCGAGTTCGACAACAAGAATGTGCTCTACGTTCGCATCGACCGCAAGCGCAAATTCCTCGGCACGATCTTCCTGCGCGCGTTGGGACTGAAGACCGACGAAGAAATTCTCCGCACGTTCTACCAAGTCGAGCGGATTTCGCTGAACGACAAGAAACTTTACTGGAACGTCAGCGAAGGACTCAAGGGACGCAAGCTTTCGCATTCGATCGCCCATCCCAAGTCCGACAAGGAGATTCTGCACGCCGGACGCCGCGTCAACGACGCCGCTCTCGAAGAAATGCAGAAAGCGAAAATCACGCAAGTGGAGATTTCCGCGCACGACCTGGAAGCCGCGTTCGCGGTCGCCGACGTCGTCGACTTGAACACGGGCGAAGTATTGCTCGAAGCCAACCAGGAACTCACCGCCGCGAAACTTTCCGCGATTCTCGAAGCGGGCATCGGCGAGTTGAACCTGTTCTTCCCGGAGACCGACGAACTCGGACCGGTGCTTCACCAAACGTTGATGAAAGATTCGGTGAAGAACACCAACGAAGCGCGGATCGAAATCTACCGCAAGCTGCGTCCCGGCGACCCGCCGACGCTCGACACGGCGAACGCGCTGTTCGAAGGCATGTTCCTCGATCCCCGCAAGTACGATTTCTCGCGCGTGGGCCGCTTGAAGTTCAACATCAAGTTGGGACTCGAGACGCCGCTCGAAAAACGCACGCTCGATCCCGAGGATTTCTACGCCACGATCCGGTATTTGCTCCGGCTGCGGAAAGGCCAGCAGGGCGTTGCCGACGATATCGATCACCTCGGCAACCGCCGCGTCCGCGCGGTGGGCGAATTGCTCGAAAATCAGTTCCGCATCGGCTTGGTCCGCATGGAGCGCGCGATCAAGGAAAAAATGTCGGTGTATCAGGAAATGTCCACCGCCATGCCGCACGACTTGGTGAATGCCAAGCCGGTGATGGCCGCGATCCGCGAATTCTTCGGATCGTCGCAGCTCTCGCAGTTCATGGATCAGACTAATCCGCTGTCGGAAATCACGCACAAGCGCCGCCTGTCGGCGCTCGGTCCCGGCGGATTGTCGCGGGAACGCGCCGGATTCGAAGTGCGCGACGTGCACCCCACGCACTACGGCCGCATTTGCCCCATCGAGACGCCGGAAGGTCCGAACATCGGACTGATCTCCTCGCTCTCCTGCTACGCGCGCATCAACGATTACGGATTTATCGAAAGCCCGTATCGCCGCGTCGACAAGGGCAAGGTGGTCGACTACGTCACCATCGTCAACGGCGGCGACAGCGACTTCAAGGTCGGCGAGCACGTCGAACGCCGCAAGGTGGAGTCGGAGAACGAAGACCTCACTGGACGCAAGAAGCGCATCGAGTTCGAGCCGTTTTGCTTCTATCTCAGCGCTTGGGAAGAAGACAAGTACACCGTCGCGCAGGCCAACATCGAGATCGACGACAAGGGACGCATCGTGCCCGAGCTGGTCAACGCGCGTCAGGCCGGAAACTTCGTGCTGAAGCATCGCGACGAAATCGATTATCTCGACGTCAGCCCGAAGCAACTGGTCTCGGTCGCCGCTTCGTTGATTCCGTTCCTCGAGAACGACGATGCCAACCGCGCGCTCATGGGATCGAACATGCAACGCCAGGCCGTGCCGTTGTTGCGGGCCGAAGCGCCGTTCGTAGGAACGGGCATGGAGCGCGTCACCGCGCGCGATTCCGGCGCGGTGATCCTCTGCAAACGCACCGGCGTTGTCGAAACGGTCGACTCCGAGCGCATCATCGTGCGCGCCGAGGGTGAAGGCGAACCGGGCACCATGTCGGCGGCGATTCACGCCGACGTTTACTTGCTCACGAAATTCCGCCGCTCGAACCAGAACACGTGCATCAACCAAAAGCCGGTGGTGCGCATCGGCGATCGCGTGAATAAGGGCGACGTGCTGGCCGACGGTCCCTGCACCGATCGCGGCGAATTGGCGCTGGGGCGCAACGTGCTCGTCGCGTTCATGCCGTGGCGCGGATACAACTTTGAGGACGCGATTCTGGTTTCCGAGAAACTGGTGCAGGAAGACTACTACACGTCGATCCACATCGAGGAATACGAAATCGAGTCGCGCGACACGAAACTTGGTCCCGAGGAAATCACGCGCGACATTCCGAACATCAGCGAATCGTTCCTGAAAGACCTCGACGAAAGCGGCATCATCCGCATTGGCGCCACCGAGAAGCCCGGCGACATTCTGGTCGGAAAAGTCACGCCGAAGGGCGAAACGCAACTCACTCCCGAGGAAAAACTGCTGCGCGCGATCTTCGGTGAAAAAGCCGGACACGTTCGCGACGCTTCGCTCTACTGCCCGCCGGGCATCGAGGGAACGATCGTCGACGTGCGCATCTTCTCGCGCAAGGGACAGGTGAAAGACGAGCGCGCCAAGTCCATCGAAGGCGCCTACATCGAGCGCTTGGAAAAGAACCTCGACGATCAGCGGAAAATCCTGCGCGACGAGCGCTTGAAGCGTTTGAGCGCGATGCTCGACGGCGTGAAGGTCAACGCCGACCTGCACGATGAGCGCACCAACAAGAAGTTGATCTCCAAGGGCGCGGAGCTCACGCCCGATTTGATCGATCGCATGAAGGCGCGCGACCTGAAACGTCTGCGCTTCAACGATAAGGACCCGCAACTGAACGAACGCATCGACGAAATCGAAGAGATGACCATGCGCCAAATTGCGGTTCTCGAGAAAATCAACGAGGAACGCAAGGCCAAGCTGCAAAAGGGCGACGAACTGCCTCCGGGCGTCATCAAGCTCGTCAAGGTATACATCGCCATGAAGCGCAAACTCTCGGTCGGCGACAAGATGGCCGGCCGCCACGGCAACAAGGGCGTGATCGCGCGCATTCTTCCGGCCGAAGACATGCCGTATCTTCCTGACGGTACGGCGGTGGAGATTGTGTTGAATCCTTTGGGCGTCCCGTCCCGTATGAACGTGGGACAAATTCTCGAGACGCACCTGGGCTGGGCAGCGAAAGCGTTGGGGCTGCACTTCGCGTCGCCGGTGTTCGACGGCGCCACCGAACCGGACATCAAGAAGATGCTGAAGCAAGGCAATCTTCCGGCCTCCGGCAAGACGGACCTGTACGACGGCATGACCGGTGAGAAATTCGAGCAACCGGTGACGGTGGGCTACATCTACATGCTCAAGCTCTCGCACTTGGTGGACGACAAGATCCACGCGCGTTCGATCGGTCCCTATTCGCTGATTACGCAGCAGCCCTTGGGCGGCAAGGCGCAATTCGGCGGACAGCGCTTCGGTGAAATGGAAGTGTGGGCCCTGGAAAGCTACGGCGCGGCGTTCATCTTGCAAGAACTGCTCACCGCGAAGTCCGACGACGTGTATGGCCGCGCGAAGATTTACGAGGCCATCGTGAAGGGCGAAGCGGCCATCGAGCCGGGCGTGCCGGAGTCGTTCAATGTGTTGATTCGCGAATTACAGTCGCTGTGTTTGGACGTGGAATTGATGAAGCGGCAACAACAGCAGCCACCGATGATTGAGGCGGCAGCGGACTAAACAAGTCCTGAGTGCTGAGTCCTGAGTGCTGAGTGCCGGAATACGGCTCGCGCTCCCGACTCAGCACTCTGGACTCAGGACTCAGCACTTTAGGTTTAACGGGAGGAAAGCATGTATCGTAGTTCACCGTATGATCGCGCGAACATGATCGCCGATTTCGACTCGATTCGCATCTCTCTGGCCTCGCCGGACAAGATTCGCTCGTGGTCGCACGGCGAAGTCACCAAACCGGAAACCATCAACTACCGCACGTTCAAACCGGAACGCGACGGCCTATTCTGCGCGCGCATTTTCGGCCCCGTCACCGACTGGGAATGCCTCTGCGGAAAATACAAGCGCATGAAGCATCGCGGAGTGATCTGCGACAAGTGCGGCGTGGAAGTCACGCTGTCGCGCGTGCGCCGCGAACGCCTGGGACACATCGAGCTGGCGTCGCCGTGCTCGCACGTGTGGTTCTTCAAGGGACTTCCGAGCCGCATCGGCCACCTGCTCGACATTTCCCTGCGCGAGCTGGAGAAAGTTCTGTACTTCGAAGCGTACGTGGTGGTCGATCCCGGCGACGCGCCGCTCAAGGAACGGGAGATTCTCGGCGAAGAAAAATATCGCCAGATGATGCAGGAGTATCCCGGCAAATTCGTCGCCATGATGGGCGCCGAAGCCATCCGCGACCTGCTGAAGCGCGTGGATTGCGACGCGCTCTCCGAAGAATTGCGCGAAAAAATGCGCACCGACCCCAGCGCGCAAAAGCGCCTGAAGTATGCCAAGCGCCTGAAGGTGGTGGAGAGCTTCCGCAAGTCCGGCAACAAGCCCGAGTGGATGATTCTCGAAGTGATCCCGGTGATTCCGCCGGAATTGCGTCCTCTGGTGCCGTTGGATGGCGGACGTTTCGCCACTTCCGACTTGAACGATCTCTATCGCCGCGTGATCAATCGCAACAATCGCTTGAAAAAGCTGATGGAGTTGCACGCGCCCGACGTGATCGTGCGCAACGAGCGCCGCATGCTGCAGGAAGCCGTGGACGCGCTGTTCGATAACGGCCGCCGCGGACGCGTCCTGCGCGGAGCCAACAATCGCCCGCTGAAATCGCTCTCCGATACGTTGAAGGGCAAGCAAGGCCGCTTCCGCCAGAACCTGCTCGGCAAGCGCGTCGACTACTCGGGACGTTCGGTGATCGTGGTCGGTCCGGACTTGAAGCTGCATCAGTGCGGATTGCCGAAGAAGATGGCGCTCGAGTTGTTCAAGCCGTTCATCTATCATCGCCTCGAACAAAAGGGCCACTGCACCACCATCAAGCAAGCCAAAGAAATGGTGGAGCAGCAAGAGCCGATCGTGTGGGACATCCTCGAGGAAGTCATCAAGGACCATCCGGTGTTGTTGAACCGCGCTCCCACGCTGCACCGATTGGGAATTCAGGCCTTCGAGCCGACGCTGGTGGAAGGCAAGGCCATCAAGATTCACCCGCTGGTTTGCACCGCGTTCAACGCGGATTTCGACGGCGATCAAATGGCCGTGCACATTCCGCTTTCGCCGGAAGCGCAGATTGAAGCGAGCGTTTTGATGCTCAGCTCGCAGAACATTCTGTCGCCGGCCAGCGGTCAGGCGCTGGCCATTCCCACGCAGGACATGGTGCTCGGCGTCTACTACTTGACCAAAGCCAAGCATGGATCGAAGGGCGAAGGACGCACGTTTGCCTCCGTGGAAGAAGTATTGCTCGCGCTGGAAATGGGCGAAGTGGAAACGCTCACGCCGATTCGTTTGCGCTACACGGGTCAAGTGATCGATCTCACCAAGGCCTACGACAATCAGGACGTGCTGCACACCGATCCGGTGAGCTTCGATCGCCAGTATCTGGAAACCACGGTCGGCCGCGTGATCTTCAACGATCACCTGCCGAAAGAAGTGCGCGACGAGCATGGCAAGGTGAAGCGCGGCGCGCTGCCCTACATCAACGGCCTGTTGAAGAAGAAAGGCCTCGGCCAAGTGGTGCAGTACGGCTATCTGCATTATGGACTCGACACCACCGTCGAGATGCTCGATCAGATCAAGCAAGTGGGATTCACCTACGCCACGCGCGCGGGCATTTCCATCGGCATCGACGATCTGGTCATCCCGGGCAACAAGCAAGTGCTCGTGAAGAAGGCCGAGAAGGAAGTGGTGGCCGTCGAACAGCAATACTTGGACGGCGCCATCACCAAGGGCGAACGCTACAACAAGGTCATCGCGATCTGGTCCGACGTCACCGAGCAAGTGGGACGCGAAATGTTCCAACTGCTCGAAGACATGGACAAGAAAGGCACCGAGTTCAACCCGGTGTTCATCATGGCCGACTCCGGCGCGCGCGGATCGAAACAGCAGATCCGTCAGCTTTCCGGTATGCGCGGACTGATGGCCAAACCGTCGGGCGAAATTATGGAAACGCCCATCGTCGCCAACTTCCGCGAAGGCCTCACCGTGCTGCAATACTTCATCTCGACGCACGGCGCGCGTAAGGGATTGGCCGATACCGCACTCAAGACCGCGGATTCCGGCTACCTGACGCGGCGCTTGGTCGACGTGGCGCAAGACGTCATCGTCAGCGAAGTCGATTGTGGGACCACGGAAGGAATTTACGTGCGGCCCATCGTGGAATCGGGCGAGATCATCGAGCCGTTGCGCGATCGCATCGTCGGCCGCGTGTCCTTGGAGAAGATCAAGGACTTCGAAGGCAACGTGATTGTCGACGTGAACCAGGAAATCGACGAAGACTTGGCCAACGCGATCCAAGGCGCGGGCATCGAGCAAGTAAAAATCCGCTCGGTGCTGACGTGCGAAAGCCGCCGCGGGACTTGTGTCCGCTGCTACGGACGTAACTTGGCGAGCGGCCGGTTGGTGGAGTTGGGCGAAGCGGTCGGCGTGATCGCCGCGCAGTCCATCGGCGAACCGGGCACGCAGCTCACTATGCGTACGTTCCACATCGGCGGAACGGCCACGCGCGTCACCGAGCAATCCACGCATGAATCGAAGAACACGGGATTCGTGCGCTTCGTAAACTTGACCACGGTGCGTTCTTCCGAGGGCAACCTGATCGCCATCACGCGAAACGGCGCGCTCACCATCGTGGACGACAAGGGACGCGAACGCGAACACTACTCCGTGGTCTACGGCGCCAAGCTGCGGGTGGAAGACGGACAAGCCGTCACCGCCAATCAAGTGCTCGCGGAATGGGATCCCTACACATTCTCGATCCTCACCGAAGCGGGCGGCTCGGTTCACTTCAAGGACTTGGTGCCGGGCGTCACGGTGAACGAGGAAGTGGACGAAATTTCCGGTTTGTCGCGCTTGGTGGTAGGCGAATCGCACGACGACAAGAAGGTTCTGGTGCCGGCGATCGAAATTCGCGATGCCAACAAGAATCGCCTGGCGAAGCGCTATTTGCTGCCGTCGCGCGCGCACTTGATGGTGGCGAACGAAGACGACGTGCATCCGGGCGACGTTCTCGCGAAGATCCCGCGCGAAACCACCAAGACCAAGGACATCACCGGCGGTTTGCCGCGCGTTGTGGAATTGTTCGAAGCGCGGCGTCCGAAGGATCCCGCGGTCATCAGCGAAATCGACGGCGTGGTGAAATACGGCGAAGTCGCCAAGGGCCAGCGCAAGATTTACGTGCAAGCCGACGAAGATGACGCTGCTTCGCAGCGTGAATACTCTCTGCCGCGCGGCGTGCATATCCGCGTGCAGGAAGGCGAGCGCGTGAAGGCCGGCGAGCCGTTGGTCGACGGTCCGCGTAACCCGCACGATATTCTCGCGGTGCTCGGCGAGAAGCAGACGCAAGACTACCTGGTGAACGAAATCCAGGAAGTCTACCGTTTGCAGGGCGTCAACGTGAACGATAAGCACATTGAAGTGATCGTTCGCCAAATGATGCGCTGGGTGAAGATCGAAGAAGTGGGCGACACCGACTTCCTGTTGGAAGAAGTGGTCGACCGTTTCCGATTCGCGGAGGAAAACAAACGCGTGCGCGATCTCGATTCGCGCGAAGCGGTGGGCCGTCCGTTGCTGATGGGCATCACGAAGGCGTCGCTGTCCACGGACTCCTTCATCAGCGCCGCGTCGTTCCAGGAAACCACGCGCGTTCTCACCGAAGCCGCGATCTCGGGCAAGGTGGATTACCTGCGCGGTCTCAAGGAAAACGTGATCATGGGCCGCCTGATTCCGGCGGGCACCGGCATGGAGTTCTACCGCAACGTCAAGCTGGCGACGGAAGCGGAACCCGTGCTGGTGGAACCGGTGGAAGAAGAACGCCCGCAACCCACGCCGCTCGACTTCTTGGTCGACGACGACGAGCGTCCGTTGGTGTAAGCGTTTCGCGAGACAAACTCAAGAGGCCGCCCTTTCCGGGCGGCCTTTTTGTTTGAAACTGCGATGCCGAAATACTTCCGGCGAAACCGCGCTAGACTGTATTCATGATCGAGTTGCGATCCCTCACTCCGGAGCAACTAGCTCGCGCCGAGGCGCGACTGCGTTATCCGGCTGCGGGAAGCCGGATCGAGGCGGCGAAGAGATCTGGCGTTGATCTTGGATCGCTGATCGTACAGCTTCGTCTTCCGCCAAGTGAGCGCGTCAGCCGAATAGAGGCATTCTCGCGAGAGATGGCGGCCATTCGCGGCGCGGCGCGCAAAACTAGCCGCCGAACCGATTCATGAGCGTCGAAAAGCTGGTTCACGCGCTCGTCGCCGCCGATGTGCAGTTCATCATCATAGGTGGAGTCAGCGCGATCATTCACGGTAGTGTTCATACCACCAACGACATTGATATTTTCTATCCGCGACTCCGCGAGAACATAACTCACTTGACGCGCGCGCTCGGCCCTTTTCATCCACGCCCAGTGGACCTGCCAACGGGTCTTCCGTTTCTTTGGGACGAATCCACGCTGCGCAACACAACGTTGCTGACGTTGGACACGGACCTGGGCAGGATCGACCTACTCGCCGAAGTGAGTGGCTTGGGGCCATTCGAGCAAGTCTGGGAGGAGTCACCGGAAGTGGAACTCTACGGTCGGAAAGTTCGCACCCTCAGTTTGCGAAGCCTGATTGCCGCCAAACGTGCCGCAGGACGAGATAAAGATCTTCGCGTGCTCCCGGAACTCGAGAGCCTGCTCGAAGCCCAAGAAGAGTAGCTTTCGCGATCTGATACCGTGACTTTCCGCGCTTCGAGACGAGCGGCGGCTGCCTATCTGGACAAATACATATATATGCGGATATAGTGACCTATTGGTTCTTCGAGTTGGGACGACAGGAAAGGCCGACCGGAACGAGAACCGCCACGGCGTCCGATTTACCGAGGCAGCCGGCGTTTTCGCCGATCCCCACGCCGTCGAGTTCGTGGACGAGGCGCACTCGACGGAGTCGGAAGTCCGCTATGGGATCATCGGTCTGGTCCCGCTCGGCATGGTCTATGTCTGCTTCACGGAGCGGCCGGACGATCGAGTGCGAATCATTCATGCCCGGCGTGCAGAGCCTTGGATGGTGGAGGAATATGAAAAACAAAGAAAAAGGATCTAGCTCCTCTAGGGGAAGGAAGGTTGAGCCGGAGTTCGCGGTCCGGCGCGAAACGATCCGGATGATACTGCGCCGGCATCGAGCGAACCTTGCCGAAACTTCACCGCGCAACTGCAAAGTTCGCGTGACGATGTACTTGGACGCCGATATCGTCGAACACTTCAAGGCGCGAGCCGCGCGGCCCGACGCCGCAGCCTACCAGACACAGATCAACTCGGCTTTGCGGTCATCGTTGGAGACCGATCCTGTCCAGATCGGCTACGAGCGGCTCGTTGAGGATGATCGCTTCATAACCGCAGTTGCGAGACGCTTGGCTAGCCGCCGTCTGCGGCTTAGGTAGGAACTCGATCGTATGAACGATGAAAAGGAATGGGAAGAATTTTTTGAGTCGAAGCGTGAGGAGTTCGCGCGCATGGCGGCAAAGGCCCGCGAAGACGATCGGCAAGGACTCACGAGACCCCTTGAAGACCTGCTCTCGGCAGAAAAGCGACTCTCTGGAAGCAACCGTAGAACGCGGTTCTGCGGTCCGCATCCTGTGTATCCTGACCATCCTGTTAGCAAATTCCTCGAGGCCGACTCAAAGAACGAGGATGACGATTCTTAATGTTCCCTATCGCAGAATAGAATCGTTATGTCGCAATCGGTGCGCGACCGGTCAGATACAATCGACTTATGCAGTCTTTCCCCGACTCGCTCTGCTATTGTTGTAGCCGCTAGGCAATCGTCCCGTCATTCTGTTTTCCGTTTGAGGTTTTCATGAACTCCAGATTCAGTCTTTCTCTCGATTGGTGGGCCGTCATTCTCGCGCTCGTGGCCGCGGTGCTGGTCAAGACGGGCGTGCTGCCGCATATCCCATGGTAAAAATACTACGACTCATCCCCGGCGTTTTGCTCCTCGCCGCTATCGGATACGCCGGCAAGTTCACCGAGCAATCGATCGCCGCGTACGGCAAGGCGCATCATCTCGCGCTGCCGAATATCGAATACGTCCTGTGGGCGATTCTCTTCGGGTTGATCATCTCGAACACTCTCGGTGTCTCGTGGATCTTTCAGCCTGGCGTCGCGACCTATGAGTTTTGGCTGAAGGCCGGCATCGTGCTCCTGGGAATTCGCTTCCTTCTCGGCGATGTTCTGAAACTCGGCGGACTCAGTCTCGCGCTGGTCGCGGTGGAACTCGCCGTGTCGATCGCGCTGATGACCTGGCTCGGACGTGCGTTCAAACTTTCACCGAAACTCACGAGCCTGTTGGCCATCGGATCGTCGATTTGCGGCGTCTCCGCGATTATCGCGGCGAAAGGAGCCATTGACGCCGACGACGAAGACGCGTCCTACGCGATCGCCGCCATTCTCGCGCTCGGAGCGTTCAGTCTCGCAGCGTTTCCTTTGATCGGCCACGCGTTGCACATGAGCGATCGCGCTTACGGGCTGTGGGCCGGACTAGCCGTCGACAACACCGCCGAGGCTACCGCCGCCGGCGCGCTTTATTCCGACGCCGCGGCGAAGTTTGCGGTGCTCGCGAAGACCGCGCGCAACGCCACCATCGGATTTGTGGTGCTGGCGTACGCGATTTACTGGGCCGGAAAAGGCGCGTCCGCAAAAATCGAAAATCGCGCCGCGTTCCTCTGGCAGAAGTTTCCGAAATTCGTTCTTGGATTCTTGCTGATCTCCGCGCTCGCCACTGCAGGCGTATTCAGCAAACCGCAAGTCGCCGATCTCGCGAATCTTTCGCGCTGGGCGTTCTTGCTGACCTTCGCGGGTGTGGGACTTCGCACCAATCTGCGTGAGCTCGGGCGACAAGGATGGCGTCCGCTCGCCGTTGGAGCGCTCGGCGAGTTCGCGATCGCCGGCCTGACGTTGGGGATGATCGTCGCGTTCTCGCGCGCCCTCGCGTAAGGGACGCGCGTTACTTCTTGCCCTTGTTTGCGTTCGCCGCCTGGGCCGCTTGCTTCAGCTCGTTGTTTACTTGATCGAGCAGCTCCTTGGCCTTGGCGGCATGACCATTCATGTCCCACTCGTTGGCCTTTTGTGCGGCAATGATCTTGTCATACGCTTGCTGGCTGAACTTCTGCGCGGCGGCGAGATTGGGATGTTTGCCGGCAGAAACGTTGCGCGCGGGTTGCGCGACGGCGATGCAAATCGCAAGCACTAGGGTGGCAGCAACGAAGATCGCAACACGTGTTTTGCTCATGGGCATGCATTCTAGCAGAAACATCAGTAAGAAAGCCCGTAGCCCAGCGGAAACAACGGAGCCCCGGAGCGCGTGCGCAATGGCACTTGATCCATCGACCGCGGCCACGAGAACGACAGTTTTCCAGTGGGCGCGAAGTCGCCGAACAAAACGTCGGTGATCCCCGCCCCTTCGGTGCCCGGCAGCCACGCGGCGATAACGGCGTCGGCCTTGTCGAGCACGTCGCCTAAAATCACCGGACGCCCCGACATCACGATGACCACCACCGGAATGCGTGCCGATTTCATGTTTTTCACCGCCGCCACGTCCGCGGCGTCGAGCGCCAAGTCCGCGCGATCGCCGAAACCCTCGGCGTAGGGACGTTCGCCGATCACTACGACGCCCACGGTCGCGCCTTCGCCGCCCGTGCCGTCTTTCGCGTATGTGATTTGCGTCGAGCTCGACGCCGTTTGCCGGATCGCCGAAAGCACCGTGACGCCGCCGGGAAACAAAACTCCGCCTTTGCCGCCGTTGAGTCCCTGCCAATCGACGGTCCAGCCGCCGCATTGGTTGGCGATGTCGTCGGCGCTCTTGCCGCCCACGTGGATGCGCGCCGCCGTTTTTGCAAGCGGCAAGATCTTGCCGTCGTTTTTCAGAAGCACCAGCGACTCGCGCACCGCTTGTCTGGCAATTTGACGATGCTCCTTCGACCCAAATTTGGCTTGCAGTGTGGTGTCCGCTTTACCCTGATAGTTTGCGTCAAGAAGTCCCGCGGCAATCTTCACGCGCAGGATGCGCGTCACGGCATCATCGATGCGCGACATCGGCACGCGGCCCTCCAGCGCCAGTTCCCGCAGCGTCAGAAAGAATTTTTTGTAAGTATCCGGCGCCATGGCCATGTCCATGCCGGCGTTGACCGATTGCTCGACGGCTTTCTTGTAGTCGGGATTCACTTGGTCGATGGCGTCGTAATCGGAAATCAGAAAACCATCGAAGCCCAGTTCGTTTTTCAGGACTTCGGTGAGCAAATGCTTGTTGCCCGACACCTTCTGGCCGTTCCAACTGTTGTAAGAGGGCATGATCGTGGCCACGCCCGCACGCAGCGTGGAAACATAGCCGGGTAGATGGATCAATCGCAGCGTGGCTTCGTCGACTTGTGCATCGCCTTGGTCGAGACCGGGACCTGGACCGGGGCCGCCGTGCTTTGTTCCCCACGCCGTGCCGCCGTCGGCGATGAAATGTTTGGCGCAGGCGACGACCGCCGTAGGATTGGCGAGACTCGACCCTTGCAGTCCACGCACCGCGGCCTCGCCGAGTTGCGCGACGATCTGCGGGTCCTCGGAAAAGCCTTCGTAGGTGCGTCCCCAGCGCTCGTCCTGGGGCACGGTGACGCACGGCGCAAACGCCCACTGGATCCCCGTGGCGCGAACTTCCTCGGCCGTCACGCGCGCGGCTTTTTCCACAAGGTTTGGGTTGCGCGTGCATCCCAAGCCGATGTTGTGCGGAAAAACCACAGCGCCCAGCACGTTGTTGTGACCATGCACGGCGTCGACGCCATACAGCAGCGGGATGCGCAGGCGCGTGTTGCGCGTGCGGGCCTGCAAACGCTCGTAGAGGTCCGACCAATTCTTCAGCGAATTGCCCTCGGGAGGATCGGAGTTGCCGCCGCTCAACACCGAGCCCAATGCGTAAGTCCCGATGTCGGATGGATCTTTGAGCGAGGCGCTGTCGGCTTGGGTCATCTGGCCGATTTTCTCGTCCAGCGACATCTTGGCGAGAATCGCCTTGGCGCGAGAATCGTAGGGCGCGAAAGATCCGGCGCCAGGAGGAGGAGCAGCGAAGGCCCAGGCCAGTAGCCCGGCTGCCAAGAGAATCATACAAGTGCGCATAGCTCTGAATATTAGCTCATCGGCCCCGGCGGAAGGGCCGAACTTGCCACGGTATAATAATTAGATGTCGAACCCAGTCGAAGACGCGCCGGAACTGCCGCGCTCCAATTTCGTCCGCGACATCATCGTGGAAGACGTGCGCAACGGCAAGAACCAGGCGCGCGTGCATACCCGTTTTCCTCCCGAGCCCAACGGATATCTGCACATCGGGCACGCCAAAGCGATCTGCTTGAACTTTGGACTCGCGCAGGAATTCGGCGGCCAGTGCAATCTGCGTTTCGACGATACCAATCCCACGAAGGAAGAAGTGGAGTACGTCGATTCCATCATGGAAGACGTGCGGTGGCTGGGCTTCGATTGGGAAGATCGCTGTTACTACGCGTCCGATTATTTCGACCAGCTCTACGAGTGGGCCGTTCAACTGATCAAAGCGGGCAAAGCGTTCGTCTGCGACTTGAGCGCCGACCAGATCCGCGAATATCGCGGCATCCCGGGACAGCCCGGGCGTAACAGCCCGTATCGCGATCGCACGGTGGAAGAAAATCTCGACTTGTTCACGCGCATGAAGGCCGGCGAATTTCCCGACGGCGCGCGGACGCTGCGCGCCAAGATCGACATGGCGTCGCCGAACTTTAACATGCGCGATCCGGTGATGTATCGCATTTTGCACGCGAGCCATCATCGCACCGGCGACAAATGGTGCATCTACCCGACGTACGATTACACGCACGGCGAATCGGATTCCATCGAGGGAATCACGCACTCGATTTGTACGCTGGAGTTCGAGGATCACCGTCCGCTCTACGACTGGTATCTGGAAAATCTCGGCATTCATCATCCGCAGCAGATCGAGTTCGACCGCCTGCATCTTTCGAACACGATGCTGAGCAAGCGGAAACTGTTGCATTTGGTGCAGCGCGGCTACGTCTCCGGCTGGGACGATCCACGCATGCCCACGCTCAGCGGATTTCGCCGCCGCGGCTATAGTCCCGAAGCGATCCGTTTGTTTTGCAGCCGCATCGGCGTGTCGAAAACGAACGGCCTGATCGAGCTGGGCTTGTTGGAGCACAGTTTGCGCGAGGAATTGAACCGCAGTTCGGCGCGCATCATGGCGGTGATGGATCCGGTGAAGGTGGTCGTCGACAATTATCCCGACGATCTTGTCGAGGAAATGGACGCCGTGAACAATCCCGAAGATCCGGCGGCGGGGACGCGCCACGTTCCGTTCTCGAAAACGCTGTACATCGAGCGCGAGGACTTCCGCGAGAATCCGCCGAAGCAGTATCACCGCCTGACCATCGGACGTGAAGTGCGTTTGCGCTACGCGTATCTCATCACCTGCACGAGCGTCGAGAAGGACGCGAGCGGCGAGATCACGGTGATTCACTGCACCTACGATCCCGCGACGCGCGGCGGCAACACGCCCGACGGACGCAAGGTGAAGTCGACGATTCATTGGGTGTCGGCGAAGCACTCGGTGGATTTCGAGGCGCGGCTTTACGAACAGCTCTTCAATGAAGAGAATCCCGACACCGAAGAAGATCCGAACAAGGATTTCACGGCGAATCTCAATCCGAAATCGCTTGAAGTGCGCTCCGGCAAGATCGAACCGAGCGTGCGCGGCGCCAAACCGCTCGATCGTTTTCAGTTCGAGCGCCTGGGGTACTTCTGCATGGATCGCGATTCCACCGGGGAAAAGCCGGTGTTCAACCGCACGGTGGGCCTCCGCGATACATGGGCCAAAATCGAGAGCAAAGGGCGGTAACCCCCGCGTCATCCGGCGCGTACTCTATACTAGAGGCAATGCGAGCAGGGCTGTAAGCCATTGGTGCTGCTCAAAGGTTGGAGACGCCACTATGAAGTTGCAAGAGTTCATCAAGCAGGGGACGTTTTGTGTCGCGATTTTTCTGGTCGCAGGCGCGCTGGTCGCGCAAGATCCGCCGCAGGCCGCTGCCGGCGATCCGGCGGGCTATCCGCCCGCCAATGGCGCGCCGGCCATGGATCCTCCGGGCCGCGTGGCGCGTTTGAATTACACCAACGGCAACGTCTCGCTGCGCGCCGACAACGTTCCGGATTGGGCGCCCGCCTCGCTGAATTTTCCGCTCACCACCGGCTATCATCTCTGGACCGATCAAGGTTCGCACGCTGAATTGCATATCGGAACCACGGCGATTCGTCTGGCCGATGAGACGGCGCTGGCGATCCTGAACCTCGACGATCGCGTGACGCAATTGAGTTTGACGCAAGGCGCGTTGAACGTGCGCGTGGCGTCGCTGAATCCCGGCGAAACCCTGGAAGTGGATTCGCCCAACGGTGCGGTGACCATCGAACGCGCCGGCGCGTATCGATTTGATGTGAACAATGACGGCACGATGAGCGTGCTGACCGTGCGCGCCGGCGCCGCCTCGGTGGCCACCGGCGGGCAATCCGTGGAAGTGAACGCGAATCAGCGCGTGCATTACTCCGGCGATCAAGAGACGCCCGATGTCGTCGCCGCGCCGGCGCCCGATCCGTGGGATCAGTGGTGCAGCGGACGCGATACGAACGACGATCGCGCGGTGCAGGCCTCGGCGCGCTACGTTCCTCCCGACATGAACGGCGCGGCGGATCTCGGCGGCTACGGAAATTGGCGCAGCGATCCGATGTATGGAAACATGTGGGTTCCCACAGCGGTCGCGCCGGGATGGGCGCCGTATCGCTTCGGACATTGGGCGTACATTCCGCCGTGGGGCTGGACGTGGATCGACGACGCTCCGTGGGGATTCGCGCCGTTCCACTACGGGCGCTGGGTGATCGTGGCGGGCACGTGGGCGTGGGTGCCGGGACGCATCGTACATCCGGTGTACGCACCGGCGCTGGTGGCATTCGTCGGCGGTCCGGGCTTCGGCGTGGGAATCGGATTAGGCGGTATGGGATTTGCGGCGTGGATTCCGCTGGGTCCTTTTGAAGTATTTCATCCCGCGTATCGCGTAAGCGCCGTATACGTGACCAACGTGAACGTGGCGCACGTCACCAACATCAACGTGACCAACGTGACTTATGTGAATCGCAGCTTCGTGACCGCCGTTCCTGCGGCGACGTTCACCGGCGCGCGGCCCGTGGCTGCGTCGGCGGTGCGCGTGCCTCCGGAAGCGATTGGACGAATGCAGCCGACTGCGGTGAACAACCTAAGGCCGTCGCGCGAAGCGATGGCGGGAACCACGATCGCGGCGGGCGCGCGCGTATCGGCGCCGCCGGCGTCGGTGGCGAGTCGCGGGATTGTGGCGCGTACGCCGCTACCTTCGGGATCGCAATCGGCGGGGCAAACGCGCCTGGTCACCAACGCTCCTACTGGAGCAGGCGGCGGAAATGGATTCAATCGTCCGGCGATCAACGATCGTCCACCCGCGGCGCGCGGTGGCGGAAGCACGGGCGGGCAGCCGTCCAATTCGATGATGCCGAATCGTCCCGCGAACACGACACCGGCAACGCAACCGCAGCCGCAGCGTCCCGCGAATCTGACCACGCCGCAACAGCAGCGTCCGCCCCAGCGTCCCACGTTGCAACCGCAGCATCAGGCCTCAAGACCGGCGCCCGTGCAGCAGCGGACTCCTCCGAAGAACGAGCCGAAGGGGAGACCGGGCGGGGAAAAGAAACCCTAAAGACGGTTGCTAGTGGCTGGTTGCTGGTTCTGGAAAAACCTAGGAAAGACTCCAGCAACGTTCAACCGTTTTTACAACATCATGTACGTGACGATCGCGATACCTACGCGCTTCGTGCGTCCTTCGAACAAATCCACGTGACCGACGCACAAATGCTGCCCCACGCGCACCAATCGCGCCCGCGCTACGATGCGATCCTTCACCACGGGCGCTAAATAATTCAGCTTCATCTCGACGGTGGTGTGCGGCCGCGACCCATTGTTGTGCCGCCACAGGGAAATTCCCACCGCGGCGTCGGCCATCGTGGCAGTGACGCCGCCGTGCAGCACGCCCATCGCGTTCATCAACTCTTGGCGCAAAGGACATTCGATGGTCACGCCGTCGGAATGCGTGCGCGTCACGCGAATGCCAAGCAGTTGATTGAAATGCATGCGCTTCACCACCTGGTTGAGGCCGGCGATGCTCATGCGTTTTTGTTTTGACGCTGGCTTTCCGGCGGATTTCAAGCGAACTCGTCCTCGTCGTTTTCAGCGGCGATCGGTTGCGCAGCGATTTCACTCCACGTGGCGAGAAAATCACCGCCGGCGCCGCTCCGCAGCAAGCACTCACGAACGGGACCCGATTCTTCCTTGAGCTCCGGAAAAGCGAGCAGCAGCACCGCAAGATCTCGGCGATCGCTAAAGGATTTTGGCTGTCCCCGCCGCGCATGGTACGCGACCACTTTGCCGGCGATGAGTTCTTCTGGTGTCACCACCAGAATTCCTGCTACGCGCCGCGTTGCAGGTAGCTGCGCGACGGGACGCACATCGGCCAAGTGGCGATTCTTCGGTTGGCGAACCTGATAAACGCGAAAGCCCTTCCCCGCGCCGATCTCGAGCACTCGCATCGCGATGTGAAAGCGCGACGCCAGGAATTCGCGTATGTCCTCGGCTAAGTCCGCGCCGCGCGTGGACAGAATATCCACGTCCTCGGTGAGCCGCGACACGTCCGCGTAGGCGTTCACGGCTTGCGCGCCGAAAAGCGCGGCGTCCTGGCGATCGCGCAGGAACTCGAGCACGGCTTCCTGGATCACGGCCAGCGGCAGGGGCTCGTGCACGATGAACTCCTGAAATGTCAGTGATGCGTCGCCGAACACGGATTGATTGTATCTCGAAATCGACAGCATGACTCCGCACTCCCGGTCGATACGCCCGAAAGAATCCGACAACGTGGACAGGATCCACAGGATGAAAATCTAGGATCGCGAGGCCGCGCGGTGTCGAAAACTTCTTGCGCTTCTTATCGTGTTCATCCGGAATATCCTGTTAAATTCTAATCCTGCCTCAGGGACGCTCGAAGGACAGCGAGAAGATTTGTTGCACGTCCGCGTTCCGCAAGATCAAAGGCGAGCCGTCGGGCGCCAGGCCGCACCATTCGCTGTACACATCGTTCATGGCGCGCGGCACATTCGCGAGACTCGCCACCAGCTCCGGCCGCCGCGTCGCCAGCGGCACACGATAAACGCCCGCTTCGTCGTGAACGAAAAATACGCTCTTGCTGTCCGCCGACCAACTGGGAACGCCGCCGGACATTTCCGCCAACACCGACCAGCGTTGCGCCGCCACGTCGAACAATTCCAAGCGCGCGCCGTCATTCGGCGTGGCGACGATCCATTTGCCGTCGGGCGACCACCGTTGATTGAACTTTTTGCCGGAGTTCGGGACGGCGGCGATGCGTCCCGACGCCAGCTCGACAATTTCCAGTTCGTTGTCCTGGAAGATCGAATCTTTGCCGAGACCCTTGCGATCGCTGCGAATCAGCAAGCGCTGGCCGTCGGGCGACCAGGTGGGCGAAACTTCCGACATCGCGCGCGTGCCCGTGGCCGGGCGCGGCGTTCCGCCGTCGAATGGGATCACGTAAGTTCGCAGCGGTTCGCCGGGGCGCTCGCCGGTGAACGCGATTTGCGTGCGGTCGGGCGAAATGCGCGGCATGCCCACGCGCATCGACTCGTGCGTAAGCTGCAGCGCCTCGCTGCCGTCGGCGCGGCTGCGCCACAGCGCGCCTTCGGGATATGAAACGTACGCCATCCATTGGCCGTCGCGCGAAAAATCGGCCATTTCCGCCGAAAGTCCCGCCGAGGGCCCGGTAACGAATGGCACAAATTGCCGCGACTTCGCGTCGTAGCGCTGCAACTCGCCGCGCCGATGCGTGCCGATCACCGCGATTTCCCGGCGCCCGGGGATCGTGGCGGGCCCTTCGAAGTCGAGCGGACCCGCGGTGACGCGCTCCACCGAATCGCGTGGCCGCCATTGAAACAAAGGCCGGAGTGCGGCGGGATGGCGCCAGCCGTGCGATTCGCGCATCAACCACAAGTCGTTGGCGCCGCCGCGCAGCGCGGAAAAAAGAAAATCGTCGGCGTCGATCCAAACGCCGGAGAGTTTTTCGGAACTGTCTCGCCAATCTTGCACCAGCGCCTGCGGATGCGTTCCGTCGGCGTGCACTTCCCACAGGCGAAAGCGGCTCTGCTCGCCGTCGTAGAGCGAAAAACGCAGACGCTCGCCGTCCGGCGACCAATGCATGGTCCACACGAGAGCCGGCAGCACGGCGATCCGCCGCGCGGCGCCGCCGTCGCGATTCGCGAGCCACAACTCGTTGCCCTTGGCTACGGCGATTTGCGTTTCGTCGGGAGAAAAAGCGGCGTCTTGCCCGTACAAATCGCCGGCGCGGCGCGCGACGCCGGAATCGAGCGCCACGTCCCACAGCGGTCCTTGAATCACGGTGTCTTTGCAGTTTTCGCGCGGATTCACCAGCATGTGCCCGTCGGCGCTCACGTCGAGCAGCGACGCGGAGCGAAAACCGATGGGCACCGGCATCGCCGCGCCGCCGCTCAGCGGAACTTGGTACGGATGGCAGCCGGCGACATCCAGCGGCAGGCCGGCTTTCGATTCGCCGGCTTCGCCGTATTCCGTCCAGAAAACGTGCTTGCCGTCGGAGGCGAGCCGCGAAAATGTGTGGACTTCCTTGGTGAGCGGTGTCCAATGCAGGACCGGCGGCGCGGACGTTTGCGCGCCGCTCGAAACGATCGCCGCCAGACTCGCGGCGGCCAACGCCGCGGGCAACGCCGCAATCCACCAACGCCAGCGGCGTGGTGGATTCACGGCCGCAACGGCGAGGGCGGGCGCGGCGGCCGGCGCGTCCACGTGCACGTCTCCGGTGAAGCGATATCCGCGGCGCACCACCGTCTGCACATAGCGCGGATTCGCCGGATCGTCGTCGAGCGCATTGCGAATCTTGCGGATCGCCGTGTTGATGCCGTGCTCGGAGTCCACAAACGTCTCCGCCCACAGGGACGACGAGATTTCCTCGCGCGAAACGAGTTCCCCGCGGCGCGAAACCAGCAGCGCCAGCAAGTCGAACGGCAATTTCTCGAGGCGAATCTCCTGGCCGGCACGGAGCAGATGGCAGGCGCCGGTGTCGAGTTCGAAATCGTCGAAGCGGCTAATCATGGTGTACGGCTCAATAGAAAAATCTGCTGCAGGTCCGCGTTGCGCAAGATCAGCGGATCGCCGCTGGGCGTCACGCCGGTCCACGCGCCCCAAGTGAAATCCACGGCGAGATTGCCGCCGTCCCAGAGCCGGGCCAACGATTCAACGCGGCCACTGGAGATCTCGACCCGATCGATTTGCGGATCGTGCGTCCCGAAATTCTCGAAAGAAACGAAGCGGCTGTCGGGCGACCAAGCCGGATACGTGGCGTGGATTCGTGCCAGCGTTCGCCAGCGCCCCGTGGCGATTTCGAAAAGCTCGAGCCGGCCGCTATCGCTCGGCGTCGCCACAATCCATTTTCCGTTGGGCGACCAGCGTTGATTGAACTTACCTTGCGACCCGGGCACGTCGGCGGTGTTTCCCGTGGCGAGGTCGACAATTTGCAGCATGTTGCTGGACAATACCGGCGAGTTATCGCGGCGATAGAGCAAGCGCGCGCCGTCCGGCGACCAGGTCGGCGCGACGGCGTCCGGCATCACGAGTTTCGGCTCGCCGCCGTCGATGGGGATGGTGTACAAGCGCAACGGCAACGCCGGTAGCGCAGCGCTGAATGCGATCCGCGTGCCATCGGGCGAGATGCGCGGCAATCCCACGCGCAAGGGCTCGTGCGTCAGCGCGACTCGCTCGCTGCCATCGGGACGCGCGCGCCACAACACGCCGTCGGGATAGCTGACGTAGGCGACATAGCGGCCGTCGCGCGAAAAATCGAGCATCTGCGCCGACGCGCCATTCCAGTACGGAGCGAACGCGTGGGCTGCGGAATCGTACCGCTCGAGCGCACCTTGCCGCCGCGTCCCGGCGACCGCCAAATCCACTGTGCCGGGCACTTCCGCAACGCCCGAAACGTCGATCGGGCCGTCGGTCACTTGTTCCGGTTTGCGCGACGAAAGTTTCCAGAGATTCCCACGACGCTCGGCTCCGGCAACGAACCAAAAGTCGCCGCGAGCGTCCCAAGCCGACGCCTGAATGGCCGCGCGATTGCCGATCGCGCGGATCGCGGCCGGATCGGCCAACGCCAATTCGAACACATCGCCCGCGATCACGCGAAGCGCGGCGTCGTCCGGCGACCATTGCACTCCACTGATCATGGCCGGCAGCACGGCGAGCCGCCTGGCAGCGCTCGCGCGCGGTGCTACCCAAAGCTCCTGGCCTCTGACGAAAGCGATCCGCGCGCCGTCGCGCGAGTACGCGGCGTCGCTCGCGCGCAGGTTCAGTTTTCGCGACCCGCCACCGGCCAGCGCCAGTTCCCACAACTCGCCTTGTGGATCGACGCCGGGGCACGTCTCTCGCGCAACGATCAAAAGCCGGCGGTCGCGCGTGACATCGAGAACTTCGGATGGCTGCGGCGCCATCGGCACGGCGAGTGGCGGGCCACCACCGAGCGGAGCAAATGACGCACGGCAATGATTGCCGTCGGTCTCGGTCCAGTAGACATTCGCACCGTCGCTGACGATTTTTCCGGCCAAGTGAATATTTCCCCTGACCGCGTGCCAGCGCAGGAGGCCGCGGCCGGCGCTGCGTTCCTGGAAGCGCGCGCTTCCCAACGCCAAAAGCGCGCCGGTGGCCAACGCCGCGACCCACCACGCTTGACGGAGCCGCGTGTGGCGGATCGGAGACGCAACCGGCGCAACTTCCGTCACCGGAGCTTTGAAGCGATACCCTCGCCGCTGCACCGCTTCAACAAATGTCGGATTCGCGTGATCGTCGCCTAACGCCACGCGGATTTTCTTCATCGCCGTGCGGATGCGATCGTCGGCGGCATCGGCCGCGACACCCGGCCACAGCGCTTCGGCGATTTCGGCATGCGGGACCACGGCCGGTTGGCGTTCCAGCAACAGGATCAGAAGGCTGAGGGGCAGTTTTTCGAGATGAACCGGCGCGCCCTCGCGCGTCAAGCGGTGCTCGGAGTTGTCCAATTCAAAGTTTTCGAAACGCCACTGCATGAGGCCTTGCTCTTTGTTACGTACTCGATTGCGTAAGCCTACCACATTGGTAGCAAAAGACATCCGCTTGTTCACCGCTTCTTCACCTCGGGTTCAGCCGCTCTGCATTGACCTGGCCGGGCGATTCCCGCATGCTGTCGCGTCATGAAAGGAATCACCGCATCGGCTCTGCTCGTTTTGATGGCGATCGGCGCCGGTGCGACCGACCCCGCCGTGCGAAAGGTCGCCGTACTCAGCGTCTCCGGCCCGGCGTTCCTGCAAGCGCAAGGGCGGAAGACCAATCTGCAACCGGCGCTCGACTATGCCGAGACCAGCCTCGTGCGCGCCTTGCGCGCCAAGGGACTTACGGTGGTCTCGCTGCCCGACAGCAAGGCGTTCACTGCTTCCAACTGGTCGGCGGCGTATTCCAACACGCTGCGCGACGATGCGCAGCCGCACGCCGGCGAGGATCAAAGCGCGAGCCGCAACACTTCGCTACTGGCGAATCCGCGCACGACTCCGCCGGCGACCGTGGCCTTCCGCCGGACCGCCGGCAAGTTGGCGCGCGAGATGGGCGCCGACGGCGCGGTACTGCTGACCATCGCGCCGGGAATCGAACGCGCCCGGCTCTACCAAACGATTCAGGTCGCGGTGATCGCTCCATCGGGCGAGTACATTTTCCGCGGCGAGTCTCGCGGAGACGCCCGGACCCTCAGCGATCCGAAGCAACCCGTCCCGGACATCAACGCGGCCACCGACGAAGGCATTCAGAAAGCACTCGAAAAATATTCAGGAAGGAACTAGAGAAATGAAAAATACGCTCCGAATTCTCGCTCCCCTCACATTTCTGTTCGCCGTGACGGCGGCCCAGCCCGCGGCGGCGCAATCCTGCACCGACACCATGCTGGCCAGCATCGGTGCGATCACCGACAGCCAGGTTTTGGACGATGGCACGTACATCTATTTCGGCGACGAAACCGGCCGGCTGCTGCGCGTGCCGCTGGCCGGTGGCAACGTCCAAGTGCTGGCCACGATTCCGGGAAGCGGGACGATCGGAGTGAGCGGCATCTATGTGGATTCGAGCAACGCCTACTTTGCAACGAACGGAAAACCTGGACCGGCCGCCAACCCGAATCCAGGTACGGGTTCGGTGTGGGTGGTTCCTCTGACCGGCGGGACGGCCGTGAGCTTGGCCAGCGGACTCAGCACCGTGACTCAGATCAAGGGCGATGCCACGAACGTCTACGTGGCCGTGGCCGGCACGGGCATTCAGGCGGATGGTCAAATCCTGAGCTTCAACAAGGCGTCGCAATCGAAACAGATTTTGGCGCAAGGACTGGTGACGCCGATCTCGCTCGACGTAGACAGCACCAACGTCTACTTCGGTCAGTATCCGATTCTGGGTGGCACAGGAGGCGTGGCTCGCGTCGCCAAAACCGGCGGATCTGTTTCGGTCATCAATTCGTCGAAGCCCGCCTACTACGTGGCGCTCGATTTCGCCGGCAACATTTTCTTCACCAGCGGCGCGGAACAGGGCGTGTACAAGGCCAACTTGTCCAGCGGCGCGTTGACGACGCTGGCCAGCGGTGTGCAGTTCGGGTCGGTGGAGGCGTTGCCGGTGAATGGCTACGCGCTCTATTCCACTGACAACAACTGCGGCACCGGCGTAGGTGTGGGCGCGCAATTCAGCTACGTGAGCGCGACCGGCGGCGGCTCGACGTTATACAAGACGTCCAACTGCGCGTCGTTTTTTACCGTCGACAACGTAGCGATGTACGCTTCGGTGCGGCCCAGCACCAGCAGCGGGCAAATCTGGAAATTCTGCTTGCCCCCGGCGTTGGCGTCGACGAGCGGCGGCAACACGCCGACGGTTCCCTCCACGGGTGTGGTAGGCGGCGCGAGTTACACAGCGTCGTTGACGGCCGCGGGAATCACCTCGATCTTCGGGACGAACTTTGCGAGCGGCAACAACGTGGCAACCACGCTGCCGCTGCCGACCACGCTGGGCGGAGTGACCGTGAAATTGAACGGCGTCGCCGCGCCGCTGTTTTTCGTGGGTGCAGGCCAAATCAATTTTGAGATGCCTTGGGAAGTGCTCGGCCAAACCACTGCGACGTTGACAGTGACGAATGCGGCCGGCACCAGCACTCCGTTGA
Organism: Terriglobia bacterium; assembly: GCA_021325275.1. Classification (GTDB taxonomy): domain Bacteria; phylum Acidobacteriota; class Terriglobia; order JAJPHL01; family JAJPHL01; genus JAJPHL01. Next base: position 7,998 of record JAJPHL010000040.1, on the reverse strand, counting down.
TTGTTTCGCTCAGCGGTGTAGCGCCCGGAATCTTTTCCATCGACTCGTCGGGGAAGGGGCAGGGCGCGATCCAACTGGCCAACTCCAGCACGTTCGCCGCGCCGGCCGGATCGATCCCCGGCGCGAGCGCGCAACCGGTGTCGCGAGGTAGTTACCTCACGATTTATTGCAGCGGCTTAGGCGCGGTGTCGAACCAACCTGCCACCGGCGCCGCGGCCAGTGGCAGCACACTCTCGATGGCATCGGGAAACGTAACGGCTACGATCGGTGGTCAAAGCGCGCCCGTGAGCTTCGCGGGACTCGCGCCGGGCTTCGTGGGCTTGTATCAAGTGAACGCGCAAGTTCCGCAGAGTGTCACGCCGGGTTCCGCAGTGTCGCTGTCGATTTCGGTGAACGGGGTCGCGTCGAATTCAGTGACGATCGCCGTCCAGTGAAGGGAAACCAAAGAATGAATTCCAAAACACAAGCTTTTCTCGGAGCCGCGCTGCTGGTGGTTTCCTCTTTGACCGCCGCTCAGAACATCTCCACTGTCGCGGGAGGAAGTTCGGTGGGGTTTTCCGGTGACGGCGGACCGGCTACGGCCGCGGAACTCAACCAGCCGTCCGCCGTGGTCGTGGACGCCGCGGGCAACATCTACATTGCGGATCTCGCCAACAACCGCATCCGCAAAGTCACGCCCGACGGCACGATCACAACGTTCGCCGGCAACGGCGGGCCCGCGGCTGGACAATTAAATCCCATTCTTGGCGATGGCGGTCCCGCTACCGGCGCCAACATTCTCAGCCCGCGCGATGTGAAGTTGGACTCCGCCGGGAATCTGTACATCGCGGAAGGAGACAACCGCGTCCGCAAAATCACACCCGACGGCACGATCACAACGTATGCCGGCAACGGCCAAAGTCAAGTGGTCACCGGCACCAACGGCGACGGTGGACCGGCGACCAGCGGCGTGGTGAATCCCCAGGCCCTGGCGATCGACGCCGCGGGCAATCTATACATCGCCGATGCGCTATTCCAAAGCGTTCGCAAAGTTTCCGCCGCGGGAATCATCACCACGATCGCGGGAACCGGAACCGCCGGCTTTTCCGGCGATGGAGGCCCCGCCACGAAAGCACAACTCCATAGTCCAACCGCGTTGGCGCTCGACTCCGCGGGGAATCTCTATATCGGAGATCTGTTCAACTATCGCGTTCGCAAAGTCACGCCGTCCGGCGTGATTTCGACGATCGCCGGCAATGGCCAAAACTTCGACGTTTGCTCTACCTTCCCGATTTGTCCAGGCGGAGACGGCGGTGCGGCCACCAATGCGATCTTGGATCCCGTTGGATTGGCCATCGATTCGGTGGGCAATCTCTTTGTGGCCGATACCCTCCACCGCCGGATACGAAAAATAACTCCGGCCGGGACGATCAGCTCCGTTGCCGGAACGGGAGACAGCTTGACGCAAGTTCCCCAACCGCCGTTGGGCGACGGTGGGCCCGCGACGAAGGCCGTCATCACTCCTCTCGGAATCGCTTTCGACTCCAGCGGCAATCTGTTCATCGCCGAGTACATTTATCCCGGTACGGTGAACGGCGTCGCCTACCCGAATGATAACCGCGTCCGGGAAGTGCCGGGGCTCGGCGCGAGCGGACCCGCGCCCGCGATTCCCGCGGGCGGAATCGTGAACGGCGCGAGTTTCTCGAAGACGCTGGCGCCTGCAGCCGGCGCGATTGTGTCGTTGTTCGGCACGAATCTCGCTGCGTCAACCGTTGCGGCATCGTCGCTGCCGCTGCCGACGTCGCTCGGAGGCGTGAGCGTCACGGTGAACGGCGTCGCCGCGCCGCTGTTTTTCGTTTCTGCTGGACAAATCAATTTCCAGATTCCTTGGGAAGCGACAGGGGCATCCGCATCCGTTGTAGTGACCGTGAACGGACAAGCGAGCAATACGTACACGATGACGCTCGGCTCAGCGGGTCCGGGAATTTTCACGATCAACGCATCGGGATCGGGTCAGGGCGCGATTCAAATCGCCAACACCGCGACGTTCGCCGCGCCGGCGGGATCGATTCCAGGCGTCAGCGCGCAACCGGTGGCACGCGGACAATTCATCACCGTGTATTGCAGCGGACTGGGCGCCGTCGCGAATCCTCCGGCCGACGGCGCGGCGGCGTCGGGACAAACCACAACGGCGAGCGTGTCGATGACGATTGGCGGAGTCGCGGTGACACCGAGTTTTTCGGGACTCGCGCCGGGATTCGTCGGCTTGTATCAAGTGAACGCGCAGATTCCGCAGAGCGTCGCGACGGGAAGCGCGGTCGCACTCACGATCACGGTTAATGGAGTCGCGTCGAACTCCGTAACGATCGCAGTGCAGTAGCCGCGACACGTGGCCCTACCACCTGAACTGCTTGCTCGGTCCGCTCACGATCCGTCCCGGCTAGAATGGAAAATGACACGGGAAAACTGTGGATGAAATAGAAGGCATTTCAATAATAAATGTTGCAAACTTAAATAATTTAGTGATAATAGGTGGCGGGTCAGGAACTGGCTGAGCAACCCGTGAAGAGAAACTCAATGATGGCCGATTTGTGCTTTTCGCGAATCGTCTCTTGAGAATTGCGGGTCGAGGTTACCGTGAGCGACTGCAATTGCGGGCGTGGAACACGATTCGTCGTGGTAACTGGACCAGAAGATCCCCCTGCACCGCGTCCGCTACATTCCAAACTGGGGACGTGCATCTACTGCATTGGTTCGAGTTTCGCGCTTTCCGTGGCGGGCTGGACCGCCTACCTTTTCTTCCGGCACGTCGAGGGTTTGGAGATCGCTGCCTTCTGGTATCTGGCGGTTGCAGTCCCCAGTACGCTCCTGTTCTCCGCGCACATGGGAGCGATCTTGTTGCGCAAGATTTGGGGCCCACAAATTGGGTTCCACGAACCGGAACACAGTTGACCGCAAAGACGAGGTACACCCAATGGCCTGTAGTATTGGCATCACCGATGTTCAGGGGATTCTCACCGGCGGTAAGTTAACTGGTTTGACGGTAAATGGAACGGCCACGGTCGGTGGCTGCAAGACCGTGTCCGTCCAGATCGGATGCGGAGACGCGTTGACGGAAACTTTGACGGCAACCGTCGCTTCCAGCGGTCAATGGACCAAGGACTTTCCGGCTCCTGGCGCGGCCCTCCCTGCCTGTGCAGAATGCGGAGCGGAGCCCGGGATTCTCGTTAAAGCTTCTTGTACGACCGGTGGGTGCACAGTGGCGGAAGGAACGTTCGTCGTTAATTGCCCGCCGGCGTGCCCGACCATTACAATCACTGGCCAGACCATCGGCCCGTGCTGGCCCGGCGGTTTCGTCACAATCGCGACAACCATCCAAGTCTCCGGCGGCAATTCGTTCAGTGCGCTAGCGCAATACAACGGCAGCACGTACGCCACAATCACGGCCAATGGAACATACACGGTGACAGGTAAGTTTCTGACGCCGGGACCGGTGACGTTTTCAGTACAGGTCACGAGTACCGGGAGTCCGCCGCTGACCTGCGCAAATTTGGTAAGTTTTCCGGAGACTTTGGATCTTTGTCCGCCGTGTCCCAGTTCCAACCTGACACCTACCGTTGGGCAGTGCGACTCCAACGGAAACGTGAGTGTTAGCGTGACAGCCGTGGTGACCGGCTCCGCTCCTTTCTCGGTACAGTTCAGCGATGCGTTCGGCCATGTCCAGACGGGAGGAACGACCTCGAGCACAGGAGGAACCGTCAATCTGGTGTTGGGCCCATATTCTTACGCCGGTGGCAGCGCGCAGCAGTTCACGGTAACCACCAACACACCGGCGGGGTGCGGGGATGAGTCGATCACGGTGAACCTCCCGTCCTGCCCCACCTCGAACGGCGGGAACTCAAATTCAAGCAAGCCGTCGTTTTTCTGCTGGTGCTGCCTCCTGGTGTTCCTTGTTGTCCTGGTTTTCTTTGCGATGTGGGCCTGCTCAACCTTTCCGCTTGCTACTCATTCAATCGTCCTTCCGTTTATCGGAGGACATTTTTTTGGACCATTTGGAGCTATCTTCGCGACCCTGATGATCCTCATTGCTCTTCTGTGTTACCAGCTGTGCCCACCTTGTAACCCATGCTGGGATTGCCGATACGCAATGTGCCTGTTCTATTCCAGCCTCCTGGCGGCGCTATTGATTCTGGTCTTGGCTATCTTCGGAGTGGCCACTGTACCCTTGGTGTGGGTGTCGGCGATGGTGGCCGCGCTGCTGCTAGCCGGCGTCGCCGCCGTCTATGCATTCAACGCAAGGTGCACGACGTATTTCAGTACCGGTAACTGCAACTAGGGGCAACTCCGGCAAACAAGTGAACGCGCAGGTGCCACAAAGCGTTGGGCCGAGGCAGCGCCGTTACACTCAGCATGGCCGTAAACGGCGTCACCTCGAACACTGTAACCATCGCAGTGCAATGCTTAACAGGCGCGGGTACGTCGAGCGACCCAGGAAGAAAAGGGAGGTGGCATTAAAGCTCGTTTTATATTCCGAGTCGTTTTTCGTGATATTGTGTGTCGCCGAATAATGCGAACGCGCAATATTCGAAATCGGAAAAACTAAATCCGATTACAAAAAACGCCGAGGAGCGTGCCACATGGCTACTGCGGGACTCGAAACCAACTTCAACTCTCTGTATTCCCTGCTCATGAAGACCAACTTTCTGGCCGCCAGTACGCCGGCCTTCGGAGCGAAACCCACTTCCAGCAAGGTAACGGGCATGGTATCGAAATCCGCGCCGTTACTCCCGGCGCCGTTCCAGGCCGGTTACGTGACGCCCCTGCTCGACCGCGCCGCCAGTATTTTCGCGCGGATCGCGCCGGGCGACGTTTCTTACGTCGAGACGCTTACGGGCTGCGTCTACCAACACTCCGATAAAACGATCGCCCCGGAAATGAATCGCTTTTTAGCGGTGATATCCGACTTATACGTGTCGTTCTTGAATAAGAGCACGCGCCGCAACCTGGGAATCAAATTGAGCGAGCAGTTGCCACCGTTGGCCGTGTATCAGTCGGACCCCAGCCAGGGACCGTTTACCGTGCCCTGCGACGACATCGCGAACCTGACGGGAGGAAATATCGGCGTGGTCAGCATGCCGTCGACGTTCATGGACCATCCGTTCCTGTTCGGCAGCCTGGCCCACGAGACCGGCGGCCACGACGTGATCCACGCCGACCATGGTCTGATGCAGGAACTGCGGCAACAGGTTTACTCGGTCTTCCCGGCTTCCGCCGATCAATGGAAAGCCGTGCTCTGGGATTATTGGATGGATGAAGCCGCAGCCGACATTTACGGCGTTCTCAACATGGGACCATCCTTCGGCTACAACCTCGCGATGCTGTTGGCGGTCTTCATCGGCCAGTTCGCCAAGCCTAAAGCCAAGACGCCGGCACTACGGAACGCCTCGGGCACCGACGAAAACGGCGATTTCGACGTGCACCCCACCGACCTGCTGCGTCTGGGGCTCATTCAGGGTGCGGTCGAGACGCTCAGTGGACTCAATCAGAGCACGCGCAATTCATACATCGACGAGTTGACCGCGCTTGGCGCCTTCCTGGGAACCGGCGCCACCACCATCGAACTGATGGGTACGGCGACGGGAATCAACGGACAGACCGTCAACTTCCAACAAGAATATCCGATCGCCGATATGCAGGACAGCGCGCGCAAAGTCGGCGCGATGATCGCCACGGCGCAACTGGCCGCGCTGGGCGGCCACTCCGTGCAGGACATCGAAACGTGGGACGACGGCGATGAGAACACCACGCTTTCCATCGCTGGACGGCTGCAGAACGGCTTCCCCGTCGTTGGAAACGGCGACGATGCGCAGCTTCTGGCGGGATTCACATTGGCTGTGGCGCAACAGCCCGCGCAATATGCGGCGTTCACCACACTGATCAGCGCAGCTTTGGACGGCAGCTTCGCCAACGATCCGATCTGGGGCACGGGATCGAAGGACATGATGATCGTCAAACCGGTGCGCCGGCTTCACAAGAATCCGGAGATCCAGGTGGATCCGCTCGCTGCGAAGGTCATCGACTTCAACCCGCTCGATCAAGACGCAATGGCGGCCCCGGGTCTCGGCTTCGGTGTGACGGTGGTCAACCAACATTCGATCGCGCCGATTCCGTGGCCTGCCAATCTGTCGCCGCAGCCGGATTCGTCGTTCAAGTTCAAGAGCTCCGACGCGGAGTTGCCGCAGGCCGATTTCGTCATCTTCACCTGGACGTCGGCCGAAGCGAACGCGATGGCGGCGGCTCTGACTCCCGGGACTTGGGCGATGCCGGCGAAAGGCGCCACCAGCGGTTGGTATGAATACACCAATCAGTGGGATTCCAAATTCGCCGGCCGTTCCACCGGGCGCGCGCCCGCGGCCGAAGCCCACTACATCGGCAAGTTCATGCCGATTCTGATCGGCGGCCGCAAGGTGCTGCTCTTCAAATCGAACTTCCACTTGGCGCGCGACAACGCGTCGATGCCGGTGAAGGACATGTTCAAGCAAGTCATCCAGCAGGCCCAACCCAAACTCGCGATCACCTCCGGGACGGCCGGGGCGATCGGCGCGAAGCTTGAGCTAGGCGATGTCATCGTCGCGAATACCGCGGTCTTCAAGCTAGATAAGAATTTCAAGAGCGCGGCGTTCAATCACAAGTCGTTCAGCAGCGGGTACACCGTTCCTACCAACGGGCAACTGACGCAATTCTCGAGACTCACCGCGCCGAACGTGGCGCAGGTGAAAGCCGCGCACGCCGCCTACGGACAGGCCGTGAAAACGTTCACGCGCAATCCCGGCGTCTTTACCGCGGCGAACACGGCCGCGCAGATTGGCGGCCCGGCGGTGATCGTCACGACCGATGCATTCGAGTTCGATACCGCGCAGAACTCCTTCGGCCTGCAAAAAATGGGTGCGATGGTGGAAATGGATGACGCGATTTTGGGATTAGCCGTGGACGAAATGAAGTCGGATGTGAAATGGCTGGCGATCCGCAACGCCAGCGATCCGCAGATGCCGACCAAAGATGGCGGACTTTCCACCGACATCTACGATCAATACGGCTACTGGACGAGCCTGGGCAGCACGATCGCATCCTGGGCTTGCGTGCTCGACTACAAGGGGTAAGGCTGCCTGAGTCCTGAGTGCTGAGTCCTGAGTGCTGAGTGCTGGCACTCAGGACTTCTCATTTCGCCGTCGCGCCGCCGTCGACCACAAAGGTTTGACCGGTCACAAACGACGATTCGTCGCTCGCCAGATACAGGGCCATGCCGCCGATCTCTTCAGGTGTGCCCACGCGCGGAATCGGCTGCGTGTCGTGAAGTTTTTTCACGTGCTCGGGATTCTTCCAGAAATACTCGCTGAAATCCGTTTGGATCAGGCCGGGACAAATCGCGTTCACGCGCACGCCCTTCGCGCCGAACTCCGCGGCCCAGTTGCGCGTCATCATGATCAGTCCCGCTTTCGTGAAGCTGTACACCAAGCCGCCGGACTGCGGGCGCAATCCCGCGATCGAGGCGATGTTGATCACGCTGCCTCCGCCGCGTTCCATCATTTTCGGCACCGTCAGGCGAATCAAACGCAGCGCGGAAAGCACGTTGATCTCGATGGTCTTCATCAACTGCTCGTCAGTCACGTCGAGGCACGGACCTTGTCCCAAATTCGTCGCGCTGTTGTTGACCAAAATATCCACGGGACCGAAAAGTGATTCCGTGGCGGCGACAAGTTTCTCCAACTCTTCCTTGCGTCCCACGTGACACACGATCGGCATCGTTTTTCCTTTCAGCGACGCGAATTCTTTCGCCGTGGCCTCGAGATTCTCCATCTTGCGGCTGGCGATCACCACGTTCGCGCCCGCTTCCGCCAGTCGAAACGCAATGGCTTTGCCGATGCCGCGTCCGCCGCCGGTCACTAACGCCGTTTTCCCCGTAAGACTCGCACTCATGATGGCTCCCTGTTGATTGAGATATGCCGCTATGGAATGTAT
>JAJPHL010000043.1 GCA_021325275.1 Terriglobia bacterium | reverse complement strand
GAAGTGGAACTGATCACGCCGGTGGGCGTGGAGAAGGAAATGCGCTTCGCCATTCGCGAGGGCGGACGCACGGTCGGCGCGGGTACGGTGGCCGAGATCATCGCGTAGTCAGAGCAGGCGTAAGGAAAACAATGTCTAAAGAACGCATTCGCATTCGCTTGAAAGCCTACGATCACCGCGTCTTGGACGATTCGACGCGTGAAATCGTCAATACCGCACGCCGCACGCGCGCGACTGTCGCGGGGCCGATTCCGCTCCCAACCGATCGCAACCGCTACTGCGTGCTGCGTTCGCCGCACGTCGACAAGAAGTCGCGCGAGCAGTTTGAAATGCGCACCCACAAGCGGCTGCTCGACATTCTCGAGCCGACCGAAGAAACCGTCAACGCGCTGATGAAGCTCGATCTGCCGGCGGGCGTCGATGTCGAGATCAAGGCGTTCGGCAAGGAACACAAGGATCATCGCGAGCCGAAAGAGGCGAAAGTCTAGGCTTCTTTGAGTAGAAGCCGCGTAAAGAGGGAATATGGTCAGCGGACTGATTGGAAAAAAAGTTGGGATGACGCAGATCTTCCGGGAAGACGGCGCGATGGTGCCGTGCACGGTGATCCAAGCGGGTCCGTGCGTGGTGGTGCAGAAGAAGACCGCCGCCAAGGAAGGCTACGACGCCGTGCAGCTCGGCATGGTGGAGTTCGTCAAGCCGAAGCGCGTGAAACAGCCGATGGCCGGCCACTACAAAAAAGCCGGCGTCGAGCCGGGCCGCAAGCTGCGCGAGTTCAAACTCGTCGCGGGCACCGACGCCGCCGTGGGCCAGCGCTTTACGGTGGAAGAAGTCTTCAAGCCGAAAGATAAAGTCGACGTGGTCGCCACGAGCATCGGCCGTGGATGGCAGGGATTCGTGAAGCGCCATCACTTCCGCGGCGGCGAAGGATCGCATGGATCGATGTTTCACCGCGCACCCGGTTCGATCGGCGCGTCGTCCTTCCCCTCGCGCGTTTTCAAGGGTCAGCGCATGGCGGGACAGATGGGCAATGCGCGGATCACGGTTCGCAATCTGGAAGTTTTGGAAATTGACGGCGACGATCAGTTGCTGGTTCTGAAAGGCTCGATCCCGGGCCCGGAAAACGGCTACGTGGAAGTGCGTCGCGCGAAAAAGATCGCCAAGAAGTAGGAGACGGTTGGAGAACGTTATGCCTAAGGTTGATGTTTGGAATCTGAAGCACGAGAAAGTGGGCGAGCTTGATCTGAACGCCGAAGTCTTCGGCGCGGAGATCAATCAGGCGCTGCTCTATGAAGCGGTCCGCCATCATTTGGCGGGACTGCGCGCCGGAACCCACTCCACCAAGACGCGCGATCGCGTCGCGGGCAGCGGCAAGAAGCTGTGGAAGCAGAAGGGCACCGGACGGGCCCGCATGGGCAGCGTGCGTTCGCCGATCTGGCGTCACGGCGGCACGGTGCACGGACCGCAACCGCGCGATTACAGCTATCGCCTGAACAAGAAGATGATCGCGGGCGCGCTGCGCGCCGCGCTCTCCGACAAGGTGAAAGAAAACAAGCTCACGGTTGTCGAGTCGCTGGCGATCTCGACGCACAAGAGCAAGGACCTGCACCAGACGCTCAAGCCGTTTTCGAACGGCAAGCGCGTGCTCCTGGTCGACGCCGCGGACAACCATAACTTGTCGCTTTCCAGCCGCAATATGGCCAACGTCGAGTATCGCTTGTCGCGCCAAGTGAACGCCTACGACCTCTTGTTGCACGACGATGTGGTGATGTCGCAAGCGGCGGTGAAAAACTTCGAGGAGGCGCTGGCACAATGACCAACGTTTACCATGTGATTCGCCGGCCGCTGGTCACCGAAAAGGGTCTGGCCGCCAAGGAAGTCGCCCGCACGCTGTGCCTGGAAGTCGCGCCGTCGGCGACCAAGACGGACATCAAGCTGGCGGTGGAGAAAATTTTCAAAGTGAAAGTGGAAGCCGTGCGCACCGCGAACTTCGTCGGCAAGGAACGCCGACGCGGACGCTACGCCGGTTATCGTCCCGATTGGAAGAAGGCCTTCGTGAAGTTGAAGGAAGGCGAAAAGATGGTGGAGTACGCCGCGCACGTTTAACGCACGTAGTTCAGTGCTGTGCGAGTGAGAGAGAGAAACATTTATGGGCATCAAAGCATATAGACCGACAACGCCGACGCGGCGCTTCCAGACCACGCTGACGCGCGAGGAAATCACGCGCCAGCATCCGGAAAAGTCGCTGACCCAGACGTTGAAGTCCTCCGGCGGCCGCAACAACAGCGGGGAAATCACCTCCTGGTGGCGCGGCGGCGGGCACAAGCGGAATTATCGCGTGGTGGATTTCCGCCGCGACAAGTTCGGCGTTCCCGCCAAGGTTGCTTCCATCGAGTACGATCCCAACCGTTCGGCGCGCATCGCGCTGCTTCATTACGCCGACGGCGAGAAGCGCTACATCCTGCAACCCCTGGGACTCACCGTCGGAATGACCGTGGTTTCCGGTCCTGACGCCGACATCCTGCTCGGCAACGCGCTGCCGATGAAGAATATTCCGGCCGGCACGACCGTTCATAATGTCGAACTGAAGCAGGGACGCGGCGGACAAATGGCGCGCTCGGCGGGTTCGAGCGTACAGCTCGTCAATAAGGAAGGCGATTTCGCGTTATTGAAGCTGCCCTCCGGTGAAATTCGCAAGGTGCGTGTCGAGTGCATGGCGACGATCGGACAAGTCGGCAATCTCGACCATGAAAACGTGTCGCTCGGCAAGGCGGGACGCAGCCGCTGGTTGGGGCGCCGTCCGCACAACCGCGGCGTGACCATGAACCCGGTTGATCACCCGTTGGGCGGCGGTGAAGGAAAATCCTCGGGCGGACGCCATCCGGTGACGCCGTGGGGCCAGCCCACGCGCGGCTACAAGACGCGCCGCAATAAGTCCACCAGCAAGTTCATCGTCACGCGGAGGAAGAAATAACTCATGGCCCGCTCGCTAAAAAAGGGACCGTTTCTCGACAAGCATCTCGAGGTGAAGATCGAGGCGATGAACCGCGCCAACGAAAAGAAAGTGGTTCGCACCTGGTCGCGCCGCTCGACGATCTTTCCGAACTTCGTGGGACACACCATCGCCGTGCATCAAGGGAAGAAATTCATTCCCGTTTACGTGACCGAAAACATGGTGGGACACAAGCTGGGCGAATTTGCGCCGACGCGCACGTTCAAGGGTCACTCGGTGAAGGTTTTGGAGAAAGCCGCGGCTCCGGCGGGAGCGCCGGGCGCAGCGGCGCCGGCGGCGACCGCGCCCGCCGCGAAGACTTAGCACTGGAATGCGTTTGATCCAGAGCGGGATTTAGGAGAAATATGGCTGCCACAGCGACAGCAAAAAGCAAGTACTTGAGGAACTCGCCGCAGAAGACGCGCTTGGTCACGGACCTGATCCGCGGCAAGAGCGCCGACGAAGCGCGCAACATCCTGCGTTTCACGCGCAAGTCGGTGGCGCGCGAAGTGGAAAAGGTTCTCGAGTCGGCGATCGCCAACGCCACGAATCGTTTCGAGGACATCGACGTCGACAAGTTGGTGGTCGCGTCGGTGCAAGTGGGCGACGGCCCGCGCATGAAGCGCATTCGCCCGGCGCCGATGGGCCGCGCGTATCGCTATCAGCGGCGCATGTGCCACATCGTGATCAATGTGGAAGAGCGCGGCGGCGAGACCGAAGCGTCCACGGAAGAGTAAAGGAGCACAATGGGACAGAAGGTACATCCATACGGATTCCGGCTCGGCTATAACAAAACCTGGCGCTCGCGCTGGTTCGCCAAGCACGACTACGCGAAGCTTCTGCACGAAGACCTCGAACTGAAGGCCATGCTGATCAAGCGCCTGAAGGCCGCTGGCGTTTCTTCGGTCGAAGTCGATCGCCCGGGCAACAAACTTCGGGTGACGATCCGCACCTCGCGTCCCGGCATCATCATCGGACGCAAGGGCGCCGAGATCGACAAGCTGAAGCAGGAACTGCAGGCCAAGACCAAGCGCGAGGTTTACATCGACATCCAGGAAGTCCACAAGCCGGAGCTCGACGCGCAACTGGTTTGCGAAAACATCTGCTTGCAGCTGGAAAAGCGCGTGGCTTTCCGCCGCGCGATGCGCAAGTCGGTGGATTCGGCGCTCCGTTTTGGATGCAAGGGAATCAAGGTTCGCGTCGGCGGACGTTTGAACGGCGCGGAAATCGCCCGCAGCGAGTGGTATCTGCAAGGGCAGTTGCCGCTGCACACACTGCGCGCGGATATCGATTATGGATTCGCCGAGGCCCACACCACTTACGGACGGATCGGCGTGAAGTGCTGGATCTACAAGGGTGAAATTTTGGAAGCGAAGGGCCAGAAGCCGGCGTTGGGCGCGCGCAGTTCGCAGGGCGTTCCCGCCGCGCAACAGCAGTAACGAAGAGGACTTATCGTATGTTGATGCCCAAGAAAGTGAAGTATCGCAAGCAGCAGCGCGGACGCCGCGCCGGGAAGGCGTGGCGTGGTTCGACGCTGGCATTCGGCGTCTATGGTTTGAAAGCCATGGAACCGTTTTGGGTCACCGACCGCCAGATTGAAGCGTCGCGCGTCGCGATCACGCGTTTCATCAAGCGCGGCGGCAAGCTGTGGATTCGGATTTTCCCCGACAAGCCGGTCACCAAGAAGCCCGCTGAAACCCGTATGGGTAAGGGCAAGGGCGCGCCCGATCATTGGGTCGCGGTGGTGAAGCCGGGACGGATCATGTTCGAAATGGAAGGCGTCACGGAAGGCCAAGCCCGCGAGGCGATGGCGTTGGCGGCGCATAAGCTGCCGCTGAAGACGCGCTTCGTCGTTCGCGCCGGCAACGTGTCGAGCGTCGCGGCGGAAGAGTAGAGCCGGGAGTCACGATTATGAAAGCAGAAAAAGCAGATAAATTTCGCGATCTGTCGGTGGCGGAACTGGAAAACCGCCGGCACGACCTGGAAGAGCGGATCTTCCGGATCCGTTTCCAGTCGGCCACGACGCAAGGGGAAGGCCTGAACAATTTGCACGCCCTGAAACTGGAGCGCGCTCGCGTCGCGACGATCCTGCGGGAGAAGAAGACCAACTAACATGGCCGAGACACAGACGAGCAACCGGAAACAAGAAAAAGTCGGAGAGGTCGTCTCGACCAAGATGGCCAAAACCATCGTTGTCGAGGTGACGCGGCGTAGCGCCCATCCGCTGTATCACCGCATCGTGACGCGCGGCAAAAAGTTCTACGCGCACGACGAAAAGGGCACGGCGAAGCTGGGCGACGTGGTGCGCATCGTGGAATCGCGCCCGCTGAGCAAGCTGAAGCGCTGGACGCTGGCCGAAGTGGTGCGCCATTCGCGCACCTCGGGCGCGCCGGTGGTGCCGACCGAGGGCGAGGAGATTCTCGCCGGAGTTTCGAAGTCCAAACCGGCACCGGGATCGAATCCGGCGGCGGCGAATCCCACAAATGAGGCGACGTCATGATTGGAATGCGCACCCGTTTGCAAGTGGCCGACAATTCCGGCGCGCGCGAAATCTCCTGCATTCTGCCGATCGGCGGACATACGGGCGCTCGCGCGGGTCTGGGCGATGTGATTACCGCGTCGGTGAAGGAAGCGGCGCCCGATAGCCAGATCAAAAAGGGCAAAGTCGTGAAGGCGGTCGTGGTGCGCATGCGAAAAGAACAGCGCCGCCGCGATGGCACCTACATCCGTTTCGACGAAAACGCCGCGGTGCTGATCAACGATGCCAACGAGCCGGTGGGCACGCGCGTCTTTGGTCCCGTGGCGCGCGAATTGCGCGACAAGAAATTTACGAAGATCGTTTCGCTGGCGCCCGAGGTTCTGTAACGCCATCGAAATCGACGGAGAAAAGCAATGTTGAGCGTCAGAAAAAACGACCGGGTACAAGTGATCAGCGGCGCCGACGCCGGAAAGCAGGGGCGCGTATTGCAGGTGTTCCCCAAGAAGAATCGCGTTCTGGTGGAGCATGTGCACATCATCAAGCGCCACACGCGTCCCAATCCGCAGAAGCAGATCAAGGGCGGCATCGCGGAGAAAGAAGCGCCGATCAATATCTCGAACGTGCAGTTAGTCTGCCCCACCTGCAACGCGCCCAAGCGCATGGGCGTCCGCATCGCCGGCGACGGCCGCAAGCAGCGTGTGTGCAAGAAGTGCGCGACAGTCATCGACAAGTAGAGGAACCGAAACGGCTATGGCAGCACGATTGAAAGCGCATTACGACAAGGAAGTAGCGCCCGCGCTCAAGAAAGAGTTCAAATACTCGAGCTCGATGGCCATCCCGAAGATCGCCAAGATCGTCGTGAACATGGGAATGGGTGAAGCCACCCAGAATTCCAAGATGCTCGACGGCGCGGCACAACAGGTCGGCCAGATCACCGGGCAAAAGCCGGTGATCACCAAGGCCAAGAAGTCGATCGCGTCGTTCAAGCTGCGCGCCGGGCAATCGATCGGCGTGTGCGTGACGCTGCGCGGCGACCGGATGTACGAATTCCTCGACCGGCTGGTGAACGTGGCGCTGCCGCGCGTGCGCGACTTCCGCGGCGTGTCGGCGAAATCGTTCGACGGGCGCGGGAATTACACGCTGGGTCTGCACGACCAGTTGTTGTTCCCGGAGATCGACTATTCGAAGATCGAAAAAGCGAAGGGCATGAACGTGACCATCGTCACCACCGCCGAGAACGACAATGAAGCGCGGGAGTTGCTGAAACAGATGGGGATGCCGTTTAGGAAGTAAGTTCCGAGTACCGAGTTCCGAGTTCCGAGTAAGAAAGACTCGGCAGCTCGGGACTCGGAACTCGGAACTCGGAACTTGTTTAAGGAGATAAATGGCTACAACTGCAAAAATCGCCAAGGATAACCGCAAGCCCAAGTTCAAAGTGCAGCATCGCAATCGCTGCAAGCGTTGCGGACGGCCGCGCGGGTACCTGCGCAAGTTTCAAGTTTGCCGCTTGTGTTTCCGGCAACTGGCGTTGCAGGGCGAGATTCCGGGCGTAACGAAATCTAGTTGGTAAGGACTCGGGCCTCGAGCCTTTTGGCTCGGGCCTGGTGTTTTGTTGGGAGGAGCATGAACGTAACTGATCCGATCGCCGATTTTTTGACCTCCATCCGCAATGGACTGCGGGCGCGCCACAAGAGCGTGGAGATCGCTGCATCGAAATTAAAACTGCAAATGGCCACCATCCTGCGCGACGAAGGCTACATCGCCGGTTTCCGCCTCGTCGAGGACGGCGCGCGTAAGCGCATCGAGGTGCGTTTGAAGTACGGCACCAACAACGAGCCGATCATTTCGAGCATCCAGCGCGTTTCGCGCCCCGGCCGCCGCGTCTACGTCGGCAGCACGAAAGTGCCGCGCGTACTGGGAGGGATGGGCATCAACATTTTGACCACGCCCAAGGGTCTGATGACCGGGCGCGCCGCGCGCAAGGAAAATGTCGGCGGCGAGATCTTGTGCGAGATCTGGTAAAAGCAAGTTCCGAGGCCCGAGTTCCGAGGCCCGAGTAAAAACCCGGAACAGCAGGTTAGGAGAGTTTATGTCGAGAATTGGAAACAAGATTATCGCGGTGCCCAAAGGAGTCGACATCAATGTCACTCCGGAAGGCGTGCGCGTCAAGGGACCCAAGGGGTCGCTGCTGACGCAGCTTCCGGCGGGCATCAAGGTCGAAAAGAAAGACGGACACCTGGTCACCGTTCGCGAGAACGACGAGCAGGCCGCTTTGCATGGACTGGCGCGCAGTCTGGTCGCCAACGCGGTGCACGGCGTGTCCACGGGTTTTACCAAAGACCTCGACATCGTGGGTCTCGGCTACAAGGCCGAAGCTAAGGGCAAGACGATGGTCGTCTTCACGCTCGGCTATTCGCATCCGATCGAGTTTACGCTGCCGGAAGGAATTTCGGTGAAGCTCGCGACGATCGAAAAGAACGTGCGCGTCACCGTGGAAGGCGCCGACAAGCAGCGCGTGGGACAAGTGGCCGCCACGATGCGCGCATTGCGTCCACCCGATCCGTACAAGCAAAAGGGTATCCGTTACGTCGGCGAAAGATTGAAGAAAAAGGCCGGCAAGGCTGCATCGACCGGCGCCAAGTAGACGATTTAGGAGCGAAATTATCATGGCTGTCGCACGTATCGCAAAAGACGAGATTCGCCAGCGGGTTCATCGCCGGATCCGCCGCAAAATGAAGGGATCGGCCGAACGCCCGCGCTTGAACGTGTTCCGTTCGCTCAAGCATATCTACGCGCAGGTGATCGACGACGCGCAGGGCAAGACGATTGCCTCCGCCAACACCGCCGAAAAGGGCGGAACCGTGAAAGTCGGCGGCAATGTGGCTGCGGCCAAGGCGATCGGCAAGCTCGTCGCCGAGCGCGCCGTCAAAGCCGGCGTCAAGAAAGTGGTTTTTGATCGCGGCGGCTACATCTATCACGGCCGCATCAAGGCCCTGGCCGACGCCGCGCGTGAAGCCGGTTTGGAATTCTAGAGGAGACGAACTTTGCCATCTACGAAAAAGATCGATCCAGGATCGCTGACCTTGAAAGATCAGGTCGTCGCGATCAACCGCGTCACCAAGGTGGTGAAGGGCGGCAAGAACATGAGCTTCAGTGCGCTCGTGGTGGTCGGCGACCCGGAGCAGAACATTGTTGGCTTCGGCACGGGCAAGGCTCGCGAAGTTCCCGCGGCGATTCGCAAGGGAATCGAAGCGGCCAAGAAAAACTTGTTCCGAATTTACACGCTGAAGAGCACCATCCCGCACATTTCCCTCGGTTGTTTCGGCTCGGGCAAAGTGCTGCTGAAGCCCGCACCCGATGGCACCGGCGTGATCGCCGGCGGACCGGTGCGCGCGGTGATCCAGGCGGTGGGTATTCCCAACGTCTTGACGAAATCGATTGGATCGGCGAATCCGCACAACGTGGTGAAGGCCACGATGGAAGCGCTACGCCAGTTGCGCAACGCGTCGGAAGTGGCGGAAGCGCGCGGTAAGACGCTCGAGGAAATCAGGTAAGGTTATGGCGGAAACGAAAACCATCAAGATCAAGCAAGTGCGCAGCGGAATCGGCTTCGACAAGAAACAGAAAGCCGTTCTCAAAGGATTGGGATTTACCAAGCTGCAGCAAGTGATCGAGCGTCCCGACACGAAGGACATTCGCGGCATGGTGCATAAAGTGCGTCACTTGGTGACGGTGCTCGACTAGTTTGAACGCCCGGCTCGCGCCGGGCTTGGGAGATTAAGAATGCGACTGAATGAATTGCGTCCCCCGGTGGGACAAACGCACAAAGTCAAGCGCGTGGCGCGCGGTATGGGATCGGGCGGACGCCGCGGTGGCCGCGGCGACAAGGGCCAAAAATCGCGCTCGGGTTATAGCCGCCGCCTCGGATTCGAGGGCGGACAGAATCCGCTGATCCGGCGCTTGCCGAAGCGCGGATTCCACAACCTTTTCAAGAAAGAATTTGCCATCGTCAACCTGGATTCGCTCGCGACCTTGGGCGACGTGAAGGAAATCACCGCGCAATTGCTGATCGAAAAAGGCGTGATCCACAAGCTGCACGCGGGACTCCGCGTGTTGGGCGGCGGCGAGTACACGGGTAAAGCCGTGATTCACGCGAATCACTTCAGTGAGTCGGCGGAGAAGAAGATTGTGGCGGCGGGCGGCAAGGCGGAATGGATCGGCGGCAAGCCGGAGCCGAAGCCCGAGCCGAAGAAGCCCGAACCGAAACCGGCCGCTCCCGCGAAGGAATCGAAGAAGGAAGAAGCGGCTCCGGAGGCCAAGGCCGAGAAGAAGCAGAAGGCCCCGAAGGAACCGAAGGCGGAAGGGCAGGCGCCGGCGGGAGAGAAAAAGCCGAAGGAAAAGAAAGAGAAGAAAGGCCCCGAAGCTTAGCGGAGAAGTTTTTCCGCTAGGGAGGCAAGCATGTTCCAAACGATTCGCAACATTTTCAGTATCCCGGACCTTCGCCGGCGCGTGTTGTTCACGCTGGCCTTGCTGTTCGTGTACCGCATCGGCGCGCACATCCCCACGCCGGGTATCGACGTGGTCCAGTTGCAAGCGTTCTTCGACGAACAAAAGGGCACCATCTTCGGCTTCCTCGATATGTTCTCGGGCGGCAACTTCCGCCGCTTGACGATTTTCGCGCTGGGCATCATGCCCTACATCACTTCGTCGATCATCCTGCAATTGTTGACGGTGGTGTGGCCGTATCTTGAGAAACTTCAGAAGGAAGGCGAACTCGGCCGCCGCAAGATCACCCAGTGGACGCGGTATCTGACCGTCGCGCTGGCTGCGATTCAATCGTTGGGTATCGCCACCGCGTTGATGCGTCCGGGCGGAGCCAATTCCCGCACGTTCGTTACGAATCCCGGCATCGGTTTCGTGGTGATGACCATGATCACGCTCACCACCGGCTCGGCGTTTATCATGTGGCTGGGCGAGCAGATTTCCGAACGCGGCATCGGTAATGGAATGTCGCTGATCATCTTCGCGGGCATCGTTCAAGGACTCCCGCGGGCGTGCCAGGAAGTCTACCAAAAGGTTTTCGTCACCAACGAGTGGAACTTTGTGGTGTTGTTGATGCTGCTGGCCGTGATGATCGCGGTGGTGGCGTTCGTCGTGCTCGTGGAACGCGGCGAACGGCGCATCCCCGTGCAATATGCCAAGCGTGTGATCGGCCGCAAAGTCATGGGCGGGCAATCCACGCACTTGCCTTTGCGCGTCAACTCCGGCGGTGTGATGCCGGTGATCTTCGCGAGTTCCATCCTGACTTTCCCGCAGACCATCGGAGCGGTCCTGCTGAGCAAGTCGCCCGATACGAGTACGCTGACCGGCCAGATCGCCAAAGGTTTTCAAACATTGTTCGAGAACCTGCGTTGGGGAGAACCGCTGTACACGCTGCTCTACCTGGCGGGCATTGTTTTCTTCGCGTATTTCTACGTGTCGATCATCTTCAATCCTACTGAAGTGGCCGACAACATGCGGAAGTACGGCGGATTCATTCCCGGCATCCGTCCGGGCAAGAACACCGCGGATTACATCAACAAGATTCTCACGCACATCACCTTCGTGGGTGGATTGTACCTGGCGCTGATCGCGATCGTGCCGGAGTGGATGATTGCGGGCATCCATCTCCATCACTTGCCGGGCGCGCTGGGCTCTTGGATTGGGGAACATTTCCCGACGTTCGTGCTGGAAGGCTTGAACGTGCAGTTTTACTTTGGCGGCACGTCGCTGCTGATCGTGATCGGCGTGGCGATGGACACCGTGAATCAAGTGGAAGCGCAGTTGATCATGCGGCATTACGAAGGATTCACGCCGAAGAGCGGTCGAATTCGCGGACGCCGCGGCTAAAGGTCGGTGGTGGGTTTGGTGGGGCGAGAGGCTAAAGGGGAATCCGATGGCGATTGCTGCGAGCGTCGTTCCGGGAACCTCGGAGACGGATATGTCAGAGGCGGCGGAACATCATCGAGAACGGGAAGGTGTGGGCCCGATCGTCCTCCTGGGAGCACCCGGAGCCGGGAAGGGAACGCAAGCCAAACTTCTCGAAAGACGCTACGGCGTTCCGCAGATCTCCACCGGCGACATGCTCCGGCATCATGTCGCGCAGAAAACCGATTTGGGGCTGCAAGCGGTCGAGTACATGCAGCGCGGCAGCTTGGTACCGGACGATGTCGTGATGCGTATGATTCAAGGGCGTTTCCGGGCGCCGGATGCGGCCAGAGGATTCGTGTTGGATGGTTTTCCGCGGACCGTGCCGCAGGCGGAAATCCTGACCGAGAAGCTGAAGCACCTGGGCTGGCCACCCCCACTTGTGGTTTATTTGGCCATGGATTATAATATTTTGTTGCAGCGCCTGACCGGACGCCGATCCTGCCCAAAGTGTGGAAGGATTTACAACATCTACCTGCAGCCCCCGGCTCACGATGGTCTTTGCGATGTCGACGGCACGCCGCTCATCACCCGGAAAGATGATCGGGAGGACGTAATCAAGGAAAGGTTGCGCGCGTTCGTCGAGGAAACCCGTCCCGTGGCGAAATATTATCGCCAGGTTGGCTTGTTTCATAAGTTGGATGGAAGCCGGCCTCCTGACGCGATTACCGCCGAATTGTTCGTTTTGGCGGACAGCCGGCTGCACGGGGGCGAGGAAGAGACCGGGACGGTAGCATGAGCAGCGTGGCATGAGGATCATTTTGAAATCGCCCGCAGAGCTGCAAAAAATGCGCTCCAGCGGGCTTCTAGTGCATCGGTTGCTCGATCAGTTGCGGTCGCGAGTGAAACCGGGCGTTACGACGCTCGACCTCGAGAACTTCGCGGCGAAAATGATCGCCGATGCGGGCGCGAAGCCGGCGTTCAAGGGATACCGGGGATTTCCGGCGGTCCTGTGTACGTCGGTGAACTTTGAGATCATTCACGGCATTCCCTCCGCGAAGCGCGTGTTGCGCGAAGGGGACATCTTGAAGATCGACACGGGCGTGATTCTGGACGGGTATTACGGCGATTCCGCGACCACCATCGCGGTCGGGAAAGTCAGCCCGGAAGTCCAGAAACTGATGGACGTGACGCTCGAGTCGTTGTGGGAAGGCATCAAGCAGGCGCAGGTGGGCGGTCATCTGCATGATATCTGCGGCACGATCCAGGATTACGTGGAAGGTCACGGATATTCGGTGGTGCGCGAGTTTGTGGGGCACGGCGTGGGGCGCCAGTTGCACGAGGATCCGAGCGTTCCGAATTATCGCTCGGGGCCCAACCCGCGGTTGAAGGAAGGAATGGTCCTGGCTATCGAGCCGATGGTGAATCAGGGCAAGGCCGATACGAAAGTGCTGGCCGATAAGTGGACCGCAGTGGCTGTCGACGGCCGGTGTTCAGCGCATTTCGAACATACCGTGGCGTTGACGAAACAAGGTCCTTGGGTTTTAACGCAGCCGTAAACGGCTGACAACAGATTCTGGAGTTGAATGAGTAAAGAAGACGCGATTGAGGTAATGGCTACCGTGCTCGAACCGCTCCCCAATGCGATGTTTCGTGTGGAGTTGGAAGGCAAGCAACAGGTGCTTTGTCATATTTCCGGCAAGATGCGCAAGAACTTCATTCGCATTCTTCCCGGCGACCGCGTGGCAGTGGAACTTTCCCCGTACGATTTGACGCGGGGCCGGATCGTGTATCGCTACAAGTAGGAAAAAGGGATCATGAAGGTTAAAGCCTCCGTCAAAAAGATTTGCGACAAGTGCAAGATCGTCCACCGCCGCGGGGTGGTCCGGGTGATCTGCGAAAACCCGAAGCATAAGCAACGTCAAGGATAGTGGAGATAAACGAATGGCTCGTATTGCCGGCGTAGACTTACCGCGCGAGAAACGGATCGAGATCGGGCTGACCTATATCTACGGCATCGGCCGGGCCCGCTCGAATTCCATTCTGCACCGCGCCAACGTGAATCCCGACGCTCGGGTTCGCGACTTGAGTGAAGAGGAAGTGAACCGCGTCCGCCAAATCCTGGAAGAAGAAGGCCAGGTGGAAGGCGATCTGCGCAAGGAAATTTCGATGAACATCAAGCGGCTCATCGAAATCGGATCGTATCGCGGTTATCGTCACCGCCGCAATCTGCCGGTGCGCGGCCAGCGCACGCACACCAACGCCAGAACGCGCAAAGGTCCGCGCAAGGGCGCCGTGGCGAACAAGAAGAAGGCTTCGGCCAAGACTTAATCGGTAAGAGGACACTATGTCGAAAGCGCCGGTCAAAACCGGGAAGAAGAAAACGTTCAAGAAGAAAGAGAAGAAAGTCGTGCACTCCGGTCTGGTGCACGTGCAGGCTTCTTTCAACAACACGATTGTGACCATCTCCGACCAGCAGGGCAACGTGATCTCCTGGTCGAGCGCCGGATCGCTGGGCTTCCGCGGATCGCGCAAAGGCACGCCGTTCGCGGCGCAGCAGGCGGCGATGAAAGCGGCCACCGCGGCGCGCGATCACGGTCTGCGCTCGGTGGAAGTGCGCGTGAATGGTCCCGGCTCGGGACGAGAGAGCGCGATTCGCGCGCTGTCGTCGGCGGGTTTGGGTGTCACTAATATTCGAGATACGACTCCGATTCCGCATAACGGATGCCGGCCGCCCAAAAAGCGGCGCGTCTAGTAGCGGGTCACGAACAGGAAAGCAGTAGGAGGAAACTTGGCAAGACATTCAGGAGCGGTTTGCAGGCTGTGCCGGCGGGAAGGGATGAAACTCTTCCTGAAAGGCACGAAGTGTTTCACGGAGAAGTGCCCCATCGAACGGCGCAACTTCGTCCCCGGACAGCACGGCAAGGCGCGTCGCGCCAAAATGGTCGGCTACGGAATCCAGTTGCGTGAGAAGCAGAAAGTGCGCCGCATCTACGGCGTGCTGGAACGCCAGTTCCGCAACTATTTCGAGAAGGCCGCGGACATGAAGGGCGTCACCGGCGAGAACTTGCTGCAATTGCTCGAGCGCCGCCTGGACAACGTGCTTTATCGCATGGGTCTGGGCAGTTCGCGCTCGCAAGCGCGCCAAGTTGTCCTGCACGGACACATCGCGGTGAACGGCCGCAAAGTCAACGTGCCGAGCTTTCTCGTGAAGCCCGGCGACACGGTGGAAGTTCGCGAGGGCAGCAAGGGTCACAAGGGCGTACAGGAATCGTTGCAGGAAAGCGCGCACCGTTCGGCTCCACCGTGGATCGAAGTGGACGCGGCGGCTCTCAAGGGCAAAGTGACGGCCTTGCCGCGCAAGGACGATATTGCGATGCCGATCTCGGAACAGTTGATCGTGGAACTTTATTCCAAGTAATCAGCACGAGAGTGCTTGATTTGGGCAGTAATTCCGATTGTGCGCCCGGTGGGCGCCTCAGGAGACTCGACACATGCTTTGGAAAGGCTTTCAGAAACCCAAGCGGCTGGCCAGTCAGTTGGACGTATTGACGGACAAGTATGGGTTTTTCTTCGCGCAACCGTTTGAACGCGGATTCGGCACGACCATCGGCAACGCGCTTCGCCGCGTGTTGCTCAGCTCGATTGAAGGCGTGGCCATCACGGCCCTCAAGATCGAGGGCGTGCTTCACGAATTCAGTTCCATCCCCGGCGTGGTGGAAGACGCCACCGACATCATCCTGAACCTGAAGCAGGTTCCCTTCAAGCTGCGCGGCGATGGTCCCAAGACGCTCTTGCTGCGCATCGAGAAGCCGGGTCCCGTGACGTCGGGTATGATTCAAACCGACAACGACATCGAAGTGCTCGACAAAGACGTCTACATCGCCACCGTTGGCGAGGGCGGCAAGTTGAGTGTGGAAATCCGTTTGAAGCACGGCCGCGGATACGTCAGCGCCGACAAGAATTTCGACGAAGACTTGCCGGTCGGCTACATTCCCGTGGATTCGGTGCACTCGCCCGTGCGCAAAGTGAACTACAAAGTGGAAGCGGCGCGCCTGGGGCAAATCACCGACTACGACAAGTTGAATCTCGAAGTGTGGACCAACGGTGCGATCTCGCCGGCCGATGCGATCGGATTGTCCGCGAAGCTGCTGAAAGATCACATGGCGATCTTCATCAACTTCGAGGAGCAGCCGGAACTGGAACTGGAAGCTTCCGAGCGCGGGTCGAAGCGCTTGAACGAAAACCTGAACCGCTCGGTGGAAGAACTTGAACTCTCCGTGCGCTCCTACAACTGCCTGAAGAACGCCAACATTCAAACCATCGGCGAACTGGTGCAGAAGAGCGAGCAGGAAATGCTAAAGACCAAGAATTTCGGCCGCAAGTCGCTGAACGAGATCAAGGAAATCTTGGCCTCGATGGGCTTGAGTCTGGGCATGCGGATCGACGAGCGCGGCCAAGCCGTGCCGCCGCCTCCCGGCAGTAATTTGGAACTGTAAAGGACGAGAAGACCGATGAGACACGGAAGAGCCGACTGGAAACTAGGACGCGAAACGAATCACCGCCGCTCATTGCTGCGGAACTTGGTGACGTCGCTGATCCGCGAAGAGCGCATGACGACCACGGTGGAGAAAGCGAAGTTCATGCGTCCGCACGCCGAGAAGATGATCACGCTGGGCAAAACCGGCGGACTGCATGCCCGCCGTCAGGCCGCGGCCTTTCTCGTTGATCCCGCGACCGTGAGGAAGTTGTTCGACACCGTGGGTCCACGCTTTGCGTCGCGCCCCGGCGGATATACGCGCATGACGCGTCTGGGCTGGCGCAAAGGCGACGGCGCAGAGGTCGCGATGGTGGAACTGGTCGGCAGCGTGCTCAAGAAGCGCGTGAAGAAGGAAAAGGCGGAAGCGGAGAAAGAAGAAGAGCCGCCTGCGCAGTAAATCTCGTTTGATCGAGCCGCGCCACGGCTTGCTAGCAAGTCGAAGCCCCGACGCAAGTCGGGGCTTTTCTTTTTGCCGTGCTACAATCCTCCCATGGATATCGAACGGACCATGGAGTTCATCTTGGAGCAGGCCGCGCGCATTGACGCTCAACAGGTACGTAACGACGAGCAAATCGCCCAGCTCGGCGCCAAGCTTGACAAGACCGCCGACCTGGTCGCCCAGCATGACGCCGTCCTCAGCCGGCAGGAGACGATGATCGGGAATCTGCTAGAACTGCAACAGCGGCAACAATCGATGCTGAGCGCAATCATTGAAAACTCCAGGATTCACGAAGAGCGGTTCGGCCTCTTCTTCGATACGATCAAGAACCACGACGGGCGCCTAGCGGTTTTGGAAAACCGCCCCGGCCAAGCGCACTGACCGCGATTCACCCGCGCGGCGGGCAGGCGCTCATGTCCACTCCCATTTTTCTCGACGAGCAAGCCGTTCGCGCGCGACTCTCCATGGCCGATTTGATCGACGCCATGGAAAAAGCACTCGTGGAATTCTCCGCCGGACGCATCGAGCAACCGGTGCGCACGATTTTTCCGTACGGTGATGCCGGCGCCTTCTTTGGACTCATGCCCTCGCACGCGCCGGCGCTTCCGGCGTTGGGTGCCAAGCTTGTAACCGTCGCTCCCGCCAACACCGCGCGAGGATTAGGCACGCATCAAGCGATCATCGTGATGCTCGATCCCGCCACCGGCATCGTGCAAGCCGTCATGGATGGCCGCTACATCACCGAAGCGCGCACCGCGGCGGTCTCCGCGGTGTCGGCGCGATTGCTCGCACGCGAGGACGCCAAAGTTCTCGGCATTTTGGGATCGGGCGTGCAAGCGCGGAGTCATTTGGAGGCGCTGAAACTTGTGCGCAATTTCCAGGAAGTTCGCGCCTGGAGTCCCACGAAAGAACGCCTGCAAAAATTCGCGGGCGAAACCGGAGTGCGCGCGATGGACAGCGCCGAAGCCGTGGTGCGTGGAGCCGATGTGATCGCCGCCGTGACGGCGTCGCCGGAGCCGGTGGTGCAAAACGAATGGGTCGCGGAGGGCGCGCATGTGATCGCCGCGGGCGCGTGCATTCCGACGCAACGCGAACTCGATCCAGCGCTGGTCGCGCGCGCTCGCCTCATTGTCGATTCACGCGAAGCCGCGCTGAAAGAAGCGGGCGACGTCGTCATGGGAATCGCCGAAGGACGCTGGACCGCGCGCCACATTGAAGCGGAGCTCGGTCAGTTGCCGAAGCGTAAGAATCCGCGGGAAATCACGGTGTTCAAGTCGCTGGGACTTGCAGTGGAAGATCTTTTCTCCGCGCACCTCGTGCTTCAGCGGGCCTAACTACTTCGCGCGGATGTCGTAGCAGTACAGCGTATTCTGCTCTCGCAAATACAACTTCCCTCCTAAAATCACCGGATGCGACCAACTCGGGTGCCCGCGCACGTCGGGAATCTGGAAGGATCCCTTTTCGCGATAACCATCGGGCGTCGCCTCGATCAGCATCATCAAGCCGCTTTGATAGCGGAAGTAGAGCCGGCCGTCCGCGTATGCCACCGCGGCCGATCCCGTGCCGGCGTTGCGCGCGTTGCCGCCCCACTTTACGTTGCCGGTGAGAAAGTCAATGCAGATCGGCAACCCCATGCTGTGGCCTTGCCCCGCATAAATGTAGTCGCCGACTAGAACGAATCCGCCGTGATGATTCTGAAATTTCGTTGGTGGCAGAAAATAAACTTCGTCGGCGGCCACGCCTTCGGGCGTCGCTCGCAGCTTCAACAGCGCCGATCCCGTTTGATACGCCGTCGAGCCGAAGACGTAGTCGCCGCGAACCACGGGCGTCGATATATTCGCGACATCGTTGGCTACGCGATTGTACGACCACAGAAGTTTGCCGTCGCTGGCGCGCACGCCGATGAGTCCGCGCCCGATCAACTGCACGTACTGATGTACTCCCGCGCCGTCCGACACGACGATCGAGGAATACGCCGCTCCGTTGCTGCCACGCTCGCCGAGACGCGCGCCTTCCGCGCTCCAGATCTTCGCGCCGGTGTTCTTGTTCAGCGCCGTCATCATGTTTCCGAAACTGCCGGGCGTGAAAATCACTTTGTCGCCGTCGATGAGCGGCGATTCCGAATACTTCCAGTCGGACATCATGCGTCCGCCGAAGTCTTTCTCCAGCGACTTTCTCCAACGCAACTTTCCGGTCGCGATGTCCAGGCACACCAGATCGCCCTCGGTGCCGATGGCGTAGACGCGGTCGCCGTCGACGGTCGGCGTGCCGCGCGGTCCGCCCATTTCGTCGTCCCACGCCGGCCCCACGGGTGACGCCCAAAGCTCCTTGCCGTCGGCGCGATTCAGGGCGATCACGAATTGCGTTGGTCCGCGGTCGCCCATCGTGAAAATGCGATTGCCCACGACCGACACGCTCGAAAATCCAATGCCGACGCCCTGCGCCTTCCACGCCAGCGGTGGACCGCCTTCCGGCCACTGCTGAAGCAAACCTTTTTCGTTGGAAATCGCGTCGCGATGGGGTCCACGCCAGCCGGGCCAATCGTTGGAAGAGGATTGTGCCGCGAGGGCCGCCGTTAAGCACGCGACGGGGAAGAGCAGTCGTAGGGTGGTGAGTCTCATGAGGCCATGCTAGACCAAAACGTACGCGAGATTTCATGGCCGTCGCACTGATAACATAGATTTACAACCGCGATGAAG
Source organism: Terriglobia bacterium (assembly GCA_021325275.1). Classification (GTDB taxonomy): domain Bacteria; phylum Acidobacteriota; class Terriglobia; order JAJPHL01; family JAJPHL01; genus JAJPHL01. Next base: position 40,397 of record JAJPHL010000043.1, on the reverse strand, counting down.
GCTCTGCTTCTTTCCACGTACGACATGGGACGTCAACCGTTCGGGCTGGCGTCGCCCGCGGCGTGGCTGCGCCGCGAGGGCGTGGACGTGGAAGCCATCGATCTTTCCCGCGATAAACTTCCCGCCGATTCGGTACGCGGCGCAGACCTTGTGGCATTTCATTTGCCGATGCACACGGCCACCAGACTCGCCGTGCGCGCGGCTGAGCGCGTGCGCCGGTTGAATCCCCAAGCGCATCTCTGTTTCTACGGTCTGTACGCGCCGATGAACGAAGCGTTTTTACGCCGTATCGGCGGAGAGACGATTTTAGGCGGCGAGTTCGAGCCGGGGTTGGCCACCCTAGCTTTGCAATTGAAACACTCGCGTCGGAAAAATGGCGTGCGCGCCGAGCAAACCGAGCCAATCATTTCCCTTGATCGCCTGCATTTCCTCACGCCCGATCGCAGCGGACTGCCGGACGCCGCGCGTTATGCGCTCGTGCATCTGCCGGGCGGCGGACATCGCGTCACCGGATACACCGAAGCGTCGCGCGGATGCAAGCATCTATGCCGGCATTGTCCTGTCGTGCCGGTCTATCAGGGGTCGTTTCGGATCGTTCAGAAAGAGGTGGTCATTGAGGATATCGCGCGCCAAGTGGCAGCAGGATCCGAGCACATCGTCTTCGGCGATCCCGATTTTTTCAACGGACCGGCACACGCCATCGCGATAGTCGAGGAACTACACCGCGCCTTTCCCGGTGTTTCGTATGACGTCACGATCAAGATCGAGCACTTGCTCAAGCACGCGGATCTCTTGCCGGCGCTTCGCGACACAGGATGCCTGATGGTAACAAGTGCGGTGGAGTCGGTGGACGACGCGATTCTTGCGCGACTCGAAAAGGGTCACACGCGCGCGGATTTTCTGCGCGTTGTCGCGATGTTCCGCGAACTCGGGATAACGTTGAACCCGACATTTGTTCCATTCACGCCGTGGACCACGCTCGAAGGCTATCGCGAATTGTTGCGCATTCTGGCGGCGGGGAACTTGGTGAGTCACGTCGCGCCCGTGCAGTTGGCGATTCGTCTGCTGATCCCCGGTGGATCGCGATTGCTCGAGTTGCCGGACATTTCGGTAGGCGCATTCGATGAGGCCGCGCTGGTTTATCCCTGGCGCCACGCCGATCCCCGCGTGGATGCGCTCGCGTCACAGATTCAAGACATAGTGTCCGGCGGGCTGAAGGAAAAACAATCGCGCGGCGAGGTTTTCGCGCGCATCGCGCATGCGGCAGGGCTGCCGGATATTCCGGCGTTCCAACGTACGGACATTCCGTATCTCAACGAGCCTTGGTATTGTTGAGCGGAGCCAGTCGAAGAGCAGTTCGCTCTTGTCTAATTCAAAATGAAACGCGTTCTCTTGCTTTCCACCACGACCGGCTATCAGGCGGACGCCTTTCTGCGCGCCGCGCGAGAACTCGACATCGAAATCGCGCTCGGCACGGATCGCTGCCATGTACTCGAAGATCCCTGGCGCGACGGCGCGCTCGCCTTGCGCTTCGAGAATCCCGAGAACAATGCGGCGGTAATCGAAGCGCAGCATCGCGCGACTCCTTTTGACGGCATCGCTGCGATCGGCGATGCACCGGCCGAAACGGCGGCCGTCGCAGCGGATCGCATCGGTCTGACGTTTCACACGGTTCAAGGGGCGCGTGCCGCACGCGATAAACTCCTGGCCCGCCGCCTGCTTCGCGACGCAGGACTGCGCGTGCCGTTCTTCTCGGAAGTTGATGGCGACAACTTTCCGCCCGGCCTGCCGTTCCCATGCGTGCTCAAGCCCGCATCGATGTCGGCCAGCCGTGGCGTGATTCGCGCCAACGACGGCCAGGACTTTCACGTCGCGTATCGGCGAATTCTCTCGATGAATGCGCGAAGCGTGCTCGTCGAAGGATTCATTCCGGGCAGAGAACTTGCTCTCGAAGGAATTGTCGACCACGGCCGACTGCAAGTCCTCGCAGTTTTCGATAAACCCGATCCACTTGACGGTCCCTTCTTCGAGGAAACAATCTACGTGACGCCCTCGCGCCTCGATGCCGCGTCGCAAGAAGAAATCACGGGCACGGTCGCGCGCGGTTGTGAAGCGCTCGGTCTGTGGCACGGTCCGATTCATGCGGAAGTTCGATGGAACGATCATGGCGCGTGGATTCTGGAGATCGCCGCGCGGCCGATCGGTGGACTCTGTTCACGCGCCCTGAGATTTCGCGGCGAATCTCTGGAGTCGTTGATCCTGCGCCACGCCATCGGCGAAAACGTCGCGGGATTTGTGCGTGAATCAAACGCCTCGGCGGTGATGATGATTCCCGTGCCGCGCGCCGGCGTGTTCGCGGGAGTCGATGCGGCCGATGCCGGCGACGTGGAAATCGAGATCACCGCGAAGATCGGCGAGGCTCTGGTTCCGTGGCCGGAAGGATCAAGCTATTTGGGATTCATTTTTGCGAGAGCGAATTCACCCGCCGAGGCGGAGCAAGCCGTCCGTTTGGCGCACCAGCGATTGGGTTTTAGGATTCAGGCGGATCTGCCGGTCCTGCGTTAGCTGATGGCCGGAGGGTCTTTTTAACGCAGAGGACGCAGAGACGCAGAGAAAACCAATGCCGTTCTCTGCGTCTCTGCGTCCTCTGCGTTAAAAGAAACCGCCGGCAACGGGCTAATCTTTCCCAGCGACCGCTTCGAACTCCGGCGTCGACATGCCCATCTCGGCGCGAGCTTTCCATTGCGACGCGCGCATGCGTAATTCCTCGCTCGTGGATTGCAGCGTGCGCTCTTGGACGCGCTCGAGAGCTCGGCGGAAGCTTTCCTCCGCCTCGGCCAAGAGCGTCGGCGTGTGGCGCGCCAGTTCTTCGCGCGCTTCCTTCACTTGATCGAGCATGCCCACGCAAATCTTCTGCATCTCGATGCGCAAATCGGCGGCGGCTTGACCGGCGCTGGCGCGATAGTTGTCGAGTTGTTCCCGCAATTGATCGTGGAAGCGACCCGACAACTCTTCGGCCTGCCGCTCGTTTTCGCGGCGTTCCTTTTGCATCGTTCGATCCAAGCTCATCGCCACCGAGTTCGCGCCTTGTTCCAACTGGCGCTCGGTCGACTTCAGCGATTGCTGCGCGAAATCGTTGATGCGCGCCTGGAAAACGCTCTCGGCCGCTTCGGTCACGGCGCTCAACTCGGTCTGCGCGGTATCCAGCGACTGCCGCAGGCGCGCGAGTAAATGTTCGCCTAAGCCTTCGGAGTGCTTGCCCATCGACGCCAGCGCTTGCTTCTCCTGCGCGGCGATAGTGTTGCGCGCGTCCTCGATGCGGCGGTCGATGGCGCCCATGTGTTTCACCCACGCGGCCTTGTTCTGCTCGGCCAGGGCGTAGAACGCGTCGAGCGCCACACGCTTTTCATCGAGCTTGGCGGAGAGCGTCTTGAATTCGGTTTCCAAACCCAAGCGCCACTTCTGCACCATTTGCTCGTGCGCGGCGTGTTGACGCGCGGCTTCCTCGCGCTGCTGCTGGATTTCCTTGAATTGGCTGCCGATCGCGGTGGCTGCCGATGCTTGACGATCCTCCACCGCGGCCAGCGCCGCCGTCAGCGCCGTTTGCGCAGCGTTCGAGGAGCGTTCGTGCTGTTCGCGCAAGCGGTCGGCCGTGTCGCGCGACAGTTGCTCGAAGTTCTCGCGTGCCCGCGCCATCGCTTGTTGATGGGCCGTCAAGTCCGCGGCTAACGTGCCGGAATGCTGCTCGAGCGTGCGGTCAAGTTCGCGGACCAGCTCAGGAATGCGCGTGGCCGCGCCTTGCACGTGCTGGTCGACGATCTCCGCGAAGCGCTTGTGACTTTCTCCCGCCGTCGTATCGAGGCGGCCGACGAATCCTTGATGCGCGGCATCGAGCGACGCCGACGCTTGCGCGCGCAACTCGCCTTCCATGCGGAGCAGGGCAGCGGCCAAGCGCTGTTCCATTTCCGCCGTTCGCGAACGCAGCGATGCTTCTTGATCGGCAGTGAAGCTCTGCAAGCGCGCCTGATGCTGCTCGCGATTCACGCGCAGCAACTCGAGACCATCGCGCAAAGTGGCTCGGCCCGTCTCGATCGTCTCCACGAGTTTGTCGAGTCCGGCCTTGCGATTGTCGTACATCGCCAGCAGCGTAGCGAATTGCGTTTCGAGGTCCGCGCGATTCTTGGCCGACTGCTGATGCAGCTTGGCGCCGAGCGCTTCCAGATCGAGCGACATTTGATCGACGCGGCGATGGGTGTCGTGGGCGCTGGAGATCAGCGCTTCGCCGGCCAGATCGAGGCGCTTGCGCGCCGCGGCTTCGGCGTCGGTCACGGCCGTGACGCGCGCGGCGGATGTCTCCTTCAAATGCTCGGCCGCCTTTTCCACCGCTTCCATGGACTCGTGCCGGGCCCGCTCGATGAGGCTCTCGGTCTGCGCAGCCATCTCCTCCAGCATCTTGCGCATCCGCTCTTGGCGAGCTTCCAACGGTTCGGCGACGCTCTCGCTGGTCTTGCGGAATTCCTCCATGCGCTCGGAGAAGCGCGCCGAAAAATCGTCCAGGGCTTTCTTGGTGGCGACGTCGAGCGCCGCGCGGTGGTCCTGTTCGAGCGCCGACGATCCGCTGCGGAAGTTCTTGCCGGCCTGTTCGAGCCACGCCGTGGCGCCGAGTTTCTGCTGCTCGAGGAAGGCGCCGAAATGTTGTTCCAACTCCTCGCTCATCGCCGGAATGCGCTTGCGGAACTCGGTGACCGCGTTAGCGGCCCCCGATTGCATCTCGGCGGCGACTTTTTGCTGCAACGCTTGAAACTCGCGGTCCAACGCCGCCACGTGCGCCGACGATTGCTGACGCCATTCCGCGGCTTGCTCCTCGAGCACTTGCATGGCCTTGCGTTGCGCTTCCAATTGCGCAGTGATGCGCGCCACTTGGCTGATGTTCTTCTGCGACTCCCTTACGCGCAGTTGATTGAAAAGCTCTTCACCGGCCGCGAGCGCCGCTTGTCCCTGTTTCGCGATCTCCTGGATTTTTCGCGTGACTTCGGCGGTGTCCAGTTCCATCTGTTGGCGGGCGCGCTCGCGCTCGGATTCGAGCGCTTTCTTCGCGGCGTCAAATTGGCTGGCGCTCTCCGTTTCGAGAATGCTCTTCCAGGCGTGAAATTCTTCCACCTGTGCGGCCAGCACCGAAGTGTTTTGGCGGCGCGCGCCGTCCACTTGCGCGGCATACTCGGCCAACATGCTTTCGGCGGACGCGCGTAGCGCTTGCGCCTTGCGCAGCATGCCTTCGAGCGCGCGATCTTCCGCGCCGGCGGCTTGGCGCGAAGGTCCTGAGCTAGCGGGCGCGGCCGTTTCCTCGGGTCGATTGAAATAATCGGTCCATTCGACGGGGAATTCCAAATCCCACGCCGCTTCTTCGCCGACAAATTCCACGCCCGTGAGAAACGTGCCGTCGGGCGAGCCGGTCTTCACCGAAACCACGCGCGCGCGCATCGGTTTTCCATTGGGGCGGCGAATGGCGATCGGCGATCCCAGCGGGAAGCGATTGCGGCTGCCGATGCAAGCGCCGTGCTTGCTGATGTCGGCGGTAAGCGCGTCCTCGACGATCACGTCACCCGACGCGCCGCGTCCGGCGAGGCGCACTTCTACGGCCTTGGCCAAGCGCGGACTGCGGCGTTTGCGGCGGCCGGAATCATGGGAATCGGAAGCAGTAGACATGCTGTCGAAAATTGTATACCAAACAGCTATGAAGTGCCCCATATCAGGGCACTAGGACCATATGTATTAACGTGATTCACGTTTAGAGTGCGGGGGCGAGAATCCGGTTGCCGGTTTAAACCTGTTTTCCCGGCAACCGGCAACGATTCTTTCGCCGCCTCACTCGATATCAACTCTGAAGCTCTTGCGGCAAGAATTCGACCGGGAAATCCTGATAACAGATGTAGCGCAGGAATCGATCAATCGCCGCCGAACCTACTGACGTAAAACGTGGATCCGTTGTCGCCGGATACGGACCGCCGTGTTGGGTCGACGGGCAAACTTCCAGACCCGTGGGGTATCCGTTGAAAATGATGCGGCCGACTTTGCGTTCCAGGATCCTCAACAGTCCGCGATTCGCACGCAGATCGTCGGGCGTTCCGTGGATGGTTGCGGTCAGGCTGCCGTCAAGGTGTTGTGCCACGCGCTCGAGTTCCGCTGCCGCGCCGCAGTGTACCAGGACCGTGGCGGGTCCAAAAACTTCATGGAGGAATTCTTCGTGCGCGAAAAAGTTCGATGACTGCGTTTCAAAGAGCTGCGGTTGCACTTGCGACTCACCGCCGGCGGCAGCCCCCACGGTTGCCGTGACGCCGGGTAGCGCGCCGAGCTTCTGCGCGCCGCTGCGAAAGTTCGCGGCAATGTACGAGGTTAGCATGGTGCCGGCCGACGCGCCTGAGAATCGCTTGCGCAATTGTTCGGCGAACGTGCCGGCTTGCGATGCGATCACGAGGCCCGGGCAAGTGCAGAACTGACCGACGCCGAGATTCACCGATTGCGTGAGGCCTTCCGCGATTGCTTCACCTCTCTCCGCAAGCGCGCCGGGCAAAAGGAACACCGGATTCACGCTGCCCATCTCGGCGAAAAACGGAATCGGGTCGGGGCGGGAGCATGCCGCATCGAACAACGCGCGACCTCCGCGCAGCGATCCGGTAAATGCGCCCGCTTTAATCGCCGGATGACGCGCGAGCGCCACGCTTACCTCGGGACTCTTGCCATCAACCGTGCCGAAGATACCGGCGGGCAATGCCAGCGCGGCGATCGCCTTGCGCAACGCGCCTGCGGTCATCGCGGACGTTTCCGGATGCGCGGGATTTGTCTTCAACACCACGGGACATTGCGCGGCGAGCGCCGACGCGGTGTCGCCGCCGGCCACCGAATACGCCAGCGGAAAATTGCTGGCCGCCCACACGGCCACGGGACCGATCGGCAGCGCGGTGCGCCGCAGGTCGGGCTTCGGCAGCGGCTTGCGGTCGGGGATCGCGGTGTCGATGGACGATCGCTTGAAGGTGCCAGCACGCGCGATATCGCCGAACATGCGCAGTTGATTGCAGGTGCGCAGGCGCTCGCCGGTGAGTCGCGGAATCGGCAGCGACGATTCCCGCGACGCTGTTTCCAGCAGCGCGTCGCCCAGGTCCATGATGGCGTCGGCCATTCCGTTCAGTAGTTCGGCTACCTTTGCGCCAGAAAGTCCGCGAAACGCGTCGGAGGCTTCTTCGGCGGCGTTGGCGGCGCGATCGATTTCTTCCAGAGTCGAGTCTTTGTAGGTGGTCATGAGAGTTGTTCTACGAAATTGATTAACGTTCCGATGCCGTCAATCGCGATATCCACGCGATCGCCCGGCTGAAGAGTAAAGGAATCGGGCGGCACGACGCCCGTCCCGGTCATCAAGAAACATCCGTTTGGGAATGACGCTTCGCGAAACAAGTATTCCACCAGTTCCTCGGGCTTCCGTTTCATTTCGGCGAGCGTCGTCGATCCGCGAAAGACTTCTTCCTTGTCACGGCGAATCGCAATAGAAATTCCGGTGGACGCCGGAAGCAGATCGCGCGTCACAAGAATCGCGGGGCCAAGCGCGCAACAGCGATCGTAAGTCTTCGCTTGCGGGAGATACAGCGGATTCTCGCCTTCGATGTCGCGCGAGCTCATGTCGTTGCCGATGGTGTATCCAAGGGTTTTTCCACTTGGCGAGACGAGCAGCGTAAGCTCCGGCTCCGGCACGTTCCATTTGGAGTCGCGGCGAATCCGCACGGCCGCGAAGGGCCCCACGACGCGATGCGGCGTCGACTTCATGAACAGCTCGGGACGCGGGGCGTTATACACGCGATCGTAAAAGTCTCCGCCGCCCGCGCTCTTCGATTCCTCCATGCGCGCGGTGCGGCTGCGGAAATACGTCACGCCCGCGGCCCACACTTCCTGGTTTTGGATCGGCGGCGGCTGCGGGCCTGAGCCGACGTTCGCGGCCCAATATCCCGATGGCTTCAGCGAATGCAGGTATTCGTACAAATCTTCGCGCGTCGTTAAACGATCGTCCTCCGGCACCGGTATGCCGTCAACAAACCATCCTTCAGTCGTTCGATAGAGAAGCACGTCAACCATTTTATGCGAGATTTGGAGTGTGGCGGGCTGCGCTGGGGTGTTGCCGTTGTCAGAACCATTCGCGGTAGCGAATGGGCTCGCTGGCCTTCCGGCAAGCACCGCCGGTTCTAGTCAACCCAATTCGGACCATTCGGCGTTCGACGGAAGTGGTCGCCGGTGGCCGAGGCCAGCGAAACCATTCGCTACCGCGAATGGTTCTGACAACGCGGCCCGCGCCTGCTTCAATCAATACGCCATTGCCGACTTTTGGAAGAGCGGCTCGGAGCCGCGTCCCTCGGCGGCATTTTTCAAGCGAAACATCAAGCCGCCCCACGTGGTATTGCACGAGACGAAGTAGGGCGTCTCGGCGTGCCAGTTGGCGTGCCGGAAATCCAGCAGCACGGTTTTTTCTTGCGGCGTCAGCACGAACACGAGGTCGGTGCCTTGCCACTCGTGGCCGCTTTCGCAGCGCCACGCAATGCGCTCCGCGCTCTTCTCGAGCAAATGAAGCTGATAGATCGTAGTGCGATTGAAAAACCCTAGGCTGACCGCGCCATTCTCCAGCGTCTCGACATCGGCCGCCCACCATTGCTGAAATCCCGCGGCGGTTCCGGCTAATTCCGCAATCTTCGCCGGCGGCGCGGCGATCTGTAAGGAGTGATGAATATCCGGCATCAAGCGATTATGTCATAGGCACATGTTTTTACTTCGTCAGCACGCTTCCCGTGAGCTAATGGGCGTATGAAACCCATCTCTCTCACGCTTCTGTTAGTCGCTCTGTGCACTCTGGCCGGCGCTGCCGCGGCGCAGCCCCAAAATATTCCGCCGGGCATCGCCGAAGATTGGATGGGCGAGTACAAGCACGCCGCCGGACAAGTGGAGGCACTGGCGGAAAAAGTGCCCGCCGACAAATACGCATGGCGCCCCGCGCCGGGCGTGCGCTCGGTCAGCGAAGTGTACATGCACATCGCCATCGCGAATTACTTCTTCCTGAGTTCTGTGGGCGTACCGGAGGCCGCCGAGGCGATGAAGAAGCTCACGCCAACCACCGAGAAGGACATGACCGCGAAGGCTGATGTGGTGAAGTACCTGAAAGCCTCGCAGGATTTGGTCCGCTCCAGCTATCCCAATCTGGACCTAAAGAAAAAGGTGAAGTTCTTGGGCAAAGACACAACGGTAGAAGGTGTTATGTTGCGACTTGTGGTCCATGTCAACGAGCATATGGGGCAATCGGTGGCGTACGCGCGTGTGAATGGCGTCGTTCCACCGTGGTCTGAATAGCCGGCTCGTGCTAGTCTCGAAAAATGCGGTGGTGTTCGGCGCTCGTCGCGTGCCTGACGGTTGGGTTGACCGCCCAAACCACGTATTCCATCCACGGGACCGTCACCAACTCCGCGACCGGTACGGCGATTCGGCGCGCCCTCGTACAGTCCGGTAGCGCCGCGGTGTTCACCGATTCCGACGGACGTTTTGAACTCACGCATCTCAAAGCCGGCGAAGCGCGCGTGACCGTGCGCAAGCCCGGATTCTTCGGCAGTGTGCGACGCAGCGTCGATCTTCCGATGATGGCGACCGCCAGAGTCCAAGTGACGGCGGATACTCCCGCGCTGGTTCTGACGTTGGTCCCTTCAGCAAGCTTTGCGGGACGCGTGACCGGACCCGGCGACGAGCCCCTGGAACACGTCATGGTGCGGGTGTTCCGCCGGCGCATCGTCGAGGGCCGCAGCCAGTGGCAGCCGTTCAACGGCGCGCAAACCGACGAGGAGGGGAACTATCGCATCACCGGCCTACAGCCGGATCATTACGTGGTCGCGGCGACGGCCCAGGCGCCCGTGGCCATTCCCGCTGATCGGAAAATCCAAGCACAGGCGTTTCCGCTGCAAACATATTTTCCAGGCGTCGGCGAGCGTGACGCGGCGTCGGTGATGGATCTGGCGGGAGGGCGCGAGTTTCAGGCGGATTTTTCCCTGCGCAAGGAGCGCGCGTTCCGCATCGCAGGCACGATCGCCGGCGCCATCGACGCGTCGCGCGTTTCGATTCAGCTTGCATTGCCCGACGGTCAGCAACCCCGGATCGGTGGGCGATTGCGAGACGGACAATTTGAATTTCCGCCGGTGCCCGCCGGCGACTACGAAGTGATCGCGCAGTCGAACGATGGAAAAAGGCATTCCTCAACGGCGCGGCAGTCGATTCACTTGTCGGCGGACACCGATCACCTGGTGTTGAAGCTCAGCTCAACGCTGCTCCGTTTGTACGCCAACGTGGAGCGCGCCGAGGCTCGGCCCTCGGTTGAGGTAGAAACAGGCGAACCGCCATTCCCGGTCGACGTTCGTTTCCTAACGAGCGGGCCGTCGCGTTTCGGTGCCACCTCAAAGGAGACAGACGCGGAAGGGAAGGAAATGTTGTCGATCTTCGGTCCACCACAGGGACGCCACAACATTCAGTTCGATCCGATGGAAGGTCTTTACGTGGCGTCGGCCGTTTGCGGCGACACCGATTTGTTGCGCGATCCTTTGACAATTGCCGAAGGCGCGGAAACGCCGCCCATCAAAGTCACGCTGCGGGACGGAACCGCGACATTGAAATTCAGATTCGACGGCGGTCTCCCCGACGGCGGCGCGACGTTGCTGATTGCGCACGACTCGGCCCCAACGCAAACACCTTTCACGCTGGAAGTGAGTCGCCAAGGAATGTTGATCCTTGAACCGCCGCTTCTCGTGGACCCGGCGGAGATGCGCGACACCGATCCGCCGCGCGCCGACGTCCCTGAAGCGAACAACGCCGCGAACAGCGCGTCGAACGATCAAAGACAACTGACCAATCTCGCGCCCGGCGACTATACGATCTACGCCTTCGACGACTTGAGTGACTTGGAGTACGCGAAACCCGACACGCTGCTGCCGTATTCTGCCGACGCCGTGCACGTACATGTGGATCGCGCGGGGTCGACCGACGTCAGCGTGAAAGTAATCCGGCGGGAGAAGAAATGATCGCCGTTTTCGCATATGCGTTGGCGGTGCTGGCGGGCGCGCAAGCGACGACGCCGGCGAATAGTGTCGCGCCGTATGCGATTTCCGGTACCGTGGTTTACGATCGCGATGGCAAGTCGGCCGCGGGCGTCACGCTGACGATCGTCCTTGGTCCATCGCTGTTCATGGCAACCAGCGCGGAGGACGGGAGTTTCCATTTCGACGGTCTGAAGCCGGGCAAGTACTCGCTTTTGGCGCAGAAGCGCGGATATCCGCAGCAGTCTCTCGACGAGCATCGCGGATTCAGCACAGCGGTGGCCGTGGGTCCCGATCTGAAATCGGACGCCATCGTGTTTCGCTTGCATCCCGATTCGTCAATCGCGGGTCAAGTCACCGACGAACAGGGCGATCCGGTGCAGGCTGCGCAATTGCACTTGTTCCACATGCCGGCCGGCGAAGTCAACGCAGTGATGATCACCGACGAGCGCGGGACGTATCGCTTTTCGCATCTGCAGCCGGGCCAGTACGTGATCGCCGTGACCGCGACGCCGTGGTACGCGGACTACTCGGTGCCGCGCGAAGGCGACGCATCGCCGCTCGATATGGTCTATCCGTTGACGTTTTACGGGGGCGCATCGACGCCCGAGGCCGCCACGCGAATCCCGCTCGGGTGGGGACAATCGGTGACGGCGAATGTCGTGCTCACGGCGATGCGCAGCTTGCATCTGAAAGTGCACATGCCTCCTGTGACTCCCGAGAAGCCGGGTGCGCTACGCGAAGTAATCGCCGACGGACCGCTCGATCCCGGCAGCGTGAACCTGCGGCGTCGCGTCTTCGGACAGGAGATGGGCGTAGGTTTCACGACGATGCGCGATGGCGTAATGGAAGTCAGCGGACTCGCGCCGGGGCACTACCAGGTGAACGTGCGGTCGCAGGGGCGAGGGGACAGACCCAACGTGTCGCGATGGGAAATCGACGCAGACGGCAACGCGGATCTCGACGCGTCGCAGGGCGGCCGGCATCTCGCTACGCTTTCGGGCACGCTTCAGTCCGACGGCGATCCAGTGAAGGAAGGAACGTTTGTTCGTCTGCACCTGAGGGAATCGGCAACGTGGGCGATCGCGCCGGTCCAGGAGGGAAAATTCGAATTTGGCGAAGAACTAATGCCGGGCAAGTATGAAGTGGACTTTCAAGGCAGCGACACCTTGTATCTAAAATCGATGGAAGCGTCGGGCGCGCGAGCCTCGTCCAGCATGGTTGAAATTGCCGCGGACCCGGTGGTCTTAAAACTCACCGCCGCGCGCGGCATCGGTCGAGTGGACGGCGTGGCGCTCGCCGACGGCCATCCGCGCGGCGGCGCGTTGGTGGTGCTGGTGCCCGAGGGTCGCGAGGAAATGCGTTACTCCCGGGATCAAAGCGACAGCGACGGAACGTTTACGCTGGCCAACGTCGTGCCGGGGAACTATCGCGTGTTTGCGACGCTCGATTGGGAGATCGATTGGAAAGACGAGGAGACGCTGAAGCGTTTTCTACCGGGGTCGGCGCGTGTGAAGGTCGAGGCGGGCGGGAATTACAAGGTCGAGGTGAAGGTGCAGTAGCTAGTTTGAACGGTCGCGAAAGACGGCGCGAAAACCTTCCTGCTCGAAATGGCGATCGTTCGTTAACACATCGGTCAATCCTTCCCGACGCATCGTCATCATGGAAATGCAGTCGGTGAGACTGTAGCCTTTGTCGGGCCGGGCGCAATAGAGACGCAGTCCTTCCTCGAACGACTTTCTACTTTGCGAAATAACGCGGATTGCGGGATCGACAAGAAGACCCTTCGCGTCGTACCCAGCAGTGATTCGGAGTTGGACATCTAACGCAAAATAGGTCAACACTTCAGAAAGCACTTCGTCTGTGGTTACAACAGAGCCGGGACGGAAGCTCCGCGACACCTCAAGGACTCGGTCATGAAACTGGTCTCTTCGATTGAATAGGGCAATCCAGTAAAACGCATCTGCGAAGAAACGTCTCACCAATTCTTCTTCGGCGTGCCGTAGATGTAATGGTCGTGTTCACTCGCCCCGTCGCGCGGAAGTTTCTCGAATACTTCGTCCGGTACCTTCTCGAAATCCCTGAGAATCTTCTGCCAAAACATTTCCGGCTCCGATTCTTCAGCCGTTGGCTTTGGAGCACTGACACCAGCGATCCATAACAGCCAATCCTCCACCGTGAGCCCGTAAACCTTGGCCCGTTCGCGAAGGATCGCTTCTTGTTCGGCCGGGATTTCGAGCGTGACCGTCATATGGCGATACTAGCACAATGGAGAATAGAAATCTTGGTGCGGGGGGATTTGAACCCCTACGCGTTCGAAGGCGCCAAGCCTGCAGGATCGAGGTGGAGGTGCAGTAGCGCTTAGGATGCCGGCGGGAGATTGAGGCGTTTCTCGATGTCAGTGACGCGATCTTCGACCACGCCTATGCGGCTGAAGAACGTCGTGCCCGCCATCTCGACTGTGCGGATGCGCCTATTTGTGGACTCGGTATAGCCGTAGAATGCCGTGAGGATTCGCGTCTCAGATGCGTGAATCATTTCGCCAACCTTGTCGAGCATCCGCTGTTCTGCGGTGTCGATCTTGCCTTCAAGGCGCTGTTCTGCGGCGTCGATCTTGCCTTCAAGGCGCTGTTCTGCGGCGTCGATCTTGCCTTCGAGACGCTGCTCCAGGGCTTTCAGGTCGGCTTGAGTCGCTGGTTGGCTGTCCATATTCCGGATGATACTCCCGTTCGAGGCTACTCGGCCTAAATCTTGGTGCGGGGGAGGGGATTTGAACCCCTACGCTTTTGAAGGCGCCAGCCCCTCAAGCTGGTGCGTCTGCCAGTTCCGCCACCCCCGCAGAATCGAACGAAAACCTATGGCTTCGGCGTCGTCGGCGGCGCTTGTGCCGGAGTCTGCGCCGGTGCCGGAGCAGGTTTCGCTGGAGTGCTCTGCGTAGTCGTGTTGCCGAGCACCGAATTCGGCGTGCGACCACGCTTCAGCCCGACCATCGAGAGGCCCAGCGACGTGATCATGAAGATCACCGCGCAGGCCGTCGTGGCTTTCGAAAGCAGCGTCGCCGCGCCGCGCGGACCAAACGCCGTCTGGCTGCCCATGCCGCCGAACGCGCCCGCCAAGTCCGCCGCCTTGCCGCTTTGCAGCAGCACCACGACGATCAGCACCAAGCAAACCGCCACATGCACAATTGTCAGAAGAATCGCTAACATTCAAAAGCCTTCCTACTAAAAGTTTACGATCGCGGCGAACGATTTGGCGTCCAAACTTGCGCCGCCCACCAGCGTTCCGTCGATCTCCGGCTGCGCCATCAGTCCGCGTACATTGTCCGGCTTCACGCTGCCGCCGTAGAGGATTCGCAACGCATTTGCGGTGTCCTTGCCGAACTTCGCGGAAGCTTCTGAGCGGATGAAACGATGCGCCTCGGCGGCGATTTCCGGCGTCGCCACCTTGCCGGTGCCGATCGCCCACACCGGTTCGTAAGCAATAATTATAGCCGTAAACTCTTGTAACGTCAAACCCCCGACGCTCCCGCCGAACTGCCGCGCCAGCACCTGATTGGTCGCACCGGCCTCGCGTTCGGCAAGCAACTCGCCTACGCAGACAATCGGCGTGAGACCCGCTCCCAGCGCCGCGCGTGTTTTCTGAAAGACCTGATCGTCGGTTTCGCCGAAAATGTGGCGGCGTTCAGAATGCCCGATGATGACGTAACGCGCGCCGGCTTCGGCCAGCATCGCCGCGGAAACTTCGCCCGTGAACGCGCCTTGTTTCTCCCAGTGCAAGTCCTGCGCCGCGACCGCCACGGACGATCCAGCGGTTTTCCGCGCCGCGTCGGCGACCGCGGTGAACGGCGGTGCGATCACGATGTCGGCGTGCGTCACGCCGGCGACCAGCGGCAGAAAATCCACGATGAATTGCGTGGTTTCCGCGATGGTCTTGAACATTTTCCAGTTACCCGCCATGACAGGACGTCGCATTGTTATGGGAGCTCGCGAAGGAAGCTCTCTCCTTTTGAAATTCGGCAGCCAAAGTTTTCCGCCACCGTTTGACCAATATCCGCCAGTGATTTTCGTGTGCCCAGCGCGCCGCCGTGCGCGGATTTCCGGTAGGCGAGCAGTGGCACGTACTCGCGCGAGTGATCCGTCGACGGCGTGGTGGGATCGCAGCCGTGATCGGCGGTCATCAGCAGCAAGTCGCGCTCGGACATTTGGCCGACGATTGAGGGCAGCGACGCGTCGAATTGCTCGAGCGCCGACGCGTAGCCTTCCACGTCGTTGCGATGGCCGTATAGCATGTCGAAGTCGACGAGATTCGTGAAAATGAAACCGGACTTGTGCGCGCCCATCGCTTCGAGCGTCTTGTTCACGCCGTCGGCGTTGCCTTTCATCTTCACGTGACCCGTAAGGCCGCGCTCGCAATAGATGTCGTAAATTTTTCCGACTCCGTAGGTGAACACGCCGTGTTCTTGCAACTGATCGAGCAGCATGCCCTGGGGCGGCGGGATCGCGTAGTCGTGGCGATTTGTGGTGCGCGTGAAATTACCCGGCTGGCCGATGAACGGCCGCGCAATCACGCGGCCCACGCGATGCGGTCCATCGAGTTGGCGGCGCGCGATCTCGCACATGCGATACAACTCGGGCACCGGGATCACTTCCTCGTGCGCGGCGATTTGAAAAACGCTGTCGGCTGACGTGTAGACGATGGGGAATCCGGTGCGCATGTGCTCCGCGCCCAGGTCCTTGATGATTTCGGTGCCGGATGCCGGGATGTTGCCAAGGGTTTTACGCCCGATCGCCGCTTCAAAGCGCTCGATGACGTCGCGGGGGAATCCGTGCGGATAAATCGGAAACGGTTTGTCCAGAATGATCCCGGCCATTTCCCAGTGACCTGTCGTCGTATCTTTGCCGGGACTCGCCAGCGCGATTTTTCCAAACGCCGCGGTGGGTTGCGCCTCAGCCGCGAGGTGCGGAAACGGCTTGATGTTCGCGAGTCCCATGCGCTGCAAGTTGGGAACGTGCAGCGGACGCAGGCGGTCGAGATTGCCCAGCGTATCGGATCCCGCTGGATCGCCGAACGCTTCGGAATCGGGCATCGCGCCGATGCCGACGCTATCGAGAACGATCAAGATGATGCGATCAAAAGCCATCAATTGAGCTTAACACTCCAACACAAGAACCTTACCGCCGATGAACGCCGATAAACGCAGATAAAAACGGACGAGGTCTAAGCTGTTGTTCTTATCCGCGTTCATCGGCGTTTATCGGCGGTAAGTTTTTTCTTGTTACGGCCGCAGCGACACTTTTTCCGCCGTCGGGAAATCCGCCGGGACCTTTTGCGTGACCTTTCCCGTGGCCGCCCACTCCGCCCCGCGTTGCAGCGTCACGATGAAATCCACCGAATGCACGGCGTCGCCGCCGTGTCCGAGCGTTGTGTGAAAGACGCGGCCCTTCTCGTAGGCGATGGTGAAGAGCATCGGTTCGTCCAGCCCGGTGCCGTCGAATTCGGGAGCGGAATACGCCGTCGCAAGCAACGTCATGTGCGCCGCGGGACCGCGCAGACTGTCGTACAACTCGTCTTCGCCGTGCATCCAGCGCTCCGGCAAGCCTTGCATCACCGGATGGCGCGGATTCCGGTTCGCCACCACAAAGGGATGGCGCTTGCCGTGATGCCCGCCGGCTCCTTTGCGATCGTGATCCGGCTGCCATTTTCCGTTGCTGTACGGCATCGTCGGTCCGCTCATCTCGTCGCGGCCGCCCCATCCGCCCAAGCCGATCATTGAATTGAACTCCGGCCACTTCGGAAAGGCATTGTCGGCGGCGTGATAACTCACCAGCCCTCCGCCCCCGCGCACGTACGCTTCAAACGCGCTGCTGACGCCCGCCGGCCAGTCTTCGCCGTTGTAGTTCAGCACGACCACGGAATACGACTTGAAGTCCGGCGCGAATCCCGACCACATATCGTCGGGCGAATTCTTGGGCGGCGTGGTCGCGACGGTTACTTCGAACAAGCCGGTTTCTTCGAGATATTTCTTGAGGAGCGGCGTGGTCGTCTTCCAGTCGTGATTGTTCTGGCCGTCAATGATGAGGGCTTTCATGGTCGCGGCCGACGCCAGCGGTGCGCAAAATAGTGCGCACAATTGCAACCCGAGGAGTATCTTTCGCATCTCCACAGCTTACACGCATTCGTAGTAGACTGCTTTCATCATGCCCACACACAAGAGCCACGAAGAGGAAGGCGTCCTCCACGACGCCGCGCGATCCATCGGCACGGCGCTGGGAAACTTGAGCGCGAAGGCCGGGGAAATCACCGACAACATCACCGAGACGGCGAAGAATATCCACATGCCGTCGCTGCCGACGGCCGACGAAGCCGTCGCGGGCGCGAAGAGCGCCATGGCCGGCGCGAAGAAGGCCGTCACGAACTTGCTGTCGCGCAAGAAGAAAAAGGTTGTCAAGAAGGTCGCCGCGAAAAAAGCCGCTGTGAAAAAGGTCGCCAAGAAGGCCGTCAAGAAAGTCGCGGCCAAGGTGAAGGCCAAGGCGAAGAAGAAGAAGTAGCACGCCGTGGTCATCCCCTGCATCGACCTGATGGGCGGCCGCGTGGTGCAGCTCGTTCGCGGCGAAGAGAAGGCACTGGAGCGTGAAGATCCGCTCGCGATGCTTTCCGAATTTGCCGGCTTCGCGCACATCCAAGTGATCGATCTCGATGCCGCCAAGGGCGAAGGATCGAATGACGCGGTCGTCGCGGCGCTGTGCGCGCGCGGACGAAGCGCCGGGATCGGGCTTCGCGTTGGCGGCGGAGTGCGTTCGGTCAAGCGGGCGAGCGATCTGGCCGACGCCGGCGCAGAGAAGGTGATTGTGGGAACGGCCGCGTTCACTCCTTACGGTCTCAACCGCGGCTTCCTTGGCGAACTGTCAACCGACATCGGCCGCGATCACCTGATGGTCGCGCTGGACTCGCGTGAAGGCCGGATTGTCGTGAAAGGTTGGCGTGAGACGCTTCAACTCACGGCCGAAGAAGCAATTCAACAACTCGAAAAGTACTGCTCCGAAGTCCTGTGCACGTTTGTCGATCGCGAAGGCACCATGACCGGAACCGATCTCGACTGGTACGCGCGACTGCGCGCCGCGACACCGCTCGGGATTACGGCGGCAGGCGGGATCCACACGATTGGGGAGATTCGTGCGCTGAAGGAATTGCGGATTAACTCGGCCGTCGGGATGGCGGTGTACACAGGCGTGCTGAGTCTCGATGATCTGCGCAACGAAAGTTCGGGGCCCGAGGTCCAAGGCTTGAGGTAGGACCGCTTCTCGTCCAACGCCACCATCTCCCTCTGGAAACCTGCGTTCAAGAAAACAGTGAGCTAGCCGATAAATCCTATGTGGAGCCTCCCGTAAACCCTGCTTCAACGGTTTGGACCGCCTTTGGCCGCGCCTTGCTGCGGTTCTTGTGGCCCGTCATCCTGTTGGCGGCATTGTTGCCCGCGCAATCCGTGGACGACCCGCCGCAGAAGATCGAGCCTGCGCCCGATACCAGCGCTCCGAAGATTAAGCTTCCCTTCGACATCTCCGGCTTTCTCGCGGTTCGGACGCTACAGGCCGACGACCTCGATACCCACAATTCTTACCGGGAATACTCGGGTAGCATTTTCGTCAGCAGAGCGCTGGGAAGATGGGTGCTCCATTCCGAGGTGAATTTCACCACCGCTCCGGAATACGACAGTGAAGGGATCCACCTGTTTCCGCCGCGTCCCAGTCTCTCCGTAAAACTGGACGCCGCCACCGCGAACTATAATCTGCGCGACTGGCTGCAGTTTCGAGGCGGGTGGGAATTCGTGCCTACCTACTGGCGCACGCACCGCTATCAATCGACCACGTTGACGGTCGACGAGCCGCTGGTGGATCAGAATGTATTCCCGACTTCTCTGGCCGGCGTGGAAGTTCATGGCGACAAATACTTTGAGGCCGGTGGAATCAGCTATGAGGCTTATGCAGGCTCAAGCCAAGAAGAGGAATTCGACCACGACCAACAAAATCTGTATATCGAAAGAAGCCGCGCCACCGGCGGGAAGGTTGTGTTCCATGTGCCAAGCCGGCACACTCTCGACACTCTTGATATCGGCTTTCACGTTCTGGCGCTGCGCGGTTCCGATGGCGGGCACGATCACCTCTACGGTTGGGAGCTCAACATGGAGAAGGGGCGGGCGGCCTTGCTCGCGGAGTTTGCTCACGCCAATGAGGGCAGTCCCACCGGCGCGCGGGAATATTTTCGGCAGGGATACTATATTCAACCGTCCTACCGCATCACACGCCGGCTCTTCGCCGTGGCGCGCTACGATTGGTTGAACCGCGACAGCCGCTTTAGCGACGAAAGCGAGTCCCGAGAGTCCCTCGGGCTGACGTTTCGGCCCACGCCGGATATCTCACTGAAGGCGGATCTCGATCGCTACCAACCCGACCGCGGCCTCCTGCCTGCTTACTACGGCGCCAAAGTGGCGATCGTCTTTTTCTTCCATCGGCCATGAGACTTCAAAGATGGTTCGCGGCTATCCTCTGCTGCTTGCTAGCGGCTGCGGGAAACGCCAGTGAGCAGAAGGACGCCGCCTTCGTCGTGATCGTTCATCCGTCGAATCACTACGATGTCCTGAGCCGCTCAAGACTAGAGTTCTTGTTCCAGCGCAAGATTTCCCGATGGCCGTGGGGAGCGGAGGCGCAACCTATCGACCTGGATTCCGCCTCGCCGGCGGCTCGGGAGTTCACCAGAGTTGTACTCAAAACCACGGAGGAGCGTTTAGCCGAGTACTGGATCGACCAGCGCGCCACGCGCGGGGTGAGTCCGCCCGTCCGGCTTTCCAGTGCGGCGGCGGTAAAGGCTTTTGTCGCGAGTCATCCCGGCGCGGTGGGCTATATTCCGGCGGCGGATCTCGACGCAACCGTGAAAGTCATGCGGGTGGATCCATAACCGTGACGCTGCGGACTCCATTTCGTTCCATCCGTACCAAGGTGTTGATGTTCCGCTTCGTAGCCTTGGTGATTGAGGCGGCCGCCCTCGGTTTTCTGGCTCACACGGCTGATCGCCAATTTGCGGACCAACTGCGCTCCGATGCGATCGCGACTTCAGCTCAAACAGCCTTCGTGGCCGCTCCGCTCGTGGCCTTCGACAGCCGCGACGAGTTGAGGAAAGCGTTGGAGTTGTTGCGAGCCGATCCGGATTTTGCGTACGCCGAGGTTTCCAGCAAAGAAGGATTGTTTCTGGCGACGTTGGGCACAGTGCGCACCACGGGCTGTTCAACCGGGATGGGCACTCGTGTTACGGAAGACAAAAACTTCCTGCATGTCCGCACACCCATTGTCGATGGCGGCACAACGTGGGGGTGCTTCGAACTGGGCGTATCAAAACAGCGCTTACGGCAGCAAGAAATACGAATCTGGATGACGGCCATAGGGGCGACGATCGCTCTGTTGGTAGTGTCGTTGATTATTACGATCTACTTGGCGCAGTCGATCGTTTATCCGCTGGAGCGCCTTGCCGACGCGGCGTCGCGCGTGGGCCACGGCGACTGGGACGCCCCGATTAACGCCCACGATCGCGACGAAATCGGCAAGCTGGCCGGGCGTTTTCGCAAAATGCTCGACGATCTGCGGCGCGACCGCGAAATCGGCTTGGCGAAAGAAGCGGCCGAAGCAGCGAATCGCGCCAAGAGCGTTTTCCTCGCCAACATGTCGCACGAAATCCGCACGCCGATGAATGGCATTCTCGGCTACACGCAATTGATGCTTCGGGACGCCACGCTGGGAGCTCAGGCACAGGCTCACCTGAAGATCATTGCCCGTAGCGGCGAGCATCTTCTGGCGCTAATTAACGACATTCTCGATATGTCGAAGATCGAAGCCGGCCGCCTGAGCGTCAATCCGTCGTCTTTCAAACTGGCCAACGCTATCGATGACCTGGGCGCTATGTTCCGGCCGCGGCTCTCCGGCAAGCCTGTGGCATTCGAAATCCGCGTGGATCCAAACTGTGCGCCCTACGTTCTCGCCGACGAGGGCAAGATTCGCCAAGTGCTAATCAATCTTGTCGCTAACGCCGTCAAGTTCACGGATCGTGGCGTGATCCGGCTGAACGTCTCGACCGAGATGCGAGAAGACAAGAAGCTGTGGTTCTCGGCGTCCGTTGAAGACAGTGGCGTCGGAATCGCGGCTGAAGAACAAGGCAAGTTGTTCCGGCCGTTCGCACAGGCCGAGCACGGGTCGCGCTTGCGGTCGGGAACGGGCCTGGGATTGGCGATCAGCCGCGAATTCGCGCGACTGCTCGGCGGCGATATCACCATGACCAGCCAGTTGGGTCGCGGAACGACCTTTTATTTTGACGTGCCGATTGAAGCCGGTTCGCCCGATGACGCCGTGGGACGTTCCTCCGCGCGCCAAGTGCGCGCGCTGTGCGCCGGACAAGATCCGCCGCGCGTGCTCATCGTCGACGACGAGCCGGATAATCGCGGATGGCTCAATCAATTGCTCACTGCGCTTGGCTTTTCGATTCGCGAGGCTGAAGATGGCGCCGCGGCCATCAGGGTTTTTGAGGAATGGAATCCCCAACTGATTTTGATGGACGTTCGCATGCCGGTGATGAATGGTTTGGAAGCCGCGCGCCGAATCCGCAATCTTCCTGGAGGCAGCCAAACGCCGATCATCGCTCTTACGGCCAGCGCGATGGAGGAAGACCGCCGGGCGGGCATGGAAAGCAACGTCAACGACTATCTTTCCAAGCCATGTCCGCAGAGCGTTCTGTTGGAGACAATCCAGCGATACCTTGGCGTGCAATACGCATACGCCGATGATCCCGAAACACCGGCGCCTATTTCAGCGCCGTCTTTGGCGACCGTGCCCGCTGAATTCGCCGGAGATTTACGTCAGGCCGTTCTAGAGGGCGAAAAAAACCGAATCGACGAGATCCTTCGACAACTCCGTTCTCGGGATGCGTCGCTGGCGGGCGCTCTTCAAGAGCTTGCCGACCAGTATGAATATGAGTCTCTCACCCAGATGTTGGAGGAGGTTTGCCAGTGACTTCACAAGATTCGCAGAATTCCGGGAAGATCATGGTTTTGGATGATCATCCCAACAATCTACGCCTCCTGGAAGATATGCTCGGACAGCAAGGCTATTCGGTGCGTTCCTTTCCCAGAGGACGAATGGCCTTGACTGCCGCCAGCCAAAATCCGCCCGACTTGATTCTGCTGGACATCAACATGCCGGAAATGACCGGGTATGAGGTCTGCGACCGGCTAAAGTCGGATCCCAACCTGGCGCGCATTCCCATTCTTTTTCTCAGCGCACTGAATGAAACCGAGGACAAAGTTCGCGGCTTTCGCGCCGGCGCCGTGGATTACGTCACTAAGCCCTTCCAGTTCGAAGAAGTCCAAGCGCGCATCCAAACACACTTGCGGTTGGTGCAAACGCAACGGGCGTTGCGAGAACACAATGAGCATCTCGAAGAAGTGGTCGCCGCACGCACGCAAGAGTTGGCCGCCGCCAACGGACAGTTGCGAACTTTGGATCACGCGAAAGGCGACTTCCTGAAGCTGATCTCCCACGAGTTCCGCACGCCGTTGAACGGTCTGCTTGGCGTTGGGGACATGTTGCTCGACGAATTCTGCACCAGGCCGGAAGACCAGGAGCTTCGCGGAATGTTTGAAGAGTCGCGGCGAAGAATCCTGACCATCCTTGACGACGCGGCGCTGCTCACTGAAATCGACGTTGACTCCAAAGCGCTGCCGCAGGACGTCTTGTCGCTGACGCGCCTCCTGACGGATGCGATTGAGCTGGCTTCAGATTTCGCGCGCTCTCGGGAGGTCGCGTTCCAACGGGTGTCCGACGCCGGGTCGATCCTGGGCGACGAGTTTCTATTGAAGAAAGCGCTGCAAGCGCTGCTGGAAACGGCCGTGAAGTTCAGTATTTCCGGTGAGTGTGTACGATTGTCCGCGGCCACGAGGGTGGACACCGTTTCTCTGACGATGGAAGCGCATGGACGAATCGTTCCAGCCTCCGCGCTTCCCAAATTCTTTGACCTATTCTCCATTGGTGAAGCGATCACGCCGGGCGGCGATCTGGGTCTTGGTCCGCCGGTGGCACACCGCATCATTTCCCTCTTCGGCGGTTCGGTCGAAGTTGCGAACATCACCTCACCGGCTCCCGGAATGCGAGTAACCGTTTCCCTAAAGCGGGCAGACAGCGAGCCATCGCTTAAATAGAAGGCGAGTGAGGCCGGTAGGATCAACTCGGCCGTCGGGATGGCGGTCTACACGGGCACGCTGAGCCTCGACGAATTGCGCCGAGCTTAATTCTCCAGTGGCGTTTTCTCGACATGATCGACGACCACAATGTCGACCGGGCCTTTTTTCTGCTCCAACCGCAGTCCCAACTGCTGCGCGACGGCCTGAATGAGCGTGGGTCCGGGTTCCTCGTCCGGTCCCGGATCGCCGGCGAACCAATACAAGTCGATTTCATATTTTCCCGTCAGACCGGTCGCGTCGTGCACGGGCGCATGCAATTGGTTGGTGAGCAGGCGCGCGAGCGGCTCGATGGTCGAGGCCGGCTGATAAGACCGGGCGCGGCCGCGCATGATGGCCATCCCCGGCTGGCCTTTGGGAAGCGCCGGATATCCGTCTTCACCGAGTTTTATCGGTCCCCGCGGCGAATTGTCGGTCGACGGTTCCACGGCGGGTTTGAGTTTTGAGCCGCCTTTGCCGACAACCAAATCGTATTGGACGATCTCTTTCGATTCGTGATGGACCACGAGTTTGAAGCGGTCTTCGAGCAAGTGGCGCAACATTTCAGCCTGGTCTTTCTTTGTAGCGCCCTCTGGCACGCGGGCATTCAACTCAAACCTCGTGGTCTCGGCCCAATCGGGCGCGGTCACGCGGTAGTAATCCATTTCGTACGCCATCGTGACCATGTTGGTCAAACTCATGTTCGTGCACCTGTACGTGGTGGGATCCGCTGTTCCCGCGCCGCCACGGCACCCGACCATGAACCCGC
Source organism: Terriglobia bacterium (assembly GCA_021325275.1). GTDB lineage: Bacteria > Acidobacteriota > Terriglobia > JAJPHL01 > JAJPHL01 > JAJPHL01. Next base: position 16,270 of record JAJPHL010000043.1, on the reverse strand, counting down.
GGCCGTCGGGCGCCGGCGACGCTTTGACGGTGGCGACTTCGAACTCTTTCTTGTCGCTGGATTGCGCCGCGACAACGGCGGTCAGAGCGAGCAGAGCAAAGAGCGTTTTCATGGCCCAGAATTATACGCCTAATCGCAGCGCAGCGCTTCCACCGGATTCACCCGCGCCGCGCGACTCGCGGGAATGAACGACGCGGCGAGCCCCGCGAGAATCAACAACGCCACCGACGCCCAGACGCTTGCGGCGTCGCTCGGTTTTACTTCGTACAAAAGTTTTTCAAGTACGCGCGCGGAGGCCAGCGCGATCGGCAGGCCGATCAAGATTCCCGCGGCGAGCAACGCCGTGCCTTCGCGCAAGAAAAGCCATAACACCACTTGCATTCGCGCGCCGAGACTCATGCGGATGCCGATTTCACGCCTGCGGCAGCTTACCGAATAGGAAATCAAGCCGTAAATCCCCACGAGAGCCAGCAGCGTGCCCAGTCCGCCGAACAGCGTAGAGAGAATTGTCAGCAGACGATCTTGCGAAATGAGATTGTCGCGCAGCACGGCCATTGCCGTCACGTTCGACACACGATAGCCCGTCGCCGAGTCTTTGACAATCTGCCGGACGTCGCGATCCACTTGCGAGAATGTGGAGCGTGTGCGGATTTCCAATGCACCTCCCCTCACCGCCGATTGATCGAACGCCTGGTAGAAAACCAAATGGGGTTTCTCGCGGACGTTGGTGTAAACGGTGTTGCCCACCACACCGATCACGGTGAACGGCTGGTGATTCCAACCGGCGAACGTCATGCCGATGGGATCTTGTCCCGGCCAAAAGCGTTCGGCCATGCGTTGGTTGACTAGAGCCACCAGGGGCGCGCCGGGACGGTCGGTGGCCGCGAGGTCGCGGCCCCGCAGCACGGGAATTCCCATCGTCCGCAAGTAATCGACGCCCGCGAACATCACATAGACGTTACCTTCCGTTCGCTGATCGCCGTGGCGATCGGTGATCGTTTCGGTCGTGGTCATCGAGCTCGAGGAAAGCACGCCGGGCGCGGACCACGCGGCGGATTCCACACCGGGGAGCCGGCGGACGCGCGCGACCACTTCGGCCAGCGCGGGAGGCGCGACCACGGGCTTCAGTTTGTTGCGCGGTCCATCGTCGTTGATGTCAATCGTGATTACATGTTGAATGTCGTATCCCAGGCTGATGGTTTTCAGTTTCTGCAAGCTATGCGTGAAGAGGCTCGCGCCGAACAACAGCACAACCGCCAGCGTGACTTGCGCGACGATCAACGCGCGGCGCACGAGGCCTGGTTTGAACCAAGCAGAACCCAATCCGTGCAGCCCCGCGCCTTTTAGACCCGTCGCCGCGTCCGTTCGCGAGGCCAACCACGCCGGATATAATCCTGCGATCAACGCCGTGACGACGCTCGCGGTGAACGTGAACCACAAGACGGTGCGGTCTTGAGACACGTTCAACTGATTCCACTGGCTGCCGGCATTGAACGTGTCGAGCAGCACGCGCGTGAGCGCCACGGCCATGAAGATTCCCGCGGCCGCGCTGACGAGCGCGATTCCCAAACTTTCGATCATCGTTTGGCGCAGCAATCGCCAGCGGGGAATGCCCAGCGACACTTTGATGGCGAACTCGCGCTGCCGTTCGCTAGAGCGCGCGAGCAAAAGATTCGCGAGGTTCGCGCACGCCGCGAACAGGACCAGAATCACCGCGCCCATCAGCACGTGCAACGGTTCGCTGAGTTGCGTGCGCCAATCGTCGAAGCCGCGGCCGGCGTCGTACATGGTGTAAACGGCGTCGGCGTTGGCGCGATTCTTGGGGAGCGACGCCTCGATGCCCACGCTCGCGGCGGCCAGTCGCGCGCGCGCTTCGTCGAAAGGCAAGCCGGGGCGCAAGCGGCCGACCAAGCGGAGCCACACCGAGTTGGGAGTCTCGCGCGGATTGTAGTTGATATCGGCGACCATCGCCGTGGGAATCCAGATGTCGAGGCGGCGCTGCAACTCGGGACCCACGAAGTCCGGCGGCGCCACGCCGACCACTTGCAACTCGACGCCTTCCACGCGCACGGAGCGTCCCACGATTCGGTCGTCGCCGCCAAATTCATTTTTCCAAAGTTGATACGCGACCACACAAACGGGATGCGCGCGCTCCACACGATCGTCTTCATCGTCGATCAAGCGGCCGATCACCGGACGCGCGCCGAAGAACGAGAAGTAATTGCCGTTCACCAACGAAAAATCGACCTTGTGCGGCTCGCCGTTCACGTCGAGGACGCCGCGGCGCGCGCTGAACGCCGCGAAATCGGTGAAGATTTCGTGCTGCCGCATGATTTCGCGCGCTGCCGGATACGCGAATCCGGAGCTTTCAAAGCTTTGGAGATGCGCTTTCAGTTGCACGATCCGATCGGGATCGCCCACCGGCACTTTCTTCAGCAAAATCCCGTTGACCAGAGTAAAGATGGCGGTGTTCGCGCCGATGCCCAAGGCCAGCGAGATCACCGCCACTGCGGAAAATCGCGGACTCTTCCACAATCCACGCGCGGCGTGGCGGATGTCCTGCCAAAGCTGCTCGAGCGCGACGAACGATCGCGCGTCGCGATGCGCTTCCTTGGCTTGTTCGGTAGTCTGCGACGCGGCGAAGCGCGAATCGGCCGCCATCGCGCGGAACGATTCCATCTCGCGGTTCATTTCCTGTTCGGCGCGGCCCGGGCGGAGGAACGCGCGAAGTCGTGCGAAGAAGCGCCTTAACATAAAAGTTTCTCCATCAATCCGGTGAGCGCTTTCCAGCGCTCGGTTTCTTGTCCCAACGCCTTGCGGCCGGAGGCGGTGAGCGAATAGAACTTGGCGTCTCGGTTGCTTTCCGTACGTTTCCACTTGCCGCGAATCCATCCCTGCTGCTCCAGGCGCACAAGAGCCGGGAAGAGCGTTCCCTGATTCAATTGCAGCGAATCGGCGGAAACTTGCTGCAAACGCGTGGCGATGCCGTAGGCGTGCTGCGGTCCCATGGCGTCGAGCGTGCGCAGGACGATCAGGTCGAGGGTGCCTTGGAGGACTTTCAGGTTCGTTCGGAGTCTGGCTTTAGTTGGCATTCTAGTGGAGCATCCCATGTGTTCACTTGGATGTCAAGTGGAGTGCTCGTCTGTTAGACTGGGCATCGTGTCATCGGATAGCAAGCTTTCGGACATTTTGCGCGCGCGCGTGCATTTGGCGATGGCCGCGCTCCTGCCGGACTCGCCGCGAGGGTCCACGGCCGGCGAGTTGGAGAAAGATCTCGAAGCCGAGTTCGAATGGATCAAACTGCCGGGCGGGGAAACGCTTTTTCGAGAAGGCGATCCCGGCGACAGCCTGTACATCCTGGTGAGCGGACGCTTGGCGGCGGTGGTTTCACAGCCGGGAAGCCAGGCGCGTACCGTGGCCGAGATTAGTCCCGGCGAAACTGTCGGCGAGATGGCGGTGCTTACCGGCGAGGGCCGCAGCGCCTCGGTTGTCGCGTTGCGCGACTCGGAACTCGCACGCTTGACCAAGGCTCGCTTCGACCACTTGGTGGAGAAACATCCGCGCGCCCTGATGCAGATTGCCGCGTTGATGGTCACGCGACTGAAGCGCGCGAATCGTGGCGCGAGTCCGCGTGCGTCGGTGGCGACGATTGCGGTGGTTCCGGCGGGAACAGGCGGTGGTCCAGCCACCGATTTCGCGAGGCATCTGGCCGCGGCACTCGAGGGATACGGCTCGGCACTGCATTTGAACAGCGCGACGCAATCCGCGCCCGATGGAATTGACGGCGATCTGTTGGAATCGCGCTACCGCTACATCGTCTTCGAGTGCGATTCCGCTTGGACGCCGTGGACCGAGCGCTGCCTTCGCCAAGCGGATCGAATCGTTCTGGCGGCAGGTGTGGCGGCGTCGCCGCAACCGAACGAAATCGAGCAGCACCTCGACTCCGCATCGGGAGCCGCCTCCGCGCGACGCGAATTAGTGCTGCTTCACGCCGATGGCCGCGAGCCGCTACCGGGCCGCGCCGCGCAATGGCTGGAGCGTCGCAGCGTGGCGATGCATCATCACGCCGGCCAGAGCGATCCCGCGAGTTTCGCCAGGCTGGCCCGCTTCCTTACGGGCCGCGCGATTGGTCTCGCGCTTTCGGGCGGCGGCGCGCGCGGATTCGTACACGTCGGCGTGATTCGCGCCCTGCGCGAAGCCGGCATTCCTGTCGATGCGGTCACCGGCACCAGTATGGGATCGATCATCGCCGCGCAGTGCGCTTTGGAGTGGGACGGGCCCGCGATGCTCGACGCCCTGCGTCAAGGATTCGTCGACCTGAATCCCATGGGCGACTACACGGTGCCGGTGGTTTCCATGTTGCGCGGAAAACGCATGGTGAAGATGCTCAGTGGAATGTTCGGTAACGTGGAAATCGAAGACATGCCACGGAAATATTTTTGCGTGTCGGCGAATCTCACCACCGGCGAGGTGATGACCCACGAGCGCGGGCTCTTACGGAAATATCTGCGCGCCTCGAGTTCGGTGCCGGGCCTGCTGCCGCCGGTGTGGGATCGCGGCGCGTTACTTGTCGACGGGGGATTGCTCAACAATCTTCCGGCCGACGAAATGTGCCGCTATTGCGACAAATCGTCGGTGATCGCGGTGAATTGCAATCCCCAGCGGCAACTGGCGAGCCGCGAGGAGTTCGGCGAGAGTCTGTCGTTCAGCCAAGTGCTGTGGCGCAGCGTGCTTCCTCGAAGAAAATCGTTGGGATTGCCGAACATTCATCAAATCCTCGAACGCACTACAATGCTGGCGTCGATCGGCGCGGCGTCGGCGTACGAGCACGGCGGCATTGGACTTTATCTGCATCCGCCGACCGACGAGTTTTCCTTTCTCGACGTGAAGCGCATGGAATACATCGCGGAGCAAGGCGCGCTGTACGCGCTGCCGAAGATTGAAGCGTGGAAGAAAGCGATGAATTTGCCGTGATTTACTGGATCAGCGTTTGGTTCATGCGCGCGCTGTTTGCCGTGGTGCTCGACTTTCGCGTTTCAGGACTCGAGAACGTGCCGCGGCAAGGCCCGGTCATCTTCATCGTGAATCACAGTTGCGCCATCGACGGGTGGCTCACCGTCGCCGCGATTCGCCGCAAAGTTTTCACTTGGACCATGCAGCGGAACTTCGCGAACCCCGTCATCGCTTGGATTTTGAGCGCCAACGAGCAAATGCCCGTGGAACCGGGCGGCGATAATCGCGCGACCATGGAGCGAACCGAGCGTCTCCTCAGGGAAGGCCGTTATCTCGCGCTGTGCCCGGAAGGCGATCCGCATCCGCCGCTGCCGATTCCGCCGTTCAAAGGCGGATTCCTGAAGATGGCGCTGAAGGCCAACGCGCTGGTGGTGCCGATCGTGATCGCGGGGAGCGAGAAAATACTCACCGAGCCGTGGCATCCCAAGACGCTTTCGCAGCACATACCGCGGCCGTGCCGCGTCGATCTCGCGATTCTACCGGCGATGCGCTTTGAGGATCGCCCCGGCGATCGCGCGTATTTCGGCGATTGCTTGGAGAAATGCCGGCAACGGATGAGCGCGAAACTGGAGGAGTTGCTTCTCACTCGTCGGTACTAGAACAAAATGGGAAGGGTGGTATATACCGGTGATGGACAAGGTCGACTATGTTTATGAAGAATGAGCGTCACAGGTCACTTGTGGACGGTACTGCCGAACCTGCTGGGCTCGCCGTCTGAACCAAGCACGCCGTTTTTCACCACTGTCGACGACCCGTACCTGGGAAGTATTCGGCTCACGGGTTGGCTCGATGAAGTTCCGGAATCCGACACCGCGGCGCTGATCGTCCATGGATTTGGCGGCGACGCCAACAGCCGCTACTGCGCGTTTGCGGCGCGCGCCGCGCGCAAAGCAGGGTACAGCGCGCTGCGATTGAATCTGCGCGGCGCCGATCTCTCCGGCGAAGACATTTATCACGGCGGACTCACCGAAGATTTACGCGCGGCGTTGCGTAGTCCTGAACTTCGGAAATATCGCAAGGTCTATATCATCGGATACTCGGTCGGTGGATGCATCGCGCTGCGCGCGGCCATCGAAAAAATCGATCCACGCATTCGCGGCGTCGCGGCGGTGTGCTCACCCATCGACTTGGAAGCGGGCGCGGTTGCGTTCGACGATCCCAGCAATGCGCTTTACCGGCGGCACGTGTTTCATCAACTGAATCGCGTGTACAAGGCCGCCGCCGCGCGCCGGCCGATGGCGAATCCACCGGAAGTTGTGGAGTGCGCGTTATTCACCAAGGAACGCGACGAGGTTGCGGTGATTCCACGCTTCGGGTTTCCGAGCGTCGACGCGTATTACGAAAAGATCGCGGTGGCTAGCGATATTCATCGCCTCGATATTCCGGGATTGCTGATCGTTTCGGAAAACGATCCCATCGTGTCGCCGAAAACGGTGCGCGATGCGTGCGGCCGCGCGTCTCGGGCGCTGACCACGATTCACACGCCGGCGGGCGGGCATCTGTATTTTCCCTCCGACCTCGACCTTGGACAGGGCGGGCGTTTGGGATTGGCATCACAAGTAGTCACTTGGCTGTCAAATCAAAGTTAGCGAAAGGATCGGATGAGCGTAGCGCGCGGCGTAAGTGTGGTCTTGACCGGTGATCCCAGCGGAGTCATTTACAAGATTCAATCGCGGTATGAGCGCATGTCACGCAGCGGGCAGCCAGTGCGTCCCTTTGCGGTGACGCTTCCCGATCACAGCACCTACACGATCGGCGCGGGCCGTCCGGCGTTCACGGTGCGCGTGGCGGACGCGGCGGGTTTGCGCGCGCTGGGGTCGTTCGACGAGTTGTCGATGGCCGAGGCGTACATGAAGGGCCACCTCGATATCGAAGGCTCGTTGCTAGACAGCTTGAAATATCGGCCCATGTTCACGGACCGCCGGCCGATCCGTTATTTCATCGATACGTATGCGCAGGCGTTCACGATCGGCCAAGTGCCATGCGACAAGCGCTGGATCAAGGCGCACTACGACGTGGATCCGCAGTTCTTCACATTGTGGCTCGACCAAAAGATCCGCGGATACTCGCACGGCTTCTTCGAATCGGACCAGGAGTCGCTGGAAACCGGAATGGAGCGCAAATTCCGCTACGCGATGAAGGCGGCGGGAATCGTGCCGGGCATGCGCGTGCTCGATATCGGCGGCGGTTGGGGATCGTTTCTGGAATTTGCGGGATCCCGAGGCGTACACGTCACGTCGATCACGATTTCGGCGGCGTCGGAGAAATACATGAACGACGTGATCGCGCGCCGCGGCCTGAAGTGCCAGGTTGTCCGCCAGCATTTTCTCGATCATCGCCCGGCCGAGCCGTACGACGCGATCGTCAATCTCGGCGTTACCGAACATTTGCCGGACTACCGCCGCACGGTCCAGAATTATCAGCGTGTGCTCAAGCCCGGCGGCCGAATCTATCTTGACGCCTATTCCGGCGAGCGCTTTGGGATGCCGTCGTTCATCACCAAGTGGATCTACGAGGGCAATACGTCGCCGTTGTGCCTGGAAAAATACTTCGCGGAGCTGGCGAAGACCCGCTTTGAAGTGATCCAGTTGGAAAACGACCGCCACAATTATTTCCTCACGTGCCAGAAATGGGCCGAGAATTTAGAAGCAGTGCGCGAGACCGTGGTGTCGCGCTGGGGAGAGTTTTTGTACCGCCGTTTCCGGCTCTATCTTTGGGCGGCCGCCAATTCTTTTGAGACGGGATCGCTGAGCGCGCACCACATGGTCTTGCATTTGCGGTAATCCCTACGCCCCGCGCTTGACCACTTCCAAAAACGCCTTGGCCGCGTGCGAAAGTTGGCGGCGGCTGGGATGCACCAGATGAATCTTGCGCTCCACGCGCAATTCCTTCACCGGCACTTCCACCAGCACGCCCGCTTGCAACTCCGCTTGCACGGTCATGCGCGGGAGGAACGCCACGCCCATGCGATGCGCTACTGCTTGCTTGATCGTTTCAAGCGTGGGCATTTCCACATTCATGTTCAGCGGAACTTGGTGCTTTTGAAACGCGCGGATCACCGTGGCGCGATACGGCGACAGCACGTTGTGCGCGATAAACGTCTCGCTGCCCAGTTCCTTGATGTGCGCTTCCTTCTTTCCGGCGAGCGTGTGGCCCGGGAACACGACGAAGCACAAAGAATCGGTGTAGATCACTTGCGACCGCAGACTGCGATCGGCGGGTTCGTAGGAAACCACGCCCAATTCAATCGACGCGTCCAGGACGTCGCCGGGAATGCGGCTCGACAAGCTGCGCCGCACTTCTACCTTTACGCCGGGATAGAGTTGGCGGAATCGCACGATGTGCGACAGCAGATACAGCGCGCCGCTCTCGTTCGCGCCGATCGTCAGCCGGCCAGTATGGACGTCATGAAGTTCGGTGAGCGCGTTGTTCAATCCCCGGCGGACGTTCTCGAACTTGCGCGCAAATTCGGCGACCACCTTGCCGGCTTCGGTGAGCGTGCCGTCTTTGAGCGATCGATCGACGAGGGTTTCTCCCAACTCGACTTCCAAGCGCTTCACCGCTAAGCTCACGGCCGGCTGCGTGCGCATGAGTTTTTGCGCCGCGCGCGAGAAGCTGCGCTCCTCGGCCACCGTGAGAAAAATGGTGAGCTGAGATAGTTCCATAGAAACAAGGCCCGAGGCCCGAGTGCGAACGCAGTCCCTCCAAACCCCAGTTGGGGCAAGTATAACAGAACGTTATGAACACAAAAGAATTATAAATTTGACTTATCCCGTTACGTGCGCGATCCTCAGTATTGTCGTTGAAGGAGGGTTGGCCCTTGGGTAACGATAACCGCGTCTATATCTTCGATACGACGCTGCGCGACGGCGAGCAATCGCCGGGATGCAGCATGAACACGCCCGAGAAGTTGCGCATGGCGCGCATGCTGGTGGAGTTGGGTGTAGACATTTTGGAAGCGGGATTTCCGATCGCGTCCGACGGCGATTACGACGCTGTGCGCGCCATCGCCAAAGAGTTTTCCTGGGTGCAGGTAGCGGCGCTCGCGCGGACCACGCCCGCCGACATCGAACGCGCCGCGGCGGCACTGGAACCGGCGCGACGTCCGCGCATCCACACATTTATCGCGACCTCCGACCTGCATCTCGCCGTGAAATTGCGCAAGACGCGCGAGCAAGTGCTTGAAGAAACACGCCGCGCGGTGGAACAAGCGCGCCGCTACGTCGACGACGTGGAGTTTTCCGCCGAAGACGCCACACGCAGCGATCCTGAATACTTGGCCGCCGTGATCGAGGCCGCCGTTTCGGCGGGCGCGTCGACCATCAACGTGCCTGACACGGTGGGATTCACCGTGCCGGCCGAATACGAACGCTTCATTCGCTCGATTGTCGATCGCTTGCGCGGACGCGCCATCGTCAGCGTGCATTGTCACAACGATTTGGGACTTGCGGTTGCCAACACCATTGCCTCGCTCGACGCGGGTGCGCGGCAGATCGAATGCACCATCAACGGAATCGGCGAGCGGGCAGGGAATGCGGCACTCGAGGAGATCGTGGCGATTCTGAATGTGCGCCAGGACGCGGTTGCGTACTCGCACGGAATCCGCGCGGAGCTGCTGTATCCGGCGAGCCAGTTGCTCACCGAGTGCATCGGCGTTGCGGTGCAGCCGAACAAAGCGATCGTCGGGCGCAACGCGTTCGCGCACGAAGCGGGAATCCATCAGGATGGCGTGATCAAAGACCGCACCACGTACGAAATCATGCGTCCGCAATCGGTGGGCTTTCCCGAAACGCTGATGGTGTTGGGCAAGCACTCCGGCCGCGCGGCGCTGAGCCAGCGTTACACGCAGTTGGGCGTGAAACTCTCGAAGGACGAGTTGAACGCGCTGTATCAACAATTCACCGCGCTTGCGGATCGCAAGAAAAACATCACCGACGACGATCTGCTCGACCTTCTGCACACCTCCGCCGGCGATTGGAGTGGTCTGCAGCTCGATTCGGTGGAGGCAAAGGCCACCTCGGACGGCGCCAGCGCGACTGTAACGCTCACGCGAAACAGCGAGGTGCTGATAGGCTCGGCGTCGGCGAGCGATGTCGTCACGGCGATCGCGAAAGCAATCGACGCGGCGTCCGACACCGAGGGGCGGCTCGAGTCCTATCGCGTGACGGCGGAAGGCGGATCGGGACGCGTCACCGCGGAGTTGATCGCGCGCTTCGGCGATCGCTCGGGCTCGGGTCGCGCGGAGGACAGCGATCTGGTAAACGCGTCGGCGGAAGCGTATCTCAAGGCGGTGAATCACTACCGGCGTCATTGTTATCAAACCGCGCGTGCGCTACCGGTGGCTGGAGATTAGTTTGGAGCGCGGCGACAAATCGCCACACTTCAAAACGAAATGACACTCAAAATAGCTGTTCTTCCCGGCGACGGCGTTGGCCCAGAGGTCACCGCCGTCGCGATCAAAGTTCTGCGAGCCGCATGTACCTCGCATGAACTCCATTTCACCGAAGGACTCATCGGCGGCGCTGCGATTCACGCGACCGGCCAGGCGCTGCCTGATGTCACGCGCCAACTCGCGCTGGAAAGCAACGCTGTTCTTTTCGGCGCCGTAGGACTTCCTGAATTCGACGCGCAGCCACCCGCGCGGCGTCCGGAAGCGGGCCTGCTCGGTTTGCGCAAGGCCCTGGGACTGTGGGCGAATCTTCGGCCCGCGCGCATTCTTCCAGGACTCGAGGAATTCTCGCCGTTGCGTCCCGAGCGGATCGCCGGCGTCGATCTGATCGTGTTCCGCGAGCTCGCCGGAGGACTGTATTACGGCCAGCCACGCGAGAAAGCCGTCGACAGTGCGCTGAACACCATGCGCTACACGCGCCACGAAGTGGAACGCATCGCGCGACTGGCGTTCAAAGCGGCGCAGGGACGCCGGAAGAAAGTCACCTCCGTCGACAAAGCGAATGTTCTGGAATGTTCCGGCTTGTGGCGCGAAGTGGTCACCGACGTGGCGCGCGAGTTTCCCGACGTCAAGCTGGAACATGCACTGGTTGACTCGTGCGCGATGCAGTTAGTCACCGATCCCCAGCGGTTCGACGTGCTCCTCACCGAAAATATGTTCGGCGACATCCTCAGCGACGAAGCCTCGGTGCTCGCGGGATCGATCGGCATGCTGCCGTCGGCCTCGCTGGGCGAAGGTCCCGCGCTGTACGAGCCGGTTCATGGATCCGCGCCCGATATCGCCGGGCAAGGCAAGGCCAATCCCGCCGGTGCGATCGGATCGGCGGCGATGATGTTGCGATTCAGCTTTTCGTTGTCGCGCGAAGCCGACGCGATCGAGCGCGCGCTCGAGAAAGCGATCACCTCCGGCGTGCGCACGCCGGATTTGCGCGGTACGGCGACCACCAGCGAAGTCGGCGACGCGGTGATTCGCGAACTGGCTCGCGGTTCCCGCGAATAGCTCGTCCAGGCGTGGAATGATTGACGGTGACTAAAGTCAGAAATGACTGTGCGGAGATCCGCTTGCTCTCCACTTGACAACGGGTTTATACTCCAGACGAGAGAGAACCAGGGCGTGGTGTAATGTTAGCCACGATGACCAAAAGATAGTCCGTAGGACCAATCTTTTGGCTTGACTTCTCCCGTTGGTGGTGCAAGAGTGGTCTCCAAGGAGGCAAGAACATGAAAGGTCGGCTCGCGCTGCTTTCGTTGGTCCTGATCAGCTTGTCGTTGTCTGGTGGGCTCGCTGGTCAAACGTTCATTTCTGCCAAGGCCGGCTTGGTGAATTACGAAGAAGGAGTTCAAGCTTCGTCGCCACGCCAACTTCAAGAGGGCGAGATCTTTTCCACCCCCAATCGGTCTGAACTGCTGATGATGCCCGGCGCCTATGTGCGCTTGGAGCGCAGCGCCGAAGTGCGCATGCTCTCCACTTCCATCAGTCATCCGGAATTGGAGCTGCTCAGCGGATTGATTTCCATCGAGATCAACGAGCTTCCCAAAGAAAGCTCGATGAGCCTGAGCTGGGGCGACTATCATGACATCGCGGTGACGCACCGCGGACTGTACCGCTTTGAAGTGGCGCAGGACGGAACCTCGACGAAGGTGATGGTGCAGACCGGACAACTGCGCATTGGAAACACGACGGTCAAGGACGGCGAGGAAATCGTGCTGGCCTCGGGCCGCGTGGGATCACTCGCCAAGTTCGATCGCAAACTGAAGGATGATTTCGATATCTGGGCCGCCAACCGCGACCAGTTGCAGTCAGTGTCGTCGTATCGCACCGCCAGCGCCGTTGGTTCTTCCTACTACCAAGGCTATCCCGGCATGATGGGTCCGGGATTTATGGGCACCTGGGCGTTTAACCCGATGCTCGGATACTTCACGTATCTGCCTTATGGAATGGTGACCAGCCCGTGGGGTTATTACTACTACAGCCCGTCGCAAGTGGGCTATTATCCGTTCCCGTCGTACGGCTACATGTACGGTGGACTCTTCGGATACGGCGGCTACAACTATTACGGATACGCGGGCGGCTATGCCACCACGCCGGCCAAGCAAGCGATCGGCACCACGCCGGCGCAATCTCGCTTCCCTGTGTACGGCACCACCGGCGGCAACGGATCGAGCGGATTCGCTGGAACGTCGCCGCGCTCGGGCGTGGCGTTCTCGGGCAATAACGCTGGCTCGATGATGGGTCGGCCGTCGTTCTCATCGGGCGGCAGCGGTGGAAGCATGGCGTCGAGCGGCAGCAGCGGCGGGTTTGCCGGATCGGCTCCGCGCGCCGGCAGCGTGTCGTCGGGTGGATCGGGCGGCGCAGCTCCCACGCGACACTAAGTCGTAGGTTCTTCCTTGCTCCTTGGTAAGCGGCAAAATGCCCCGAGTCAAATCGGGGCATTTTCCTTTTTCAGGGTGACTTGTTCCTGAAACGGGAGGCGATAGGAATTCCCTTGCGACGCGGAAAGGGGTATGAATATAATCCCCCGTTAGGGTTAGGAGTACGGAGTATGAACGGCCCCGGCTTTGGGCTCAAACAGGCCAGAATCAAGAACGGACTCACTTACCGGGACGTCGAGAACGCCTCGGAAGCGATCGCTGCGGCCAGGCACAATCCCGAGTACTTCGTACCGATCAGCCGCCTTTCGGAGATTGAGAATCACGGGGCACTTCCCACAATCTATCGTGTGTTTACGCTCTGTTCCATTTACCGGCTGAGTTTTCTCGAAATATTGCGGTGGTACGGAATCGACCTGAGTGAATTACCCGGTGTTCCCGCCCAAATCGGACCGGCGACGGTTGCATTGCGCACCGAACTATTGGCGCCTGAAGATGTTCCTGCCTCGATGGTTGCTTGGGTGACACCGCAGGCCGGCTCGCTGGTGCGGTACGCGCGGATCGGCTCGGAGGATCGCATCATGGATCCATTGATTCCCCCCGGCGCGCTGGTTCAAGTGGACGCGCGGCGGCGCCAAGTCCGCGAGTGGGCGTGGCGCAACGAATTCGAGCGGCCGGTTTACCTGATCGAACACAAGGACGGCATCACATGCTGCTGGTGCAGCGTGCATCATCGGACGCTGGTGCTGCAGCCGCATCCGCTGTCGCCGTGTTCTCCGCGCGTGTATCGTTATCCGCAGCAGGCTGAAGTCACCGGCCTGGTGACGGGAGTGGCGCGGCCGACCGCGGTCACGCCGTTTCCTCGTCCAGCAACAACTCCAGAAGAATCCGCAGATCGCTAAGGTACAACTCCAGGTCGCCGTGGGCCGTTTCGGCCGGCGGATAGACGCGGAAGCTTTCAAGTTTTCTCCACGTTTGCAAAACCGTTGCCGGGTCCTCGCCGATATCTCGCAAATACAGCAGGAGATCCTCGCGTTGTTCGGCCAGCGTAAGCCGTAGCCAGTCGTAAAAGACGTTCCGGTGGGTTTGCAATAAGGCTAGATCGCACTGATCCCTGGGGTAGAGCTTCTCCATTCCGAAGTGTCTGTATTCCGCACTGTTCTCGTCCCGCAGACTCGCTAAATAGACAAACCGTCCAAAGTGGGAAGGGATTGCCGACAACGTATGTTCCTGCAGTTCATTCATTACTTGCTGAATAATCTCAGGATTCTTCGTCCTCAAAGCTTTCTCCTCCTAATCGGGAATCACTTTAGTGCTTAAAAAGGGACCTTTCCCAAAAAATCGTCTCCTAAATTGGGCGAACAAAACGCCCGATTCAAATTCGAAGGAGACCCCACCATGCGTAAGTCCTTAGCCTTGTTCTATCTGCTGGCCACGATTGTACTCTTCGCCTCGACCGGAAGCAACCCGACGCGACGCGGTTGGCCGAATCCGCCTTGCTTTCCGTGCACCGACGCATCCCTGGCGCCTCGCTAGATTTGTGCCAGGCATGACGCCGTCAAGCCGCGGGAGGATGTGGCACCGGTACCTTCCGCCGGCTTGCCGGTCGTTTGCTGATTAGTAGATGCACCAAAGGCGTACACAGCCCAACAGCGCGCTGTAGTATCATCTTTACCGATGAAGTCTACGCCCGCCCAACTGGGAATCTGGCTCACGTCGCTTGGCGTAAGCCTATTTACGATTGCCGTCATGATTCGAAGGGGACTGATCCGCCGTTTTTGGTTCCAATTTCTCTATATCTGTTTCAATTCCGGCCTGGGCGTAGTTGTTTGGGTGTTATCGAATCGCCTCCGGCCCTCGGCCTATACTCTCGTTTATTGGTCGGGTCAAGGGATTATTCTTATCTCAAGTTTCGTGGCCGTGTATTACTACTGGCGCACGGCGTTCATCCGCTATCGCGGCCTCCACCGCCTTTGTGTGGTGACGATGCTCGCGACATTGGCGTTCGAGCTGATCGTGCTTTTCTTCACCACCTCATCGGTGTCGGGCCCCGGCACCATCCCGACCTCTTTTGCAGTCCCGAATTGGTTGCAGGCATACTTTTTCTTGGTTCAGCGTTCCGCGATGTTTGTCTTGGCCGGTCTCCTGTGGTTATTCTTCGGAATTCTGGCGCTGTGGCGTGTGGAAACGAGCCGCACCCTGCGCAATTTTGCCTTGGGAATGTTCGTAATTGCGCTGTCTTATGTCGTGCTCGACAGTTGGGTTTACGTCTACGCCATGAGCTCGGAGATCGTCTACCTTCGCGGGATGGTGGGCCTCTTCGCCAACTCAGTCTGGTGCTACGCCGTCCTTACGGTGCGGGACGAAGCCGCGGAAAGGACTCCATTGTTGACGCCGGTCCTGAGTCCCGAAGAAGTCGAGCGGCGCATGCAGGTGATCAACCTGGCGCTGTTGCGGATGACTGGATCGCCGGAACCGAAATAGGAACGGCGACCTAGGGTTTTCCCTATGTAACTCTTTTGTACTGGTGCATTTTTATCCAACAATTTAGGAAAAAAACTTGTGAGTTGAAATCATCCCTGTTATCGTAGTCCCACGAACGTTGACGTTCAGGACTGCGCGAGCAGGTAGGTTCGCGTTGGGGTAAAGTACTTCAGGAAGTATGATCGTTCTCAGCTTCTTCTTGGTAGTTTGCGTGTTGATGGGCGCCGCGGTGCTCTTGTGGGACCGCGCGCACTTGGGCTCGCCCGCCAGTTTGGATCAATACGAGTGGTTTCTCGACCGCTCGTCGCGCTTTGCGCATCTCCCGCGCATCACCGCTCGCGATGATTTCGATTTCCTGAGGGCTCTGCCGAACGCCGGGCGTCTGCTGAAGCGAATGAAGAAGGAACGGCGCGTGATCCTGCGCATGGTGTTGAAAGACTTGCGCCAGGAGTTTCGCGCGCTACTCGCGGTGGGCGTGATGCTTTCGGCGCTGCCGACGGCTCGGGAATCGAGCTTCGGCGTGAAACTGATGATGCGGATGGTGGAGTTCAACCTGCGCTACTACTGGTTGTACTCGAAGACGCTCGTTCCGGTTCAAGTAGCCGGCGGACAGCTTCAATGGCTGGCCGACCGCCTCTCCGAAACCCGGAACATCACGCGCGATTTGCTGGCGTCGCTGAATCCCACGGACATGGATTTGTTACGCGATCGTCTGCTCGAGCCTTAGGAGTCTGTGGGACAACGCAACTCCGAAGAGGGGCGAACTATGACAGGCCCAGGGCGAAGAGGGAGCTGGCATAGCGCACCCTTCCGAGGCTGTGTGACCAACGCGACTCCGAGCCTGCGGTAGCAGGCGGCGCAATGTCACTGCTGTCCAAAACAGGGGACTCCCGCGGTAGCGGTTGATGGAAACAAAGGCGGAGAGTGGTGATTGGGACACGGTTGCGGGTTGAGG